>NZ_JBEPKE010000003.1:0-541167 GCF_040544515.1 Rahnella sp. 2050 | reverse complement strand
AAAAAAATAACAAGAATGGTTGCGCCAAAAGAAAATAAACATGGTGTTTTTTACAGTTTTGTATACCCGGACGGTTCAGTAATCTCCGATGGTAGTATTAATCCGAGCTTTGATAAAATTAATAATTCCGAAATCAAATAATTAACACATCCTGTTTTACAAGGATTACAAAATGAATAACAAATCAATAATTCTCATGACTTTTGTTTTATCAAACTGCGGCTGTGTTAGCAACACCGACCATACATTATCACCACCCTCTGATACTCAATGGGTTAATGTGGAAGTTCAAAATCCGTCACCTTATACAAAACCGTTTCCACTTGAGGTCAGATATATTTCTCATAAATGTTTGAAAAAAAGAGTAAGCGGTGTTGATGGTTCTGTCATTACCGAACCAAGCTATAACGTCATTAAAATCCCGCTGCAGCAAAGAGATAATGATCTCTGGAAGGCAAAGGTTGCGATGACCGGCGGTGGATCCTGCAACTGGACGTTGAGTGCCCTAAATCTGGGGATAGAATATATTGATGCGACTCATCTGGGAAAGGATCTCGTACCTGGCACAGCCGTGGGTGCTAGCATTGCTTTTGATGATGATGCTTCTCGCAATGGGAAGTTTACCGCTGTACAGGGAGATATATGGATTTCAGAGAAATATTACCCATACATAAGAGAAAGAAATATTTCTGAAAAAATAAAAACCCTTTCACTCTTAGGTAAAAAAAGTTTTGTTTCTTATCGTGAAATCAATGCTAATAATATTTTATTTAACCCCAAGGTAGATGAAAGTAAAATTGTTAAATTTATCGAGCCTGAAAAAAAAATTGATGGCGCCCATGCAAAAATAGTTTATCCCGATGGAAGCATTGCTCCTGAAAGAACGCTTTTTCCTGATTTTAACTTGGTTGATAAAATGAAGGTTGAATAATTGATAACTTAAGTGACTCCAGAATGAACAATAAAACATTAGTCCTTCTGACTTTTTACCAAAAAGTGGCTGTGCAGTTACAGCAGACCGTACCTTATTACCCCACTCTGACACTCAATGGGTTAATGTGGAAGTTCAAAACCCGTCACCTTATACAAAACCGTTTCCACTTGAAGTAGTTTATAGTTCTCATAAATGCATGAAAATTAGCATAAACAGAGTTGATGGCTCCCGTGAAGCAAAGCCAAGTTATAATGGTATTAAAGTCCCTCTCCTGCAACAGGGGAACACTAATGACTGGCATGCAAAAGTGGCAGTGAAGGGTGGAGGATCATGCGAATGGACACTGAGTGAGTTTAATCTCGGCATTGAATATATCGATGCCACACATCTCGGTAAGATTTGGTACCGGGTACAGCGGTTGGAGCAACGATCGCTTTTGATGATATTGCTGCTCGCAATGGGAAATTTGATAATTTTTCAGGGAACATTAGTATTTCACCCTTATAATTCCCCGTAATACAGGAAGAAATCAACCCAAATAAAAAAACATTAAATCTCTTCGGGAAGAAAGATTTTTTATCTCTGAAAAGCTTAAAAAGCCCTGAGAATGTAAACATTCAATACAAACCGCTTTTAAACGAAAAAAATAACAAGAATGGTTGCGCCAAAAGAAAATAAACATGGTGTTTTTTACAGTTTTGTATACCCGGACGGTTCAGTAATCTCCGATGGTAGCATTAATCCGAGCTTTGATAAAATTAATAATTCCGAAATCAAATAATTAACACATCCTGTTTTACAAGGATTACAAAATGAATAACAAATCAATAATTCTCATGACTTTTGTTTTATCAAACTGCGGCTGTGTTAGCAACACCGACCATACATTATCACCACCCTCTGATACTCAATGGGTTAATGTGGAAGTTCAAAACCCGTCACCTTATACAAAACCGTTTCCACTTGAGGTCGCCAGTATTTTTATATAGATGAATAAATGAGAAGTAGAATCCATGGGCATTATATTTATTAACTCCGGCGTGGACACTTTACGTAAAAACAGACCTCAAGAATATTAATAAAATTACGTAACTTCTCCCGACAAAAAAAATTAAACCAAATTTAAGATTCGTACATTTAAAGGTACTTTAAAGTACCTTTAACGTTATTTCATCAATGTTATTTGAACATCAAATAAAAGGAATTTTCATGCCAAAAGGCTTCGTATTACTCGGCGACAAAACCACACACGGTGGCTCTGTTATTTCAGCCTCTTCAACCATGATTGTAAACGGAAAACCTGTCGCGTTAGTCGGTGACAAAGTCAGTTGCCCGGTTCCCTTCCACGGTGTTAACCCTATTGTAGAAGGTTCACCCGAATGGTCATCAGACGGTAAAGCAGTTGTGGTGGATGGCTGCAAATGTCTTTGCGGTTGTCAGGTCATCTCCGGTGCACCGGATTGCGCAATAGGATAAGTCATGGGCTGGGAACGTCAAAAACCCTTTACGACTGAACAACCCTCACCTCCCTCTTCCGGTGGCTGGTTAATCAGTGGTGTGCTGGCGGTGATTGCCGGTGTGTTGTTATTTGTTTTACATGCATCAGGAACATTCAGTGCACTGAAAGCCATAAATATCTGGTTATTCGCGCTGATACCCGTAGTGCTCTGGATACTGACTTTCAGTACCTGTGGTTATCTTTATGGCCGCGAAATGGAGCGTTTCCAGTTCTTCCAACGTGAGGCTGAACACGCTCAGCAACAATGGACCGCATGGGCCGAACGTTATATCGCGCTCTCAGCAAGTTGCGTCATGCTGCCGGACAGTATTTCAGCGGCCTTATTAAAGCAAAACCTCAGAGGGTTACCACAGCAGCAAGGGCTGGTTCGCCACATTGATTATTTGAAAGATAACAAGTCGGTCATTAATACGTTGCTGGAAGGTATTCAGAGTGCCCTGCGGATACTCCCCCCTGAGTTAGCACTTCAGGTCACGGTATTAACCGATGAACCTGAATCAGGCAGGCAGAAATTATTCGCACTGTTTGATGAGTGCTGGCAGACCCGTGCGCCTGAAAACCTTCGTCCTGCATCGCTGAATATCATCGATCAGCTTTCATTCCGTTCACTTGATGAAAGGCTCGGACAACCGGAATCCACAGTCCAGTTGATTTTGGTGATACAGATGAACGGGAATACTCATTATTCCGACGGTCTGGCCGCATTGTTGTTCACCAGTGATGATGTCGCGCAAGAACATGCTTTACCTCACATCGTCCGCGTACTGCGGCCTATGCCACTGGATGTGGGTAATCTCAACGAAGAGCTGACTTTACTTCTTACGACACAAACGCAGGCCTGCCGGACTGCCCGCGTCCTGGGTGATCACCAGAAATGGACCGGGTCCTCCGCCGCACTTATCACCATTGGAAATGCGCTGGGTACTCAATGGGAGGCCGAAAATATTCTGACTATCGAAACATATTGCGGCATTCAGGGGCCATTCTCCCCATGGTTAACCCTCGCGCTGGGGGCTGATTTTGTTCATATCGGACAACAATCTTGGTTAGCGTTATCCACAACAGGAGCAGAAAATTTTGTTTACACCATCGCATCAGGGAGTGGGGATGAGCGTATTAAGTAGGCTCTGGCGTTTTGGGGGCCTGACGGTTCTGCTATTGGCTTTGCTTAGCCTCATTGGATGGGCTATATGGCATCACGGTGATTTCTTCGGCCTCGATACCACGGGCAAAAAAGCCGGAGCCTTCCTTATGATCTGCGTACTCGGTGCAGCGCTGCGTTTTGGCCCTGCACTGCTGCGACTGGTGCGACAACTCATGCATCGCGAAGAAGAAAAGCAGCAGAACATACTGCCGGGAAGCGAAGAGCGCCTGGTACAAACTGCACCACGCCACGTCACGGTAACTGAACTGCGGGAAGCCCTGCGCCAGACTTACGGCCGTTTCTGGCCACGCAAAGTCCGCATTCTGCTGCTCACCGGCAGTGCAGCTGATGTTGAACGTCTGACGCCAGGCCTGACATCGCAATACTGGCAGGAAGACAGTGGCACAGTATTATTATGGGGTGGCGATCTGGCCGCCCAGCCAGACAGCGCGTGGCTGAATGCACTGCGAAATCTTCGCCGCCGCTCGCTGGATGGTGTGATTTGGGTGACATCTGCGCTGGCGCAACATACCGCGAACGGTCAGTTGCAGACTCAACCCCCCCTCACTGCCGACATGATGGACAGCGCCGCGAAAGCCTTTGCCGTTCGCTTTGATCTGCTGGGATGGCGGTTGCCGCTGTATGTATGGTCGCTGCATCCGGCCGAGGGTGATAATAAAGATCGCATCACCCAGCCCGTCGGCTGCCTGCTGCCTGCTGCCTGCAAACCTGATGAACTCAAAATCCAGCTCACCGCGCTGGTACCGATGCTGATCGCGCAAGGTACACAACAAATCAGCGCCAGCACACGCAATCAGTTCCTGTTGCAGCTTGCCGACCAGCTGGCGCAAGCACCGGGCGTTATTATTGAACCTGTCGCCGCATTGCTGAATCCTTACCGCCCTTCTCCCCTTGCGGGCATCATGTTCAGCCCGGTGTCGGTGAATGCTCAGCGCACCGTGAAACATCACTGGGGTAAGGATAATCGCTGGGATGTTCTGCTTAATTCGCTGCCGTCATTACCCGCAGGGTTGTCGGCCAAGAAACTCGGGTTCGCCTGGGGCAAAACGTTCGGCGCAATTGCCGCAGGTGTGATGGTGTTATGGGGTGCAGGAATGGTCATGTCCTTCCTGGTTAACCGCCAGACAATAAATACCAGCGAAGCACAGGTGAAACAGGCTGCGGATGTGAAGCAAGTGCTTCCCGTGCGACTCAAAGCCCAACGCGAACTGCAAAATACGCTCGGTAAGCTTCAGTATCGCCAGCAGCATGCCCCGTGGTACAGCCGTTTTGGACTGAATCAGACTGACCCTTTGCTGACTGCACTTTGGCCTCAGTATGCCGCCAGTGCAATGCCACTGTTGCGTGACGCTGCCGCTCAGCACCTGGAAGACCGTCTCACCACCTTCGCAGGGCTTCCTCCGGGCGATCCGCGTCGTGATGCAATAGTAAAGCCCGCTTACGATCAGCTAAAACTCTATCTGATGCTGTCACGTCCTGCAAAAATGGACCCCACCTGGTTTAGCAGAATACTGCTGAGTGACTGGTCACAGCGTAAAGATGTGCCCGATGGTGTATGGCAGGGTGAAGGTCCTGTGCTGTTGGATTTTTATGCCCGTAACCTTTCCCGCCATCCTGAATGGCAGCTTTCTGTTGACGAAAATCTGGTCGGTCAAACCCGGACTTTGCTGGTTCGCCTGATGGGCGCACGCAACAGCGAATCGACGCTTTATCAGAAAATGCTTCGACAGG
This sequence comes from Rahnella sp. 2050, assembly GCF_040544515.1. Taxonomy (NCBI): domain Bacteria; kingdom Pseudomonadati; phylum Pseudomonadota; class Gammaproteobacteria; order Enterobacterales; family Yersiniaceae; genus Rahnella; species Rahnella sp. 2050. Next base: position 535,818 of record NZ_JBEPKE010000003.1, on the reverse strand, counting down.
TCGCCCACCAGTATGCGGATATGACTCTGACTGATATGGCGGGTGATACCGATGCAGAAAGAATATTTACCACGGATGCCGTAGTGCCGGGCATGTTTACCCGCAAGGCCTGGGAGGAATCTGTCAAACCGGCGATAGAGAAAGTGGTCAATGGCCGACGTGAAGAAATGGACTGGGTACTCAGTGATAGCAAAACCGCTGTGTTAGAGCAGGGCTCACCTGAAGCATTGCAGGCGCGTCTCAAAGAACGTTACTTCGCGGACTTCTCCTCCAGCTGGCTTGAGTTTCTGAACAGTCTGCACTGGCAGCAGGCTCAAACGTTGTCAGATGCTATCGATCAACTGACCCTGATGGCAGACGTACGTCAGTCGCCGCTGGTGGCGCTGATGAACACCCTGAGCATACAAGGCAAAACCGGTCAGAGCGGAGAAGCGCTCTCTGACTCGCTGGTAAAATCAGCAAAAAATCTCTTAAACCGTGATGAACAACCCGCTATTGATCAGCAGGCCGGAGCACGGGGCCCGCTGGATGCCACTTTCAGCCCGATACTCGCGTTAATGGACAATAAAGCAGGTGGTCAAAGTAACACCAGTCTCAGTTTGCAAACCTTCCTCACCCGCGTCACACAAGTTCGCCTGAAACTTCAGCAGGTCGTCAATGCCGCCGATCCGCAGGCAATGACGCAGACGCTGGCGCAAACGGTATTCCAGGGCAAAGCAGTTGATCTAACCGAAACCCGCGATTACGGCAGTCTGGTGGCGGCAAGTCTGGGTCAGGAATGGAGCGGCTTCGGGCAGACAATTTTTGTTCAACCGATGGAGCAGGCATGGCAGCAGGTACTGGCTCCCGCAGCCGAGAGCCTGAACGCACAATGGCAGACAGCGATTGTTGATGACTGGAACAGCGCATTTGGTGGTCGTTATCCGTTAAAAAATACCAGCAGTGAAGTATCACTTCCGCTGATGGCCCGCTACCTCAACAGTGACAGCGGTCGCATCGCACGCTTCCTGCAAACCCGTTTGAACGGTGTATTGCATAAAGAAGGCAGCCACTGGGTGCCGGACAGTATTAATGCACAGGGTCTGACCTTCAGCCCTGCATTCCTCAAAGCGATGGATACCCTGAGTTACCTCTCGGACGTGGTTTTCACCAATGGCGAAGCGGGGATGCATTTTGAGCTGCGTCCGGGCACGGCTAAAGATGTGATGCAAACAGACCTAGTGATCGACAGCCAGAAACTCAGCTATTACAACCAGCTTCCTGCATGGAAACGTTTCACCTGGCCGAATGATACCGAAGCACCGGGCGCCAGCCTGAGCTGGATCAGTACTCAGGCGGGCACACGACAGTTTGCCGATCTGCCGGGAGCCTGGGGGCTGATCCGCCTGCTCGATAAAGCGTCAGTTACGCCGTATCAGGGTGTGAGCAGCAGCTTTAATATCACCTGGAAAGCGCCGGACAACCGGTTGTTGAATTACACGCTACGCACCGAAGCCGGTGAAGGACCGCTGGCTTTATTGAGATTGCGTGATTTCACCCTCCCCGTGCAGATTTTCCAGGTTCAGGCTGCATCGCTTGCGCCTGCAGAAAAACCTTTTGATCCCGACGCTATTGCTGAGGAGCCGTAATGGCCACATTAATCACACTACAGAACGCGTGTTCTGCTGAACCTGCATTGTTGCTGGAACAGGCACAACAGCAAGCCTTGCTTTGGGATAACTGGCTTCAGCCGGTAACGGCGGACATGCCTGCCGGAGAAGATCCCGGCTATGACGATAACTTCCAGCAAATGCGTGAAGAGGTTAACAAACTGTCCGGCGCGGATACGTCCCTGACCTGCAAGCTGGCTGAAAATCTGCTTGTCTCACACTGCAAAGATGTCCGCGTTGCGACCTATTACATCTGGGCACGTTTGCATCGTGACGGAGAAACCGGTCTGGCCGACGGCCTTTCTTTGCTGGCCGGGCTAATTACACGCTTTGGTGAAACCCTGCATCCGTTGCGGTCTACCAGCCGGAAAGCCGCGCTGGAGTGGCTGGCAGCCTCACGTGTCCTGGACAGCCTGTCGCTGTTCCCGGAAGTGGACAAGAATGATTTTTCACGCATCGTCGGTGCACTGTCGCTCATCGAACAGGGATTAAATTCCTGGGAACCCGCCACTCGTCCGCAGTTTGGGGTGCTTTATGGTGCGCTGGAAAACCGGCTTGCGCAGTCCGGTGGCTTTGATGCGGTAATCCCGCAGAACAGCAGCGCAACATCAACCGGCCATACGTCAAACACGTCTGCTGAGTCCCCGACACTTAAACCGGTGACTTCAGGACGCGACCTGCTCGACCAGGCAAAACTGCTGGCGAAATACCTGCGTGATCAGCCATCCGGCTGGCTCTCAGGTCATCATCTGATTAAAAGCATCCGGCTGGATACTCTGCATGAATTGCCTCCGCTGGCTGCCGACGGACGTACCCGTTTGTCGCCGCCGAAACCCGAACACCGCGCCCTGCTCAAGCGACTTTATCTGCAGCAAAGCTGGCTGGAGCTGCTGGAGCAAACCGACAGTCTGTTTGCTCTGGGGGTGAATCATCTCTGGCTGGATCTGCAATGGTACATCCATCAGGCGCTTGTCAAAGCAGGCGCCCCCTATGAAACCTGGGCTGACATCATTAAGCAGGATCTGAACGGATTACTCACTCGTTTACCCGGTCTTGAAGGGCTGGCATTTGATGATGGCACACCATTCGCCGATGAGGTCACGCTCAACTGGATTAACCAGCAGGTGATGACGTCCTCCGGCAACTGGGGCAATGAACCTTCCGCATCAGCCACGACGGCGGGTGATGACGATATCCTTCAGCTGGAACCGGAAGCGCTGGCTCAGGCCGACAGCGGCGGCGTGGAAGCCGCGCTGAACTGGCTTCAGAACCGTCCCGGCACCCGCACACCGCGCCATCTATGGCTTTTACGCCTGCTAATGGCGCGCGTTGCCGAACAATATGGCAAAAATGACATGGCGCTGCATCTGCTGGGAGAACTGGACAACAATGGTTCGACGCTCACTCTCACGCAGTGGGAACCAGAATTGTTGTTTGAAGTGAAAGCCAGACGCCTGAAACTGCTGCGCATGAAAGCCAGCCGCGCAGACACCGATAAATCCCGCCTGCACGGTGACATGGAATATCTGCTGGCCGGACTCATCGCCCTCGACCCGGCACGCGCTGCGGTACTGTGTGGCTAACGGAATATAAGGAAATACCCGCATGATGGATATTGCACAAGACTTGCTGTCGCTGTCGAAAACGACCCTGAACCGCTACCGCCTGAGCGTGCCGTCCTGCCAGGCAGAACTGGATGTGGAAAGCTTCACCGGCAGCGAGGCCATGAGCCAGCTTTACCGCTACAACGTGACGTTTACCAGCACGGCCAAAGATATCGATTCCGGCGAACTTCTCCGCCAGCCAGCGACGTTCACCATGAGCTCCGGCCCGCTGGCAAGTCTGTCAGAACAAAAAGTCGTTCACGGCGTGATCACGGATTTTCGCCGCATCTCAGGCTCCGCTGACCAGGTGCAATATCAGATTACGCTCGAGCCCTTTCTGGCACTGCTCGCAAAGCAGTTTCGTACCCACCGATTCTTTGTGAACAAATCTGTCCCTGACGTGATTGAACAGGTGCTGACCGAACATGGCCTGAAGGGATGGGAGTTTGAGTTTTCGCTGAAACTGACTTACCCGAAACGCGAGCAAATCAACCAGTATCAGGAAAGCGATCTGGCCTTTATTGAACGTCTGCTTTCAGAACTGGGGATCTTTTATTTTTTCTCCCTGCAACCCGATGCACAGACCGAAGTCATCCATTTTGCCGACAAGCAAAGCGCTTATCAGTTCGGTAAAACCCTGCCGCTGAACAGCCCGTCCGGGATGAGCGACAGCGGTGCGGATTCTGTCTGGGGAGTGAACATTCAGCACAGCGTGGTACAAGCAGGCGTCTCCAGCAAAGATTATAACCATCGGCAAGCGCAGCAGGTTTTACAGTCTGCCAGAGCAGACATGACGCGCGGAGCGGGCGAAGGCATCACTTACGGCGAGGTGTATCACTATAAACCGCGCCATCCGGAAACCGGCGGCAAAACCGATCCGGCGGCTGAAACCGCCAACTTTATGGCGCGCCTCGACCACGAACGCTTTTTGTCACAACAAACGACCCTTTCCTTTTTCAGTAACGATGCCACGCTGCAACCCGCGCAGGTGCTGACGATTACCGACAGTGCGATCCCCTCAACGCTGCCGGAATTGCTGACATCTCCTGTCGTATTGATCCACGCCCACTTCAGCGGCAGCCGCAAAGATGCCCTGAAAGTCCGGCTGATGGCAGTACCTTACAGTGAAACTTTATGCTGGCGCCCTGCTCTGCTGCCGCGTCCCGTGGTCAGCGGCACCCTGATGGCGCGCGTCACCAGCGCCAAGGCCAATGATATTTACGCCTGGCAGGATGTGTCGGGGCTGTACCGGGTCAGATTCGATGCCGATCAGGATGATAAAGCGCAGGGTCAGGAAAGCATGCCGGTCCGCTTCGCCAAACCTTACGGAGGCGATGAGTACGGCATCCACTTCCCGCTGATACAGGGCACGGAAGTCGCGATTGCCTTCCACGACGGTGACCCGGACAGGCCGTATATCGCACACGCGCTGCATGATTCGCGCCACACTGACCACGTCACAGAGCAAAACAACACCCGTAACGTCATCCGCACGCCGGCCAACAATAAGCTGCGGATGGAAGACAAACGCAGCGAAGAACATATCAAGCTCAGCACGGAATACGGCAGCAAGACGCAGCTCAACCTCGGGCATAACGTGGATGCCAGCCGTGCGTTACGCGGTGAAGGTTTTGAACTGCGCACCGATGAATGGGGCGCCATTCGGGCCGGAAAAGGCATATTCATCAGCGCCGACGAGCAACCGGCAGCCAGTGGTAAGCAGCTGGAGATGGACGAGGCCATTGCGCAGCTTGAACAGGCGCTGACGCTGGCACGCAGTCTGGCGAAGGTGGCGGAAATTGCCAAAGCCACGCCGGGCGATACCGACAGCCAGGAAGCGCTCAATACGTCACTGAAAAAACTGAAAGCCGCGGGCATTCTGATGTCCGCGCCGCAGGGCATTGGTATCGTCAGCCCGTCTGCGGTACGCGTTGCCTCCGGCAGTCAGAGCGTCGGCGTAATGTCCGGCAGCAATACCGACATCAGCAGCGGCAAGTCCTTTACTGCCGCAGCGGGTGAAAGCGTCAGCCTGTTTGCCCAAAAATCCGGGATGAAACTCTTCGCCGGGAAAGGGAAAGTAGACATTCAGGCGCAGGGTGACGAATTATCGGCGCTGGCCAAAAACGACATCACCGTGACCAGCACGGAAAGCACCGTCACGATCACCGCCGCCAAAGAGCTGATCCTGACCTGCGGTGGCGGTTACATCAAACTCAGTGACGGCAATATCGAAATCGCCGATCCGCAAAACATCCTGTTTAAGTCAGCCAACTGGCAAAAGATGGAACCGGCGAACCTAAATACCCCGCCAGTGGTGTTCCCTAAAGGCTACGGTGCGGTTTACGCCTTACAGGATGAAGAAGGAAACACCATTCCTTCAACGGAATACCGCATCACCACCGCTGAAGGCACAATTTATACAGGTATTTCTGATGAAAACGGCAAGACCATGAAGGTTTACACCAATGCGCCCGAAAAAATGAATATAGAAATTCTGGGCACCAGGTAGAACGATTGTTAATTCAAGGAATATACAGAATGGCGCAACGCAATACATGGGAAGTCAGTGATGGGCAACATACAACTGACGTAAACGTTTCAGAAAAAATCGTGATTTGTAAGCGTAAAGAAGTCCCCGGCATCACGCTTACCATCGGTATGTTTTTCGATGGCACTGGTAATAATGTGTTTAATACTGATAAACGTCTTCTGGAAACCTGCACCAGTCTGGATGTGGGAATGAAAACCGAAGATGCCGCATCCTGTGTTGAAAAATTAGGTAAAAGCGGCAACGGTGCGGGGAGCTATCTTGGGTATTATTCGAATGTGCATTGGCTTCATACTCTTTATTCTCAGGACAATAAAATCACTGATGATAAAGAGCAGTATCAGCGTGCTATTTATGTTCAGGGGATTGGTACGTCAAGAGATAAGGATGACAGCCTTATTGGGATGGGGATAGGTGTGTGGTTTGATGGCGTAGTCGATAAAACAAATGAAGGCGTTGCATTAATTACTGAACAAATTCAATTACTACTCAAAGAAAGCAAAAGTAATTCATGTGCGATTGAAAAAATCCAGTTTGATATCTTCGGCTTCAGTCGTGGTGCCGCTGCTGCCCGTCACTTTGCGAACCGTGTCAGAAACAACGATCAGGCAATACAGGAAGCCATCACGAAAGGGCTGGATGGCCGGAATCAACATGGCAAACCTGCAGGGGAAGTTCGCTTTCTGGGGCTGTTTGATACTGTCTGCGCGGTCGGTGCGGTAACAAATTTGTTTGACGTCCACGGCGGTGTAAACCCCGGCATTGAGCTGGCGCTTCCAAAAGATATTGCACAAAAAGTCTTTCAGATTACCGCAATGCATGAATGCCGCTATAACTTCAGCCTGAACAGCATTAAAGAGTCGTGGCCAGAACTGGCCTTGCCCGGTGTACATTCGGATATTGGCGGTGGCTATAATCCGCAGGAAAAAGAATACCTGTTCCTCTCTGAACCTGGATTTGAGACCGTCAGGGATAGCATTCCCGTCGAGATGACGAATATTTATCGCAGTTCCGCAGCGGAAATACCTGACCTGCGGGTATTGCCAAATCTGAGCCCCCTCATGCTTTCCGGGGAGATTACACTGGGAACATGGTATGACTATTTGGTCAATCCGAATAAAAATCGTATGGGTGTGACGGAAAAGCGTGTTGGCGCGGCGGTGACAATGGAACGTACCGTCACTAATGACTGGTCAAAGGTAAGTTTACGCGTGATGCTAGCCGCCGCTCAAAGCGCTGGATGTATATTTGATCCAATTCGCGATACGAATATCGCATTAAGATTGCCACAAGAATTAGAACCGTTGAGTCAAAAAGCCATTAACCAGGGAAAAGCAGTTATAACTGGAGGTAACTCAGCTCCCTTCACTTATGAAGAAATACAATTGATTGGGAAATACATCCACTGTTCTGCAAACTGGAACGCAGTGGTATTTAAACACGTCTGGCTCGATGGCAATAAGGTCAAGGCAATTTACGGCGCGGTAAAACCGGCAGAACTTGTCGGTTTTGTTAACCGTCCTAATCCCGGCTGGGTGCGCGCCGTATGGAATATGCAAGGAGCAAAGGCATGAAAACAATAACAGGTCTGCTATCCCTGCTTCTGTTAGCGGGGTGCACCGGCAGTAAAGCGCACGAACAACAAAGAAACATTAAAGCCCCCTGGGATGAATGGTACTTTGCATTTACTACCCCTAAGGCCCTGCCTGCTCAGGTTACTCTGGTAAAATTACTCGACACCGAAGGCTATGGTTATGTGTTCGAAACAATAAACCAACCACAGGGCATCAGTGTGGGAAAATGGGATGACCAAAACTCAGCTGGCGGAACCCAGTTCAATAAAGCAAAGTCCCCACCTCAAATGATTGTTTTTTGTTGGGACTCTATTATTGACAAGAAAACTTATGAAACCACTTTATTCTTTTATTCTGATACCTGGGAGAAAATGATTACCCCTTATCCAACCCCCCTCACTCCTTCAAAAAGTGCCTACCGGCAAACGATGTTAATAGGCCTGGCTCCGGAAGGTATCGTGCATACCTGGTTAAGACAGTATGGCCATCCTGATATTTTATTAACTAGCACAAAAATAACCACTGTTTCAGGCAAGGATTTGGATATGTGCGCTGGGGTAACTAACAGTGACTTTAGCTATGGGTACGATGACGACATTAAAGAATTCATAAAAGATAAGAAATATCCCTACGGCAGTTGGTGATGAGTTTCAAGGACATAAATATATGCAAGGAACTAAGGCATGAAAACAATAACAAGTCTCCTATCCCTTCTTCTGTTAACAGGTTGCACCAGTGGCAATGCGCAAGAACAACACGGAACTATTAAAGCGCCCTGGGATGAATGGTATTTCACGTTCTCAACCCCTAAGGCCCTGCCTGCTCAGGTCACCCTTGTGAAGTTACTGGATACCGACGGTTACGGTTACGTTTTCCAGACTATCGATCAGCCACAAGGCGACAGCGTTGGAAAATGGGATACCCACAATGGTCTGGGATCTTCACCTTTTAATAAGGCAAAATCTCCACCGCAGATGATTAAGTTTTGCTGGGACTCTATTATTGACAAAAAAGTGTATGAAACCACCTTATATTTCTCTTTGGACACACAACATAAAATGGTGAGTTCAGAGCCTGACTGGTCAAATCCGAAGGAGACTTATTACTTCCGGTATATGGTGATTGGCCTGGCACCGGAGGGAAAAGTCAGAGTTTGGCTAAAGAACAATGGAGACCCTGACGTGCTCCAGACGAGCACCCAAATAACTACTGTATCAGGGAAGGATTTAGATATGTGCGCTGGGGTAACTAACAGTGATTTTAGTTATGGGTACGATGACGATATTAAAGAATTCATTAAAGATAAAAAATATCCCTACGGCAGTTGGTGATGAGTTTCAAGGACATAAATATATGCAAGGAACTAAGGCATGAAAACAATAACAAGTCTCCTATCCCTTTTTCTGTTAACAGGTTGCACCAGTGGCAATGCGACGGAACTATTAAAGCGCCCTGGGATGAATGGTATTTCACGTTCTCAACCCCTAAGGCCCTGCCTGCTCAGGTCACCCTTGTGAAGTTACTGGATACCGACGGTTACGGTTACGTTTTCCAGACTATCGATCAGCCACAAGGCGACAGCGTTGGAAAATGGGATACCCACAATGGTCTGGGATCTTCACCTTTTAATAAGGCAAAATCTCCACCGCAGATGATTAAGTTTTGCTGGGACTCTATTATTGACAAAAAAGTGTATGAAACCACCTTATATTTCTCTTTGGACACACAACATAAAATGGTGAGTTCAGAGCCTGACTGGTCAAATCCGAAGGAGACTTATTACTTCCGGTATATGGTGATTGGCCTGGCACCGGAGGGAAAAGTCAGAGTTTGGCTAAAGAACAATGGAGACCCTGACGTACTCCAGACGAGCACCCAAATAACCACTGTTTCAGGTAAAGAGTTAGCAATGTGCAAAAACGAAACGAATTTCCCGGATGGTTACGAATACAGCGAAGGTATGAAAACCTTCATTAAAGATAAAAAATATCCCTACGGCAGTTGGTGATGAGTTTAAATAAAATAAATATGACTTTAATAAATGTCTGACATCCACTTCCCGCCGGCGCATTGCACCAAAATAATCACACCTTACCCATCCTTATGTCAGTCAGAGATTTTATATGTCATAATTCCTCACCCCAAAGAATATTATTAGAGGTGGATAGGGTTAATGCGAAGTTTTTTTAAAATAAGGAAATCACGTGCTGAAAAAAATCATTTTACTACTGAGTTCAATTTCATTTTTTGCCTTAGCAAATGAACCCACCCCATGCAGTAAAATGCAAGGGGAATATCAACGTGTAAAATCCAGTCACGGCATTCAAGATGATAGCACCATCACGTTATATCTTAATAAAATCAGCAATACGAATAATGGATACTATGGACTACTCTATTCTGCATCTTTCCAGCAATTATTGCAGCCGCTGGTGAGAGAAAACCCTCAGTGCAGCATAATTTTTGAGAATGTCACCCTGCGCTTCACTACAGACACCAAAAAATACAACTGCCATTACATTTTAAGCGACAATACTGACAATTCTAAATTCTACTGCATGAAGAAAACCTCTGACACGCTCACTAATGACATTATTCAAATTTTTAAAAGTAATAAAAATGAACCTTTCTATAATGACATGTCAGATATAGAGGGTGTTATTAAATGGAGTAATGAATCTGACAATTAAAGGCCCTGAATGCCGTTTGAATTTTCTTAAGCAACACATGTTTTATGTGTGATTACGAAATAAACCCTCGCAAGTCCTGTACACTCGGGAGTAAGTATTTACACTCAATATCTTGTTGATCAGCATGAAGTAAACCTCAGAGTTACTAATTCAGCGGTTGACACATCATGTAATTACACAGCCGGAGTTTTAACAGTGCATTTAAAATCTAATCTAATGACACTGGTTAATTAAAAACCTGATGGGCATGAGTAAAAATAGAACAACCTTCTGATGTGAAAAATAAATTACTCAAGGATTTTTATTTCAATGAAAGACCAAACCCTGCGTTATTACGATGCCGAGCTGCGCTATTTGCGCGATGCGGCGAAAGAGTTTGCACAAGCTCATCCTGATCGCGCCGCGATGCTCGATTTGGATAAACCCGGCACGCCTGACCCTTACGTTGAACGTCTTTTTGAAGGCTTTGCCTTCTCGATGGGACGGCTGCGCGAAAAAATTGACGACGACCTGCCGGAATTCACCGAAGGGCTGGTGAGCATGTTATGGCCACACTATCTGCGCACCATTCCTTCACTTTCCATTGTGTCGCTGAGCCCCGACGTGCCGTCGATGAAAATGGCAGAAACTGTGCCCGCGGGAATGGAAATCTATTCCCGCCCTGTCGGCCCTAAAAATACTGTCTGCCAGTACCGTACCACGCGTGATATGACGCTTAATCCGCTGGCCGTTTCGAAAGTGGTAATGGCCACTGAGCCGGACGGACGTTCAGTATTGCGCCTGCGTCTCTCATGCAGCACGCAGACTGACTGGTCACAGGCTGATCTACGCCGTCTGTGTTTTTATCTGGCAGGTGAGGCACCGGTTAGCAGTGCGCTGCATCTGGCCCTCACCCGCCGTCAGGCGGCGCTGTATATCCGCCTTCCCAATCAGGCTGACCGCATCAAACTGAATGGCTGGTTCTCGCCGGGCGGATTTGCAGATGAAGATCTGCTATGGCCAAAAGGCGAAAGCGCGTTCAGTGGCTATCAGTTGCTGCTGGAGTATTTCACTTTCCGCGAAAAATTCATGTTCGTGCATCTTAACGGGCTGGAATCAGTGACCTTGCCCGCAGGCATCGCATTCTTTGACCTGGAAGTCGTATTCAACAGCCAGTGGCAAAGTGATCTGCCTGTTACCGATGAAGCCATGGCGCTGCATTGTGTGCCGGTGATCAACCTTTTCACGCTGGAAGCAGATCCGCTGCTTATTAACGGACTGGAGAATGAGTACCTGCTGCGTCCGCGCCGGTTACAGGACGGTCATACCGAAATTTATTCTGTCGATTCTGTAACAGGCTCACAGCGAACGTCGGACGCAACCTACGTGCCCTTCACCAGCTTCCGTCATCGCGGCGGCATGCAGAGACGCCATGCGCCGGAGCGTTATTTTCACACCCGTGTTAAACGCGGCGTGACCGGGCTGCATGATACGTGGTTGATTCTCGGCGGTCAGCAATGGGAAGTGGATCGCGAATTCACCCGCGAGCCCGTCTCCCTGAAAATAACCGGCACTAACGGTCAGTTACCACGCAAAGCGTTACAAAGCACCCTACTTGATCGCTGTGAGGCCGTATTACAGACGTCGCTAAAAGTCCGAAATCTCAGCAAGCCGACGCTGCCTTCTTATCCTCCGGCAGAAGATCACTTCCAGTGGCGCGTGCTCAGTCATCTTGGCTCCAGTTATCTTAATCTGATGAGCAATGCAGACGTGTTACGCGGGACGCTTGAGCTCTATAACTGGCAGAGCGATGAACTGAACAACCGCCGCCTGGATGCCATTCAGCAGGTGCAACATCATCAAATCCAACGTTTTGAGAAAGGTTTTTTGCTGCGCGGAATTGATATTGAAGTGACGCTCGATGGCAATGGTTTTACCGGTGAAGGTGATATTTACCTGTTCGGGGAAATGCTCAACCGCTTCTTTGCGCTTTACGCTGATATCCATTTATTCAATCAGTTAACTCTTATCGTTCAGCCTGCCGGGAAATGCATCCGATGGAAAGAGAATCACAATCAGCGCCTGCCCGGCTAATCGAGCAACTGCACGATAAACTGCCCTATACCCAGTTTTATCGTCTTTGTCAGTTGCTGGAGCAAAGCCAGCCAGATGCCCCTGCTCTGGGCAGCCAGTGGCAGGTCAGACACGACCCCGTGCGTTTTCGACCGCATCCGGGGATGGGATTTCCCGCCAGCGAGTTTAAACGGGTGGAAATGCCGGAGCATCCGCATCTTCCGCCGACCATCCGCACGACGTTTATCGGGTTGTACGGTGTGGAATCACCGCTGCCCACATCCTATATCGACGACATTACCCAGCGTCGCGATGGTTACGAAGCCGTCGCCGATTTTCTGGATATCTTCAACCACCGGCTGACCACGCAGTATTACCGGATCTGGCGTAAATACTCATATCCCGCCACATTTACCCCCGGCGGGACAGATAAAACCTCGAAATATCTGCTGAGCCTTTGCGGGCTGGGCATAGAGGGATGTACGCAAGATATCGCCACGCCGGTTTCCCGTTTTCTGGCACTCACCAGCATGATGCGGCTACCGACACGCACCAGCGAAGGCATTATCGCGCTGGTTCAGTTGCTGGCACCGGATACACAGGCGCAGGTACTGGCGCATGACCGCTGCAATATTCCCCTGCGCAAGCAATTGACCATGAGCGCCAGCGCGCCGGTCAGTATGAGCAGCAGCCCGGTGATGGGGCGCCAGACCGTCGATGTGAACTGTCAGGTTTTGCTGAAACTGAAAACTGAAAATCCGGATGAAGCCCGTGAATGGCTTCCGGGTGGCCAGCTTTACACCGATTTGCTGGCGTTGTTGCAGGTGTATCTCGGCTCCCGGTTGCACGTCCGTTTACAACTATCGGTGTCACGCGCGCTGCTGCCCGATGCAAAGCTTTCCTGCCGGCCGGAAAAATCCGGTGTGCTGCTGGGAAGAACCGCAGTGATGCGCAGGTTAAGGATTACGTCCGCACCCCAAAATAAAACTGAAATGATCACTATTAATCTGGGCCGCTATCAGCGCGTTCAGGAAAATCTTCACAGAAGGGAAACTGATGAATATGGCGACTACCGCTGGTAAAACCCGTTTTACATTACTGATGCTGGCAATGGTAACGACCCTGAGCGGATGCGGGCTGACCCAGAAAGTCAGTGACGGTACGGTTGCTGTGACCAAATCCATTTTTTACAAGCAGGTGAAAACGCTGCATCTGGATATCACAGCACGCGACGCCATCAACAACAATGCCAGCGGCGCTCCGCTTTCTACGGTGGTGCGTATCTATCAGTTACAAGATCACAAAGTGTTTGAAAACACTGATTATCCGTCGCTTTTTACCGAAGACAGCCAGGCGATAAAAGCCGATCTGCTGGAGCAAAAAGATATCCGGGTTCTTCCGGGGGCAGCAGTGACTATCGACGTGCCGATGAATGAAAAAGCACAGTTTGTGGCGGTCGCGGGTATGTTCCTTTCACCGGATATTACCAACAATACCTGGCGTATCGTGCTAAGCCGTAACGATCTGGATCCGGAAAAGGCGCGCCAGATCGAACTGAATAATCAGGGAATGAAACTGCTGCCACTGAAGGATAAGTGATATGTCGCAACCCTCACTTTACGAAATGCTGCTCGGCAACTTTGCCGGCGGCCTCGATCTGCACAATGTCAGCGAAGAGAATGAGGTGATCCTCTCTGTGCTCGACAACATGCAGCGCATCCTCAATTGCCGAGCCGGAACGCTTACCCATCTGCCGGATTACGGTCTGCCGGACATGAGCAAAATCCTGCAAGGGATGCCCGGTACGGCGCACTCGCTGCTGACCACGCTTTCCGGCACGTTACTCAAATACGAACCCCGCCTGAGAAAAATCAATGTGATATTGCTGCCGCAGTCCAAACCGGGGCACCTCGAATACGCCATCGACGCCGAACTGAAAGACCTCGGACTTGTGCGCTTCGGAACAGAGTTTATGCCGGAAGGCCGCGTACTGATGCGCCATATGAAACAGCAGAATTACGTCAGTTAAGGAAAACAACCATGTCTATTGAACGCCAGTTGCGCACCGGGGATGACCCGCGTGCGCTGGCTGATTACGCGGTTTTACGCGAAGAACTGAGCAAATTAACCCATCCGGCGCGTCCCGATGTGGACTGGAAAAAGGTGGAACAACTGTGTCTGAACCTGTTCCAGCAAAACGGTATCGAGCTGCAAACGGCCTCCTGGTACACACAGGCCAGAGCGCGGCTAGCGGGCATGCCGGGATTAAATGAAGGGCTGGCGATCCTCGAGGCATTAATTTCACGTCAGTGGCCGGGACTGTGGCCGCAGCCGGTGCACGCGCGGATGGAAATTCTTTCGGGTCTGAGTCAGCGTCTTCAGCAAATATTGCGCGGTATGTCACTGGAATATCATGATTTATCGCAGATTTATCAGGCAGAAAAACTGATCGCTTCGCTTTGCAATGTGTTGCAACGCCTTGAACTGAAACACGTCAGCCAGCTGGAAGCACTGACTAGTTTCATGCATGGTACTGCCGTCAGGCTGGAGAATATGCACGCGACCAGCGATGCAGCAATCGTTTTACCGGCGGCAGCGGCAGAAAAAGCGGAAAAAGAGTGGACCGCGCAACCCGGTGAACAATGGGTGTATGTTGCGCAGAGCGGACCTGCCGAACCGCAGGTGATTGCACCGCCTTCGCCAGTGAAACGTCCGGTGCAGTGGAAAGGGTTTATCGCAGGTATCGTGGTGACGGCATTGGCCGGTACCGGTTTTAAAGCCGGGATGGATGCTTTTTATCATCCGCAAACGGCAGAGCAACTGATGGCGACGCTGCCGGTATTACCAAAATCGCTGAACGCACAGGCGCTGGAAACACTTAAGAACCAGCAGGCTGAGATGCTCCACCGCGAGGCACCGGCATTTCTGGCCGCAACCCAACAGCAAACACGCCAGCTGGCAGCATTGCCACCGCGCTGGGCACAGGACACCGGAGCACAACTGGTAAAACAGGCGCAAATCCTCTGGCCGGATAACCCCGCATCTCAACAACTGGCAAAAAACTGGACACAACAGCTTAACGCCAGTGCGATACCGCTGGAAAACCTCGATGGCTGGCAACAGGCGAATACGCAGTTACAGCAACTGGCGGACAAACTCAACGGGCTGGATGAACAACGCGGTAAATACATGACCGTCTCACAGCTAAAGTCCTCGGTATTCGCCATCCAGCAGGCGCTGAACAGTTCGCCGCCAGTCGAAGAATCGCTGCGCAAGCTGGCGCAGGATAAACAACAGCAAAAAGGCATATCCCCGCAACGGATTATGCAACTGGATAACCAGTTCACGCAGTTGCTGAACAGGTATGTGTTGCTCCTCCAGAACTTACCGGCGACAACCGAAAAAAATGGTCAGGCAGATCACTAACTGATGTTTGTGGCGGCGGACGTCAGCCATCTTAAATTACAGAGGAAGTATGTCAGCAAAAGAACGGTTTCTAAAAAAATTACAAGACAGCCAGCCTCGCACTGGCTCTTTTGAAAATAAAGGTCAGGCGGATATCGCCGAGTTCCGGCAGCGGATCAGCCTGCTGCAGGAAAACATGGAAGAATGGCTGGAAGGCACCGGTATACGGATCGAAGGCACCCCTATCTCACTGGTTGAATGTCTGATGGGCGGGAAATCATTCAGCGTTCCGGGTATACGGCTGTTTTATGAAGACAGGCAGGTGAAATTCACGCCGGTCTATTTATATGGCCAGGGCGTCACAGGCTGTGTGGAAGCCAGTCTTTGCATTCAGGGTCGCGTGACTGTCCTGTGCCGGTTGTTTATGCGTGCTGGCGAAAACAGGGACTGGACATGGCGCCCTGCAAATCCCTTCACCGGGCCAGAGCGGGCGTTTAGTGAAGATGCCTTTTTTGAGCTGATCGGAGGCCTGTTACCCTGACGCCTGCGGGCGTCTTTTTTCCTCAGTCACCCGGACAGAATTCCGTTAAAATGTAAAAAAATGCTACAAAAATTACCTTCCGGCTGCATTTTTCACCAAAACCGATGACATAAATTTACATTGCATTAAAAATAAGAATGCGCTGTCACTCCTGCAAATTTAACTTTCTTGTTACCAATTTTGCACACAACAAGCCATTACCGAATGCAGGGAAATTACATTTGAAAAACATCACAACTTTTTGATCCAGATCAATGCAACAACATGACCTCTCACTTTTTGTGGTTAATTCCCTTCCCCCGCTTTTCTCCGAATTTAGTTTTCCCGCCCCTGCTTTTTACCCGTACTGAAAGTGTTTCAGCGACTAATTTCCCCACGGAACGGTCCCTGTTAATCCCTTCGCGCGATGTGCTTAAATCGGTTTCTCGCAAAACCCCGGCAGTCCCACCCTTTCATTCATGACTTCACCTGCGAATGTCATACATCGCCGGTTCCCGTACCGGTATTGCTGTTTGGAAGGGTAACCTGACACACAAAAGAGGTTGTTATGTTTGGTCTTGATGCGCTAGAACTGGCCCGGATCCAGTTTGCCTTCACCGTCTCTTTTCACATCATTTTTCCCGCTATTACTATCGGGCTTGCCAGTTTTCTGGCTGTTCTGGAAGGCATGTGGCTGAAAACAAAGAAAGAGGCATATCGCGACCTGTATCATTTCTGGTCGAAAATCTTTGCCGTTAACTTCGGTATGGGCGTGGTCTCCGGTCTGGTGATGGCTTACCAGTTCGGCACCAACTGGAGTATGTTCTCGTCATTCGCGGGCAGCATTACCGGTCCGCTGCTGACGTACGAAGTGTTAACTGCATTTTTCCTCGAAGCTGGCTTCCTCGGCGTGATGCTGTTCGGCTGGAACCGCGTCGGACCGGGCCTGCACTTCTTCTCTACCTGCATGGTGGCGCTCGGCACACTGATGTCGACGTTCTGGATCCTCGCTTCCAACAGCTGGATGCAAACCCCGCAGGGCTACGAGATTGTTAACAACCTGGTGGTGCCGGTCAGCTGGATGAAGGTTATCTTCAACCCGTCCTTCCCGTTCCGCTTAATGCACATGACCACCGCCGCGTTTCTGGCGTCTGCCTTCTTCGTGGGTTCTGCTGCGGCATGGCATTTGCTGCGCGGTCGCGATACGCCAGCCATCCGTACCATGTTGTCGATGGCAATGTGGATGGCGCTGATCGTCTCGCCAATTCAGGCATTCCTGGGCGATGCGCACGGCCTGAATACCCTGAAATATCAGCCTGCTAAAATCGCGGCCATCGAAGGCCACTGGGAAAATAAAGACAACAAACCTTCCCCGCTGGTCCTGATCGGCTATCCCGATATGAACCGTGAAGAAACCCGTTACGCGATTGAAATCCCGTATCTGGGCAGCCTGATCCTGACGCACAGCCTGACGCATCAGATCCCGGCACTGAAATCCTTCCCGAAAGAAGACCGCCCGAACTCTTCCGTCATCTTCTATACCTTCCGCATCATGGCCGGTCTGGGCATGCTGATGATTTTGCTGGGGGTGCTGAGCCTGATCCTGCGCCGTGGCGGCAAAATGTATACCTCTAAAGCGTTCCTGCGCTTTGCTTTCCTGATGGGGCCTTCCGGTCTGCTGGCGTTGCTGGCGGGTTGGGTCACCACGGAAATGGGGCGTCAGCCGTGGGTGGTTTATGGACTGCTGCGCACCAAAGACGCGGTATCCAACCACAATGTGCTGCAAATGAGCGTCAGCCTGATCCTGTTCATCGTCATTTACTGTTCGGTGTTTGGTGTCGGTTACGGCTACATGATGCGTCTGATCCGCAAGGGTCCGCAGGCGCACGAAGGTGAAAGTGTTGATCACGGTGGTCCGGGCCAGCACCGCACGCCTGCGCGTCCGCTGTCTGCGATTTCAGAATCACTGACTGACGAAAATAAGGGAGCTTGATAATGGGTATCGACTTACCGCTGATCTGGTTTTTGATCATCATCTTCGGCGTGATGATGTATGTGGTGATGGACGGATTCGACCTGGGTATCGGCCTGCTATTCCCGCTGGTGAAAAAAGAACACGACCGTGATGTGATGATGAACACCGTTGCGCCGGTCTGGGACGGCAACGAAACCTGGCTGGTGCTCGGCGGTGCGGCATTGTATGGCGCATTCCCGCTGGCGTACTCGGTGATTCTGGATGCACTGACTATCCCGCTGACCCTGATGCTGTTCGGTCTGATTTTCCGTGGCGTAGCCTTTGAATTTCGTTTCAAAGCCAGTCCGGCCAAACGTCACGTGTGGGACAAATCTTTCATCTGGGGTTCGGTGATCGCCACCTTCTGTCAGGGCGTGGTGCTGGGCGCGGTGATCAACGGAATTCCGGTGGTGAACCGGACTTATGCCGGTGGCGCACTGGACTGGCTGACGCCGTTCACGCTGTTCTGTGGTTTTGCGCTGGTGGTGGCTTATGCCCTGCTCGGCTGCACCTGGCTGATTATGAAAACCGAAGGCGAATTGCAGGAAGCGATGCACAAAATCGCTAAACCCCTGTTGCTGGTATTCCTGCTGGTGACGCTTGCAGTCAGCCTGTGGACGCCACTGACCCACAGCGATATCGCCACCCGCTGGTTCTCGCGCCCTAATCTTTACTGGTTCCTGCCGGTACCGGTGCTGGTGGTGCTGGTCTCCGCGTGGATGTATCGCGCCATCAGCAAAAATGCGCATCACGCGCCGTTCCTGCTGACGCTGGCGCTGGTGTTCCTCGGCTATACCGGTCTGGGGATCAGCATCTGGCCGAACATCATTCCGCCGTCCATTTCTATCTGGGAAGCGGCTTCACCGCCGCAAAGCCAGGGCTTTATTCTGGTCGGCGCCCTGTTCATCATCCCGATCATTCTGGTGTACACCTTCTGGAGCTACTACGTGTTCCGCGGGAAAGTCACACCGGATCAGGGTTATCACTGAGGAATCGCGTTATGAATCTCATCAGAAAAATGGATGACAGCAACATCACTAAAGCCCCGTTCTTAAAGCGTGTCGGCTGGATGGCCGTCATCTGGGGCGGCAGCGTGCTGGCGTTATTTGTTGTGGCATCGGTGTTTCATCTGCTGATGTTTGCGGCAGGAATGAGAAGTCATTAAATGAAAACGATTGGGAGGAATTTTGCTGGTGCACGCAATGTCGAAGCAAGCTTCAACTCCCTAAAATTGCTGTAATACCCCACCCCAACCCTCCCCTTCGCAGGGGAGGGAGCCGGGCGCTGTCTTCCTCAGCATCGGGAGATTAAGGGTCGGTTTGCCTTGCTCCTCCCCCTGCGAAGGGGGAGGCTGGGAGGGGGTTTAGCAGACAACTCTGCTATACCCTCTCCCTTTTTTATTTCTCCAGCACCCGCCCGATAAAATCGAGAATATCGTCCATCGCTTCCTGACGCGCTGCGGCGGAAGGCATGACGATCAGCTGATCGGAATAGCCATTCATGATGGCAGACAACTGGCGGGTAACGCGTCCGGCATCGGTCGGGCGGAACACGCCGCTGTCGATCCCGGCGCGGATAATGTCGGCCAGCAGCGCCAGCCACTTATGCACCATCAGCCGCGCCAGTTCGGCGTAAGCCTCATTATGCGCCGCCAGTTGCCACAGCGAACCATACAACTGCCAGATATCGCCCTGCGTATCGGGCAGATAATTGCACACCAGCGTGTGTAATTTTGCTTTGGGCTCAAGCGGTGAAATTTCAGCGGAAAACTCTTTCAGCTCCGCCATCATCACCACCGACAGCGCTTCAACGCACAGCGTCTGCCAGTCAGGAAAATAATGATAAATGTGGCTGCGGGAAATCCCGACGTACTCCGTCAGCTCGCGCGTCGTGACTTTTTCAATCCCCTTTTCGATAAAGAGACTGATGGCTCCGTCAAGAATTTTAGCCCTTAACGCTTCCCGGTTTTCTTTCATAATTTATCCTGTACTGGCATTGAGCAGTTGCTCAGACCGGCATTTTATCAGGAAGCCTGGCGTGTGCCCACGGACTTACGCAGCACGATTTTCAGCACCACGACGCTGGTAATCACCAGCACAGCCGCAGAAATCAGCACCGCCAGAAATGCCTGATCAAATGCGGTTCGAGCCAGACTGGTCAGTAACGAAGCATGCTCAGGACTGAGATGCCCGGCGAGCGCCAAGGCTTCATCAAGACTGTCATACGCCGTTTCACCGCTGACCAGTCCTTGCGGAAGTGTCAGGCTGCGGCTGTAAACCGCCGTCATCAGGCCGCCCAGCAAGGTCACGCCGAGCACGCCGCCCATTTCCCACGACACATCTTCTATCGCGGCCACCATTCCGGCCTTGTCTTCCGGGGCGTTGAGCATGATCGACGTCGAGGCTGCGGTCACTGCGCCACCAAGGCCAAAACCTAAAATAAACAGACTGATCAGCTGTATCACCGCGCTGCCATCGTAGACCAGGGCGTGAATGACGATGCCGAGTGCAGATATCGCAAAGCCACCGAGCATCATTTTGCGCACACCGACACGCGGGATCAGCATACCCGCCAGCGGCGAGGCCAGCGCAGACGCCACCGGGATCGGCAGGATAAACATCGCCGCCATAAACGGCGTCAGTCCGAGCACCAGCTGCAACCGCTGGCTCAGCACCAGTTCGATACCGATCAGCGCAATCATTGACGTGATCGCCACGCCCACGCCACAGGCAAACGCACGGTTGCGGAACAGTGAAAAGTCGATCATCGGCTGTACTGCGCGTTTTTGTCTTCTGACGAATAAACCGAGGAACAGGACGCCTGCGGCCGCAGAACCCATGATCACCAGCCACGACGAATTAATCTGGCTCAGCTCTTTCAGCGCGTAAATCACGCCCACCAGCCCCGCCATCACCAGCGCAGAACCGGCAAAATCACACGGACGTTGTTTATTACCTTCACCGCGCGGGATCAGCGCCTGTGCAAACGGGAAAACGGCCAGCACAATCGGCACGTTGATCAGGAACACCGAGCCCCACCAGAAATATTCCAGCAGCACACCGCCAATGACCGGCCCGAGCGCCGCAGCGCCGGAAGCCACCGCCGACCAGATGCCGATCGCCAGCGCACGTTCACGTTCGTTGGTAAATACGTGGCGCACAATTGCCAGCGTCGCAGGCATCATCATCGCCGCGCCAATCGCCAGGAAAACGCGGGAGGCGATCAGCATTTCAGCGCTGGCAGAAAACGCCGCGCACAGGGAAGCGAACGCAAATACCGGCAGCCCGCTCATAAAAAGATTTTTGTGTCCGATGCGGTCACTGAGCATTCCCGCGCCCGGTAACAGACCGGCGACCACCAGCGGATAGGCATTCACTATCCATAATTTTTCCGATGCCGTGGCGCCCAGCGCCTGCGTCAGACGCGGTAAAGCGGTGTACAGCACGGTCATATCAATGATGATCAAAAAGAGTGTACTGGTGACAATGGCAAGTATCAGCCAGCGGTTATTGACGAACATAAAAAGTGCCTCAGATAGATTTTGAGCAAACGCTCAAGGCCAGCAAGGTACTTGAGCAACCGCTCAAAATCAAGCAGCATCTGCCTGGCAGTTGATGAAGCGTTGAAGATGTAACGGGGGAAAACGTCAGATTTACAGGCAATAAAAAAGCCCGCTCGGAAGCGGGCTAAAAAGGGCAAAACAGACTTTTGTCTCAACTTTCTTATTATCTCCCTGGTGCAGGATTTCTTATTCTTTCACCGTCTCCTCGAGTGTGAAGCGCCCTAACGGATTCTGGTGGAAATCTTTGATATTTTTACGGGTCACGTTGCGGTACGGGCTGTAATACAGATCAATCCAGTTCACATCGGCTTTCGCCATTTTCTGCAAATCGATGTACATCTGTTCACGCTTCTTCGGATCCATCTCCACCCGCGCGGCGGCCACCAGCGCTTTCACTTTGTCATTGTGATAACGCGTCATGTAATTCATGTTCGAGTCATGGCCCAGCGTAAAGGTGGTTTTCTGATCAGGGTCGAGAATGTCGTTAGTCCAGTACATCACCGAAATGTCATAGTCCCCCGCCACTAACATGTCCCAGCTCTGGCTCGGATCCACTTTCTGCAAGTTGGCAGTGATCCCGGCTTTTGCCAGTTGCTGTTGCAGCAATACCGCAATCTGTTCATCCACTTCATCACCGGCATTCACCAGATATTTCAGGGTCAGATTTTTCACTCCGGCGGCGGCCAGCAGTTGTTTGGCTTTTTCCGGGTCGTACGGGCGTTGCAGGTTGTCAGCGTAATGATACAGCGCGCCATCAGGGATGTAGGAGTTGGCGATTTTGCCGTAACCAAACGTCACGGTATCAATAATGGCTTTTTTATCGATGGCGAAGTCCAGCGCCTGACGCACTTCCACTTTGCCCAGGTCACCGTGAGAATGGTTGATCAGCAGGTGATCTTCACGGGTTGACGTATCCAGTTCGACGGCGAGTTTCGGGTCTTTTTGCAGCGATGAAATGCGCGAGAACGGGATCGACAGTGCCGCGTCAATTTCTCCGGCCTGCACTTTCAGCATGCGGGTATTGTCGTCCGGCAGCGTCAGCCACTCGACGCCATCGAGTTTCACTTTTGCGGCGTCCCAGTAGTACGGGTTCTTCACCAGTTCGACTTTCTCACCGCGCGTCCACTCTTTCACGCTGAACGCGCCGGAACCCACCGGGTGTTCGGCAAAATCATCCGCGCCCTGTTTGGTCAGCGCCTGCTGCGAAATCACCGAGGCATTCGGCAGTGCCAGTTGAGAAAGGAATGCTGCCGACGGCGTTTTCAGGGTGATCACCAGCGTATGGGCATCGGGGGCTTTCAGCGTATCGATAATGCTGTATGAATCCTTCCACAGCGATCCGGCGTCATCACGGATACGCGTCAGGCTGAACACAGCATCAGAGGCGGTCACCGGCGTGCCGTCAGAGAATTTCGCGTCGCGCATTTTCAGCGTATAGGTTTTACCGTCCGGCGAAATCGTCCAGCTTTCAGCCAGGCCCGGCAGCAGTTTGGTGCCGGTATTGTCAACGCGCACCAGCGGATCGAACACGTTGGAGAACACCCAGTTATCGGCGTTTTGCGCCGACTTGATCGGGTCAAATGTGGTGCTGTCTTCACGACGGCCGATGGTCAGTACCCCCGCAGCCTGCGCCATTTCGCTGACCAGACTCAACGCCAGCAGCACCCCGGCGGCCACAACGTTAAAATGCTTTTGCTTCATGTAACATTCCTTCAGTCATCGGATTGATCCCGTCGCTTTTGTGGTTATCAAGAACACAGGCGAAGGCATGGTCGGCAATATGCCGGGTTTCAGGTGCCGCACCGTGCCTGCACTCAGGCAGCGCAAAGGCACAGCGTGGATGGAAAGCGCAGCCCGCAGGCAACGAAACCGGGCTGGGTGGTTCTCCCTGTAACGGATGCTCCGGCAGCGGCCGGTCGGGGTCGATTTCAGGGATTGCCGCCACCAGCGCGGCGGTATACGGATGGCGCGGCGCGTTAAACACCGTTTGCGTCGGCCCGCTTTCGACAATACGTCCGAGATACATCACTGCCACGCGGTCACACAGGCGGCGCACAATCGCCAGATCATGGGCAATAAATAAGATCGCCAGCCCCATGCTTTCGCGCAGATCCATCAGCAGATTGATGATCTGCGCCTGAATCGACACATCCAGCGCCGCAACACATTCATCAGCGACAATCAGGCGTGGCTCGATAGCCAGCGCCCGGGCAATGCCGGCGCGCTGACATTGTCCACCGCTCAGCGCCTGCGGACGGCGCGTGGCATGTTCCGGGCTGAGGCCGACCAGCGTCAGCAACGTGCTTACCCGCGCCGGGATCTCCGCTTTCGCCACTTTGTTGTGTACCCGCAACACCTCGCCGATACTTTCGCCAATCGTCTGGCGCGGGTTGAGTGAGGAAAACGGATCCTGAAAAATCATCGCGGTTTGCTGTCGCAGACGGGCAATGTCAGGTTTCATGCCGTCGGTAATCAGTTGCCCGTTAAAACGAACCCGTCCGGCGCTGGCATTTTCCAGCTGCAACATCGCCCGCCCGAGGGTACTTTTTCCGCTGCCCGATTCACCGACCAGCCCCAGCGTTTCGCCTGCGTGAATATGCAGGGACACACCGTTTACCGCCTGAACGTGACGCTTTTTGAGGCCAAAGCCGGAGACCGGAAATGTCACGGAGAGTGCTTCCACTTCCAGCAGCGGATACGGCTGCGGCGTGAGATCAGACGAATGACTCATTGTGCCTCCCGTGGTTCAGCGGATGATGACAGGCCGTTGCGTGGCCGCCCGCTGACATCGCGGGTTGATTTTCACGGCAGAGCGCGGACGCCTGTGCACAGCGCGGATGAAAACGGCAACCACTGGGAAAATGTGCTGCGACCGGTGGCTGACCGGGCAGCGTGATCAGCCGTCCGCTGCCGCCTTCACTGACCGGCTGACAGTCAATCAGGCCGCGGGTATAAGGATGCTGCGCCTGGGCCAGGACCGGCCGTTTTTCACCGGTTTCACATAAACGCCCGCCGTACATCACCGCAATGCGGTCACAGGTTTGCGCCACCACGCCAAGGTCGTGAGTGATCAGAATAATCGCGATACCCAGCCGGTCGCGCAGATCGCGGAGCAGACGCAAAATCTGCATCTGCACCGTGACATCCAGCGCCGTGGTCGGTTCATCAGCAATCAGCATTTTGGGTTCGCAGGCCAGCGCCACGGCGATCATTGCCCGCTGACGCATGCCGCCGGAAAACTCGTGCGGATAGTTATCTGCCCGTCGCTGCGGATCCGGAATACCGACCTGACGCAGCAGTTCCACCGCCTGACTCTGCGCTTCACGGCGGCTGGCCCCAAAATGCAGACGGCGGCTTTCAGCAATCTGCTGACCGATGGTCATCACCGGATTCAGATGGCTGGCCGGATTCTGGAAAATCATGCCGATCTCCCGCCCGCGAATGGCCGTCATGCGTTTATCGTTCAGCGTCAGTAAATCGATGCCATTGAGGCGGATTTCCCCGGCGCGAATATGCAGCCCTTCACCGGGCAGCAGGCGCATCATGGCGCGACAGCTCAGGGTTTTGCCTGAGCCACTTTCGCCGACCAGCCCGAGAATATCGCCCGCATTCAATGTCAGCGAGAGTCTGTCCACCAGCGCCACACCTTGCCGGTCTTCAATGGTTAAGCCGGAAACCTGCATTAACGTCATGGCCGTTCCCCCAGTTTGTCACCCAGTCCGTCCGCCAGCAGGCTGAAACTCATCGCCAGCACCACAATCGCCAAACCGGGGAAGGTGGTTATCCACCACGCCGTAGTAATAAAGCTCTGGCCTTCGGCGACCATCACGCCCCATTCCGCTACCGGCGGCTGGACGCCCAGGCCGAGATAACTCACCGACGCGCCACTGAGTAACACCAGCACGCAGTCGGACATCGAGAACACCAGCGAACTGGTCAGCGCGTTGGGCAGAAGATGCAAAAGTAAGATACGCGGATGGCTGTAGCCCAGGCTGCGCGCGGCCAGAATGAAATCCCGGTGTTTAAGCGTCAGCACCTGCGAGCGCACCAGACGGGCATACGACACCCAGCCCACCATCGCCATCGCAATATAAAAACTGCCCAGTCCCGGCCCGAGAATGGCGATGATCGACAGCATCAGCACCAGAAAAGGAAACGCCAGCACCACGTCTATCACCCGCATGAAAAAGGTATCGACTGCGCCGCCGAGATATCCGGCAAACGCGCCGATCAGCGTGCCGAAGGTAAACGGAAAAATCACACCAATCAGACAGATTTGCAGATCAATCCGTGCCCCCCACATCACGCGGGAAAGAATGTCGCGGCCAAAGTTATCGGTGCCAAACGGATGGGCGAACGTTGGGGGTGACAGTGTCACAGATGCATCCTGCGCAATCGGATCGAACGGCGCGATCCACGGACTGAGCAGCGCAATCAGAACCCAGACACTCAGCATCAGCATGCCGAGCCGCAACGCCTGCTGGCGTGGCAACCAGCGCAAGTGAAAATGCCCCATGCGTTGTGTCGCTATCTTTTCGGTCATGCTCATAGCCTCACCCTCGGATCCAGCGCCACAGTCAGTAAGTCTGCAATCAGGTTCACGAGGACTGTCGCCAGGGCGAACACCAGCACCACACCCTGCACCACCATGTAATCGCGGCTGATAATGGCTTTCACCAGCAACTGCCCCATACCGGGAATGGCAAATACGCTCTCAATTACCACCGTGCTGCCAATCAGCCAGCCGATATTTACTGCCAGCAGATTGACTGTCGGCACCAGTGAATTGGGCATCACATGTCGCCAGAAAATACGGTTTTCGTTTTGCCCCCGCGCACGGGCGGCGGTGACGTAATCATTCTGTAATTCCATCAGCAGACTGGCGCGCAGGTTACGGGTCAGAACCGCTGACAGCGCCAGCGCAACGGTCAGGCACGGCAGAAACAGGTGATGAATCCGCTCGCCGACATCGCTGCCATAACCCGACACCGGGAACCAGCCGAGGGACAGGCTGAACAGTAAAATCATCATGATCGCCAGCCAGAACGCCGGTAATCCGAGGCCGATAGTAGAAAGTAAACGGATCACCTGATCCGCCAGTTGCCCGCGATGTCGTGCCGCTCCGGCCGCCAGCGGCACCGTAAACAGCATCGCCAGCAGCACGCTGCCGAGCACCAGATACAGGGTTGGCTCAATACGCGACATGATCAGCGTTAACGTATCCACACGGTAAATCAGTGACTTGCCCATCTCGCCATGAAACAGGTTGCGCAGAAAATAGAGATATTGCTGCCAGACCGGCAGATCCAGTCCGTACTGCACCCGGATTCGGGCGATGGCTTCCGGTGTGCTGCGTACCCCAAGCAGGATCCGCGCCGGATCGCCGGGTATGGCGCGCACCATCACGAAAGTCAGAATACTTATCCCCAGCAACACCGGCAGCAGTTGCAGAGGTCGCCAGAGCAAAAATCGGTAACGGTGCATGACAATCCTCTTAATGACAGTTTCTGGTGCAGAGCGAGAGTCTTTTCCCCTGTGGCTTTACGTTATCCGCAGTCAGGCCGCGCCGGTAGTTAGCAAAAATACTAGGTTTGCACCGTCAGCGATGTGGCACCGCGATTGCATAAATTTTCCTTACCAGGTGAGATTGAGCAAAACCGGTGCCCGATCAGC
Source organism: Rahnella sp. 2050 (assembly GCF_040544515.1). NCBI lineage: Bacteria > Pseudomonadati > Pseudomonadota > Gammaproteobacteria > Enterobacterales > Yersiniaceae > Rahnella > Rahnella sp. 2050. The sequence continues at coordinate 508,527 of NZ_JBEPKE010000003.1, read as the reverse complement.
CCATTCAGACTGGCAAACAGTGATGCGGAGATAAATTCATGAAGCTCGCGGTGCAAGAGAGTGCAGTGTCTTTGCGGGAAACGACCGTTGATGGTGCGTTTGATCAGCTTTTCGCTCAGACCTCGCGCCTGGGGTTTGACGCCCTGATTTACGACTACACGCCGGTACCGCGTTCGCTTGAGGGCGAGCTGATCACACCGTCGCTGTTGCGGATGTGTAATGTGCCCGGCGACATGCAGCGGTTATGGCTGGAGAACGGGTATTATCAGGTCGATCCGGTGCAGCATTACGCTCTCGAAAGCTGCGCACCGTTTGTCTGGTCTTATCAGCGCCCGGACAATACCTCGCTGCAAAACCGCCTCAGTGACCTCAACAAACCGGTCACCCATTACATGTGCGATAACAACATGCCGAGCGGCGCGACGGTGCCGTTGCATTTGCCAAATGGTGGATTTGTGACGGTCACCGGCATTCACACCGGTGCGGGACATGAGCTGGATATTCATGATGTATTGGCCGAACTGAGCCTGCTGGCGCTGACCTTTCAGGAGTGCGTGTTTCCGCTGTTCGACAGCAGCATTCTCACCTGTCGCCACGTGCGCTTAAGCAAGCGCGAACGCGAATGTCTGACGTGGGCGGCAGAAGGCTTAACCGCCAAAGAGATCGCCCGCAAACTCAACCGGTCGATTGCCACCGTCACGCTCCATCTCAATACCGCCGCCCGCAAACTGGGGGCCAGTAACCGTGTGCAGGCCGTGGTTCGCGCGATGCATTACCGTTTACTCGACAGTTAATCTGCCCTGTTTTCTATCTTTTTTACTAGCTGTTCAACGCCGCCCCGATGTTTACCCTGTGGTTATTATTCACCGACAGGGGAAACAAAATGTACAACATCACTGAAGGCTATGCGCCGTTTCAGCAATACCAGACCTGGTACCGCATCTGTGGCGATTTACACAACGGCAAGACTCCGCTGGTTATTGCTCACGGCGGCCCCGGCTGCACCCATGATTACGTTGATGCCTTCCGCGATATCGCCGGAACCGGCCGCGCGGTGATCCACTACGATCAGATTGGTAATGGTCGCTCGACCCACCTTCCCGACAAACCCGCCGGCTTCTGGCAGCCCGCGTTCTTTCTGGCGGAACTGGATAATTTGCTGCGCCATCTGGGCATTGAAAAAGATTACGCGCTGCTCGGCCAGTCCTGGGGCGGCATGCTCGGTGCCGAACACGCCGTCATGCAACCTCCTGGCCTGAAAGCGCTGGTCATCGCCAACTCACCGGCCTCGATGGAACTCTGGTTGCAGGCCGCCGCCCGCCTGCGCAGCGAACTGCCGCCGGAGGTTCAGGAAACCTTACTGGCACATGAAGCCGCCGGAACCCTCAACAGCGCAGAATACAAAGCGGCGTCGCAGGTATTCTATGCCCGCCATGTCTGCCGTCTCGATCCGTGGCCGGAGGAGGTAAAACGTACCTTTGCGGCGATGGACGAGGATCCGACGGTGTACCTCGCCATGAACGGCCCGACTGAATTCCACGTCATTGGCAGCATGAAAGACTGGACGGTGATCGACCGCCTGCCCGCCATTAACGTGCCGGTATTGCTGATTTCCGGCCGCTACGATGAAGCCGCTCCCGACGTGGTGCAGCCGTTCGCGGATTTAATCAAAGGCGCTGAATGGGTGATTTTCGAGAATTCGAGCCACATGCCACACGTCGAGGAACGGGAAGCCTGTATGAAATGCGTCGTGGAGTTTCTGGAGAGCAACAGCTCCCGCTGATGACGTATACAGGCTGCTTCTGGCTTATCCCGAAGCAGCCTGAGGGAATATTCTTTATGCCCCGATGACTCACAGCATTAACGGCTGACACCGGGCGATTGCCCGGTAATGCGCTTATAAGCCCGGCTAAACGCAGCCTGTGAGGTATAACCCAGACGAAATGCCACGTTCTCGATAGAAATCTTGCTGTCTGAGAGCCACTGCGTGGCGAGTTGCATGCGCAGTTCCGTCACGTAACGCAACGGCGATACACCAATCATCGATTGAAAACGCGCGGCGAAAACCGAGCGCGAGATGTGCGACTCTGCCGCCAGCTCCGCGACGGTCCAGTTCCTGCCCGGCTGCCGGTGCAGCGCCAGAATTGCCCTAGCCAGCCGGGGTTCCCGCAATGCAGCGGCAATGCCTGAGGCATTTTCACATCCACATTCCACCCACCCGCGAACAATCATTGCCGCGGCAACTTCCGCAAGCCGGGCCAGAATGCCTGCAAAGCCGATGCGGCCGGAGCATATTTCACGTTTCATCGAATCCATCACCGGCAACAGTCCGGGATAGCGTTCGCCTTTGGCATCCGCCACCATGGTTTCCGGCATCAGTTTACCCAGACTTTGCATTCCGCCCAGATCAAACGCCATGCAGCCATAAAAAAGAATCGCGCCCGGTATCGTGTCCCTGCTCGGGCAGGTATCCACACCACTCACGGCTTCCCCCAATGGGGCGACATCGAAGTCGTCAATGTCCTGAGCGGTATGGCCGGGTTCAGAAAGAAGCTGATGTGCCATTCCGTGCGGCATAAAAACGACATCACCGGCAGACAATGGATGGAGCGCGCCATCCCCGGTTTTAAGAACAGCGGAACCGACGGCAAGATAGTGAAAATAAGCATGTCCGGGCCTCGGTTTGAACGCCATGCCAAATTCAGAGCCGGTCTGGATGCGGCGATATTGCACACCACGCAGACGCATTCCTGTCAGGAGTTCACTGATCAGGTCAGAAGAAAGGGCAAAGGGATCGTGCTGGGTCATTTCAGGAGTAATAGTCAAAAAACAAGGATTTCGAATCATAGATCATCTCAACCATCCTGCCTAGACTCTGCGCTACGTTAATCTTCAGGAACATTTGAAATGAATCATAAAACAGAGGGCTCAGCGCCCGCGACCCAACAAGATGTGCAACAGGCTCCGCCAGCATGGATGGCAGTCTTCTCCCTCACCATGGGCGTGTTCGGTTTGTTAACAGCAGAATACCTGCCAGCCAGCCTGTTAACGCCCATGGCCTCAGACCTGCAGGTGACGGAAGCATTGGCCGGTCAGGCGGTGACGGTCACCGCGGTTATCGCGCTGTTTGCCGGACTGCTGGTACCGGGCCTGACCCGTAAGCTTGACCGCAGAACCGTTCTGTTAAGTTTTACTGTGCTGATGATCGCCTCAAACCTGCTGGTCGCCCTTTCCTCCAGCCTTGCCGTGTTGCTGGTGATGCGGATCCTGCTTGGCGTCGCGCTGGGCGGATTCTGGAGTATGGCCGCAGCGGTTGCGATGCGGCTGGTTCCGGAGAAACTCGTGCCGCGGGCACTGTCGGTTATCTTCAGTGGTATTGCGGTGGGAACCGTCGTTTCCGTGCCGCTGGGAAGCTTTCTCGGTGAACTCTATGGCTGGCGCAGCGCGTTCATTGCCGCGGCTCTGGTGGGAGGAGTCACTCTTGCTTTTCAGTGGTTCACATTACCGCGCATGGCGCCCCGTCAGGTTACACATATAGCATCAGTCTTAACATTGCTGCGCCGTCCCGGCATTGCCACGGGGATGTCCGGCTGCGTGCTGGCACATACCGGCCAGTATGCCCTGTTTACGTATATTCGCCCTTCTCTGGAAAGCGTGAGTCATGTAGATGCGGGCGGACTGGCCCTGCTATTGCTCGGATTCGGAGTGGCAAATTTTGCGGGTACATTGCTGGCCGGATGGATAATGACTTACAGCCTTCGCCTGACGCTGATTGTGATGCCTTGTTTAGTCGGTATCGCAGCGCTGGGGATGATATTACTGCCCGTTCAGATCACCGGACTCACTCTGCTGGTTTTGCTGTGGGGGCTGGCATTCGGCGGTGTCCCCGTCGCCTGGTCAAACTGGGTAACCCGCTCGGTGCCCGATCAGGCTGAGAGCGCAGGAGGCATGGTGGTGGCTGCCGTGCAATCTTCTATCGCGGCCGGTGCGGCACTGGGAGGCGTCATGTTCGGACTGGGGGGGATCTCCGGGGTATTTATCACGGCAGGTATTGTGATGTTAAGTGCTGCGCTGATCATTGCCTTGTGCGTCAGGGTTGGCCTGTCCGGTGACGGCGCAGAAACCCCATCCCTCCAGCACGAATAGCGTCAGGGAAATAGGCTGATGAACATTCAGTAAATTCCTAAAAACAGCTAAAATTAATTCCACACAAACATTGTTACCATTATATCCGAATACTCAATTTATCATCATGTTAAAACTATTTCCGGTTCATTTCCCTGAACCGGATTGAGCTATAACAGTTTTATTAAAATTGAATATACGTTTTAGGGATAAAATTTACTCCCGGCGGAGTAAAAAATACAGATTAAATATAAATCCTTAAAAATCAATAAACTACACCATGCTGGCGACAATGTTTTTAATTTCTATCATGCGCAGGCGGGAAATAAAATCAATTTCGCTTCACGAAAAAAAACAACAATTAACCCATTGAATTTTAATGATAAAAATGAAAATAACCTGAACTGTTATAGTGTATTTTCACCAAACTGTATCTACCCCGCAAAATAATATCAGTGCACAATCCTTTCATCTTAATCACGTATAAATCACAAGTGTACTCTGTATGTTAATTTTAATTAACGTGTCCCACTTTCTCCACAGGGGATGTCAGCAATGTTTGGATTAGATGCTTTTCACCTGGCAAGAATACAATTCGCATTCACCGTGTCTTTTCACATCATATTTCCTGCCATTACGATCGGGCTGGCCAGTTTTCTTGCGGTGCTCGAAGGGATGTGGCTGAAAACCGGCAACCGCAGTTACCGGGATCTGTATCATTTCTGGTCCAAAATTTTTGCTGTTAACTTTGGCATGGGGGTCGTGTCAGGTCTGGTGATGGCCTATCAGTTCGGCACCAACTGGAGCGGATTCTCGCAATTTGCCGGTAGCATTACCGGCCCTTTACTGACCTATGAAGTGCTGACCGCATTTTTCCTCGAAGCCGGTTTTCTGGGCGTGATGTTGTTCGGCTGGAACCGGGTGGGGCCTGGCCTGCATTTCTTTGCGACCTGTATGGTGGCGCTGGGCACGCTTATCTCCACCTTTTGGATCCTGGCATCGAACAGCTGGATGCATACTCCGCAGGGCTATGAAATTGTCAATGGCGTCGTGGTGCCGACGGACTGGTTTAAAGTCATTTTTAACCCGTCATTTCCTTACCGTCTGTTCCATATGTCAATCGCGGCTTTCCTCGCCAGTGCGTTCTTTGTGGGGGCTTCCGGTGCCTGGCACCTGCTTCGCGGCAACGATACGCCAGCGGTTCGGAAAATGTTTTCCATGGCATTGTGGATGGCGCTGATCGTCGCCCCCATTCAGGCAATGGTCGGTGACGCCCACGGACTGAATACGCTGGAATATCAGCCCGCCAAAATTGCGGCCATTGAAGGGCACTGGGAAAATCCGCCCGGAGAAGCCACACCGTTAATTCTTTTTGGCATCCCGGATATGGAGCAGGAACGCACGAAATATGCGCTGGAGATCCCTTATCTGGGCAGTCTGATCCTGACACATAGCCTGCAAAAACAGGTGCCCGCGCTGAAGGATTTTCCGAAAGAAGATCGTCCCTATTCGCCGGTAGTTTTCTGGTCTTTCCGCATCATGGTCGCGCTCGGTCTGCTGATGATCACGGCAGGCGTGCTGGGTGTGTGGCTGCGTTATAAAAAGCGGCTTTATCAGTCCCGCCCGTTCCTTTGGTTCACGCTGCTGATGGGACCTTCCGGTCTGATTGCCCTGCTTGCGGGCTGGTTTACCACTGAAATTGGCCGTCAGCCGTGGGTGGTTTATGGCGTTCAGCGCACCCGCGATGCCGTCTCCGCGCACGGTGAAATGCACATGAGCCTCAGCCTGTTAGCTTTCCTGCTGGTGTACTCGTCCGTTTTTGGTATTGGCTACGTTTACATGATGCGTCTTATCAAAAAAGGGCCGGTGACCGGTGAAGGTGATGAGGTTTCTCACGGTGGACCAGGTAAGCCAAACACACCGGCGCGTCCGCTGTCTGCGGCGCAGGAAGGGCTGAGCAATCCTGAGGGAAGTAAAAAATATGATTGATTACACTATTATATGGTTTGGAATTATCGTATTTGCGAACCTGATGTACATCGTAATGGATGGCTTTGATCTGGGTATCGGTATTTTATTCCCGTTCAATAAAGACAAAACCGAACGCGACATGATGGTCAACACCGTTGCACCGGTGTGGGACGGTAATGAAACCTGGCTGGTACTGGGCGGCGCGGCCTTATACGGCGCTTTCCCGCTGGCTTATTCGGTGATCACCGATGCACTCACCATTCCGTTAACCCTGATGCTTTTCGGTCTGATTTTTCGCGGCGTGGCGTTTGAATTTCGCTTCAAGGCGACCGAAAAGCACCGTCCGTTTTGGGACAAATCGTTCATTGCCGGTTCCATCGTGGCCACCTTCAGTCAGGGCGTGGCCGTCGGCGCAGTGCTTAATGGCTTTGAGGTGACAGGCAGAACGTATAGCGGCTCAGCGTTAAGCTGGCTGGCCCCCTTCCCTATTTTTTGTGGTATCGGGCTGGTGGTCGCCTACGCGCTGCTGGGCTGTACATGGTTAATCATGAAAACGGAAAATGCCCTGCATCAGAAGATGTGCCGTCTGGCTAAACCCCTGGTGATAACGCTGCTGGCGATCACCGGTGTGATCAGCATCTGGACGCCGCTGACCCATGCCGATATTGCTCATCGCTGGTTCAGCATGCCGAATCTGATCGCCTTTCTGCAGGTGCCGGTACTGGTCTTAGTCTGTACCTGGGGAATTTTGCGGGCGATAAAAAGTCACGCGCACTATATGCCGTTTCTGCTGACTCTCGCGCTGATTTTCCTCGGATTTTCGGGGCTTGGGATCAGCATCTGGCCGAATATTATTCCGCCGGCCATCTCGATTTGGGATGCGGCATCGTCAGAGAAAAGCCTGGCATTTATGCTGGTTGGCGCGGTGTTCATCATCCCCGTGATCCTGATTTATACCTTCTGGAGCTATTACGTCTTCCGGGGGAAAATCAGGGAAAACGAAGGCTACCATTGATCGCAACAGTATCGGGCGAAATGACCGCATTTCGCCCGGTTATCACCGGAGGTTCCTGATGCAGGATATGACCGTTAATAGTAAGAAGCCCTTCTGGAAACGCGTCGTCTGGCTGATCGTCATTTATTCATTGAGTGTTTTATCACTGGCCGTGGTGGCATTCTTATTCAGAATGATGATGACGGCAGCCGGAATGAAGTCGCATTAAAAATACGGTGTCAGATGCAGCGACCGTTGTCACCCTTGCCCGAAAATCTTAATCACCGCATCCAGATGTTCCTTCATTGCCTTCTTCGCTGCACGACTGTCACGGGCCTCCAGCGCTGTCAGGATCTCGAGGTGCTCAATCTCAGAACGGTGCGGCATGTCCTGCGGCGTGTAGTGTAATTGCAGGCTGCGGAACATGGTGCCATAACGGTGGCCGAGCAGGTGGGCGATGATGAAGGCATAAGCCGGATTTCCGCTGGCCTGCGCAATACGGATATGGAACAACCGGTCGCCGGGATGCGTTGCCGAGCCATTGCGGTTATCGCGACAGTTTTGTTCATATGCCTGCCTGATCGCCGCAAGTTCGGCGTCAGTGGCATTTCTTGCCGCCAGCGTGGCCGTTTCCGGCTCTATCAGACGACGGGTTTGCAACAGCGAAAACGGTGGCAGTTCAGCCGTAAAATCCAGCTCAATATTCAGCTCATCATCCACATCCGCCCACTGATTACGCCCCGCCTGCGACATCACCGGCTCCTGCGAAGGCGTGGCCGGAACGGCAGGTTGCTGACGGACAATCACGCCGTTTCCCACCCGCACATCCACCAGCCCGATCACTTCCAGCGCAATCAGCGCCTCACGCACCGACGCGCGGCTGACCTGTAGCTGACTCGCCAGTTCACGCTCGGCCGGAAGACGGCTGCCGGGCGGAAATTCTTTGTTATCAATTAACGTTTTAAGCTGGTCAGCTATCTGCCTGTATATTCTGGGATTTTCTAATTTTTTTATCGGCATCGGACACCTGAGGTCAATTCTCATTAAGTGATTCAGCTAGCATTTTCCGGACAAAAATCTTGCTGATTTGTTTTATGCATGTAAAAAATTGGTTAACCGAAATGGCGTTTTAAGCAGAAGCTTGCCGAACATCTTAACAAAAAGCACTGCGTTTAACGCGTTTTTTTCACCTCCAATGGCCTGACCATTAGGCCTTTAAAGCACCTTTTAGGGAGAATTGTTATGAACCTGGCCGGGAAAAAAGTTCTGATCACCGCCGCCGGACAAGGCATCGGTTTCAACACCGCCACGCTGTTTGCCCGTGAAGGCGCAGAGGTGATTGCCACCGACATCAACATCGACGCATTACACAATATTCCCGGCATCACCCCGCGTCTGCTTGATGTGACCGACCCGCAGGCGATTGCTGCGCTGGCAGAAGAAACCGGCGCGCTCGATGTGCTGTTCAACTGCGCCGGCGTGGTGCACAGCGGCGATATCCTGACCTGCACCGAACGCGAATGGCAGTTTGCGCTCGATCTTAACGTCACCGCGATGTTCCGCATGATCCGCGCTTTTCTGCCCGCCATGCTTGAGCGCAACCACGGTTCAGTGATCAACATGTCTTCCGTCGCCTCCAGCATCAAAGGTGTGCCGAACCGCTTTGCTTACAGCGCTTCAAAAGCGGCCGTGATTGGCCTGACCCGTTCTGTTGCAGCGGATTACGTCACCCGCGGCATTCGCTGTAACGCGATTTGTCCGGGCACGGTGGAATCGCCGTCCCTGCGCCAGCGCATCGCGGCACAGGCAAAGGCCGAAGGCCGCAGCGAAGCCGAGGTGTATGCGGCGTTTGTTTCCCGCCAGCCGATCGGGCGCATCGGTAAAACCGAAGAAATCGCCCAGCTTGCGCTGTATCTGGCTTCCGACGCCAGTTCATACACCACCGGCACGGTTCAAATTATTGACGGCGGCTGGAGCAACTGACACGCCAGCGGCTTTAAACATTTGATTTTCACCGATCTGACTTTCACAGAAGGACACTGACCCATGAAATTATTACGTTACGGCAACGCAGGTTCTGAGCGCCCCGGCCTGCTGGATGACAACGGCACGTTGCGGGATCTCAGCGCACATATTGCCGACATCAGCGGCGAATTTCTGCAGCCTGAAACGCTGGATAAACTGCGCCAGCTCGATCCGCACACGCTGCCACTGGTCGGCGGTGAACCACGTCTGGGTGCCTGTGTCGGCAAGGTGGGGAAATTTATCTGTATCGGCCTCAATTACGCCGACCACGCCGCCGAAACCGGCGCGGAGATCCCGAAAGAACCGGTGGTTTTCAGCAAATGGACCAGCGCGATGGTCGGGCCAAATGACGACGTGGAGATCCCGCGTGATTCTGTCAAAACCGACTGGGAAGTGGAACTCGGTGTGGTGATCGGCACCGGCGGGCGCTATATCAGCGAAGCCGATGCGATGTCGCACGTCGCCGGTTACTGCGTGATTAACGATGTCTCTGAGCGCGAATTCCAGATTGAACGCGGCGGCACCTGGGACAAAGGTAAAGGTTGCGACACATTCGGCCCGACCGGTCCGTGGCTGGTGACAGCGGATGAAATCCCTGACCCGCACCAGTTGAATCTGTGGCTGGAAGTTGACGGCAAGCGCTATCAGAACGGCAATACGCGCACCATGATTTTCCAGATCCCCGAAATCATCAGTTATCTCAGCCGCTTCATGAGCCTGCAACCCGGTGACATCATTTCTACCGGCACACCGCCGGGCGTCGGACTGGGGCAAAAACCGCCGGTGTACCTGAAAGCCGGTCAGGTGATGCGGCTTGGGATTGAAGGTTTGGGTGAGCAGCGCCAGAAGACAGTGCAGGCATAACCCTTTACAGCTAAAGGAATTTTGCGATGACAACGATTACCGCTTTACGTGTTGAAGATGTGCGTTTCCCGACCTCGCTGGCGCTGGACGGTTCGGATGCCATGAACCCGGATCCGGATTATTCCGCCGCGTATGTGATTTTAGACACTGACACTCCGGCGCTGAAAGGCCACGGACTGACCTTCACCATCGGGCGCGGCAATGAAATCTGCTGTGCGGCGATTAAAGCGCTGGAACATCTGATCGTGGGCCGCGAACTGGCGGACATTACTGCCGATATGGGCCAGTTCTGGCGCGATTTCACCAGCGACAGCCAGTTGCGCTGGATTGGTCCTGACAAAGGCGCAATCCACCTGGCGACCGGCGCGGTGGTTAACGCGGTGTGGGATTTATGGAGCAAAGCCGCCGGTAAACCGCTGTGGAAACTGGTCGCCGATATGTCGCCGGAAGAGCTGGTGCGCTGCATCGATTTTCGTTACATCACGGACTGCATCACGCCGCAGGAAGCGCTGGCCTTATTGCAGCAACGTGCCGACAACAAACCCCGGCGCACGGAGAAACTGCTGGCGGAAGGCTACCCGTGCTACACCACGTCAGCGGGCTGGCTCGGCTATCCCGACGATAAACTTCGCCGTTTATGTCAGGAAGCGGTCGACGCCGGTTTCGATTATCTGAAACTGAAAGTCGGGCGCGACCTGGAAGACGATATCCGCCGTGTGCGCATCGCCCGCGAAGTGATCGGCCCGGACCGCAAACTGATGATCGACGCCAATCAGGTATGGGAAACCAACGACGCCATCCCCTGGGTGAACGCCCTCGCCTTTGCCAACCCCTGGTTTATCGAAGAACCGACCAGCCCGGACGACATCGAAGGCCACCGCAAAATCCGTCAGGGCGTTGCACCGGTTAAAGTCGCCACCGGCGAAATGTGCCAGAACCGCATCATGTTTAAGCAGTTCATTATGCGCGAAGCCATCGACGTGGTGCAGATTGATGCCTGCCGCATGGGCGGCGTCAACGAAGTGCTGGCGGTGATGCTGATGGCGGCCAAATACAATCTGCCGGTGTGTCCGCACGCGGGCGGCGTCGGCCTGTGCGAATACGTGCAGCACCTGTCGATGATTGATTATCTGTGCATCGCAGGTACGCATGAAGGTCGCGTCATCGAATACGTTGACCATCTTCACGAGCATTTTGTGCATCCGTGCGACGTCCGGGGCGCGGCCTATATGCCGCCGCAGGCACCGGGATTCTCCATTGAGATGCATCAGGCGTCGATCGAAAGATACCGCCATCACGCCTGACCTTAATGATCGAAAAGCAGCAAGGAGAACGCCGATGATGCGAATCGACAGCCACCAGCATTTCTGGCGCTACATCCCGCAGGATTATCGCTGGATAGGCGATGACATGGCGGTGCTGAAACAGGATTTATTGCCGGAGATATTGCGGCCTGCGTTACAACGTCACGATATTCAGGGCACGGTTCTGGTTCAGGCCTGTTCCTCTGTGCAGGAAACCCGCTGGCTGCTGGAGATCGCAGAGCAAACCTACTTTGTGCATGCCGTGACCGGCTGGGTGGATCTGTCGTCACCCGCGCTGCAACGGGATCTGGAGGCTATTTCACACCCGCTGCTGCGCGGCTTTCGTCATCAGGTTCAGGACGAGTCTTCGCCTGCGCAGTGGCTGGAAGATCCGGCGATCAATGCCGGTATTCGCCAGATTCAGCGGCAGGACTATGTCTATGAAATTCTGGTGACGCATCGCCATCTGACTGACGCCATAAAATTTGCCGAACGTCATGATGACTATTTTCTGGTGCTCGATCACTTCGGCAAGCCGGATCTCAGCCGGGGTGCAGCGTACTGGAAGCAGCAGATTGCACCGCTGGCGGCGTTAAAACACGTCAGTTGCAAGCTCTCGGGGTTGCTGACCGAGCCGCGTCCGGCAGGTATGTCAGCCCGCGATCTGTTGCCGTATTTCGATGCCGCACTGGACGTTTTCGGTGCCGGACGCCTGATGTTTGGTTCCGACTGGCCGGTGTGTTTACTGGCAGACGGGGATGAAAATCCGTGGGATTTATGTGAACAGGCCACGGCCGCACTCAGTTCTGACGAGCAGGCAGCCATTTATGGCGGCAATGCCTGCACGATTTATCGATTACAGCCTTTACCGATTACAGGAAATGACTGATGAATCTGCATCTGCAAAATAAAGTGGTGATGGTCACCGGTGGCGGTTCCGGTATCGGTGCGGCGATTTCGCTGACGCTGGCGGAAGAAGGCGCGGTTCCGGTGATCATCAGCAATACCGAACCGGCCAATGAACTGATGCATAAACTGCAACAGCTTTCGCCACAGGCCAGTTTTGTACTGACTGAACTGCGCGACGAAGCCAGTTGCAAGGCGGCGGTGAATGAGGTGCATACCCGCTACGGCAGTATCGACGGGCTGGTGAATAACGCCGGTGCCAACGACAGCGTCGGGCTGGATGCCGGTCGCGAAGCCTTTGTGCAGTCGCTCGAGCAGAATCTGATCCACTATTACCTGATGGCGCACCTGAGCCTGAACGCCCTGCGCGCCAGCCGGGGAGCTATCGTCAATATCAGCTCGAAAACCGCACTCACCGGACAAGGCAACACCAGCGGTTACGCTTCGGCCAAAGGCGGCATTCTGGCGCTGACCCGCGAATGGGCAGCGGCGCTGCTCGGCGACGGTATCCGCGTGAACGCGGTGATCCCGGCGGAAGTCATGACGCCGCTGTACGAACGCTGGATCAAAAGCTTCGACCATCCCGAAGAAAAGCTGCAACAAATCACTTCGCATATTCCGCTGGGACAGCGTATGACCACGCCGCAGGAAATCGCCAACACCGTGGTGTTCCTGCTCTCTTCCCGCGCCTCGCACACCACCGGCCAGTGGCTGACCGTGGACGGCGGTTATATGCATCTCGACCGGGCCTTAACATGAAACGCCGCTATTGTCAGGCGCTGGATCTGGCGGACGATCCGGTGCTTATCGAAGAATATCAGCGTTATCACCGCGAAATCTGGCCGGAAATTACCGCGCACCTGCGCCGCTATGGCATCGCAGACATGGAAATTTACCGGCTGGGCAACCGCCTGATGATGGTGATGGAAACCACGGAAGATTTTGACAGCGGACTGTTCGAACGCCGCAGTCTGGAGGATCCGAAAGTCTGCGAATGGGAAGCCCTGATGTGGAAGTATCAGCGCCCTACGCCGTGGACGCCCGCCGGTGAAAAGTGGGTGGAAATGGAGAAGATTTTTTCGCTGGCTGATCAGAAATAGCTATACATCTCCCTGCTATGAGGGAGAAACCGTTTTTCACGTTATCTGACATAAAAAATCAGCCACCTGAGCTGACCCCCTACATGCGTCACCAGATACTGAGGAATACAACATGCTCGCCGATAAAACTGCCGCGCCCGCTTATGCGCAGCGCAAAACGACGTCCGGTTTCCGACTGGCGTTCATACTGGTCACCACGCTGTTTTTCCTGTGGGGTTTATCCTACGGGCTGCTGGATGTCCTGAATAAGCATTTCCAGGACGTGTTGCACGTCAATAAAGCCCAGTCCGGTCTGCTACAGGCCGCCTATTTCGGGGCGTATTTTATCATCGCCCTGCCCGCCGGTTTCTTCATGGACAGGTTCGGTTATAAAGCCGGGATCCTGGTGGGTCTGTGTCTGTATGCCCTGGGCGCACTGTTATTCGTGCCCGCCGCCTCCGCAGGCAGCTTCGGCATGTTCCTGTTCGCATTGTTCGTGATTGCCCTCGGCCTGGGCTGTCTCGAAACCGCCGCTAACCCGTTCGCTACCGTTCTCGGCGATCCGGCCGGAGCCGAACGCCGCCTGAACCTTTCTCAGTCCTTCAACGGTTTAGGTCAGTTCATCGGCCCGATCATCGGTGGTTCACTGTTCTTCTCCGCCACACAAGGCACCACGACGGACGGATTGTCCTCGGTGAAAACCACTTACGTCGCCATCGCCGTGTTAGTGCTGCTGATTGCCTTCCTGTTCGGACGCACAAAATTGCCGGACATCCGCGAGCAAAGCGCTCCGGAAGATCACGGTATCGAGAAAGGATTGTGGCAGCACGGCCATTTCACCGGCGGCGTCATCGCACAATTCTTCTACGTCGCGGCACAGGTTGGCGTCGGTGCCTTCTTCATTAACTACACCACCGAACACTGGCACACGCTGTCGAACCAGAACGCGTCGTATCTGCTGTCTGTCGGCATGATCAGCTTTATGGTCGGGCGTTTCTTCAGCACCTGGCTGATGGGCTTTGTCCGCCCGGCCACGCTGCTGGTGGTCTACGCCATCATCAATATTGTGCTGTGCGGCGTGGTGGTGGCCGGTATTGATAATGTGTCGGTGATTGCGCTGGTGGCGATTTTCTTCTTCATGTCGATCATGTTCCCGACCATTTTCGCGATGGGCGTCAAGAACATGGGCAAACAAACCAAACGCGCCAGCTCGGTGATGATCATGGCGATTGTCGGTGGCGCGGTGATGCCGTATCTGATGGGCGCGATTGCCGACCACTACAACACCGCCGTTTCTTACGCCCTGCCGATGGTATGTTTCGCCGTGGTGCTGATTTATGCCGTGAAACAGCGGGCGAAAGCAGCGATCTGAGAACGTTGTCATACAAAACAATCTGACGGCTCCCCCTCACCACACAGCCCCTCCTTAATACCCTTCGGGTGTCGGGGAGGGGTTGCAACCCTGCAAACCGCGTCATGAGTTTTAACATTCCTGTCATCCCTGATAGAAAAATCCTGTTTATACTTCATCGCGTATAAAGCTGGTTAATAACGCTGAAGGGTAAAAAATGTCGATTCGTTCATTGCAGGCACTGTGTTTAACCAGTTTTTTTATTGCGGATGTTCGTGACGGGCTTGGGCCCTTTCTGGGGATCTTTCTGACACAACGCCACTGGCAGCCCGATGATATCGGCTTGCTGATGACCGCTGGCGGCGTGGCAGGGTTGCTGGCAACGCTCCCTGCGGGCTTCATGACTGATGCATCGAAAAACAAGCGGCTGATTCTGGCGCTGCTCTGCGTGCTGATCACCGGCACGACGCTGCTGCTCTGGCTCAGTCAGGCAAATGCCGTGGTGGCGTTTTCGCAGATCGTGAGCGGAATATGTGCTGCGTTTGTCGGTCCGCTGATCACCGGGATCACGCTGGGTCTGACCGGGCAAAAAGGCTTTAGCGCGCAGATGGGTAAAAATGAGGCGTTTAACCATGCCGGGAATTTTATCACCGCGCTGATTGCCGGAGGGATCGCCTGGTACTGGGGCATCGGCGGTATTTTCATTCTCATGACCTGCACGATGTTATTAACGCTCATCGCACTGACGGGCATTCGCCGCAGCGATATAGACGATGATGCCGCGCGAGGGCTGGAGTCTGGCGCATCCGCTCAGGTCCCCGATTTCTCGGTGCTGGCCCAAAATAAACCGCTGCTGATCACCGGTCTGACACTGCTGCTGTTTCATCTGGCCAATGCGGCGCTGTTACCGATGCTCAGCATGAGAATCGCGGCAGCGCCCGGCTCCGTCAATCCCGGCCTGTACGCTGCCGCAACCGTGATTATTTCTCAGATGGTGATGATCCCGGTAGCAATCTGGACCGCCGGGCGCATCGACAGAGTCGGCTACTGGCGCCTGATTATGCTGGCGCTGCTGATCATGCCCGTCCGGGCGGCGCTGGCGGCGAGTTCTGCCGCCCCTTTAATGATGGTGCCGGTGCAAATACTTGATGGTTTCGCGGCTGGCGTACTGGGCGTGGTAGTGCCGAGCTTTATTGTGGTGCTGCTGCGCGGAAACGGTCATGTCAACGCGGGCCAAAGCGTGGTGATGCTGATGCAGGGCGTCGGCGCGGCCATGAGCCCGGCCCTGACGGGTATGATTGCAGGGCATTATTCGTTCGCTACGGCGTTCAGCGTTCTGAGCGTTATCGCCCTGACGGGGCTGCTGATCTGGTGGCGATATGCCCCGTTACTTTCAACACAGTCTTGTATGGAGACAAGCTAAGTCGTCGGTCACGCGGGGCGAAGCAAGCGTAAACATAGCCTGCAGAATCAGGCCAGATTCAAACCGAACAGGCGGCTCAGGGCAATTCTGCCGCTGTCGGTGACGCTCACTTCACGATAACCCTGCGTGCGGGATATCCACGTTTTTTGCAGAAAAAGCGTCATTAATGCCTGCCCCGCATCGCCTCCCAGATGGAAGCGTCTTTCGCTCCAGTCAAGGCAAGGGCAGCAAGCCTTGCGGCGCGGGCGCGGATTGAGCACCGCGCCCAGACGTTGAAAATGGGCTTTCCCGGCCGGAGTCAGCGCGTAACCGTCCGCTTCAAGCCAGTTTTCCTGCAGCAGAAAATCGTAGATTTTTACCGCCAGCTCTCCGGCCAGATGGTCATAACAAGTTCGTGCATAACGCAGAACGACCGGCGTCCGCGACGCAAAAGTTTTGTGGTTATGCATGGAAACCCCCATCAGGTTTTCCAGCAATCCGGCGATATGGTGGCCAGCCAGGCTGTAATACCGGTGGCGCCCCTGCGTCAGGCAAATCACCAGCCCGTTGCTGAGCAGCCGGGTAAGATGACCGCTGGTTGTGGAGGCGGCGATGCCCGCCACCGCACTGAGTTCAGTCGCGGTCCACGCGCGTCCGTCCATCAGGGCACACAAAATACTGACCCTTGATGGGTCAGATATTGCTGAAGCCACCAGTGACATGGATTTTTCAAGAGACTCATCCGGCTCACTGTCGTATTCGGTTTGAAGAAAATTCATGCAGAAGGTATCGCCCATTGTTGAGTGACTTCAGCCGCGCGGATATCGTCATCCGTCAGCAGAATAAGCCGGTTATCGTGGTCGCTGTACTGTACCAGAATGTTAATGCCATTCCGGGCGAGTGTCTGGGCGATTTCGCCCAGCTCGCCCGGCTGTTTCTGGGGTAGTTTTCTTATCAGCGGGCGTGACAGCTTTCTCACGTCAAAGCCAGCATCAGTCAGAACCTGACGGGCTTTTTCACCGTCTTCTATCAGGAAATGCGCATGCCCCGCTTCTGCCGTGGAAAATACGCCGCCGCCCTCCAGCCCCACACCGTTCATGCCCAGAATACGGCCAAGGGAGGCCAGCGAACCGGGTGAATGGTCGAGGATCACGTGAATGTCATACATGCTGATGCGCTCCTTTACCGGAAGACTTGTCGGAAGAATAGTCACGAAATACACGGGCAACGCGTATTCTGTAGAATGAAAAAATCGACTGTTTACCCTCTTTCTGCGCGGCCAGATGCATCAGATTCTGTTTCCACCCTGCCACCGACTCTTCATCTTCCCACCATGATAATGAAAGGATTTTTCCGGGCGTGGTCAGGCTCTGGAATCTCTCAATGGAAATAAATCCCGGCGTGTCCGATAACAATGGTTTCAGTTCTGCCGCCAGTTCAAGGTACCGCTCACGCGCTTCGGGTACTGCATCTGCCTCAAAAAGTACTGCGATCATCGTTCTGCTCCCTCATGAATTTCGTTCAGCTTATTACCGGCAAAAATCAGATGCTTCGGTCAACACCGAAGTGTGTCTGTTCCCTGCGGGCAGGAACGGCATCCGGGGAGGCATGATCATGAATTTGTCTCATGTTCAGTGAATTTAAATCACTTTTTTTCACTCAATGACTCAGGCATAAAAGAGTCATCGCGATTCACTCTTAAAAATACGAAAACGACTGAAATAACGTAGATTTTTCAGCAGCCGGGACACCTGATAACAATGAATAAAAAACTGACATTTACCCTTAAAAGCATCCGTTTCGACGAGAATTATAACCCCTCGGAAAATACGCGTATTACCACCAATTTTGCCAATCTGGCAAGGGGTGAAAAACGCCAGGAAAACCTGCGCAACACCTTAGTGATGATCGATAATCGCTTCAATTCCCTGGCGAACTGGGATAATCCTAATAAAGACCGGTATTGTGTCGAACTCGATATTATTACTGCTCAGTTGAATATTGATGCTGAAGGCAAGGCCGACAGCTTCCCGGTGATTGAAATACTGAAAACAACTATCGTTGATAAAAAAACCCACCAACGCATTGCAGGCATTTTAGGAAATAACTTTTCCTCCTATGTGCGTGATTATGACTTTAGCGTTTTACTGCCAGAGCATAATAAGGATCAACCTGAATTTAGCCTGCCGGATAATTTTGGCGAATTACATGGGAATATATTCAAACAATTTTTAAAATCAGAGACTTACAAAGATAATTTTACTAAAACACCGGTTATCTGCCTGAGTGTTTCAAGTAAAAACACTTACTATCGCACGGGAAATAAACACCCTGTATTAGGCGTTGAATATCAGCAGGATGAACTCTCCCTGACTGATGAATATTTCGCAAAAATGGGATTACGGGCGCGGTATTTTATGCCTGAAAACAGCGTTGCGCCTCTGGCATTTTATTTTTCTGGCGATTTGCTCAGTGATTACACTAATCTTGAGCTTATCAGCACCATCAGCACGATGGAGACTTTTCAGAAGATTTATCGCCCTGAGATTTACAATGCTAATTCTGCGGCAGGATTGCAATATCAACCCAGCCTGAATTACCAGGATTATTCTTTAACCCGTATTGTTTATGACCGGGAAGAACGTAGCCATCTGGCTATTGAGCAGGGGAAGTTTACTGAAGAATGCTTCATCAAACCTTACCAAACTGTTCTTGAACAATGGTCTGCCCATTCCGCTCTCTGATTAACCATAAAAAATATAAGGTCACCTGTGTATGAAAAAATTATTACCGACATCGACTGCGGGCAGTTTGCCTAAACCTTCGTGGCTGGCACAACCTGAGGTGCTCTGGTCCCCGTGGAAATTGCAAGATCAGGAATTAATTGACGGCAAAAAAGATGCCCTGCGTTTGTGTCTGGAAGATCAACAGCAGGCAGGTATCGATATTGTCAGTGACGGCGAGCAAACGCGTCAGCATTTTGTCACGACCTTTATTGAGCATCTCGAGGGCGTTGATTTCGAGAAACGTGAGACGGTTAAGATCCGTAATCGCTATGAAGCGAGTGTGCCGACAGTTGTTGGCCCGGTGAGTCGCAAAAAGGCCGTTTTTGTTGAAGATGCGAAGTTTTTGCGCCAGCAAACTACACAACCGATCAAATGGGCTCTTCCTGGGCCGATGACGATGATCGATACGCTTTATGACAACCACTATAAAAGTCGCGAGAAACTCGCCTGGGAATTTGCCAAAATTCTCAATGAAGAAGCCAAAGAATTAGAGGCTGCTGGCGTCGATATCATCCAGTTTGACGAACCGGCCTTTAACGTGTTCTTTGATGAAGTGAATGACTGGGGCATTGCCACGTTAGAAAGAGCCATCGAAGGGCTGAAATGTGAAACGGCTGTGCACATTTGCTACGGCTATGGCATCAAAGCCAATACCGACTGGAAAAAAACGCTGGGCACAGAGTGGAGACAATACGAAGAGATTTTCCCCAAACTGCAAAAATCTAATATCGATATCATTTCACTGGAATGTCATCACTCGCATGTTCCGATGGAACTGATGGAGCTTATCCGCGGTAAAAAGGTGATGGTGGGTGCCATAGACGTGGCGACCAATACCATTGAAACCCCGGAAGAAGTCGCCGCAACGCTGCGGAAAGCCCTGCAGTTTGTAGACGCCGATAAACTCTATCCTTGCACCAACTGCGGCATGATTCCTTTACCCCGTGGCGTCGCCAGAGGCAAGCTGGATGCATTAAGTGCAGGCGCAGAAATTGTCCGCAAAGAACTGCTGGCTAAATAACGTCGCCAAATAGCCGATCACTTAAAAAGAATTTTGTCTGGGTTGCGCGATCATTTCGATCGCCAACTATCCGGAAACCCGCCTGAGGTGTAAGCAGCCCCGTTTTACGCCTGTTTGTTGTTTTGCCCGTGCGCTTTTTTACCCCTGTCACGGACGAAACTATTCCGATAAAGCGCGTAGCCGCGTTATGCCTTATAAGGCTGCGCGGCAATATCAATATCGATGTTAATCGTGTCACCGACCAACGACAGCAGACTGTCCATCGCGAAAGCAGAGCGGGAAATCGCCGTGTGTGCGTGCAGAATCAGGGACTTCGCGCTGGCGTCATTCATAACAGCATCCAGCACAACCGGTCTTTGGATATTTTTGATAGTCAGCATGCCAAAAATCTTAAATTGCCCATTTCCCGACTGCGTGACTTTTTGACTGGTGAACGTGACCCAGGGATAACGGTTTTCATCAAAGAACATACTGCTCTTTAACTGATGCGTCAGCAGCAGGTTCGAAGCCTCCAGCGAGGAAACCGGAATTCTGACATCTATATGATTCTGCATGTTTTGCTGATGATCTAAAAAAGCATCGCCGGATACCTGCGATAAATTCGCCTGCGAGGGATGTGTGCTGAGCATGACCCACGACAACGTAATGGTTGTGCGATCTGCGTTGATAACATAATGCTCCGGGGTGCCGGAGAAAGATAAAGATGCATAACCCATTGATAAAATAAATAAAAACGCTCGCAGCATGAGGGGTTCTCCAGAGGTTGACTCTGAGTAAACGTTTCAGCTGTTGTTTCTATTCGGTTGAAATCAGTATTAAGGCAAAAGCAGTGATGCACTGAGCATATCCTGCCCCGCCCCCATCAAATCCGAACGGAGCGCTTCCACCACTTCAGGGTCGAGCCCACCGCGCGCTGCGGTCTCCTGCATTATGATGAGGCTTTTTTCCGGCGAATATGCCGGTTTGTAACAACGGGCTTCACGCAGCGCGGCATAGCAGTCGGCGACCGAAATAATGCGCGGCCCGAGATCGAGCTGTGCACCGCGCAGATGGAAGGGATATCCCTTGCCGTCCGGCCGTTCATGATGAAAGCTGGCCATCCGGGCGATGTCCTGCATGCCGGCAATCCGCGAAAGAATTTTCCAGGTGAACTGCGGGTGTATATGGATCTGGCGGCGTTCGAAATCCGTCAGAGGCTGCGCTTTGGTGAGCAAGGCGGCGGGGACAACCAGTTTACCTAAATCATGCAGCAAACCGGCGACGCGGATCCGCGCGACACCTTTTTTAGAAAACCCGTACATTTGCGCAAGCCTGGCGGCGATACCTGCCACCACAACAGAATGTTGTGCGGCTGAACGGCAATGCAGGTCAATGACGACAGCCAGCAGGGCAGACAGTTGCGTCATTTCATTGTCACTTAACACACGGTCAGCAAAGGGTGAAAAGGACGCGGCTGTACTGATAAGCGTGGCAGAGGCGAATTCCGCCCAGAATTCCTTTTCCAGTCCAAGCTCGCGTAACGCCAGCATGTCGTCGAGCAGGTAACGGGATCCGATGGAATCACACAGGGTTTCGACCGCGCGCACCGGATAATGACCGCGTGGAAATTCATGCAATGCCAGTAAATCCAGATTATCGGCCAGATCCAGCAGGCGGTTTTCTGAATGCTGCCGGCCTCTTGCGACGATCAGACCCGCGCTGTCGGCCAGTAACGGGATATCCGCAAGTTGGCTGGCGCAATCGTGCGGAGCATGTGCCCCCCTGCTGATATCACGTAAAAGTGCAGCAATGAACAACCGCTGTTGTGCCAACAGACTGAACTGGCGCTGACGGGCAATATTCATCACGATATAAGCACGCCGCACACCACGATGTCCGTTTTCAGGGCTTAACAAGTCCAGCGCAGAAGAAAATCCGATAAGAAAATCCGTAAAGGTAACGTCCACGTAACCACTCCCACTCATTCAACAATGCGAGAAGGAAACCGGATTTCAGGATGACAGACAATTTAATTGCCCAAAGTGGGTATATATAGGTTTTTATTCCTTAATGGTATCTTTGACAGATATAATAATTGGCTTTTTTCCCTATGCTGGCTGAAGTTTTTACCTATACCTTTCACAGATTCTGATCGCGGAATGTAGACTGTATAATATTAATCTTAGCGGTGTGTAAATCCGAACGGGTTTGATGTGGCTTTACTTATTACTGTCAGGATCAGATGAAGTATCTCATTGATAACGAAATAGAATTCAACTCAGACGATGGTACATTGCACTATCCTGCCAGCCAGGACGTGATCAAACTGACACTCCCGGCCGCACGGTTGCTGGAAGAATTTCTTTCATCAGAAGGGCGTGATCTGACGCGGGAATATCTGCTGGAAACAGTCTGGGACAAGCACGGCCTGCATGCTTCCGGCAATAATCTTAACCAGTACGTCAGTATTGTCCGCCGCAATCTGGCGCTGTTTGAATGCCACGAACTCATTATTACCCTCCCCAAAGTCGGTTTTAAACTGAATCCGGCGGTCAGTGTGCAACGCCTTGAAGCGCCACCGCCTGCCGGGCGGGTACCGGCCTCTCCGTCTCCGCTCAGAATGCAAACACCCGATTCAATTTCTGCTCCGGTTAAACCTGCACGGCGTGCTCTTTTTATTCTGCTCTGCCTGCTGGTTCTGGTTAGCCTGTCTTTCGGCGCGTGGAAATACGACGACGCCACCAACGGAATGACCGAAATAAAACAGCCCGACACCGGCTGCGATATTATTTTCCTTAAAGATATTTCGGACGATGCCAAAACTGCGGTGCTGGAACGGGTCAGTCACACACTAAAAACCAATAACCTGACGTGCAATAAAACCAACGTGCTCATTTATAACAGTGAATTATCCTATTCATCTCAAAACAACGCCCGAACACTGCTGTCCTTATGCACCCGCGGTAATAATAATGAGATTATTTCGTGTGATAACTTCTATCACTATAAGTGGATCAAACCATGATCATGATTAAAAAGAAGTGGTTCTATGCCACCGTCGCAACTGTTTGCGTCATCGCAGCAACCGTTCTTTATTTATGGCCATCCAAAGATATTCCCACCTTAAAATGTAAAGCCTTCGGCAAAGTGAATATGGATATTGAGCAGGGGCAACTGGTTTTTTCTATTGTTGAAAGCCTGCAATTTTACGATAAAGACAAAGGTATTATTCAGTACGAAGGCTATGTAAAGTCGGCCAAAGCCAGTACCTATCTTGAGCGTACCGTCTATCTCAGTCATGGTGTCAAAGTGGATAATAAAACCTATCATTTCACCATTGACAAAGTGACGCCGTCACCTTTGGATAACACGCCAGATACTGATTTCGACCAGATGTGGCTGGAAAACACGGGCGATAATGCCTCACTCAACATTGGTGTTAAGAAGATACGGGACCAGGCGTATGTAGTAAGCAGTACCTATTCCCCGCAATTTGTTTGTGTCGCGTACTGAACACGCCCGCATTCTTCAGGTTATTCATCTTTAATAAAAGTAAAATTAAGAATAAAAACCTATTTATGTTGCAATCTGACATATAAATTGATGACGATGGCCGGAAGAGTGTTTTATAGCCACTCACTGACGGGGTATCCGTCTGGCGGCAGAGTGGCAAAGACTGCTCAGCGCCGATCACTTAAAAAATAGGTAAACAAATGCGTACTAACACAATCAAACTGACTGTCGCTGGCAGTGCCATTGCGGTATTTATGGCTTTCTCTGGCCAGACTCAGGCTGTTGAACTGGGTGCAAAAGCGGGCACAAATTTCACTGAACTGAACGCCGGTATGGGCCGTCAGACATCCGGTCTTTATGTCGAGGGTAACTGGGCGAAGAACACTCAAAATGGCCGCCAGATTGGTGGCGTGAGCACCGGTTTTAATATTCCGGCAGGCCCGGCAATGATTAATCTGGGCGCGAAAGCGCTTTATATGCAGGGTTCTACTTCTGATAATGAAGGCGTGGCATTTCCCGTCGGCGGCGGTATTACCGTCCCCTTCACCGACAGTCTGGCATTTTATGCAGAGGGTTATGCAGCACCTGATGCATTAAGCAATCGTGTAAAATCTTATTCCGAAGCCGATGCCGGATTTAGCTGGATCCCGGTCGCGCCATTAAAAGTGAAAGCCGGTTACCGCTATGTTGGCCTTGACGGCACTGCGGGAAATCCTAATGAACGCATTATTGATGGTGCGTATTTAGGCGCAGAGATGGATTTCTGATTTAACGTTTAATGTGCTGCAAAGAGTGCATATTGCATTGACCCGGAATGTGCACTCTCCTGTTATTTTTCAGGACTGAAAAAATAGATCCGTTATTGTTTCACCAGTACCGGCTGTTCACGATATTCTGCCGGAAAATACTGCTTCAAATCTTTAATCTTCGGCAGATCGTTCACCACAATATACGGATAGTCCGGGTTATCGTTTAAAAAGTTCTGGTGATAAGCCTCAGCCGGATAAAAGTGTGCATTGCTTTCAACTTTGGTGACCAGCGGTTCGCTGTAACTGTGGCTGGCATTAAGCTGGGCAATGTACGCGTTCGCCACTTCCGCCTGCGCAGCGTTCATAGGAAAGACTGCTGACCGGTACTGACTGCCGGTATCCGGCCCCTGACGGTTTAACTCTGTCGGGTTATGCCCTACCGAGAAGAAGATGTGCAACAGTTCGCCATACGTTACTTGTGTCGGGTCGAAGGTCACTTTCACCGATTCCGCATGACCGGTCTCGCCGGTACTGACCTGCTCGTAACTGGCCGTTTGCGCCACACCGCCAGCATAACCGGACACCGCGCTGGTCACGCCTTTTACATGCTGAAACACCCCCTGAATCCCCCAGAAACAGCCACCGGCAAACAGCGCGGTTTCGCTGTGTGCAGTGCCTGCTGGCTCATCTTTTGCCGGTGCCGGGATCACGACCGCCGGTTCAGCGCCCCCGCCCCATGACCAGGCATTATTTTCGAACACGAACGCAGACGCCAGCATCAGCCCGGCGATCAGGCTGTAGTGGCGAAAGTTACGCCGGTTTTTCGATGCAATTTTCATAGTCAATTTCCTGACAGATTAAGCTTGAGGGGTGAACGTCATGGCCAGCCCGTTCATGCAATAACGCAGACCGGTCGGCTGCGGACCGTCATCAAACACATGTCCCAGATGGCCGCCACACCGGCGGCAATGCACTTCATCGCGCACCATACCCAGCGAGGTGTCCCGGCTGGTTTGCGCCGCATCGGCAAGAGGTTGCCAGAAACTCGGCCAGCCGGTATGGCTGTCGAATTTGGTCGCTGAAGAGAAAAGAGCAAGGTTGCAGCCTGCGCAGGCAAACTCGCCCGCACGATGTTCGTTGTTTAACGGACTGGAATAAGGACGTTCGGTGCCTGCTTCGCGCAAAATACGGTACTGATCATCGCTGAGGCGCTGATGCCACTGGGCATCCGTCAGCATGATTTCGAATTTCGCAGGTTTTACCTGCGCGCCGGCATTGCGGGAAAACAGTGACGGGACCAGCCCCATCATGGCCGCGGCAGATACCGCGCCACTGCCCAGCAGGAAATTACGTCTGTTAATCATTTTTGCCACCGATCCGGTTGCTGTCGATGGCATCAGATTACAAGGGGAGGGATTACGGAATCCTCGCGGAGAGTTAACGGTTTTGTGATAAATGGGGGGATTGTTTTAACTCCCTCCCCTGCGAAGGGGAGGGTTGGGGTGGGGTATTAAGGTCAAAAACTAAGGTCAGAGTGTATACGAAGATGGGGGTTGTCTGCTAAACCCCCTCCCCGCCTCCCCCTTCGCAGGGGGAGGAGCAGGTCAAATACCAAGTTCTCCTTTCACGTCTGCCCCCTCCCGCACAAACACCGGTATCCCGTCCAGTGGCGCGGAAGCCACTATAACCTCTCCTCCCTGATACCGTTCCCCATTCAGCCCCACCCAAATCTCCCCCGCCGGTAACCACACTTCCCGCTCGCGCTGACCGGCATACAACACCGGCGCGACCAGAATGTCTGCGCCAAGCATGTACTGATCTTCCACCTGCCAGCTTTCAGCCTGACCCGGATACTGATAGAACATAGTGCGCATCGCCGGATCGCCATTTTCATGCGCTTCCTGCATCACGCGGCTGATGTAAGGGCGCAGTTTTTCGCGCAGGAATAACCCGCTTTTCATCAGCTGGTAATTCTCTTCGCCGTAACTCCAGACTTCATTGGGTGCGCCGCTGTTGCATTGCGCAATGCCGTCACGCCACGGTTCTGACGGCTGGATTTGCGGTTCGCGGTAGCCATGTAAACGCATCACCGGACAGAATACGCCCCACTGGAACCAGCGGATCAGCAACTCATGAAACGCCGGATCATTCACATTCCCCCCCTGGAAACCGCCGATATCCGTCGTCCACCAGGGAATGCCCGCCAGCCCCATATTCAGACCGGCGGCAATCTGATTACGCAGCGCGTGGAAGGAAGAATGGATGTCGCCCGACCACGCCAGCACGCCGTAACGCTGGCTGCCTGCCCAGGCGCAACGCACCAGATTCACGATCTCGTGCTCACCTTCCTGCTGTAAACCGTCGTGAAAACCTTGCGCGAATTTTTGCGGATAGATGTTGCCCACTTCCAGCACCGGCCCGAGATGATAGCGATAGTTATCAAAATCATAAGCGCGGTATTCCGGCTCGGCTTCGTCCAGCCAGAAGGTGCGGATGCCCAGATCGTAATAGTTCTGCTTCACCTTATCCCAGACAAACTGACGCGCGCCGGGATGTGTGGCATCAAAGAAGGTACAGTTGCCGAGAAAATCCAGATTCACCGACACACCGCGATCGGTATTGACCAGATAACCTTTGGATTTCATTTCCTTATAATTGTCGGTGCGGCTGTCTACCGTCGGCCAGACCGACACCATAGTTTCGATGCCCAGCGATTTAAGCTCCGCGACCATGGCTTTCGGTTCCGGCCAGTCCACGGGGTCAAAACACCAGGTGCCCTGATTCGGCCAGTGGAAGAAGTCGATGACAATCACCGAAACCGGCAAATTGCGCCGCCTGTATTCACGCGCCACCTCCAGCACTTCCTGCTGCGTACGGTAGCGCAGTTTGCACTGCCAGAAACCGGTCGCGTATTCCGGCATTTGCGGCGCAGTGCCGGTCGCGCGGCCATACTGATGCAGGATGTCAGCGGGCGTGTCTCCGGCGGTGATCCAGTAATCCATCTGCTCCGTGACCTGCGCTTCCCAGCGGGTAATGTTTTTGCCGAATGTCGCTTCGCCAATCGCCGGATTGTTCCACAACATGCCGTAACCCAGGCTTGAAAGCATAAAGGGTACGCTGGCCTGCGAGTTACGCTGCGCCAGTTCCAGCGTGCAGCCTTTCAGATCCAGACAGCTCTGCTGGTACTGCCCCATGCCATAAATTTTCTCGTCCGGACGCGATTCAAAACGCACGGTTAATTGATGCTTGCCACCGGGAATGGCTTTAAATTCGCGGGCATCCATCTTCAGTGCACTGATGTATTTATCCTGACTCTTTTCCGTTGCGCCAATGCCCACAGTCGAACGCTGACGCCAGTACTCTTCGAGGATCAGTTCACCACGCAGGTTATAAAACGCCAGTTGCCCTTTGATATTCACCGTCGCGGTGATGTTGCCGTTGCGCAGCGTCAGGGTTTCTGTGCTGTGACTGATGTCTGCTTGTGGCTGAGTGTCCGCGGGCAGCAGCGCCCACAACGAATCATTGAGTTCAGGACGGCAGGTGGCGCGCACGCGCAGGCTGTTCTCGCCCCAGGGTTCAATCACCAGCGTTTGCTGATCAAAATGCCAGAGGATACGGTTCTTTTCGGCGATTAATTCGCTCATGCGGACTCCTGTGTATGCAAGGTGGCCTGAGGTTCAGGCTCATGTTCCCGGGAAATTTTTGACTGATTGATTTGTTTCATGGTGGCGTCATTAAGCTTGTACCAGCGCATCGACAGCGCGCTGAACATTGACAGCACGCCAGGCACCAGCGAGAACAGCGCGATAATCGACAGCATCGCGACAGTATTCTGCTGTGCGGCATGCGGCACGTAACCGCTCATGCCCAGCGTCCAGCCGACCACCGCCCCGCTCACCGCCATCCCCATTTTGAGGATCGCCAGCAAGGTGGAAAACACGGTGCCATCCATGCGTTTGCCCTGTTTGTATTCGCCGTAATCCACCACATCAGACATCATCACCCACATCAGCGTGGTGGTGACCTGATAGAAGGTGGAGACCAGCAAGGTCATGCCCACCAGCAGGGAAATCCACGCCGGAACGAAGAAAATCGCCGCGCTCAGCGCACCGGTCAGAATGGCGCACAGTGTGAAGGCCGCGAGTTTACTGCGGTTGCGGGTCAGCGGTTTAACCAGCAGACTGCCGAGACTTTTGCCGACAATGTGTGCCGCCAGCAGCCACATAAAGTAGCTGGCATTGCCGAGATAATAAGTGACGTAATACATCATTGCGCCGAGACGCACCACGCCGAAGGAGATGTTGAAGAAGATCAGCGCTGCCACCACCCGCCACTGATCGTTACGCACTAAGTCACGTAAATCGGAGAGAAAATTCTCATGTGTCGGCGGCGCGCTGATACGTTCTTTCGTATTGAGAAAACACAGCAGGAACATCACCACGGCAATCGACGCCATGATCGCCATCGCGCCAAAATAGCCGTCGAGTTTATTGCCACCGCCCATCATTTCCGCCAGCGGCATCATCAGGAATGTGGACATCGCGCCGCCGAGCGTAGCGAGGAAGAACCGATAGGATTGCAGGGAAATACGCTGGGTATTATCCGGCGTAATGATCGCGCCCATCGAGCAATAGGGAATGTTAATGGCGGTGTACATCAGCATCATCACGCAATAAGTGACGCTGGCGTACACCATTTTACCGCCCAGCGTCAGAGATTCCGGCACCGCGTAAACCAGTAAACAGCTTGCCCCGAAAGGTAACGCCAGCCAGAGAATATAAGGCCGGAATTTACCAAACCGGGTTTGTGTCCGGTCAGCGATCAGCCCCATCGCCGGATCCACAATCGCATCAGCGACGCGTGCAACAAGAAACATTGTCCCGACAAAGACTGCCGGTAATCCCACAACATCGGTGTAATAAAACGTCAAAAATATAATCACATTATCCAGACCAATATGGCTCGCCATATCCCCCAGACCGTAACTCACTTTTTCTTTTACGGATAACTTCGCAGTCATTTTTCGTCCTGCCTTTTGTAGGTTAAACACAAAAAAGTCAGTCCGTCCGTGGCCCGAGGACTTGTTATAGAATGGTTAAAAGCGAGTCACAATTACGAGATGTTATAAATTTCTTATGATTTTTGATTTGTGTGATACCGGTAACATGAGGAGGGGAAAGGATCTTGCAGTCCTTTGACCTGGCCTTTGAGTCAGGACCGTGGGTTGCCACCCACACAGGCTTCAAGGTCAAGGTCGTGGGCTAGCCGCCCACACTGGCCTCAAGGGGTGCGGCGATAGGCGCCCCTTGAGGCCAGTGTGGGTGGCAACCCACGGTTTTGACTTTAAAGTGTATTGAGCGCAATGCGCGCATCAGTAAATCCTTCCACATTATCGAAATACAGCGCGGGGCGCCTTCGCCGATACGGCCGGTGGCGTTCGCGCTTCAGAGATTGCTAAGATAGAGGCAGACCAATAAGAAATTCGGGAAGTGATGATGAGCACAGAATTGAGACAGGAAGCCTTTCACTTAATGCGCAAGGTTTTCCAGCAACACACCGCGAGATGGCAGCAGTGCATCCCGGAACTGACCAAACCGCAATATGCGGTGTTGCGCTCTGTCGCTGAAAATCCCGGCATTGAGCAGGTGCTGCTCACGGATGTCGCCGTCAGCAGCAAAGCGACACTGGCGGAAATGCTGGCGCGCCTTGAAACGCGCGGGTTGCTGGTCCGTGAAGCCGATCCGGCAGATAAACGCCGGCGTTTTATTACGCTGACGGCGGAGGGGAAAACGGTTCTCGCGAAAACCCAGCCCGTCGGTCAGCAGGTAGATACTGAATTTCTGGCAAGACTTTCTCCAGACGATCAACAGCATCTGGTGCGCCTGCTGAAGTCTATGACAGAGGATTCAGTATAACTTTGCCGTAAAGCCTTGCGGCTTGATGAGGTGAAGGCCCACTTCGTTCCATAATTCCAGTCATTAATCGATATTCAGCGCCTTGCCCAGGTGAACGCTCACTGATAATAAACCTCTGAAAATCAACTTATTACGATATTCGCTAATTGTTTTCGGCGATTGATGGGCATAACTTATACCCTCAATCTCAAAAGGGACTTATCAAAATGGCAATACCCGCTTACCTATGGCTTAAAGATGACGGCGGCGCTGACATCAAAGGATCTGTCGATGTGAATGGGCGTGAGGGGAGTATCGAGGTTCAAGGATTTGGGCACGGCTTGTTTTTACCTACTGACAACAACACAGGCAAGATCACCGGTACTCGTGTACATTCCGCGCTGACTTTTGAAAAAGAATTCGATAGCTCATCGCCCTACCTTTACAAGGCCGTCGCAAAAGGCCAAACCTTAAAATCTGCGGAGATAAGGTGGTACAGGATCAACGATGCTGGTCAGGAAGCTGAATATTTCAATATGCTGATGGAAAATGTAAAGGTCGTTTCTGTTTGCCCGCTAATGCATGATTGCAAAAACCCTGCCACTGATAAACATAACCATCTTGAGTCAATTTCACTGCGTTACGAGCGGATCACGTGGAAACATTGCGATGGGAATATCATTTTTTCAGATGCGTGGAATGACAGATGATCAAGTGCACGTTTCGGTTAAACGGAGCGGGTATATCAACGCTAAGTTGCCCGGGAATTGGTTTTTTCCCTGCATACTCAGGCAATCCCGCACAGCGCAACGATCCTGAACAGACAGCGGTCAAAAACATAGGACCACTACCACCAGGCAGGTACTACATCGTATCCCGCCCTGTGGGGGGTTTAATGTACAAGCAGCGTGATTGGCTTAAGTCAATTGTCAGCGGTTCAGATCATGCAGCGTGGTTTGCATTATTTCGCGATGATAGCTTGATTGATGACACGACTTTCATTGAGGATGTCGAACGTGGAAATTTCAGATTACATCCGGCTGGATATCAGGGGACAAGTAACGGCTGCATAACATTTACCAGTAAGTCACACTTCGATATCCTTCGAGAAGCATTACTCAAGACACCAACCACGATGGTTAGCCCAACAATGAAAGCGTTTGGCACAGTGCAGGTGTACTAATGAAACCATACCAATATATTCTGATCTGGATGGCTGGCTCGGCGTCTTTTGTCGTAATACTCGTCACCATTTTCGCCTTAATACCCGAAAATATCGCGTACTCACTTTTGACAGAAAAAACAGGTTTTATAACAGAACAATCATGGGCAAATATCTTTATGACCTTTATCCATCTGACTTCATTCCTGTTGAACATTTCACTGATCTGGCTTGTCGCCTTTTTACTGAGAAAGAAAGAGTAATCAAAGCCCGGCGGCAAGCCGGGCTGGTATTCAATACAGTGATGCATGGAAGGACCGCTTATGGTGAATAACCAGGATGTATAGATTGGTATAACTCAGGATGGAATAAGACGGCTAAATGCCGGGTTTTTTACATGCACGGAAGATCATCAAACTCATCCGTAGTGGCATCGTTGAAGCTATGCGTAACAACACCGAAAATTATTGTCGTCCCTCGAAACCACCGCCATCGATCAGGATGTCTGACTCAGGCCGCATCACGGGATGGATGTCAACGGAGAGTGAACGGTTGGAAGGAGGTTATACAGGGTCTATGATGGAGGACTAACGGGAGTTTTTATGATTGAAGAAGTCGTATTACTTGATGGTAAAAATCAACCGGCGGGCACCATGGACAAAGCGCTGGTGCATACCGGCCAGACACCCTTGCATCTTGCATTTTCCTGCTATATTCACAACGATCGCGGCGAAATCCTGCTGACACGACGCGCCCTGAGCAAAGTGGCCTGGCCCGGCGTCTGGACCAATTCTGTCTGCGGACACCCGCTGCCGGGTGAATCCCTGCGGGCGGCAGTTTGCCGTCGCTGTCAGTACGAACTGGGTTTATCCGTGGAGCAAATCACGTCGCTGGTTGACGAATTTCAGTATCGTGCCACCGATGCATCCGGGATTGTCGAAAACGAGTTTTGCCCGATATTTGCCGCTTTCACCCGCCAGCTCCCCGTACCGCGTGCTTCTGAAGTCATGGATTATCAGTGGGTTAAGCCGGAAGATTTGCTGAACAGCGTTCGGGCAACACCCTGGGCATTCAGCCCGTGGATGGTGTTACAACTGGGCCAGATCACGCAGGAAAACCTGAGTCTGCTGGGGTGATCTGAGGCGCACAAAGCGGACATGCTGCCAGTCAGGATCGTTAAACAAAGCCTGATACTGGCGACGATTTTTCGCGTAAGTTTTCAGCGTCCACAGAATAATTGAATCCCGGCTGAAGAAGCTTTTACGAAACGATTCGCGATTCCCCGTTCCCGCCCAGATTTCCTTTTGTGCCCATGCCCGCGTGGCGGCGCGTTTCACCGCCTGATATAACGTGCGCCCGAACGAATAATCCACCCACACGATCATATCGATTTCGCGCCATTTTACGGCCTGAGTACGTTTGTAATTTCCGTCAATCACCCAGCCGTCACTGGCCGCCAGTTTTTCTGTCAGACGGGCAAAAAATTCTTCATCCGGTGTGCCCTGCCAGTCCGGCTTCCAGAACAGCGCATCCAGTTCAATATAAGGAATATTCAGTTTCTGAGAAATGTTGCGCGCAAGCGTTGATTTCCCGCTTCCGCTGGTACCAATAACATTGATTTTCACCACATGATCCTTATCCGCTGCCGGATGTTGCATCTGGCCTGAAAAAAAAGGGCGCATATTATGCCGCAACATATTTCACTTGTACAAGCACATGAATTAACGCCCGCAACCATTACGCACAGAACTTAGTTGTCGTGTGAATGTATTGCCGCTGCGAATGGATGAACTATTTGTGCTTTTTTTTCGATTGCTAGCAACAAAATCTAAGATATCTTGCAGCCATACCTGTACAGAATGGCAATCTTTGTATAACTTCCTGTTACCCCTGCTTCATCATTAGTCCGTCTTTTACGGGCGTATTCAGCCTGACCTTTGGAAGAAAAATTGGATTTCCCTTCTTCCAAAGGTTTTTTTCATGGCTGGGGTTTTCGTGATGCACAACACAACGATCAGATGAGTCAGGGCCGGAAATTGTGAAGAAAAACTTCACAATACTCTCTTTTCTGACTGGCAATAGGCACTTTTCACGTGAGACGAATCCGCTGAAAAGTTTAAGGAGGTCTACATGCAAATCGAAGCAGAACAAACAGTTACAGAAATCAGTGATTATTTAAATGTGCGGGAAACGCCGACATTAAGCGAAGTTGAGATCCTCGGGACTATTGTTTCAGGACTTCTCTCCAGCCACTATCCGGTGAGTAATAAGGCCATCATTGAAGGTCTGGTGCGCCATCTGGAACAGGAGACCAACATCAGTAATCAGCAAGGTTGCCGTAACTTACTGGAACTGGTGTTACTTTCCACGCAGGACGATGTGATTTAAAAAATATTACCGGCCTGTTAAAGATGATGTTAACAGGCCGGAGCGCAATAACTGTTTTGTTAAAGCGATTTCAGTGTCGCGGCGATCACATCTTTAGCCGGCGTGGTTGGACGACCAATCAGTTTGCTCAATGTATGAGAATCATCAAACAAGCCCCCTTTCTCTGCACCTGCATCAGAATCTGCCAGCATATTCGCCAGACCTTCCGGTAACCCGGCACCAAGCAGCGCTTTGGCAAATTCCGCCTCCGGCAGGTTGATGTAATCAACTTTTTTACCGGACTGACGGGCAATTTCAGCAGTGAATTCCGCCAGCGTGTAGGCTTCATCCCCGGCCAGTTCGTAGATTTTACCGGCCTGATTTTCCTGCGTCAGTACTGCCGCCGCGGCCTCAGCATAATCCTGGCGCGCAGCGGAAGAGATTTTTCCTTCACCGACTGAACCAATAAACGCGTTATGCGCCAGCGCCGGGGCGATACTCGCCGCATAGTTTTCGGTGTACCAGCCGTTACGCAACAGCACGAATGGAATGGCGGATTCGCTTAATGCTTTTTCGGTCGCACGGTGTTCAACACCCAGTCCCAGCGGACTTTTGTCTGCATGAAGCAGACTGGTGTAGGCCAGCAGTTTCACGCCTGCACGTTTTGCTGCGTCGATGACCGCGTTATGTTGTGCTTCGCGCTGACCGACTTCACTGGAAGAAATCAGCAGCAGTTTTTCGACGCCTTTAAACGCAGAATCCAGTGTGGCGGGCTGGCTGTAATCGGCCTGACGCACGTCAATACCCAGATCTGCCAGATCCTGAGCTTTTTGCGGATTACGCACCGCGGCAATAATCTGATCAGCAGGCACTTTTTTCAGAAGTGCAGCAATAACGAGGCGGCCTAACTGGCCGGTAGCACCGGTAATTGCGATCATAATGGTTTCTCCAAAAAGTATTCGACAGATGATTTATGCTTTCAAGGCGCTAAAAATGTCGCCGTAAACACATCCTATGCGATACACTAACTTTTCGTAAGTACGTACCCTAAGGTTAGTATGAAAATAATTTCCTCTGAGCAACCCGCTGAACGTTTGCCACTGTCAGAACAAATCCGCCGGGGCGAAGTCCTGAATCCCAACTGCCCGTCGCGCGAAATCCTGCGTCACATCACCAGCCGCTGGGGATTACTGATCCTGATCGCGCTCAGCGATAACACATTGCGCTTTAGCGAACTGCGCCGCAAAGTCGGCGGTGTCAGCGAAAAAATGCTGGCGCAGACTTTACAGTCCCTCGAAGAAGACGGTTTCATCGACCGCCGTTCTTATCCGGTGGTGCCGCCGCATGTGGAATATTCTCTGACCCCCCTCGGCATCGAAGTAAAAGATCAGGTTGCCGGACTTGCAGACTGGCTGGAGTCGAATCTGCATCGCGTTATGAAACAGCGTAGCCTGCGTATCGTAGGTGCAGAGTAATTAACAAAAAAACTTAACAAGTCCCCAAAAATTCTCACCTATCATTGACTCTATCCACCGACTAACATCATTTCATTGATTCGATAAAACCTTTTATTTTAATCAGCTGAGGTGATGTATGTCCCCGTCCCAGACCCACAAGCAACATGTCACGCTCGTCATTACCCATAAGATTGCGCCAGCCAGCGAAGCGCAATATGAAGCCTGGCTGAATAAAATTATGCCACAGGCCAGTAACTTCCCGGGGCATCTTGCCGTCAACGTCATCCGCCCGAGCCGCAGCGGCGATGCTTATACCATTCTGGTGCGTTTCGACACGCTGGAAAATCTTAATGCATGGCACAACTCGGATCTGCGTAAACAACTGGTGGCGGAAGTCAGCCCGCTGTTGTTGCAAAACGACAGCACCGAGGTGCGTCCCGGTGCCGAATTCTGGTTCACCCCGCCAAGTGCGAATGTCCGCCCGCCCGCCCGCTGGAAACAGTATCTGCTGACATTGGGGGTAATTTATCCATCGACCCATATTGTGCCCTGGTTTTGGGGGCAGTTTTTGCCACAGCTTAAAGGCACCGAAGGCGGTCATTTACTCAATGACGCCACGGTCGTAGTGCTGGTGGTTTTCCTCTGGATGC
This sequence comes from Rahnella sp. 2050, assembly GCF_040544515.1. Taxonomy (NCBI): domain Bacteria; kingdom Pseudomonadati; phylum Pseudomonadota; class Gammaproteobacteria; order Enterobacterales; family Yersiniaceae; genus Rahnella; species Rahnella sp. 2050. The sequence continues at coordinate 472,928 of NZ_JBEPKE010000003.1, read as the reverse complement.
CAATCGTTACACGAGTGTTCCATTCATGGCTGACGCGCGCTTCCGCGCAATAACAGGAGATTTCCCAATGAATTCAATAAATAATGTTGCTTCACTGATCCTGCTTAACGGCAAATTCCACACCGTTGACAGAGAAAAACCGCTGGCAAATGCTGTCGCAATCAAAGACGGTAAATTTCTGGCTGTCGGTACCGAAAATGAAGTGATGCAGTTTGCTGATGCGCAAACGCAGGTAGTGGATTTGCACGGACACACCGCCATTCCGGGCCTGAACGACTCGCACCTGCATCTGATCCGTGGCGGTCTGAATTACAATCTGGAATTGCGCTGGGAAGGCGTGCCTTCGCTGGCCGATGCCCTGCGGATGCTGAAAGAACAGGCGCTGCGGACACCAAGCCCGCAGTGGGTGCGCGTGGTAGGAGGCTGGACTGAATTTCAGTTTGCCGAACGCCGCATGCCGACGCTGGATGAAATTAATCAGGCCGCGCCCGATACGCCGGTGTTTATCCTGCATTTATATGACCGCGCATTGCTCAACCGCGCCGCGCTCAAAGTGGTCGGCTACACCAAAGACACCCCCAATCCGCCAGGCGGTGAAATTCAGCGTGACAGCAATGGTAATCCGACCGGCATGCTGATCGCCAAGCCAAACGCGATGATCTTATATTCAACGCTGGCGAAAGGACCGAAACTGCCGCTGGAACAGCAGGTGAACTCTACCCGCCAGTTTATGCGTGAACTGAACCGTCTCGGCCTCACCAGCGCGATTGATGCAGGCGGCGGCTTCCAGAATTACCCTGAGGATTATCAGATCATCGATGAGCTTCATCAGAAAAATCAACTGACGATACGTATTGCTTACAACCTGTTTACCCAGCGTCCGCAACATGAACTGGAAGATTTCGAGCTGTGGACCGACATGCTCAAACCCGGCCAGGGCACTGATTTCTACCGTCATAACGGTGCAGGCGAAATGCTGGTATTTTCAGCCGCAGACTTTGAAGATTTCCTGCAACCGCGTCCGGATTTACCGCCGGGAACGGAGGTCGAACTTGAACGCGTGGTGCGTCATCTGGTGGAGCACCGCTGGCCGTTCCGCCTGCATGCAACCTATGACGAGTCGATCAGCCGGATGCTGGATGTCTTTGAGAAAGTGAACAGCGATATCCCGTTCAACGGGCTGCACTGGTTCTTTGACCATGCGGAAACCATCACCGAACGCAACATTGAGCGCGTCAAAGCGCTGGGCGGCGGCATTGCGGTACAGCACCGTATGGCGTTCCAGGGAGAATACTTCGCTGAACGCTACGGTATCGAGGCCACCAAACATACGCCACCGGTGGCGAAAATGTTGTCCGCAGGCGTGCCGGTCGGGTTGGGCACCGACGCGACCCGTGTTGCCAGCTATAACCCATGGACGGCACTGTACTGGCTGGTTTCCGGTCGCACCGTCGGCGGCATGGCGATGTATGACGACGCCGCCCGTATTGACCGCGAAACCGCGCTGATGCTGTGGACGCAGGGCAGTTCCTGGTTCTCCAGCGAACAGGGCAAGAAAGGTCAGATCAAAGTCGGGCAACTGGCCGATCTGGCCGTTCTTTCCGAAGATTTCTTCAGCGTGCAGGAAGAACGTATCAAGGGCATCGAATCGGTGATGACCGTGGTCGATGGCAAAGTGGTTTACGCGGCAGGCAGTTTCTCGCCGCTCGCGCCGCCAGCCATCCCGGTGCTGCCGGACTGGTCGCCGGTCACCACAGTGCCTGGGCATTACCGCTCTGCGCCGCCACAGGGTGCAGCGCGTGTCGGGCTGGTTCGTCAGGGGCATCAGTGCGTCGGCCCGTGTGGCGTGCATAAACACAGCCATGATATTGCCCGTGGTTCTGATGTCCCGGTGTCCGATGATAACGCTTTCTGGGGTGCGTTAGGATGTTCGTGCTTCTCGTTCTGACCCGTTGAGAATGACATGAAAATGGCCTGCATTGCAGGCCATTTTTTTCTGTCACCGTATCTTTTGCACACGCTCCGGCATACCCTGTTATGAGCATTAGCTCATTAACAGGAACTGAATGATGCGTGACCTTCCCCCTACAGCCACACTTCGCGCCTTTGAAGTCGCCACCCGCCACACGACGTTTACCTCAGCCGCAGAGGAGCTGTTTATTACACAAAGTGCCGTCAGCCATCAGTTGAAAAAACTGGAAGATAGCTGGGGCCTGCAGCTTTTTCAGCGTGGTAAAACCCTGAGCCTGACGCCTGCCGGTGCAGCGCTTGCCCCTCTGGTACGGGAATTCTTTAGTAAGCTTGAAACGACACTTGCCGATCTGCGTGAACAAAAAGGACGGGTGCGACTGCGTGTCAGCACCACCTATTCTTTCGCGTTAAAGTGGCTGTTACCGCGCCTGCCGGAATTAGCACGTTTGCATCCGGAAATTCTGGTCTCGCTGGAAAGTACGGATAAAGCCATTAACTTCGCCAGTGCAGATTCCGATGTAGCGATCCGTTTCGGACACGGTAATTATGCGGCGCTGCATACAGAGTTTATGTTTCGCGAACAATTATTTCCCGTTGCCAGCCCCGCATTCTTAGCCGGTTTTGGTATACCCGCTGAACCTGCGGAACTGCTGCGTTTTCCGCTGCTGACGCGTGACGGGGCTGATCTGGTACCGAAATGGGATGCCTGGTTTAAGCAGGTCGGCGTAAATACTGATGTACTGCACGAAAGCGTCCGCTTCGCCGACACAAATATGACGATCGAAGCCGCGTTACTGGGTCAGGGCATTGCATTAGCGCGCAGCGGCCACGTTGAAAAAGAAATCCATGATGGCAGTCTGGTCAGGCTCTTTGACGTCGTTTTCCCCTCTCCGGCCGCCTATTACTTTGTCTGTCCGGAAGGCATCGAGACACAGCCGCACATCCTGAAATTCCGTAACTGGCTGCTGGCCGAATCACAGCAGGCGCAGCACAGTTACCGTTGAAGTATGAGTTATTACTCATACCACGATGACAACACTTCACTGTTAATCCGGGCACAGGCTGTTTAGCATCAGTACATGCCCGCTCATATTATTTTTCTGACCTTATTCGCCGCCCTGCTGCATGCCAGCTGGAACGCCTTATTACGCAGCGGAACTGACCGGTTGTGGTCGATGACCATCATGTGCGTGACGATTGCCGTTACCTGCGGGGTTATCGCGCTGTTTCTGCCACTTCCTGACTTCGCGAGCGCGAAGTATGCGGTGTTATCGGCCCTGCTGCATGTCGGTTACAACCTGTGTTTAATACGCAGTTATCAAAGCGGTGATCTCGGGCAAACCTACCCGATTGCGCGCGGTTCTTCGCCGCTGATGGTGACCTGTGGCGCGGCCCTGTTCGCCGGGGAAAAGATCGCCTTCAACACCCTTGTCGGCATCGCGCTAATTTCTGGCGGTATTCTGATGCTTGCCATGAGAAGCCGTAAACTGGCGATACCGGGCCTGAAATATCCCCTGGCCACCGGCGCTTTTATCGCGGCATACAGCGTAGTGGATGGTATTGGCGTGCGTGTCTCCGGCAATTCGTTTTCCTATACCGTGTGGATGAGCATGTTATGGGGAGTACTGATGCCAGCGCTTTATATCGCCCTGCGCGACACGAAAAGTTTACTGCGCTGGCGGCCCGGTTTACTCAGTGCGGCGGCAGGGGGTGTGGTGTCGCTGCTGGCTTACGGCATGATCATTTATGCCATGGTGGCCGCACCCATGGGCGCCGTCTCCGCGCTGCGCGAAACCAGTGTGCTGTTTGCCGCCGTTCTGGGTTATCTGTTTCTTGGTGAAACACTGACACTGAGAAAAATGCTGGCGTGTGCGGTAATTGCTACCGGCACACTGTTGATAGGTTAATCAAATCAGGAGAACTCGAGATGTCTGACCGCCCTGCTATTGCTCTGATAGGTCCCGGTGCGATTGGTACGACCATCGCTGCAGCACTGCATGAAGTTAACCGCACGCCGCTGCTTTGCGGGCGCACTGCGCATCCGCAATTAATTCTGCGTCATGATGACGGCGAGGTGGTGGTGCCAGGCCCGGTATTAATCAATCCGTCGAAGGTCCACTCTCCGTGTGATCTGGTTTTTGTTGCGGTGAAAACCACACAGGTGGCTGACAGCGCCGGCTGGCTTACCGCATTGTGCGATAAAAATACCGTTGTCTGTGCACTGCAAAACGGCGTCGAACAGAAAACCTCGCTGGAACCCTACGTCAACGGAGCAACAGTACTGCCTTCCGTTGTTTGGTTTCCAGCACAACGTGAGCCGGATGCCTCTGTCCGGCTGCGCGCAAAACCGCGTCTGACGCTGCCGGATGTGCCGCAGGCAAAACGGATCGCTGATGCGCTCAGCGGCACACGCTGTACGGTTGAATTGTCATCCGACTTTCTCACGATCGCATGGCGCAAATTGCTGCAGAATGCGGTCGCGGGTCTGATGGTTCTCTCTAACCGCCGTGCCGGGATGTTCTCACGCGGGGATATCACGCAACTGGCACTGGCTTATCTGCGTGAGTGTCTGACTGTCGCGCGTGCGGAAGGTGCGGTACTCAGCGATAACGTTCCGCAAGAGATCGTTGACGGTTTTCATCGTGCGCCCGCGGACCTGGGCACTTCTATTCTCGCCGACCGCCAGGCTAACCGCCCGCTGGAATGGGATATACGCAACGGTGTCATACAGCGTTACGGTCTCGCGCGGGGTATTCCTACGCCCGTTAGCGACATTCTGGTACCGCTGCTGGCGGCAGGAAGTGAGGGGCCGGGCTGACGCCAATAAAAAGCCCGCCGCAGGCGTCATGCCAGCGGCGGGCTTTACGTATGACGGCTTATAAATCCTTAAACGATCCCAGCCGGAATCCGCGTTCAGTTATCGCAGTTTTGAGCGAGGCCGACGTCAGTACATCCAGCTCCGCCAGGCGCGGATAGCAATATTTGCTCGCCAGAAGGGTGTTATCGATAAACGCCGGATGGGTCATGATTTCCACCGAGCGGTCACCGCGCTGCGTGGCGTTGTCCAGCTTTTGCACAAACAGGGCTTCTGAAACCGTCTCTCCGTAGAAACTGCTGTCGAAACCGTCGGTACTCTTCGCGCCACACAGCGCAATGTTGCCCCGGCGGATCTCGTCACGATCGATGCGTACAGGAATGCCCTGATCTTTCGCGAACGCTTCCACGATCGGGAAAATCTGCGGGAACATATGCACATGATGATGACTGTCGAGATGTGTCGGCAAACGGCCAAACAGAGACACAAAACGCCCGAACTGGCATTGCAGTTCCTGCGCGATTTCATCAAGCGGTAACGTGCCCTGCTCTGCCATTTCCCAAATCCATTTTCCCAGTTCACCGTCGCGGGCCAGCCCCGGCATGGATGACAAGGGACGTCCGAGCGTTAGCACGAAATGCATGCCGACGGCAAGATCAGGATTTTCTTTGCTGAGCACCACGGCATGTTCTGCAGCGGCCATATTCACCATCGCCGTCGTCGACCGCACCACACCGTGGTTGAATGCGTCGATGATCCCGTAGTTTTGCGCTTTACAAAGGCCGAAATCATCGGCGTTCACTATCAGTAATTTATCCATAAATGTCCCGGTTGAACGCCTCCCCTTTTCAGGGAAGGCCGTGGGTTTATTTCAGCGCAGCAATGGTGTTAGCAAAATTTGGCAGTAGTTTTTCATGTGCCAGCAACATTTCGCGCGCCAGTATCTCAGCATCTTTATCGGAATGGATCAGCGGGCTGAGGTTCATCGCCAGCAGAACATCATTGAATTCACCGCTCAGTGCGGCATTGCTCGCGGCAATCTCAAAGCCTTTGATGGTGTATATCAGGCCAAGCACTTTTTCGTCGAAATGCGTGATACGCGGGTGTGGTTTTGCGCCGTCACGCCCGATGGTGCACGTCATTTCCACCGCCCAGTCAGACGGGATGTTATCAATATGGCCGTTATGCGGGAAATTGACGTACTGCTCGGTTTGTTTGTCGTTGTAAATTGCGCTGATCACTTCGCAGGCGGCATCGGAATAATAGGCCCCGCCGCGCAATTCCAGTTCTTTCGGTTTGACGTTCAGATCAGGGTTTTTGTACAGATCGAACAGCTGCTTTTCAACCTTCTGTACCACCGTGGCGCGTGCACCGCCTTTGTAGAATTCGCCCATCTCAATCGCCAGCATCTCTTTCTGCTTAAAGTAATACAGCAGATAAGAACACGGCAGCAAATTCAGGGAGCGGATCAGGCCTTCGCTGAATGGTAAATCAAAGATGTTTTTCACCGAACCGGCGGTCAGCGTGCCGGACGCGACGCCGTCGAGCAGTTCGGCGAAACGTGATTCGCCGTTGACCAGAACATCTTTAATGAACACCATGTGGTTCAGGCCAAACAGGTCGATGGATAAATCGTCCTGCGGGGTCAGTTGCAGCACATCCTGAATGAACATTTTCATGCCAACAGGGATGTTACACACGCCGATGAATTTCTTGAATCTGGTGTGCCGGAATATCGCTTCCGTTACCATTCCGGCCGGGTTGGTGAAGTTAATCACCCAGGCGTCCGGGCAGATCTCTTCGACATCTTTAATGATGTCAAAAATCACCGGAATGGTACGCAAGCCTTTGAACAGGCCACCAGCGCCGTTGGTTTCCTGCCCGAGATAACCGTGGCTGAGCGGAATACGTTCGTCCAGTTCGCGTGCTTTGAGCTGGCCAACACGCAGTTGCGTGGTGACAAAATCGGCATCCACCAAGGCTTCGCGGCGATCCAGCGTTTTATGCATTACAATCGGCACACCTGCACGTTCGACCATACGCTGGCAAAGATTGAAAATAATATCCTGTTTCTCTTTTCCGGCTTCCACATCGACCAGCCATAATTCGGTAATAGGCAATTCATCGTAGCGTTTAATAAAGCCTTCCAGTAATTCCGGGGTATAACTACTTCCGCCACCAATTGTGACGACTTTCAGTTTTTTACGCATAGGAACTCCCGTGCAATAATAATGCACTGCAAATTTAAACAGAGAAATAAATGATTCGGTTTAATTAATACTGCATAACTTCTTTCGGTAATGATTGGGGGTAAAAGAAGTTAGCTTTTTAAAGTTTTTAATAAACATACTCGGGCTGCTGTAACCGGATTCAAACGCGATGTCCGTGACCGAATAATTGGTGATCTCCAGCTGTTTCTTGGCAAAATCAATACGGATTTCATTAATAATCTGCATCGGTGTTTTGCCATAATGTCGCTGCGTGGCACGGCTGAGATATTCCTGTGATTTGCCGGAAAGGGCCACCATATTCGTTAATGCTTTGTCACTAAACTGTGCTTTGTCGTGCATCTTTTCGATGGTATTTTTAAGCCAGCCTGGCGCATCTGTCGTGATTTCTGATTCTCTGTGATGGCGTAAACGGTTCACAATATAAAACGTCACCATTTCCAGAAACTCATTAAATTCCCCGTTCCTGAAATTAAGAGAAGCGATCACAGATTCTATATAAGCCAGAAATTCAGTCTTGATCTGATAAACCTGTGACGCCACAAAACGGGATGGCAGTAAAGATAAATAGTGTTGCTCGAAGAACGCTTTGCTGATCCCGACATTTAATATCCGCGTCGCACCGAATTCATAGAAACTTTGGTGATGGGAACCCAGAGGGATAAAGACAAAATCGCCGCGTTCTAACAACACCCGTTTACCATTGACGTTCTGGTAATACCGGCCGGTCAACACCACTGTAAATTCGTAGTAATCATGTTCATGCAGTCCGGAAATGCTTTCTACTTTGTTGTAGATGAACATGTGGAAATTCTGACCGTCGAAGAGTTGATTTTCGCGCGCTGTCTTGATTTCCATGCTCAGTACCGGTGGCTGCATTATGGCTCCCTACGTTATTTTATTTTTTCATGAAGCTCAATGAGTTCCGCAATCAGTTCGCGGGCCAGCATTGACGTCATCAGGTGATCTTGTGCATGCACCAGCACCAGGCTGACTTTGGTTTTTCCTTCGCCCTGATCGCCTTCAATCAGTTGAGTCTGCACCAGATGCGCTTCATTCAGCGCCATTTTTGACTGCGCCATCACCGAACGCGCCTGCTCAAAATCACCTTCTTTGGCTTTTTTGAGCGCCGCGTAAGCCAGGCTGCGTGCTTGTCCGGAGTTGATGATCAACCCCATCACCACTTCTTCGAGATCCTGCATTTCGCTTTCAGTTTCAACAATGCTGTCTAAATCCATCATCTCTGTCTCTCCATGATTGGCCGGATAACGGCGGGAAGATGGCCTCTGCCCGCCCTCCGTTCAGATTAAAATTTCAGTGAAGCGGCAATGTCTTCTTCGCTTTCTTCTTCTTCAATAATCGCCTGCGCCTTGTTAGACAAGATCACGAATGGCATGTACACCAGCGTGGCAATACCGAGATTGAACAATGCGACGAGCAGTGCCGCGATGCTGCCGTTACTGTTAAAGAAAGCGCCAAGCCCGGTCGGCATGGTCCACGGCGCCAGGTTAGTGACCGGAGGAATGATACCCATGCTGTACGCGGCGATCGTGATGGCGGCCAGAATCGGCTGAACCAGCACGAAGGGGATAAACATCACCGGGTTCATGATAATCGGCAGACCAAACAGGATGGGCTCGTTAATCTGGAAGATGCCTGACGGCAGTGCCAGCTTTGCCACCTGACGATGATCGGCACGGCGTGAGGCGATAAAGATGGCGATGATAAGCCCGAGGGTTGCACCGGAACCGCCCAGCATGATGTAGGAATCCAGCATCGGTTTGGCCCAGAAGTGGAAGGTTTTCCCTGCATCAATCGCGGCACTCACGGAACCGTATTCGGTGTACAGCGCGATATTTTCAAGCGCCCACGGGGTCATGATGCCGTTGTCGAGCGCGGTCAGCGCCAGAGATCCGTGTACACCAAAGAACCACAGCAGTGAGTTGAAAATCACGTACGCCCAGCCAACCACGCTGCCCATTGCCGCCAGAGGTTTGGAAATTGAATCCATAATAATCTGGTGGAAGTTGTGGCCATATAATCCGAGTAACCAGGAAATAACCCCGAAGATAAACAGAATAATAAAGCCCGGAATTAACGCGGAGAAGGATCGGGAAACCGAAGACGGCACACTCGCCGGCAAGGTAATGACCCAGTTGCGGCGAATCACAAAGGTGAACATTTCTGCGACAACCAGACCTATTACCATACCGGAAATAATATTCGCGCCACCTAACCAGTTTGCGCCCACCGCATAAGCTTCACCGACGCTGTATGGCGTCACGGTCATAAAGGCTGCAACGGCTAATAAACCGGCGGAGAGGGAATCAACTTTACGTTCTTCCGCTAATGCCATGCCAATAAAGAATGGCGCCATCAGCGACATAATACCGAGCGTACCGTTATAAACATTAATACCGATGGTTTTCAGACCGGCCAGCGTATCGATAGTTGACGGGTCTAAGCGCACGCCTAAAGAATAAAAGAAAGAACCGGCACCAAAGTTCAGGAACACGTTATTAATTAAAACGAACATGGCACCCGCGAGGGTCAGCGGCATGAGTTTTATGAAGCCATTTTTAATGGCATTAATATGCGGTTGTTTACCTATTTTAACGGCAAAAGGAAGAAGTATCTTTTCAAGTGAATCAATGGCTTTGCTCATTGGTATTTTCCTTTAATGCCGCCATCTGGCGGCCAGGGGAAGAAATTCGCTCTTTGACTGGAGTTCTCTTTGACTTAAAAATTTCAATATAAAGACGTTCAATTTTAAAATAAGGAAAAACGTAAGATCACTGTGCTGCTGCTTTTTTGATCGCAGCAACGGCTGCTTTCAGAACACCTAACCCGTCAATTTTGCCGTACAGGCCAGAATCGATCACTTCAACCGGTTTACCCGGCAAGACTTTTTTAATTTCATCCAGCATATAGGCAATTTGCGGCCCAAGCAGAACGACATCGGCTGCCGCACCTTTCTCTGCAGCCAGTGTTTCAGGAAATGCTTCGATAATGACCGGGACCTCATACTTCTCAGCCTGAACCTTCATTTTAGAAACCAGTAACGAGGTTGACATTCCGGCGGAGCAAAACAAATAAATGACTTTCTTTTCCATGATAAAACCCTCATATCCCGATAAATTGCAGCTCAGGCAACGGTTTTTCCTTCACCTGCGAGAATGTATTCAGAGCAAATAAATTGAAGATAACGAATCGTCTCTGCCTGAAAGCAGTATACGGCATCACTTCAGGGCGCGATAATTCGGAACTTATAGAAATTGTCTCTCCTTGACCATCCCTTATGACTCCCTTCACGTTTTGGGTAAATAACTCGCGAGGATAAATAAGATAAAGACGCACGGCCACGCAACAAGAAGTTAACATTTACACTTACCCAAGCAGGGGACAATATGAGAAACTGGCAATGATTGCGCAAACATTACTATTTTGACGCCATAATTCAGTGGTCAACGCTTTGAATAATAAAATAAATGCTCAGAAAGGCCGTTCCCGTACGGCTACGCTCGAAGATGTTGCTCAGGCCGCCAGCCTTTCACCCATGACGGTCAGCCGCGCCTTAAACAATCCCAAAGTCGTGCGCCCGGCGACCATTGCCCGCGTGATGGAAGCCGTGAGAAGTACCGGTTACATCCCCAATATGCTGGCCGGTGGTCTGGCGACCAGCCGCACGAAACTCATTGCCGTCGTCGTGCCGCAGATTAACAACAATATGTTTGTTGATACCGTGCAGGCCATCAGCGACCAACTGGCGGCACGGGGTTATCACATGCTGTTGTGTATTGTCGGCTATGAGCCGGAAGATGAAACCGATATTGTCGCCACCCTGCTTTCGCGTCGACCGGACGGGATTGTGCTGACCGGCATTCATCACACGTCGGAACTGAAAAGAATCATTCTTAACGCCAATATCCCGGTAGTAGAAATCTGGGATTTAACGCCCACACCGATTGACATGCTGATTGGCTTCTCGCACGAAAAAGTCGGCAATGCCATCGGTGACTATTTCCTCGGCAAAGGCTTCAGGCGTTTTGGCTTTATCTGTGCTTCCGATCGCCGCGCAATGGTGCGTAAAAACGGGGCAATCAGCGTGTTGCGGGCCATTCCTGAGCACGACATTAAAGAAGTGATTGTTTCCCGTCCGGCGAATATGGAAGTCGGACGCCAGGCACTGCGCCAACTGCTCGCCAGCGATCACCGCTTTGACGCCATCATTTGCAGCTCCGACACCCTGGCGCAGGGCGCAATCATGGAAGCCGAATCGCAGGGTTTACGCGTGCCGGATGATTTCTCGGTGATCGGTTTCGCGGACCTGAATTTTGCCGCCCATAACCGCCCTGCCATTACCACCGTCAGCGTCGAAAAATGGGATTTAGGCATCCGCGCGGCAGATATGCTGGCGGATAAAATTGAAGGCATCGCGGTTGATGAACCGATTGTTGATATGGGTTACAAACTGGTTATTCGGGAATCAGCTTAGCGCCTTGCACACTTCAGCTTTTGTTTTAACCATAATACTCCACCCCAACCCTCCCCTTCGCAGGGGAGTGAGTTGTCCGCATAATTAATTCAACTTTATATTTTTCCCGGTTATAAATAACCCCGACAATTGAAACTCATTCTTATTTGTTAAAAATGTTAGCTAACATTCATAACAACAAATAACAGAAACTTTCCGTGCGGAATTATATTGATCTAAATTCAACCCACAAAATCATGAAGAATACTTTGATAAACAATGCTATTTCCCCCTTAGCCATTCACAATAAAAACAATCAATATCTCATTGATTTAATGAGACTTTAAATCAAATTAAACCCGTGGAACTCCTTAATGCATTTCCCGCCTTATAGTTCATGGGGAATTTATTCATTTATTTTAGATGTAGCGGTGATATTATCGATTTGTACCCAAAAAATAATAATAATTAACCCAAACTTAACATCAGGCATGTGAGAGTCGTAATTCTATGCTCCTTCAAAAAAAAACAACCCGTCGCAAGTTTTTACTTGGGTCGCTGATGGCTTTGCCTGTCGGGACCATCATGATGAAAGGGCTGTCAGCGGCACAAGCTGCAGAAATGGCTGCCCCGGATTTACTCGAATATAAGCCGATATTTTTCAGCGCCGATGAGTGGCAGTTTATTATGGCCGCCGCTGACCGCCTGATCCCTGCGGGTGGCAAAGGCAAAGCACCGGGCGCACTCGAAACCAATGTGCCGATTTTTATCGATCAGCAAATGCACGGCGATTTCGGCGAAGAAATCTATATGCAGGGCCCGTTCAACGTGCATGCTCCGGCGACGATGGGGTATCAGATCCCGTTCCGTCCGCAGCAAATCTACAAAACCGGCATTCGTATTGCGAACGCCTGGTGTCAGCAAAATCATCAGAAAGCCTTCCATGAACTGGCCGATCAGGACAAAGACAATGTGCTGACGCAGTTGCAGAAAAACGGCATCAAATTTGCCGATGCGGGCGAAGAAAATCTTGTCGCCTCGCAATTCTTCAGCGAACTGCTTTCAGACACCAAACATGGCTATCTGGCAGACCCGATCTACGGCGGGAACAAAGGGATGAAGGCGTGGATTGCCATCGGCTTCCCCGGCGCTCGCGCCAGTTTCACTGAGTGGGTTAAGCAGCACAATGTCCCGTATCCGCTGGGGCCTGTGAGCCTGCAGGGCGCGCGTGCCTGAGTGCCTCGCCCTATTACCGTTTTCTGATGACTGACAGGATTAAAGATGGCAAAAGTAACTAAACCAGAAGTCGACGTCGTTGTTGTCGGCCTCGGCTGGGCTGGCTCGCTGATGAGTATCGAGCTGGCGATGGCGGGCCTGACCGTTCGTGCGCTCGAACGTGGCGGCGATCGCGGCTACGAAGAATTTGCTTACCCGAAACCGGCGGACGAATATGCCTACGCGGTACGCAATAAAGTCATGGCGACGCCGGCTGAAGCCGCTGTCACCGTGCGTTACAACATGAGTGAAACCGCCCTGCCAACCCGTAAATGGGGTGCATTCGCGCCGGGTACCGGCGTGGGTGGTTCCGGTCTGCACTGGACGGCGGTATTGATTCGCCCGACGCCGACCGATTTAAAACTCAAAACTTACGCTGACGAAGCCTACAAACCAGGCATCCTGCAGGAAGACATGCGGATCATGGATTTCCCTTTCTCCTGGGATGAAATTGAGCCGTATTACACTAAGTTTGAGCATATCTGCGGTCAGTCCGGCAAAACCGGTAACCTGCGCGGTCAGATTATGGAAGGCGGGGATCCGTTCGAAGGGCCACGTTCCGAGCCGTATCCGCTGCCTGCGCTGGAAGACACGCTCAACAGCAGCATGTTTGCTGAAGTCACCAAAAAAATGGGCTACCACCCGTTCCCGAACCCGTCAGCCTGCGTGTCCCGCGCCTGGACTAACCCGTACGGTAACCAGATCGCGCCGTGTAACTACTGCGGTTATTGCAGTAAATACCCGTGCCTGAACTACTCGAAAGCGTCGCCGCAAACGGCGGTGATGGACGCGCTGAAACGCATGGATAACTTCTCTTATGAAGTGCATGCCAATGTGCTGAAAGTCGAACTGCATGATGATAAGAAAACCGCCAAAGGCGTGATCTACATGGATGCAGACGGCAACGAGTGCTTCCAGCCAGCGAAAATCGTGGTACTGAGCAGCTTCCAGTTCTGCAACGTGCGGCTGATGCTGCTGTCCGGGATCGGCAAGCCTTACAATCCGATCACCGAAGAAGGCGTGATTGGCCGCAACTATGCGTTCCTCAGTAACGGCGGTTCGACGCTGTTCTTCAAAGACAAAAACTTCAATCCGTTTGCCACCGCAGGCGCCACCGGCCAGATGTTCAACGATATCTCTCCGGGCAACTTCGACGGCCCTTCCCTTGGCTTTATCGGCGGTGCGAAAATTCACAGTTCGCAGGCCACCGGCACGCCAATCAGCACCTCGCTGCCAAAAGGCACGCCTGCGTGGGGCACCGGCTGGAAAGAAGGCATGGAAGAATGGTACGGCCATTCGATGAAAATCAGCATCACCACCACCTGCCAGTCTTACCGCGATATTTATCTGGATCTGGATCCGAATTACAAAGATGAATATGGCTATCCGCTGCTGCGTATGACCTTCGACTGGAAACAGAACGAACTCAAATTGCAGCAATATCTGAAAGGCATCGTGGGCAATATCACCAAAGAGCTGAACCCGGACAGTTACAGCGAAAGCTTCCTGCCGATGGACGCGCATTTTGACCTGACCAAATACGTCTCTACCCACAACGTGGGCGGCGCGGTGATGGGCGATAACCCGAAAACCTCGGCGCTGAACAAGTTCCTGCAAAGCTGGGATGTGCATAACGTATTTGTGCCGGGCGGTAACGCTTTCCCGCAAAACTTCCAGGCTAACCCGACGGACACCATTGGTGCGATCACCCTGATGGCGGCGCAGGCGATTAAAGATCAGTACCTGAAAAACCCTGGTCCACTGGTTCAGGCATAAGCGGAGATGAACAGGATGAAACTCAAAAGTTTATTTATCGCTAACGCCTTGCTGCTGGGTGCGGGTTTTATGGCGAATGCGCAGGCGGATACCAATACACAACCCGACAACGCAGCGCTGATCAAACAGGGCGAATATGTGGCGCGTCTGGGCGACTGCGGCGCCTGTCATACGGTGGCGGGGAAACCGGCGTTTTCAGGCGGGCTGGCGATCAACTCCAATCTGGGCACCATTTATTCCACCAACATTACACCGGATAAAGACCACGGTATTGGCGGTTATAGCGAAGCACAATTCTCGGATGCAGTGCGCAAAGGCGTTCTGCCGGACGGCACCCGTTTGTATCCGGCAATGCCTTATCCGGATTACGCTAAAATCAACGATCAGGATATGCACGCGCTCTACGTTTACTTTATGCAGGGCGTAAAACCGAGCGCAGAACAACCGCCTGAGACCGATCTGAGCTTCCCGTTCAGCCAGCGCTGGGGCATGCGTTTCTGGAACTGGGCATTCGCGTCTGACAAACCTTTCCAGCCAATCGGTGGCGCTTCTGAGCAGGTAAACCGGGGTGCGTATCTGGTGGAAAGTCTCGGGCACTGCGGCAGTTGCCATACTCCCCGCGGTTTCGGCATGAACGAAAAAGCGCTGGACAGCAGCGACTCTGATTTCCTGGCAGGCGGCAGTCTGAATAACTGGGATGTGCCTTCCCTGCGCGGCGTGGCGCACTGGAACGAGCAGGAAATTGTCGATTATCTGGGCAAAGGGCGTAATGACAAAGCAGCAGTTGGTGGCGAAATGACGTCTGTGGTGGAAAACAGTACCGCACACATGACCGATGACGACCTCAAAGCCATCGCGGCCTACATCAAGTTCCTGGGCGGTAACCCGCCGGTTCCGGCAGAGGACACGCAAAAAGCCAGCGCGACCGAAGCCAGACTGACGGCGGCGAAAAACCTCAGCGAAGGCGAGCGTTTGTATCTGGATAACTGCGGCGCCTGCCACTTTGTCACCGGCAAAGGTGCACCGGGCGTTTTCCCGCAACTGGGTCAGGCAACGATTGTGAACGCGAAAGATCCGACCGGGCTGATCCACACCATTCTGGCGGGCGCGCAGCAACCGTCAACGGCACGGGCGCCGTCAACGCTTGTGATGCCGGGCTTTGCCAGCCGTCTGACGGACGAAGAAGCGGCGCAATTGTCGACCTTTATCCGTCAAGGTTGGGGCAACAACGCACCGGCAGTGACGGCGAAAGACGTCAGCGAAGTCAGAAAAACCCTGACGAAGTAATCACTTTTGCAGGCTCAAACGGCTTTCCTCACGGAAGGCCGTTTTTTTATAGGCGATCAGGCAGCGGGCGTTTCATGCAAATGACGCCACAGAATTTTCCCTTCTGCATCCACCACAAATAACACCGTCGAATAACGCAGTGTTTCCGGCTGGCCGGGCAACTGCTGGCGTTCCTGATACGCGACTACCGCGCCTTTTTCACTTTCAGCAATCACCACCGGCTTTTCGACCTCAATCTTCAGCCCGCTTTTCGCGCCCCGCTGCGCCCTGAAAAAAGCACACAATGCCGGATGATCCAGCCGGTGGCCGGTGATCGTTACCATCGAATAGGCCGGACTAAACCGCGCCAGCAGTTCATCACAAACCTGCCCAGGTGCAGCGGAGTCTGAAAACCAGCGCTGAATTAACCCATGCGCATCAAACACTTCTTTCACAAAACGATTCATAACTTTTCCTGTTGGTGTTCCTGTAGAAGCCGTTCCAGAATAATGGCGTGCCCCGGTAACCGCAGACACAACATGATGGGAATAATGACGCTGGACGCCGCAACGGTGAAACTCAGCGGATAGGCGAATGCCGGAACAGAAAGCTGCCAGGCACTCAGCATCACGCTGACCAGCGTCACGCCAAGACAAAAACTCAGCTGGCGGTTGATGTTCCACAGGGCGCTGGCGTCAGCCAGTTGTTCAGTACGGATATGTAAAAACGCAGCGCTTTGCGCCGTACTGCTGCACAGACTGCTGCCCGCCCCCATTAACGTAAACGCCGCGATTGCCAGCCACGGCGCTGCAGGAAACACACTGAGCAGCGCCAGCAAACCAATACCCGCGCCCTGAATCAGACAGCCCGGAATAAATAACGCCCGCGGCCCGAGCCGGTTAAACATTTTGCCGGTAAAACTGATGGCAGCAAATGACGCCAGTGACCACGGCAACATCAGCCCGCCCGACTGCGCCGCCGAGAAGTGGTGTTCATTCTGCAGATACAGCATGGCAATCAGGCTGACGCCGGTAAACACGCCGGGAATACACTGATAAATCAGCATGCCGGTGCGCAATAACGGATCTTTTATCAGCGTCAGATCCAGCAGCGGCTCAGGGTGTTTTCGCGATGCCCGTACAAACATCGTCATCAGCCCTGCACCGGCCACGAATAATGCACTGCCGCTCAGCCATTCACTGTTTTCGCCCAGAGATGTCAGCCCCCATAGCACCAGCGCCAGCCCGCCATTCAGCAGCGCAAATCCTTTCAGATCGAACCTCCCTGCCGGTTCACGCGGCGTTTGCGGCAGCCAGCACAGTGCCAGAACCCAGGCCAGCGACGACAGCGGCAGGCTGGCAATAAACACCCAGCGCCAGCTAAAACTGTCCACGATAATGCCGCCGAGAGCCGGAGACAGCGCCGGTGCCAGCAGCCCGACCAGCATGATCACCGCAGACAGCCGGGCGCGTTCATGGCTGCGGTACAGTGCATAAGTCAGCGTCTGCCCGAGCGGGATCAGCAATCCGCCGCCAAGCCCCTGCAAAACCCGCCAGCCAATCAGCGTGATCAGGCTTGCGGCGCCCGCTGCAGCGAGTGAGGCAAGCATAAAAATCGTCAGCGAGAGGATAAACACCCGCCGCGCACCGAAACGCCCCGCCAGCCAGCGGCTGAGCGGAATAACCAGTGTCAGCCCCAGAATATATCCGGTACTGACCCACGCCAGCGCGCTGACTGGTGCCTGAAATTCCCGTGCAATGCCGGGATACGCCACATTGGCGATAAACATGTTGATCAGATCAACGAAAAAACCGAGCAAATACACTGCGGCAACCCGCGCCCTGTGACTCATTCTTACGCATCCACAATGGGTAAAGGCGGGCAATGTAACGGAGAAGTTCTTACGGATAAACGGACGCGGTGCAGTTACACTGTCAAAATTATTTTGACAGTAAGGACGCACAGGATGCTGAATTTACAGCGGCTGGAGATTTTCGTCGCGGTGGTTAACGCAGGCAGTTTTACCGGCGGAGCAGTCTCCCTCGGGCTGACCAAAGCGGTAGTGAGTTTTAATGTGAAGCAACTGGAAAGTGAAACTGGCGTCGCACTGCTGACCCGAAGTACCCGGCGGCTGGCACTGACGGAATCAGGCGAACGCTTTTATCAACGCTGTCAGGATTTATTGCAGGAAGCCGAAGCGGTGCTCGACGACGTGCGTCGTGATCACGCTGGCCTGAGCGGTCAGTTGCGGATCACCAGTACACCGGAATACGGCGCGCGCGTGGTGGTTCCGGCGCTGGCGGCGTTTTCTGCACTGCATCCGCAACTGCGCATTCAGCACGTCGCCTCTTCACATCACGACGACCTGATCGCCGGACGTTTTGATCTGGCGATCCGTCTCGGCCAGTTGACTGATTCTAGTCATCACGCCGCCGCACTCGGGCGTTTCGGTATACTGCCGGTGGCATCTCCGGCCTTTTTGCGCGAACACGGAAACATCAGTACGCCGGACCAGTTGGCCGCAAGCCGGTGGATCGCTCACAGCCGTCTGCCGTTACCTATGAGCTGGCCGGTCACTGATGCTCAGGGAAAGCAAAACCCGTTTCGCGTGACGACGCCGCCCGCCATTGTGGCCGACAGCGCCTCGGCGTTGTTAGCCTTTGCACTGGCAGGTGCAGGCGTCGTGCTGTTGCCGGACTGGCTGGTGCAGCCGGAAATCGACGCACAGCGTTTATGCCATGTGCTGCCCGGTCACCGTTTTCCGCCACAGGGCATTTTCGCGCTGTATCCTAACACCCGTCACGTGCCTGAAAAGGTGCGAAGCTTTATTGATTTTCTGCAAAGCCGGCTGGCGGAGTTCCCCGCCCAAGCTAAGATTTAACTCAGCTCACGGGAGGAAACATTCATTATGATCATCGAGACATCACGGTTGCTGCTCCGGCCTGTTACGGCTGAGGATATTCCCACGTTTTTTGCTATTTACGGCGATCCGAAAACCAATCTTTTTAACCCGCGCGGGCCATTGCCGGACATCGCGGCAGCACAGGAAAAACTGAACAACTGGCTGAGGGAATGGCCGGATAATGGTTACGGGCACTGGGCCATTGCGCACAATCATCAACCGGATCAGATTATCGGTTTCGGCGGGCTGGGTATCCGTGAAGGCTACGAAAATCACCGTGTGTTTCTTGGCTATCGCTTTGCGACAACAGCGTGGGGAAAAGGACTGGCAACGGAGTTTGCCAGCACAGCGCTCAGCACCGGTTTTGAGAAACTGGGCATACCGCGGATTTCGGCTACCGTACGTGAAAATCATCTGGCTTCACAGCGCGTTCTGGAAAAAATCGGCATGCAGAAAGTGGGTTTTGAGGGCGATCCGCTCCATGGCACGGGCAGTTACCTTTACCGGCAGACCAACCCGCGCACAGTCAGCGGCCCATCGTTCAGCTGACATAAAACCACCTTGGGCGATCGTCCCCCGCCTGAGATCGGAAAATTCTGAGTCTCAGGCATTGCTAGCTTTTTTTTTCTAAAAATACCTGTACAACTTTCTATATCTTGTATAACTTTATAGTCACACAGGCAATCATTACTCACACATCTATTAACATAAGGGTTAATTATGCGTCAGAACAGACACAACGGAATGGCCCCGGACACGTCTCATTCCTTATACAGTCAGGTCTTTTCTGAAGAGGAAACAATGGGGCGCGTTGTTGTTGAAATTCTTGAGGCAGGAAAGAACCTCAATCGCAAAGCTTTATGTTCAAAACTTTTAAATCGTGTTGAAGCGGCTGGAAGTGAAGAAGAGGAAAAGCATTATATGAAGCTTATCCGTCTGGTACTTGAACGAGATTCATGATCCACCCTGATTAAGATTATAGTGCAAAGATTGGCTTCATAGCATTTCAGTTCGACATATTATGCGGGCTTGATTAATTCACAGCCTACCAAATTTTATGCCCTCAGGCGTAAAGTACCAACTCTGAACCTGAAGCTAATCTGCCCAAGAACTTTGGCCGGCATATATTCAGAGGCTGCTAATATGTACAGAAGTAATGAAGAAAGACTGACTGATAAGCTGATAGGTGAGGCCGTAATTTCCTTGCTTAAATCGAAGAACCCGATATCGACTGACAGACTCATCGCACAATTACAGTTTATGGCTGCAAGTGCTGACAACATAAATCGGAAAAGTGCCTGCGAGCGGATTATTAATGAGATCCGCCATGATCTGGCTGATAAACGTGCGCGAATTACCTACGAAGTGCGGGATGTCGATAATGTACGACACTTTTTCAATGCTGAAGGGCCGTCCGATGACAAGAAAAGACATTGATTCATCAAAGAATCATTCGCTAAATCAGGGTGATGCGATGAATTCAAACCCATCCCAGACGATGACAGATTCTGTTTATCACTCAGATGTTTATAACTATTTCAACAATGCGGGCGAACTGTTTTTGAGTGAAACCGAAGTGTTGGGTGCCGCTATTCGCGTCATTCTGGCCGAACAAGGCAAAGTGACAAATAAAGCCATTATATTGCACCTGATTACACAGCTTGAATGCACATCCGATGTGGTGCAGTTGGATATTCTGCGTAGTGCACTGGAAATGGTTGTGGGTATGACACCCGAAAATTCCGGCGTCTGATCCCGGCTGATTAGATTTATTATATTTAATAATTTCACGTTCATTTTTGAAAACCGAACGTGACTTCACTCATAAACAGCAAGTGCGGAGGGTATCAAAATGCAAGATGTGTCTTATACTCATGTCAAATTAGCTGATTATATTCTGACAGAAGACCCGGAACTTCTGGTCGGAAATGAAACTGTCATCCGTATTTATAATAATTTAAAAAATCGGAAAGAACGGGTAACCCATAAAGATATTATTCTTTACCTGATTCAAAAAATTGAGCAGGAAAGTGATTCGGGTAAACAGGATGTATACTTAGAGGCACTTGAATACGTCGTATACCGCACTCCTGATGATGATGTCGTATAATATATCACCTGCGTAGCGTTAAGACTTTGCGAATCAGCCGGATAAATATTTTATATTTGTCCGGCTGATTCATTTAATCTTACTGAAATCTTTTATCGGACTTTTGATATTTAAAGATTTCGGTTTGTTAACAGATATTCCTGCTTAACTTCCGGCCACGCGACAACCGGTGCTCCATTTAGCCTTGGTGAAGCAAACAGCGAGCCCTGGAAATTACACACCCCTGCCGCATCGAGCCACATCCATTCTTCTGCTTTTTCAACACCCGTCGCGATAACCGATATTTCCAAAGAAGAGCAAAACCTGATAATGGCCTGAACAATGGCCTGTTTGGGTCCGCTGGTATGAATGTCACAAATCATATTGCGGTCAATCATAATCTTTTCCGGCTGGCATTGAGTCAGCAACAACAATCCCGCTGATCCTGCGCCGAAATCATCAATCGCCAGTCGCATTCCTGAGGCTTTAAGCTGTTGCAACGCTGTAACGAAATTATCTTCGCGTGTCACGACGCCGTTCTCGGTGATTGCCACGACAATCTGCTCCGGAACCAGACCATGAGCAGTAATCTCATGAACTAAAAATCCGATAGCATCAGGTACCCGGACTAACGTCATAGGCAAAAGTTTGATTGTCAGCGTTTTGTCGCTGATCCCCATCTTCTGTGCCAGTGCAAAAGCCAGCTTTTTGGTTTTCAGGTCAGCTTCATAAATGGTTGTTCTGGAAAGCGCAGAAAAGTACTCCATCGGAGAACAGCCACCTGGACCGCACAGACGGGCTTCGTAAGAGGTAATCTCGCGACTCAGTGGATCAACAATGGGCTGATACGTAAAGCTGTAATCCTTCATCTCGGGAAAGATAAATCCTGCTTCAGGTTTCAGTGACTCATCGGCGATAAAAGACCAGGAATCCGCCGGAAGAATTTCGAGATAATTTTCCTTTTCACGAGCCTGTACAAAGGTGCACAAAAATTGAAGCGCGCGGTCTTCATAGGTCAGCCGGTATTTGGACGTCCCCTTATCCAGCACGGCCTGAAGGACAACATCTTCGTGATGGTGCCTGAGGTCAAAAAGTTCCATCCCCACATTACCGAAGCGGCGCGACGGCGCGTAATCACGCATGAGAACAACGACATTATTATGCCGCTGATCGCTGCAAATCGTATTATAAATAGCATCGACGGCCTCTTCCGGCCCTTCCAGCAACTGGAAAAAGTGCATTCCGTCAAAAAGCAGAATACCGGTAATACTGTTGCGTTCATTCCCGATGTTGGCTCGCGACACCATCTCTTCCAGAGAAGCAGGCAGGACAGAGTCACTGATGTGGCTGCGGTAGACGAGGGTTAAAAGCATTAAGAAATTCCAGGGCAGGCTTCAGTTATGAACCTCACGATAACAGAAATTTTATTTACGGAAAAATCTCAATTGATTATCTTCGCTAACATATTGTGGTGAAAAAATGCCGTGATGCTCAGGCCTGTGACCATTAAGAGTAATGGCGCGGTTGCCATTTTGGAGGATAATCGCTGACATTCTATTCATTTACAGGAAACAGGGCATGACTCAACAACCCGCACCAGAAGATTTTTACAGCGAAAAATACGGCCTGACCCGTACCCACTCAGAAATCATCAACGCCGCACAGCATGTCCGGCCGGGTAAAGCACTGGATTTAGGCTGTGGCAGCGGGCGTAACTCGCTGTATCTTAACCTGAAAGGGTTTGAGGTGACGGGCTGGGATAACAACGCCATAAGCGTCGCAAAAGTGAATGATATTATCGCGGCGGAATCACTGAATAACATCAATATCAGCGAAGCTGATCTGAACACGCACCGTTTCAGCGGTGAATATGATTTTATCTTTTCCACCGTGGTCATGATGTTTCTGCAACGCGACAGCATCCCGCACATTATTGAAGACATGCATGCGGCCACCAACACGGGCGGTTATAACCTGATTGTGGCCGCCATGGACAGCCCGGATTATCCTTGCCCGCTGCCCTTCCCGTTCACGTTCAAGCCGTCAGAACTGCGTGATTATTATCGCGGCTGGGAAATCGTGAAATACAACGAAGATGTCGGCGAACTGCATAAACGCGACGAAAACGGAGACCGTTACAAGTTGCGGTTTGCGACGCTGCTGGCAAGAAAAATCTGATATCCATCAGTCCTTCGCAGGCAAACCCTGCATAGCCTAGCTTTTCGACTAAACTTAAATTCCACCCAAAAAGGAGCACGATATGTCATCACAAGACTTTGATAAAGATCCTAGCCGTGTGGAAGATAAAGTAGAAAACACGGTTAACCAGTTTGCCGGTGAAGCGCAAAAGCAATTTGGAGATTTTGTTGACTCTCCGAAACATCAGCTTAAAGGTGCTGCACGCAAATACTCCGCGCAGGCGAGTGAAGCAGTTTCTGACGTGGCGGATAAAATCAAAGAAAATCCGCTGTCGGGATTGATTGCTGCCGGTGCGATTGGCGTGGTTCTGGGGCTACTTTTAGGCCGCAAATAACCGTCCGGGAGAAACAGATTTCTCCTACACAAATTATTAACAAAAAGAGGGTATGATCTTGTCTTCTGTAGCAATCTACAGATTATTCAGACATTCCCCTTGTAGCAAATCCAATACCCGTCTCCCCTGACGGGTATTTTTTCGCCAGCTTGCGTGAATCATTGCCCTTTACCGACCAGCTGAGCGGCTTTGACGAAAATTTCATCTTCCACACCGTCCCCTTTTTTACGCCCGAGCCGCCGCAGTTCATCAATGATGCTCTCCCGGTTAATAATCGTTCCGCTGGAAATTAACCCCATAACAGCCGCACCAATGGCCAGCCCGATCAGGCCTGTCTTTTCGCTTTCGTCCTTCATGATGACCCCGGTAAATTATTCGAATTTTTCAGATAACGCTCAGTATCTATAGCTGATGTAATGGCATTTGTCAGAATTCGGGCACAGCCGGGATCGCATTTTTCTATCAGGGTTAAGGGGGCTGGCATAGCCTGAGACGGAGAAATTCCGCCTTGTCAGCAGTCTGTAAAAGACCTATATTTAGACCGAAGCCTCGACAGGAGCAGTAAAACATGCAAATACAGACCATCAGCTTCGTGAAGAAGCATGCCGCTGCGCTTGATTTATCACAACCTATACTGGTCACTCAGAATGGTGAACCGGCTTATGTGATTGAATCCTATGAAGACAGGCAAAAAAGGGATGAAACCATCGCTTTACTCAAGCTGCTGACACTGGCAGAAAATGATAAAGCTGAAGGCCGGACATTGACGAGGGAACAGTTGTTAGCAGATCTCTACTGATGAGTCACTCATCTCATCGGCTCATTATTGGGATCAATTTATGTCTGCCACGAAAAGTAAAATTACGATTGAGTACCTGCAAACTGTAAAGCTATCCATTGATGAAATCGCTTCGTTCCAGACCTTACAGGGAAACGACCCTTTAAAGATCATCAACGCTGTATTAGATGAGTTTGAAACAAAAGTGAAAGTATTTCCTTTGTCCTGCCCGGTTTCACCTGATCTTGCAGCGCTGGGGATTATCAAGTATCGCGAATGCAGTACGTTGAGCGGTTATCGCATCATATATACCTATGATGAACCGGCAAATTTGATCTCTGTCTATGTGCTGCTTTCGCAGCGGCAAAATGTTCAGGCGCTGCTGTTTAAAAAGCTGATCATGGGCTAACAACGCAAAAGCCACGCAAACATCGCGTGGCTTTTTTCAGCGCGTCATCCTCTGTTAAATCATCAGTTTTCCAGCTGGTACGTCAGCGTAATCTCGGCTTTCAGAACCTGTGAAACCGGGCAGCCAGCTTTGGCTTTTTTGATGATTTCATCGAATTTATCTTTATCGATGCCTGGCAACTTCACTTTGCTGTCGAGCGCGATTTTGGTGATCGCAAAGCCGCCATCCACTTTATCGAGTGAAACATCTGCGACAGTATCGATGCTTTCCGGCGTGTGCCCCGCTTCGCCGAGCATCAGCGAGAGCGCCATGGAGAAGCAGGCTGAGTGCGCCGCGCCAATCAGTTCTTCCGGGTTAGTGCCTGGCTTACCTTCAAAGCGGGTGTTGAATCCATAGGGTTGTTCCTTCAGGGCACCGCTTTCAGAAGAGATGTAACCTTTACCGTGTTTAATATCGCCTTCCCAGTGTGCCTGTCCTTTCTTATGAATGGTCATATTTTCCTCCGGTTTGCATTACATTAACGTTAAGTATAGCTTCTGATCGGTGATCCGCGAGGATGGCCGGGCTATGCGGTCTGCGGGTAACTTTTCTATAAATCACAACAAAATAGATAACCGAGGAATAAAGCATGTTTAAACCGCAAGATGTTGTTCAGTCCAAAACCGGCGGCCCGAAAATGATCGTCCGTCGTGTTGAAGGCGACACGCTGTGGTGCTCGCGTACGGACGACTTTTCTGCCACTGAAATTGAAGTAAAAGCCGACACCGTGGATCTGTATCACGAAGACGGCGATTTTGGCGTGTGCTGATCACTCCATCAATTTATCCCTCAAGGCTGCCACGGTGGCCTTTTTGTTTTCGTCAGATTGCCAAAAAGCACAACATGAATTAATATTCGATATTATTAAATAATAATTCACGAGAACAATGATACATGGACGCCAGCATTCCGGTAGAGAAACAGTTTCAGGCCTATAACCACCACGATCTCGATGCCTTTTCCGCCTGCTACAGCGAAGACTTTACCGCCTATCGCATGCCCAATATGCTGCCTTCCTTAGAGGGGAAAGACGCACTCAGAACGTTCTATAAAAACCACCGGTTCAACAACAGCGCATTACGTGCTGAGCTGATCTCACGAACCGTGCTGGGCAATAAAGTATTTGACCATGAAATGATCTACGGAATTTATGAGACCCCCGTCAACAGCATTGCCGTGTTTGAAGTCGAAAACGGGCTGATTAAGACAGCCTGGTTCTATTTTGAATAATCATGCATTTTTTGTGACTGGAAGTATTCATTGGTTGCGGATGGATATCCTCAATCATAATTTCCAATTATGTAAAATTCTGAATATAGTGGTCGGAAATTACTGAGAATAATCTGATCAAGGGACCGGCCATAATGAATAAGCCTTTTGCGTGGATGTCTGTGTTTGTTGCCGCCGCATTTTTAAGCGGATGCGCGCAGCCAACAGTTAAAAACACTGAGCAGGATCAGTCAGCACTGAATACCCGTTGCTACAGTGAGTTCAGGGCACTTCAGACGCTGGATAAACAAGCTTTCAATGTTTATAAGCAACAATTTAGTCAGCTCAACGACGCATATGCAGTTTATAAAACCAATGCTTCGCTGATTAACAAAGACTCCAAAGAAATGTTTGCGCTTGAATTAAAAGATAAGCAGACACTTATCTGTGCCCGAGTTAAAAGCGCCGTGTTCAATAACATGAATCAGCGTTCTCAGATGCTCAACGATATTTAACAGAATCAGACATTGAATCCTGGGATTTTATAATCTCAGGATTCAATGATTGCTCTACCATCCCGCCCGCATTACCAGCCTTTCACCGCATCCCCGTGATAGATAGCGTCCGCCGCTTTCACTGTCGCATCCGTCTGATAAGCCTCAACCAGCTCCTTCACGGCCTGGCTGTCTTTGTTATCTTCACGTGCCACGATGATATTCACGTAAGGTGAATCTTTATCTTCGACAAACAGGCCATTTTTGCCCGGCGTCAGCCCGACCTGTCCTGAATAAGTGGTATTGATGATCGCCAGTTCAATTTTGTCGTCATCAATGGCGCGTGTCAGTTGCGGCGCTTCGATCTCAACAATTTTGAGATGCTTTGGATTTTCAATGATATCCAGAGACGTCGGCAGCAAACCTACGCCCTCTTTCAGTTTGATCAAACCTTCTTTTTGCAGCAATAACAGCGAACGTCCAAGGTTAGTCGGGTCATTAGGCACCGCAACCTGCCCGTTATCACTGAGCTGATCAATGGATTTTATCTTGCGGGAGTATCCTGCAATCGGATAGACGAAGGTTTTCCCCACTTCCACCAGCTTGTAGCCGCGCTCTTTGATCTGCTTATCCAGATAGGGACGGTGCTGGAACGAATTTACATCAATGTCGCCGCTGCTCAGCGCCGAGTTTGGCAACACGAAATCGTTGAAGGTCACGACTTCCACATCAAGGTTATATTTGTCTTTGGCGGTCTTTTTGATGGTTTCCCACATCTGTTGATCGATACCCGCGCTGATACCCACTTTAATGTGGTTTTCCTGCGATTTTTGATCACAGGCACTCAGCGCCAGTGCGCCCACCAGAGATAATGCCAGAACTGAAAATTTTAGTGTTATGCGCATAACGGTTTTACTCTTTCCGTGAATAATTAAAAGGTTGAAACAGCATCGCTGAAGATCTCAGTGTTTCAAAGCCTGTCGGGATGCGCAAATACGAAAAAGAAATAACCTAGAGCGGGAATGCTGCCGGAACCCGCTGTACGCAGGTTCCGGCAGGAGGATTTTCTTATGTGGAAAGATTTCCTGATCTTAAACCGATCATTTGCCCGCTGCGTGTAATACCGCAGGTTGCGGGCGGGACAGGAAAATGGTGATGCCCGCCAGCAATGTCAGCACACCGCCGAGCAGGAAGGCACTGCTTACGCCCGCGCTGTCAGCGAGGATCCCGCCGAACAATGCGCCCAGCGCCAGCGACGTCTGGAAGACACACACCAGCAACGCCGAGCCGGTTTCAAACAACGCAGGCGACGCCTGATACGTCCAGATATTCAGACACACCGGCAGCGCACCAAACGCCAGTCCCCAGAGGATCACCAGGGCACAGGCCAGCGCCAGCGGCACCGGGAACAGCGACAACACCAGCACCGAGGCGCTGAGCAACAGCATATTGAGCATAAACGCTTTCTTTACACCGAGCTCACGGACAGTAATTTCCGTGGTAAGCGTGCCTAATAACCCCGCCACACCGTAGCCCATCAGTAACAAAGAAATATTGCTGGCTGAAAGATGCAGGCTAAACCGCAGCCACGGCTCGAGGTAGGTATACGCCGCGAAATGGCCGCCCGCCATAAATACGCCGATGATCAGCGCGTAGCGGATCCCCGCGACTTTCGTGACGCTGAGCATCGCACGCAGGCCGATAGAGTGTTGTGCCGGCAGCGAAGGCAGCGCCAGCCATTGCAGCACGAAAAACGCCAGCGCCAGCACGGCGTTAAGCATAAATGCCATGCGCCAGCCGAACAGATCCCCGATAAAGGCGCCCGCCGGTACACCTGCGACCGTGCCGACCGCCACGCCCGCAGTGATCAGCGAAATGGCCCGGGCGCCCTGCTCCTCTGACACCAGCCGCCGCCCGGAAGGAATAGCAAATGACCAGAAACCACCGACACCGATGCCCAGAATTATGCGTCCGATCAGCAGAATGTTGAACGACTGAGCCATCACGGCGATACCGTTGGCCACGATCACCGTCGCAGAGAGCAATAATAATAAGGTGCGGCGATCCATTTTTCGGGCAAACAGCATGATCAGCGGCGCAGAAATCGCGGCAACTAAACCGGGCAACATCACTGCCAGACCGGCATGCCCTTCAGTGACACCCAGAGATTGCGCGATGGGCGACAGTAAACCGATCGGCAGAAATTCGGTATTAACCAGCGCGAAGGTGCCGCAGGCCAGTGAGAAAACCGCCAGCCAGCGGCGGAATGCAGAAGTTTCTGGCCGGGTGTCCAGCGATGAGCACTCAGTCATTTTATGATCCTTAGCAAGGTGAATTATTTCGAAGGTGTTGTTTTAGTATTTGAACGTAATAAACGTGATCACCATCACAGGGTCAAGCCCTTTTCATAATGAATGCCAGGGTATTTCTTATGCACCTGCCAGATAAGCCAGTCTCCGCCTGCGATGCAGGCTGCAGAGGCGCGCGGAGGTTCAAACGGAAAAGGCACATACAGATAACGCGGACAGGAAATGACTCCACATATAAGTATGTTGTAACTAAATTGCAGAAAAAGAGATCAACCGCCGGATCCGGCGGCGAATAACGTGACGGGGAAAGGGCGTTTCAGGGTTAATGCGACACAGATTTAGAATAAAGCTGGATGATCATAATGCCGACAGCGATGCAGCCCATGCCAATCAGCGCCGGAGTATCAAGCCGCTGTTTGTAGATGAAGAATGACATGGCCGAAACAAGGAAAATCCCCATGCCTGCCCAGATAGCGTAGGCGATGCCGATATTCATCACTTTAACGACCTGAGAAAGTCCATAAAAGGATATGGCATAACCGACGACCACAATGACGCTCGGCACTAACCGGGTGAATCCATCAGACGCCTTCATCATGGTCGTCGCCAGTGTTTCAGCGCAGATAGAAACAGCAAGGATGAGATATATTTTGAACATAAGACCTTCTCAATATGAGATTTATAAAAATAAAACATTACCCCACAGAGTCTTACATTAAACCGTCTTAACGGCAATCATGCCGGGTTTTACTGTTGTCATAAAAATAACCGGGTACGAATACTCCGCATGGCCGGAAATTATTATGTCAGCGCCCTGTCACAACGCCGGTGTGCTTCTCCCGCTTTATGATTTTCTTCTTTTATTGCAGGCGCAATTTCAAGCAAATCTTTCCTGATACGGCGGATATCATGTCAGTTCGAAGTTTTTAAAGTGGCGAAACCAATGACTATTTCATCGACAACGAAAGAATTTATACTCTCATGCTTAGAGAAAGTGGGTGTTGACAATAGAAAGTTGGCGGCTATTGCACAGGGAGCTGATATCTACGGGCCTGAAGGGTTACTGGACTCAATCCATTTAGTGGGCTTTATCGCAGAGATGGGCGAATGGATGGAAGCCAGAACCGAGGTTTCCGGGAGTTTTTTTGATATCCTCGATGGCGATCTTTTCGAAAACTTCAAAAATATCAATCAGATTGAATCACTGTTATCCCGGAGGTTTAGCGATGTCAGCTTTTCCTCCTGATAGCCAGTTTATCAGTACAGAAAAAATCGACGACATTCCTTATCAGCGTCTGGCTGACAGGGTGCCGACGCCGTTTTATGCCTACAGCGCCTCGCAAATAAAGGCCGACTTTTCAGCATTAAAAAAGTCACTTCCGGATGAGATTCATTATTTTTATTCGCTCAAAGCTAATCCCAATAAAACACTGGTTCAGTTGTTAAACCGGGAAGGAACAGGTTGTGAAGTGTGTTCTCTGGCAGAACTGGAAACAGTGATAAGTCAGGGTGTGCCCCCGGAGGATATTATTTTTGTGGGTCCCGGAAAATACATTGCTGAATTAACCCAATGTTGTCGCATCGGTATTAAAGCTGTCGTCATCGAATCCATTGAAGAAATAAAACTTCTGAATGATATTGCTGCCAGCATGGGCGTTATACAAACCATCGCCTTGCGCATCAACCCTGAGTTTACGGGCGAAAAAGCCAAACTGGTGATGAGCGGCAAACCACGGCAATTTGGCATCGACGAACAACTTTTACCGCAGGCATTTGCCTGTGTCGCACAACAGGAAAATTTACGACTGGCGGGGATCCATATTTATCTCGGTACACGGATCCTCGACTGGCAAGCGCTGGCTAAAAATACCCTGAATATTCTGTCACTGGCGGGATCTTTGCAGGAGATCTACAAGGTCGATTTTGATTTTGTCGATGTCGGCGGGGGTTTTGGCGTCAGGTATTTTGATAAAGAAAAGCCACTGGATATTGTTGCGCTCGGTGGCGCGTTAGCGCCCGTTATCCGCAATTATCATGACAAATTTCCGCGCTGTAAGATCATCGTCGAACTGGGCAGATATCTGATTGCCCGTGCAGGCATTTTCGTCACCCGCGTTAATTATCTTAAACCCTCCCGGGACGAATGGTTCGCGGTGTGTGATGGCGGAGCCAACTGTCACGGCAGCGCCGCTGGCATCAACTCGCTGATCCGGCGTAATTTTCCGATGGCCCGTCTGGGTGAAACCCGTGCCGGGACACAACATCGTTATCAGGTCACCGGCCCGCTTTGTACCCCCACCGATATATTAGGTGAAAACATTATGCTGGCGGAACTGCATCCGGGCGACCTGATCGGCATCGGACATTCAGGCGCATACGGGGCCAGTGCTTCACCCGTCAACTTTTTAAGTTTTGGTCATCCCGCCGAAATTCTGGTGGAGAAAGGTCAGGCTTTCCTTATCCGAACCGCAGATAGCATTGAGACATTACTGGCACCTCAGATATGTCAGCCTTTATCTGTCGGAAATGCCTGAGGAATCTGTATGTCTCTGGAATTTTCAGCCTCCAATATTCTTTGGCATGAGTTTGAAAAAAATAACAATCCTTCTGCTACGGTGGAGAGTGAACAACTGGATAAAGTTAAAAGTTTTGTTAACGCTTTTTTTCAGTCACATTCCCGCACATGCGAAGCCCAGCTTCAGCCCGTCTCCCGTTGGGTTAACTCTCAAAACCTGACATTCACGACGATGCTCAAAAAACTGGTGACCCAGTTGGAAGAGCAGGCGCTGGTCAATGACCTGGATCTGGTGGTACTGACCCACTGGACCCCCGATGCTGAAATTGGCGCTTCAGTGACCAATGCCATTATTTATGAAACCGGTTCTCATAACGCTTTTGGTATTGCCATCAGCGATCATGGTTTAAGCAGTGGATTTGTCGCGTTGCAAATCATTGAAGATTACCTGGAAGATATCAGCGGGGACAAACGTCCGCGTAAAGCCCTGCTGATGATGGCAGATCAGGATGCCATTCTGTATGACAGCCCTTATCTCGCCAATTTCCACCCTGCGGCCAGTTGCTGTTTGCTCCTTTTACAAAGCAACGCGACCCACGAACCCCATAAGGTCGCCGGTAATATTACCTTTAAAAATTATCAGAAAACCTCGCTGCCGGTTTCAACGGCGGACATTTATCCCCTGCTTTCCACGCTGAAGATGTTCAGTGCCGCTGAAAACGCATTGCCGCTGATTATTCTGACCAGCAAATCGTTTTCACAGGTTCTGCAACGGGATGCCAACTTCTCGGGTGTCAGGATAGAAACCTGGGACGATGCTTTACTGTCTTCAGCACCCTGGGTGTTATTAAAAAAGCTCGCTCAGAAAAATACGCGGTTCTTATTAATGATGCCGGAAGGGAAGAATATGATCTTCGCCAGTTTTGTGATGGAGAGCTGAAGGTGTATATCCATGCCATCACAAGCCTGATAGCTCCGGTTCTTACCCCGCTCTCCCTGCTGGAAAAAAAATACCGCTGGGGTGAACGGAATCATAAAATTTTTAGCCGTTTTCATAAGATGCAATCTGCCAGTCTGTTTGCTGATGAAACATTGCCGGATCTGCTCTCCGACCTTCTGCAAAAATTACGCGCTGAATGCGACCCCGGTTTATTTCGCCAAATCCGCTATGTCGCGTGGGCGCATTCTCTGCACGCCACAAGCCCGTTTGACCGGATGGAAGAACTGTCCACGGTATTTCAGACGTTTTTTGGCGACCAGGAGATCGAATTTTTTTCTGCGACACAGGCTTCCTGCGCTTCAGGTCTGGTGAGTTTGAAATATTTGCAGGCGAAAATGCGCGCCGCACAGCAGAACACTCTCTCTGAGAATTGTGGCTCTGAGAACCAGGCCTCTGTCTGCGGGGTGCTGATCACCGGTGAAAAATGTTTTCACCGCACGGTGCAATATGTCGATCAGAATGGTTATTTTGGCGAAGCCTTTTGCGCCACGCTGGTTGGCATGGCCCCTTCTCCTCATTCGCTGCATCTGCGCGCACTGCATTTACAACAACTCGGGGCTTATGGCACGCGGATGCGGGAAACGGATCGCGAAAGTGAAAATGCCTATGACCACGCATTTTTGCCGGTGATGACCGAAACCATTCAAAAAACGCTGGCGGGCGCGGGACGTAAACCGGAAGAACTCAGCGCCGTGCTCCCTTACCACATCAGCCCGGTGACCTTTGACCGCCTTGCCGATCGCAGCGGATTTAGCCGGGACATCGTATTCCGCCATAACCTCTACACGCTCGGTCACTGCTTTTGCAGCGATGCGTTTCTCAATATCAAAAGCCTGCTTGCCTGTGGGGATAATGCCGTCAGAGCGCGGTGCATTCTGGCTCTGGCCTCAGGCGTGGCGGGCACCTTTGGCGCAATGGTTCTCGAATCAGACAATGAGGATATTCCATGAGCACAACCCATTTAACGCAGTGGCTGGCCCGTGCTGCACAGGCTTTTCCCGAGAAAACCGCCCTGGTTGCCGGTGATGAAGAGATAAGCTGGTCAGCACTGTTCCAGCGGGTCATGAAAACGGCCACCTGTTTGCAACAGCATCACATTAAACGGGGCGATCGGGTGGTGGTCTGGCTGCCGAACAGTATCGACTTTGTGGTGTGCTTCTGGGCGGTTCAGCACCTGCAAGCCATTTTTGTCCCTCTTAACCCTGACACGCCCGTCGCGCGCGTGGGCTGGATATGCAACAACGCAGAAGCCAGTTTGCTGATCAGCAGTGCAGATCAGGCGGATGCGCGGGTCACGGCTAGTGCAGATCACGCCCCGTATCCGGTGCTGTTTGACAAGCCGGGCACAGAAAGTCTGAGCCGCCCGGCGTTACTTTCATTACAGCAGATCGCGGCGCAGGCAGACGTCACACCGCTTGTGCCGGAAGACGCGCTGGATATCGATCTGGCCTGCCTGATTTACACATCCGGTTCCACCGGAGATCCGAAAGGCGTCATGCTGACCCAGCGCAATATGTTGAGCGCGGCGACATCCGTCAGCACCTATCTGGATCTGAGGGCAAGCGATCGGATTTTCTGCACGATCCCGATGAGTTTTGACTACGGGCTTTATCAGGCCATAATGGCCACCAGAGTGGGCGCGACGCTGATTATCGAAAAAGATTTCAGCCGTCCGTTGTTTGCCCTCAAACAACTGGTGAAACAGCGGGCATCGGTTTTGCCGATTGTCCCCACCATGCTGGCCCTCATTGCCCCTCTGGCAAAACGTTATGATTTTTCATCCGTGCGTAAAATCACGAATACGGCTGCCGCGTTGCATTCCAATGATATTGATACGCTGATTGCCCTGTTCCCTCAGGCTGAAATTTTCTCTATGTACGGGCTGACGGAATGCCATCGCTGCACCTGGCTTCCGCCAGCGATGTTGTCGACACATAAAGAGAGCGTCGGTTACGCCATCCCGAATACCGAACTTTGGGTGGTGGATGACAACGGTGTCCCGCATCGCAGCAATGCCACGGGCGAGCTGGTTATTCGTGGCGCGACGGTCATGCGCGGTTACTGGCGCAATGAAGAACAGACGCAAAAGAAATTACGTCCCGGCCCGCTGCCCGGCGAATCAGTGCTGTATACCGGAGACATCTGCCGGCTGGATGAACGTGGCCTGCTTTATTTTGTCGCCCGCAAAGATGACATTCTGAAAACCAACGGCGAAAAAGTGGCGCCGCGGGAAGTCGAAGGCGTGCTCAAACGCATCCCCGGGGTCGGACAGGTAGCGGTGATTGGCGTCCCTCATGCCATTTACGGTGATGAGATCGTCGCCTGTATTGAATGTGTGACGGCGCCCGATATTGCCCTGCTCAAAGCCTTCTGTCAGACCCATCTCGAAAGCTACAAGCGCCCTCACCGCTATTATTTCAGTGAGGCGTTACCCAAAAATAATAACGGAAAGATTGATCGTAACCGGCTGCCTGAACTCCTGTTACAGCGCTCCCATGATGTTCAACGCGAATCCGTAAAATCATAAGGAAATCATTATGTTTACTTCAACAATCATTGAGGCCATCGGCTTAGTGCTGGAAAGTTCTCATCTCTCAGAACTGCATGCAGAAACACATCTGGAACGCGATTTAGGCTTTGAAAGCGGGCTGTATATTGAACTGATTATGTATCTGGAAGAGAAAGTCGACGGGCTGATCCTGGATCCGGCCACGCTGGAATTTGAGCATTTTGAAACCGTGGGCAGCTTATCGAGATTCATTCAACTGCAACTCGCGAACCGGGCTGCCTGAATGGAACAATGGGCAGAGGTTATCGCGATTTTCATGCGTTTCCGGCACCGGCCCGAACTT
This sequence comes from Rahnella sp. 2050, assembly GCF_040544515.1. Taxonomy (NCBI): domain Bacteria; kingdom Pseudomonadati; phylum Pseudomonadota; class Gammaproteobacteria; order Enterobacterales; family Yersiniaceae; genus Rahnella; species Rahnella sp. 2050. Next base: position 437,994 of record NZ_JBEPKE010000003.1, on the reverse strand, counting down.
GCCTGGTGCCATGATACACACCGTCGCGATTATGCCACGCTGAGTCAGCGCGCAATGGATCTCGCCGTGCAGATCCGCCAGCATCAGACAGACACTGACCGCCATGTAAAACCGGTGCTGGTATACGGGCATAAGTCGTTCGATTTTATTGCCGCCTGGTGGGCATGCCTGCTCTGCGGCTGCCCGGTGGTGCCCGTTGAATCGGATAACAGCCCGGAACGGGTGGAGAAAATTGCGCTCACCCTCGGCGCAGCTCTGCTGCTGAATACGACGGCGACGCCGGTTCAGATGAACGCGGTCAGGGTACTCAACACGGCGGAAATTAACGGACCTGTCTGTACGGATGCCACACTGCATGCGCTGCTGAGTGAAAGCCGCCAGCGTTTGCAGCATGTCCCCGGCGAACCGCTGGCTTACATCATGTTTTCCTCCGGCACCACCGGCGAGCCGAAAGGGATCCAAATCACCCTGCGCAATATGGTGAATTTCATTCACTGGATCCGCGAAGATTTTCCACTGGACGGTGCCGTCACCGGCAATGTTCGCTACTGCTTTGATGTTTCCTTATTTGAAATCTGGTTAGCCTGGGTTTTCCTGCAACCGCTGTCGGTGCTCGATCACCGCGAACTCATCAGCACCCGCAAAATGATTGCACAGCATGCAGAAACCGGTGTTGTCTGCTGGGTATCCACGCCTTCGATTATCCGCCTTTATCTGCTGGACCCCACGTTCAGTGCCGCACAACTTCCCCTGCTCCGGCGGTTTATTTTTTGCGGTGAAACACTGACAAAAGACATCGTCACACAGCTATGGACACGATTTCCCGATGCCAGCGTGATAAACACCTATGGCCCGACGGAATGCACGGTTGCGGTGACCTCGGTGCTTATTACACCTGAAATGATCAGCGACCCGCTACCCTTGCCGATTGGCGCGGCCAGACCGGGCGCGGTACTCAGCCTGCACGGACAGGAAAGTGACAGCGGCAGGAGCGAGCTGTTAATCAGCGGCCCCTGCGTCGGGCCAGGCTACCTCAATGCACCGCTGAAACAGCAAACACAGTTTATCCGCCATGCCGGGCAAAATGCCTATCTGACCGGTGATATCGGCCAGGCGAAGGGAGATTGTTACTATTTTCTTGGCCGCGAGGACGGGGAAGTCAAGATCCAGGGACACCGCATCGATCTCTATGAAATTGAGCATTTCCTGCGTAGCCAGAATCTCGTGTCGGATGTCGTTGCAGTGCCTTTTCTACGCAAAGGCAATGCCGAGGCTATCCAGGCCTGCGTGATCCTCAATGATTCCTGCACGCTTTCAGCGCTGGGCCACGCGATGCAGGCGCATTTCCCGCCGTGGTCGATCCCCCGTTACTGGTATGCCATTCCTCATACTATTTTGAATCATAACGGAAAACTCGACCGCAGCGCGGCGCGTGATCTGGCACTGGATAAAGGGGAGAAATATGTTTTTATCGCAAATCAGACCGCTGTTTGACCGGCTTCGCAACCGCGATGACGCCATCGCGCTGATTAACCAGCAAGGCACCTACAGTTTTGCTGAACTGGGCGCACGGACGGCCGCCATCGCCCATTTTCTTACCCCTCTGGCGGGTCGCAATGTGCTGATCTACGGTCATAAACAACTCGATGCGGTCGCCGCTATTCTGGCCTGCATCAGTAAAGGCTGTTGTTTTACCTTTGTGGATCAGGCAAATCCGCCGTCCAGAATTGAAAAAATAGCCCGGATGACGCGCACGGAAGTGCTCATCACCACCCTGCCGCACCCCCTCGCCGGGCTGGAGCAATGGCCGCAGTGTGTCAGTGCTTCACTGGCAGACATTTCTCCTGCAACGCTGCCCGCTGAACCATCATTAACCCAATCTCTTTTCTATATCCTTTCCACCTCGGGCAGCACCGGTGAGCCTAAAGGCGTTATGGTCAGTTATGACAATTTTGCCGCTTTCAGCGCGTGGTTCGCACCGCAAGTCACCGGCGGAACGGACAAGGGCTGCCATATTAATCACGCCTGTTTTTCTTTTGATATGGCGATCCTCGATCTCATTCCGGTTCTCAGCCGCGGGCAGACCGTGCTGATGCTGGATCATTGCAATAATGTTTTGCCCCGGCAAAACATCAGGCTGATGACAAGAGAGCCAGATGTGGCCGTCACCAGTTGGTTTTCAACACCCAGTTTTGCTGAACTCATGCTTAAAGACGCGCTGTTCAGCCACGTTAAGTTCCCCGCCCTGAAGCGTTTTTATATCGGCGGTGAACGGGTTGCGCCAGGTTTGATCACACAGTTACAGACGCGTTTTCCGTCGCTTGAAGTGATGCACGCTTATGGCCCGACCGAGACAACCTGCGTGACGCATACGCATCTTTTGTCCCAGCCGCTACACCATCAGGCGGGGTTATTGCCGCTGGGCAAGCCGCAAGGGCTGAACCGCATTCGCATCGTCGATGCGGCCGGTCATCCGGTTTCTGCCACAACGGTAGGTGAAGTCAGGCTTTACGGCCCTCAGGTTTCACAGGGCTATCTGCCGGAGGATCACCCCCGCAATCAGGCTTTTGCTGAGGATGAATGGGGTCGCTATTACGCCACGGGCGATCGCGGTTTTGTCGACGAAAATCAGTCACTGTTTATTTGCGGCAGAGATGACGGACAGTTTAAGTTGCATGGCAATCGCATTGAGCTGGCAGAAGTAGAATCCGCCGTGTGCCGAAATGCCAACGTGATCCAGTGCTGTCTGGTACCGCTCGAAGAACAGGGAAAAGTGACCGACCTGCAACTGTTTGTACAACTGCATGATGACAATGCGCTGCAGCGGCAAGCCTTACGCCATTTCTTGTCCGGGCAGCTACCGGGATACATGATCCCTAAACAACTGGTCTTTTGCCAACACTTCCCCCTGACATTGCATGGCAAAATAGACCGGCAGGAACTCGTCCGGCAATACGCGGTTTCTGACAGTTTTTAATCGACATCCTGCAATCACATATAAAAAATCCAGCGTAATTGCTGAGAAAATACCCGGCATCAATTTATCTTCATGATGATGAAGGCCATATAATTTTATGACGGGTTAACGGGGTTATCATGCGTTTCGATCATACCGGTTATGTCGTATCAGATACCGATGCAACCGTCGCGGCTATTAAACTCTTTTTCCCCGTGACCGTCAGGTATAAAGAACAGATTCATGCTCAGCGGGTGTTAATCACGTTGCTGTCCACGGCAGAGGGAAATAACCAGATCGAGCTGGTTGAACCATTGCCAGATAATATTCATCTGCAAAGCATGCTGGATAAATCAGGCAAGTCATCCCTGCCTTATCATATTTGTTTTGTTGTCGATGATTTTGACCAGCAATATCAAACCATGAAATCCGCAGGCTGGATGGTATTAACGCGCCCGTTTCATGCCTTTAATAATCATCACCGCGCCAGCCACCTTTATCATCCTGATGCCGGAATCATCGAAATCATGTCGGGGTCGCTATGAAATCATTTTACGATCACCCATCAGACGCGGATTTTTTCACGCCGGATGCCCAGGCGCAGGCGATTGCCGATAAGCTCCGCCAGATAACCTCGCCGGACGACACGCGGGCGGTCATCAGCCAGTGGTCGCAGGCTGCGGCGTTTAATCTCCTCGGCGTGCCCGCTGAATACCCGTCACACAAGCCACATCTTCAGGCTTATCAGCACATCCGTTTGACTGAGCGCTACCGGCTCTATGAAAAAGTGGCCTTTATCTCCCCGATACTCATGTTTTCGGCTCCCGGCCCCGGCATGGCGGCTTTTGCCGTCTCCGGGCTGGGGACAGAACAACAACAGGATGCTTTTTTTAGCCGCTTTCAGCAGACCTTAAGCTGGTCTTGTTTTGCGATGACTGAACCGGCGCAGGGAAGCGATGCAGGTGCCATGGAAACCACGGCGTCGCCGGTTGACGGCGGGTATCTGCTCTGCGGGAGAAAAATGTTCATCGGCAACGGCATGATTGCCGATACCGGTGTGATATTTGCCCGCACAGCACCCGGACCTCTGGGTATTAATGCTTTTATTTTTAATCCGCAGTCAGCAGAAATTTCCCGCTACGCACTGGAATTAAACGGGTTGAAAGGCACTAACCTTGCGCACATGCAGTTTGATGATCTGTTTATCCCTGAAGCAGACATGTTGGGCAGGCATCTGAAGCCGACGGAGCGGTTTGCAAAATCCGCCATCGCCACATTCGATGCCCTGCGTCCTTGCGTCGGCGCGCTGGCGCTGGGTGTCGCGCGGCGCGCACTGCACGAATGGCAACATGAGCGGCGACTGACACCTTCGCAGTCTGCCTGGCTGTCGCAGATGGAACGCCGCTGGCTGGTGGTCTATCACCACGGGCTGCGGGTCTGCCAGCAAACCGAAGATAAGCTTGCGCCGGAAAATCATCCCGGAATGGTAAAAACCAGTTGCGTGATCCTGGCGGAAGAGCTGATTTGCGGACTGATTCACCGTACACCGGCCAGAGATATGCGTCTGCTAAACACACTATGGCAGGCCTTCCGGGATGTGAAAGCCTTTGAATACACTGAGGGAACGCGGCAGATCCACCGTTTAAATCAGGGGTTTTCCCGGCCGCAAGAGGTGAACACATGCCTGTAACCGTCACCTTGCTCGGTCAGGGCACGATAACGGTTCTCACCCGCAGCCAGGCCGTCACACCGGACAGCCGGCATTTCATTGCTTCAGAACTTTTGGCGACAGAACACAGGGCGGCGGGCAACTGGTATCATCACTGGCCTGAAGAGGATTGCGGAAACCGTCTGCATGCTAAAGCCCTGATCACGCTTTGCCAGCACCATGTTCTCTCCTCTACGGAGAGTCTGCTGGTCTACGATTCACGGTATCCGGCCGCACGCGGCGCCACCCCTTTACTGCAAAGTTTGCTGTGCCACTGCCCGGAATTTTCCGAAGCCTGGGGGATTTGCAGTGGCCGTTTTGATCCCGGTGAGGCGTACAGGCTGGCTCAGACCCTGATGCAGGAGGAATGCCGCTTACTTTATCTCTACGACCCGATACAAAGGCTGAGTCAGGATCCCACGCCTCAGGAGTCAGAATTGCACTATCTGATTTTCTCGGCACGGATGTTGAGAAAGTAATGGATAATTTGCTGGTTTCGCTGACAGATAAGCTGTCAACCCCGGCTGTTTTTCCGATGCGTCCCTCAGAGGTGCAGCAGCTCGCGCTGATGAGAACGGAAACAGTGCATTGCGGGCCATATCGCAGCCGGGTGCTGATCAGTCAAGGTCCGATGCAGGCGGCAAAAAAAGCGCTTGTGTTACATGGCTGGGGTGGTCATCCCCTGATGCTGGCGCAGGCTAAAGATATTCTGCTGGCGCAGGGATATGAGGTGTATCTGCCGTTTTTACTCGGACATGATCCGCAAACGCCAGCCCCCTGTGATTTTCCCGCACAGTGCCAGTTACTGCTCACCCTGCAAAATACCTTTGGTGCTTTCGACACCGTCGTTGCCCATTCTGCTGGCGGGCTGATCACCGCCTTGTCGGCATCTCTCGGCTTTCGCTTCAGCCGGCTGGTGCTGATGTCAGTTCCGGCCTCGTTTACCAGCCTGCTGCAACACTACCTGCGGCAAAATCATCTGCCTGAATCTTATCTTGCCCCGCTGTGCGCGTGGTATCAGGCCCGCTTCCCGGCACCGGAGATGCCCGCAACGGACTCGCTTTTTGCGCTGGGCGACATCCCTGCACTGATACTTCAGGGTCAGCAGGACACCAGAATCAATCCGGCCGATGCGTGGAAAATTCACCGTCAGTTACCCGGCAGCCAACTGGCATTGATAGAGCATACCGGCCATCTGGGTGTGCTGACTCATCAACGGACACAATACGAATTAAACGCCTTTCTCCGTACGGCAAACGCTGATCCTGAAAAAAGGAGCCACTATGTTGGGTCACATTGAATCCCTGACGGTCTACATTCCTGAACAACGGAAATCACTGGCGGAAGTCGCGCCCGCGCTGCAACTGAGTCCGCTGGATATCAGAATGTTTTCCCGCTTTTACGGGCTGGCAAATTTCCCACGCCAGCCGGGTTCACTTGATGATCTGTTGCGCCCGTTGTTAAAGCAGTTCACCGACCATCACGCTGATTGGCTCCCCCGCATTAAACATGTGGTGCATGCCCATACGCTGCCCGGCATTCGCCCTTTCGACCTGTCGGGCAAAGCCCTGCTCGACGAGGCCGGATTTGCTGACGACACCCATTACACCTCGCTGACGATGGGGCATTGTTCGACGTCATTGTCAGCCGTGGAATATGTTTGCAGCCGGATTAAAACGGGGGAATATGCCTTGTTGCTGGTCGGCGAAAAGGCCTTTCACCCCAAAGTCGAACTGATCGACGATACCACCATTATGGGCGAAGCGGCCTGCGCCGTTCTGCTCAGTCGCGCCGGGGAACGCTGCAAAGTGACCGCCAGATACAGCATGCAGGCGGGAGAATTCAGTCAGCATCGCGGAAATGAATCAGGTAAGGAATCACGCTTCGCCAGCGTTTATTTTTCTTTTATCGCCACCGCGATGCGCAATGCCCTGGAACATTTCGGGCATACTGCCGGTTCGCTTGACTGGATTGCACCGCATAATGTGAATTTATCGTCATGGCAGAAACTTGCTGACGAACTGAATATTCCGCGGCAAACACTATTTCTCGAAAACGTGCCACGTTATGGTCATTGTTTCGGCGCAGATCCTTATCTGAATTTGGCGACATTGATCCGTCAGAAAAGATTATCGCCCGGCAATCATGTGATGCTGGTAAGCGTAGGCATGGGCGCGACCTTCTCTTCATTGCTGCTGGTATTATCAGCCGGTAATGAAATTCCGGTATTTTGCAATTTGGAGCAATTTCCAGATATTAAGCAGGATTAAGTTAATACGCACTTGTTCTTTATGTGATGTGTTAACTCCTCATGGCTGATATTACCCGATACTACCCGCAGCTGAATGAACTCCAGGCACTGCTCACCACGGCTGGCAAAATTTCGGAATATAAACCGGATCAGGCGCTGGCCTGTTTTGATCATCCCGAACTGATGAGCATTGCCTGTATCGGCATTCCCTCCCGTTTTAATCCCTGGGAAACGGCGGCCTTCTCTGACGTTGATTACTCACATCACTTACAGATCATCGAATATTTGAGCCGGGCAGATGCCAGCGCGATGATGATGTTGCCCGGCGCATCCCTTAGCACCCGCGCTATTTTGACGCTCGGCACTGAGCGGCAACAGGCACGGTTTTTCGCCTGCTTTGAACACAGCCCTGCCTGGACATTTTTTGCCGTCACCGAGCCGGGGTTTGGCTCCGACGCCACAGCAATTGCCTGCGAACTCACGCAAAACAGTCAGGGATGGTGGCTGAACGGGCAAAAGATGCTGGTCGGCGGCGCGATGCGCGCCAGCGCGGGCCTGGTATTTGCCCGTTATGAACAGACCCACCGGCTGGTGATGGTGTTTCCCGAAGGGAAAACCGGACCTTTGCAGCGTGAACTGCTCGATACCTTCGGGTTAGCGGGTGCAGCACTGACACGTCTGACGATGACCAATCTGAGTGTCAAAGAAGACGATATTTTAGGGCATGAACGCCGGGGATTGCAGCAGGGGCTTAATGCGCTGAGCAAGGTCTTTGAGCGCCACCGTCCCATGGTGGCGGCCATGGCGCTGGGCACCACTTACGGCCTGCTGAAAGCGCTGGAAACCCGACCATTACCCGCGACTGCGCAACATTGGATCGCCTGCCAGTGGCGTAAATATCATGTTCTCTTTCAGCAGATGCTCGCACTGGCAGAAGGCTATCGTACGGGTCAGCAGCAATATGCCAGCACCAGCCGCCTCAAATTAAGCGCTACCCGTCTGGCCGAAGAGACGGCGAGCCATCTGCCCCACTGGCTCGCCACCGAAGACTGGCTGGAAGAGACTTTCCTGCGCAAGCGCTACCGCGACAGCTTTGCTTTTGAATACATGGAAGGCACCAGCAATATCCACTTACTTAACAGCTTCCGCACACCTGAAATTCAGGGAGATCAACGCCATGCTGTACCTTGATCCCGCCGATATTGTCAGCCAGTCGTTTCATCACACCGACGTCCCTCAACCGGAGTGGGAAACGGATATTCCGCACTGGCGTTCGTATGTTCAGCATTTTTTCGCCGCTAACGGTGAGCCGCTCAGTCAGGAAAACGAGCAGGTTAACACCTGGATCACCAGCAATGAACGGGCGGCCTTCAGCGATATGGTCGCTACATTGCTGCCACATCTTGCCCCGGTCGTTCAGCCGCAGCGGGTGAAAACGGTGCTGATGGCGCACTGGACGCCTGACCTGCACATGGGGAGTTCTGTGGTGAATTTAGCCATACATCAGCTCGGCCTCACCGACTGTCTGGCGCTGGCAATCAGCGATCGCGGGCCGGATGCGGCGTTGTTTGCCCTTGATGGCCTCAGCGACTGCCTGCAAGGGAAAGCGGAAGACGGATTGTTACTGATCGCCGAACAAAAAAGTCTGATGTACTTTTCACCGCTGATGGCGCGCCTGCAACCGGAAAACAATGCCTGCCTCTGTCTGGTCAATACGCAACAGCGCGGATTACGTTATCTGGGGTATCAGCGTCTGAAAACGTCCGCAGATTTTAGCGAGGCCATCTTGCAGTCCGTTGAGCATTTCGGTTTTACCCGCGAACGGTTAACGCTGATCGGCCCTCAAAATTGTCTCGCCAGTTTACCGGAAGGCTTTACGTCACTGGCGGTCAATCCCCGTTTACTTTGCGCGGCGCCTTTTGTCGCCCTGGGTCAAAACTGGCAGCCCGGACGTGATTATCTGCTGATGAGTGAACACAACGGACGGATAAGCCTGTGCGGTCTGGCGGCAGCAGAGAACCTGAGATGAATATTTTTGCGCTGAAAACCTGTATTCCTGTCACACGGATATCGCTTGACGCGATCCTCGCCCATCGCGGCGCGAACCCCAGCGAAGCCCGGACCTTCCGCCATCTTTTCGGTTTTCAGGAAGCATCAACGCTGGCTGAAGACGAAAGTGCCGCCGCGACGTTTGAATCGCTGTTGCAGCAAACCGCCGTACAGTTAACGCAGGCTGAAAAAATCGATGCGATTATTTTGGTTCAGGGATTGCCCGCCCGTTCACGACGGCAACGGGTTGATTTAGCGTTGCTGCGGCAACGTTTTGATTTTATTGCCCCTGACGCACATCTCATCACCCTTAATCAGCAAAACTGCGCCACGTTATTCTGGGGTCTGCTGATGGCTGAGCGCATGCTTGAGCAAGGAAAATATCAGTGTGTGGCTCTGCTGGCAGGCGACACGCTGGCAGATTTCAGCCTGGCAGAGCGCTATGTTCCCGGCTGCACATTAATCGGTGATGCCTTTGTGTGTGCCTTGCTGAGACCGGGCGGCGGTGAGCGCAGGGTGTCCGGCATTCACTGTTTTCATCATCCCGCATTCTGGCAGGGCCTCGACGGCAGCCGGGAAGATATTAAGCGTTTTTATCAGTCTCATGACGCTCTGATCGACATGGCGCTGCGTCAGTATCCGGCTGAACAGCGGAAGGACGCATGGTTACTGCCTCACAACATTAACCGCCTGAGCTGGCAAACCTGGCGGCGGCATCCTGATCGCGCCCATCAGCGGATCGCCACCGATCTCATCGGGCAATGCGGACATTGTTACACCACCGATCCTCTCTTACTGCTCGATACCCACCCGCCAGCCGAAACCGGCCAGCCAGCCATTTTACTTTCTGTCGGGCTCGGCGGTTGGGTGGGCAGCGCCATAATCACTTCAGACACATTTGCGGAGCCTCAGGATGCCTGATAACGCGCAAGCCATCCCTTTTTTCACCCCGCCTTCCTCACAGTTTGCCCGGCTCGGTTTTCTTAAAATCGCCGAAATGGCCTGTCGTCAGCACGGAGATAAAGTCTGGATTGGTGAAAAAGACAATGCAGTGCTGCTGCTTGCCGGCGCCCGCCATGTCCGGTTGCTGATTGAGCAGGAAAGCCAGTTCGTGAAGGAATTTGAACATCTTTCCTCAGCCTCAACTATCGGACGCATCTTGCTGGGTCAGTCACTGACGACATCCAAAGAGGGCGAGGAATGGCGGCTGGCGAGAAAACTCACCACACCGCTGGTGAACCCTAAATCCCCGTTGCTGAAACAAAGCACCGACCTCTCCGCCCGCTGGCTGCTGGATATTCTGCAGGATCCGCAGCAGACCTCATTGCGTGAAATCTGCCTGCACTGGGCGCTGATGTGTGTGGCAGAAGGATTTTTTGGCCGGGAGATCAGTCTGGCCCAGCTGAATACGCTGATTGGCCATTTCCGTGATATCTATCTGCAACTGATTATCGCCGCACCGGACGCGGATTATGAGGCACTGTGCAGGCATCCGGCACTGGTCGCCTTCCGGCTGGAGGCTGAGTCCCTGCTTGGCCCGTTGCTGGATGACGCCAGGGGCGGCAATACCACGATGCTGGAACGTCTTTGTCAGGCGCTCAGTCCCGGCGCGCACCCCGAAGCGCGTGAGAGAGTGATCAGTCTTCTGCTGGGCAATCTTGCCGCCAGCGTCGATAACACGGGTATTGCCTTGCTATGGACGCTGACACATCTTTCGCAGCACCTGAACTATCAGCACTGCGTGCGTGAGGAAGCGGCTCAGGGCAAACGAAACATGGCCTCAGCCATTGTCCGGGAATCGCTCCGTCTGACGCCGGTGACAGCGTTTTTTGAGCGCCGGGTGGCAGAAAATATCGTGGTGGATGACGTGGTGATTACGGCGGGCACGCGGGTTTTATTTTCCCCCTGGCTGATTCACCGTCATGCCGCCTGCTGGGCAGAACCGCTTTGCTTCAGGCCGGAACGGTTTCTGGGTGAAGAGAAAATTGCGCCGGAGCATTTTTTACCCTTTAGCGTCGGAAAACGAAACTGTGTGGGCATGACTCTGGCTCTCGACCAGCTGACCACGGCGGTTGCGACACTGTGCGAACATTTTCAGTTTTCGCTCGCCCCTTCGACGTCACCTGCCGCCCTCACCCCGCTTTTTGCGCTTAATGTCATCCCGCGCGGTGACCTGTCTTTCATTCTCACGTCCACAAACAAGGCTGAACAGCATGACCACATCCCGTGAGATCCCGGCGCTGAGCCTGTTCTGCTTCGCCGATGTGGCCAGAGACAACTTCGCTGATAAATATGAACAATTATTAAGTACCGCACGGCTGGCAGATACGCTGAATTTTCATGCTATCTGGACGCCCGAGCGGCATTTCCATACCTTTGGCGGCATGTTTGCTAATCCTTCGGTGGTCAGCGCGGCGCTGGCGGCCTGCACGCAACGTATCGGTATCCGGGCAGGCAGCGTGGTGCTGCCGTTACATGATCCTCTGCGGGTTGCCGAAGAATGGGCCATCGTCGATAACCTGTCTCATGGCCGCGCTGGCGTGGCGTTTGCCAGCGGCTGGCAGCGTAATGATTTTGTGCTCAGGGCTGAGAATTACCGCCAGAGACAACAGGTTCTTTTTTCCTCACTGGCGCAGGTTCAGGCGCTGTGGCGCGGTGAATCCGTCACACGCCACGAGCTTTCGCTGCCTGCGCAACCCGAACCGGTCAGCCTGAAAACCTGGCCTGCACCTTTTCAGACGGAGATCCCCGTCTGGCTGACCACCGGCAGTAATCCCGATTTATTTACTGAGGCCGGAAAACGCGGGCTGAATGTGCTCACCCATCTGGTTTCGCAGACCCGCGAGCAACTGGTGGAAAACTGCGCGGCGTATCGCCTCGCACGCCGTCAGGCGGGTTTTGATCCCGCAGAAGGCACCATCACATTAATGCTGCACACGCAGGCCGGAGCAGCACGAAAAACGCTGTTGCCACGGCTTAAACCGGCACTTACCGGTTATCTGCAGGCATTTATGGCGCTTTCCGACAATCTCAGTCAACCACGGGTCGCCGATGCGGAGCAAAATGAGAAGAAGCAAGCCTACACACTGAAATGGGGAGTGGAGAAATATCTCAACCACTGCGGTTTATTTGGCTCTGCACAAGAATGCGCAGATCAGCTTGCCCGTCTCAGGCAGGAAGGAATCGATGAAGTTGCGTGCCTGATGGATTTTGGAATGCCTCAATCAAGTGTGGAAGAAACGCTTCGGACACTTGCTACATTGTTATGAAATCAAGGAACTATGATGAAAAAAATCACCCTGGCGCTTACCCTGCTCGCCTGTGTCACCAGCACTTCTGCCCTCGCCGCAGAAAAAACATTCCCCCTGGAAGCCTTTAGCGCAGTAGAAGCCAGACAGGGCATTAATCTCACCATTAAGTGTGCCGCAACGCCGTCTATGGTGGTCTCCGGTTCGCAAGACACGCTGAATAAATTGAAAGTCACCCATGACAATCACGCTTTACTGCTGGTCAATGATGCCGCTGAAAATGATCGCTTTATCTCGCACACGCTGGATATCACCCTGTATACCAGCGGCCCGCTGAACAGTCTGGCCGGAAAAGCGGGTGTTAAAATAGCCGCACCGGCCTGTGCGGTGGATCCGAAAACACTGGCCGTTTCCGGCAGTATGGGCACGGATATCCGCGCTGAAGGCAAAACGGCTGAACTGAATCTGGATCTGGCCATGGGCGGGAGTTTTAACAAGAAGCCTCAGAATTTTACGGCGGAATCGGCTAACGTGCGCATGAGCATGGGCGCGGAATCCTCACTGTGTCATATCCCCAAAATTCAGGGCACGCTTGCGGCAGGCGCTCGTGTTTCCGTCAGCGCCTCTGCTCAGGTGGATACCGGTTCTGCCAGCTCATTTGCCAGCGAGATTTCCACTTCTGGCTGTGCTTAACGCGCCTGATTAACTGTCCGCCTGAAAAATACAGACCTGCCATCTGACCGGCAGGTCTTTCAGCGGAGCACAGGCGCCATACGCCAGACAATACACCCCGTCGTTTTCAATCAGCCGGTGATGTAACAGGCCGATCTCTTCTTTACGCTCATCGAATACGTGCGCGATGCCACTGTGCTGCGGGATGGCACAAAAACCGGCGAGCGACTGCGTAAGGCCGGTTCCCCTGACTTTGAGCCACGCTTCCTTCACACTCCACAGTCGGGTAAAACGCAACAGGTAATGCGCCTCATCTTCTGCCAGCCAGTGCTGTTCATCAGGGTTGAAAAACCGGCGGGCGATGGCTTTTTTCGCCTCAACGTTTCCGCTGACTTTTTCCAAATCCACCCCGACCTCTGCCCCGCGACACAGCACAATCGCCGCCGAAGTTCCGCTGTGGGATAAGTTGAAGCACAATCCCGGGAAATCAGGGAGCCAGGGTTTACCCTGAGGCGTTCTTGCGATACTTAACTGTTCATCGGTCACCGATAAGTAGCCCGACAATACCTGACGCAGCCAGCACTGCGCCTGCTGTCGCAGCAGTTGCCCTGACAGCGACGCCTCAAAGTGACGGAGCAGGCAAAGCCCCTCTCCTGCCTTCAGTTCACGCAGGGGATCACAGTGGGAGATTGAGGGTAACGCGGCAACCGGTTCGATCATGGCGATTCTCCAGAGACAGATACCCGCCATGACTTTCAGCGATTTGCCGGCACAAAATCAGCCCGATGCCACTGCCATTGGGTTTGGTGGTATAGAAAGGAACAAACAGATTTTTGGGATTGGTCAGCCCGACACCCTGGTCAAGAATGGTCACAAACAGACAGCCTTTTTCTTCTGACCATTCAATACACACCGGCGCCGTGGTATCGCTCATCGCCTCATCGGCATTCTTAATCAGGTTGATAAGCAACTGATGGAGTTGCACCCGGTCGACATTTACACTCAGCGGCGCCGGGCCTTTCAGGGTAATTTTACGGTGCGCAAACAACAGCGGCAGCTCCGCAATCAGGGCGGCAAAATCAAGCGGTGCTTTGACGGGGGGGGCGAGTTTACTGAGCTGGCGGTAACTGCTGATAAAAGCGATAAGTTCTTTGGCCCGGCGGTTGATCAGATCGATGCCTTCCGCAAAGCCCTCCGGCAGGTTTTCTGTATGGCGGCGATAATGCTGCTGGAGCATCTGGCTGATGGAGGCAATCGGGCTAAGAGAATTGTTTATTTCATGACTGATCACCCGCAGCAGGTTTTGCCAGGCTTTTTGTTCTTCCTTACGCAGCATGTCGTCAACATCACTGACAAACAGCAATACGTTTTGGATCCCGTCCACCATATAGGTGTCACTGGACACTTTATAACGCCCCGGACGCCCTGCATGACTGGACTCCACCGGATGCTCCCGGTTGGCATTTTGCAACAACGTATCAAGTTGCCAGTGACTGCATTTTTCGCCAATCAGCTTTTCCAGCGATGTGCCCAGCATCCGCGAGGCCGCATCATTACACCACATCAGCCGGTTATTGCCGTCAATCGCGAAAATCGCCACCGTGATATTAGAAATCACTTTTTGCAGCAGAAAATCCATTTCTCTTTGCTGCTGGCGGTGGCGGGATAACTGACCCGAAATGGCGTTGATCTGTTCAATGACCCCTTCAAACACCCCTTCCCCGCTGGTCACACCGCGAAGGCTAAAATCTTCCTGCTCAACGGCTTCTAACAGGTTAGAAATCACATTGATTTTGTAGAGAAGTTGCTGGAAAAAGTGATAGGAAAAATACACTAACGTGACGCACAGAATAAAGAGCGTGAGAAATTTCAGGTAGAGAGACTGCTGTGGGAAAAACCACAGCAGCAGATAGGCAACAACGCCCCCCAGCGGGGACAAACTGCACAGTATTAAATGACGTGACTCAAAGGATCGAAAAAGTTTACTCATGACAGATTTTTAATTTATCCAGTCGTCGGTAAAAAGCGCTGCGACTCAGCCCTAACGATTCTGCCGCTTTCACTGCATTCCCGTCATAGTGACGCAGGCGCTGTAAGAGCACAGTTTCTTCCACTTCTGCCAGCGTGCCCGTCTCAAGTTGCGTCACCGGTTTTTGCTGTGGCTCATGACCGCTGTTTTGCCCCTTCACAGGCAGCGGCAGGCAAAGATCTGCCAGGTCGATCGTATTATTGCGGCAAAGCAATACGCCGCGTTCCAGCAAATGGCTCAGTTCGCGGATATTCCCCGGCCATGAATATTCATGCAGCCCCTGTCGCGCCATCGCCGATAATACCGGTTTAGGTTTACTGTATTTGCGGGCAAAACGTTGCAGGAAACGTTCAGCCAGCGGCTCAATATCTTCCTGCCGTTCACGTAGCGGCGGTAACGGAATTTGAATAACATTCAGCCGGTAGAGCAAATCCTGCCGGAACCGCCCTTCAGTCACGGCTTTTTCAAGATCCGTGTTGGTGGCCGCAATGATGCGGCACTGTGTGGTTTGCGTCCGTGATGAACCCACGCGTTCGAACTGCCGTTCTTCCAGGACACGCAGTAATTTTACCTGCTGGGACAAGGGCAAATTGCCAATTTCATCGAGGAATAATGTGCCTTTATCGGCCAGTTCAAAGCGTCCGATGCGATTTTCCCGCGCATCGGTAAACGCGCCTTTTACGTGCCCGAACATTTCACTTTCAAACAACTGCTCATTGATGCACCCCATGTTAACTTCAACAATGCTGTGCTCACGGCGGGATGAGAGCTGATGGATATAGCGGGCGAGCAGGCTTTTGCCGGTGCCATTTTCACCCAGAATCAGGATGCTGGTATCCGTGGCAGCCACGGTTTCCACCACGTTGATTAACTGCTTCATGGCCTGAGAGCGGACAACCCATTCATTGCCCATGTCATCTTCAAGCGCCATTTTCAGCAGCTTGTTTTCTTCTCGCAGGCAATTCCCGGAGCGTCTCGCCTGGCTCAGTGCAATCTGTTGCTGAACAATGCTTAACAGGCGTTCGTTATCCCAGGGTTTTTGAATAAAATCCGCCGCACCGGCCCGCATGGCGCTGACGATGATGTCAACACTTCCCCATCCCGTCATGGCCACGGCGGGCAGACAGTCATCAAATTTTTTTAACTCATCCAGCAGTTGCAAACCTTCCAGACCCGACGTGGTGTCTTTCTGGAAGTTCATGTCCATCAGTACCAGATCAAAGGGCTTTGCGGACAAATGTGACAATAAACGGTTGGCCTGCGTTTCCAGCGTCACGTCATACCCTTCCATACGGAGCAGCATGTCGAGGCTGGTCAGAATGCCCGCGTCATCATCAATGACAAGAATACGTTTTTTTTCGTTCATTAAAGCATCCGGCTTGTGCCGCCGCACCCGTCAGGCACGGCGACAGATTATTCATAGCGAATGGCGTCCGCAGGCGACATCCGAATGGCGCGTCGGGAAGGCAACCAGACCGCTAACGCCACAATTAAAGAAATCATGACGGCGACACCCCAAAAGAGCAGTGCAAAGGAGGTATGCCCGTTGCCCAATATACGCGTCAACTTGGGTGCGACAAAGAAGGCCAAAGGCAACCCGATAATCAGGCCAATGAATAATTGCTTACTGCCCTGAAGCATCAGCATCCGTAACAGAACGCCTTCCGTTGCCCCCATCGCCATACGCACCCCGATCTCCTGAATACGTTGATTGATCACATTGCGCATCACGGCATAAATACCGGTGGCCGCCAGAATGACCGCGACCAGACCAAACAACATAAAGAGGTTGGCAATGAAATGCAGCCCGGCGGTATTCCTGGCCAGACGTTGATTCAACGTTTGCACCTGATTAACGGAGAGCGTGCTGTCAATCTGGCGCACCGCATTCATGAGCGCAGGCCCTAACGTATCAGGATTCTGAGCCCTGAGCACCAGCGTTAATGACGCCGCGGGTATTTGCGCCAGCGAGCGGTAAACCGTGACCCGCTGGCGGAACGCGCTGAAAGGCCGGCCATGAATGACGTTCGGCACCACACCGATAACCGTGAACCAGCGCTGATCATCCGTATCACGAAAACGCAGGCGTTTTCCGATGACATCCCGCTCACCGGGCCAGAACTGCTCCGCAAACGACTGGCTGACCACCACCACGGGCTGTGAGTCCTGCGTATCACTGCTGGCAAACTCCCTTCCGGCCACCGGCGTGATCCCCATTGCCGTCAGGCTTCCCGGCATCACCTGGACATCATTGACCAGAGGATAAGACCAGCGGTCTTTGCTGTTGTTGGTAGACGAATCGATATCCACCTGACGGGGTACGGTAAATTGTCCGACGGCACTGGTGGTGATGGCCGTTTTTTCAACACCGGGGATCCCGCTGAGGGACGATTGCAGGCGCTGATAGAACAGGATCCGGCTCGCATCATCAGGATACTGGTTGGCATTGAGGTTAATCTGACCGGTGAGATAGCCCTGCGTCGCCACCCCGTAATCGGCACGGGTCGCCTGGTAAACCAGCAGCGCCAGCAGCGCACTGATGCATAAAATGGAACAGGATAATCCGACTTCAAACGTCACCAGAATACGGGACACCCTGCCTGCCCCGCGACTTTGCGCGCCCCGCGTTCCATCACGCAAAACATCGTTGAAATTACCGTGGGTGATTTTCCACGCAGGCAATGCACTGGTAACGACAGCCGTCATGATGACCAGCACTAACGCATTGAGGATCATGACGTTATCGAGTGACAAATGCCACCAGAACGGAATTTTGTTCGGTACGAACGTCGGCAGTAATGTATTGGTGATCTCGAGTCCCCAGGCGGCGAGCAGAACGGCGATGATGCCCGAGAAGGCGCAAATAAATAAGCTTTCCCACATCATTTGCATGACCAGACGACCGGAAGGTGAGCCCAGAGCAACGCGGATAGCGATTTCTTTTGAACGCTCTGTGGTTCTTGCCAGCAATAAGTTGCCGACATTGCAACACGCCAGCACCAGCACAAAAGCCACGGCAAAAAGCATGACGATGAAGATCGGCATGGTCTCCTCACCCATGAAATTTTCCTGGAATGTCAGTACCTGCGCCGACAGCCCTTTATTGCTTTCAGGATACTCAGAGGCCAGCGACTGCATCACCTGAGCGAGGTCACCGTCAGCATCGGCGAGCGGAACACCGGGTTTCAGGCGCGCATAAACGGATACTTCCGGCGCACCTTTGCGGACCAGATACTGTGCAGGATCCAGCTTAGAAGGCAGCCAGAGATCATGAAAGAAAGGAAAGGCAAAATTGGCGGGCATAATGCCCACAATGCGCGTGTGTATCCCATTGATCAGGACATCTCTGCCAATGAGTTGCGCATCGGCAGCAAAGTAGTTTTGCCACATGCCATAGCTGATAACGGCAACCGGTGTCGCGCCAGGCTGGACATCTTCACTGTTCAGCACCCTGCCACGATAAGGCTGGATGCCAGTATAAGAAAACATCTCCGGCGTATTGCGGATCGCCATATAGGAAACCGCTTTGGTGCCGTCACTGATATCGGCACGTTCAGCATAAAAATAACCCACGTCATTGAGCGTGGTATTGCGGGCCTTAATTTCCTGGTAGTCCAGGAAGTTGACCCCGGAGTCACTCAGACTGACGCCATTGACCGTCGGGTTTACTAACACCATGTTTTTCCCGTCCGGATAAGGAAGCGGCGTAAACATGATGGTGTTAATGACTGAAAACATATAAAGCGTCAGTGCCAGACCGCAGGACATGATAAGCACGGTGATAAAGGTAAATGACGGGCTTTTGAGTAACAGGCGTAAGGCATATCGGATATCAAAAAGCATTTTATGCTTCCTTTATCAGGGTCAGTTCCCGTGCCACATGTCCGTCTCCGACGACCTGCCCGTCAGAAAGCACGATGCTGCGCTGCGCCCGCTCGGCTGAACGAGGATCATGGGTGACGATGCAGATCGTGGCGCCCTCCTGATGTAACTTATCGAGAATATTCAGCACCGCCTCGGCATTGTGGGAGTCCAGGTTACCGGTCGGTTCATCCGCCAGAATGATGGAGGGATTGCCCACGATAGCCCGTGCGACGGCCACGCGCTGCTGCTGTCCGCCGGAAAGCTGCGAGGGATAATGGCGTCCCCGGTGGGACATATTGACCTTGTCTAAGGCTTCCGCCACTCTCTGCTGCCGTTCAGTTTTAGAAATATCCTTGCGGTAAGTCAGTGGCAGGGAGACATTTTCCTCAATGGTTAAATCGCTGATGAGATTAAATGACTGAAAGATAAAGCCGATATCACGATTTCTCACCAGGGCACGCTGCTTTTTAGAAATATTTTCCACGTTGTGCCCGGCCAGCTGATAGGTCCCGGTAGAGGCCACATCGAGCAGACCCAAAATCGAAAGCAGCGTTGATTTACCACAGCCTGAAGGCCCGGAAATCGCCACGTATTCCCCTTTGGAAATGCTGAGCGTGATCTTGCTCAGGGCGTGTGTCTCAATTTCATCGGTCAAAAAAATCTTATTCACGTCAGTGAGTTCTACCAGTGATTCCATCATTTTCATCTCCATCGCATTGTCCTGTAAGCTGGCGTCTTTTGCAGGTGAGCCGGCATTATTTAGTAATCTCAATTTGATCTGCCCCTTGCCAGGCGCTGCCGTCACTGAGAATAATTTTATCTCCCGCACGCAGTCCACTGGTCACCTGAATATAATCCGCAGATCCCTGACCAAAGTTGACCTTCATTTTGGTGGCAGAGCGTTCCTTTTCATCGAGCCGGTAAAGCATCGAAGGTAAATTATTCTGGGCAAACGGTGGCCGCTCAACGTACAGGGAATCATTAATTTTTGTCACTGCGATTAAACCATCAACACTCAGGTCAGGACGGGCTTCCTGCGGCAGTGGTTGATTGAATGTCACATCCACTTTAACGGTGCCATTGGTCACCGCAGGATCCACCCGTGACAATACCCCGGTGAACTGGCTGCGTCCGGTGTTAATGGTAACCTGCTGCCCGACGGCAAGATCACGGGACTGTAATTCCGGCACTTTGAGTTCAGCATAAAGTTCCTTTTCTTTCGCCAGACGGGCAATACTGGTGCCGGTGGTGACCCGCTGGCCGACCTGGACTTTCACATCCTGCAAAATGCCTTCAATCGGTGAGGTAACATTCAGCGAATCGACTTCCTGCTGGCTCAGCAGCACCAAAGATTCCAGTTTGTTAAGGCGCATCGCACTGGCTTTGATATCAGCATCAATGCTCAGCTTGAGTGTTTTTAATCGTTTTTCCTCAAGCACAACTTGCTGACGATATTGTTCAGTATTAATACGGGTCGTTTCGTATTCCAGCATCGGCACTGCCGCAATATATTTCTTTTGCGCAGCAAGCCGCATCGTAGAGCTGAGTAACCGGCTTTTCGCATCCAATACCAAGGCTTCCTGACTCAGAATTTTATTTTGTAATTCTGCATTAGTGGCGTCAGTCTCAGCCCGGCGGGCATCCAGCTCGAGCCGGTTTTCCTGTAATTTTTGTTCCAGCGTCGGGTTACTCATTCTGACCAATAACTGGCCTTTATTCACCTTCATGCCAGGTTTGTAAATGACCTCTTCCACGCGGGCATCAACATTGGCCGCAACCCAATTGATATCACGCGGTAGCAGTACCCCGTTACCCCGCACTTCAACCGAGAAACTGCCATATTGAACCTGCCCGACCGCGATACTCCCGCGGGAGATCTGATAAGGCGAAAAACGGTAATTATAGATTGCCGCCAGCGTGGCTAAAAAGAGTGCGCCCGCAACAATAAATTTGCGGTATCGCTTCAGTATGAATTTATTCCCGGGTTGCGGGATTGATATGTCCATAATAATACCTTTTCTGATAACTCCTTACCGATGAGCACAAATCGTGCCAACCTTTAAAATTTAATTAACCAACTGATTTTTATGTGTTTTTTAAAAAGTCGCCAATTACACCTTTTCCCTTAATCATTTTCTATCTCATTAATGGAACGAAAATCGGGACGGCATGCCCTGATTACCCTCTTTTGCCTGCGAAACCCCACGCATATCATGCATTCCCAATATTGGGATATTAAATCTGGCAAGTTAATTAGTGTGTTTCGAAAATGGGATTTTACTATTTACATAACAGGAAAGAATAATAATATCCATTATAAACAATAAGTTGAAAAAAATAAAAACATGGCATAGTAATTGCTTAGAGAATAGCGGGGACGGTATTCCAATTTTAAAAATTTGTTCATCACTCATTAATTACGCAGAAGGGGTGTGTATGTGGGAACGCAAACTATCGAACGCTGAAAAAAGTCTTTTCACACAGAAAATAACCGAGGATCTCGATAATCGTCATTTGACTATCTATGGCAAGCACGCTCATACAGACAAAGCATTATGTATTGTTAAGATTATTAATTATATGCTGGAGAATATTTCTGACGAGATCACACTTGAAGATCTGGAAAAAATATGTGGTAAAACCCGCTTTGATATTTGCCGCATATTCAAACATTTCTATGATGTCACGCCTATAAAGTGGATGTGGAAGGTCCGACTGGCGCTGGCCAGGGAATTTATCCATTTAGCCCCTGAGTGGTCTTTGACAGATATCAGCTATGCTTGTGGATTTTCGTCGCTGCCGCATTTTTCCCGAAGTTTCAGCAAGACCTATAATGAGTCTCCGCTCAAATTCAAACAGAGTGTCATCAGGACAACACGCCCGGAAATAAAAAAAGAATCATCAGATTATGATTTCATTTTCGGCATCCAGAGAAACAACTTTTCAAGAAGTATGTTAATCAGCAACCTGCACTTCTTATAATTATTAATAAGATTTCTTATGCCATTTTTTATTATTCTCTACACGCAATATCAGTTTTGGTTCATGGAAAGATGAAAAATCCTCATGCAAAGTATCCCTCAGAAAGTTTGAAATATAATTGAAAACAACAGGGTCACGTAATGCGCCGTTGTGGCCCTTTCCCTCTGTAACGATTAATTCACTTTTCTTCAATGAATGGCTCAGTATTTCGGCCTCATCCAGTTCAATACTGAGATCATTCTTATCATGCAATATCATGACAGGTTGCGTTATTGAACCGATAAGCTCGGGACCAATAACATCAGGATGTACACCATAGCGGCGCTGATAAAGCTTTTTCATCGATACGGCAATGCGCCTGGGCAGTTTATTATTGCGGACATATCTGTCCATCATTTTCCCGTAACTGCACGGACTGCCGATTAAAATCATCCGTTTAAAAAGCAGTCCCTGTAGCGCGGCCATGCAGCCAATTAATCCGCCGGTCGAATGACCAATGATCACAGAGAAGTGCCCGTAATGCTTTTCCATCTCCATGACGGCCCGCGACAGATCATAGAAAGACACTTTTTTTCCGGGAGAAATACCATGTGCGGGCAGGTCAGGCGCAAAAACCGTATAGCCTTTTTCCTGCAACCGCTGCGCCATCTGCCGTAACATTATACTCCGGCCATCCCACCCGTGAAGAAGCAACACTTTTTCTGCCTGGGGATCCGCTTGCGGATAAATGAAGACCTTAACAAAAGATTTGCGCCAATAAAGCTCCTCCTGCACGCAGCGACTGAGCAGCATGATTTCCCCCTGCTTATAGGGTAAAGGCCGGGTCTTTTCGAAAAGACGCAACGCGTATAACGCAGAAAGATAGGAAGACATGGCATGCAGGGAATATAAGTCGAATAAACTGATTAATTTGCATGCCCGGGTATAATGCGTCGCAGGCCTTATTTTGGCTTTCATCAGTAACGTCGGACGCAATCGCATAATGACCAAAACCCGCAGATAATTTTGGTGAACCAGCGATAAAAACAACAGGACCGGATAAAAGAAGCTATAAAACATTCTCACTTCCTATTTTATTGGCCAGCCGCCAGTATTCTCTGCCGAACGCGATAAAGTACACCACATTAAAGACAATGATCAGATTCATAATACTTTGCAGTTGCGAGAACTTATCCCATCCCACCAGCAAGGTGATGACAGTCAGCAATTCGATGATAACGGTTAATACCAATACACGCCGGGCCTGTTCTAATTGTTCCAGCAATGCCTGAAGCGAGGCAACAAAAGACGTCATGAAAAACGTCGGTAACAGAATCAGTAAAATCTGGCTGCTGACATCCTGAATTATTCGGTCACCGGACAGAATTTTTATCAGACTCACTTCGGTGAAATAGACGCCGGAGGTCAGCAGAAGGTAAATAATGCAAATAAAGGCTAACCCACGGTGCAGCAATCGTTTTAATTCTTCTCCGCTGCTGATGGCCAGCCGCTGGTTAATTAATATCGCCAGCGCGGATCCGCAGGCCACGGCGGGGATGACAATAAACATCCGAATCTTGGTCACAATAAGAAAACCGGCGACATATTGCTCACCCAGGGTGCCGATTAACGGGAATATCAGCAGAGAACTGAAAAACAGTACCACTAACGAGGCAAAAATGGGCATCCCCACCTGAAGCAAAAGCCCGCTGAGACGCGGAATAAATGCGCCGGGGCGGTCATCTTCCGCATGGCGACCGGTACGCCGTACCAGCCAAAGCGCGACAGGGATAAGCAGAGCAGAAGCCAGGGCGTTGGAAATAATAATCGAATTGAAGCCTAATCCATAAACCTGATAGCCGGTGTAGCAGATCAACGCATTCAGCACGATATACGCGATGACTAACAGCATGCTTAGCGCGCTTTTCCCCTGCCCGCGCAATGCGCTGTTACACATCTCAAGCTGAATAAACGGCAGCATGGAAAGGAAATAGAGCGGTAATGCCGAGGAATAAAATGCATTGCCGGCGACCGGCAACAGGGTTTGCAAAAGAGGAGCGCAAAGCGCCGTCACGCCGCTCAGCAGCGCCACAATCACGATGCCCAGTGTCGCCAGCAGGGAGGTCGCCGCCAGTACCTTTTGGCGGGACCACATATTCAGCGAACGGGCACTGAAAACCTGATTGGTGATAGCCAGGCATTCCAGAATAGCCAGGAATAAGAAACTGAACGGCTGGAGCATCGAAAGCAAATAAATTGAACTGGTTTCTTTCCCGTGCCCCAGAATCGCGGTCTGAATGTTTTGCGAAAATGAGACGGCAATGGCCACCACGATCATCGGCCAGGCTAACTTCAGCAGGTCCGCGATATCTTTGCTCAGGCTGTTACGCCGTAGCAACGTCATCTCAGGTGAAGTATTCATACTCTACGCTCCTGACGTGCTGGCAACACGGTTATGGCAGCGTCTGCGGCCTTCCCGTACAGGCTGTAAATCATCATCGACAGGTAAGAAAGGCTGTGCGTCGAGCCTGATAAATAGCCATGCCCGCCCATCAGTTTTTCTGCCCGGTTGGTTAGCTCCGTAATCTGCCAGTGATCCGCTTCCGGGTCAGCATAGTCCTGCGCCGTAATGCGCATCTGCCACTGGAGCAAAAGTAAATCTGTCTGGTTGCTCAGATCGGCAAAATCCGCCTTCACTAACTGATGTCGGGTGGTTTTTATGCCAAAACTTTTTCGCGCGGATAAGTGCTTCCAGCTCACCGCCAGGATCTGGCTCAGGAGCCCCAGGCGCGCCGCAAAAGAAGCCATCAGCGGGATCGGATCATCAGTGATGGTTTCTGTGCCGGTATGCTGCAAAGCAATCCCGAGTGACGCCAGAATACGATCAGACTCAGCGTGCTGCTCCGCGCAGGTTTCACCTTCTGCTGCCAGAATCTGATACCCGCCGCAAAATACGCCGCTGGCCGGGTTGGCCCATTTCTGCCGCATCTGCCGGAAGGCTTCTGCCGGCTCATGGTCCCTGAACAAAAAGTAAAGTCGGGTAAACTCTGCTTCACACATCAGAGCTCTCCAGTTGCAGATGCTGTTCAATCCATTGAATAAGTTTCCCGACAGTGGTGAAGGCATCCTGGTTGATTTGATCAGGTTCAAACATCAGGCCGGGGATCTTTTCTTCCAGCGTTAATAAGAACTGCACAAATAATACTGAATCGAGATCCAAATCTTCATTAAAATCCGTTTCCGGCGTGATGTTGATTTTTGCAGACATGACATCATTTAATGCATCATTAACGGCTGACAGAAGTTGTGACATGGTTTACCTCATTATTTTCGTTTTTTTCAATCAGGATACAGGACATCGTTATCCCCATCCCCATAGCAACACAGAGAATTCTTTTACCTTCGAAGCTCTTTAATAAAGAAGACAAGTTAAATAAAATATCGGAGCAATAAGCGTGTCCATATCCTGATATATGCTCAGTAAAAAGCTCGCCCTTGAAGTTCAGTTTATCGGCAATTCTCCTGAGCATGGGTAAATCTATATTACCCGGAACAATCGCATCTATATGGTCAATCGTAAGGCTAAACTTATCCAGTACGTAAAGATAGAAATCATAATAATCTTGTTCGAGTGAGGAGAAAAGTTCCCGCCGTCGGGCAGCCGGAAATTCTCTGTGATTATTATAAAATGAAGACAGATGCCGCACGGCGGTTTGCTTGATTTGCCACGGTGAATGCCCCGCATTGAGGAGCATGGCAGCAGGAATTTCCGCCATAACACTATTATCAAGCTTATTAATATCACAGTGGAAAGCCTTTTCACCGGTGATGAGGATCATCGGCAACTGGCTTTTTATTACCCGGTTCTTTAATAAATGAATCGCCGACAAAGCCGATGCGCAATGATTGAGACTAATTGTTAATTTTTCCCAATGCCCGATTCCACAACGGGCCGCTATCTCATCAAGCCAGCAGTCATCAAAAAAAGTATTATGCGTTTGCGTTTTTGCATAGACCAAATATCCCCGCCCCTTAGCGACATTCAGATTTTCATTCACCAGAGTTGAAAGGGTTTCATGTAACATTTCTGTATGGCTACCAGAGAACATTCCCACTGTGTGCAGAGAGTAATAACGTTCAAGTACCTTACGCGCGCCTGTTTTTAAATTATGAGATGATTCAAGCGTACTTAATGGCCTTAAAGAGATGCGACCAGGCAACCAGCATAAATCATTAAGTGGCAACATATATTCTCACAGGGAATTATTTTAGAGTTATTATAAACGCAGTCCATAATCCCAGAAAAAAAACGTCTTTTTTGCCTGCAATTGCTTAAAGGGCAGGAATTCCCATTTTTGAATCCCAAAAATGGAATGTTATGAGTGTTCAGGAGGGAAAATCGGAAAGAACAGCGTACAAACGGAGCCGTTATAGCTGTACAAAGTGACCGTTGCTGACTTCGCGGTAATGACGCACCGGCGGCTGATAAGTGGCTGAGCGCAGCGGGCTGGCAAGCTCTTCCGGTACCACGGGACGTGTGCGGTGAACATCCGGGTCGGGCACCGGCACGGCGGCCAGCAGTTTGCGGGTATAGGCGTGTTGCGGGTTTTCGAAGATATCGGCACGCGAACCGATTTCGACGATTTCGCCCAGATACATCACCGCCACACGGTGACTGATGCGCTCGACCACCGCCATATCGTGCGAAATAAACAGATACGCCAGCCCGAGTTCCTGTTGCAGATCGAGCATCAGATTAATCACCTGCGCTTTGACTGACACATCCAGCGCCGACACGGCTTCATCAGCGATGATCATTTTCGGCTCCAGCGCCAGTGCGCGGGCAATACAGATACGCTGCCGCTGACCGCCGGAAAACTGGTGCGGAAAGCGCGTCGCCATATTGCTTTGCAAGCCGACCTGTTCCAGCAGTTGCGCCACGCGAATGCTGGCGCTGGCGGCATCATGCAAGCCGAGGCTTATCATCGGTTCGGCAATCGCCTGACCAATGCGCATTCTCGGGTTCAGGCTTTCATACGGATCCTGAAAAATCATCTGCGCCTGGGTGCGGATATCCGCCAGCCGTGCACTGTCAGCCCGGCGGATATCCTGCCCGCGGATCAGCACATCACCGGAAGTCGCTTCCGTGAGACGTAAAATCGTGCGTCCGGTGGTGGATTTCCCGCAGCCGGATTCCCCCACCAGTGACAGCGTTTCGCCCGGTTGCAGGCTGAATGACAGATCCTCCACCGCATGCACCCGGGCAGAAACACGGCGCAGCAGACCGGATCTCACATCAAAGCGCGTCACCAGATTTTTAACCTCCAGCACCGGCTGACCGGTGCGCAGCGTATCGACAGACTCCGCCACCGGCAGCACTTCGCCGGTTTGGCTGTCGGTCAGCGGGAAGCGTTTCGGCAGCGCCACGCCGTTCATCGCGCCCAGTCGCGGCACCGCCGACAGCAGCGCGCGCGTATAAGGATGTGTGGGATGATGGAAGATTTCCCGCGTGGTTGCCTGTTCCACGGCTTCGCCACGGTGCATCACCAGCGTGCGATCCGCCACTTCCGCCACCACGCCCATATCATGGGTGATGAACAGCACGGACATGCCCTCTTCTTCCTGCAAGGATTTGATCAGCGCCAGAATTTGCGCCTGAATGGTGACATCCAGTGCCGTTGTCGGTTCATCCGCAATCAGCAAACGCGGATTACAGGCCAGCGCGATAGCAATCACCACGCGCTGACGCATGCCGCCGGAAAAACTCAGCGGATATTCATTGAGTCGTGCGGTGGCCGCCGGAATACGTACTTTCTCCAGCAACCGGACGGCTTCGGCGCGCGCGGTTTTATCGTCCATGCCGCGATGGCGTTTGAGCACTTCGGTGATTTGCACGCCGATTTTCAGCACCGGATTCAGGCTGGTCATCGGCTCCTGAAAAATCATGCCGATGCGGTTGCCGCGAATGCTTTGCATCTGCGAACGGTTGAGACTCAGTAAATCCTGACCGTCAAACCGGATGTTGCCGGAATAACGGGTCTGCTTTTCATCCAGCAAACGCATGACGGACATCGCCGTCACACTTTTACCCGAACCGGATTCGCCCACCAGCGCCAGCGTTTCTTTCGGGCCAATCGAGAACGAAAGGTCCCGCACCACATTCAGCCATTCGCCGCCCACGGAAAACGCGGTATTCAGTTTATCGACCTGTAAAACCGGGGGTTGCATCATCAATCTTTATTCCGCGGGTTGAGGATATCGCGCAGGGCGTCACCCACTAAGTTGATGGCGACGATCAGTACCAGCAGCGTGACGCCGGGGAAGAAGCTTATCCAGTAATCGCCGGACATCAGGTAATCAAAACCGTTGGCGATCAGCAGGCCGAGCGAAGGCTCGGTCACCGGCAAACCGATGCCAAGAAACGACAGCGTGGCTTCGAGCATAATGGCGTAAGCAATACGCATGGTCGCCACCACAATCAGCGGAGGCAGGCAGTTGGGCAGAATATGACGGAAAAGAATGCGCGGGTTCGACAGCGCCATGCTGCGCGCAGCGTCCACGTAACTGCGGCGACGTTCCAGCAGCGCCGAGCCGCGAATGGTGCGTGCGTAATACGCCCATTGCGTGACCACCAGCGCCAGTATGATTTTATCGACACCCTGCCCGAGTGCCGCCAGCAAAATCAGCGCAATCAGGATCGGCGGGAAGCTGAGCTGGATATCGACAATACGCATGATCAGCGCGTCCGTTTTGCCACCAACGTAAGCGCTGATCAGCCCCAGTGCTGCGCCAATGGTCAGCGCAATCATCGCGCTGGAGACACCCACCAGCAGACTGGTTCGCGTGCCGTACAAAATCGCGCTCAGCAAATCGCGCCCCTGATCGTCAGTGCCCAGCCAGTAAATCATGCCACTCATACTGGTGGTGCCCGGTTTCAGGCGGCCATCCATGATGTCGAGCTGCGATAAATCATAAGGATTTTGTGGCGAGATCCACGGCGCCAGCACCGCCAGCACAATGGCGATACCTAAAATGATCAGACCGCATAAGGAGAATTTGTTGCGCAGCAGCGCACGCACGGTGTGGTAAAACGCGGAATGCGGTTTGCCCTGAACAGCGCTGCGCGAATGTACGGAATCAGACGCCATCAGTTTTCGCCCCCCAGCCGGACGCGCGGATCCACCAGCACATACAGCACATCCACCAGCAGATTAATCAGGCTGAACATCACCACGGTGATCATCAGATACGCCAGGATCACCGGCCGGTCGAGTACGGCGATAGAATCGATGATCAGCTTGCCCATCCCCGGCCAGGCGTAAATGGTTTCAGTGACCACCGCGAAAGCAATCAGCGAACCCAGCTCAAGGCCGATGACGGTAATCAGCGGGATCAGGGTGTTTTTCAGGACGTGAACCAGCACGATGCGGCTTTCCGATAAACCTTTGGCGCGGGCGAAACGGATGAAGTCCTGTTGCAGGCATTCGAGCACACCGGCGCGGGTCAGACGGATAATCAGCGAGATTTTAAACAGCGCCAGATTCAGGGCGGGCAGGATCAGATGCGCGAGACCGTCGGCGGTAAACAGACTGACGGGGACGCCGAAAATGTCTACCGTGGCACCACGTCCGGAGGCCGGAAGCACGCCGAGTTTGACGCTGAACAGCATGATCATCATCAGGCCAATCCAGAACGTCGGCAGGCTGAAGCCTAAAATTGAGACGGTCATGATCGACTTCGATAACCAGCCGTCAGGGCGCAGACCGGCGTATACGCCGAGCGGAATGCCAATCACCAGCGCCAGCATAAACGCCACCAGCGCCAGTTCAAGCGTGGCGGGCATACGCTGGAAAATCAGGTGCAGCGCGGGCTGATTGTAGATGAAGGAGTTACCCATATCGCCATGCAGGGCATTGACCACGAACAGGCCATACTGCTCCCACACCGGTTTATCGAGGCCAAAAGACTGGATCACACTCAGGCGTTCAGCAGGCGTCGCGGTCGTGCTGAGCAGCAGGTCAACCGGATTGCCGACCAGATACACGCCGCCGAAAACCAGCAACGACATCACCAGCAGCGTCAGCAACGTTTGCCCGAAACGCCCGAGCAGGTAACGGCTCATGCGTTTGCGTCGCCATCGCGGCTGCCGTATCGCGAGAAAACACGGCGCAGCAGACTGAAAAAGCCGTATTCATCCACTTTCTGCATGACCGTGGCGTTAGGCGGCGTCGACAGTTTGTTCCAGAAATCCGCGTAGGTATATCCGGCGGTAGTACCGGAAACCGCTACGCCCACGCGCGCGGGCTGGCCTTCAAACAGGCCTGGCTGCAACAACCACGCGACGGTGGTGGCGTCATGCACCGGCCCGCCTTCGCGGCCAAACCGGTTGAGATCACTGCGGTCAAACGCATTAAGTAAAGCAGAAGTAGATTCGCCCGGCAGGCCGCCGTCCTGTTTTAATGCTTCAATATCATCTGCGCTGATCAGCGCCTGAAAAGTCATATCAAGCGGCATGATGATCAATGGCACGCCGCTGTTAAACACTTTTTCGGCGGCATGCGGATCGGCATAGACGTTAAATTCAGCCCACGGCACGCGATGGCC
This sequence comes from Rahnella sp. 2050, assembly GCF_040544515.1. Taxonomy (NCBI): domain Bacteria; kingdom Pseudomonadati; phylum Pseudomonadota; class Gammaproteobacteria; order Enterobacterales; family Yersiniaceae; genus Rahnella; species Rahnella sp. 2050. The sequence continues at coordinate 407,652 of NZ_JBEPKE010000003.1, read as the reverse complement.
GAGAGCGGTAAAGGCGCAGCTCATGGTGACGATCTGTTTAATGCCACGCGCGACGTCCGGGTGCATTCCCAGCGCCAGCGCAATATTGGTCATCGGACCGATGACGCACAAGGTGATCGGTGAGTTCTCTCCGGCGGCCTGTCGTAATGTCCGCACCAGAAAATCCACCGCGTGTCCGGCCTGCGGTTGCAGTTCCGTGTCAGGCACCAGTTCATTTTTGAACGCGCCAATGTGTGCGTATTTGCCATAAACCTGTTCACGCACCAGCGGACCGGGTGCGCCGGCATAAACGGGCGTAGCGGTCCTGCCAGACAACGCGACAATTTTGCAGGCATTGCGCACGGTGTCTTGCAGCGCCACGTTGCCAGCGACAACGGTCACACCAAGCACATCCAGTTCCGGCGAGGCCAGCGCCAGCCACAACGCGATGGCGTCATCCACGCCAGGATCGGTATCGATAATGATGCGCTGGCTCATAATTTTATTTCCCGGCATAACGTGAAAGCAGTTCGTAAAACAGCGCGAAGACTTTGTCGGCCTCTGCGTGCGTGACGATATCAACGTTGGGTGTCAGTCCCGACTTGCCATACCAGTCAGCGACGGTTTGCCCCATACACAACTCGCTGTCGTGTTCGACAAACACCCGCGCTTTTTCGGTGCTGAACAGTTCCGGCGCCAGTACGTAAGCAATCACCAGCGGATCGTGTAACGGCCCGCCGCGTGAACCGTAACGGCGCACGTCGTTGCGATCCCAGAACGCCATTAATTCGCCCAACTGAACGGAGATCCGCCCGGAGACTTTGATAAATTTCGCCACATGTTCCGGCGTCAGAATCACCTGATGCGTGGCATCGAGCGGTAAAACCGTGATGTTCAGATCCGAGGAAAACACAATATGCGCGGCATGGGGATCGGCGAGCATATTGAATTCAGAGGTCATGGTGCGGTTACCGGCTTCGCGATACGCACCGCCCATCAGCACCACGCGACCAATACCCTCAGTGATCCCAGGTTTCATGCGCAGCGCCGTTGCCAGATTGGTCAGTGGCCCGAGCACGCACAGCGTCAGTGGCTGATTATGTTCAATCGCCTGCTCACAGCGGCTGATCAGAAAGTTAACGGCATGAACGGCGTCAGCCTGTTTCTGTGGCGCGGGAAAGGTGGTATTACCCAGACCGTTTTCGCCGTGAAACTGGCCGTGGATCGGCGCGCGCAGCAGCGGCTGATGACAACCGGCAAACACCGGGATATCAAGCCGGTAACCCAGCTCGGTAATTTGCAGCGCATTACGTGTGGTATTCGCCAGCGGCTGATTGCCACACACGGTGCAAATGCCGAGAATGTTCAGTTGCGGCGCGACGAACGCGCTGAGCAGTGCAATGGCGTCGTCAATGCCCGGATCGCAGTCAATGATCACCGGCAGGGTTTTCACAGCGCCCCCACGGAACGTAAAACGTCAGCGATTTCCTGACGCGCGGCCTGATTTAATGGCACCTGCGGCGGCAACGGATCGCCGACCTCAAAACCCTGCAATTGCAGCGCGGCTTTAATACAACCGGCGATAGAATATTTGGCGAAGACTTCATTGATGCGCCACAGCGGACGCTGCAACTCCATCGCCTTTTTCCAGTCGCCCTGCTTCGCGGCCTCATACAGCGCCAGACTTTGCTTCGGCACAATACAGGCCGGACCTGCCATCCAGCCCACGCCGCCAATCAGCATCACGCAGGCAGGAATGTGTGCCGATGCGGCAAAAACCTGCATCCGCCCCTGCGTGCGTTCGATAATAGACAACAACCGGCCGGTATTGGTCGAGGCATCTTTAATATAGTTGATATTTTCCACGTGACTGAGCCGCTCGATGACAGGCAGGCTGAGATCAGAACGCTGGAACTGCGGATTGGTATACAGCACAACCGGCAGCTTTCCGGCTGCGGTCGCGATGGCACGAAAATAATCCTCGACGCCCTGTTCGGGCACCGGGAAATAGGCCTCGAGGATCGCCAGAATACCGTCGACACCCAGCGCGACGTAGCGAGCGGTTTGCGCTACGGCGTCCTGAATGGTGGTGGCTGCGACACCGGCAATAACCGGAACGCGGCCTCGAGCGGCTTCAACGACAATTTTCACTATCTCCGTGCGTTGTTCTGCATTGAGATAAGCGAATTCACCTGTACTGCCGAGCGGCGTCAGACCATGCACCCCGCTGTTTATCAGGTGTTCGACCAGCGCTGTTAACACTGGTTTGTCTATCTGGCCGCCATCAGTGACCGGCGAAACCAGATAGGGATACACACCGCTAAAAGAAGTCATAGCTTCTCTCTCTTTTAGTAAACTACTACCTTAGTACAGCCCTGGTGTTGGTGCTGTATTCCCGCCTGGGTTTGGTATGCACTTTGCGTTTACTTACTGTTTCTTATGGACAAAGTACGGCAACGTATAGCCATCTGAGCGACCAACGTAGGTATAAGGTGTTTTCATCGCCCAGGTGTATGAAAGGAACAGCAACGGAATGGTGCCTTCGTCTTTCATCGCAATCTCTGTGGCGTGTTGCAGTAACTTTTCACGCTGGCCATCGTCGAGAGTTTCCCGCGCCTGCAGCAGTGTTTTATCAAATTCAGGGTTCGAGTAACGCCCGCGATTGCCTTGTCCGCCGTTCGGACCGAAGGTTTCGAGCAATGGCCCCAGCACACCGGAGGCTTCACCGGTTTCAATCGCCGCACCGCCCATAATCAGGCTGAAATCGCGTTTGGATGCACGGGAGAAATACACGCTGCCCGGCATGGTCACGACGTCAGTTTTAATGCCAACGCGGCTGAACATCTGGCCGAGCGCCTGCGCAATTTTAGAATCGTTCGGATAACGGTCATTCGACGCATGGAACGTGAGCGTAAAACCATCCGGATAACCGGCCTGCGCCAGCAATTGTTTCGCTTTCACCGGATCGTAAACCGGTGCGGCAATCGACGGCGTATAGCCGAAGTAACCTTTCGGCACCAGCTGCGACGCCGGAACGCCCTGCCCGTCCATGATGCGATCCACAATCGCCTGACGGTTTATCGCCAGCGACATCGCCTCACGCACTTCGCGTTTTTTCAGCGGATTGCTGCCATCCGGCCCTTTGGCGAATGGCGACACATCGCGATCCTGATCCGGATGTAAATACAAAATACGGTTACCGGCGACAGATTCCAGATGCAGACTGGCTTGTTTGCCCAGATCCCGCCCGTCTGCCGTCGGCACGCTTTCAATCATATCAACGTCGCCTGAACGCATTGCCGCCACGCGGGCACTCGGGTTTTTGAACACGCGCAAGGTGACGTTATCCCACTGCGCTTTTCCGCCCCAGTACTGATCGTTACGCGCCAGCACGACGTTATCGTCCGGTGTCCAGCTGACAAATTTGAACGGGCCGGTACCGATGACATCTTTCCCTTCATTAAGGGTTTGCGATCCGACCGTCTCAAGCCGGGCCGGTAAAATAGCAACACGGCTTAAGTTGTTAAGTAATAATGGTGTTGGCGCTTTGGTGACAATTCTCACCGTTAAAGGATTCACTTCGGTGACGTCAGCGATATCGTTGACGTACGGCGTATAGGCGCTCGGGCTGTTTTTTGAGGCCAACGCCACGCGTTTCACGCTGGCAATCACATCTTTGGCAGTGAAATCGCTGCCATCGTGGAATTTCACACCGGGACGCAGGGCAAATTCCCAGGTGGTGTCGTTGATGACTTTCCATGACACTGCAAGCGCTGGCGTTATGTGTTGTTTTTCGTCCTGATTCACCAGGCCGTCGAATATATTGCGCGCCATCGCACTGTTGGCACCGCCGACGTAAAACTGCGGATCCATAGACGTGGTTGATGCGGCAAGGCCGATATTAAGATCAGCAGCCTGTACGGTCTGTAAAGCAAAAAGCGTGGCCAGTGCTGAGGAAAGCACTCCTGCCAAAACGGACTTTCTCATTCATTTAACCCTTAATTATTTTAGATTTTCAGGCAATGTGTATCAGATCGTAAACTGGAGTCTAGGGGGTGGACTTCTGAATTGAAAATTGTATTTTGTGTTACATCCATAAACAAATGTTATGGATCTTGAGGATGCATATGAAAATTAATCCCAGACAGGTAGAAGCTTTTCACAAGGTGATCCTTACCGGTGGCATGACCGCCGCCGCCAATATGATGAACATTACGCAGCCTGCGGTCAGCCGCTTGATCCGCGATTTCGAATATGCGGTTGATCTGAAGCTGTTTGACCGCGACGGACGCGGGTTGATCCCGCGCGACGATGCCATCAAGTTGTATCGTGAAGTCGAGCGTTTGTATCTCGGACTTGAACATATTTCACGTATCGCCGACGAAATACGTCATTCAAAAGGCAGCGTTTTGCGCATTGGCACGGTTGCGGCGCTTTCCGCGCTGTGCGTCGAACACATTTTGCCGCCGCTGATTGAGAGTATTGACGATATCTCGCTGTTTCTGGATATCGAAAGCACGACGCACATCACCGATGTGGTGACCAGCAATCAGTACGACGTCGGGTTCATTTTCGGTAAGCCGGATGTGAAGGGGCTGGAAGCGGAAATGCTGGCGCGGGCCAATGCCGTTGCCGTGATGTCACCACGTCACCCGCTGGCCAAACAGAATGTCGTCACCGCGATGGATCTGACGCGTTACCGCCCTATTATACCCGGGCGCAAAACGCCGCTGCGTGAACAGCTCGATCAGGTGATGAGCCGCCTCGACTTATATATGAATAACCCGATTGAAACGTCGCTGAACAATTGTTGTGTGATGGCGGGGAATAATCTGGGTATCGGTGTGGTGGATTTCATCACGGCTCGCAGCCACAAAAGCGATATCGTGCTTAAGCCGTTTACGCCAGATATCAGCATCGCCTATCTCGCCGTTTTCCCGCCGCAGATCCCGAAAAGCCGTCTGGTGGAACATATCACCAAAGAAATGAAGACATTAATTGAAGGCTATTTGTAAAACTCCCCGTCAGGTTCGCCAAAATCGTACCAGTGAGTCCAACGTGTTCCCCTTCTCCCCTTTATGGTGAGAAGTCTGCGGACGGCTGGTACGTTTAATTAGATGAAAAACGTATATCAAACACTTCAGTTATCAAAATAACGAATAAAACACTTTATTTTATTCTTTAAAATCAATGAATAAAATTTACCTGCATAAATAATAATCTAATCTATAATAATTTACCTAATTTCAAACTCTTCGTTACACATTCACAACCTCGATGAGAAGTATTACTCTTTGCGCGAAATTGTTCTATTTGGTTCATTTAATAACGGGTGGTCATTAAGTGGTACCAGCTTTTCATCAACAGTTCTCTACAACCTATTTTCTACAAACCAATGCAGTGAGATAAATCATGCCAACAACAAATAACAAGTGGACGTGGCTCCTCTGGTTACTGAGTGCGCTGATGGTCGTCATCGGCCTGACACTCGGTATCGGTGGTGCGTACCTGGCCACATTAGGAGGAAGCGTTTACTTCCTGCTGATGGGTCTGGCGCTCATCGTTTCCGCCGTTTTGATTTTTAAAGGTAAGCCGTCAGGCGCATGGCTGTATGCCGTGGCCTTTGTGCTTTCTATTATCTGGGCTGTCTGGGACGCGGGCTTCACGTTCTGGCCGCTGTTCTCCCGCCTGTTCACTTTCGGCGTGCTGGCTTTCCTGGTGGCACTGGCCTATCCGTTGCTTCAGGCACGCGCGGGCCTGGTGGTGCGTAAAGGGCCAGGCTTCTCGCTGGCGGCTGTTCTGGCCGTTGCGCTGATTGCCGCATTCGGTAATACCTTCGTTCCGACGCCAATCATCAGCGCCGACAGCGATCAGGTGCCGGTGAAACCGGTAGATAAAGGTGCAGAGCAGAAGAACTGGGAAAACTGGGGTAACACTACCGCTGGCGACCGTTTTGCTGCACTGGATCAGATCAACAAAACCAACGTGGATAAACTTCAGGTTGCGTGGATTGCCCATACCGGTGATATCCCGCAGAGCAACGGCTCCGGCGCTGAAGACCAGAACACGCCGCTGCAAATCGGTGACAAGCTGTTTGTGTGTACCGCTTACAGCAAAGTGATCGCCCTGAATGTGGATGACGGTAAAAAGCTGTGGTCTTACGATTCCAACTCCACCGCACCTAACTGGCAGCGTTGCCGCGGGCTGGGCTATTACGAGAACAGCGCCGCCCCACAGGCTGCGGCGGCACAACCTGCCGCTGTGCCTGCTGCTGAACCGGCAAGCCCGACCGCTGCTTCAGAAGCCGCCGCGCCTGCCACTAACGCACCGCAAACGCCTGCTGCCACCGGCGGTACCGTCAGCGCCACCTGTGAACGTCGTCTGTTCCTGCCAACCATTGATGCCCGCCTGATTGCCATCAACGCCGACACCGGCAAGCCTTGCGCTGATTTCGGTGACAACGGCGTGGTGGATCTGAAAGTCGGCATGGGCGAAGTGAAACCTGGCTACTACCAGCAAACCTCTACCCCGCTGGTTGCGGGTAACGTGGTTGTCGTTGGCGGTCGCGTAGCGGATAACTTCTCTACCGGCGAACCTCCGGGCGTGGTGCGTGCATTCGACGTGCACACCGGCGCACTGGTGTGGGCATGGGATCCGGGTAATCCGAACATCACCAAACTGCCACCGGAAGGTCAGACTTATACCCGTGGTACGCCAAACGTCTGGTCGGCCATGTCCTACGATCCAAAACTGGGTCTGATTTACATGCCTACCGGTAACGCGACGCCAGACTTCTTCGGCGGCACGCGTACCGAGCTGGATGACAAATACAGTTCTTCTGTTGTTGCGGTAGATGTGGCCACCGGTAAAGTCCGCTGGACCTTCCAGACCACCCATCACGATCTGTGGGACTTCGACCTGCCGTCTCAGCCGCTGCTGTATGACCTGCCGGACGGGAAAGGTGGCAGCACGCCGGTTCTGGTGCAGACCTCCAAACAAGGCATGATCTTCATGCTGAACCGCGAAACCGGCCAGCCGGTCGCCAAAGTGGAAAACCGCGAAGTACCGCAGGGTAATGTCCCTGGCGAACGCTACTCCAAAACGCAGCCTTTCTCTGTCGGTATGCCAAACATCGGCAACCAGACGCTGAAAGAGTCTGATATGTGGGGCGCGACACCAATGGATCAGCTGCTGTGCCGCATCGAGTTTAAAGGCATGCGTCACCAGGGCGTTTACACGCCTCCGGGTCTGGATCGTTCCCTGCAATTCCCGGGTTCTCTGGGCGGCATGAACTGGGGCAGCGTCTCGGTTGACCCGAACAACGCCATCATGTTCGTGAATGATATGCGTCTGGGTCTGGCGAACTACATGGTTCCGCGTGCCCAGGTTCCGACCGGCGCGAGCGGCATCGAGATGGGGTTGGTACCGATGGACGGCACACCTTATGGCGCAGTCCGCGAGCGTTTCCTGTCTCCGCTGGGCATTCCTTGCCAGAAACCACCGTTCGGTACCATGTCTGCGGTGAACCTGAAAACCGGCAAAATCGTCTGGCAGGTGCCGGTCGGTACGGTGAAAGACACCGGTCCGCTGGGCATCAAAATGCGCATGCCAATGGAAGTCGGTATGCCAACGCTGGGCGCGAGCCTGTCAACGCAATCCGGCCTGCTGTTCTTCGCCGGTACGCAGGATTTCTATCTGCGCGCGTTCGATACCGCAAACGGTAAAGAAATCTGGAAATCCCGTCTGCCGGTCGGCAGCCAGTCCGGCCCGATGACCTACGTTTCACCGAAAACCGGTAAACAGTACATCATCATCAGCGCCGGTGGCGCACGTCAGTCCGCAGAACGCGGCGACTACGTGATCGCCTACGCACTGCCTGATCAGAAGTAAGATTTAGCAGTAAACGACAAAGCCCGCTGGTGCAGACCGGCGGGCTTTTTTGTTGAACGTAACCCACAGATACCTTTAATGATGTTCCTGTCTTCACGACAGCAATGTTAAAACATACTAAACAAATAATTTGGGTTAAGGAGAGTGACGAGTATGATGCAACCATTACCCTTACTAACCAAAAGGAATTGGCATGGAAATCATCGGAGACAACAGCGTTATCACCAGTGTTGCACCCAAAGGTAAGGTTGTTTACTGCCGTGGTGAAACCCCCAGATTCTGGCTGGAACTGCAATTTGTCGATGAGAATAATCTCCCCGTTACCGGACTGAAGGTCACACTGGAATACCATCCGCTGGCATCCGCGCAAGACGTCGCGATGTGGAAAAAATATAGTAATCACCACTACGATCCCACACCACCACCTAATCCCCCTGCCGGAGTGACAGACAGCCAGGGACTGGTCAGGTTCGACGATTTGTCCTGGATAACGGTCGACGTAAAAGCAGACGCACAGCAGCTGGCCGACGAAATGGAGCAGCGCCCGCTGGGACTTCGGCGCAATCCTAACAGCCAGCCGGTGAGCAAAAATGTCTTTCGTCGGGAAACGCGAGATAAAAGCTGGCGATCTGACGTACAGGAAAAAGCCGAGGCCGCAGGACATATCCACCATTACGTGACCATCGGTGAACTTTGCGATCAGTTGCCTCACATTGAAGGCTGGGAGGAGAAGGAGCCACCGGAGTTTCATTTTCAGCAAGGGCGTTCGCTGAAAGGCACAGAGATAGCGTGTCAGGCGCTAAAGCAGCGGCACGTCATTGAAATCTGCCCGTTCCGGGCGTGGGTGCTGGCACTGCATGACACCACCGCGTTTGATCTTGCCAACAGCCTAAACCTCGGCATTATGGCTGACCTCGCCTATTCGGCTGAAGCGAAGAACAATACCATTGATTATTTCTTCCGGAATAAATGTCAGGATCTGTCTGCAATCCCGCAGTTTGCCGAATTCCCGTCTTATTACCACACGCTGGCCGTAGATGTCCCCTTCCGGGAACGTTATCTTGCACCTGTGTATCTGAATACGGGTGAGGGGTTAAATCCTGAGGGTGACACCAGGCTTTTTACAGTTGAGTGTGATACTCACATTATCGTTGCGTGGTGCGGTACGGACAGTTTGTTAAACGCTCTGACAGATATCTCCTTTGCGCCCAAAAAATGCCAGCCTGAGCTTGGTGGCGTGGGTCACATACACGGCGGTTTTTTGAAAGCCTACCAGCTAGCAAAACAAAGATTCGAGCTTAGATTTCAGAACGTAATCACTTCTCTAAATGAAGGGAGAGGCACGAAAAAACTTTTCATCTGTGGTCACAGTCTGGGCGGTGCGCTGGCCTTAACCTATGCTGCCGAGATGAAGAACAGCCGCCCTATTTTGTATACTTTCGGTATGCCACGCACCTTCACTCGCGCAGCAGTGCTCGGACTGGACGCTGTAACTCATTACCGCCACGTCAATGATAACGATTCAGTCACCCAAATTCCTCCCGATGCCGATGTAGACAATATTTTCTATGAGAAATGGGGGCCACTGGGCGACAAACTCGGCTTCGACTGGTCGGTGACAACACTTACCGGTTTGGGAGTGGCTGTTCGCGACCTGGCTTTTCAGTCCACAGGAATTTCCGATAAAAAAGATCCCTACTGGCATCACGGCAATACAGTGATATTTTTCCAGGCTCAGCAGTGCGTGATGCAATCCCGTCATCAGAACGTTCCGTGGATAGGCGGCGGAGGCAGCGATAATCCGGCACCCGGCGTGGTGAGCACCTGCCATAAGCAGTCGGTGAAACTCTTTCTGGTGCCCTCACTGAATGAAGAATGCCTTAATGCCACCGGCGAGCATCAGGCGAAGTTTATCGGGTGTCTGGATACCGTTAACCTGAGAAAAACCTTCCCCAGAAACACTAATCCCGAACTGGACGGACTTTTGAGTAACCCTTCCAGCCATTCTATGGCACACCGCTACCTGCCTTATATCCATAATCAGGTACTTGAGCTGGCAAATCCGGATCTTGAGATGGACCGGAAGGAGAAGCGGGCTGAGTTCAGGCAGGAGATTGAAGCAACTGCCAAAGGAAGTGCTAATCAGGATGAAGTACAGCGAAACCAGGAATTTATAGCGCTTCAGGATATGTTGCCGGTGGCACTAACCCGCACCCGCTCAGAAGATGTGGGCAAAAATGCCCTGCTACGTTTTGCTGCAGTTACGGAGGAAGAAGTTGAATTTTCTAAATAAAACAGCCCTGTTGATGCCGACAGTATTTTTGCTTTCCGCCTGTTATGGCAAAACAGACCAGACGTTGTCACCGCCGGAAAATGCCCGGCGCGTGACCATAGCCGTCAGGGTTCCTGAAGGCATTACACTATTGCCATTGCAAATGCTTTACCGTTCTGAACGGTGCAAGACTAAAAGCTACAACTCGAGTAATGAAGCCTACGAAATTCGCGGATATAACGGTTTTATGCAGGCATTCCCCCCGCAGGAAAACAGTGATATCAGACAGCAGCGGATTGCCATTGATGGCGGCGGGCCATGTCAGTGGCAGCTTAATTCCATTAAAGTCAGCTTTAAATTTTCCAATGACAATCCTCTAGTACAAGGGAAGAAAATAATTACTACTAATTATATTTTTGATTTTGATGATTATGGCTTTAGTGATGGTTACGCCACCGGTGAAGCACAAATTACCAGTGGAAATCTTGAATTGAAAACAGATTTTTTTCCTATGGTTATTATAAATCAAATGTTCAATCAAATATCTATTGAGATGTTTGGTGGTGATACAAATTATGACAGATGGAGCCGACGTTACAAACTTCAAGATACTCAGAAAATAGCCATTGAACCGATATTACACTCTCAGAAAGAAGTATTACTACAGGGTGATGAAGAACGTGGAGTCGGGATGATGATCACTTATCCCAATGGAAGCATTGAGCATGTACGCAAGATAAAGCCTGATTATGAAAAGCTACTATCGATGAAATAGAAAGGGATTCTTTCGTTTTACATATTCAAGGAGGAAGAAGTTGAATTTTTTAAATAAGAATTATGCGGTTATATCCTTTATCGTGCTGCTTTATGGCTGTGATAACACTCCCGACCGCACTCTGTCTCCACCTCAGAATGCAAAGTGGATCGACGTGGTCTTCACGCTTCCGGCAGATACCGTTCTTTTACCAATGGAAGTTCTTTACCGTTCAGATAAGTGTAAAACAGTGCGTTATAACTCGAGTAATGAACCTCATGATATTCCCGGTTATAACGATTTCGAGAAGCCATTCGGTCAGCAAGGAAGCAGTAATATCTGGCGGGCACATATCGCCATTGATGGCGGCGGAAAATGCCAGTGGCAGCTTAATTCTATCAAGGTCAGTTTTAGGATTGCTGATAATAATCCTCTGGTGCAGGGGAAAAAGGGGTTTGCGACCAATTATATCTTTGACTTTGATGATTATGGATTCAGTGATGGCTACGGTACAGGTAGGGCAATCATGGTCAGTGGAAATCTTGAATTGAAAACAGATTTTTTCCCTATGGTTATTATAAATCAAATGTTCAATCAAACATCTATTGAGATGTTTGGTGGTGACACAAATTATGACAGATGGAGCCGACGTTACAAACTTCAAGATACTCAGAAAATAGCCATTGAACCGATATTACACTCTCAGAAAGAGGTATTACTACAGGGTGATGAAGAACGTGGAGTCGGGATGATGATCACTTATCCCAATGGAAGCATTGAGCATGTACGCAAGATAAAGCCTGATTATGAAAAGCTACTATCAATGAAATAGAAAAGGAATTATTTCATTTTACATTTTCAAGGAGGAAAAAGTTGAATTCTCTAAATAAAACAGCCCTGTTGCTGCCGACAGTATTTTTGCTTTCCGCCTGTTATGGCAAAACAGATCAGACGCTGTCACCGCCGGAAAATGCCCGGCGAGTAACCATAGCCGTCAGGGTTCCTGAGGGCATTACACTGTTGCCATTGCAAATGCTTTACCGTTCTGAACGGTGCAAGACTAAAAGCTATAACTCGAGTAATGAAGCCTATGAAATTCGCGGATATAACGGTTTTATGCAGGCATTCAACCCGCAGGCAAACAGTGACATTAGACAGCAACGGATTGCCATTGATGGCGGCGGGCCATGCCAGTGGCGGCTTAATTCCATTAAAGTCAGTTTTAAGATTGCTGATGGCAATCCTCTCGTTAAAGGAAAAGAGGTTTTCGCTACTAATTATATCTTCGATTTTGATGATTATGGATTCAGTGATGGTTACGGCACCGGAAGGGCAATGGAAGCCAGCGGGGATATTATTTTAAAGACAGATTTTTTCCCAATGGTTACTTATCACATTGATAATACTACTAGCTTGAAATTTTTTGGTGGAGATACTGGATTTAAACAATGGAGACGCAGATATAAACTTTTTAATACACATCGGATACTTGTTGCACCGAATATTCATTTAACAAAAGTTGTTACACTCATTCCGCCTGAACAAAAAGAGGATAGAGATTTTTCAGCGATTTATCCTGATGGGAGTACCGAAAAAATTCCGTATATTTATCCTAATTACGAAAAACTGCTACCCATGAAATAACGAAGTCATTATGAAGTTACCTTCAGGGAGGAAAAAGTTGAATTCTCAGTGTAAATAAAGCCCCGCGGGTCTGCACCGGCGGGGCTTTGTCGCGCGGTGCTGATATCTTAAACCTGCGCCTCCAGCCTCACCCGCTGCTGTTCCATCCCGGTTAAAATAGCGTCTGCCAGTTCAGGAGGAAACGAAGCAGGGAGCTGCCTTGCGACATTTTCAATAACGACCGGTACGAGCTCGATGAGCTCATCGATCATGGTTTCTATTTGCCGTTTACCTAACCCGCTCTGCTCGCCCTGCTTAATCCAATGCCTGCGCAGGATCTTGCTGATCAGGTAATAAATTATCAAAATAATCGCGAACCACATTGCCGCGATGCACCTGATTACCCGGCGTAAACGGCAGGGAAAGCGACAAAGGTCGCCCTTGTGGGTCCTCTGTCCATTCGGGCGAGTACTGTAAACGATCCTCGCCTTTTTGCTTATCCCAGTACCCCACAGGAATACCGTTCATCCATATCGCTAAACGCTGCTGCGCACGACGCATATCATCACCATTGTTCCTTTCTGGCGGGCGTACTTAAATAATCCGGCTTGATTTCCTCCATAGAGGGTTTTTCAGGATCGGATTGTGAGGAAAACACCATCTCAATGCCCAACACATTAAATACCCGAAACAGCCGGTCAAGGCTGGCAGTAGCAGGGTTTGCCTCCAGTCGGGCATATGTCTGCTGGGTCACGCCCAGTTTTTCTGACACATCCTTTTGCGTCAGACCTTTTTCCTTACGGAACCCCACCAGTAACGGACGGAGCTGGTTAAGTGTTTTTAACGGATAGACTGTATTCATTATTTTGGCTCTGGTATCGCGGTTCTTATACAGATTATAGGCTGTATTCAGCACATTACACCCTAAAGGCTGTAAAAACAAAATACAGCCTGCAAGCTGTTAAAGATAAATACAGTTTATAAGCTGTAATTTGCCCACTACTGCCCCCTCATGCTCAAATACCGGTTTCACGCCCGGATGAAACCTCATGAAAAAAAGCGAATTTATCGCTCAGGATTTACTGAGCAAGATTTATCAGAACAGCGGATCGCTGCCGGAGAAGTTACCGCCGGAGCGCCAGTTAGCGGAAGAATACGGGGTTTCGCGCTTTACCGTGCGCAAGGCGCTGGAAAAACTGGTGAGCATCGGGGCGGTGCGCATTGTGCAGGGCTCGGGAATTTACATTAACCCCGGCGTGAGCAGTAATCCGCTGGTGTACAACTCGATCACCGAAAAGAAATTCGCCGAAATCAGCTTTAAAATGCTGGAGCTGCACAAGCGGCGGCCGGATAAAGAAGAGCAGCAGGTTTTCGATCTGAATGTGGATGATTTTATCTGGGCATTCATCCGTTTGCGGCGTATCAGCCAGCGCAACGTACAGATTGAATACTCCCGTATGCCTGCCCGTGAATTTGGTGATCTGAATCAGAAGACCATCGAACATTCCATTCAGCAATATGTTCTGAGCAAGGGCTATGCGATTTCACATTCCCTCACCCGCTATCAGGCGGTGACAGTCAATAAAGAACAGGCGCACATCCTGGGATGTAAAAAAGGCATTGCCGCCATGCACATTACCAACAGAGGCATTTTGCAGGGCGGCAAAGTTTATGCGTTCAGCGACATTATCGACATCGATTATTCCTGTACCTACATCATCCCGTTTAATCAGGACAATCTGGCTTTCCGCCAGAAGTAACACCCTGTTGTCAGGGCGTGTGGATCACGCCGTCCGGCAGGCGGCTTTGCGTCCATTCATGCGGACGGTACACCACCGGAAATTCAGCCGCAGCCTGGCTGTTAAAGCCCACACCAATGCCCGCTTCTTCTCCCGGATAGAAATACCCGTTCTCCGGTGCCCGTGCGCCCGGAAAGACCTGCTGCGTGTTAGCCGGATACGCGACAAATTCCTGAATTGCCGCATTATGCAGATGAATATTCAGATGCGTATTCACGGCTGCACCAATCGGCGTCATATCAGGCGGACAATGCCACGCCAGTCGCACGCCAAAGCTCTGACAGAAATGCGCCAGTTTTAATGCCGGTGTGATACCGCCGATTTGCGAAACATGGCAGCGGATAAAGTCTATGCGGCGGTTAATAACCAGTTCTTTCCATTCCGCCGGATTATTAAATAATTCACCGGTCGCCAGCGGCACCGCAGTCTGGCTGCGGATTTGCGCCAGCCATTCGTTCTGGTCCGGCGGCAGAATATCTTCGATAAAGTAAGGCCGGTACTGCTCGACGGCTTTGGCGAACTGCACCGCCTGCTGCGGGAACAGCCGTTCGTGAACGTCATGCAGAATGTGGAACTGATTGCCGTATTTTTCACGCAGCGCTTTGAACATCGCCAGCGTGTTGTCGATGTACTGATCCTGATCGTAATACGCACCCGCCGTCGGTTGGCGGGTGCTGTGGAAATCACGCGCATTACCGCCGTAAAAACCTAGCTGGCAGCGGATATGGCGGTAACCTTCAGCCAGCAAGCGATCCACTTCACCGTACAATTCTTCCAGCGTTTCACCGGCCGCATGGCTGTACGCCGTGACGGCATCTTTCGATTTACCGCCAAACAGATGATACAGCGGCATATCTGCCAGCTTGCCTTTGATATCCCACAGCGCCATATCAATGCCCGCAATGGCGTTATTGATCACAGGTCCGTTACGCCAGTAAGCGTTCACCATCATCATCTGCCACAAATCTTCGATGTGATTGGCATCGCGGCCGATCAAAAGCGGTTTGAGATATTCATCCACCATCAGTTTGACCGCCAGCGGGCGCTGCTGGAATGTCGCGCAGCCCAGACCGAAAATACCACGATCAGTTTCAATTCTGACCACCACTAAATTATGACGATCAGGGCGCGTTATCTGACATTCGATATGAGTAATCAGCACAGGCTGCATGATAAATCCTTAATAAAGACCGTAATTCCTTTTCACAAAAAGGCGGCGGGAATATTCGTATAGAGGTTATTTCAACGTATTTTTATCCTGCTTGTAAACCTAAAATTCAGGCTTTTATTTTGGTTTGAAAGCATGGCTGAATATCGCCAAAAAACAGACCAATTTAACCATGATGCACTAAACCAGCACCGATCAGTGAAGTTCTGTGACGGGGATCCTGTTTTATTGGTTTGTTTTTAAAAATATCCCTCATTACACTCCTCTTCACTCAAATAAAGAATAATTGATTTTTTCGTCGCGGGGTTCAGGGTGAATACAGAAATAATGCTCTCGGTAATTAAACTGGTGGGCGGTGCGGGAAATATTAATAAAGTCTGGCACTGCATGACCCGCCTGCGTTTTGATTTACGCGACGAAAATAAAGTGGCCTGGGATGAGATTAAAAATCTGCCCGGCGTGCTCGGCGCGCAAAGCCAGAGTGATCAGGTGCAAATCATCATCGGACCAAAGGTGAATGTCTGGTACGAGGCCATCGTGTCGCAACTGGATCCGGTGAGCGGCAACGCCGAAACACCAACAGGAAATGTTTCCACAAAAGGAAGAAAAAGCCTGGTATCGATGTTCATGGATACTGTCTCCGGCGTGTTCGGCCCGATCGTTCCGGCCATTGCGGGCGCGGGGATGATTAAAGGTTTACTGGCCGGACTGATTGCCCTGAAAGTCATATCGGCTAAAAGCGAAACCGTGATGATCATCGATTTGATCGCCAGCGGCGTATTTTACTTCCTGCCGTTTTTCCTCACGGTTTCTGCGGCGAAGATCTTCAAAACCAATGAATATCTGGCCGCTGCCGTAGCCGCCTGCCTGATGTACCCGACACTGATGGACGCGGCGAAAGCACTCGCCAGCCACACGGCCGGGGCACCGACAGCGTTGTATTTTATGGATGTGCTTCCGGTGTCTGTTTTCAACTATTCGGCAAGCGTCATTCCGGTAATTTTCTCGGTGCTGGCGCTGAGTTACATCCATCGCTGGGTCGATAAAATCATGCCGGATGTGCTGAAAACCGTCTTTACACCAACGCTGACACTGTTTATCGCGGCGCTGGTATCACTGACGCTGATTGGTCCGGCGGGGATTTATCTCGGTAAGTTGCTGGCGTTTGGCATCCAGGGATTGTTCGATGTATCGGCGGTGTTTGCGGGCTTTATTGTCGGCGCGATCCGCCCGGTGGCGATCCTCACCGGCATGCATCACGCCATGACGCCAATTGCGTTGCAGAACTTTACTGATCAGGGCTGGGACATGCTGATGCCGATGATGTTTATGGCCAACATGGCGATTGCCGGATCCACCTTTGCGATTTATTTCCACGTTAAAACCCGTGAACAAAAATCCGTGGTGCTCTCTGCGGCGATTTCCGGCTTGCTGGGGATCACCGAACCGGCATTATTCGGCGTGCTGACGCGCTACAAAAAAGCCTTTATCGCCACCACCATCAGCAGTTCCGTGGCGTCGGCATTTATCGCGTTCTTCGGAGTGCGTTTGTACGGCTATATTCTGTCGAGCATTTTCAGCCTGCCCGCTTACATCGGTCCCTATTTCATTTACATTCTGATGGGCGTAGTGCTGTCACTGGGGCTGTCGTTTACGCTGACCTACCTGATGGTCGTCAAAAACAAAGGCACCGAACAATCGGTGCCTTTGGTGAATCAAACGCGCTGAGATTTATCAGGCCGCTGTCTTTGAATGCGTAAGCTCAGACAGCGGTGCATTCTGAATAAGATTGGTCAGACGCCCGATATTTTCGATTTCCACTTCAATCTTGTCATTCTCATGCAGGAACAACGGCGGTACGCGGGTTTTACCCACACCGCCCGGTGAACCGGTCATGATCACATCGCCCGGAGAAAGCTGGGTGAAGGTGCTGATGTAGGCAATCATCTGCGGAATGGTGTGCACCATATTGGCTGTGGTGTCGTCCTGCACCAGCCGGTCATTCAGCCAGGTTTTGATACTCAGATTTTGCGGGTCGCCGACTTCATCCGGCGTCACCATCCACGGGCCAAATGCGCCTGTCGATGGCCAGTTTTTACCTGCGGTATACCATTTATGCTGCCAGTCGCGTACTGAGCCATCCATGTAGCAGCTGTAACCGGCGACAAAATCGAGTGCGTTTTCTGCTGAAATATTGCGGCCCGTGCGGCCGATAATAATCGCCAGTTCGCCTTCATAATCAAACTGCTCAGAAGAAGCCGGTTTAATGATGGTGCCGTTGTGACCGACCTGCGAATCCGCGAAGCGGACAAACAATGTCGGCGCGTCGCTGGTTTCATTAAATTCTTTGCGTTTTTCCGCGTAGTTCATGCCCACGCCGAAAATTTTGCCCGGCCTGTCGATAACCGGCAGGAAACTGATGTCATTCAGTTGAAGATCCGCAGGGGACTCAACATAGCGTTGCAGTTCTGCAAGTGAATGGCGTGCCATGAATTCGTTAATATCGCGGCATCCTGAGTGACTGCCGACGTCGACAATCCCCTCTTTTTGGTAGATACCGAAGCTTTTGGTGTGGTCTTTATTGATGGTGAAATTAACAATTTTCATAGATGCACTTAGATTCTTATTTTACTTAAAACAGGTAAATTCGCTGGCGTTCGTGTTGCGAAAACGGCGTGCCGGTCACAACGTTGGCGTGATTATTGACCCTGCCTCTCATGCCTTCTACTATATTTTATTATCAAATTGATGAATTTTAGGAATCAATGTTAAATAACAGAGACTTAGAGTATTTCGTGACGGCTGCGCAGATAATGAATTTGAGACTTGCGTCACAAAATTTAAATATAACTCAGCCTGCGCTTTCGAAATCCATCACCCGTTTAGAGAAAGAACTGAACATCAAACTGTTCAAACGGGCAGGTCGCGGGCTGGAACTGACCGAGGCGGGACGGGTGCTTTATCAGCGTGGTTTAGCGCTGCAAAGTTCCTATCTTGAGCTTGGGGAAATCATGAATGAACTGAGCAGCGGCGCGGGCGGTATCGTTCGCGTGGGTGTCTCAGGTTCTGCGACACAATTCTTACTGCCTGAAATCTGCAAAATGCTGCAATCGCAGGTGCCGAATATGAAACTGGAAATCCAGATCGGCATGAACGATGTGCTTTTTACGTTGCTGGAACGTCATGCGATCGATGTGATCATCGGTCCGCTGGTCAACTACGACAGCCCGGTGGTGCAGTTGCCGGTAACCGCCGACCGGGTGATCGTCGCCGCGTCACGCGATCACCCGCTGGCCGGTAAACCCGCCAGCCTGCGTGAACTCAGCCGTTATGGCTGGATTTTACCGGCGAAAACCGTGTCGATGCGCCAGTGGCTGGATAAAATGTTCTATGAAAATCATTGCTCACCGCCAGACGTGAAAGTGGAAATCAGCTCACTGGCGTCGGTGCCGGGGCTGATTGCGAAAAGCGGATTGCTGAGCTTTTTGTCGGAGAATATTCTGGTCGAAGAAGAATTCCTTTCGCGGCTGATCCGTATCGATAACGACCAGTTAGTGATGGAACGCCGGGTCGGGATCACCTGGCTGGAAGGTGCGTTTCTTTCACCGGCCACACAGAAAGTGATCGACGTGACCAAAAGCGTTGGGCAAAAAATGCAGATGGAGGCCCGCCGGATCATGGAAGACTGAAATCCGGCGGGCTTGTTTTTACACCAGATGGCAGGCCACGTGATGACCGCTTTCTACCTCACGCAGTAACGGAATTTCTTTATGACAACGGTCGGTTGCACACGGGCAGCGGGTATGGAAACGACAACCGGCAGGCGGTTTTGACGGATCCGGAATTTCACCACTGACCATCGCCACCGGCTCACTGTCCGGATCCAGCGTCGGCACCGCCGCCAGCAGCGCCTGCGTATACGGATGCAGGGGCTGACAGAACAACGCATCACGGCTGGCCGTTTCCACTAACTGGCCGAGATACATCACCGCCACGTCATCACACAGATGTTCCACCACGCCGAGATCGTGCGAGATAAACAGAAACGTCACGCCGTGATCGTCACGTAAATCCGCGAACAAATTAATGATCTGCGCCTGAATCGACACGTCCAGCGCCGAAATGGGTTCATCGGCAATAATGAAATCGGGTTGCAGGATCAGTGCGCGGGCGATGCCGATACGCTGGCGCTGACCGCCGGAAAACTCATGCGGGAAACGGTTGTAATGCAGCGGCGACAGCCCGCAGATCTTCATCACCTCCACCACTTTCCCGTGCAGTTGCGCCCGCGTACACAGCTTGTGTTCCAGCATCGCTTCACCGATAGCATCACCAATGCGGATGCGCGGGTTCAGCGAACTGTAAGGATCCTGAAAGACCAGCTGGATTTTCGGGCGTAACGCTTTCAGTTGCTTAGGTTTCAGTCCGTGCAGGTCTTCGCCACGAAATTTTACGCTGCCCGCCGTTTTGTCATACAGCCCCAGCAACGTGCGTCCTACGGTGGTTTTACCGCTGCCGGATTCACCGACCAGCCCAAAAATCGTGCCCTTGCGGATGTTAAAACTGACGCCATCCACGGCCCGCAACTGCCCGGTTTCCTGTCCGAATACGCCGTCACGGATCGGGAAATACTTTTTCAGGCCATCCACTTCAATCAGATATTCAGCACTCATGGCTGTAACCCCCAGTTTTCCTTCTCACTGACCGCGTTCAGTCCGCTATAAAAACATGCGGCCTGCCGGAACTGACCTTCCAGCGGCGGAATGCCCTGGCGACATCTTTCCGTGGCGCGGGAACAGCGTTCGGTGAATGCGCAGTAAGGCGGCAGCGCGGCCAGATCCGGTACCTGACCGGGAATGGAATACAAGCGGCGGCGGCGTTCGCCCGGTGTCGGCCTCGAGGCAATAAGTCCCTGGGTATACGGATGTAGCGGATTGCGCAGCACATCGGCGGTCGCCCCCTGCTCGACAATTTTACCGGCGTACATCACGACCACGTGGTCGGCCATCTGCGCGATCACGCCCAAATCATGAGTGATCAGCATCAGTGCCATATGATTTTGCTGCGCCTGTTCACGTAATAAACGCAGGATCTGCGCCTGCACGGTGACGTCCAGTGCAGTGGTGGGCTCGTCAGCAATCAGCAACTGCGGCTTACAGCTCAGCGCCATCGCAATCATGATGCGCTGTAACATACCGCCCGAAAGCTGATGCGGATAACTGGTCATCAGGCTTTCCGCACGCGCCAGCCCGACGTTGGTGATCATCTCCGTCGCATGTGCCCACGCCAGTTTCGGCGATTCACGGCGGTGGCGGATCAGCGGCTCGACAAGTTGCTCACCGAGGGTCAGCACCGGATTCAGCGCGGTCATGGGTTCCTGAAAGATCATCGCCAGTTGGTTACCGCGCAAATCCGCCATTTGTGACGGTCGCAGTTTAAGCAGGTCACGCCCCTGAAACAGAATTTCACCGCCATCAATACGTGCGGCCTGTGGCGGTAACAGCCCCATCAGCGACATCGCCGTGACACTTTTCCCGCAGCCGGATTCCCCGACAATACCGACAGTTTGACCTGCCTGAACGTCAAAGGTGACATCCTGTACCGCGCGCACACGGCCCTGATCGCTGGAGAACGACAGCGAAAGCTGATTAAAACGGATCAACGGTTGTGTCATTTTTTGCTCCGTTTCAGTTTTGGATCGAGCGCGTCACGCAGCCCATCACCCAGCACGTTAATCGCAATCACCGTAATAAAGATCGCCACGCCAGGCGGCATCCACAACCACGGGCGACGCTGGAAGTCGATCAGACTGTTCGCCGCATCCATCATATTTCCCCAAGACGGCGTCGGCGGCACCACGCCTAATCCCAGATAGCTGAGTGCAGACTCGCTGAGAATGGCGTTCGCCACGGCCATCGTGGCCATCACCACCAGAATTGGCACCGTGTTTGGCAGTAAATGACCGAACAGCCGACGGCGTGAAGACAAACCGAGCACCTGTGTCGCCAGCATGAAATCACGTTCACGCAGGGAGAGAATTTGCCCGCGCACCAGACGTGCCAGCTTCGGCCATTCCAGCAAACTGAGCATCACGATCACCATGTACACACGGGAATCCGGCGAAAAATCCAGTTCAGAAAGCATCGCGCCCATCACGATCAGCAGCGGCAGGCTCGGAATAGTCATCACCAGATCAGCAAAACGCATGATGATTTTATCAGTCACACCACCGAGATAGCCGGACACCGCGCCCATGAGATACCCGAGTGTCACAGACAGCAACATGGTCAGCATGCCGATAATCAGCGAGATGCGCCCCGCCAGCAGCAGCCGCGTATAGACATCACGCCCGAGAAAATCGGTACCCAGCCAGTGTTCTGCATTCGGCGCTTTGTTGATCATCAGCGCATCAGTGGCATCATCGCGCCAGGGAGAATAGTAAGGACCCGCTATGCACCAGACGGCCATAACCAGCAGCAGAACTAAGCAAAACATTGCCAGCCGGTTTTGGCGCAACGCCCGCCAGGCCTGTCGCCAGGGTGACGGTGTCACCTGAGCCAGCACCGGAATTTGCGCTTCGCGCAGACGGCGGTTGGTTGAAAATAAAGAGCCAAACATTACGACCTCACACGGATACGCGGATCAGCCCACGCATACAACACGTCGGCAATCAGATTGCCAAGAATGGTCAAAACCGCCAGAAACAGCGTGAACCCCATCAGTACCGGGTAATCACGCGCTGCCAGTGAATCAATATGAATGTGCCCTGCACCCGGCCAGTTGAAAACTTTTTCGGTGATCAGCGCCCCGGAAAACAGCCCCGGCAACTCAAATCCGAGCAGCGTAATAATTGGCAGCAGCGCGTTTCTCAACGCGTGTTTGAGGATAACCGTGCGTTCACGAAGCCCTTTGGCACGCGCGGTACGGATGAAATCCATCCGCACGACGTCCAGCATACTGGCGCGAAAATAACGCGTCAGGCTGCCCGCCTGCAGCATCACCAGCGCAACGACCGGCAACACCAGATGCGCGGCCACCTGCATCACCCACGCCCAGCCGGTCGCATCACTGCCGGTGTTAGTCATCCCACCCACCGGCAGCCAGTGCAAATCAACGGCAAACCATTTGATCAGCAGAAGACAGAGGAAAAACGTCGGGAAGGACATCGCGGCGAAAATGATCACACTCACCACATGATCGAACAGGGAATAAGGCTTCATCGCCGAGACAATGCCAACTGCCAGCGCGATCCCCCAGTACAACACCATCGCAATGGTCGCAAGCAGGAAGGAATTCCAGATGTACTGATTCAGCAACTGGCTGACCGGGATCTGATATTGCAACGAAAAACCCAGATCCCCCCGCAACAGATTCCCCAGCCAGTGCAGATAGCGGCTGAGCAGCGGTTGATCCAGGCCGTATAAGGCTTTCAGTTCAGCAGCGCGTTGTGCAGTCAGCGTAATATTACCATCGATAAAATCACCCGGCGTTTTGGCAAACAGCATGAAAATCAGCAGCGAAGCGAGGAACAACATCGGAATGGTTTGAAGTAAACGACGCAGAATGAAATTTCTCATGACTTTCTCATTGAAGCTGCCGGAAGAGCCCGGCAGCGGCGTTATTTCTGATTATTTGACAATTTTGACATCCGGCAGACTGCCGGTCAGGCCGTTGTAGATGTCCGGTTTAAAACCGGTCACGCGGGCGCTGCTGGCTGAAAGAATTTTGCGGTTACCGAGCAGGATCGCCGGCGGATCGTTTGCCAGCACTTTGTACAGCTCGTGGTAAATCGGCTTACGCTTTTCGATATCCAGCGTCGCGTTCCCTTCGTTGATCAGCTTATCGACTTCAGGGTTGTTGTAGCCGGATTCGGTAGCCTCGGTGCTGTAATAATCCCACACGCCATCATGCGGATCGTTAAGCGTGCTGGTGCTGAATGAGGCCAGATCGTAATTACCCGCTTTACGCTGTGACATCAGGGCGTTGAAGTCCACAACCTGCGGTTTCAGCAATACGCCAATTTTCTGATAGTCTTCTTTTGCGATCGGGATCAGCGCATCGTTCAGCACTTTTTTGCTGACCAGCAGCGTCAGTTCGAGACGTTTACCGTCTTTCACACGAATACCATCACCGCCAACTTTCCACCCTGCTTCATCCAGCAATTTATTGGCCTGCGCCGGATCGAATTTATAGGGATTCACGCCATCAGTGTTGTACGCCCAGGAGATAGGCGCGATCGGCTCAATCGCCACAGAGCCGTAACCCTGATAAACCACGTCGATCAGTTTCTGGCGATCCAGCCCGTAGATCAGCGCCTGACGCACTTTCACATCCTGCAACGCAGGGCGGTGAACGTTAAATTCAATTTTGCTGTAATCGCTGGATCCATACAGGTTGATGTTGGCAAAGCCGAGCATTTTCAGCTGCTCGATGTCATCCGGTCGGGAAGTGAAGGCATCGTAATCAGTATCGCCGGTCTGGAATAACTGGAAGTTAGTCGACGGATTGGTCACGCGATAGATAAAGCGCGGAGTCGGCGGTACGCCGCGATAATAATTGGTGTTGGCGTGGAAACGGATCTCCTGCCCCGGGATGTACTTATCGTACACATACGGGCCATTACCCAACGGTTTGCCATGCAGCGTGCGCAGGTAATCGAGATTTCCTCGCTGATAGCCTTTGCCGTAATACGCTTTCGACAGCACCGGCCCGCCGATTTTTTGCAACGTGGTGGCTCCCGGCTGAGTGGTGGTGACCTGCAACGTCAACGGGTCAATCACTTTCAGACCATTGATGCTGTCCGCCTTGCCCTGCTTATATTCATCACCACCGGCAATGTGTGCCAGCGTGATATCAGTGTCCCCATCGTATTTCGGGTCATACAACACCGTCAGCGTGAACGCGACGTCTTCTGCAGTCAGTGGTGAACCGTCACTGAATTTCAGGTCAGGACGTAGTTTGATGGTATAGGTTTTGCCATCCGGGCTGACGGTCCAGCTTTGCGCCAAGCCGGGAACCAGCTTGCCCTGGCTGTCCCAGTCAATCAGACGGGCGAAAATCACGTTAGTGACATTTTCATCCCAGCCGTTGACGAAGAAATACGGGTTAAAAATCCCCTGAGGTTCGGAGATCCCGGCGATCACTGTATCAGTGCGCAGTTTTGCAGCCGCAGGAATCTGGCTGACATCTGTTGCCGGTGTGATGCCTTCCTTTAATACATCATCAGCGAATGCAAAAGAAGACAGCATCACGGCGCTGGCCAGTAATGCGATTTTGAAAGAAGCAGTACGGTGCGCGCGTTGTGCGGCTGGCGCGAATGCAGAGCGTAATAACGTAGCCAAAAGACATCCTCATCATAAGTGTGCAAACGGTTTACAAAACATGACAAAGAGTAAGGATGCCGTTTACCCTTGTCTAACAACGAAAAAATATGGCTTATAGCTATTTTTTATTTCTTAATGCCAAAAAATAACTTCAAATAATCAAGTTAAATTCAATAAATTCATAATGTTATTTTTTGATTAATTAAGTTGATTTTTAGCTATACGCTTTATGATGGCGATGAAATGGCGGTAGAGCTAACGCCCTCCTTAATGCGGCGAACAATCACAGCCTGTAATCATTGATAAGGCACAATAGACAAGAAACCCGCCATTGGCGGGTTTCTTGTTTTAGTGCATCTGTAGAGATTGCTGCTGATGTTTGTCCGGATGCAACTGCACGGCGTGAACCGTCCCAGGCTCAACAATGATGTCCGCAATCGACTCATGAGTTTTAAACGTGCAACTGCAATTAATATTCTGACACTGATGATAACGCTCTTTGGTGTTGAGGCTCAGGTAACGGCTGGAACGGGCGTGAGCGGCGTGCTGGCATTTCGGGCAGTGCATCATAATAATCACCATGTAATCATTTTAATCAGATACAATCATTGTATGTCATTCGCTAAAACATACATCTGACATTACAGTGATTTACATATTCAGCTTATTCAGCACCGTCGCTTTCCGTCGCCTCATAACTCACATCCGACAGCAATACTTCCAGATTCAACATCGTCACAAATCTGCTGCTGTCCAGGTTGTGTGTCACCTTGCTGATTAGCCAGGGCTGCGCGTCGATCACGGATTTAAAACCCGACACCGCGCTGGAGTTTGTCCCCTTTTGCCTGGGCTGCACGCATGGCGGCCTTTTGCGTGGCGTAGGCGCAGAAAGCGGCGCTGGCGGAATAATTTTTTAAGGCGACGGAGAAGTCGCTTTAAAAATAGCTTAAAAATATGAAATAAAAGGATTTATTTCTAGTAGCGTCCACATCGTGACCATGTCGATACTAAAAGCCCCGTTCACATGTACGGGGCTTTTTTATGAATTAGCCACAGTACATATTTTTATGCGGTATGACGTTCGTTCCAAGAGTCTGCAAATTGAATGTTTCCATCAACAATGCGCCAAGTTATTTTTTCATACTGCAAACTGACACTCTCGACATGGTTCATTTTATCGTTGCCTGCTAATTTCACATTGGGCACTCCGCAGTTAACGCCAGTAATTTTTACATTTTCCATCAATACGGTGTAATAACAAACTTCTTGTCCTGCGTCGTTAATATGATAGAAACAAATTTCCGCGCTTTTTAGCGTCTGACCAGTGGCTGCCGCTTTATACAGATAAGGTGTTGAGCTATCAACGTCCTTTTCAATCATCATGGATGAATGCTGGCGCGTGCCTGTTATTTTGCCGTTTGCATTGTCCACTGGTAAGTTAATGCCATGACTTAATCCAATGATTTCAATACTTCCTTCGCGATCCTTAACGTCTACAGACCCTTTGATATCGGCACCGCCATCGTCTTTAAGCCACATGTATGGAGGAATTGGCATTTTATTTGTTCCTTATTTTTGTGATTAACTTCATTGTTAAAATGTAAATTAGAGTTGTGACAGAAAAAACCGTGATTACGGAGATGTAAAAGTACAGGTCATAAAAATTATCTGCCCCAATCTCACCAGCACCATAAATCATATGGCCTATGTAGCTTGCTAAACTATGATCAAACCATACTTCAGGATTTCCCAATGTACGACCAACAACCAGTGACAAAAGAATATAGAAAGTGATTTTTGAAACTCTACGGGCAAGTGTTGTTATAGTCACCGGCTATCACCTCAATCCAGCCACGAGCCATGAGAGATCTCATACAAGGAACCTGCATAGGTGTTGTTCTCAAAAGTGCATTTCTAATTAGAGCGTAATCTGAGTTATGCGCTATGGTTATACACCCTTCTGAAACATGGCCTGGGTGAAGCCTAAACAACCCACGGAAAACACCATTGACCCAAGTTCCATCATCAATGCCCCAGTCATCCTTGTACAATGCAAACCACTCATCACGCCCAAATTCAGCACCATAGTAAAATTTGTTGAACATATCTTGGGATTTAGCCTTAACCCACGAGCCTAAGCCACCGGCACCACGCTCCACTATCCAGTACTTACCTGGTGGTAACGGTCCATCACTGGGTATTGCACCGCACGCACCTTTATTTCGGTAAACACCTTTTCCCGAGAAGGCCATAAACACGCCAACGCCGTACAGATTGAAAGGTGCGTAATCAGCACCATTCAGAATCAACTTTCCATGCAATGCCATAGATCACCCTATAACCTTGTAATGTGTAGGCTTATAATATAAGCGTTCAATCAGATCAGCCAAATTAAATTATGATTTCAAGGCCTGATTGAATCATTACGAAATCTAATCGGCTGACGATGCCGGTGATTTTCTCCATTAGCGCTCCGCCCACCTGTAAGTATCCCAGCTTTAGTTCCAGGCACTTTTTGAGATTTCCGGTTTCTCAGCCATCAGCCGGTACTCTTCCGGCGTCAGGTTATTCAGGGATTCATGAGGACGCTCACTGTTGTACTCATTCAGCCAGCGCTCTGTGATTTCTCGTACTTCATTCAGTGTTCTGAACAGGTAAAAATCCAGTATTTCTGTCCGATATGTTCGGTTAAACCGTTCTATAAACGCGTTCTGTGTTGGCTTACCCGGCTTGATAAATTCCAGCATCACTCCATGGTCTTCAGCCCATTGCGCCAGCGCCAGTGATATCAGTTCCGGCCCATTATCCATCCGCATCTTCAGCGGATATCCACGGTTTGCTACTATTCTGTCCAGCACCCGGACGACACGCTGCGCTGGGATATTCAGGTCAATTTCTATCGCCAGCGCTTCACGGTTAAAATCATCGACAACATTGAAAGTCCGAAAACGTCGGCCACATGTCAGCGCGTCGTGCATAAAATCAATTGACCAACTTTGGTTGAGTGCTTCCGGCGTTGCCAGCGGAGCCGGATTGCGCACCGGCAGGCGTTGTTTACCCTTACGACGAAAATTCAGTTTGAGAAGACAGTAAATCCGGTAGACACGTTTGTGGTTCCAGACGTGCCCCTGCCTGCGAAGTACCTGAAAAAGCTTCTTAAAACCGTAGCGGGGATAGCGCTCAGCGACCTCGGTCAGCCTCTGGATCACCGCTTCATCACGTCGCGTATCCGGTTGATAACGAAACACCGTCCTGCTTAGCGATAACGTCCTGCATGCCTGGCGTATGCTCATCGTAAATTGCGTGGTCAGATAGTTGACGAGCTCACGCTTTATCGCTGGTTTTAAAGCTTTTTTCGATGACGTCTTTCAGCGCCCGGCATTCCAAACTCAGATCGGCAAACATTTGCTTCAGACGACGATTCTCGTCCTCAAGGTCTTTGATTTTTTTGATATCAGCGGCTTCCATCCCGCCATATTTTGCTTTCCAGTTGTATAGCTGGCTTCAGAAATAGCAGCCTCGCGGCACACATCTTTGACGGTACTGCCAGCCTCGACTGATTTCAGGACGGCGATGATCTGGTGCTCAGTGAATCGGATCTTACGCATAGCGATCTCCTCAGGGGACATAATCAGTATGTCGGAAGATCTCTAAAAATGAATGGGCCGTTTTGGTGGGATACTTACACCTCCAACTCCCAGCGCGCAGCAGTGATTTTGCTTTTCATCAATTCTCGCTCAATTTCAGGCAATCGCGCCCGTTCTTCAGGCGTTAATCTTGCTGATGGAGCAACATTGCGTCCCTTTGTTAGGTCAAAACTTCGCTGTCACCTACTCACCTTCGGTGTTTCTTCCCGTATACGCGCCACAAACGCCCTCACGGCGGCAGTGTCTGTCCAGTCAAAACTCGCAGGTTGTCAGAAGTGGACGCCGTAGCAGTGCTCCCAGCCTGCCTGTAATGCCAATTTGTAAGTTGTTTCTTTCCACCTAACCCACAGTTATTGACAGGACTCCGAGGCGCTAGCCTGCTTACTGGCATAAGGTGAAGCGTCGCGGTTCACTTTGCCGATGGCGATCCGTAAAGATTCACGCCAGCGTGTGCGCTGGCCTTTCAGTTGGCGTAACCACCAGTCCGGATTAACCGGGCGCGACATGGCAGCGATCGCGGAAACGGCATCCAGCTTGCCTTTGCAATATTGTCCAGTACATCTGCGTGACATTAAAAGCCTGTGCCATACCGGCGATTGCCAGGGAATTCGATGCAAAGATGTTTTCCCGGTATCGGGAAAAGAGACTTTTAGGGGATTTTTCACGCGGCAACAGAGTGAAGAAGATCACCCCACAAACGATCAATCTTGATTTCGCTCTGCCCTGCAACGCACCGATATACAGTTACCAGCCGGTCAATCATCGCATGTGCTCCGCCACACGTTCGCTTCTCACTTCATGATGAAGGGGAAGAACATTCTCGTTTTGCAGCGTGTTCTAGGCCACACCGATATCAAAATGACAATGCGTTATGCCCACTTTGCACCCGAGCATCTTGAGGAAGCAGTGAGGCTAAACCCTCTGGCTTAAATGGCGATAAAATGGCGGTGCAAATGGTGCATGGTGGCAATTAAAGGGCAAACGTGGCCGGTAATGTCAGTACCCACTTACACTTCAAGCCTGCATATACGTTAGAAACAGGCTTCCGCCCTGGGTTTTATGCCTCATGTGCTACTTTTTTAGAACGTAAGGCTTATAGCTTTTAAACAGTACGCAGAAAAAGTCGCCAAAACGGCTAATGTGGAAAGATTTCCTGATATCACCCAGTAAGCGCTTACTAACCCATTAAGCCTTATTAAGAAGGATATGTGCGGTGAATGCTTGCATTTTGGACAAAAGAAAAACGGCGTATCTCGTGAAAGATACGCCGTTTATTTTTATTTCTGCTTCAGGGGAATCAGGCAGCGACTTTTTTGCTACGCGAACTGACTTCTGCCAGGATCGCTTTATGCTTACTCTTCTCGCCGATCAGCTTATACCATCCCGAAAGCTTACGCAGGTCCGGCAAGGTAGCCTTCTCATCCACATCGTAAGCGCTTAGTTTGTCGAGATATTCTTCGAAGATCGTGATGCAACGGCGCGCCCACTCGCCTTCCAGCGCCGATCCGGCGACAGCTCGCGGACGTCGCGGTAAGCGCGGGCGCAGCGGTTTGCTGGCTTCCGGTGCAGATTCATCCACATAGGCAAACTTGATGGATACCACGGTTCTGCCCTGCTTTACTGGCTCCCAGACCACCGAAATATCGGTATTGGCGTTGATCCGGTTGATCGTCGGCTCAAGGAGTTTCTGACGGAAGTCACGATAGTCCTCGTATTTGCCCGCCAAACCGGCCTTCTCGCGCATCCAGTTGAGATCCAGCGTCACTTCTATGGCTTTACCGCTGCGACGTCCGTAGAGGTTCTTAGCTTTGATGAGCCAGCCATACAGCCTTACGGAGAACGGCGTATCAAGTTTTGCGATGTTGGCAAAATTCAATTTGGTAAAAGACTCTTTAAGTTCATAAAGATACGGGGCAACATCCTGTCCGAATCGCAGAACCACTGCGCTGTGATCGTCACTGCTCACATACTCAAGACGTGAAAACCAGGAGAGTTGTACAGTGCGAACCTTGCCGGTTTTTACGTCCGGTTTGTAGATGGTGACCGGCTTTTTCATCAGGCTTTCAGCGGCTTCGCGCAACTGGCGGTGGCTGCTGGTCGGGTTTACCCCGTAGATCCGCTGATAGTCCTGAGGGAAAAGTCGATAAAGCGTATCTGGCTGAGGTTTCCTGCTATCAATTTGTGCCAGCGCCAGATTTAGCAGGCGCATTTCATCCAGAGTGACGCTGTAAGCGCCTTCAAGAAGATCATTCCCCTGAACTACGGTGAGTTTATTCAGTTCCATGTAGCAGGATCCATAAGTGGAAAGTAGGTAAATTATTCCACATAAAAAATACCGACGTAAAGTAAAAACAAGGGTTATTTATCCCCTTAAAATCAGTACTTTAAATAAGGATCCGAAAAACCTGAACAGGAAAAATCTCCACATATTGTTTTCAGCGCTTCCAGGGATCCTTTTTCTAATACGTTGGATCGTCGGTTTTTTTACAGGAAATTATTCCACATATGCGGGTGATAACCTTCGCTGAATTTTATCAGCAATGCGCAACCAGACCCTAACCGCGATCAGAAAATCATTCCACATTTGAAGCGCCCATGCACATAAAACCATCAAATTTACCTTTGTGATCCCCTTCTCACTTCGTTCCGGTCCAGGGTTTCTCACCCTGAGCTGATGCACAGGAAAACTTTCCACGTATAGCCAGCATGGGGATCAGAAAATGTCTCCACATTAAGAGGCAATGATCGCGTCAGCAGGAAATTACTCCACATAAGAAACCCGATGGCGCTCACAGAAAATGTTTCCACATACAGACCGGGATGGGATCAGGAAATTTCTCCACCTAAAGTCATGCAATGTGGTTTTTCGCCGGGTAAGCATCGTGAATATCATCATCTTTGATCAGGAAAACATTCCACATATAGAGACGTGACGTTGTCACAGTTATTTTAATTTGCTGATTTATAACAATTATTATGCAGAAGCGATGAGGAGATGCTTTCAAGGGATCAGATAATGTTTCCACATAGGGAGGATCAGGAAAAGCTTCCACATATCCCCTTCCCTGACCGCCTCAAAGAGAATGGGTCTGCCCTGTCTGCAGGTATTTGGGATCCGTTATCGGAGTACGTGACATAACGTGACGCTGTCACAGGAAATTGTTCCACATATTAATGTTAGCTATGGGATCAGGAAATCCTTCCACTTATGAGAAACGCCTGTTGTGACAGTCGGTTAGGCAGATGTTAAGCTTACTGTGGCTGTTGGCTGGCGGGTAACCGAGATATCCACAGAAAATCATTCCACATAGATAATAGATTGATCCGTAAAGAAATTATCCACAGAAAAAGACTCTACATTTGGCATGAAAAGGATCCACATCCAACAGGAAGGATCTCCACCTGAAGCAGGAAATACCTCCACAATACGTGTAGTAACCTATTGATAATGAATAGTAAAAACCGTCTCTAAAGAGAAAGATCTAAACTTAAAAAATAAACAAAACATTATTTGATCTTGGGATCTGATCACCCCGGAGTAGATAATTCAAGAAGGGATAAGTTAGCGTTGAAGGCAGACAGAGCAATGTTCTCAGGCAAGATGTCATCAGAAACGGGCCTTGGGAGACCCGATCCAGCCAGTAATCAGCACATTATGACCGTTCGTTGGTGATGAGCCAGGCTTCGATCAGCTCTGTCAGGACGTCTTTCATTTCGCGATCTTGCAGGAAGCAACTGGTTTTAAAGCGGCGATGTAGCTCTTCATCGATATTGGTCTGCAATTTCTTCACTGATGCGGGTGGTTTAGATACCGCTTCCAGTGCAGTCGTCAGTTGTCTGTGCTGGCCAAGTTTCATTTTCATTTCAGCAACTCCGTAATTTCTTTGGTCATAATTTCAATTTCACCTTTCGCGTTTCCGTCTGTCGTATCGAAAACGGTGCCGCCATCCATCATTGTGCGGATGTAAACCTGGCGCTGTGTCGTACCAGTACGCAATGCGGGAACGCCGGTATCGGCAATGGATTCTTTCAACACTTCAAGCATTTTAGCTGACGCGACTTTTTTGGTGATAAGAAAACGGGCAATCACCGGCTGCAAGTTTTCGCGAGCTTCCACGACGGCCAGAATAGCGCCACAGGCAGCAAAATCTAAAGGTGACGGTGTCACGGGGATGAGTACCAGGTCACTCACCATTACCGCCGCGGAAGAAATAGCTGATATTGCAGCAGCACCATCGATCACCACGTAATCGTATTCTTTCAGTTGCTTACGGACGGTATAGACTTCTTTTTCTGAAGCCGCTTCTGCAAGATCGAACAGGCATTTGCTTTCGTCATACCAGTTGCTGATACTCCCCTGCGGGTCGGTATCCACCATTACGACCTTGTGCCCTTGCCGGGCAAGACAGGTTGCTATGTTTATAGACGTCGTGGTTTTCCCTACTCCGCCCTTCCCGTTCAGGAAAGAAATAATTTTCGCTGCCATGACAACCTCTGATGAAGCGTTCAGTGAAGATAACATGATTCTAAAATCATAAGATTTCAGGATTCATAAACTTTATAATCATAGGATTCTGAGATTTTTAAATCCATGAATCACAGGATTGTGCTGCTACTATAAAGTTTGCATCCGGGGATTTCAATATTTTAGGATTATCGAATTATAATATCTTGTGATTATGAAATCTCAAGATTATGAGATTATGATGCGTGGAGCCAATAAGTAGTCAATCTTGTGATTCCAGGATGATTAAAGCCTGTGATTATATGATTCAGTGATTCCGGTTGGAACGCAGTTGGGATGTCAAAGCAAGTCGGGCAAAAGCAGAGTCATCAATGTACATCTCCGGATTTTAGGATTTTTAAATCTTAGGATTTCAGGATGCAATGATTCCTTATGAGTTTTGCATGTCTTAAGTACATACAGTTTTACGCCAGACATATGAACATCCTGCTATAAAATCTCACCATCTCACCATCTCACCATCTCACCATCTCACCATCTTCAGATTTCGTGATTTCAGGAGTGGCAGGATTGTTTGATTACAGGATTTTTCCAGTCTCAGGATTTCATTCAACCGGGCATGATCTCTTAATCCTGGAAGTATTGGAATCCTGTGATTATCATGAACCAGCGGCTAAATATCTTTGAATCCTGGAATCTCTAAATCCTGCAAGGCTGCTATCTTAGGATGAAAGACGGGTTCAGATTATCCTGTACCAGCCTCCAGGTATTCTATGATTACAGGATAGTAGAATCCTAATTAAGATTATAGGATTTCAGGATTCCATTAATTAAATACTCTGCTGCCTGGCTATCATAAGATGCAATTGAGAGAATCCTGGAATGCCAGGATGCTTATGTGATTACAGGATTTCAGGATTAAAATCGCAGGTAGGATTACAGGATTTAATGATTAGTTGATGTTTTACATGAAGTTAAGTCAGTTGTAGTGATTTTATTTAATGTTATGATTCTGTGATTACAGGATTATATTGAAGGATTACATAATCCTGAGATTCCCATTGAGGATTGTATGATTACAGGATTCTGTGGTGGATCTTCGATTGCAGGATACCATGTGGTTAGTGTCTCGATAGAATCCTGTGATTCTGGTTATTCTGAGATTATACAATCCTGAGATTATGATTGGTCATTCACCTGTACAAATGATTCAGAGATATTGGGATTAAAAGATAGTGGAAATAGCAAATCACCGGATTCGAAGATGCAGGGATTTCAGGATTCTGAGAGTGCAAGATGAGGAGATAGTAGAATATAGGTATAGTGAATCCTGACATCTGGTAATCATTGAATCCCAAGATAAAGAATCTTAGGATTCAACAATCATACAATCATACAATCATACAATCATACAATCATACAATCATACAATCAGGTGATTAATGCGTGACAACATCAAGTGCCCGGAGATGTTCAGGTTGCCAGGAAAGAAGCACTTCAGCGCCGGGTTGCCACTCCTGTTTCATTGCAGCCGCAGAAAGTTTAACCATAAAATTATCCTGACCGGCCACTTCCGTCATCATGCGTACGTGATCACCCAGATAAATGAATTGCTGAATTCTTGCCTTCACCTGTTCCATTCCGGGTTGCGGATTATTTACGTGAATACGCTCAGGGCGAATAGAGAGCAAAATCTTTTTGCCCGGCGAGCTTGGGCGAATTTTTACTGCACGCAGTTGAGTGCCGTCATCGAGTGATGCGCGGTAATAGTCGCCTTCGGCAGCATTGTTGGTGGCCAGCAGGCTGTTATTCTCGCCGATGAACTGAGCCACGAATGCATTATCCGGTTTTTCATAAATCACATTCGGGCTGTCCATCTGCTGGATCACACCATCATTGAACACCGCAACACGGTCAGACATCGTCATTGCTTCGCTCTGGTCATGCGTTACATAAACAATCGTCAGATCCAACATTTTATGAAGTTGCTTAATTTCCATCTGCATATGTTCGCGCAATTGTTTATCCAGCGCACCAAGGGGTTCGTCCATCAGCACCAGCTTAGGTTCAAACACCAGCGCGCGGGCTAGCGCAACACGTTGCTGCTGACCGCCCGACATTTGGGCAGGGTAGCGGTCAGCCAGAGATTTGAGTTTGACCATGTCCAGAATGCGGTCAACTTTCTCTTTGATATCAGATTTATTAAGCCGTCGAATGGTCAGTGGAAATGCCAGATTTTCCGCCACGGTCATGTGAGGGAAAAGCGCATAGTTCTGGAACACCATGCCGATATCTCGCTGATGTGGTGGCAAATTATGCAGAGGTTTATCGCGCAGTAAGATTTCACCCTGGGTAGGCGTTTCAAAACCTGCAAGCATCATCAGACTGGTGGTTTTGCCGGAACCGGAAGGACCCAACAGCGTCAGAAATTCTCCTTCGTGCACATCAAGGTTGAGGTTTTTGACTACCAGCTTGTCCCCGTCGTAACTCTTTTTGATATTTTTGAAGCTGACATACGTTCTCATCACAGGCACTCCGCAAATAAAATTATCGAAAATGGGATGACGCGATACGGCACAATTTGTGCATAAAACATCCTCAGAAGGATTGTTTGTCTGGCGTTATTAAAAATCTTTACCATCCGCTTCTGACGCTAACAAGCATTTTTTGACAAAATAACACAAAAAATAAGCCTGAGAGAAATCTCGCAGGCTTATGAATCTTATTGTTATTTTTATTTTAAAAGAGTTTATTGCTAGCAGTAAGATCTGTGTTTTACGCAGGATCAGGCAAATCACCTTGCAGGGTCAGCACCCTATTGTCAGCCCCCGGGATTGCACCACCGGCTTGCAGCCTGTGTCGTAAACACTCCACGATGTGCCCGAAAGCCGTTTCAATTTCTTCTTCAGGAACGCAACCGTAACCGAGCAAAAGCCCGCGCCGCGGGGCAGGGCGCAGGTAATATGCCGACAGAGGCCGAGTGAGAATTTTTTTCTGCTCCAGCTCTGCGCTCAGCGCCACATCATCAATCGAATCAGGCAGTGACAAAATCAGATGCAAACCGGCATTGCTGTTTTCACACAGGAATTCCGGACCGAGTTCCTGTCCGATAAGCCGTATCAGGGCATTACGTCGTCTGCCGTAAAGCAATCGCATCCGGCGGATGTGGGCGGCGTAATGCCCTTCGCGAATAAATTCCGCAAGCGTAAGTTGCGTCAGTCCGTTACCGGCACGGTACAACTCGGAGTGCGCAATTTTGAGGCGCGAGGCCAGCGGGCGCGGCAGGACGACATAACTTATCCGCATTGCCGGATACAATGTCTTACTGAATGTACCGATGTAAATCACCGGCGCATCGCTGCTCAGTCCCTGCAACGCGGGGATCGGACTGCCCGAATAGCGAAATTCGCTGTCGTAATCATCTTCCACTACCCAGCTACCTTGCTGGCTGGCGATGGCAAGAATTTTTTGCCGTCGGGCCAGACTCATCACTGAACCGAGCGGATAGTGATGTGACGGTGTCACGCATATCAGCTTAGGTGCGCGGTCCTGTGGCGGGCTGTCAGGCGGGTTCAGCCCGTTTTCATCCACCGGCACCGGCTGAATATCCACGCCGTTGATGGTCAGCACATTGCGTATTCCCCAGTAGCTCGGTTCCTCAATCCAGGCAACATCGCCCGGGTCACAGAGCATTTTCGCCAGCAAATCCAGCGCCTGGTGGGTACCGGCGGTAATAAGGATCTGATCTGCCGTGCAGTCAACAGAACGCGCTATACGCAAATAATCTGCCAGCGCATGTTGCAGTTGCGGGCAGCCACCATGGCGGGAGTAGGTGAGGAATTCGGGCGGCAGACGACGGCTCAGACGGTTCTGCAACTTACGCCAGATGTCATGCGGAAATTTTGTGACGTCCGGTACCCCCGGCATAAACGCGCCCCACTGATGCGAGGCAACGCCGGTACGCGTCAGCAGTTGAGAACCGCGCTTGGAAAGTGACACATGGCTGCGAACCGGTGCGCAGCGCGGAGGTATTTTATCGGCGATCACGCCGTCTTTCGGTAAATCTGCGGGAACGAAGGTTCCGCTTCCGGTGCGGGTCTGAATGTAGCCTTCGGCCTGTAACTGCTCGTAGGCAGCCAGCACCGTATTGCGCGAAATATCCAGTTCTTTGGCAAGGTCTCTTGAGGCGGGCAAGCGGCTGCCAGGCGCAATACTGCCATCAAATATAGCCTGTTGTAATGCCTGATAAACCCGCTTGTTCAGCGTGCCGGGCCGGGCATCTGAAAGCTCAGTGAGACGTTGCAAAATGAGGTCAGAAAGCAATGAGCGCAAAAGTGGATCCTCAAAATAAATGAAACTGGTTCTGGATTATAGAGCCGCTGGCGGGATAAAAAACAAGTACAGATTGCTAATTCGACAAATTGTTCATCTCGCAACCGGCAATCTATAAAACATCAACCTGAAGGCAGGAGCGAAAGATGAGTCACAGTGAACTGGAAAAACGCCGTAAAGAAGCGACGCCGCGTGGTGTAGGTGTCATGTGTGATTTCTATGCGGCAAAAGCAGAAAATGCCACGCTGTGGGATGAACACGGGCGGGAATACATCGATTTCACTGCCGGGATTGCGGTTCTGAACACCGGGCATCGTCACCCGAAAATCGTTGAAGCCATCCGCAACCAGCTCGACCTGTTCACACACACTTCCTACCAGATTGTGCCTTATGCCAGCTTTGTGAATCTGGCTGAACGCATCAACGCGATTTCTCCTGTGAGCGGCAAAGCGAAAACCACTTTCTTCAGTACCGGCGCGGAAGCTGTCGAAAACGCGGTGAAAATTGCCCGCTCCGCCACCGGTCGCCCGGGCATCATCACTTTCTCCGGTGCATTTCATGGCCGCACGCTGCTGACCATGGCGTTGACCGGCAAAGTAGTGCCTTACAAAGTGGGCTTCGGGCCGTTCCCGGCCTCGGTCTTCCACGCCCAATATCCCAACGCCGTTCACGGTGTCACCACTGAAATGGCACTCGACAGTATTGAACGTATTTTTCGCAGCGATATCGCGCCGCAGCAAATTGCTGCGATCCTGTATGAGCCGGTACAAGGCGAGGGCGGTTTCAATATCGCGCCGGAAGATTTCGTGAAAGGGCTGCGCGAAATCTGTGACCGTCACGGCATCGTGATGATTGCCGACGAAGTACAGAGCGGCTTTGCGCGTACCGGTAAAATGTTCGCGTCAGAATACTATCCCGATGCCAAACCGGACATCGTCACGATGGCGAAAAGCCTCGGCGGCGGTTTGCCGATCTCGGGCGTAACCGGGCGCGCCGGGCTGATGGACGCACCGGAGCCGGGCGGCCTTGGCGGTACTTACGCGGGTAATCCGCTGGCCGTGGCCTCTGCGCTGGCAGTGCTGGATATCATCGAAGAAGAAAAATTGTGCGAGCGCGCAAATCGTCTCGGTGCAGAGCTGACTGAAGTACTCGGGAAAGCCAAAGCGAATTGTGCGGCACTGGTGGATGTCCGTGCGCGTGGTTCAATGGTGGCGGCCGAATTTAACGATCCCGTGACCGGAAAACCTTCTTCTGAACTGACCAAACAGTATCTGCGCAAAGCGCTGGACGCGGGATTGCTGATGCTCAGTTGCGGTGTGCATGGCAACGTGATCCGTTTCCTTTATCCGCTGACCATTCCTGATGTGCAGTTTAAAGAAGCCCTGGCAATTTTGTCCCGTGTGCTGGCTGACTGAGGAAACCTGTGCATCGGGCTGAGTGATTAGCCGTTCAGACAGAGTGCACAGATGCACGAAAGCAGTGCCAATAATAAGAAACTGAGTGTCATGAGGCATAAAAAAATCACATAACGCCTCTTCAATCCCTGTCCGCCCGCCGTTCTGTGCGTGGCGGATGGACTCAACCGGAATGGCATGGTTTATGCTTCATTATAAAATATGATGCATCATATTTTTAACAATGCCGTTCTCTTAGCGTTTTTCCTTACTTTTTCGTTAACCCAGGAGTCACAGCATGTTCAAGAAAATAGC
Source organism: Rahnella sp. 2050 (assembly GCF_040544515.1). NCBI lineage: Bacteria > Pseudomonadati > Pseudomonadota > Gammaproteobacteria > Enterobacterales > Yersiniaceae > Rahnella > Rahnella sp. 2050. The sequence goes on along the minus strand of NZ_JBEPKE010000003.1, from coordinate 368,691 downwards.
CCTTACCACGCTTCTAGCAGGGTTGGTGTTTCAGGCTCAGGCGGAATCCCTGACCGTGATTTCTTTTGGTGGCCTGAATAAGGACGCCCAGGACAAAGCATTTTACAAACCTTTTGCGGCAGCAGGAAAAGGCACGATTGAGCCAGGAGAATACAATGGCGAAATGGCGCGCATCCGTGCCATGGTTGAAACCAAACAGGTTGGCTGGGACGTCGTGGAAGTGGAAAGCCCGGAGCTTATCCGCGGCTGTGATGAAGGGCTGTTCGAACCGCTGGACTGGAACAAGCTGGGCGACAAAACGCAGTACGTGCCGGGCGCGGTCACCGAATGTGGTGCGGGCATCTTCCTGTGGTCAACCGTGCTGACTTATGACGCCAGTAAACTGAAAAAAGCGCCAACCAGTTGGGCCGACTTCTGGGACGTGAAAGATTTTCCGGGCAAACGCGCACTGCGCAAGAGCGCCAAATTCACGCTGGAAATCGCCTTACTGGCAGACGGTGTGAAACGTGAAGATATTTACAAAGTTCTGGCAACCCCTGCGGGCGTTGAACGTGCTTTCAAAAAACTTGATCAGATCAAACCGAACATTCAGTGGTGGGAATCCGGTGCACAGCCGTTGCAATGGCTGGTGTCCGGCGATGTGGTCATGACCTCTGCGTATAATGGCCGCGTCAGCGCCGCGCAAGGTGAAGGCCACGATTTCAAAATGGTCTGGGACAACAGTCTCTACGACCTCGACAGCTGGGCCATTGTCAAAGGTTCCAAACACAAAGATCTGGCCGAACAGTTTATAGCCTTCGCCAACAAACCTGAAAACCAGAAAGTCTTTGCCGAAACCATCCCCTATGGCCCGACCGAGAAGTCGGTCACCGGCATGATAGACGCGAAATATGCTCAGAATCTGCCAACTGCTGAGAAAAATCTGGCAGGCGCTTTGCAGGTAGATACTCACTTCTGGATTGAGCATGGTGAAGATCTCGAGCAACGGTTCAACGCCTGGTCTTCTAAGTAGTCGGTCCTTCATCCTTCAAGCTGCACCTGCGCTGGCTTCACTCGTGAACCCCGGTCACATACTCAAGTATGCTCCCGGGGATCCGTCTCGTTCGCCGCCTTGCTGCAACTCGAATGATTTTGGGCTGTGAGCCCGATAAAAGCATAAAAACCTCGCAGCGGGAGAAAAACATGAGTCAAACCGAAATGTTGACCACACCGGTGACGGAGGGATCAGCAGAAGGGCCAACATTGCGTCAGCGTCTGCGTAAAGTGGAAGCGGCGTATACGCGTCGTTCTTTATTGCTGATCGCGCCGCTGTTGCTGTTTGTTATTGTCAGTTTTCTGTTCCCGATTGCGTCCATTCTGGGCAAGAGTGTGACTAATCCGGAACTGGGCGCAACCCTGCCGGAAACTGTGGCGCAGCTTGCACACTGGGACGGCAAAACCGTGCCGGATGAAGCGACGTTTACTGCACTGGTCACCGATTTGCGTCATGCCCGCAGCAGCGGTCAGATGGCAACCATTGCCAAGCGTTTAAGCTACGAAGATAACCGTTACCGCAGCCTGATCACTGGCACATTACGTCAAGTACCCGCGGGAGGGGGCGCGATCCGTGAACCGTTAATCCAGAGCATGCCGCTGTGGGGTGAACTCAGCACCTGGCAGACGCTGCAACGTGCTTCGGGGCCGGTGACTTCTCTCTATTTATTGTCGGCGTTCGACCGGAAGGTAGACGTGGATACTGGCAAAATTGTCGCACTGCCACCGGATCAGGCGCTGTACGTCAACGTGCTGCTGCGCACATTGTGGATGGCGCTGGTGGTGACGATTTGCTGCGTCGTGCTGGGTTATCCGCTGGCGTACTGGCTGGCAAAACAACCTTCCGGACGCGCGAATTTGCTGATGATTCTGGTGTTGCTGCCGTTCTGGACGTCGTTGATTGTCCGCACAGCCAGCTGGATTGTGCTGTTGCAATCGGGCGGCCTGATTAACCGCGCGTTACTTTCCACCGGCATTATCGATCACCCGCTGGTGATGGTGTTCAACCGCCTCGGCGTTTATATCTCGATGACGCACATCATGCTGCCGTTTATCGTCCTTCCTTTATATGCGGTGATGAAAAGCATTTCGCCTAATTATGTTCGCGCCGCGATTTCACTGGGTGCGCATCCTTTCTCCGCCTTCTGGCGGGTGTACGTGCCGCAAACCTACGCGGGTGTCACTGCCGGTGCATTGCTGGTGTTTATGATGGCGATTGGTTACTACATCACGCCTGCGTTGCTGGGCGGTCCGGGCGATCAGATGGTCAGTTACTTCGTGGCGTTCTTTACCAATACGACCATGAACTGGGGCATGGCCGCAGCGCTGGGCAGTCAGTTGCTGGTGATTGTGGTGCTGCTGTACATCGTTTACATCCGCGTTACGCGCACCAAAGCTGAAATTGCAGCGCATTAAGGAGCCCGAAGATGAAACACGCAATGAGACAAAAAGGGGCGTTAATCCTGCGGTTATGGCGCTGGTGTTTTAATTTCTACAGTGCGGCGGTCCTGCTGTTTCTGATTGTGCCGGTGCTGATCATCGTGCCGCTGTCATTTAACGCCGGTTCGTTTCTCAGCTATCCGCTGACAGGGTTTTCGCTGCGCTGGTATCAGACGTTTTTCCATTCCAATGAATGGCTGAGTTCACTGGGTAACAGCCTGCTGATTGCGCCACTGGCGACTTTGCTCGCCACCCTTCTCGGCGTTCTGGCTGCGGTCGGGCTGGTGCGCGGTGAATTTCGCGGTAAATCACTGGTGATGGCCATTCTGATTTCGCCGATGATCGCGCCGGTAGTGATTATCGCCGTTGGCATGTTCTTCTTCTTTGCCCGCGTATCGCTGCTCAACAGTTATCTCGGGCTGGTGCTGGCACATGCATTACTTGGCGTGCCGTTTGTGGTGATCACGGTAGTGGCGATACTCAAAAATTACGACCGCAATTTATCCCGCGCCGCCGCCAGCCTCGGCGCGTCGCCGTGGACCGTATTCCGTAAAGTTACGCTGCCGCTGATTGCGCCGGGTGTTTTCTCAGGAGCGCTGTTTGCGTTTGCGGCGTCATTCGACGAAGTGGTGGTGACGTTATTTCTTGCCAGCCCGCGTCAGCGCACGCTGCCTATCCAGATGTTTGCCGGTATTCGTGAAAACCTCGACCCGACCATTGCGGCGGCGGCGTCGCTGATGGTCGGTGCATCGCTGATTTTGCTGCTGGTGATGGAACTGCTGCGCCGCCGTGGCGAACGCCTGCGTCATTCGACGGCAACACACTGACGTTAAATTCATCAGAGGACTTTACAGGTCCTCTTTTTTTGATTATTCCTGATGCATCAAATATCAAAAGTAACGGGAGCCATTTCTCATGACTGACACAACTCAGAAAAAAACGCTTTTGCTGACCGGCGCAAGCCGTGGCATTGGTCACGCGACGGTCAAACATTTCTATGCTGCGGGGTGGCGGATTTTCACCGCATCGCGGCAGAACTGGGTGGATGAATGTCCGTGGGCAGAGGGTTTTCTCAATCATATTCACCTGGATCTGGAAGACATCGACAGCGTGCAGAAAGCCCTGCCGATGATCAAAGAACGCCTCGGCGGACGGCTGGATGCGCTGGTCGATAACGCGGGTATTTCACCGAAAACCCCTACCGGTGGTCGTCTCGGTGTGCTCGACAGTGATTACGCCACCTGGTTGCAGGTGTTTAACGTCAACCTGTTTTCAACCGCCATTCTGGCAACCGGATTATTTGATGAACTGAAAACCGCACAGGGCAGCATTATCAACGTAACCTCGATTGCGGGCAGCAAAGTGCATCCGTTTGCCGGTGTGGCCTATGCCTGTTCTAAAGCGGCGCTCTCGACGCTGACCCGCGAAATGGCACACGAATTCGGCCCGCACGGCATACGGGTAAATGCCATTGCGCCGGGGGAAATTGATACCGCGATCCTCTCGCCGGGCACGCAGGAAATTGTCGAGCGCAGCGTGCCGTTGCAGCGACTGGGTAAGGCTGAAGAAGTCGCTTCACTGATCCATTTTCTGTGCACATCGGGCGCTTCTTACGTGAACGGCGCTGAAATACATGTGAACGGCGGTCAGCATGTCTGAAGCGCCGTCATTGCTCACCACGGAGGTACCGCGTGTCAGCAGGTCGCAGGCAGAAAATATTGCTGCGCAGGTTTACGGGCTGGAAGGCAAAGCGGAGGTGCTGGGCGGCGAACGCGACAGCAATTTTTGCCTGACCACGGGGCCTGGCCACGCTTACATGTTGCGGTTTGTTAATCCGGCGGAAGTGCCCGCAGAAGTGGCTTTCCAGACCGCCATTCTCAGCCATCTGGCGATACGCGACAGCCAGTTGCCGGTGCCACGGTTGCAGGAAAGTCGCCACGGTGAACTTACGCCGCAGGTGACGGTTGACGGACAAATGCTGACACTGCGTGCCGTCAGTTATCTGCCCGGTATCGCGCAATATCAGGTGTCGCGTTCAGCGGTGCTGATGCGGGAAATTGGCGACACGCTGGCACGGCTGGATATCGCGCTGAGCGATTTTAACCATCCCGGCGCACAGCGTGATCTGCTGTGGGACATCAGCGACATGTCACGCCTCGAGGGCTGGTTAACGCAACTCACTGACCCTGAGCAGCGCCGCACCATTACCCGCGTGCTGGAAACCCACCGGCAAAAAGTGGTTCCGGCCAGCCAGCGGTTGCGCAGACAAGTGATCCACAATGACCTGAATGCCCATAACGTTCTGGTAAACAGCGCTGATCCGCAGCGTCTCGCGGGCATTATTGATTTCGGTGACGCCCTTCACGCGCCCCTGATTAACGAACTGGCTACCGCCCTGGCTTATCAGCTCGATAGCGACGGCGACGATCTTTTCCTCTATTGCCGTCCGATGATTGCTGCGTATACCGCGCGTTTGCAACTCACCGGTGCCGAGCTGGATGTTTTACCGGAACTGGTGGCGTCACGACTGGCGCTGAGTCTGCTGATTGCCCAGCATCGTGCGGTGCTGTATCCGCAAAACCGTGATTATATTTTGCGTAATCAGGTGCATGCATGGGGAAGTTTATCGCGTCTGATGGCGCTGCCGTTTTCGCAGACTGACCTGATATTTCGTCAGTCATGCGCGTTTGAACAGAAATAAGAGGCCGTTATATGCTCACTCCGAAACAGGTTTTAGAAGGTCGTCAGCAATTTCTTGGCGGCGGTTACCGGCTGTTTTATCAGGAACCGCTGCATGTGGTGCGCGGCGAAGGCGTCTGGTTATATGACAGCGAAGGGCGGCGCTATCTGGATGCTTACAATAATGTTGCGTCTGTCGGTCATTGCCATCCGGCGGTGGTTGAAGCCATCACCACGCAGGCCGCGCAACTCAATACACACACGCGTTATCTGAATGATGCGATTGTCGAATTTGCTGAAGATTTCCTGACCGAGTTTCCTCCTGAGCTGCGCAACCTGACCATGACCTGCACCGGCAGCGAAGCCAACGATCTGGCGCTGCGTGTCGCACGACAAATTACCGGCGGGCAGGGCGTTATTGTGACGAGCTGGGCGTATCACGGTGTGACCAGCGCGCTGGCAGAACTTTCCCCCTCGCTTGGTGACGGGTTTGAGCAAGGCAAAAATGTCTGGCTGACTGATGCGCCGGACACGTTCCGCCATCCCGGCGTATTCTCTGCGGGCGTGGAGCGCGCGCTGGAAGAAATGAAACACGCGGGCGTGAAACCGGCGGCGCTGTTAGTGGACACGATTTTCTCCAGTGATGGTGTATTCAGCCCGGACCCGCTGGACATGCAGCGCGCCGTCGGGCTGGTGCGTGCGGCGGGTGGATTATTTATCGCAGACGAAGTGCAGCCCGGTTTTGGCCGTACCGGCAGCCAGCGCTGGGGATTCGCCCGCTACGGCGTGACGCCTGACCTGGTCAGTCTGGGCAAACCGATGGGTAACGGTCATCCGGTCGCCGGGCTGGTCGGCAGACCGGAACTGTTCGCGGAATTTGGCCGCCGTCAGCGCTATTTCAATACTTTCGGCGGTAACCCGGTTTCCTGCCGCGCCGCGCATGCCGTTTTACAGATTTTGCGTCGTGAAGAGTTGCAGCAGAATGCGCAGATGACCGGCGCAATCTTGCGTGAAGGGCTACAAAAACTGGCGCAACGTTATCCGGTCATCGGCGATGTACGCGGCGACGGTTTGTTTATCGGTGTGGAACTGGTGAGCGATCAGCGCAATACGCCTGCGCCGGAACTGGCGGCATTTATCGTCAATGAAATGCGCCAGAAACAGGTTTTGATTAGTGCTACGGGACCGGCGGCGAATGTCCTGAAAATTCGCCCGCCGCTGGTCTTCCAGCCGGAACACGCGACGCTGTTGCTGCAAACACTGGCAAGCGTGCTGGCGGAGATGCCGGGATAAGGAACGCACATTTGCGAAACCGAATGTGCTATAGAATTCAGGAACATCGGCTATCCGCGTAATGTATGCGCCTTTAGCTGATGAGGTACTGAATGTCGGGTCTTGAATGTAGCGATTTAAAAATCTTAGTCAATTCATAACAAAAACAGAGTTAACTCTTTATCAAAAAGATCTTTGTTGAAGACCTGGTGAGTGGTATTTTAAAATCACATGAGGGAATTATAAATTACTTGAATGTATTAAGAATGTGATGGTTACTCAGGGAGTAAAGAATGATTTATTCAAGTTGGAAGTGGGTAGTATTACTCCCGTTACTTACAAAACCTGTTTCATTTGTTTTATTTGGTGGTGTGGTCTCTTCACTTATTATTTTCCCTTTATTGTACAGCCAGGATGTTCAGGAGTGGAAAGGCAATATTAATAACATTCAAAATATGGGCAGCTTTTATGATTCAGATAATTTGCAAGGAGATATCTCAGCAGGAAACTATATCAGGAATCCTTCACAATACACTGAGGTGCAAGTTAAGACTTTACTGTTCTCTAAGTCAGGAAATCCGCAAGAATGTAACGCCAAAATCCGAGAGTTTTTAACTTCAGTCAAAGAAATACAGCCTCATAATATTCCCGTTGTATTAAATAAAGTGTGTGCTAATCGTGGATTTGCTATCGGAAGGTTTGCTGATGAGAATACCATCATTTCTATTTTACCCTTGCATGATAAAGGCTACAGTTTAGTCGGGGTTAAAATACGTAAATACTCCATTCTGGGAAAACCCGCTTTCTCGAAATCTATAATGAATTTTTCGAACGTCTGGCCTGCATTAATTATTATCATTTTATCGATGGTTATTAGCTATTTACTGTCATTAATAGCAGGAGGATATCTCCGGGTCCTCAATGAATATGCATCTAAAGATGGATTAACAGGATGTTTACGAAGGGAGGCATTTTACGCGAAAGCAAGTTACGAATTAGAAAAATCCAAGAAAAATAATGTGCCTTTTAGTGTTTTAGTGATCGACCTTGATCATTTAAGAGACGTGAATAACACCTATGGCCATGCCAAAGGTGATACGGCTATTTCTCTGATTGCTGAAACAATACTTAAGAGCTTACGTGGAACTGACTTTGTTGGCAGGGTGGGAGGCGATGAATTTATCGTTATACTTAAAGATACCACACCTGCAGATGCATTATTAATCGCAAACAGGATCCGTCATTCAGTGAAGAGTTTAAAACTTGATGATTTATCTTTATCAGTAAGTATCGGTATCTCTCAGTGTGAGAAACAGAATGCAACATTACAAGAAATCATTTCTAAAGCCGATACGAATCTCTATCTGGCAAAGCGTCAGAGAAATGAAGTTGTTTTTGAAAATGATATCCTCAGGTAATTTCTGTTGTTACAGTATGCCAGATACTGCTGGCTGATGTTTTCTTCTATGTGTCAAATAAATGCGATTTCACTTAATACATTAAAAAGAGTCCGCGAGATAATCTCAGACCCCCTGAATACCCTTTTTTCTCAGCGCATACGTTAGCACGCACGCTACAGGACTTTGCGACTTACGCTCAGAAACTCGACCATCTTCTGGCTGCCGTCGAGAATGTCTTCCTGAATGGCACGCCTGGCGGTTGCGCCGTCGCCTTTACGCAGTGCAATCAAAATCTCTTCGTGATGTTCAATGGCCATACGTTGTGAGAAATGAGCATAAGCCTGTGCAATCAGCGGGCCGGTGCGCATCCATAAACTGTCGATGAAATTGCTTAAAAGGGGCATCCGCGCACTTTGTGAGAGCATCAGATGGAACTCGCTGTTGAGGCGCAGTGCTTCGGGCAAATCTTCGCTGCTGATGGCTTTGCGGTTATCTTTAATATTCTGCGTAATCCGTTGCAACTCATATTCCGTTACCGATTGCGCTGCTTTCTCCGCCCCGAGACCTTCCAGTTCCAGCCGTAAGGTGCGAATTTCCTGATATTGCTGTTCATCGAGCTGCGGTACGCGGATGTCTTTCGGGGTACGCATTTCCAGCGCCTGTTCTTTGGCCAGCTGTAAAATCGCATCCCGCACCGGCGTGACACTGGTACCCACCTGTTCGGCCAGTTCGCGGATACGTAAACGATCATTAGGTTTCAGGCGGCCGGTAATCAGTGCCTCGCGCAAGGTGGCGTAAACGCTGCTGCCCAGATAGGCGTGATTAATTGAGTTGATGGGATAATTCAAAAGTTCACCGTAGCAATGAGAGTGCGCATACCCGGAGTTGGGAAGAGGCCGTGGAAAACGATTATACAACATGATGCATCAAATGTGAGGATGGCGGGGGCAGCCTTTTCTTTCTTTTGAAGCGACTGCCTGGCCAGATATCATGCTGACCAGGCAGGGTTATTACATGACCAGCTTAACTTCCTGCTTCCTGCGGAGCAGGGTCATCCTGCAAGTGCTTTTTAAAGTGTTTCTCAATCTGTTCTAACGTTTTACCCTGCGTTTCAGGCGCAAAGATAATGGCAAATATTCCGCCTGCGACACCGATGGCGGCAAAGCAGAAGAATGACATCGTCAGCCCGATAGACTCCAGCATGATCGGGAACATAAAGGCGATGGAGAAGTTGGTCATCTGCATGGCAAATACCGATACGCCGTTAGCCATGCCGCGGATGCGCATCGGGAACATTTCCGACAGCAGCAGCCAGGTAACAGGCGACAACGCGCCCTGCTGGAAGCACAGGAAAATCAGCATACCGCCAAGTACCAGATAGCTGCGAACCGCATCGGGATGACCGTTGACAGTTTCCGGCATCAGCCAGGTGACTAATCCGATGGCAAGCAGCGTCAGGGTACAGCCGATCTGACCGGTCAGCAGCAGCGGACGGCGCCCGAAACGGCTGAGCAGCATGATGCCCACAAACGTCATGATCACTGAGATGACCCCGTTGGCGATAGTCGCCATCAGAGACGCATTAGTGCTTAACCCCGTGGCCTGCAACATGGTCGGTGCGTAGAACATAATGGTATTCACGCCGGAGAGTTGTTGCAGCATGGCGATACCAATCCCCAGAAACACCAGACGTTTCATCCACACGGAGATAGTCTTCTGGCGGCGGGAATGCTTCTCGCTTTTGGAACTCATGGAACTGCGGATCTCGCTCAGCTCTTTCTCTACTCTGCCTGCCTTACGGGTACGCTCCAGCACGTCACGCGCTTCGCGATAGCGGCCGTGCATGGCATACCAGCGCGGAGTATCAGGCAGGAAAAGCATCCCGACCCACAGCACCACGGCCGGAACGCAGGCGACACCCAGCATCCAGCGCCAGGTGGTTTCGCCACCCCACACTTCGTTGATGGCCGCATTACTGGTATACGCAATCAGCTGGCCGGAGACGATCATCAGTTCCTGTAATGTAACGAACTGCCAGCGGCGATGAGAGGGGACGATTTCCGCGATATAGATGGGCACAATCGCTGCCGCGCCACCGACTGCCAGCCCCAGAATAAACCGGCAGATAATCATTATCACGACGTTGGGCGCCGTGGCACAACCGAGCGAACCGGCCATAAAGATCAGTGCCATCACCAGAATGACTTTCTTACGCCCGAAACGGTCAGCCACGCGACCAGCACAGACTGCACCCACAGCCGAACCCAGTATCAGGAAGCTGGTGACCATCCCGGTTGTTAACGATGTCAGATGCAGATCGTGCTTCATGAACAGCAAAGCACCGGCAATCACCCCGGTATCGTAGCCAAAAAGTAAGCCACCCAGGGTGGCAATAAAGGCAATTACTTTCACCAGCGGTTCGGTCGGTTGCGAGGCTTTCGCCGCATCATCCCGACCGCCACTGTTTATTTTCTCACTCACAGATGCTCCCTAATCATTACTTTTCTTATGGTTTTTGTGTGACTCATGTCACACATTATAAATCTAACGCATAATCCGGATATTGAAAGGAAACGGGAAAAATGAAGGGAAACGAAGGCTGGTGGCGCTGAATTTAACGGGGGAAATGTTACTTTTTTGTGACGAGATATTCGTAAAAGTGATTAGTAATGCTTAACAAATAAACATCAAGAATGTCAGGCTCCATCAAACGATGATGAAACCTCTATTCTTACCTAAAAGTGAGTCACCGCGGCATAATTGTGGCGAACGTACCGCGCGCGGCTCGACGCTGCTGGCCACCATATCCAGCTTTCCGCAGGCAGCACGCTTTTCACCACATTTATCCTGATGTATGCCGCTGACAGTCTGAATACGCAGGAAAAATGGCGCGTTGCAGTACCTGCCATGTTGCTGGCTTTTGTCGCCGGTGCGCTGGGCCTTGTCGCTTCAACCGCGCATCTGGGCTATCCGCTGAATGCCTTTCATGCACTGAGTCATATCAGCAGTTCCTGGCTGAGCCGGGAAATCGTTTTCGCCAGTCTCTATCTCGGTATTCTGGGGTTGACCAGGCTGATCGGGCTGGTAGCAAAACGCGTCGTGACTTCTCTTCTGCTGCTCGCTTCTCTTTTGGGCCTGATTGATCTCTTCTGCATGAGCGCGATTTACGCTCATACGTCTGTCGCGACCTGGATGCACATCAATACTAACGTGATGTTTTACCGCGCTGACCGGCTGGTGATGCCGCTGACTCGCGTTGCGCCCTGTACTGAAGAATTGCTGATGTGGCACAGCGAATACGGCATCCGTTTTGTTGAGATGAAAGCGGAAAGCGCGGCTGGCTGGTTTCAGGCCATCGCCACGCTGAATGTTCGCCTGAAACGAATGCAGGAACCGCTGTGGAATATTGTGCCACCGTCCCGGCAAACGATGAACGGTTCACGCCGCCGGTGGTTGCATCTTAAAAACGAAGGCGCTTCTGCCGGTAACGTACCTGTCGGGCGTCGGTTCAGGCGCGCCCGTTTTACACAGATCAGTGAATATCACGTTGATCTCGATAAACACCGTTGCGTACTCTGCGGCGCCTGTAGCCGTGTCTGTCCCGAACAAGCCATCCGCCTGGATAATCTGGCATTAACGCTGGATCCTGTGAAATGTACCGGTTGTGGCAACTGCGAGGCGGTGTGCTTTGATGGCGCTATCTCCGTATCCGCGCGTGAAAACAGTGAAAGTACGTTAACCGTTTCCAGGCTTGAACAAGCACAATGCCGGGTGTGTGGCTGCATATTTCCCGCCTGGTCTGCGCAGGATAATGAATGTGCGGTATGCCGCCGCCATGCTTTTGGAATGCGTGAGGCCTGAAATGAACATCCCGGCGGGACTGCGTTACACTACAGAGATAATTTTTGGCTCAAATTTTATGCTTTCTGCCGAAAACGAGCCTGTTTTCGGGTCAGAGAACTCTGTTTACACGGCGAAGAAGCGTCAGGTTTTGCCTGAAACGGCGCAAACCTATATTCTATCGGCCAATTTACTGAGACAGTTGCAATGAGGTCTATATGATTATCAAACCACGCATCCGTGGCTTTATCTGTGTTACTGCCCATCCGGAAGGTTGCAAGGCGAACGTTAAAGAACAAATCGACTACGTTACCGCGCAAGGCAAAATCGCAGGCGGTCCGAAAAAAGTCCTGGTGATCGGTGCTTCTACCGGTTACGGCCTCGCTGCCCGCATCTCAGCTGCTTTTGGTTCTGACGCAGCAACGCTGGGTATCTTCTTCGAACGTCCGGGCGATGAATCCAAAACCGCCACTGCGGGCTGGTACAACTCAGCCGCATTCGAAGAATTTGCCGATGCCAAAGGTCTGTACGCAAAAAGCATCAACGGCGATGCGTTCTCTGACGAAGTGAAGCAAAAGACCATTGAGCTGATCAAACAAGATTTGGGTCAGGTTGATCTGGTGGTTTACAGCCTGGCTGCGCCACGTCGCACCCATCCTAAAACCGGTGAAGTGTTCAACTCCACCCTGAAACCAATCGGTAAGCAAGTCACTATTCGCGGCATCAACACCGACAAAGAAACCATCAACGAAACCACGCTGGAACCGGCAACCCCTGAAGAAATCGCGGGCACCGTTGCAGTGATGGGTGGCGAAGACTGGCAGATGTGGATCGACGATCTGAAGGCTGCCGGTGTGCTGGCCGAAGGCGCGAAAACCACGGCGTTCACCTATCTGGGTGAAGAAGTGACGCAGGACATTTACTGGAACGGTTCTATCGGTGAAGCCAAGAAGGATCTGGACAAACGTGTTCTGGATATCCGTAGCACACTGGCAGAGCAGGGCGGCGACGCACGCGTTTCCGTACTGAAAGCCGTTGTGACGCAGGCGAGTTCTGCTATCCCGGTGATGCCGCTGTACCTGTCACTGTTGTTCAAAGTGATGAAAGAGAAGGGCACTCACGAAGGTTGTATCGAGCAGGTTTACGGTCTGTACAAAGACAGCCTGTATGGCGCTGAGCCGCTGGTCGACAACGAAGGCCGTCTGCGCGCTGACCTGAAAGAGATCGCGCCAGAAGTGCAGGCTGAAGTGGGTAAACTGTGGAATGAAGTCACCAACGATAACATCGCGGAACTGACTGATTTTGCAGGCTACAAAAGCGAATTTATGCGTCTGTTCGGCTTTGGCCTGAACGGTGTTGATTATGCTGCCGACACCAATCCTGACGTGAAAATCAAACATCTGATCCAGATGTAATCTGATTTAGCGTACAGAGATTATGCGAACCCGCATCTGCCGAAAGGTGGGTGTGGGTTTTTTAATGTTTAGTAGATTTCAAAAAGCCACTTTGAAAGCGGCTTTTATAATCAGATAGCTAAACTCAACCGTATTTTTTGGCGAAGTTTTCATCTGAATCGCACAGATAAATAATGAATTCAATGAATGCAATTATTGAAGGAATAAACGTCCAGCAGAAGATGAGGTATAAGAACCCTTGCCCGATTTTACCCAGATAGAACTTATGAACACCAAAACCACCCAGGAAGAAAGCTAACAACGCTGCAGCAACCCTGCTTTTAGTCCCCTGAGGATTAATACTTTGAGTGGCGCCACAATGAGGGCATGATTTAGCCGACTCGTGGATCTCCTTTCCGCATCCTCTACAAAAAACCATAGATCCCATTTCTATTTCCTTACATGTTATTATTCGGACTAATCTTACCCGTAATTATCATTAAGAAAAAGAGAATGATGATGCTCCAGGCTGATGGGGCGGCGCTCCACCCGTGTACCGCGCGGCCAGTGAATGGTCTTCAATATGCTTTCTCATCAATAAATAACGCCGCAAACCCTAAAGCCTGCGGCGTTCTTATTTCATGACACTCTGCTCTGCACATCAGCCATAGGCCACTTTGTGATTGATATGGTAAAAGGTCGCGGTGGCAGCCATAACGTGTTGCTGCTCTTTACCCGGTTTGTGCGATTCCACATTGGTAATGTGGTAGCCGACAGCGCCTGCATCCAGTGCTTTTTTAACAAATGCATTGTTGAGTTCTTCCATGGAGGTAGCCCAGGACACCGTGCTCACGCCGACAGCTTGCAGCGAGGCGATCTCGCGATGTGATAACCCTGAGCGGACCAAAACAGGCTTAACCGCTTTGGGTGAGAATATGGATAAGACATCATTCACTAAGCCTTTCATGGATTTACTCCTCATCAGGTCATTTTTCTAAATCGGATATTAAGCCGCACCGTTAATCGATCGTTGTGATGACGCATCTGAGATATTTAACGGGCGTGAGGTTAATAAATACCTTTTCATGTAATGACCTTTAGCTTTAATTGCTAATTCTTTGTTAAGCAACCTCCCGCCACAATTAACACGAAAGTAACAGAGGATATTTTCACCTGGTTACAGGTCATGTATTTTTGAAATGAGTGCAAGAAGGGGCACATTTCACGCCCTGTCTGCAGTTTGCGCATTTCACCTTTCGTCCACGGTCCGGAGAGTGCGCTGGATAGCGTCGAAGGATTCAGACCCACGGCGCGGGAAGCGGCGGCCAGCATTGCGCTTCGCCAGACCGGTGTTCTCTTGTTATGTCTATTCCAAAACACATTAAAAAATGCCTTCTGCTCCACTAATTGCGAGTCACTTCACATCATCCCTTTCACGAACTCTATATAAAACACCGTGCCAAATAAAAAGAAACATTGTTTCATAAAAACAAATTTCGAATGACGTCTGAGCAAGGATGAATGAGGAATGTTGAAAAAATGTAACGATAAAGTTTCTTATAAAAAGGCCGCAACTTTCAATCAATATAAATTCAATGAAAGAGGGGAAGATGGAAATATTTCTGAGTTTGGTTAAAACACCGGCTGTTATCATTGCGATTATCGCATTTCTGGGATTGGTTTTTCAAAAAGCATCGGTATCAAGAATCATCACCGGAACGGCACTTTCTTTTATCGGATTTACCATGATAAAGGTCGGTGGCTCAATCTTAATGAAAGTGTTAACGGCTTTTAGCACTTTGTTTTCTAACGCCTTTAACATTGTTGGTGTGGTGCCGAGTAATGAAGCCATTATGGCAGCAACCATCGATCAGATTGGTTCAACGGCAGCGATAATTCTATTGTTCTCTATGGTGATTAATATCCTTCTGGCCCGCTTTACGCGTCTGAAATTTATCTATCTCTCGCTGCATCTTGTCCTGTTTATGTCCTTTGCATTAACAGCAGTGCTGATGCAACTGGGTTATAGCTATTATCCCATTATTATCATCTCGTCGATTTTCATCGGTCTTTATATGGCCGCTTCTCCGTTTTTCCTGAACAGATTTAGCCGTGAAATCATCGGTTCTGACGAATATGCCATTTCTCACGCAGCCATATCTTCATATATCATCGGTTCATATATGGGAAAATGGTTCGGTAATAAAAAGACCGATACAGAACATCTCAAAATCAGTAACAAGTTTGATTTCCTGCGTGAACCCAATATCGCCACGCTTTTAACGATGCTGGTTCTTCTGCTGATATCCTGTGTATTCGCTACGCAACCGCAGATCAAAACGGCGATGACGCTTGTGTATGGCGCCGGTGCGGCAGATAAAAATACGATTATTTTTATTCTTGAGCAGTCGGCTGTGTTTGCTTGCGGTCTGTATCTCGCCAAAGCGGGCGTCAATTTATTTACGGCGGAAATCGTACCGGCGTTTAAAGGATTCTCACGAGTTTTCGCACCTGGCGCGGTCCCGGCGGTGGATGTCATGGTGCTTTTCACTAAAGCGCCAAATGCCACGTTGATTGGTTTTCTGGTGAGCTTCTCTGTGGAACTGGCCTGTATTCTCATTTTCCCGTTTGTCGGATTGCCCATTATTGTTCCGGGCATTATGGCGAGCTTTATTACGGGAGGCGCGGCGGCCATCTTCGGTAACGCCACCGGCGGGTTCCGTGGCGCGATTATTGCCAGTGGTATCAACGGACTGCTGTTATGTGTGTTACCTGCACTGACGTTGCCATTATTCTCACATCTTGGTGCGCAGGGTGTCACATTTGCTGACCCTGATTTCACCCTCTCTTCGCTGATTCTGGACCATCTGATGGGGCTGTTTAAGTAACCACAAAGGCGTCTCGTTATCAGCAGGCCGTCACGGCGATTGATGCCCGGCCTCACTCACAGGCTGGCAAAAAATAATAATCACAGGATTATAAAATCCTGTGATTAGTTTAAACCTCCACCGGTTAACGGTTATTTACGGTTGCTCCACACGGTCTGCACGTTACAGAACTCGCGTAAACCGAAGTGTGAAAGCTCACGACCATAGCCGCTTTTTTTCACGCCACCGAACGCTACGCGCGGGTCTGACGCACTGTAGCCGTTAATAAATACGCCGCCGGTTTCCAGCTCGCCAGTCATCTGTTCTGCCCGTGCCAGGTCGGCGGTATAAATCGTCGCGCTCAGACCAAAATCACTGTCATTCGCCAGTTCGACCGCATGCTCAGCATCGCGTGCAACCGTAATCGCTGCGACCGGGCCAAATAACTCCTGACGGAATGCGGTCATTTGTGGCGTCACGTTGCTCAGAATAGTGGGGGCATAGAAGTTACCTTCGCCAGCAATTTTCTCACCACCGAGCAACAGCGTTGCGCCTTCTGACAGCGTTTCCTGAACCTGCCTGTCCAGCTCATCGCGCAGGTCGTAGCGTGCCATCGGGCCGATGTAGGTGTCGTCGTCCTGCGGGTCGCCGATGACCAGTGCCCGCGTGGCGGCCACAAATTTCTCGGTAAAGGCTTCCAGCACACCTTCTTCAACAATCATACGTTTCGCGGCGGCGCAAACCTGTCCGGTATTCTGATAGCGGCCCGCGACAGCCGCCTTCACCGCTTCATCGAGGTTGGCGTCATTGAGCACGATAAATGGATCAGAGCCGCCCAGCTCCAGCACACATTTCTTCAGTGATTTACCTGCCAGCTCCGCAATAGCACCACCGGCACGCACGCTGCCGGTTACCGTGACGGCAACAATGCGCGGATCAGCAATCAACCCGGCAACATCTGCATTCCCGACATTAATTACGCCAAAGGCCCCTGCCGGAAAACCGGCTTTCAGCGCAGCCTGTTTCACCAGACGGGTCGTGCCCATCACGTTAGGGGCAGGTTTAAGCAGGAACGTATTTCCCGCCAGTAACGCAGGTACCGCGCCGCGCAGGATCTGCCAGACCGGGAAATTCCACGGCATAACCGCCAGGATCATGCCGGAAGGGCGGTAATGAATATGCGCTTCGCCGTTATCGACCATGGTGGGTTCAGGTGCGAGCATCGCCGGGCCCTGCAGGGCATACCATTCGCACAGGCTTGCGGATTTCTCCACTTCAGCGCGCGCCTGTTTAATAGGTTTACCCATTTCGCGGCTGATCATGCGGGAGATGTCTTCACTGGCTTTGCGAAGTTCAGTCGCCAGATTATGCAGATGGGATGCGCGCTGAGCGATATCCGTTTTGCGCCACTGCTTATAGGCCGCGCTGCCTTGTGTGACTGCCATCTCAAGAGTCAGTGCGGTGTCGAAAGGATACTCTGCGATACGCTGGCCGTTGAACGGGTTGAGCGAAATTGCGTGTGTGTCGGGCGTTGTCATTATGTGCTCCTCATTTATCCAGTCCGTTCAGCATAGAGACTTGCGAAGATGAATAAAAATGAATAAAAATAAGTAAACCGTTCACTTTTTGAGAAAGACTATGAATCTGTCACAGCTCGAGATGTTTCGCGCCGTTGCTGAAACCGGCAGTATCAGCGCCGCCGCCCAGCGGGTGCATCGCGTCCCGTCGAATCTGACAACACGCATTAAACAGCTTGAGGCGGAACTGGGCGTCGAATTATTCATCCGCGAGAATCAGCGTCTGCGCCTTTCGCCAGCAGGGCGAAACTTTCTCAGTTACAACAACCGTATTCTCGATTTAGTCGAAGAAGCGCGGGTGTCCGTGGCGGGCACAGAACCGCAGGGGATATTTGCGTTGGGCGCGCTGGAAAGCACTGCAGCGGTGCGGATCCCCACTTTACTGGCGCGTTATCACCAGCAATTCAGCAAGGTTGAACTGGCGCTGAGCACTGGCCCTTCAGGGGAATTGCTGGATAAATTGCTGGAAGGGGCGCTGGAAGCGACGTTTGTCGACGGCCCTGTGCTGCATCCGGTTCTGGATGGCGTGCCAGTGTATAAAGAAGAAATGGTGATTGTCGCCCCCTTACATCACGCGCCTGTGACTCGTGGGCAGGAGGTTAACGGGGAGATTCTGTATGCGTTCCGGTCGAACTGCTCTTATCGTCGCCATTTCGAAAGCTGGTTTGCGGATGATGGCGCTGCGCCGGGGAAAATCTACGAAATGGAGTCTTATCACGGCATGCTGGCTTGTGTGATAGCCGGCGGCGGGCTGGCGCTGATGCCGCGCAGTATGCTGGAAAGTATGCCGGGCAGCAGCACGGTGAGCATCTGGCCGCTGGCCGACAATTATCGTTTTTTGACAACGTGGCTGATATGGCGGCGCGGCGCATTAACCCGCAATCTGACAGAATTTGCGGCTCTGGCCTCTCAGTTAACGGTTAACCTTCCGCCACCTGCAAAATAATCTGCCAGTCCAGTGCGAGCTTCAGCGCCACACACGCGGCGCAAACAATAAAAATGGTCTTAAACATAGGGTAAATAAACATCCTGTGTGACGTGAGTCACATTTTAAAGCGATGCTGCGTAAACCGCTTTAAATTTTTTGTGCAGAAGATGCTTTTCGTCGATTTCCGGCAGGAAAATTTTTAGCGAAATGAATAAGAGTAAGCGTGAGATCCGCATCAAAAGAAAAGAACTGGCCCGATTTGTACATAATAGCAACATATGTTATTCACGCACTGATACTCTTATAAAGAGAGGTAAATTTAGCTTAATAATGTTTTCCTGCTTATTTTGAAGTTCTGCAGGTGATTTGTGCGCTGAAAATTTATTAACCCAGATACAATAATTACTTATAAAACTAACGCATTAAAACGCAATAAACCAAAGAGGCTCACGCAGGAATTGTGTAATAGGTTGTAATATTATCCTGACGCAATTGATATCAATATTGGTTTGTGTAGAATCAGAGTCACTAATTTAATGGCACATATCTAAAGTGAGCACATCATGGACAACGCATTAAACGTTTTGAATAATATCCGTACACTTCGGGCTCAGGCTCGCGAAATGCCTTTGAGTACTCTGGAAGAAATTCTTGAGAAACTGACTGCCATTGTTGAAGAAACTCGCGAAAATGCCAAAGCGCGCAGTGCGCAGCAACAAGAGCGCGACGAAAAATTACTGAAATACCGCGAAATGTTGGCAAACGATGGCATCGCGATTGATGACCTGTTGGGCCACCAGAGCGCGAAAGAAACCACTAAAGCCAAACGTAAGCCACGTCCGGCCATTTATGAGTACACAGACACTGACGGTTCTAAAAAAACCTGGACGGGTCAGGGTCGCACGCCTTCTGCCATTAAAGCAGCGCTGGATGGCGGCGCGACACTTGAAAGCTTCCTGATCGCGCGCTGACCTCACGGCTGATGTGCTGCGCTTTTCTGCCCCGCTTTTTAGCCGGGCAGAAAAACGTACTTCACCGCCAGTTTTTATTCTGCTGTTCCCCCTTTTAAAAATTCTCGCGTTTCTGGGGATTTTTTCCTTTTCATTACTCTCCGTCATTGTTCTTAAGGTAAGCTTAAGTCTGCATAAGTAAGGTTAACGTCTCTTCGTTTACCGGAACTTCTATGCGTACCCGATATTCTTTCGTTCAAATTATGCTCCACTGGCTGGTGTTTGTGTTAGTCGTACTGACCTATGCCACGATGGATATAAAAGGGTGGTTTGCAAAAGGCACGCCAGCGAGGGAGTTATTAGCCCTTACGCATTACAGCCTGGGATTTTGCGTATTATTCCTGATGTGTATGCGTCTGTTTGTTCGCGCAATGTATGTCACTCCGCCGGTTAAACCCGCGTTGCCGCGCTGGCAGCATTATTTGTCAGGTTCGGCTCATGTACTTATATATCTGATGTTTTTAAGCTTGCCGGTGCTGGGCATCTTGTCACGTTATTATGGCGGCCATGACTGGACGATGTTTAACATCCTTATGCCTAAAAGTGTTTTTCCGGATCTCCCTTTACAGAAACAGTTTAAAACGCTGCATGAATGGCTCGCGAACGCCGGGTATTATCTTATCGGATTACATGCTCTGGCTGCCCTCTGGCATCACTATCGCCGGCGCGATAACACGCTAATCCGGATGTTACCTTCGCGAAAATAACCCGCGGGTGCGTGGGTCTGAGAAACCGTTGCCAGTTTCTGGTATCAACGGAGCGATTAACGTGACGGAAGGAACAATGATGATATCCAGTGCGAGGGGGCATATTGCCTGCTAATAAATGCGGCAGTATCCTAAAGCCCTTCTAATCAAAAGGATATTGAAATGGATACTATTGAAGAGCTAAACGGAACGTACTTTTATCACGGCCACGCCAATCTGAGTAATCAAGAGTTATTTGGTCTAATTTTTATTGAAAGCTTATCAAATCACCTCGGGTTAGATACTACGGCTACAGTTCTCATTATTACAGGGCAGCCTTACATTCCGGTTCCGGGCAAGATGGTAACTGCAATACCGGGAACAAGCGTGGCGTCAAAGCTATCGAGGGCCCTTTTAAAGCAAGCGAAACTGCCCTTTGGCCTTAAAGCGTGGACGCCGGTTGGTAAGTCGTTCAATACCTTGACTATGCGAAAAACCACAAAATGGGCTGCGCTGATAGATAGATATGTCCCCTTTGTTGGATATGCAATGGCGGTCATATTAATCCAGCAGGTGGCCGCCGAAACCAGATCAAAATATAATTTAATAGCCCGTCCAGAAGATCGTATTGCATGGACATACTTTTAATGGAAGAAAAAGTCTTATCAATGTTCCGCGAGGAAATACCTGGCTACTACGATTTCGATTTGAAAAGAGAGGTTCCGCTTGAGTTTGATACCGAGCTACAAGATTTTGCTCCAGGTGATGATTTCGTATATGCCCTCGAAGCTTATGAAAAAACCTTTAAAGTGGACCTGTCAGTCGTAAATTGGTCCTTCTACTTTCCCTGGGAAAACCTTCCGTTTTTCACTCGCTGGTTTAAGGTTAAGCGTAAGGACATAGAAAAGACCAGAAAGCCCTTAACTGTAAGAATGTTCGCAGAATCGGCTAAGGCGGGTAAATGGCTTTATGATTAAGGGGCTTTAGCCCCTTTTTTAATCATGCGGTTTGGCGATCATTCCACGAGTCAGCAAAGATAATGTTCCCATCATTATGCTTCCAGGTGATTTTCTCGTAACGCAACTCAACAGTTTCCATATGATTTTCATTCGGATTGCTGGCTGCGGCCATTGCTGGTGTAATCGAAACGATACGCACCTTTTCCAACAGCATGTTGAAATACTCCACTTCCTGACCAGCATCATTTATCCGATACCATTTGATTTCAGCTGAAGCAAGGCATTGACCCGTTGCCACTGCCTTGTAGATGTATGGGCTGGACGAATCGAACTCTTTAACCACAAGCAATGGTGAGTGCATACGTGTACCCGTCACTTTGCCCGTAGCGTTATCAGTGGGAATCATTAAGTTGTGGTGAAAACCTCGAACCTCGATACTGTATTCCCGATGTTTGACATCCACACCGCCTTTAATCAGTGCACCGCCGTCGTCTTTAAGCCATAAATATGCCGGGATTGCCATTTCCGAAAATTCCTTTTTAAAAGTGAGGCTTCAAATTATTCCTTTGTTCAGCCAGGCACAATTAGCGACTGTTGTAATAGACTGATTTTCAGATGTTTATTATTCATGGCGGGTTATCATTGGGATGAATGTTGAATGCGCCCGTTCAGCATTTTAACTTGCATAAACAGGCGCAAAAACTTTACTGTTTTACGCCGTTCTTCTGATAAACACACAAATGCGTATACGCCGCCTGTAACAGCGGAATAGTAATCCCCACACGCGTTGCGCGCTCAACCAGATCGCCAATAATCTGCTCAGCTTCGATGGGGTAACCCTGCATCATATCGCGGTACATGGAAGAGGTTTGCGGCGAGTTTTTATCAGTGACAGCGTCCCTGACTTTTGCCACGGCCGCCGCGCGTTCCGCGTAGCCAAAGGCTTTCATGGTGGTCAGCGCCTCGGTGACAATGGCATTTGCAAACTCCGTCCCGCCCGGCGCAGAAGCCACCTGTCCGATGTTGCCGCGCATGGTGCAGGTGATGGCGCCGAAGCTTGAAAGCAGCAGCCACTTCTCCCACAAATCACTGATAATGGTTTCAGAAAGCACCGCCTCGATATCGGCACTCTGGAATGCCTGATCGACTTTCAGGATGCGTTCAGTTTTTTCGCCGGAGAGTTCACCGTAAATAATCTGATGCATTGGCGTCATCTGGTGAATATGTCCGTCAGTATCCAGCGTCGCGTTGATTTTACATAAGCCGCCGATCAGGGCGTGTTCACCGAAACGCAGACTCAGCGTCTCCATATGTTTCATCCCGTTAAGTACCGGCATCACCATGGTGTTTTCACCGACAACCGGCGCGATATCTTTCATTGCCGCTTCCAGCCCGAAACTTTTTACAGTCAGTAAAATCAGATCATAAGGCCCGGTCAGCTGCGATGCCTGTAAGACATTGGGCTGGAAATGGAAATCACCGTGCGGACTGTGAATCGTCAGCCCGTTTTGCTCAACCACAAGCGCGCGCTTTTCACGTAAAAGAAACGTCACATCCTGCCCGGCCTGCGCCAGCCGCGCACCAAAATATCCGCCGGTCGCGCCAGCTCCCACCACTAAAATTCTCATGCGTTATCCTTTTTTATCAAGACATTCAGAAACCCTGTGTTTGTTTAAACTACGGGAGGAGGGCGGCAGGGATCAAGAGCCATGATGAATGAGGGATTTTTGAAGATTTTGCCGCGTGATACTATGCCCCATCACTATTTCAACAAGGAGCACTGAATGGCAGGTTATCAGCCTCCGTACAGTATCACACCGCAGATCCTCAACCGGGTTGTGGACGTCGGGGAATTGCTGGGGCGTTGGGCTGCGCATGCTGAACAGTCATCTGTGCTGCTGCGAAAAGAAAACCGTATCCGCACGATTCAGGCTTCACTCGCTATCGAACACAACAGCCTGTCGACACCGCAGGTGACCGCCATTATGGAAGGCAAACGCGTGCTGGCGCCGCAAAAAGATATTCAGGAAGTGCGTAACGCCATTCTGACGTACGAACAGTTACCGGCATTGAAAAGTCATCGTCTTGAGGATGTTCTGAAAGCTCACCAGACGCTGATGCTCGGACTGGTGGATGCGCCCGGCCACCTGCGCAGCGGCAATGTGGGTGTGTATCGTGACAATCGGCTGATTCATATGGCACCACCGGCCGGGCAACTCCCGCGTCTGATGTCAGATTTGCTGAACTGGCTGAAGGAAACGGATATCCACCCGCTCATCGCCAGTTCGATTTTCCATTATGAGTTTGAATTTATTCACCCGTTTGCTGACGGTAACGGCAGGATGGGGCGCTTATGGCAGACGCTGATCCTCAGCCAGTGGCGTTCAGAGCTCGCCTGGCTGCCGGTAGAAACGCTGATCCATAATCAGCAGCAGGATTACTACCGCATTCTTGGCGAATGCGATCGTGCCAGTGACTGCACGGCATTTATCAGTTTTATGCTCGATAAACTGGCGGAAGCATTACGTGAAGGCATTGAAACGCAATCCTCACACTGAACGTCAATGACTCATTCGATACCCCCCGCCCGAAGACGGGGGAGTTACACCGCTATTTCCCCCGCGCCAGAACCTTGCGGTACAGCACCGGCAGTGAAATCACCACGATCAACATCGCACCGACAATCACCGACATCACGATGCCCGGCACATTCAGCAGACTGAGGCCGAAAGTCAGCAGCCCCATCAGAAACGCGGCAATAATTACGCCGGTCATGCTGCCGGAACCACCGAGCACGCTGACACCGCCGAGCACGGCCATGGTAATCACGCTCAGTTCCCAGCCAAGTGCCAGTGTTGGCCGCGTGCTGCCAAGCCGTGACGTCAGCAAAACGGCCGCCAGTCCGGACATCACGCCGACCAGCACGAACAGCGTCAGATTATGGCGTTTCACGTTAATCCCGGAGTACCACGCGGCGACCGGATTGTTGCCGATGGCATAGGTGCGGCGTCCAAAGTTAGTTTTGTGCAGCAGGAAATAAAACACCGCGCCCAGCACCAGGAACAGCGCGAATTCAAACGACAATGGCCCCCAGACATAGCCCTGACCAAACCACGCGAAACTGGCGGGATATTTATTCAGCGACTGATCGCCGAGCAGCACGTAGGTGATGCCACGGAACAAGCTCATGGTGCCGATGGTAATCACGATAGACGACAAATTCAGCCGGGTGACCAGCAGGCCGTTAATCAGCCCGCACAACAGGCCGACGCTCAATCCGACACCGACCAGCGCCGGTGTTGGCAAACCGGCCTGCGCGCAGAATCCCATAATGGTGGAACTCAGCGCCATGGTTGAAGCGACCGACAAATCGATTTCCCGGGCGATAATCAGCATCGCCATCGGCAGCACAATGATGGCTTTTTCGGTGAAGTTAAACGTCGCGTCCGACAGGTTCCATATATTGAGGAAATACGGCGAGGCGAACGCATTCACCACAAATACCAGCAGCGTCACCAGCAGTAAAAATCCTTCCCAGCACATCAGGCGGCGGAAAAACGGCGTGACAGCCATGGTGGTGTTTTCTCCGGCAGCGGAATGCGGCGTGTTGCGCGACGTTAAGGTCTTGTTCATGATCTTACCCCGGTTTCAGTTCGCACAGGCTGGACGGCGGGAGAGTGGCGCAGAATCAGCCGTCCTTTACGTTTGTTGGCGCGTTCGTTGAGGATGACGGCAATCACAATCACGCCGCCAGAAATCGCCATCTGCCAGAACGGCGACACTTCAATCACCGGCAGGGCATTGTTGATGACGCCGAGGAACAGCGCGCCCAGCAGGCAACCGACCACCGAGCCGATGCCGCCCATGGTGCTGATCCCGCCAATGACGCAGGCTGCAACAATTTGTAATTCAAAGCCGTTGGCGACGTCCACGTAAGCCACGGCGAAGCGTGAGATCCACAGATAGCCGCAGAAACCCGCCAGCGCGCCGGAAAGGCAGAAGCTGACGAACTGCATTTTGCCTGCGTTGATGCCGGTGTAATACGCCGCCGTGGCGTTGCCGCCAGCCGTGTAAAGTGCGCGTCCGGTCCGGCTGTAACGCAGGAAATACGCCACCAGAATGAGTGCGGCAATCGCACACCAGCCAAGCAGCGGCAGACCAATAAAGGTGGCGCGTGGCAGACTGAGGAATTCCGGGCTCATCTGATGGGCATTGATCCAGCCGCCGTTTGAGAGCAGGAAGATAATGCCGCGATAAATGCTCATGGTGCCGAGCGTCACCACAATCGGCGGAATACCGACTTTCCATACCAGGAGGCCATTAATTGCGCCCATCACCAGCCCGAGTACGGTTGCCAGTAACACCAGTGACCACACCGGAATATCCGGATGATGGAAGTTAATCAGCGCGACGATCATGCCGGTCAGCGCCAGATTGGCGGCCATCGACAAATCGATACCTTTGGTCAGCAAAACCATCATCTGCCCGAGCGCCAGGATGATCAGAATCGAGGTATCGTTAAACATCTCCAGCAGGTTTCCGGCACCGATAAACTCCGGCGAGCGCACGCCGACGCCCAGCACCATCAGCACTATCACCACCGCCAGCAGCAGCTCGCGGTATTTCAGCAGGTTTCTGATCATGCTGCCTCCTCGCCCGCGCCGCTGGCGGCACTGACAATCATTTCTGCGCTGGCTTCACCGGCGTTGAATTCGGCGACCATCAGTCCTTCATGCATCACAATGATGCGATCGGCCATGCCCATGACTTCCGGTAATTCGGAAGACACCATAATCACTGCCAGCCCGCGCCCGACCAGTTCAGACATAAACTGATGCACTGCCGCTTTCGAGCCGATATCAATGCCTTTGGTCGGTTCATCGAGAATGATGATGTCCGGTTTGGTCGCCAGCCATTTGGCGATCACCACTTTCTGCTGATTTCCGCCCGACAGCGTGCCGACGGCCTGTTTCCAGCTTGACGCTTTCACCTGCAACCGTCTGGCGTAATCATCGGCCAGCGCCCACTCTTTTTTGTCGTTGAGCACGCCGCGCGGATTAAGCTGGCTGAGCTGCGGCAGGCTGATGTTCTGGCTGATGGGCAAATCAATAATCGCGCCTTGTTTCTGGCGCTCTTCCGGCACATACACAATCCCCGTGCGGATGGCCTGAGAAGGGCGGGAAAAATGGTGTTCTTTGCCGTTGATCAGAATTTTGCCGCCGTTCGGTTGCGTGACGCCAAATAACGCCTGCATCAGTTCGGTTCTTCCCGCACCGACCAGCCCGTAAAAACCGAGGATTTCGCCTTTGCGCAGTGAGAAGTTAATGCCTGCGAATTCGGTCGGATGGCTGAGGTTTTGCACCTCGAGCACGGTGTCGCCCGGTTTGCAGTTCACTTTCGGGTAAGCCTGACTGACTTCACGTCCTACCATCATGGTCACCATCTGCTGTTCACTGATGTCGCTGATTTTGCCGGAGCCGACATAGCTGCCGTCGCGCAAAACGGTGTAGTAATCGGAAATGGAGAAGATCTCGTCGAATTTGTGCGAGATAAACAGAATCGCTTTACCCTCCTGTTTCAGGCGTTCGACAATCTGATAAAACTCAACGATTTCATGCTGAGACAGGGCGGCGGTGGGTTCGTCGAGAATGACCACCTGCGCATCAAACGACAGCGCACGGGCGATGGCCACCATATGGCGCTGCGCGATGCTTAACTCTTTCAGAATGGCATGCGGATCAATGTTTACTTCCAGACGCGTCAGAATATCGCGTGCCTGCTGATGCATCGCCGGCCAGTACAGACGTTTAAAAATGCCGCGGTAAAGATAGTGACCGACGAAGATATTCTCGGTCACGGAAAGCTCGTCAAACAGCACGGTTTCCTGATGAATGGCGGTGATGCCGATTTTGTGTGCGGATTCCGGATTCGGCAGTTTTATCGGAATGGCTTTATAGTGCAACTCGCCTTCTTCCGGCTGATAAATGCCGGTCATGACTTTCACCAGCGTCGATTTCCCCGCGCCGTTTTCGCCAATCAGGGCGGTTACTTTTCCCGGATACAAATCCACATGAACGTTATTTAACGCCCTGACACCCGGAAAGACTTTGCTGATGCCCTTCAATGACAACAACGGTGTCGCTGAATCACTCATGGAGTTTCCCCTGTCTGGCTAAGTACAACAAAACGGCTGAACGGTAACCCGGTCAGCCGCATTCAGGATCAGAAGATTTTAGAGAATTTATCGATGTTGCTGGCGTCGTAGACAAACGGTTCAGCCATTGCGCCGCTGCCGTCTGCATCGAGTTTCACTTTGCCTAAACGGCCCATGCTGGCTTCGGTTTTAGTGGCGGTGCCTTTCACTAAATCATCAGCCAGATAAGTGGCGGCGTAACCCAGGTCAATCGGGTTCCAGATAGCAAAACTTTTGGTGGCGCCCGATTTTACTGCGCCCGCCATTTCAGACGGCAGCCCCAGTCCCGTTACGTAAACCTTGCCGATTTTGCCCTGATCTTTCACTGCCTGTGCGGCCGCCACGATACCCACGGAAGAAGGGGAAATAATCACTTTCAGGTCCGGATAGGATTTCAGCAGGCCAATGGTTTCGCGGTAGCTTTTATCTGACAGATCATCGCCATAAGCGACCGTTACCAGATTCACCGAAGGGTATTTCGGCAGCACTTTTTTCATTTCCGCAATCCACAGATTCTGGTTGGTAGAGGTTGGCGTGGCGCTCAGGATGGCTACATCGCCTTTTTCTACGTTCAGGGCTTTCAGCGCATCGGCGGCCAGTTTGACGTTGGTTTCGCCAATCAGCGCGTTGTTAGACGGATTAAGGTGGATCTGGCGGCCCTCTTTGGCGACACCGGAATCCCACGACACGACTTTAATGCCGCGTTGCATGGCTTTTTTCAGCACCGGCACCAGTGCATCCGGGTCATTGGCGGAGACAGCAATGGCATCGACGCCCTGGGCGATCAGGCCATTGAGCACTTCTATTTGCGCCTCGGCGGTAGTGGTGGTCGGGCCGGTATAAATCACTTTCACATCGCCCAGTTCTTTAGCTGCCTGCTGTGCGCCAACGTTTGCTGCTTCAAAAAAACCATTACCCAACGATTTTGCTACCAGGGCGATCTTCACTTCTGCCGATGCCGCGCCTGCCAGCAGGATGCTGCTCGCCATCAGGGTAAGGCTCAGTACGTGTTTTAATTTCATTTTTTGTACTCCGCATAAGTCCGCATAAAGTTTAACGACCAAAAAGTTGCCGACGCGCCAGGCGCATGATCACGACTCTAGGAGGTTGCTGACAGCCTCACCTTTCCGCGAGTGCCAGTTCAGTGCGAACTATGGCAAAGACGCAAAGGTTTGAGCGAACAACCTCACAATTTGATAACAATCTTATTTCAGGCAGGCTAAACGGTCAGAAAAACACACATTACCGGTTTCAGAAGACCGCACTGAAATAAGGCATAAAGCTACGCAGTACGCCGGATTGCACCGGATTTCATCAGGCGGGAAATGTTTTGTTCAAAAGCGGCTGGCGGATCACAGTTTCAGCCCGATGGCTGCCCCGGCGGCGACTAAGATATTACGATAGTGTTAATAAGGAGTCGGAAATGACCGTGTTACGCAGTAGTGAGTATTTCCCCTCAGGAGATTTCCCGGTCGCCATTGAACCCCGTTATCCGCAGGAAACTTTTCCTGAACATCATCATCAGGATTTCAATGAAATTGTCCTGGTCGAGCAAGGTACCGGCACGCACGTTTTTAATGACCAGCCGCTGATCCTCAGCGCGGGGAGCGTCTGTTTTGTGCGTCACAGCGACCATCATCTTTATGAAGATACCGAAAACCTGCATCTGACCAACGTGCTGTATCGCAGCCCGAACGCGTTTCGTTTCCTTAATGGCGTCGGTGATTTATTGCCGCAGGAAGTGGACGGGGTGTATCCGGCGCACTGGCGCATCAGCCCGACTCAGATTGTGCAGGCCAAAACGCTGATTAATTTGCTGGCGCGACAACCCGCCACGCAATCGCCGGAATCTCAGGCTCAGCAGGAATTATATTTTATGCAGCTCTTATTATTGCTGCGCAAAGGCAGCCGTGATGTCGGATATCGCGGGCAGGGCGGTGATCTGAACAATGTTCTGGACTGGATGAATGAGCATTATGATGAGGAAATCGACTGGCCGGCACTGGCCGCGCAGTTCTCGATGTCGCTGCGTACCTTGCATCGTCAGATGAAACAACAAACCGGCTGCACGCCGCTCAATTACCTCAACCGCCTGCGTCTGCTCAATGCGCGCAACATGCTGCGTTTCAGCGACAGCCCGATCACCGAGATTGCCCACAACTGTGGTTTCTGCGACAGCAATTACTTCTCCACATTGTTTAAACGTGAATTTGGCTATGCACCCAGAAGTGTTCGTCAGTATCAGTAAGCGGAACCCTGTATTTTGCAAAATTGTTATGTCGGGCAGTCCGACCATGACATTTTTGCCATTTCTTAAAATTAAGTGGCAATCACGGAAAGGTAAAAACCAGACGGATAGAACAGGCTGTTAAAACTTCACAAAAAAGAACTTTTTTATTAACAACTCGTTCATCAACTCTATCCGTATTTTGGAGACCCTTACATGAGCACAGTTCAGAAACGTATGTACATCAACGGCGAGTTCGTTGAAAACACCGGCGGTAAGTGGATCGACGTTGTGAACCCGGCGACAGAACAGGTGATTTCGCAGATCCCTGAAGGCTCAGCAGAAGACGCCAGAAAAGCCATTGATGCAGCAGAAGCGGCGCAGCCGGGCTGGGAAGCGTTACCTGCGGTAGAGCGCGGCGTGTGGCTGCATAAAATTGCCGACGGTATTCGTGAGCGCGAAGCCGAACTGACGGAAACCATTATTGCGGAAGGCGGCAAAACCTACGGCCTGGCGCAAACCGAAGTACTGTTCACCGCCGACTACCTTGATTACATGGCGGAATGGGCACGCCGTTACGAAGGCGAAATCATTCAGAGTGACCGGCCAAATGAAAACATCTTTGTGTTCCGCAAAGCCATCGGCGTGACCACCGGTATTCTGCCGTGGAACTTCCCGTTCTTCCTGATCGCCCGTAAAGCCGCCCCGGCGCTGATCACCGGCAATACCATCGTCATCAAACCGAGTGAAATCACGCCAAACAACGCGGTGATTTTTGCGGAAATTATTCACAAAATTGGCCTGCCAAAAGGTGTGCTGAATATTGTCACCGGCTACGGCCCGACCGTCGGGCAGGAACTGGCGGCGAATCCTAAAGTCGGCATGGTCAGTCTGACCGGGAGCGTGGCTGCAGGTATCGCCACCATGACTGCGGCGGCACAGAACGTCACTAAAGTCTCACTGGAACTGGGCGGTAAAGCACCAGCCATCGTGATGAATGACGCCGATTTGGATCTGGCGGTGAAAGCCATCGTGAGCTCGCGCGTCATCAATACCGGGCAGGTGTGTAACTGCGCGGAGCGTGTTTACGTGCAGGAAGGCGTATACGACGAATTCATTTCGCGCATCAGCGAAGCGATGAAAAAAGTGACGTTCGGCAATACCGCCGAGCAAAAAGAGCTGGATATGGGGCCGCTGATCAGCGCGGCGGCATTGCAGCGTGTGGAGGATAAAGTGGCGAAAGCCGTGTCACAGGGCGCAAAAGTGCTGCTGGGCGGCAAACGTCATGGCGACAAAGGTTTCTTCTATCAGCCGACGGTGCTGGTGGATGTGAAGCAGGACATGCCGATCATGCATGAAGAAGTGTTTGGTCCGGTGCTGCCGGTCGCCACGTTCAAAACGCTGGATGAGGCGATTGCCATGGCAAACGACAGCGAATATGGCCTGACGTCATCGATTTACACCAGCAATATAAATACGGCGATGAAAGCACTGAAACAGCTGAAATTCGGCGAGACCTACATCAACCGTGAAAACTTCGAAGCCATGCAGGGCTTCCATGCGGGCTGGCGTAAGTCGGGCGTCGGTGGTGCCGACGGTAAACATGGCTTGCAGGAATATCTGCAAACGCATGTTGCGTACCTGCAGTTCCATTAATTAACACACTGTGGCCGGAGCAGGGGAACCTGACTCCGGTTTTGCTGACTTTCACCTGACAAGGAAACCCCATGAGCCGCAACGATTTCCTGACCGGCATTCGTCAGCATAAATTCATGCAAACGCTGTTCCCGCCACCGGCTGAAAAATCCCATCCGCAGCAAGAATTTGGCCGTGCGCTGACCCTGATGGGCGGTATCTGGGATGACCGGTTCCTGCGGGCACCGCAAAATGGCTACACCACGCTGAATGCCTATCTGCGCGGGTTATATCCGGCAGACTCGCTGTTTTGCTCCGCCACGCCGGAGATTATCGCAGAGAGGAGTCTCGACGCCCGTACTCAGGCGGCATCGCTGAAAGATGTTGATGTCGGCGTGGTCCGTGCCTGTTTTGGTGTCGCAGAAACCGGCGCCGTCTTTCTCAGTGATCCGCAACTTTGTGTGAACACCCTCAGCGCGATGGCTAAAAACCTGGTCGTGCTGCTCGACGTTAACCACATCATCGAACATCTGCATCTCGCCCACCGTCAGCCGCAGCCTTTTAATGCCCGTTACGCGATTATGGTCACCGGCCCGGCGGCGATCGCTGACAGCGAAAGTGCGCTGATGCTGGGTGCCAAAGGCGTCCAAAGCCTGCGGGTGATCGCGCTTTAAGTCCGAAAACCCACGGATCCTGCTGTACTCATCCCGCTTAAAATAACTCCTGTAAATAAAATAAATCCTATCTGATACAATCAGTAAACGGGTGCACAACGGGCGTGCCCTGACTTTTTACGGCAAGTGAGTGCGGCAACCATGAGCGTGATACAGAGCCTTATCAAACAAGCATTTGGAACCGGTAACAGCAACGAAGCAGCCACTTTCCTGGCCAGTGCGTGCAACCGGATGAAAGCCATGGATAAAACAACCATCGCCCGCGAAGTGGAAAGCGCGCTCAGAGGCATCAGTTTCAGCCGCGCCGAGACAGATAAGGCAAAAGTAAAAACTGTTTATAAAGACACCGCCGTCACGCTCGAAAAGCTCGCCTCACTGGAAAAACAGGTGTGCAGCCTGAAGAATGAACTGGCCGTTGCGCGTAACCAAACAGGCAAAGGCAATACAGAAGACGCTGAGCGGATGAAAGGGGAGTTGTCGCGTCTTAACACCCGCATCAGCGAACTGCTTCGACAATCTGACATACAGAAAAAGCAGCACGCCGATGAACTGGCATTGTTGCGTTCGCGCCAGCGTGCAGACGGCCATTCAAACTCCGCAGAACTCGATGCCGCCAACAGCCTGATTGCGTATACCGGCAGTCAGATGACCGCGATGGCGGCGGCGCGTGATGCGCTGCAACAGCGTTTAACCCGGCTGGAAACCGAGTCGGAACGCCGTGTGCGTGAGGAAGAAGATAAACGCCATGCCGCCAACCGCCGTGCTGACGGGAATTACGCCCTGCTCGGACAGCAGAAAGAACTGACGGCCGAGGCGAACCGTAAAATCACGCAGCTACGGGCCAGCCTGAAACTCGAAGAGTATGAAGGGCAGAACGCGAAGAACGAAAAGGCAAAACTGAAGAAGCAGATTGCCGAGCTGGAAGATGAAAACAGCCGCCTGGCCGAACGCTTGTGTGATAACGAAGAAGATTGCGAACGGCTCAGTAATGCGCTGGAAAGAACAAATCAGGAATTTGCTGCCTACAAAAAGCAAAAAGAACGCCTGACCCGCTGGATCCACATACCCGGCGCCATGATGGGGATTTCCGTCGTTGTGCTGGTATTGTACTCAGATGCCCAACCCGGACATCTGTTTGACAGTCTCGCCCCCGCTGTATTTCTGGGCAGCGTCGTCTATGCCCTTTCCCTGATGATTGCGTTTACCCGCAGGGCGTAACCGGGGGGCGTTGCCTGCCTTTACTTCACTGCCCCCATTGCCGCCTGCTCAATCAGTGCGGCCACTTCTTTTGGATGTGATTCATAAACGGAATGGCTGGCGCCTGCGATTTCCACGGTGTGGCTGTGTGCGCGTTTGGCGTACATGCGTTCTAAATCAGGGTTAATGATCTTGTCGGCCTTCGCCACCATGTACCAGCTCGGTTTCACTTTCCAGGCCGGATCAGGAATGTTCGCAGTAAATACGCTGGCGGATGTCAGCATCTGGGCCTGCGCTTCGAATTCAGCCTGTTTACGTGGCAGGTCTGCGGCGAAATCAGACGGGAAATTGGCCGGATTGATGTACAGGAAACCGTCCGGCGTTTTCACAAACGGATGCGCGGAGTTCGGGTATTTCTTACCGTTAATCGCTTCGGTTTCCCCGTTGTCCAGCGCATGCGCCGCGATATACACCAGCCCCGCTACGTGCGGATCGTTGCCTGCTTCAGTAATAATCGCGCCGCCATAACTGTGGCCGACCAAAATGGCAGGGCCGTTTTGCCTGTCCAGAATACGTTTAGTGGCTGCAACGTCATCGGCAAACGACGTCAGTGGTTCCTGTACCAGTGTCACTTTATAGCCATCGCGGGTCAGAATGTCATATACCGGACGCCAGCCAGAGCCGCCAACAAACGCGCCGTGAACCAGCACGATATTTTTCACTGGCGCAGCGGTGGCTGCCTGGGAACCGAACGCCGCAGTGGCGGCAAACAACAATGTTGAAACTACACGTAAACGCATGGCACGACCTCTTTTACTGTGATCAGAAATGAAACTCAGTGTGTGATGCCACTTTGCGTGTGGCGCTCTGACAGAGGAGTGACCTGCGGATGACAAAAAAGTCATAAAGCCGCTGACCCGCAGGATGCGGTGAAAACGTTTCCCCGGGTTTATTTGCGGGTATTTTAAGCGCTGTGAGAATTCTCCATTTTATATCTTTTGTAAAGACGCCACGGTTTCATTACACGGAACTTATCGTCTGAAAAAACAGCGATGAATATGCCGCTGTCTTGAAATAGTGGTCTATATTTATTCTGAGGTCTGCGCCTTCGTCTGGATTTCGAAAGACAAAAAGGAATTAGCCAGCTGAAAATATTCTCTGATAAATACGCATCAGGTGCATTTTTGTTTTCCGGTAAATCACCTAATTATCAGTTGGTTGTATATTGTGTAATCGTTACCACTGAGGCGCGGATAAATACCGGGAGATCGTTGGATGATTTTTCGAATGAAAGCGGATGTTTATTTTGTGTCGGAATATAAACGGTATCAGACGAATAAAACCCTGTATTTTGCGCGGAGATAGAATTTGAAAATGGCGTCAGATGTACACCGCGTGCGGTATTTTGTTAAAAAGTTATATTTGTAAAGTTGCGTATGTACTAACAGGAAGAAAAAATCTATAGTGAGCCCCTTCACGGCTCTCAATCAGATTGGTCAATTTATGTCTACTTCTTATGTCCAGAATTGAGAGATGCGTCGTATTTTTTGACTCAACCTTTTAACGTAAAACAAAAGAACTCATAAAGTGAACGCCAAAACCTCTGCTTTTATCATCACGTTTTTGTCATTTTTTAACCCGGTATCAGTCAGTTACGCCCAGTCTTCGACAGCGTCGCCGAAAGATGATGCGGGTGACACCGCCGGCTCATCAACAATGATGGTCATCAAGCGTGAAAGCACCGGTAAATTATCCGAACTCGATACCCCGGCGGCAGTCAGCGTGATTGATGGCGGGGATTTCAGAAACAGCAAAGCGCAGGTCAATCTGTCTGAAAGCCTTGGCAGCGTCCCCGGTTTACAGGTTCAGAACCGCCAGAACTATGCGCAGGATCTGCAACTTTCCGTTCGCGGATTCGGCAGCCGTTCCATGTATGGCGTGCGCGGTGTGCGTATTTACGTTGATGGTATTCCTGCCACCATGCCGGACGGGCAGGGACAGACCTCCAATATCGATCTGAACTCGGTAGAGCGTGTTGAAGTGCTCCGCGGGCCGTTCTCAGCGCTGTACGGCAACGCCTCCGGCGGCGTGGTGAACGTCGATACCCAAACCGGTTCACAGCCTGCCAGACTGGAAGCGGGCACTTATTTCGGCAGCTACGGTTCGTTTCGTAACAGCGTCAAAGCCAGCGGCGCAACCGGCGACGGCACCCATGCCGGTGATGTGAATTACCTGATTTCCGGTTCCCGTTTCACCACTGACGGCTACCGTGACCATAGCGGTACGCAGAAAAATCTCGGCAACGGCAAACTGGGCGTGCGTATTGATGATGACAGTACCCTGACGCTGATGTTTAACAGCGTGTCCGTGGATGCCAACGATCCGGGTGGCCTGACAGAATCTGAATGGCATGATGACCCGAAACAGGCCAAACGCGCCGATCAGTACAACGCCCGTAAGAGTCTGGATCAGACACAAGTCGGGTTACGCTATCAACGTCAGATGGGCGAAAACGACGAGTTCAGCCTGATGACTTATCACGGCGAACGCCACACGACGCAATACCAGACCATTCCGGCGGCATCGCAGAAAAATCCGCTGAACGCGGGCGGGGTGATTGTTCTGGAACGTAAGTATTCCGGTGTGGATACCCGCTGGAAACATGACGATCAGATAGGTTCCGTGCCGTTTTCCGTCACCGGCGGGCTGGATTATGAAACCATGACCGAGCGTCGTTTCGGTTATGAAAACTTCAATGATGAAGGCGATCTGGGCGTGAAAGGCGACGAACGCCGTAACGAAAAGAACGTGATGTGGAACCTCGATCCCTATCTGCAAACCACGTGGAACCTGACATCGCGCTGGACGCTGGATGCCGGTGCGCGTTACAGCACCGTGAGTTTCGACTCGCAGGATTATTACATTACCGGCAGCAACCCTGATGACAGCGGTTCGCGCCGTTATCACAAACTGCTGCCGATGGCGTCCCTGAACTATGCCGTGACGCCTGCACTGAACACTTATATTTCGGCCGGGCGCGGTTTCGAAACGCCGACCATTAACGAGCTTTCTTACCGCACCGACGGTAAATCTGGCCTGAATCTGGGACTGGAACCTTCCACCAGTAACACCGTGGAACTGGGCAGCAAATGGCGCGTGGGCAACGGTTTAGTGACCGCTGCCGTCTTCCAGACCGATACCGATGACGAGCTGATTGTGGCACAAAGTGTCGGCGGGCGGTCAAGCTACACCAACGCCGGTAAGACACGCCGTCGCGGTCTGGAACTGTCGTTAGATCAGCAGATTGAAGAAAACTGGCGCGTGAAAATGGCCTGGACGCTGCTCGATGCTACTTTCCGCAACGAGACCTGTGGCGCGGGTGATTGCACACCAGCAGGCAACCGACTGCCGGGTATTGCGCGCAACATGGGCTACGCTTCTCTTGAGTGGGCACCGGTTGACGGCTGGCACGCGGGCGCCGATGTGCGATACATGAGCGACATTGAAGTAAACGACGAAAACAGTGAACAGGCCCCCGCTTATACCGTGGCCAGCGTGAATGCGGGTTACCGCTTCAACTGGAACAAAGTGACGCTCGATTTGTTTACCCGCGTCGACAACCTGTTCGACAGAAATTATGTCGGTTCTGTGATTGTTAATGAAGGCAATGGCCGTTATTTCGAACCGGCACCTGGCAGAAACTACGGTGGCGGCGCTACGCTTTCTTATAGTTTCGAATAACTTTTAGTCAGTACGTTCAGTCAGCAGAACAATGAACCACGCGGTGCTGCCCGTTACCTGCACTTTTTGACGCGGGGCAGCACATGCAAGGAATGACACCCGGTGAGAACCGGATGTTCTTGAAGATTCGGGCTATGCCTGAATCGACGATTATAAAAAATCAGTAAGGTCATCAACTATGGAAACGAAAGCCTCGTTATCACGCATCGTCGTCATAATTACCGCTTTGTTCGCCGCGTTAAGCGGGATTTATCTTCTTGTCGGCGGTATCTGGCTGGCAAAATTAGGTGGTTCTCTTTATTACATTATTGCCGGTGTTATCTCGCTGGTTACCGCGTGGTTGCTGTATCGCCGTCGCTCTTCTGCATTACTGCTGTACGCAATCTTCCTGTTCGGCACCACGGTGTGGGCGGTGTGGGAAGTAGGCACAGACTTCTGGGCACTGACGCCGCGTTTAGACGTCACCTTCTTCCTGGGCCTGTGGATCCTGCTGCCGGTTGTGTATAACCAGATGCTGGCGAAAAATGCTTTCGCACGCGGCGCTCTGGCCGTTTCCCTGCTGTTCACCGTGATTGTGCTGGCGTACTCCGTCTTCAACGATCCGCAGGAAATCAACGGCACCCTTAAAGCTGCCGATGCTGCACCGTCAGCAACCGATTCCGGCGTTCCTGCCAGTGACTGGCCGGCCTATGGCCGTACTCAGGGCGGTACCCGTTACTCGCCACTGAACCAGATCAACGATAAAAACGTCAGCAAGCTCGACGTGGCCTGGACTTTCCGTACCGGTGACCTGAAGACCCCGAACGATCCGGGCGAAATCACTGACGAAGTGACGCCAATCAAAATCGGCGACATGCTTTACCTGTGTACGCCGCACCAGAAGCTGTTTGCTCTGGATGCCGCGACCGGTAAAGAGAAGTGGAAGTTCGATCCGCAGCTCAATTCTAACCCGACCTTCCAGCACGTGACCTGTCGCGGTGTGTCTTATCATGAGACCACACCTGCTGCACAAGGTGATGCGGCTAATGGCGCAGCGCCTGCTGTCTGTTCACGTCGTATCATTCTGCCGGTCAACGATGGCCGTCTGTTCGCGCTGGACGCTGAAACCGGCGCACGTTGCCCGGCATTCGGTAACAACGGTGAGCTGAACCTGCAAGGCAACATGCCTTACGCAACGCCAGGGCACTACGAGCCAACGTCACCGCCAATCATCACTAAATCTGTGATCATCGTGGCGGGTGCGGTTACTGATAACTACTCAAACCGCGAGCCTTCCGGCGTGATCCGTGGCTTTGATGTGGAAACCGGTAAACTGCTGTGGGCCTTCGATCCGGGTGCGGCTGAACCGAACAAAATCCCTGAAGATGGTCAGCACTTCACGCCAAACTCCCCGAACTCATGGGCGCCTGCGGCTTATGATGACAAGCTGGATCTGGTCTACCTGCCAATCGGCGTAGCGACACCAGATATCTGGGGCGGCAACCGTACTCCGGAAATGGAACGTTATGCGAGCGGCCTGCTGGCGCTGAATGCGACCACCGGTAAACTGGCCTGGTTCTATCAGACCGTTCATCACGACCTGTGGGATATGGACGTTCCGGCGCAGCCAACGCTGGCTGATATCACTGACAAGAGCGGCAACAAAGTTCCTGCGATTTATGTACCGACCAAAACCGGTAACATCTTCGTGCTGGATCGCCGTGACGGTAAGCTGATTGTTGACGCACCTGAGAAACCTGTTCCGCAAGGCGCAGCGAAAGGCGACCACGTTTCTCCGACTCAGCCGTTCTCCGAACTGACTTTCCGTCCGGAAGCCAAACTGACCGGTAAAGACATGTGGGGCGCAACGATCTATGACCAGCTGATGTGTCGTGTGATCTTCCACAAACTGCGTTATGAAGGCACCTTCACACCGCCATCCGAGCAGGGCACGCTGGTGTTCCCGGGTAACCTCGGTATGTTCGAGTGGGGCGGTATTTCTGTGGATACCGACCGTCAGGTGGCTATCGCGAACCCGATCGCACTGCCGTTCGTGTCTAAACTGATCCCACGTGGTCCTGGCAACCCTATGGAGCCAGATGAGAACGATAAAGGTGGTTCCGGTACTGAGACTGGCATTCAGCCACAGTACGGCGTGCCATTTGGCGTGACGCTGAACCCGTTCCTGTCTCCGCTGGGCTTCCCATGTAAACAACCTTCATGGGGTTACATCTCCGGCGTTGACCTGAAAACCAACGATATCGTGTGGAAAAAACGTATCGGTACCGTGCGTGACAGCTCACCATTACCGCTGCCGTTCAAAATGGGTATGCCAATGTTGGGCGCACCGATTTCTACCGCCGGTAATGTGTTCTTCATCGCAGCGACCGCAGATAACTACCTGCGTGCATTTGATATGAGCAACGGTGACAAACTGTGGGAAGCTCGTCTGCCAGCAGGTGGCCAGGCGACCCCAATGACTTACTCTGTGAATGGCAAACAGTACGTTGTTATCGCAGCAGGCGGTCACGGTTCGTTCGGCACCAAACTGGGCGATTACATCATCGCTTACGCACTGCCAGACGCTGACGCTAAATAATTAGCTGTCATAAGCTCTGAAATCTGAAAGGCCGCGAAAGCGGCCTTTTTTATGGCTACAACGCCCGTAGCCATCGCGCCGTGGCCGATAAAGCAGTTTTCCCCGACAGTGACATATTCACAAATAAAGGTATGCGACTGGATTTTTGTCCCCCGTCCGATGCTGGTGTTGGCCTGAATTTCCACAAAGGGCCCGACAAAAACGTCATCACCGAGAATACAGTCATACACATTAGCGGGTTCGTAAATCACCACATCCTGGCCTGCTTTCACATTACGGATTGTCACGCACATTGATGACCTTTCGCAGATGGGCAACATCCTTTAGCGGTGGCAGACCAAAGATGCGGACGTAATCCCTGTTAAACTGGGGCACACTCCTGTACCCCACTTCCTGGGCAACAAACGTCACGCTTTGTTGCCTGCCTAATAACATCGTTCTGGCATGAAGTAGCCTAACGCGCTTTTGATACTGTAAAGGACTCATGGCCGTGACGGCTTTAAAGTGACGATGAAAAGCCGATACGCTCATCGCCTCCCGTTCGGCCAATGATTCAACGACAAACTCTTCTGTAAAATTATGTCTTAACCAGCGAATGGCATTGCCGATTCGGGCCAACATCGTGCCCGGAGAGGCAATGTCCCTCAGCATCCAGCCATGCGGTCCTTTCAATACGTGATACAGAATTTCGCGCTCATAATTGGGCGCGAGGGCGGGGATATCGTCGGGGGTCTTCATCAGACGCAGCATTCTGACCCACGCATCAAGAAGTTCCGATGTCACTGAGGCAACAGAGAACGCGCCTTCCGGTCTGTTTTTCATGGCTGATTGAGGTAAATCGTCCAGCATAGCAGCCACCCGTTGAGGTTCCAGGGTCAGACTCACCGCCAGATACGGTTCTCCCGTCGCAGACGGATGAACAGCACCCACTGCAGGTAAATCAACCGACATCACAAAATACGAGGCTGGGTCATAGTTGAAAACCCGGTCTCCCACCGTCATCGACTTACTTCCCCTGAGGATCAGATTGATCATTGGCTCATAAACCGCAGCCAGTGCCGAAGCCGGAATATTTCCCTGAACCATCGCGACGCGTGGGATCCCCGTCTCCGTTCGCCAGTTGCTGGCGTGTGCGGCAAGACCACAAAGCTCATCAAGCTGGGATTGCATCATCATGTCTTACATCCTCGGTCTCATCGTTGAAAGGAGCATAAAGCAGAAACAGGCAAGAATCGAGCAGGAACACGGAAGCCCCTGTTTGACCCTTACCTTACTATTACTCCAACGCAAACACAGAGAAAGGAAACATCATGAAAGTTATTCTTGTAACAGGTGGAAGCAGTGGTATAGGAGCCAGTACGGCTATCCAGTGTGCCGCACGCGGTATGGGCGTGGTACTCACCTACCATAATCATCCCGAAGCCGCTGACAAGGTTATCAAACAAATCGAAGCGACTGGCGGTAAGGCTATCGCTGTCCAGCTTGACGTTTCGCGCTCTGAAACTTTCCTTACCTTTAGGAAGACCCTTGAGGATTTACTACACCGTTTCTGGCAACGTTCTGATTTTGATGTACTAATCAACAATGCCGGTTTCGGCCTTTTTAACCCGATTGAAACGGTGACAGAAAATGAGTTCGACAGTCTGTTCAATGTTCACCTTAAAGGCCCGTTCTTCCTGACACAGGCTCTTTTGCCCGTCCTTGCTGATGGGGGGCACATCGTGAATGTGACCAGCGCAACGACACGCGTTGCGACTTCAGGTGTGGCGCCTTATGCCGCTTTCAAAGGAGGGCTCGAGGTACTGACACGCTATATGGCCAAGGAGTTTGGGCCACGCCGTATTCGCGCAAACGCTATTTCTCCAGGTGCCATTCGTACCGGCCTGGGCGGCGGCCTGAATGATGAGTTCGAAGCCTTACTCGCTTCACAAACAGCGCTTGGACGCGTTGGGGAGCCTGACGATGTAGGTAAGGCCATTGCGAGTCTGGTGTCGGATGAAAATGGCTGGGTTAATGCTCAGTCCATCGAAGTGGCTGGCGGCTATCACATTTAATGATGACAGGAGGCTCTATGATCGATCATATCTTTCTATCGGTGACTGAAATCGGGCGATCCGTTGCGTTTTACACCGCAGCCCTGGCGCCTCTCGGCGTCACCGTTCGCCTGGACTATGACGGAAATGATGGGCCGCTGGGGCATCCTGACCTCAAAGGCTTTGGTGCCAACGGCCGGATATTTTTCTGGCTGCGCGAGGGGGACGCTGCAGGTGGGGCCACGCACGTTGGCTTTGTCGCTAATAGCAAAGAAAGGGTTGATGAAGCCTATGCCGCAGCAATGAGTGCGGGAGCCGCTGACAATGGTGCGCCGGGCGCACGCCTTTATTATGATCCCCGTTATTACGCTGCCGGCGTTATCGATCCCGACGGCTACACCCTGGAATTCGTCTATAAAAGTTGGCAGCACACCTCATCATGAAAACATTACTTATTTACGGTGCCACCGGTTATACCGGACGCATGATTGCCAAACAGGCAAAAGACGCTGGTCTCAATTTCGTGATTGCCGGCAGAAATAAAGAAAAACTGGATGAACTGGCGAAAACATTGGACGTAAGGGCCCATGCTTTTGCGTTGGATGATGCCGGGGCTCTCCCTCGTCATTTAGACGGGATAACGGTTGTATTGAACTGCGCCGGTCCTTTTGCTCATACCTCAGAATCACTGATGCGAGCCTGCATTATTCAGGGTGTTCATTACCTGGATATTACTGCCGAAATCAACGTTTATCGGCTGGCTGAGTCACTGCATGATCTCGCCTCCACGGCCAGGGTCATGTTACTGCCTGGTGTGGGATGGGATGTTGTGCCAACGGATTGTCTCGCGGTGACGATAGCTGAAAAGGTGCATGAGCCTGTACGCTTGAGAATTGCGCTGCAGGTTGCAGGCTCAATGTCACGGGGTTCGGCCTTCAGTGTGGGAGAGATTATCAGCGCGGGTCTGCTTGCCAGGGTCAATGGTGAACTGACGACGAAAACCGATGCCAAAACAGACTTTTTTGATTTTGGTGAAGGGAAAGTAGAATGTGCGCCACTCTCTTTCGGTGATCTTGTTACTGCATGGCATTCAACCGGCATTCCAAATATTGAAATGTATGTCCATGTGAGTGGCGATGCCTTTCCATCCGGAGATTTATCACGCTTGCCTGATGGCCCCTCTCAGGAAGAGCGCGCAGGTAATGTCGCTCGTGCAGTGGTAGAAATGACCGGGGTTGATGGTGACATTCACCATGCAGTCATTGAAACGGTCAACGGATATTCCTATACGCCACTCGCTGCGGTCGAAGCCGCCAGGCGGGTGCTTAGCGGAACAAGCCAGCCTGGATTTCAGACGCCAGCTAAAGTATTTGGTGCAGATTTTGCGCTGAGTATTCAAGGGACGCGTATTTCCATACTTTGAGCCATAGGTGTGTAAAACCATGCTAAAGCTGCGCGGCAGTCAGTCTCGAGCATCTGTTCAATAAGATTGCGCACCGTTGGCAATCGCTCATGCCTTCGAAATAGTGCCGCCACCTCCGAAACAATAGCAGGGCCGGCAATTTCTCTGAAAACGACATTCGGCAATTGAATCGTGTTGATCAGCACACTGGGAATGATTGCGACACCCATACCCAGCGCTACTTGTGTCAA
Organism: Rahnella sp. 2050; assembly: GCF_040544515.1. NCBI lineage: Bacteria > Pseudomonadati > Pseudomonadota > Gammaproteobacteria > Enterobacterales > Yersiniaceae > Rahnella > Rahnella sp. 2050. The sequence goes on along the minus strand of NZ_JBEPKE010000003.1, from coordinate 325,676 downwards.
CACCGCAACCAGAGTTCCGGGCGACGAGACGATATGTGGATCGAATTTTCCGCGCCTTGCGACCTCACGCAAGCCCAGACCTTGTTCTGGGATCACAAACGACTCATTGGAAAGCGCGCGCGGGAGAATGTCCGTCGACATCTTCGACAGAGCGTGGTCTGCCGGCAGAGCCACACAGAATCGGTCCCGTGCCATGACATGGCTGGAGACAGACAGAGGCAGATGCACGGGCGTTCGGACAAAAGCCAAATCTATCCTGCCTTCCTCCAGGAGTGGCAGGATCTGCTCGGTGGGTAATTCCTTCGTGTTAAGCATAACGTCGGGCCATTTATTGCGAAACCGCTGGACCTGTTCCTGGAGTACCCCAAAAAATGCCGCTGAACCAACATAACCTATCTCCACTCTTCCAACCTGACCCCAGACACCTACACGCAGTTGTAGCACGTGCCGATTACGGTAAGCTTCATAAGATAATGATCGGAGACAATAAGAATGATTTTGAGGCCGCCCAGGGATACGAAATGTCGTTTGCATTTGCAAATTGGGGTTATGGATCTCTGGTGGACGAGAGTGAAGCAGTCATTCTCAGAAAATTCATAGATATTCTCGACTTCGTAGATTTACCATCTTGATGAACCATCGTGTATTTGTTGACCACTTCAATGCCGGATGGCAGGGAAATCTGGACATAGGTTTCGCTATTTCCCGCAGCCTGTCACTTGCGGATAATTGCGGCAAACCAGCATGAGTTTATGTTTCGGTTCAAAACCTTTATCCAGCATGCATTGCTGAACTTTCGCGGCCTTAAGAATGGTCGGAACGAAAGGAACCGAGCCTAGCGGTTTCGGATATCCGCATTCATACATCATTTGTAACGCGAGCTTATCGTTCTCCACAGCGTGTGAAAAATGCAGTGAGGCGCCCGCTTTACGCCAGCTGATGAGCTGTGACTCATCCCGGCCTGAATCCGGTTTGATCGGGTGAAAACCCTTATCGGCGACAAAAGGTAGCGCTTCGAGCTGTCGCTGACTGAGCGGATGTCCCTGTTGTTTCTCGATGCAGGCAGGGGTGTTTTTGTAGTAATCGCAAATATGGAAATCGCCCTTATAGGTAAATCCTTTCCCCTCCATGCACTGGTAATACAGCACCGTTTCATTGTCGGTAAAAGAAGGTTCCGGCCCCGGAAGCGGGACGCCGCATTGCCCCATCGCAACACGCGCGTCATCTATGGTGCTGCCAGGGCGCTGCCACTGCGTTAAATCAGGCGGGGGCGGACACCCGGTGAGCAGAAAAACCGAACCGATCAGTGCAGATGAAGAAACCAGAGAAGTGATGCGGGGCATAAAAATCCTTTTTAATAATAATGTTATAGAATTCTTTGACTCCCTTTATGCAGCGGGAGTGGCAGGAGAAGGATAACTTTAGTTCAGTTTCAGGAAACAGAAGCGTTTATATGTCCTGAAGTAAGGAGAAGACAGATGACCGTTGTTTTGGATGAAGGCACGCCAGCGGCTGAAACTCTGGCGTGACACTGCGCGGAACTAAGAAGCACAGCCCTCTGGCTTAAATACCCGTGTTATGGACGCCGGATTATTGGCCAGTTTATTGGCCGGTCTGCGCGGACGGGCAACGAGTTCTCCGCCACAGTTGGGGCATATCCCGTGAAGTTTGTCTTCGGCACAGGTTACACAGAATGTGCATTCAAACGAGCAAATTCTGGCATCAGCAGCAGGGGGGAGATCGGTATTGCAACACTCGCAGTTGGGTCTCAGTTCCAGCATAGAATTTATCCTTCAACAGTATGACTTCAGGGATAACCATCAGACGTTCGCCGGTCTGTTTCGTCATAAACATATCCTGAAACAGGTGTTTGGGAAAGATCCGGCGCAAGGACTGACCGGAATAACGAAACATCTGCGGCAATCGCTGGAATGCGTATCAGAACCCGTTGATTTAAGCAGAGCGCCTGTGAGGGCGCTCCGGGTTGAGCTGTTTACTCTATCGACAACCGGTAAACCCGCAGGCGATACCCGTCAGGATCCAACGCGAGAAAGGTATAGCCGAAATCCATCTCAACAGGTTCCTGCATTATCTCAAGTCCCTTATCGCGCCAGAGAGAGCAGAGAGCATCGACCTGTTCATTGCTGTCAGCAGAAAAGACGATCTCACCATTTCCGGCATAACCTTCAGCGGCGGGTTCGACAGTATGCTTTGACCAAAGGCCCAGCCTCATCCCTGAGGGTAGAACAAACATGGCGAAAGTGGCTGAAGCCTCAACGGGTTGTTTTTCCAGAAGTTCTTCATAGAATCTGGCGCTGACCTGCGGATTGTTGACGTACAAAATAACGAAGTTTGAATCAATCATTAATGGCCCCTCAGGAATGAAAAGACATCCGGTTTGATGTGTGTTACTGAGTATCTTAGTGGCCACCACTGCCAGTTTCTGTCAGGAGTGATTCGGGTTACTGAGGTGAGATTTGTTCCTTATCTTGCCACTCTTTCAGCAATCTCTGACGCCGCCTTGGGTAGCGCTCATCCGTTCGTTTGAGAGACATAATGCAGTCGGTGCGGAAATGACGAAAGCTCTGACGCGACTCGCACCATGCGATCAGTATCTGAACCTGATCGAAATAACCGAGGGCAAATGGCCAGATCACCCGGGAGGAACTTTCATTTTTCAGGCTGCGATAAACAATTTCAATTTTACGTTCGTCTTTAATTGCCTGACGGATTTGCGGTAATAAGGCTGCGTCTGCGCCAGAATTGTCTGCTGGGCCGATGAGTAAGGTTGTCGATTCCAAAGACATGCGCAGATCTTCGGGCAGCACCGCTGCAATTTTGGCAAGCGCGTTTTTTGCTGCCGCGCTCAGTTGCCCGTCGCTACGTCTGGATACCCAGCGGGAACCCAACACCAGTGCCTGGATTTCATCCTCGGAAAACATCAGAGGAGGAAGCATGAAACCGGGGCGCAAAATATATCCCAGCCCCGGCTCGCCCTGAATATCAGCTCCCTGCTCCTGCAATGTTGCGATATCCCGGTAGAGCGTTCTTACGCTGATATTGAGTTCCGCAGCCAGCGTTAACCCGGTCACCGGAAACCGGTGGCGGCGGAGGATCTGAATTAAATCAAGCAAACGCTGGGAACGGGACACGGTGTTACTCTCTTAGGTATCGGTTATCTATTATTTCCATTATTTCTCCGCCTGCAAGTGACCGCGCTGACCTCGCAGGCGGCTGAGGCTTATCACACTCGCCAGCACCGTGGCCATCACCGCCACCCATAAACTGACCTGCACTGCCCGGGCCTCCTGCAACACACTACTGGCAGAATAAAGTGTCAGGATGACCCCGACGCACGCGGCACCGAGACACTGGCCGAAGGTGCGCATAATGGCCAGTACGCCGGAGGCATAACCGCTGTTTTCCCGTGAAGCGTTGGAGAGCATTTCACGGTTGTTCGGGCTCTGGAAACAGCCGAAGCCCAGTCCGCAGATAAAGCTTCTCAGGCCGATATCCCAGACCTGGGGTTGCGCGGGGAGTTGCGCGAGTAACAGTAATCCCACCGCAAATACCGCCAGACCCACAGTAGAAATAATGGCGGCCGGATAACGGTCGGCAAGGCGTCCTGCATGCGGTGCCGCCAGAATAATCCCCAGCGGCCAGGGCGTGAAAAGTAATGCGGAAACAAAGGCGCTGTAACCGTAAACGCTCTGAAACAGGAACGGCAGCGCGACAAAGGTGATGCCCTGGCTGACGAATGAGGCCAGCGAGGTGAAGGCCGCCAGCGTGAACCGCGTGGAGGCAAACATGCCGAGCGGCAGCAGCGGTTTTGGCGCCCGACGCTGACGCCAGACAAAGGCCACGCCTGCAATTATCGCCGTCAGGCCATAGGTTATGGCGGTGGCAAGTTTGTCATTTCCCGGATGCGCAAAGGATTCTGCCGCCATAATCAGCGCGCCCAGTGCGACTGCCGATAAAATCGCCCCGGCAGTATCAAACGGCTGGCGCGTACTGGCGGGGTTTGATGGCACCACGCGCAGCGTAAGAATGACCGCAATAATGCCGAGCGGAATATTGATCGCGAACAGCCACTGCCAGCTCATCGCCGATAATATTGTCCCGCCCAGCACCGGCGCGACAGCGGTGCTGGTGGCGATCATCAGAGCATTCAGCCCCAGTATTCGTCCGAGAAGGCGGTTGGGGAAAACGGAGCGCAATATCGCCGGGCCAATACTCAGCGTGGCTGCCGCGCCAATTCCCTGAAGCACCCGCATGATAATCAACATGTCGAGCGATGATGACAGCGCACAACCCAAAGAGGCAAGGGTGAACACCGTCAGTCCGGCGGCAAACAGCGGACGGAAACCGATGCGGCTGGCCAGCGCGGCGAAGATTGCCAGTGTCATGGACGCCGACAGCAGATAACCGTTCGACACCCAGACCGCTGCACCTGCCGAGATATCCAGTGCATGTGCAATCTGTGGCAGTGCGATGTTGACCATCGAACCGTCGAATACCGCCATCGTTGCCATGATCATCACGGCGGCCATGGCAAATCCCCGTTCACGGCCGGGTAATCCTTCATCGCCTGGTTTGTCGGAAAATAATTCCATAACGCATTCGCCTTATTGATATTGAGTCAGGTAACTATACCGGCTGGTAATATAGTGCGGAAGACGCAGCATCTGCACTTAATACCTGCACCAAACGCCTTCTCTCATTATTGCCGTTGCGTTACTCTGTTCAGATGACTGAACCCGATCTGAACTTACTTATTGCACTTGATGTGCTGCTGGCTGAAGCAAGTGTAGCCGCTGCTGCCCGACGTCTGGGATTAAGCGCCTCTGCCATGAGCCGTACACTGGGTCGCCTGCGCGAAACCACCGGCGATCCGCTGCTGGTGCGCGCCGGACGAAATATGGTGCTGACGCCTTATGCCGAAGAAATCCGCCAGCGCACCCGGAATGTGGCGTTTGAGGCGCGCGCCCTGTTGCGGCCTTCATCAGCAGATTTCAATTTAGCCAGACTTGAGCGTACTTTCCTGATCCGTTCCAACGATGGTTTTGTGGTGGCATTTGGCGCGGCGATGATTGCCGCCGCTGCGCAGGTGGCCCCGTCCGTATGTCTGCGATTTATGCCAAAACCGGAAAAAACCTCAAATGCCTTGCGGGAAGGGCGGGTGGATCTTGAGATTGGTGTTTTAGGCGAAATGGGACCGGAAATTCGTTTGCAAACTTTGTTCCGCGACAGGTTTATGGGCGTGGTGAGAAAAGGTCATCCGCTGGCGCTTAAGAAAACGATTACCGCACACGAATACGTGTCGTTCGGGCATGTTGTCGTTTCACGTCGCAACAACACTTACGGACCTGTGGATGACGCGCTGGCCGAAGTCGGGCTGAAAAGGAAAATTGCCGCCGTCGTGCCGGGTTTTTCCGCCGCCCTGGCGATTGCGCAAAACTCCGATCTGGTGGCGCTGATCCCCGCGTCATTCCTGATTGCTGAGCCAGACCGGTTATATGCTTTCGAACTGCCGCTGGAAACCCGTGAAATCACGATTTCCCAGATGTGGCATCCGCGTTCAGAAGTTGACCCTGCGCACCGCTGGCTGCGGCAACTGGTATTGGGAGTGTGTCGTGATAAGGTGACGCTGTAACGCGTTACTCTACCTCCAGATAATGCCTGAGTGTCATCCGCAGGTCAGGCGTTAATTCTTTGATGTTATTCAGCATCCAGCGCAGGTACATCGGGTCGTCTTCGGCGATTTCAGCAATTTTTCTGCCGCGATATTTCCCAAACATCATGGTGCTCACCAGCGCAGGGCGGCCGGTAATGGTCACCATTTCTTCCGGTGTCCAGCCGGATTCATCCATGATGCGGATAAGTAACGCGGCGGTGATGTAGCAGTCAAACAGCGCGCGGTGATGATGCAGATCCGCAGGCGTTGCCACGTCCAGCTTGAGGGATTTGTACAGCGCCATGTTGCTGTATTTGATCCCCGGCCATAAACGGCGGGAAAGTTTCACGGTGCAAATCCAGTCACCCGGCATATCGGGTAGCATACGCTGGTCAAAGCTGGCGTTATGGGCCACATAATATTGGCTGCCGTGATAACGCGGAATGATCTCCTCAATCCACGGTTTGTCGGCCACCATGGCCTCGGTAATTTTGTGGATGGCCATTGCCTGATGGCTTATCGGCCGGTCGGGGCGCACCAGATCACTCATCGGGTTGACGATTTTCCCGTCTTCAATGTCGACCGAAGCCACTTCAACCACGCCGCCTTGTAATCCACAAGTTTCCGTATCAATAACGCGCAACATATTCCACTCCGACTGGTCAGCAAACACCTTCTAAAAACGTTAGCCTAACGGATTGACTTCCTCGTGCCCACTTTTCTCATCACAAAGTAAAGGCCGCAATATCCCCCTACATCCCATCCGTCTATTTCCTGTACAGATCACACTTCCCCTCACTTTCGTGAAAATGCTCACATTCCGTCGTGCAGATGCCCAAATCTACCGGCAAATTTTCGGCTTTTAGCCGTGGAAATGCGTCACCAAACTGGCTAAGTTCAATAATGAAACGCTATTTTATTATTGTTGGATTGCGGTTTTAAAGAAGTGTGAGTGTGCTCACACTGCTGAATGGACGCGCAATGACGAAGCGCTCTGAAGGGCGTTAACTCTCTCAGTAATGGCAGGTATCGCTGTGAAAATAAGTTCTGTTGAAGTCTCTGTTTTTACTTATCCGACCCGTCGCGTTTCTGACAGCGCGGGTCATTCTCATCCGGGTGAAGAAAGTCAGGCGAAAATGGCCATGTTAACGATCACCACTGACGAAGGTGATTGCGGGTATTCGTTCGCACCGCCTGAAGTGGTGCGTCCGCATGTGGTGAACGCATTTTTCAGGAAAGTGCTGATAGGCCAGAACCCGTTCGACCGCGAACGCCTCTGGCAGGATTTGGTTCACTGGCAACGTGGCAGTGCGCATCAGCTGACCGAGCGGGCACTGTCGTTTGTCGAGCAGGCATTGTGGGATCTTATTGGCCGCAAACTGAATATGCCGGTGCACAAACTGCTGGGCGGTTTTCGCGAAAAAGTCCCGGCTTACGGCAGCACCATGTGTGGCGACGAACTGAAGGGCGGGCTGTCGACGCCGGACGAATTCGGGCAGTTTGCCGAAAAACTGGTGGCCCGCGGTTATCAGGCTATCAAGCTGCACACCTGGATGCCGCCGGTGGCATTTGCGCCGGATCCGAAAATGGACATCAAAGCCTGTGCCGCCGTGCGTGAAGCGGTCGGGCCGGATATCGAACTGATGCTCGACGGCTATCACTGGTACAGCCGCAGTCAGGCGCTGACCATCGGTAAGGCGCTGGAAAAACTCAACTTCGCCTGGTTCGAGGAACCGATGGAAGAAGAGAGCATGGCTTCTTATGCCTGGCTGGCGGAAAACCTGTCTATCGACGTGATCGGGCCGGAAAGTCTGGGTGGCAAGCACCACAGCCGTGCGGACTGGGTGAAGGCCGGTGCCTGCGACATTTTACGCGCCGGTGCCAACGGTGTCGGCGGCATCTCGCCGTGCATGAAAGTCGCCAGTCTGGCGGAAGCTTTTGGGATGGACTGCGAAGTGCACGGCAACGGCGCGGCGAGTCTGGCGGTGGTCGGCGCAATCCGCAACTGTCGCTGGTACGAACGCGGCCTGCTGCATCCGTTCCTGGAATACGACGAACCTGCTGCATACCTGAACAGCATTGTTGACCCGATGGATGAACACGGCTTTGTTCATCTTTCTGACCGCCCCGGCCTCGGAGAGGACATTAATTTTGATTACATAGAAACCCATACCGTCAGCCGCGACTGACCTGCGGGCAGAAAAAATAATAAACCTCTGACTCTACCCGGAAGGTACATCATGAACTCTGGCAAACCGTGGGGCGCATGGCTTTTCGCGCTCCTGCTGATGACGGCTGGCTGGACGGCGCAGGCAAAAACGCCGCCCGACCAGCTGATCATCGGCATGAACATGAATAACCTGTTAACACTCGATCCGGCAGCGATGACCGGCAATGATATTGTCGGCATCGTGGTCAATCTCTATGACCCGCTGATTGAGCTTGATCCGCAACAACTCACCAACGTGCGCCCCGCACTGGCGACCTCGTGGGAGGTCAACGACGCCCGCAACCTCATCACGTTTCATCTGCGCGAAGGCGTGAAATTCCACTCCGGCAATCCGGTGACTGCTGACGATGTGGTGTGGTCGATGCGCCGCATTCTGCATCTCAATCTGGCACAGGCCTCGGTGTGGAAATCCTACGGATTCAGCAAAAAGAATGTCGATGAGATGGTGCGTTCGCCGTCTCCCGGTATCGTCGAAATTCAGTTACCCAAACCCAATGATCCGAAACTGGTGATCTACTCGCTGGCCGCGCTCGGCAGCGTGGTGGCGCTGGACAGCAAAACCGTGCAGGCCCATGAAGTGAATGGCGACTGGGGTAACCGCTGGCTCACCACCAACGAAGCCGGTTCCGGGCCATTTCGTCTCGACAGCTGGCAGGCGAAAGATGTGCTGAACATGAGTCGCAATCCGCAGTACTGGCGCGGTGAACCGAAACTGTCGCGCGTGGTATTCCGTCATTTTCAGGAATCCCAGACGCTGCGCCTGATGATTGAAAAAGGCGATCTGGATATTGCCAATAACATGGCGGTGTCTGATGTGAAAGCGCTGAGCCACGACCCGGCCATGCAGGTCGATCAGGTGAAAAAAGGCACCATTTATTACGTGGCGATGAGCATGAAAGAGCCACATTTCGCTAACCCGAAAGTACGCGAAGCGGTGCGCTATCTGATTGATTACCAGGGTATCGGCAAGGCGCTGATGGACGGTTATGGCATCGTGCATCAGCGTCCTATCCAGGTCGGTATGCCTGCCACGTTGCCGGATCCGGGTTATAAGCTGGATATCCCGCGTGCCAGAACTTTGCTGGCGGAAGCCGGTTATCCCGACGGTTTTGATACTACGCTGCGGGTACTGGCCGATCAGCCTTTCCTCAATATCGCGATTGCGGTGCAGTCCACGCTGATGCAGGCGGGGATCCGCGCCAAAATCGTTACCGGTACCGGCAACCAGATTTACGGCGCGATGCGTGAACGCAAGTTCGACATGCTGGTCGGGCGCGGCGGCAGCGGCGTGGAACCGCATCCGCATTCCAGCCTGCGTGCGCTGGTTTACAACCCGGATAACAATGACGCGGCACGGCTGACCAATTTTCAGGGCTGGCGCACCGGTTTCTATGACAAACAGCTGAATGCGGATATCGATCAGGCGCTGCTTGAGCGTGACCCCGAGAAACAGAAACAGGAGTATTTCGCCATTCAGCAACGCTACGACGCGCTGATCCCGGCGCTGGTGCCGCTCTCGCAAATGGTTGATTCCATTGTGGTGCGCAGGGACGTCAAAAACTACCTGCCGCATCCTTCTGCCACCACGTTCCTGCGTGACGTCTGGAAAGATGAACCTGCTGACGTGCAGCCAACCGGAGGTAAAGGGTTATGACCATGCAAATTCCGGCTCCTGCTTCAAAGCAAACGGCGCGGATGTCATTCCCTGCCGGGCGCATTGGCAAACGTCTGGTGCAGGTAGCGGTCACGCTGTTCGGACTGCTGCTGCTGACGTTTTTTATCGGCCGCGTGATGCCGGTGGATCCGGTGCTGGCGATTGTCGGACCGGACGCCGACCACAGCACCTATGAGCAGGTTTACCATCAGCTCGGCTTTGATAAACCGCTGTGGACGCAGTTCGGTATTTACCTTTCCGGGCTGGCGCATGGCGATTTGGGCAATGCGCTGCTGACCGGTAAACCGGTGACGCAGGACATTCTGCGCGTGTTCCCGGCCACCATGGAACTGGCGACGCTGGCGATCATTCTCGGTGCGGGCGTCGGTATTCCGCTCGGTGTGCTGGCGGCGGCAAAACGCAACAGCATCGCGGATTATGTGGTGCGCATCATCAGCCTGGCTGGCTATTCCACCCCGATATTCTGGGTCGGCATGATGGGCTTACTGGTGTTTTACGCCTGGCTGGGCTGGGTCGGCGGTGCCGGGCGGCTGGATTTCAGCCTCGACGGACAGGTTACCCGCCACAGCGGTTTTATGCTGATCGACGCACTGATCGCAGGCAACGGGGAAGTGTTTCGCAACGCGCTTAATCATCTGATTTTACCCGCGTCACTGCTCGGTTTTCACTCGCTGGCCTACATCAGCCGCATGACCCGCAGTTTTATGCTGGCGCAGCTTTCGCAGGAATTTATCATCACCGCCCGCGTGAAAGGGCTGAGCGAATGGCATGTGCTGTGGAATCACGCGTTCCGCAACATTCTGGTTCAGTTGCTGACTGTGGTGGCGCTGGCATACGGCTCGCTGCTGGAAGGCGCGGTGCTGATCGAAACGGTGTTTTCCTGGCCGGGCTTCGGTTCGTATCTCACCAGCAGCCTGATGCTGGGCGATATGAATGCGGTGATGGGCTGCGTGCTGGTGGTGGGTATGATTTTCGTGGTGCTGAATTTGCTCTCTGACCTGCTGTATCAGGTCTTTGATCCGAGGACAAAAGTATGACGATTTCCCTTGATTCCGTCACGCTCAGCGCGGGCGACGAAAAACGTCAGCGTGTGAAAAGGGCGTTTGGCCGGGCGGGCCATTTTCTGTGGCAGATGGCGTGTAATCCGCTGACCGCCATCGGTGGCGCGATTGTTCTGGTGCTGATGATTGTGGCGGTTTTTGCGCCGTGGATCGCACCGTTTCACCCGCTGGTGCAGGATTTAAACAATGCGCTCAGCCCGCCGTCGGCGGCGCACTGGTTCGGCACTGACGAGTTTGGCCGCGATATCTTCAGCCGTCTGGTGTATGGCTCGCGTATCACGCTGTACATCGTGTTGCTGGTGTCGGTCACCGTCGGGCCGCTCGGTTTGCTGCTTGGCGTTACCGCCGGTTATTTCGGCGGGAAAACCGACATGGTGCTGATGCGCGTCACTGACATCTTCATCTCTTTTCCGAGTCTGGTGCTGGCGCTGGCATTTGTCGCGGCACTCGGGCCGGGGCTGGAACATGTGGTGATCGCCATTACGCTCACCGCCTGGCCGCCGATTGCGCGTCTGGCGCGGGCCGAAACGCTCTCGCTGCGACAGGCTGACTTTATCTCAGCGGTACGTTTGCAGGGCGCGAGTCCGGTGCGGGTGTTGTGGCGTCACATTGTGCCGCTGTGCCTGCCGTCGGTGATCATCCGTATCACCATGAATATGGCGGGGATTATCCTGACCGCAGCCGGTCTGGGTTTCCTCGGGCTTGGCGCCCAGCCGCCGGATCCGGAGTGGGGCGCAATGATATCAAGCGGCCGTACTTACATGATGGAGTGCTGGTGGGTGGCGACTATTCCCGGTCTGGCGATCCTGATTAACAGCCTGGCGTTCAACTTCTTAGGAGATGGCCTTCGTGACATTCTCGATCCCCGAAATGACTGACGCTCCGGCGTTACTCGATGTGCAGGATTTGCACGTCAGCTTTGTGAATGGCCGTCAGGTCACGCAGGCAGTACGCGGCGTGTCTTTCCAGCTCGGGCGCGAAAAACTGGCGATAGTCGGTGAATCCGGATCGGGTAAATCCACCGTGGGGCGTGCGCTGCTGCATCTGCATCCGTCGAAAGCGCGTATCACCGCCAGCAAAATGCAGTTCGCCGATGTGGATTTGCTGCACGCCAGCCCGGCGCAGATGCGACAGGTGCGCGGTAAGCGGATTTCAATGATTATGCAGGACCCGAAATATTCGCTGAATCCGGTGCTGTGCGTCGGCGATCAGATTGCTGAGGCGTGGCGTTCGCACCACAAATGTTCCTATAACGATGCCAAAAGCAAAGTGCTGAACATGCTCGACGTGGTGCGTATCCGCGAACCTGAACGTGTATACGGCCTGTATCCGCACGAGATTTCCGGCGGACAGGGGCAGCGCATCATGATCGCGATGATGCTGATCACTGACCCGGAAATGGTGATTGCCGATGAGCCGACCTCGGCGCTTGATGTGTCCGTGCGTTTGCAGGTGCTGGCGCTGCTTGATGACCTGGTGAAAACCCGCGGTCTGGGGCTGATATTTATCAGTCACGACATCAATCTGGTGCGCAGTTTTTGCGACCGCGTGCTGGTGATGTACGCCGGGCGCATTGTCGAATCCATTGCCGCAACCGATCTGGATAACGCGCAGCATCCGTACACCCGTGGTCTGCTGAACGCGTTGCCGGACATGGATAACCGCCGTTATCCGCTGCCGGTGATGCAGCGTCAGGCCAGCTGGCTGACCGATTAAGGAGCACGTATGCCACAGAAAACGATGATAGACGTGCGCAACCTGAACCTGAGTTTCGGTGAGGGCGCGAAGACCACGCAGGTGCTGACCGATGTCAATATCGCTGTGCGTGAAGGCGAGATTTTCGGGCTGGTGGGCGAATCCGGTTCCGGTAAAACGACGGTGCTGAAATGTCTGGCGGGATTGTTTACTCACTGGCAGGGCGAGCTGGAAATCGACGGCCAGCAGCTTGAGCACCGCATTGGCCGCGAGCGTTGCAGACTGGTACAGATGGTGTTTCAGGATCCGTATGGTTCACTTCATCCGCGCCACACCATTGGCGATATTCTGGAAGAACCGTTGCAAATCCACCGTATCGACCAGCGGGAGCAGCGGATTAACACCATTCTGGAAAAAGTGGGTCTGAACCGCGCATTTCGCAGCCGCTATCCGCACCAGCTTTCCGGCGGTCAGCGTCAGCGTGTGGCGATTGCGCGGGCGCTGATCCTTAAACCGCGTGTTCTGCTGCTCGATGAACCCACGTCTGCGCTGGATGTTTCCGTGCAGGCGGAAATACTTAATTTGCTGTTCGATCTTCAAAAAGAGGAAGGGTTGACGTATCTGATGGTGACACACGATCTGGGGGTTATCGCCCATCTTTGCCAGCGTGTTGCAGTAATGAAATACGGCAAAATCCTCGAAACGCTGGACACTGATGCCTTGCTGCGCGGCGATATCCGGGATGATTACACCCGTGTGCTAGTCGATGCCAGCCGTGACTACAGCCGGGAAATGGCGGCAAAAGTGATGTTATAGGAAGGAGAAAAGGCCACTGTAGCGGCAGTGATGCAGCGGCCTTTTACCTCTTATCCCTGATCCTGCCCAGTTTCATCGTCACCTGCTCCGGCATTTTATCCAGATTATCTTCCCGCAATCCCAGCACCACGTTGTAACCCGCGAACAGAGTGCGATCGCCCAGACGCGGCAGCGGTGCGAGCTTCATCGGAATGGTCAGCGTCAGGCTGGCGTCGTAGTCACACCCCAGATAGACGCGCAGCAGGGTAAAGACGTCTTCCCGCAACTGACCGCCGGGCAGCCAGCCGTTGGCCTCAGTTGGGTCTTCGGTAAACATCTCCACGCCAATGCAGTAGTTGGCATCCGAGGTTTCACTGCCGAGAACCAGATGATCGCCCAGCCGTTGTTGCTCTGAAAAAGAGAATCTCGCACGTTTGCCGGCGGGCATCCGCGTGACCTTATGCGGTTTTACGGTGACCTGCGTGTTGGGTGCCTGCGAGCGGATCACGCTGGTGATACCTTCCGCCGTGCGGGTAGTTCTGACCAGCGGCTGCAATAACGCCAGCAATCGCGAGGCGGGCACGTCGCCGCTGTCGGTGATGCCGGTCAGGGCCATCAGGCTGCGCGACGTTTTGTCGGTCCCGCCTTCCTCAAAGGTGGCGGGATAATTGTACTTTCGCCAGATGCGGTAAAACTGCGTCATCATCCGGTGGTTGAAGATGTCTAAAAAGGCTTCCAGCGCCTCGTGACCTTCGCGTCGCTGGGTGATGTCATCGATGTAGCCGGTCGGCAGCGGCGAATCCACGCCGTACAGCCCCATGAAGGTAGTGCGCACCGTCGGCGGCGCGTCCGGGCGTTCTTCGCTCGTTTCGACGGCTTTAAGCTCGCTGACCGGAAAACCCATCCCCGGATGCGGACGAAAACGCACCGCGTCATTTTTCGGCGAGAAGGTGCTGCCTAACGGTTTATTATCCGAGAGCTGTTTCTCCAGCAACTGGCAGAAACGGTAGAAGTTAAAGGCGTGCGCCCGGTCGTTCCCGTCCTTGTCCCGCCAGAATTCCTTCAGGACGTTCTCTTTCTTTTTTACATCGTCATCAAAATCATCTGGCATCATCAGAACAACACCCGCGTCAGGCGGCGTTCCGGCCATGCCCATTGTGTCCCGGACTGACTGAGCGTGACTGTCAGCTGTGTGAACCGGCGGATATCGGCGTACTGAGTGTAGAACTGCTCCAGGATCTCGCAAAACAGCAGGGCATCGCCCTGGCCACAGAACTGATGTTCATCCAGCGTTACGCGGATAGCCACGCCGTGCCAGCCTTCGGCAGGATAATGAGAGGGCGTATACTCTACGTGCGTAATACCCATAATGCGGCGCGCGTTGTCCGGGTCATGCGTCCAGTCCAGCAGGCTGAGTGCGTGACGCAGCGTGTCGGTTTCCATCAGCCCTGCGATGGCCTGCGGATGCAGCAGCGCCAGCACCTGCCACTGATAAAGTTCAGCGGTCGGCGGGTAATGCGGCATGGAGGGCCGCGTGCGGGTCGCACACTTCAGCTCAAGATTACCCGGGGCAGTCTCGCCGTCGAATACGCTCTCCTGTAACGCCATGCGCGGCCAGGCACCGTTGGTGCAGGTCATGTTCAGCCGCATTTTCAGGCCGTTCTGCGCCTCGTGGGTGCGTCCACCGAGCATTAAAATGGTCTCGTTCAGTCCGGAAGGACCCCGGTACATGCGGGTGTGGTAATAACGGTCGGGCCAGTTTTTCTTATACTGGAGCATGCCGCCTTTCTGGCGAAACTGGCTGTAGGGCACGTAGCTGAATTCGGCGTTGTCTTCGGTCACTTCCGCGACGTCATTGACCGCATAGATTTCAGTGTGGCCGTCGCTGAGGCGGTGCGGTCGCAGGCGGTAATCACTGACTGCGGCGGTCACGGACAGCGGCTGGGCCAGCAGGCGGAACAGGTTGATCACCGGCACGCAGTGCATGCGGATGGCGTCCGGCGGCACGGCCAGATCGTATGGCCAGCGTTCGCTGAGCGTCACCTCGATATCAAACGAGGTGGTGTCCGGCGGAAAGGTCAGGGTTTCCAGCCCGCGCAGCTGCATAAAGAAATAACGCGCCGGTGAAGTGAAATATTCCAGCCACGGGCGCACCTCGCCGCACAGGGCCGGACTGTCGCTCTCCGGCCAGATTGAGGCGTCGTTTTCTGCCTGCCAGCGTGGCACAAACTGCACGTCTACTGGCATCAGCTCTGTCGATTTCTGCCAGAACCGCACGTTCACCCGCTTCACCTGACGGCTGAGGGCCAGATACAGCGCTGACTGCAGCACGCGGTCGCCGTTGAGATACAGGCTGATGTTTTGCCAGTCGGCGCGGCGGATTTCAGTGAGGGCGGGCAGGGTGAAGCGCAGTTTCAGCGCCTGCTGGCCTTCCTGCAGGGTGAATAACGAGACGTTATCAAGCGCAAACGGATGGACTTTCAGGTCGCGGGTGGTGCGATAAACGCAGCGCTGACGGTCGTTGCCCAGTGGCTGGGTTAACAGATCGCTTTCAGCGGGCAACACCTCTTCGCGCACATGCAGCTCCGGCGCGACCGGTGTCAGTTCGACCACTGCCGTGGAGGGCAGCGTGCGGTTGATCACCGGCAGCAGGTGCGAGAGCAGAGGCTCAGTCAGCTCGGGAATATCGTCATCTATCTTCTGACGCAGCTTGGCCATCATCAGCGAAAAGCCCTGAAACAGCCGTTCGACGGAGTCATCGCGCGGTACCGGACTGCCGTCCAGACCTAACGCGCGTCCCAGCTCCGGGAACTCTTTCGCAAACTCCAGCCCGGCTTCCTTCAGGTAGCGCATTTCGCCGTCAAAATATTTTAAGAAATCGTCTTCCATTACTGATTTTTCCTGAGCTGCAGCCGGTTGTCATTGAGCTCAACGATCCGGTCTTTACTGTGATCGAGGTCATTACGTTCGAGAACCAGCCGCCAGGTGTTGTTTGTGGCATCCGGTGCCATAAAGAGGGCCACCACGGCGACAAACTTTGCGTCGGCATGCAGCGGCACGGCCACCGTCGCCTCTGCGTCCGGCATCACCTGGACAACCTGCCGGTCGAGCAGGTCAGCGGCCAGCACGGTGTTGTCCTGCCTGAGCAGGGCGGCGTAGCTGGCCGTATCAAAGGTTTTACGGTCTTTGAGCTGATAAACGCGAACCACCGTCGGCAGCGCCTCGCCGCCTTCGTTGCTGTTGAGCGCGGCGCGGGAGGTCAGCTTCAGATGCAGGGTGTCTATTTTACGGTAGAGCACGGCCTCTGCGACCGCAGAGGCGCCGCTTCCCACGCGCTGCGTCAGGCCGCAGCTGCTTATCAGTAAGGGCAGTAATAACAGCACGGTGCCGCGTCTTACTCGCTGGAAATTATCGGGCGTCATGGCGCGTTGTGTCCTCCGCATTTTCCGTGGCCAGGTCCGGAGAGGTAAATATTTGGGCCGGCAGCTTAAAGCGTCGCAGGGTAAGCAGTTCCAGCGGGCCGCCGCCGCTTTGGGTGCGTAACACCACGTTTAGCGTCTCTTTGGTGGCGGTTTGCCAGCTCAGGCGATAGCGGCTGCTGTCGAGCTGTTCAACCTGCGCCTTATCGAGTAAACGCAGCCAGGCCCAGCCGCCGTCCGCCTGAAAATAGCTCTGGAAGGCGTCGGCGCTTTTCCCTGATGCCGCGACCGGTGAGTACGTCAGGGACACCTGCGGGTGATCGCTTGCGGCGTCTGGCCAGCGGAACGTCTGCCAGCCCGGCAGCTGGTTAAAGTACTTCAGGGTGGCATCGTCTATCTGCAGGTCAGTTTCGACTACGTTGCGGGTCGGGCGGATCTGGAGCTCAAAGGTCACGCCGGGTTTACCCTGCGGGAAGACGCGGCGGCCGAGTTGGCTCAGCTGGTTAACCGCGCTGAGGAAGTCCGGGTTGATGCTCATTCCCTGGGTGTTGAGCGGGTCAGGTACCCAGCTGTCACCCTGCTTTTCCAGCACGCCGGCCAGTTGCCGGGTAATAAACTGGTCAATCAGGCCGGTATCCGGCGTCAGGTAGTGAGCCAGTTGGGTGAAGTCGGCGTCATTTTTGGTGTTATCGAACGGGTAGCGTCCGGTAAATTCCGCCTGCCACGGGTTCTGCACCTGAACCTGCCAGGCGCTGTTGATCCCCTGCTGTGCCGGAGTCATCACGCCGTTCCACGCCTGTTCCAGCGGCTGGACAAACGCAGCGTCGGCAAAGCTGCTCCATTCGCCACCCAGGCTGGCTGCCAGAAGCTGCGCGTAGTGACGGCCCTGCGACAGCGTGGTGTCGCTGTTGCTGAAGGCGGATTTGACCAGGCTTTGTGCCATCGCCTGCGGGTCGGAGGCATTGGCCACCTGCATCAGCTGTAATCGCGTTTGTGACACCTGCAGCAGGTAGTTGCTGACGGAGACGCTGGCGGTATTCTGTGCAGCAGGCGTTTCACCTGCCGCCGGGGTTTCCGGCGGTAACACGGCCAGCAGCGGGGCGAAGGTCTCGCTCAGCACGCGGGTCGGGTCATTGCGCCCGCCGGCGAATCCGGCGGGCGGCGTGGTTTTCGACACCAGCTTTTGTGCCGATTTCAGCAGGGAGTCCCCCATCGCTTCGCGGTGCTGACCGGCCGCGCCCTGATAACGTAGGGTGCGGCTCAGGGCCAGCAGCGGCGACTGGCGGGCATCGGCCAGCTGGGTCAGCTGATCGAGGGAGGTGCTCAGCGAGTCGCTGGTGTTCCAGCGGATGCTGTTGAGGAAATTGAGCCAGGCGCTGGTGTAATCGGCAAAGTAGCGTTCGGTCAGGCGGTACTGCAGCTGGTCTTTGGTCAGCAGCTGTTGTTCGCCTTTATCATCCAGCACCCAGTCGGAGGTGACGTGGCGTGCCGCAGCCGCTTTATCAATCGCGTCGCTGACTTCCCCCTCCCAGGCTTCACGGGTGAACATGCCCGGCAGGTTGTCATCGGTGGAGAACAGCTGACCGCCGGCGGTTTCCCCGAGCAGGCTGTCGAGCGTGACGTCGGCATAGTGCGGCGACACGCTCAGCAACACCTGCTGATACAGCGCGTTTTCGCTGTTGCTGATGCCTTTCTGACTGCGCAGGATGGTACGCACGTTGGCCACCAACTGGTCATCGGCGGGCAGCTTCCACTGCAGATGGCGCGGCAGTTGCTGCAGATAAAAGCCGAGCAGTTTGTCTGAACGGGCCAGCCATTCTCCGGGAGCCACGCCGTCCGGCACCGTCCACAGAGGAGACAGCACCGGTTGCATAAAGGCCGGGTCGGCGTGTTCAGGATGCAGCAGCATCAGGTAGGCTTTCAGCTGCTGATAGGCCAGTTTCCCGGCCAGACGTCGTTCGGCAGAGCCTGGCGGCAGGGACACAAACGCCTGCAGCCGGTCTTTCAGCGCGTTAACCATAGGCGTTAACAGCAGCGCCTGACTTTGCCGGGTATAGGCGGGCCACAGTGCTTCGATCACCGCGTCGCGCTGATCGAGACCGAAGCGGTGCAGCCACGGCGAGCCGTTTTGCTGCCACCACAGCAGGCGGTCAATGTTGTCCTGCAGGGCTACGCTGCGGGTCAGCGTGTCGGACATCGGGGCCGGCGTGCGGGCCGCCTGCAGCAGTGCCTGGCTGTCGGCGATAAGCGTGCGGTTGGCACAGGCAGATATTCCCATGCCGAGTACCCACAGCCCCGCCAGCGTCAGCGTGCCGATGGCCAGTTTGTCACCGGTGGACAGGTGGTCGCGGCGACCCTGCTGCGTCCGGCTTTGCGCGATAACGCCGTTCCAGGCGGGGGACAAATAGCAGGCGTGGGAGCTTTGCTGAACAGAAGCTGATTCAGGGGCAGCAGGCATAAAGAAGATGCCGCCGGCCAGCACGCGCTGATGCTCACCGAGCCACGGCTGAAAACGCTGCCTGAGCAACGCGCCGGTGTGGTGTTTCAGATCCCCTGACAGCTGCAGCAGCCAGGCCCAGTGTTTGTTCTCGCTCAGCTGCGCAACGCCCTGCGGGATGAGCGAGGCGGCAAGCTGACTGAGCTGGTCATCAAGTGAGACCGGCGTGCCCG
This sequence comes from Rahnella sp. 2050, assembly GCF_040544515.1. Classification (NCBI taxonomy): domain Bacteria; kingdom Pseudomonadati; phylum Pseudomonadota; class Gammaproteobacteria; order Enterobacterales; family Yersiniaceae; genus Rahnella; species Rahnella sp. 2050. Next base: position 306,457 of record NZ_JBEPKE010000003.1, on the reverse strand, counting down.
CCGGCCAGTGGCAGCCGATACTCTGCACCGGGCGGTCGTCCTGTTCCCACTGCGGCTCACTCAGGCACACGCCAAACACCGGCGGACGCCAGCTGAGGGTGTGCCCGAGCGCGATAAACTGCCGATAGACGGTGTCGCTGTTGCCGGCCGGCAGGGTCTGATTAGGCACCGGCTGCGTAGTCCACAGGTATTCCGGCGCAGCCGTCACATCAGTGACCCACAGCACGGCGTTAAAGGCGCGGCGCCCGCGCATGTCGCGCAGCTGCGTCACGGCAGCCAAATCCAGCGTGTCAGCCTCGCCACACCAGATAAGGACGGCGTTCTGGCTTTCCTGCCAGCGCGCCTGCGTCAGGCCGGGGGCGATTTTCTCCACCACCGCCGCCTCACCGGTGACCAATAGCCACGGCTGTTTGTGTTTCCAGTGCCAGCCATAGCGGTGACGCAGGGTGAAACGCAGGGTATCAAACGCCGTGATGCGCGCGTCGTCCTGTGTCTCGGGCGGGCGGTTAAAATCGAGCAATTCCAGGGCGAAGGCGTAGCGGGCCAGCAGAAAATAGCTCAGCAGGATGACGCCGGTTGCCCACCAGGCTACGCCGTGGGTGAGGGTTTCCCCGTCGGCGTTCAGCCACAGAAGGCTCAGGGCCAGGGCAAGCATCACCACCAGCATCAGGTGAAGGCTTTTAGTCATGACGTTGTTGTTCCAGCAGGTGCCATTCCACATCGAGCCACTTACGCCATAAGCGCAGTGCCAGAGGGACAGAGAAACTCAGTAAGGCTGCGACCACCACCAGTCCGCCACCCAGCCAGGGCAGCATGCCCATCTGCGTATCACGATCGGCGGGGAGTAATATCAGTGCCAGCATCACGGCCACGATCCCCGCCAGATAGGCCAGCGGATAGCGTGAAATCGTATCGACAGGCATGTTCACGGGCGCAGCAGGTTGGGTGCTGAGCTGAACCAGGCTGATGGACTCCTCAGACTGTGCAGCGACCAGCTGGCCGCGCTGGCCTAAATCGCATCCCTGCGCCGCGAGGCACAGGGCAAGCCAGAAGGAGGCCGGACTCGCAGGGCCTAACAACAGGGACAGATCGTGACGCCCCTGTGCCGGCAGCATCACGTCGTGTTCATCCAGTAAGGCCAGCAGGGTGCCGCGCTCACGGCTGTGCAGCCTGGCATCCCACAAATGGCTCAGACGTTTGGCCTCGGTTTGGCCGGCGGCAAGAAATCGAGGGAAGTCTGCATCGAGGTCGTGCGACTGTGTCACCAGCGGGCGGAACAGGTATACCGGTCGGAAAGGCGGGGCTTTTATCACCGGGCCGGAAGACCTCTGGAAGAGCAGGGCGGAGCTGCTGGCACTGGCCTGGCTTTTGCCGTCAAGCAAATGCAGGGCAATCACTAGACGCGGGATGGAAATGTCTTCATCACACCAGTTGTCCAGCAAAGCAGCGTCCGGGGCAATGCTCTGCCAGTGTATGTTCTCAGTGGGCAGGCGTTTTTTTAATTTGGCAGACCAGTACTGTTCGACCGCGCTTCTGGCCTGTTCTTCCGGCGTATTTGCATACAACCATATTTCGATAGAAGACTGCGCACGCAACGTCTCTGACAGTGGTTCGAGCGTCTGGGAGAGAATATCTTTCAATGGGGATTCCCCCAGTTGCAAAGGTTGCACGGGGATGATTTCTGCCGGTTTCGCCGGGGCCTGCGGCGGCTGACCCTCCAGACCCAGTTCCCGGCTGGCGATATCCGGTTCCGGCGTCAGGCAGTGAAATGCCACCAGCCGCAGAGACCGGCGTCCCCAGTGCTGCCAGTGAGCATATTTGCGGTCAATAAACAGATGTCGCCAGTCAGTCTCACGCCGGACCTGTAAAGCCGCACTGAGCACAAAGGCCATCACTGCGCTGGAAACCAACACCGGTAACAGTAACAGCCAGAACCAAAACCGCAGGTTGGTAAATCCACGCTGAACCGGCCAGGTGAAAAACAGTGCGATGGCTGCCAGTGCAATACAGGCTGCCGGTACCGCTAACCACCACCAGCCAGGAAGTTTGGGTAAGGCGTTGCGGGCCATCTGCGGAAGATGCCAGTTCATCATTGTGCTCCGGCGTTCGGCAGGGTTGTTTTGAGAGTGCAACCACACTGCGCAACACAACCGTCAACAATCACAGCTTTGCCGTTCATTTTCCAGGTCGGATGCCCCTGATTCACAGGCACGGTGCCATGTTGAGAACAGCTGACGGTATCACCGGCTAACATCACCGGTTTACCCTCAAAGATGGCACCTGACGCTGAGCTGACTTTGCCACCGTGAGTATGGGGATCGCCTAGGCGAATGACACCTTTCATTACTTATACCTTCCCTGATAGCAGAATGTTCGCACGCTGTGAGCGAGACGCTTCGCAAACGCACTATTTTATTTTGATGTCAGCCCTAAATTTGGGTCACAGCGCATATGATCCCAGCCGGTATAATTTTTGACTTCGGGCACTTTATTGGGTATGCCTTGAAAATTGGTTTTATAAGCCAAAATTGACCATGGTTTTGGGCTTTGCACTGAATTCCATGAAAGGTAATTCTCACCCCATTTCCCTCCACCGTATCCAGGTGCAATGTGATGATTTTGTACAAGCCCACGTTTTGTCGTGATGGTATAATCAATACCGCTCCCTCCAGGCTCAAGGCGTGGGTCATCAAAGGGTTTGGAACTCATGTAAATATCACCAGCTTTAGTCAGCATAAAGCCCTGATCGTTAACTACTGTGAACGACTCAATTTCCTCACGTTGCGGATGGTCGTCTTTGTATCTTACAGCCCCCCCTCCAGGTGAAAAACTTGCACCATCCCACGTACGTCCATAGTCTTTTGAAATGGCAAACCCGCCTCCTTCATATGAGGTAATTGCAATATAGCGTTCAGAAGGATGAACAAATTTCTTGGTGAAAATCCGGTACCCATCTGAAACATCATAAATCTGATGTTGGATACCTCGTTGAGTATCGATATACCGTAATCCCCCCTGACAGTTGAATCCTGTCAGTTCCAGATAACGATGATCATCAAACCGATAGACAACTTGCGTTGGAGGGGACTGAGGTGCTGCCCGGCATGCTCCGATGTTAATTACCAGAATAAGCATTCCCGCCATTTTAAACGTTTGCATATATCTTCCCTGTCAGACCTGAGGTTTGGGCACATCCCACTGCAAAAGCTGAACCGTTGTATTTTCCATATCACGATGATTGCCAGGCTTAACCATCTGGCGGGAACCATAGTCGTTAGTCACTCCGAATTCTTCCCCAAGCGGCATACCTTTTTCTCGCTCTGGTTTATTCATGAATTGCTTAATATGTTCATAAGGAAGAAGGCCTTTTTGGTAATAATTTTTTTCATCAGAAATAGGATTTTCTGCTCTTCGCCAATCAGCACGTAAAAGCAACCTCTCCCAAAACTCCTGGTTTTCAAATGCCTCACATTGTCCGATCGCTAAGTCGTAGACCATTGCATGGGACGGGGCTTTATCACTGGCGACAATCGATGAATGCTGGCTGTAGGAAACATCCATTTGCACCGCAGCAGTTAACTCATCATTTGTCATTTCCCGCTGGAGAATCAGCTGCTGAAATGAGTCTCTGTGTCCAGACACTATTCCTGAAACAAACTTTTTAGGGGCATACGTGGTATTCAGCTCCTCCAGCTGTTCCGGACTTAGAACGCTCCCGTTTGACCTCATCCCATAAAAGAGCGGGCTATTGGGTACATCAACCGTTTCCGGGATAAATTTCTCCGCTTTCATTGCTGCTTTGGCTATCTCAGGGTCGTTACCGGCCATTTTGGCTTTATAGTTATCTTTACCCTGCGCCATTAGTACAAACTGAAACGGCTCAGGTAGTACCGGCGCGTTGATAGTGACGTCGGTATAGGAATAGCCAGTATCTTTAGAATCATCAGCCTGACGTGGTGGCATTGTGTAATGGAAACCCGTTTTGTCACCGACCCAAACATCTTTGCAGAAAACACGTTGATAGAGATTGTCGCCCAGCTGTGCCTTAATTTTGTCCTGAATACCTCTCCAGCCAAACCCCTGAATCGGTGACATGGATACCACCTGGTCATTAGGGCAAAAATAGTTATAAACCCGACCAAAGTTATTGCGGTTATAAAGGGCACTTTCCCAGATAGTTTCTTTTGCCTTTTTAGCCAGGCAGCCTGTATCCATTATTTTTTGAATATAAGCACTGTCATGTGAAAGGTTGCCCTGCGGTGCATTTGGATTCTTCGCCATCAATTTGCAGAAATGAGCAAAGGTCTTTTGTCGCGCATCACTGGTTTGCTGGTTACCCGGCATAAAGTTTTCCAGCCAGCGATTTTCCAGTGCATAAGGGGAGTGATTAAGGATTACACAATCAGCGGTAGGATATCCTTCAGCTTCAACCCACATATTGGCCAACATGGTGATTAGAGTGCCTTGGCTATGAGCCACTATATTTATTGTATCTAACTGCGTATCTGGGTTCTGCCGTATATCAATAATCAGATCAGCCAATCTTCGTGCTGCATAAGCCTGATAGATGCGGTGCGGGTTCTGATAGATTGGATGGCTCCAGTCCTTATTGTTCAAATTGAACGTTTCAGTACGCGACATCAGTTTCCCAATCATGGCCAGTATCGGCCCTGCGGCTCCCGGACCAAACATATCCGGGATATTGGTGGTGGCGTTCGCAAACGTACCGCCACCTTTAGCGGATAAAGGATCCAGCCAGTTATTCAGATTGTCGATTTTGGCATTGTTATGCGCCTTCAACTTTTTCTGGTCGTTTTCACGGTAGGTATCGTAGGGTAAGTCTGCGTCATTACCCTTTTTTAGCAGCTCGGATTTATAGCGTTTCTGGTCTTGCACAAATGCATCATGATCGACCGGCTTATATCCCCAGTAAAAAGGGATCACTGGTGAACGGTTAACGACACCAACACATGTCTGATCCTGCACTGTACAGGTTTCTGTTGTGATATTTCCGTCTGCGTCGGAAATCATAAAATCATACTGTTTCCACTCATGATGATGCATATCAGTGCGGCCAAGGCGCGTGTTAAGTCCGGCGCAAATACCGACATCCTGATTTTCGTAGGCTTCGCCCACGTCATTGACCCCATGTACCAAAATAACAATGCAGGGCAGCGGAGGCTGTACACCGCACTCCTGTATCAGTGCCTTCCCGGATGTGACTGGACGACAAATATCACCTTCTGAAAGAAGCTTTGGATTACGAATGTTAGAGCATGAATCAGCCATCATTTCACTCCCTTGATCAACTCAATGGCGACATTTTCCAGTTCGCTCATTTGCAACAGAGAGGACTCACCGTTTGTATCGGTTATACCCTCAGAGACAGAGCCATCCTGGCGATGAACCCGGAACTTTTGGTTCTTGAGAACATGCGATGGGTCACCATTGATATGTAGTTTGTACTTCACACCAAAGTCCCCCTGATTAAAGGTTGGCATCGCCTGCTTCACGCTGTCCCCACCCTGATACTCCAGTACCGGTGATTTTTGGGTAATACGGGTCGGTGCCAGTTCTTCGATCGTTCCATCCTTAATGCGGATCCCAGCCCCGCCACACATCAGCAGCAGCTCTTTTTTGGCGTTAAGCACTATGCGGCCGTTGGTACTGGTGATCTGCATGTCCTCGAAGGAGGTCAGCTCCATCTGGTCTTTTTGCGCCTGTAGCTGCACCTTTCCTGCAGCGGCGATGAGCTTGATGCCTAACTTGTTCGCAAATACGGAGAACAGTTCACCGGCGGCAACTGAGAAGCGACGGAATACGCTGAAACTGACATCCTGGCCAGCGGTGGCCACCAGATTCTTACCTGCAGTTTGTTGGATCGTTTTCGGCGTGGTGTGCGCAATACCGGCATCGCCATAGACGACGACACCTGGCTGAGCGAGTTTGGTGAGGTCTGTCTTGAGCAGCTCCTGATCGGTGGTTTCTGCCGGAGACGCCTGAGCGATATCGGCGGTACTCTTCAGGGTTTTGGCCAGAGCCAGGGCTTTTTCAAGCTGGGCAATGGCGGCATCCATATCCAGTTGCTGTCCCTGAGCACTGTTCTTCGGCTCGGTAGAAAGCAGCACGCCTTTACCGCCGCGAACGGCAACATAGGCATCAGTTCGCAATTCTGCGCCTTCACCTCGTTGCTTTCTGGCACTGTCCACCAAGTGTCCCAGACTGAGCTGGCTCTTACCTGAATGTACCGTGCTGATTTTTATATGTTCTTTGCCCCGCTGGTCCTCAAGTCGAATCTTATTTCCAGAAGGAGTGCGTATGACGTTCCGCTTATAATTCGGTAACGCCACATGATCCGGGTGCGTTGAATCATGCAGCGCACAGGCGATATAAGGCCGGTCAACGTCGCCATTTTCGAAGGCAATCGCCACGCCGGTGGAATCCAGCAGCGGCATATGGAAGCCGCAGGTATCACCGGAATACGGTTTCGCCAGACGTAGCCAGCAGCTCTCAAAGCCTTTCTGCCATTCGGTGCGGTCGAAACCAAACTGGGCGCGGTACAAACCGTCGGCGTTGATGTGGGCGTAAGGTTCGTCCGGATGCGCGCTGGAGATACGGGCAGGCAGCGTGCCGGTGACGGTCGGCCACGGCAACAACGCAGGGCGGTACGGATGCTGAGTATTACGCGGAACCGCGGTGAAGGTGACGAAATACGCAGTATCGCGGGCGACGTTTTTAGAGTTCGTGGAGACAATCAGGAGACCGTCCAGCGCTTCCGGCCAGTCTTTGTCGGGCGTGGTGATGACCATCCCCGGACGCAGCGTCATACAGTTAGATTTGCCCTCAAAGGTGACTTGCTCACTAAGGTAACGTTCCTGACGGCGTTTGGTGTACCACATGCCCTGTCCGGGCTCGTTGCTGAATTCCTTGCCCGGCTCGGGATAGTACTCACCCCAGCGGTAATCTTCGGCGACCAGCGCCGGATAATCGGGATTGGTCTCCGCTGTGCCGGTCATATCACTTTGCGCGGCAGGGTAGTAATCGTCGTTAACCGTGACAGATTTCGGGATTGATTTACGGCTAACCGACATGTCCCAGACTGATTCCAGGCCACCGTCAAACATGCCCGCCGGGTTGCGGAACGGGATGGCAACGGATTCAGGCCAGGCGTATGAATGGTCTGCCAGAACCATCACGTCGCAGTTGTTCTCTTCGTCATATTCGAAGAAGTAGGAGATACCGCTATCAGCCAGGCGTCGCGCAATATGGGCGTATTCGCTTTCACCAAACTGCATCATGAATTTTTTCAGCGGGTACTGGTCATTGAGCGCAAACCGAAAATCCAGCCGGTCCATGTTGTAACGCAGGAAGGTGTTTTCGGTCATGCTGATCACGCTGTCGTTCTGGTAAATCGCGTTGTTGCTGCCCTGATTTAAGCGGGTGACGCGGTGCTCCAGCGTGGCGACGTAACGGGTTTCATCAGCAGAAGTGCTGCACTGGCGAAACTGGGTGATCACACCGGGGATAATGCGTGGCTTAACCGATTCCCACGGCTTGCCGTCGGGGTACATCAGAAACAGGGCGGTATAGTTGATGATGTGCCGGGCGGGAATGTCTTTCACCGCGCTGGTAAACTCAATCTCATAGCGCAGAATATCGCTGATGGCCTCGCTGCCGCTGAATTTGAGCACAGAAATATCAACGCCGGGCTGTTGGGATTCCAGTCTTTTAAGACGCAACTGGTAATGGTTGTGGATCGGTAATTTACTGCCTGCAAGAATATATTCCTGAATGCTCATTTTTAATTCCCTTTGACACAACGCAGCATATGGCCGGTTAATCGACACCCTGTTTACTGGTTATGAAATGAATCCATTGTGTTAAATCATTGGCGGTATGAATGAAAATATAATTTGACTTAAGTTGAATTTAAAGATCGCGCAAGTCTACTTAAAAATCCCCAAAAAAGAAGTGATATATGTTCAATAATTAAAAGTAATGGCTCTGGCAAGTATGCCTGAAGGCTGTGATTTGTATTGCCGGGTTTTTATAATCATTTTCTTCTTATTAATTCAGGTTATTCATTTTCGTTAACGTAATGCCAGATAAGTGCCGGCGCAGCGGCTCAGAATTGAACGGTAGTGTATGAGTGGATTGAGGGATGTAGTTCAGGGTTGACAGAATGGCGGAAGCTGTTTAATTTCGTTGATACTATCAACTAACAGAGTTAAAAATGACGGCCATTCATTCGATTCGCACCGAGCTGCGTTACCTTGTCAGGGAGCTCGGGTTGCTGGATAAAAACTGTTTTCGCTCGGGTTTATCTCTTACGCAGGCGCATCTGCTGACCTATCTTTCAAAGAACGGCGTGACGTCTTTTGCTGAGTTATGCCTGCAACTGAGCATGGATAAGGCCTCGCTAAGCCGCACGCTGAACGTGCTGGCCGGAAAAAATTATGTTGAACCGGTCACCGGAGAGAGAGACAAGCGGCAAAAAAGTTTTCAGCTGACGACGGCAGGTGCGCAGTGTTTAGCCGCGGCTGATGCTTCGGCGGATAATGAATTTTCATTTGTTCAAAATGCAATGGAATTACAGCAAGCGCAGGAAATAATTAATGGGTTACGTGCGTTGAGAATAAATACTTTCCGGCGGAATGCCGCACGTCATCCGCAAAGAATACAAATTGAAATTATGCGCAGTAATTACCTTCCCGAAGTGAAAAAACTCTTAATGGAGACTTTTTCGCAGGAACAGAATATTCCGCAGGCGCTTATTCTGTTACCCGCAGAGCTTAAAACTAAATGCTGGATAGTTCGCTCGGGAGAATATGTTCTGGGCACTGTCGCCTGCTGGCAGGAAAATAACGAATGGCACTGGGGAAGGTTTGCCGTTAATCCTTGTTATCGCGGGATGGGCATCGGCAGGCAACTGGCGCGGGTTTCCCTGACGGAGATGCTTGAAGAAACAGATAACGTGATAATGGAGGCGCGGGATTCCACGGTCAGGATCATCAGCGAGCTGGGTGGAAAAATCACCGGGCCCACCCGTGATTTCTACGGCATGCCCATCACCCCGATGCATCTGAAAAAAGAAGATTTTGAGCACGTAACAGAACAGCGAAAAAATACACGCCTGACCGGAGATTGTCATGAGGCGAAATTGAGTCCGGCCGGTCATCAGGGCGGCAGTACCGTCAGATTGGCGCGAAAATAATGATTCAGGTAACAGTTCAGCCAGCCCTGACGGTTTTTTTCCAGCGCAAACTGCTCATCGTCACCGCCATCACGGACAGCAGCGCCAGCGCACCGGCAGGCGCGAGCACACTCCACGGGGCGCGTTCAATATACGGCATCCCTTCCGCCAGCACGCGTCCCCATTCCGGGGCGGGCGGGGATGCGCCAAGCCCGAGAAAACCTAATGATGCCAGCGCCAGCGCGATGCCCGGTAAACGCAGCAGGGCGTGGCGCAACAGCGGACCTGCCAGCGCAGGAAACACATAAAATACATTACGGCGCAATGCACCCACGCCAATGACCGCAAGCATCTGCATGTATGGCCTTGCGCGGATTTCGGCCACCAGCGCGGCGGTATGTGCTGCCAGCGGCGCCCAGCTTACGGCGGTGACGGCAATCGCCGCGCCGGTGGCTGTTGGGCCATTGATGGCAGCGATCACCAGCCCGGCAATGACCGGCGGCAGTGCGTTAGTGACTTCAATCGGGCCGGTCATAGCACGGGGAAAAGCACCGGTAATCACGCCTGCGAGCAGGCAAATCAGTGAAACACTCAGTGCCTGCAAACAGGTGCTGAATGTGCCACGCGCCACGCGGGCGAGAAGGTCACGACCCATCGCGTCAGCGCCAAACGGCAAAGCGAAAGAGGGGGATTGCAGGCGCAAATACTCTGATGTCAGCGGGTCGCGCGGCAAACCGGCGAGAACCATAACGACCAGAACGCTCAGACAAAGCCACGGCAGCCATGCCCGCTGTTTCTCGGGCGTGGCATCGGGTTGCGGAACCGGCACCGCACCCAATGACAACGCACGGCCCAGTAATATCCGCCGCATGCCGCCCGTCAGCATGCCGATGGCGGAGGCCAGCAGCAGCAGGATCAGCACGCCGGTTTGTAACGCCGGTAAATCTCCCGCTGCCGCCGCGCCCAGCGTAGCGCGCCCCAGGCCGGGGATGGCGAAGACTTTTTCCACCGCGATTGCACCGCCGGTCAGCGACACCAGCACCAGTCCGGTTAACGGCATTACCCCGGGCAATGCGCGCCGGATGATGGCCAGTGCGGTATGGCGGCGCGAAATGCCCAGCACGCTCCAGGTGGTCAGCCAGCTTTCATTAAAGACACCGCTGAGGGCATCGGAATACAGCCGCCCGAGATAGCCACCCGCCGGAATGCCCAGCGCCAGCGCAGGCAGCACAGCGTAATACCAGCCGGACCAGCCATAAGGCGGGAAAAATTTCAGCCAGACAGCGCCGGTAATCAGCAGCACCGACGCCAGTAAAAACTCGGGCAGCGCGGTCAGCAGTGCGGCCAGAAAACCGGCCGGGCGTGCCGTGCCGCCCTGCAAGCCACGAATCATCGTGCCCGCGCATAACAGCAGTGCAATCAGAAACGCCACGCCAGCGGAAACCGCCATCAGCGTCAGTGAAACGCCGGTGGCCCGCAACATGCCGGGTAAAACCGGCATGCCGGATACCCAGGAAATTCCCGCGTCACCCCGCAACAAACCGGCCAGCCAGTGGGTCAGTGCATGCCACGGCCCCTGATCTAACCCCAGAGTAAGGCGGATCGCATTGAGCGTTTCTGCCGTGGCTTCCTGCTCACCGGATTTTGCGCGCAGCAAGGTCAGTGCCGGATCACTGCCCGACAGCCACGGCAACAGGCCGATCAATACCACGATGGCGGCCAGCGTCAGCAAGCGCGAAATCAGCGGTATCCACGCGCCGCCGGTCTGGCTCATGCGAACACGGCTGACGGCCATGCAGGTGCGGCAATACAGAGATTCACTCATCAGTCGGCCTGAACCGCACGTTGTGTTGCGGCATTGATTAATGTGCGTTCACGCGGGTCGCGCACTGCATCACGAATATCCGCTGCTTCGCCCTGAATCACCCGTTCATGCAACATTGGAATGGCGGCATCCGTGGCGAGGATCCGGTTTTCAGCCTGCATGATCGCCTGGCGGCGTTCAGCGCCAGCCGGAATAACGGCAGCCTTTTGCAGCGCCTGATCGATGTCAGGGCGGCAAAGCTGCGCAATGTTAAACGACCCTTTGCAGGCAAAATCGCTGTACATATAGGCCACCGGGTCGCCGGAATCCAGCACCGTCGCACGGGATAAAATAAAGGCATCGAACTTGCCTGCCAGCGCGTCAGATTCGATTTGTGAGTATTCGCGCACTACCTGTTTCACGGTAAAACCGGCGGCCTTCAGTTGTTGCGCAAGATACACCGCCACCTCCGGCAGTTCAGCGCGGTCACTGAATGTCGCTAACGTGATGGTTTCACCGGCCGGTTTACGGGCAGCTACCGGATGGCTCACCGGCTGGCGCAGTTGTGCTGCCCAGGGGAGTGCCGGGCCGAGCAGACCCTGCGCCACATCTGCGCGTTTTTCGTAGACATTATCCACCAGTTGCTGACGGTTAATCGCCTCGCGAACGGCGGCACGCAGCGCCGGATCCTGCATGACACCGAGGCGCGTATTGAGATACAGCGTGTTGGTGCGCGGCATCGGCACCTCGTGGATTAAGTTCTGATCGAGCAGCGGGGCCTGAGACACGGGAATGGCTTCGACAATATCCGCCGTGCCGCTGCGTAATGCCGCGCCGCGTGCGGTGCCGTCCGGCACGAAACTGACATCAATGCCGCTGGCTTTGGCCTTTTTACCCCAGTAACCGGCGAAACGTTCAAGCCGGGCGCTGCTGGTGCCATTCACCTGCACCAGTTCAAACGGGCCGGAACCGGTATGGCGTGGATCGACCACGCCGCTGGCGCTGTAGGCTTTTTGTGAAAGAATCGCCAGTTGCGGGCTGGACAGACGCTGCGGCAGCAACGGATCCGGCAGTGCGGTGGTCACAATCACCGCCAGTGCGCCGTCAGCCACGGCGGTCAGTTGCACGCCATCCAGAATGCGCGGTTTCGGCGCGGCATGGGCGGCGACGGTCAGTGCATTCACTACTGTGGCGGCATCAAGCGGGCTGCCGTCGTGGAATTTCACACCGGCACGCAGCGCGAAACGCCAGCTGTTATTACCGATTGGCTGCCAGCGGATGGCCAGCGCCGCTTGCGCTTCGCCGAGCTTATCGAGCGTCACCAGCGTCTCTGCTGTACTCCAGCGTGAGAGTTTAAATGCATCGTCGCTGAGCGGCGTCAGACCGGAACGCGGCGGCTGTAACATCGCCAGCCGCAGGCGTTGATCCGCGCTTTTTTCGGGGGTTTTATCGGCTTCACTGAAGCAACCGGTCAGTAAAAGGGCAGCAGAAAGCAGCCCGGCCAGCGGGCTTACACGTAACAGAGACATCAGAAGTTCCTTGTCAGATTGCAGGAGGGGGCAACTGGCGGCAGATTCGCCACATCGCCAGCGCGCTTAAAAAGGGAACGGCGGCCAGCGCCAGCCACGGAATCACTGCGCCCGGAGACGGTGTCAGGGCGTTATCGAGCAGGCCGCCGAGCAGGAAATTGCCCGCGAGCACCGCAGCGCCGCCCATCGACGACAGCGCACCATAATGCGCACCGAGATTATGTTGCCCGGCAAAGCGCGGAATGAGATCCATCCCGACCGGCACAATCAGCATCTGGCCGACAGTCAGCAGGGTAATCAGTAATACGGAAGGCAGCAGCCGCAGCCAGCCTTCCGGCGGTATTGTCCAGGCGAAAAGCGCCACGGCGATAAACGCGGAAGACAGCAATCCGAAGCCCGCAGGTAAAATCCGCGCCGCGCCTACCCGGCGGGAAAAACGCGCCAGCGGCATTTGCAGAACGATCACCAGAACCGAGGCCAGCACGAACAGCGGCCCGAGATCCTGCTCGCTGCCGCCCGAACGGCGCAGCTCCACCGGCAGTGCCAGATACAACTGGTTGTAGCTGAACAGATAAGCGCTGTAGGCAATAATAAAGGCCACAAAACGCGGCTGACGGAAAGTCTGCCACCACGGCACAATTTTCAGTTCAGCGGCACGTTCCGGCGTGGCGGGCAGCGTGAAAAACAACACCACCAGCGCAATCAGAAACAGACCGGAGCCGGCCAGCGCCACCGGCTGAAAACCGTAACCGGACAGCAGCGATCCGAGCAATGGCCCCAGCACCGCACCCAGTTCCGCGCAGACCGCCGAGAGCGCGAACCATTCTGCCCGGCTGCGTTTTCCGGCTTTCTCGCTGTGCGTTCCTGCCTGTGCCAGCAGCGCTTCGATCGAAGGGGAAAACAGTGCGCCGCCGATGCCGGTCAGACAGGCGCCGAGAATCACCGGTGCCAGTGTGTCGGAAAGCCCGAGCAGCAGAAAACCGGTGATACGCACCACGCAGCCCAGCAGAATGATGACCCGTGCGCCGTAGCGGTCAGACAGTGCCCCGCCGAGCAAAAACATGCCCTGTTGCGAGAATGTCCGCAAACCCAGCACCAGCCCGATCGCCCAGCCGGAAAGCAATAAATCGTCGCGCAGAAAAATCGCCAGGAACGGCACGACGGCATAAAAGCCAATGTTAAATACCAGATTGCTGGCGAGCAGCAGCGGTGGTTTTGGCGCAGAAGCGCGGGCAATGGAACGGGTCAGCATCCGGTTATCCGTTAACGGTCAAAGGTAAATGAGGAATGGCCTGCAGCAGTTGTCGGGTATGCGTATGGTCCGGGGCGCGCAAAATATCCTGTGTGGCGCGGTCTTCCACAATTTTGCCGCCGTGCATTACCAGCAACCGGTCGCATAGCCCGGCCACCATCGAGATATCGTGCGTGACCATCAGCAGGCCCATGCCATTTTGCTGCGTCACCTGTTGCAGCAGTTGTTTGATCTGCCCGCGCAGGGGAAGATCCAGCCCGCTCACCGGCTCGTCGGCCACCAGAAATTGCGGGCGGATCGCCAGCGCACGGGCAATCGCCAGCCGCTGCGCCTGCCCGCCGGAGAGTCCGGCTGCCGTCCGCCCTATCAACGTTTCGTTCAGGCAGACCTGCGCCATCACGTCAGTCACGCGCAGACGGATATTGCCGCTAAACCCGAGGCGTTTCAGCGGTTCGGCAATAATCTGATAAACGGTCTGAGCCGGTGGCAGCGAACCGGCCGGATCCTGCGGAATGTACTGCACGCGCTGCCGGTATGCGCGCAGAGACCGTGCAGAGCCGGGGCGAATTTTAACACCGGCGCAATATACTTCACCGCTGTCGGGAGATTCAAGCGCCAGCAAGATTTTCAGCAGGGAGGATTTTCCGCAGCCGGACGCGCCGACCAGCCCGAGCGTTTCGTGGGGGCCGATACGCAGCGACAGATGCTCAAAAAGCGCAGCGTGCTGCCTGCGCCAGCCGGAACGCGGCAGGGCGAAATGGCGGCTGACGTTATGCAGATGCAGAAACGGTTCGGTGGCCAGATGCAGTGAAGACTCCATCAGACGGCAACCCCGCGCAGCGACGCGGCATTCTGATGCAGCGCGGCGGCCTGTCTTGCAGCGTGAACCAGTTTTCTGGAATAAGGATGTTGCGGATGACGGAGTAACTGCGCCATACCGGCAGATTCCACCAGCACGCCGTTTTCCATCACCAGTGCGCGCTCGCATAGCTGCGCGGCGACGGCAATATCATGGGTGATAAACAGCAGCGCCCGGGGTGATTGCGGGCGGGTGCAGACGTTATGCATGACCTGTAAAACCTGTTGCTGGGTCAGCACGTCGAGCGCGGTGGTCGGTTCATCCGCCACCAGCAGCGAAGAAGAGGATTGCATCGCCAGCGCCAGGCACAAACGCTGGCGCTGACCGCCGGAAAGTTCTGCCGGATAACGGGTGGAAAATTGCGCAATATCGGCCAGCCCGACGGCATCCAGCATCGTGCAGATTTCGTCTTCGCTGGCGGCGGGCAGGGCGAGACGTAGCTGTTTTCCGAGCGTCATCAGCGGGTTCAGTGCGGTGGAAGAATCCTGAAAAACCGTGGCGACGCGGCTGGCAGCACAACGTGAAACCGGATGTATGCCGCGCACTTCGACGCTATTCACCCGAATGCTGCCGCCGTGTATCGCGCCCGCAGGCGGCGTGCCGGTGATGGCTTTGGCAGTCAGTGATTTACCGGAGCCGGAAGCACCAAGCAGACAAACCCGTTCGCCCGCACTGACGCTGAAACTCAGTCCGCTGACGCGTTCTTCACCTGCGAGCCGCACTGTCAGCCCTTCCACCGCGAGAACCGGTTCAGTATTTTGCGTCCTGTTGTATGTCATTCCCTAAACCTGTTCATCGCTGCGACTGTTTTGATATGTGATAACATAACAAAATGTGTCAATTTAATGCAAAAGGTTTTGTGATTTTCTCTGTGCTATTTGCCGGTGCAACTGTGTGCAGCACCCTTTCAGGCAGCGAAATGATGAGTTCGCCGCTGTCGTAGCCGGGACATGATGAAGCAAAGCTGGCAGGAACAATCAGATGATGCGAGATGAATTAACATCTCTCATCATCCTCATGTGACGACATTGAATATCTATTTGATCTGCGAGAAGTGCGGGGAACGCCAGTGCAATTTAGGGGTTAAAAAGCATTGTGGCTGTGCGATGGGGTGTTCATTCATCAGATCACTGATCATGCTGAAGCAGTGCATGGCCAGCTCCCCGCAGTCCTGAGCGACGGTATCAATTTTCACGGACAGCGAGTCGTAAAGATAGTGATCGTCAAAACTGCAAAGATGGATATCACTCTCAAGCAATTGATGCTGACTCATATAGCGCAGAACCCCTTCCATCAAACCGCAGGAGGCCACGAAAAGCGCTTTGGGTGGACGCCCAAGCCGGGCACACAGCTGCGCAAACATTTCGTAGCCGGAGCTCGGGTGGTAGTTGCCGTACACAATCCAGTCGGGGTCGAGACTGACACCTGCCCGCTGCAGGCCAAGCTGATAGCCTGCGAGGCGATCGCGGGTCGGAGAAATTCGCGGCTGGCCGCCGATAAAATAAAACTCGTCCCGCTGAATTTTCGCTATCCGCGAAACCAGTTCTGCTGAAGATTCGATGGCTTCACAGACAACAATAGGGAGCTGCGTGTCCTGCATATGACGGTCAAACAAAACGACGGGGACTTGCTGGCTGATTTTTACGTATTCCGCATCGCTGAGCATGCTGGACGCCACAATCAGGCCATCGACCTGACGCTGGATGAGATTATTGACCACCATGGTTTCCTGGCTGGTATTTTCATCCGTACAGGCAATCAGCAGCTGCATGCCGTTCTCACGACACAGTGTTTCAAGTTCGTTAGAACAGGCAGCAAAACCGTAGTTGGTCATTTCCGGCACCACCAGCCCCAGGGTGAAACTGCGGCTGACATTCAGCGAGCGGGCGTGAATGCTCGGCTGATAATGATGTTCAGCCGCCACGGCGAGCACCCGATCCCGGGTAGGATCGGAGATACGAAACTTCTTGCTGTGCCCGTTGAGTACCTGGCTGGCAGTCGATTTCGATACGCCAGCCAGTTCGGCTATGCCACTGATAGTGATGCGTTTGGTCTTTTTCACTGCGCCATATTCTGTTGTCCGGAAAGACATTTATTCTATCACGCATTCCGCCAACGACCAGTGGCGCAGCGTAATCTGATGAGAACCCTGCAAGTTCAATTGTGCTGGTAAAACAGGGAAATAGCGTGCGGACATCACCGCTTCTCCGTCATTAATGAAAATTTCAAGGCTCGATGCATCGCTTAACACCGTCAGCTTACGTAACTGCCCCTGCCAGACACGGTATTCAGGCACACCCGTACGTCGGTTTTTACGGCTTAAACGCAGCCATTCTCCGTCGAAGCTGAGGGTCATATCACCACCAAAATCGGCGATGAAGGGGTGCTCAGTGACAATCTCTGTCTCGGCGTGGGTGATGTCCAGAGGCAGGCAATAGTCCGCAATCCCTTGCCATGTCTGCTCGTCACGACGAAGTTGTTGCAGTTCACGGGCCGGTTTCTGGATGATTTTTCCCGCGACCAGTGTCAGTTCGCGCGGGCAGGTCAGGGTATGCAGCCAGCCGTTTTGTATCGTTGGCTGGAAAAATTCATCGCCGTCCGGGATCCCCATCCACCCAATCAGCAGGCGTCGCCCGTCATCCGTTTGCGTGGTTTGCGGTGCATAAAATTCGAACCCCAGATCCAGCTCAGCGAAATCGCCGTGCGTAAACGTGGCATTGGCGTAATCCAGTTGTCCGACAAAATAACCCGACTGGAAGGTATTCAGATAACGGTCAGATTCCGCCGCTAAACCTTGCGGGCAGCAAATCAGAATGTCGTTTTCGGCCAGCCGGAATAAGTCCGGGCACTCCCACATGTAACCGAACTCACCCAGCCCGTGTAAACCTGAACCGGCAATTTCGCCGAGCAGATCCCACGCGGATAAATCGTCAGATCGCAGCAATAACACTTTACCCTGAAGGCTGAGATCCTGAGCGCCCAGCACCATGTACCAGTGTTTGTCATGCCACCAGACTTTCGGATCCCGCACATGTCCGGTATAGCCTTGCGGCAGGTTGAATACCGGCCCGGTTTTATCAAACTCACCCTCAGCATTTTCGCGCGCCAGACACTGAAACGCCGTGCGGCTGCCATCGGGATATTTCACGTTGCCGGTGTAAATCAGCGTCAGTTGGCCGTTGTCTGTTACGGCTGAGCCGGAATAACAGCCGTGGGTTTCGTATTCTTCTGACGGCGCCAGCGCCAGTGGTTCATGCTGCCAGTGAAGTAAATCTGCTGAACTCCAGTGCCCCCAGAACTTGGCACCGTGCGCGCAGGCCAGCGGGTTCCATTGATAGAACAAATGGAATCGACCGTTATGCTGGATAAAGCCATTAGGGTCATTGAGCAGCCCGACCGGCGGCGCGAGATGCCAGCCGGGTCGATAAGGATCTGCCGCCGCTCTGACCTGACCGGCCACCACACTGCGCAGCGCTTTTTTCAGCAAACTGACTTCTGTCATTTTTCACTCTCCGTGTTGTATTTCAGCAGCAATGACAACAGGAATGCGCTGCCGAAGGCAATCACCAGACCAATCAGGTAGCTGAGAATCGAACTGGACTGCACGATGGCCAGCCCCGGAATACCGGTCAGGCCAACCGCCGTCATATTGACGTGCATCGCAACCACCCAGGCGCCGCCAAGCGCACCGCCGACCAGAGCGGCGAGAAACGGTTTCATGAAGCGCAGGTTGATACCAAAAATTGCCGCTTCCGTTATGCCCAACATCGCGGAGAATGCTGAAGGCACGGCAATGGCTTTAATTTTCGCATCACGCGTTTTGAAATAGACCGCAAGACAGGCTCCCCCCTGTGCAACATTCGCCATCGACCAGATAGGCAGCAGGAAATTCACCCCGATATTCGGGTTCCCCAGCAAACCGGCCTCAATCGCATGGAAGCTGTGGTGAATACCGGTGATCACGATAACCGAATACAATCCGCCAAACACCAGACCTGCCACCCAACCGGCATGGGTAATTAACGTGCTGAGAATAAAGGAGATACCGTCCCCGAGCGCACGACCCGCAGGGCCGATGATCAGGAAAGCGATAAAACCGGAAATGATGACCGTCAGGAAAGGCGTCAGGATCAGATCCAGTGCATCAGGGATCACTTTGCGCAGGCGTTTTTCGATGAAGCTCATAAACCAGACCGCCAGCAAAACCGGGAATACCGTGCCCTGATAACCGATCATCGCAATTTCAATACCAAAGAAATTCATGGTATGGAAACCACTGGCAACGCCCCAGGCGTTAGTCAGTGCCGGGTGAGTCAGAATGCCGCCCAGTGTTGCACCCAGGAACGGATTACCGCCAAATTCGCGCGCGGCAGTGAAACCAATCAGGATCGGCAGAATGATAAATGCCGCCGAGCTGAACATATCGAGCATGATAAAAATCGCGCTCTCAGGGTTGGCCCAGCCGTAGGTTTTCACCATGCCGAGCAGCCCCATCAGCAGGCCGGATGCGACAATCGCCGGAATAATCGGCACAAAGATATTCGACAGCACGCGCGCGAGTCGCTGGAAGGGATTGAGTTTTCGCGCCGCAATATCGGCGGCTTCGGATTTGCTCGATTCGCTGATACCGGCCACTTTAATAAACTCGGCGTACACCTTGTTCACCAGTCCCGTACCAAAAATGATCTGAATCTGTCCGGCGTTGCTGAAACAGCCTTTTACGCCTTCCACTTTTTCGATAGCACTTTTGTTGATCAGACTGTCGTCTGCCAGCACCAGGCGCAGACGTGTGGCGCAGTGTGCCGCGCTGGCAATATTGTCCTTCCCACCCAACAGCGGAAGCAGCTCAGTCGCGATTGCATTGATGTTCATAGAATCCCTTAATTTGTCATTACCGTTAACACCCGGTCAGACCGGGTGCTTTTTTTTTAAATCAAACCCTGCCGTTTAGAACCAGGTTTCCATCTGGATGCCGAAATTCCACTGTCCGCCCGCTGTAAAGCCATCAGTACCAAATGAATCACTGGAGGAATAACTGTCGAGTTCTTTGCTCCAGTCCATGTAGGTGGCAAAGAAGCGGATTTCAGGGCGGCTCAGCATGTTGCTGATATCGCCCACTTTGAAGGTTGGTGCGAAGGTCAGTTTGTAGAAACCGCCTTTCACTTTGTTGTAATCGCTGTAACCCTGCGGATTGAGATCCATATACTGATAGCTGCCTTCATACGCCAGCTCGAAGTTCTCGGTAATTTGCTGAATCAGCCGGGTGTTGAAGGTCAGCCATTTATAGTCATCGCCGGAGACATAACGGTCTTTGCTCTGCTGAGCCAGAACAGCCGGAGCAATACTCCAGTTTTTGCTGATCGGTGTGATGCCGTAGGTTGCCAGACGCAGTGTACTGGCATCGTCAGTCAGATGTCCGTCAGAGCCCAGTGCTTTCACCTCCGCCCCCAGTCCGTGACCGTAAAGCAGCGCGGTTTTGGATGACCCTTCACGCAGACCATAGAAACTGTCGCCGTGGTACGCCAGCATGGTATGGAAGCCGGTATCCGCCGCATTAGTGATCCCATTTGTGCCGCTATTTTCGCGATCCTGATTGTTTTTGGCACGCAACCCGCTCAGCATCCACTGGAAAGGCCCGGCATAGTTGTTGGCTGTGACAATGTAATTTTCGATGCGGGTATCATCGTTGTTATCGTCTTCAAGATCGTCAAAGTTTCTTCCGTAAAGCGAGAAGTTACTTTTCAGGTTATCTCCCCATTTGACGTCATAGATCCCGCCGCCGGTACCCGCCAGGAAGACGATGTCGGAATCGAGCCAGTGAATGTCGAAATTATCGCGGTCAAAGCGTTTACCCGCCCACAACGTGGAATCTTTCCACGGACCGGTGAACGTCGGCAGCGAGCCGAGTTCAACAAAGGCCTGACGGATATTTAAATCGCTGGTCGCGCCGGTCCAGTCGTTGTAGCTGCGCTGACCGTCAGCCAGCATGACTTTGTAGCGGGAAGTCGCGCCGCTGGCCATTGTCTGGTTATGCTCCAGATTCAGCTCGACGTAGGTGTTGTTTTCATTGCCAAGACGCCCGACTGCACCGCCGGTTTGTCCGGCAGGCGTCACGTACGGGCCGCTTTCCGTGGAGGTCGCCGAGTCATTCATGATCACGCCGGAACGGGCATATCCCGTGAATTTAAACCCGCTGTTATCACTGCTGTTTTTATTGTTATCAGCGGCTAACGTTTCAGTGCGTTTAGCCACATCGGCGGTTTGCTGCTGGGTGATTTCAGCCGTCTTCGCCACCTGACGGGTTTGCTGTTCGTTGCTGGCGGTGCGTGTTTCGAGTTGCTTAACCTGCTGTTCTGCCTGCGTAGCACGGGCTTCGGCCTTAGCGGCGCGGCTTTCGGCGAGTTGTAGTCGTTTTTCCATCGCCGCAAAGCGCGCTTCAATCGCACTGGCGGAGATATCGGCACCCTGGGCCGCAGAAGAAAGAATAAGTCCAATAGCAACAGCAAGATAGCGAGGTTTCATCATCATTTTTATCCCTTCAGAGGAAGTTTAATTATTATGGGAAAACCATTTTGCTAAATTGCTAAACTGGTTTTCCTGAGCACAATAAACACCCGTTATGTATTTACGCAACGAAGTTCGGCAGCCTTGTGCTGGATTTGTGATCTTGCTGGCAATTCCATCTCTCGTCCTGAAAATTCATTTGCTCTTGATTAGCTAAACCGGTTCTTCTATTTTATCGACAGACGATTTATCAGGATTTAAAAAAGGAATGAAGATGAATAACCGGATTTGGGTTTTGGGTGACGCCGTGGTGGATCTGATCGCTGAAGAGGATGACCGCTTATTAAAATGCCCGGGCGGGGCACCGGCGAATGTTGCCGTCGGGATCCGCCGCCTCGGGGGAGACAGCGCATTTATCGGACGCGTGGGCGATGACCCTTTCGGGAAGTTCCTGATGAAAACCCTCGCGGATGAGGGGGTGAATATTGACTGTATGTACCTTGACCCTCATCACCGTACCTCCACCGTGGTGGTGGAAAACGATGCTGACGGCGAACGCTCTTTCACGTTTATGGTGCGTCCGGGTGCGGATTTATTCCTCCAGGCCACCGACATTCCGGCTTTCCATCCCGGGGATTTTTTACATTTATGCTCAATCGCGTTATCTGCGGAACCTTCACGTTCCTCCGCCTTTCTGGCAATGGCGAAGATGAAAGCGGCAGGCGGTTATGTCTGTTTTGATCCCAATATCAGGCATGACTTGTGGTCTGATGAGGGACAACTGCGTGAAAATCTTGCCCGCGCCTTGTCGCTGGCTGATGTGATTAAAGTCTCAGAGGATGAGCTGGAATTTCTGACGGGCGAAGCGTTGCTGTCGGAGGGGATGCTGCGTCTGTGTGACCGCTATAATCCCGAGCTGCTGCTGGTCACGCAGGGAAAACTGGGGGTTTCGGTTTACCGGAAAAATAATGCCAGTCTGAAGCACTATCCGGCCCCCGAAGTGAAAGCGTTGGATACCACCGGCGCCGGAGATGCTTTTGTCGCCGGATTACTGGCCGGGCTGGCGCAACACTGGCCGCTGACCTCGGAGAGTGTCTGGCAACAGATCATTCATCAGGCACTGGCATGCGGTGCTCTTGCCACCACCGCCAGAGGCGCAATGACTGCATTACCCGACAGCGTTACCTTAAAAGCGTTCTCCTCTCAGGGGTAACCTCCCCCGACGATGTTGCCCGGACCGCAACTGTTCACCCGACGAAAATAATGTAAGTAATCTGTAATCCAACGTCATGTTTTACGAAAATCAAATGTTTGCCGCTGAACCTCCTATATATCCCACAGTCTGTTAGCGAGGTTATTTCTTCTGATAGCAAAATATTTTGTTAACAGGAATTTTTGTTAGTTGAAAAACGGCGAGCACGGATCACATGACAATGAAAAAATTACTCTTAGCGTCGCTGCTGTTCAGCAGTGCCCCGGTTTTTGCTGCCGGCGGGTTTGTCGTAAAAGACATTCACGTCGAAGGATTGCAGCGGGTCACCGTCGGCGCAGCCTTGCTGAGCATCCCCGTGCGCGTGGGCGATACGGTATCCGATGACGATATCAGCCAGACGATCCGTGCCTTGTTTGCGACCGGCAATTTTGACGATGTGAAGGTGCTTGAAGATGGCAACACGCTGATTGTTCAGGTGAAAGAGCGGCCAACGATTGCCAGCATTACGTTCTCGGGCAACAAAGCCATAAAGGACGAGATGTTGCAGCAGAACCTGGAAGCCTCAGGGATCCGCGTCGGGGACGCGCTGGATCGCACCACCATTTCGTCGATTGAAAAGGGACTGGAAGATTTTTATTACAGCGTCGGCAAATACAGCGCGAGTGTAAAAGCGGTGGTGACGCCGTTGCCGCGTAACCGCGTGGACGTGAAACTGGTCTTTACCGAAGGTGTGTCGGCAAAAATTCAACAAATCAATATTGTGGGCAATAAAGCTTTTACCAGTGACGATTTAATCGCCCATTTCCAGCTACGCGATGAGGTGCCGTGGTGGAATGTGATTGGCGATAAAAAATATGAAAAACAAAAACTGTCAGGTGATTTAGAAACACTTCGCAGTTTTTATCTCGACCGCGGTTATGCCCGTTTTAATATTGATTCCACCCAGGTCAGTTTAACGCCGGATAAGAAAGGGATTTATATTACCGTCAATATTACTGAGGGTGCGCAATATACCGTGTCCGGCGTGGTAGTGACCGGCGACATGGCCGGACATTCTTCCGAAATTGAATCGCTCGCCACCATTCCTGCCGGTGAATTGTATAACGGCGCGAAAGTCACCAAAGTGGAAGGTGACATCAAAAATCTGCTGGGCCGCTACGGCTATGCCTATCCGCATGTCACGACGCAAAGCGACATTAATGAAACGGATAAAACCGTGAAACTGCATATCAGCGTGGATACCGGCAACCGTTATTCGGTGCGCCGCATTCGTTTTGAAGGCAATGACACCTCGAAAGATGAAGTGCTGCGGCGCGAAATGCGCCAGATGGAGGGCGCGTGGCTGGGCAATGATCTGGTGCAGAAGGGCAAAGATCGCCTCAACCGTACCGGCTATTTCGAGTCGGTCGATGTGGATACCCAGCCGGTGCCCGGTTCAGCGGATCAGGTTGATGTGGTGTATAAAGTTAAAGAGCGTAACACCGGCACATTCAACGTGGGCCTGGGTTATGGCACCGACAGCGGCATCAGTTATCAGTTGGGCGTAACGCAGGACAACTGGCTGGGCAGCGGTAATACGGTCAGTTTCAGCGGCACGCGCAACTCCTATCAGACCTATGTCGAAGTCTCGGCCACCAACCCGTATTACACCGTTGATGGCATCAGCCTTGGCGGCAAAGTGTTCTACAACCATTACGACGCGGAAGATAACGATCTGGCGGCGTATAATCTGCAAAGTTACGGCACAGGCGTGAATTTTGGCCTGCCGGTCAGCGAAAACAATACGCTGAATCTGGGGCTGGATTATGTTCACAGTACGCTGAGTGATATGGAACCGCAGGTCGCGGTCTGGCGCTATCTCAATGCCAGCGGCGTACATCCGGGGCTGGTAACGACGTCCACCAACAGCGATGCACAACTGAGCACCAATGACTTCTTCGCCAGTGTCGGCTGGGCGTATAACGATCTTAACCGTGGCTTCTTCCCGTCATCTGGCACGCGCGCCAGCCTGGCGGCAAAAGTGACCACGCCTGGCTCGGACGACAGTTATTACAAAATCACCTTTGATGCCAACCATTACATTCCGCTGAGCGACAAATCGGACTGGGTATTAATGGGCCGCGCCAAAGCCGGTTACGCGGCAGGCATTGGCAGCAACGAAGTCCCGTTCTACGACAACTTCTACGCAGGTGGCTCCAGCTCGGTTCGCGGTTTCTCCTCCAACACCATCGGGCCGAAAGCGGCATATTACAAATGCAGCAGCGCTGACAGCTCGTATTCCACCTGTCCGGTGACCAAATCGACTGATGCGGTGGGCGGTAATGCGATGGCGATTGCCAGCGCGGAACTGTATGTGCCGACGCCGTTCATCAGCGAGAAATACGCCAGTTCAGTGCGTACCTCATTATTTGTCGACTCCGGTACGGTGTGGGATACGAGATGGAAAAATACCTCAGCGACCGAAGCCGCGGGTATTCCGGATTACAGCGACCCGACACATATTCGTGTTTCCAGTGGTATTGCGTTGCAATGGCAATCCCCGCTCGGCCCGCTGGTGTTCTCTTATGCGCAGCCGCTGGTGAAATATGAAGGGGACAGTGCGGAGCAATTCCAGTTTAATATCGGTAAGACGTGGTAATAATAACGCTGTCTTACAAAGTTATTACTTTTTACAGACGCAATGAGAATAGAAAATAAATCTGATTCAATTATAATGCCGGCATGATGTTTATTGAGCAACCCTTAGGGTAAAACATCATGCCATTATAATATTGTTGGAGTTCTTCCTTTTAAGGGCTGCCCCTGTGCGGCCCTTCTTTTTATTCGTTTATCACAGCAGAAATAAGCGATTATTCTGCTTTGTGGTAATTCCCTTGCGCATCGGCACTTTCAAAAATCATTGAAACGGAATTGACACAATGGCGCAGATTCTTCTCAGTTAAATATTCCCCCTCAAAGACATGCCCCAGATGTGCCTTGCAGTTGGCACACACAATTTCTGTTCTGCGGCCATCGGCATCCGGCACACGTTCAACCGCACCCGGAATTTCATCGTCAAAAGCGGGCCAGCCGCAATGGGATTCGAATTTGTGTTCTGAGGAATACAGCGGCGCAGAACATCTTTTACAGACGTAACGGCCCGGTGAAAAGTGGTCGTTATACTCACCGGTATTCGGGCGCTCTGTCCCTTTGTTTTCGATGACAAAACGTTCAAAATCATTCAGTTCTCTGTTCATTATCATTGCTCCTGGCAGGTGACATTGCAGCCTTATAGTGTAGCGCTATATTGGGGCGACATATCAAGCTGCAAGTGCCCTCCTGCCATAGTGTGCTATTTCACGCCGCCGCCCAGCGTCTGCCACAGGGTGATACGGTTTTCAAAATCAGTCTGTTGCAGGGCAATCAGGTCGGTCTGCGCCGACCACAGTGAACGCTGATCGGTAAGCACCGTCAGATAATCGCCCGCACCGGTTTCATAACTGCGGCGCGCCAAATCGTAACTGCGCTGTGCGGCCGCAACATATTGCTGCTGGGCATCCATCTGTTCACTGAGCGTGGCACGGCGGGCGAGGGCGTCCGCCACATCTTTAAAGGCGCTCTGGATGGCTTTTTCATACGCGGCAATCAGCCCCTTTTTCTCCGCTTCAGCGTAGCGCAACTGCGCGGTATTACTGCCGCCGGTAAACAGAGGCAGGCTCAGGCTGGGCGCGAACGACCACACATTGCTGCCGTGGCTGAACAGGTTCGACAGCGAACTGCTGCCGACGCCTGCGCTGGCAGTCAGCGAGAGCGTCGGGAAGAAATTCGCCCGCGCTGCGCCGATATCCGCATTGGCACTTTTCAGGTTATGTTCCGCTTCCTGCACGTCCGGGCGGCGCAGTAATACCGACGACGAAATCCCGGCGGGCACCAGTTTGATGGCCTGCGGTGCCAGGCTTTCCAGCGTACCCGGCAACAGATTTTGCGCCACGGTGTCGCCCGCCAGCAGATTCAGGGCGTTGATGTCCTGCGCGACCAGCGTCTGGTAGCTGGCGACACTGGCGCGTGCCTGCTGATAAATCGCCATCGAAGAGCTGACGTCCGGCCCCGAGGCGACGCCTTCCTGTTGCCGCCGTTGCGTAATGCTCAGCGAATCCGCCGCACTTTTCAGGGTGTCCTGCGCCAGTTTCAGATTGCTGTTGTCCGCCGCCAGCGTGATCCACGCGGTGCTGGTTTCTGAAATCAGCGTCAGGCGGGTGTTCTGCGCGGTCGATTCACTCGCCAGCCAGGTTTCTTTTGCCGCTGTGCTCAGGCTGCGGTTACGGCCAAACAGGTCGATTTCAAAACTGCTGACCGCTCCGTCGGCGGTGGCGCTGCTGCTGACGCCTGCATCCTGCGTCCGGCTGCGGGTTTGCGAAAGCTCCGCATCCAGCGTCGGGAACAGGCTGGCGCGTTGCTCGCCATACAGCGCTTTGGCGGCTTCAATATCAGCAATCGCTTCCTGCAAATCGCGGTTGCTGGTCAGCGCTTTGGCCACCACGGCATTCAGGCGCCCATCGGCCATGATGCCCTGCCAGTCGCTCAGCACCGTGGTGGCCGCTGGCTGTGCGCCCTGCGCAGGCCAGACTGCAGGCACCGGCGCGGCAGGGCGCTGATAATCGGGATCCAGCGAGATACAGCCTGCCAGCAACATGGCCAGCGAAATAATACTCAGACGAAAAATCATGCTGACTCCTGCGCGTCTTTGTGACCGGTGAAGACTTTTTTCACCAGCACGAAGAACAGCGGAACAAAGAAAATAGCCAGTAAGGTGGCGGTCACGGTGCCGCCAATAATGCCGGTACCGATGGCGATGCGGCTGTTAGCCCCTGCGCCGGTCGCGACTGCCAGCGGCATCACCCCGGCGATAAAGGCCAGCGACGTCATCAGGATCGGGCGTAAACGGGTGCGGGCAGCGGAGAGCGCGGCAGCGGTCAGGGTGTTGCCTTGTTTGAGTGCTGCTTCGGCAAACTCAACTATCAGGATGGCGTTTTTCGACGACAGGCCGATGGTAGTCAGCAGCGCCACCTGGAAGTAAACGTCGTTATTCAGGCCACGCAGTTCGGCGGCAAGGGATGCGCCAAGCAGACCGAGCGGGATCACCAGGATCACGGAGAACGGCACGGACCAGCTTTCGTACAATGCGGCGAGACACAGGAATACCACCAGAATCGAGATGGCATACAGACTGAGCGCCTGACCGCTGGCGAGCTTTTCCTGCAGAGAGAGTCCGCTCCATGCCCAGGTTGAACCGGCGGGTAATTTATCCGCCAGCGCTTCCATTTTTGCCATCGCCGCGCCGGAACTGTAGCCGTCGGTGTTCTCGCCCTGGATCTCATAGGAAGTTGATCCGTTATAGCGCGCCAGACTTTCCGGGCCATAGGTCCAGTGGGTGGTGGCGAACGCGGAGAACGGCGTCATGCTGGTACCGTCGCTGCTGCGCACAAACCATTTATTCAGATCCGCCGGTTTGGAACGAAACTCACTGTCGCCCTGGATATACACTTCCTTGACGCGGCCACGGTCAATGAAATCATTGACGTAAGTGCCGCCCCACGCGCTGCTCAGGGTGGCAGTGACATCGCTGAGTGTCAGCCCGAGCGCCACGGCTTTGTTGTTGTCGATATCCACCTGCAACTGTGGCATTTGTGGCAAATCATTGGCGCGAACCGATTGCAGTTCCGGGCTTTTGGCGGCCAGGGCCAGCAGTTCGGTGCGCAGTTTGAGTAAGTCCGCGCGGCTGGTGCCGCCGGTAGCCATCAGCTCAAAGGTGAAACCGTTGCTTTGCCCGAGCCCGTCCACGGAAGGCGGCGTCATGGCGATGACTTTTGCGTCGCGGATCACCGCCAGATCCCGCATCGCGCGACCGGCTACCGCCTGCGCGGTGTTTACGGCACCCGGACGTTCATCCCAGTTCTTCAGTGACACAAACGCCATCCCGGCATTCTGACCGCTGCCGCTGAAGTTAAAGCCGGTGATGGTGAATATGACGTTGGTATTGGCTTTCTCTTTGCCGAGGAACCACTCTGTAACACGGGAATTGACGGCTTCGGTACGGTTCGCTGTCGCCCCGGCGGGCAGGGTGTATTGCACCATGACTTCGCCCTGATCTTCAGACGGCAGGAAGCTGGTCGGCAGTTGCCACATCAGCACACCCATCAGTGCGGCCATGGCGCCGTAAATCAGCGCCATCGCCACCGGACGGCGCTGCACATGCGTCACGCCATTTTCGTAGCGTTGCTCAGTACGCGAATACAAACGGTTGAAGCCACCGAAGAAACCACGGGTAGCCTGTGGTTTATGGCGCAGAAAAGCGCCGCACAGCGCCGGTGTCAGGGTCAGCGCCACCACCACGGAAAGTATCATGGCGGAAATAATGGTGACGGAGAACTGGCGGTAAATCACCCCGGTTGAGCCGCCGAAAAACGCCATCGGCAGGAACACGGCAGAGAGCACCAGCGCAATCGCCACCAGCGCGCCGGAGATTTCTCCCATCGACTTCTCGGTGGCCTCGCGGGCGGGAAGCCCTTCATCACGCATGATGCGCTCGACGTTTTCCACCACCACGATAGCGTCATCCACCAGCAGGCCGATGGCCAGCACCATCGCGAACAGCGTCAGGGTGTTAATGGAATAGCCGAACAGCGCCAGTACGCCGAACGTGCCGAGCAGTACCACCGGCACCGCCAGCGCGGGGATCAGCGTGGCGCGCAGATTCTGCATAAACAGATACATCACCACGATGACCAGCACGATGGCTTCGATCAGCGTTTTAATGACGTCTTCCACCGACACTTTAATAAATTCGGTGCTGTCTTTCGGATAGGCGACGTCATAACCTTTTGGCATGCTGCGCTGGTATTCGCTGATGGTGTTTTTCACCAGCGTGGCGGTATCGAGCGCGTTGGCACCCGGCGATAACATCACTGCCATACCCGCCGCCGGATGACCGTTCAGCTGTGAAGACGCGGTGTAATCTTCGCTGCCCATTTCGACGCGGGCGATATCACTGATGCGCACCACCGCGCCGCCGGTATTGCCTTTAACAATGATGTTACGGAACTGCTCCGGCGTTTGCAGACGTGATTGCGCACGCACCGTGGCGGTCAGTTGTTGTGAAGCGGAAGACGGCAGACCGCCAATTTTACCGGCGGAGATTTGCACGTTTTGCGCTTCGATGGCCGTTTCCACATCTGACGGCATCAGGTCATACGCCGCCAGTTTGGTGGGATCCAGCCAGATGCGCATGGCATATTCCGCACCAAACACCTGCAAGCTGCCGACGCCGCTGACGCGCGCCAGCGGATCCTGCATATTACTGACCAGCCAGTCGGCGATATCCGAGCTGCTGGTTTTGTCGGTTTTATCGTACACCGCCATGATCAGCAGGAAACTGGACTGCGACTTGGTGACCGTCACCCCGGCTTCCTGTACTTCCGTCGGCAGGCGTGATTCCGCCTGCTGGACTTTGTTCTGCACCTGCACCTGCGCGGTATCGGCATTGGTGCCCTGTTTGAAGGTGACGGTGATATCCACCGACCCGTCGGAACTGCTGCTGGAGCTGAAATACAGCAGATTATCCAGGCCGGTCAGTTGTTGTTCGATGACCTGCGTGACGCTGTTCTCCAGCGTTTCGGCGTTAGCCCCGGAATAGGTGGCTTTGATTTTCACTGAGGGAGGCGCGACGTCCGGATACTGCGCGACCGGCAGCGTGCGGATCGCCATAATCCCGGCCATCATGATCAAAATCGCAATCACCCAGGCAAAAACCGGGCGACGTACAAAGAAGCGGGAGAACATCAGGCGGCTCCTTCTGTGCTTTTCGCAGTGGCGGCGTTATTCACTTCAACCGGTTTCACCGTATCGCCCACCGTGACTTTGTCACTGCCTTCCACCAGCACGCGATCGCCCGCCTGCAAACCTTTGACAATCAGCCAGTGGGTTCCGGTAGCCTCGCCGGTTTCGATATGACGTTGTTCGACTTTGTTGTCGGCGGTAACCACCAGCGCGGTGGCATCGCCTTTGGCATCCCGTGTCACACCTTGTTGCGGCGCGAGCACGGCATTTTCGACGACGCCTTCATCCACGTCAGCGCGGATAAACATCCCCGGCAGTAAAACGTGTTGCGGATTCGGGAACACGGCGCGCAGCGTGACCGAACCGGTGGCTTCATCGACCGCCACTTCGGTCAGTTCCAGACGACCTTTTTCGGGGTAGGTTGAACCGTCTTCAAGGGTGAGCGTGACACTTAAAGCATCGCTGTTCGTTGCCAGCGCGCGTTTACGCAGACTGAGCAAATCGGCGCTGGAACGGGTGAGATCCACGTACATTGAATCGAGATTTCGCACCGTCGCCAGCGCGGTGTCCTGCGCGGCAGAGACCAGCGCGCCCGGTGTAACGGAGGAAATGCCGATACGACCGGCAATCGGCGACGTGACCCGCGTCCAGTCGAGATTGATTTTGGCCGACTCCAGCGATGCGGCTTTTTCATCAACGCTGGCGCGGTCTTCTGCACAGGCCGATTGCGCATCTTCCGCATCCTGCTGTGACACGCCTTGCTCTTTCACCAGTACGGCATAACGGCGGGCTTTCTGGCAATCCGAGAGCACCAGCGCTTTGGCGCTTTTCAGTGCAGCGGCAGCCTGATCGTACGTCGCTTTATACGACGACGGATCAATCTGATACAGCGCCTGACCGGCTTTAACCCAGTCGCCTTCGGTGAATAAACGTTTTTGAATAATACCGCCGACCTGCGGCCGCACATCCGCCGTCAGTGTGGCGGTGGTCCGGCCGGTTAATTCGCTGACCAGATTGAACGATTGTGCTTTTAGCGTGACGACGCCCACTTCAGCGGGCGCGGCAGTGGGCTGAGCCGGTGGTGAATTATCGCAACCACTCAGCGCGATAAGTATCAATAAGCAGGAGAATCTTAAAGGCATTTTGGTGTCCGTAAATAATAAATAATATAATTAAAGGCAAAGGAGCCCCGGCTGTTTTATCGAAATAAAACAGTCAGGATCCCGTTAAAATTATTTAAAGATGTGCCGTTGTTTATAAATCAGGAATCATAAATCATGAATTTTCTTCGTGACCTCATTAATGTATTTAACCATCTGCTGATATATTTCCGGCGTGACCTCACCGTTATAGGCTTTCGTCCGTACGGTGATTTTTAAATTCTCAATGGCGTAAATTATTTCAGGTGCGGGCGGCGGGTTATTTTCAATCACGCGCTTTTTCATTTTTTCTTCTATGGCGCGGATTTCGTTTCTTCTTGCCGCCAGATATTCAGAACCGGCCGGTGTCATGGAAAACTGTTTTTTCCCGCCTTCTATTTCTGCGGCGGTGGCAAAGCCGTTGTCAACAATATGCGCCAGGATCGGGTAAATCACGCCGGGGCTGGGGATGTACACCCCCATAGAATAGCCTTCGATGGTTTTGATAATTTCGTAGCCATGCACCGGGTTTATCTGGATCAGATGCAACACAAACAGCGCCAGTTCCTGACGGGTGAACAGTTTGCTTTTACGCCGTACAGCAGGTTCGGTTTCGCTCATGATTTTTCTCCTTCGCTGATTGCCGACGACCTCAAGATATATCTTACAAGTTTGCAGGGCAAGACAGTGACGGAGCGGGAAACTAACGTAAGGATAGTGTTAATGTGTTGTTTTATAATGACTAAATCATGATGGTGCTCTCAGGTTCGCCCCTGTTGCTGACACTTCTTAACAGTTCAGAACAGGGGTAACTGATTGATCTTGAGATAAACGGCGGAAAGATGCCGTAAACCTATTTTTGCCGTGTAAGCATTGCGAAAAAGTCCGGTTTTCAGCGGCAGTGGCGGCTTTTTATGGCATCTGAAACATCGGCGGCCAGTGCCGCAATCAGTTTCTGTTGCGCGGTGATAAGTTCCGGCACGCCACCCGTCACGTCAATCTGATGCTGTGAGCGACAGGTCAGCATTTTTTCATCTGCGCCAAAACGCAGTTGCCAGCGGGCTGTCAGGCTGGCGTGACGTTGCGGCCAGGCATCCAGTTGCTGCACGGTTACGCGCAGGGTGATAACCGGTTTATCGGGCGGCGGTGTCAATTCGCGGATGTCTGTTGTATTCAGCGAGCGTTCAAGCTGCGCCGACAGCGCACTGCGTATTTCCTCCGGCAGCGGCGCGGCCCACAACGTGCTATCCGATATCACGATTTCGCCGTCACTTTTACGTATCACCAGTTGCGGCTGATTAAGCTGTTCAGGCACGGTCACCGGTTGCACGCGCAGCACAAATGCAGCCGGTGGTATCGCAGATGGCGCATTCTCCGCAGGTGTGATCAGGGTGTAATAATGAGGCGCAGGAGAGGCGCAACCGCTTAACCCCAGCAGGAGGCAAACCCTGGTTATCACGCGGAGGACATTCATGGTTGCTCCTTATTTTCACTGTTTCTGCCGGCGATCAGCGCCTGTGGCTGGCGCGTGAGCAGGCCGGTGAGGGTGCGCAGGGAATATAATGTCCGCTGGAATTCGGCCAGCGTTTGCAACAGCGGAGAGTCCGCCGCCAGCAGGGTTTGTGCGCTGCCCATCGTCTGATCGAACTGGCGCAGGGTTTGCGTGGTTTGTGGCAGAACCTGACGGTTCACCTGAATCAGCGTCTGATTGAGATTGCCCAGTGTGGCATTCAGATTGCTGCCAATCGACTCAATGGGCATTGTCGATAACTTGCCAATCAGTGTCGCGAGCTGTTCCTGCAGGTGATCAAAGCCGCCATTGAGTGTGGGGATCTGCAACGGACGCGCAGTCATATCAAAAGACACCGGCAGCGCCGAAGGCACAAAATCGAGCGAGATATACAACTGTCCGGTGAGCAGATTGCCGGTGCGCGCCTGCGCCCGCAGTCCGTGTTTCACCATGTCGCGCAGGAACGTGGCAGCCTGCTGCTGGCCGTCTTTTTCAGGTTTCGGCAGTTTCTCCTGCACATGCCCTAAGCGGTTCGGATACACCTCAATCGTCACCACCGAGATAAACCGTGAAGCGGCAGGGTCGTAATCGAGCTCAATCGCCGTGACTTTCCCGAGCTTCACGCTGGAAAACTCCACCGGCGCGCCGGTTTTCATGCCGCGCAGCGACTGCTGGAAGCGCAACTGCAACACCTGCGGCGTGCCGTCCGGCGGGGTCATTGCCGAGGCCTGATCGTCTGCCAGCGTATATACGCGGTGGCTGGCTGCCGGTTTTGCCGTGCTGTCGTCGGGCGGATTGGCAAACGCGATGCCCCCGGCAATCACCGACGCCATGGTCTGCGTTTTGATCTGCAAACCTTCAGAATCGAGCGATAAATCCACGCCGCTGGCATTCCAGAAACGGGTGGCGGAAGTGACGAACCGGTCATACGGCGCATCGATAAATACGTTCAGGCTGACGCCTTTGCCGTCTGGGCGCAGCGCATAGGAAGAGACCCGCCCGACCGGCACGCGGCGGTAATACACCGCCGAACCGATATCCAGTGAACCCAGATCGTCGGCTACCACTTCAAACTGTTTGCCGGGCATCCCGTTGATCACCGCCGGGGGCGATTCCAGTCCCTGAAAGTCACTGCCGGATTTCTGCGATGTGCCGGTATCAAGGCTGATATACGCGCCGGAAAGCAGGGTATCGATACCCGATACGCCGCCCATGCCGATGCGCGGACGCACGACCCAAAAACGGGTGTCCTCCCTGGGCAGATTTTCGGCGTTTTTCATCAGTGAAACGGTGACCAGCACGCGCCGGCTGTCGGGGCTGAGCGAAATCGATTTCACCCGCCCGACCGTGACGTCTTTGTATTTCACTTCGGTTTTACCGGCTTCTAATCCGCTGGCGGTCTGAAAAGTAATGGAGATTTCCGGGCCGGTATCCGCCCAGACCTGTAACAGCAAAAACAAACCCACTGATGCCGCTATGGCGGGCACCAGCCAGATCAGCGAGGGGCGAAAACGGCGCGGGACAATGTCCGGCGGGGGTGAAGCGTGTTCAGTCATTATTCTGATTTTCCCAGAGCAAACGCGGGTCGAACTTCAGGGCAGCCAGCAGGGTGAAGATCACCACTGCGCCAAAAAAAACAATACCGATGCGCGGTTCGGCAGTGCTGAGGCCGGGGAACTGCACCAGCGCTGCGATCATCGCGACCACCATCACATCGAGCATCGACCAGTAACCGATATGTTCCGTCAGGCGGAACAGGCGCGAGCGACGAAGCTGACCGGAAGCGGGACGTCGTTGTACCGCGATCAGCAGCCCGCCGAGGATCAGGAACTTAGCACACGGCACGACAATGCTGGCGGTAAAAATGATTGCTGCGATGATGTAATCACCGGCATCCCAGAACCCGGCAATACCGCCCAGAATGGTGCTTTCACTGCCGCGACCGGCAAAACTGTTGTACATCACCGGCAGTAAATTGGCGGGCAGATACAGCAACAGCCCGGTGAGCAGCAATGCCCATGACTGGCTGAGGCTGTCCGGCAATCGCGGATGCAGCGGCGCATGGCAGCGCGGACACGGCAACGCCCGCACGCCAGGCACCTGTTCGCAGGCCAGTCCGCAGACATGACAGCGCACGATGCCCTGCGTTAATGCGTGCGGAACCGGCGTCATTCGCGCTGGCCTTTCAGCGTTTTGAGGCTCCACAGCGGGTGGAAATCCTGATGGTTGATCACCGGTAATAACAGGCACAACCCGAGCAGCGCCCATGTGCCGGGGCCGGGGGTGAATTGCACCAGCCCCGAGAGTTTGATGGCGGCGATAAGAATGCTCAGCAACGCCACTTCCGCCATGCTCCAGGGCGCCAGCCCGGCCAGCAAACGCATCGCAGAAGCGAGCCCCGGCGCGGCTTTTTTCCGGCAGGCGTGCCATAACACCCAACCCAATAAGAGAATTTGCAGACACGGACAGACGATGATCAGCATGGCCAGCGGAATGGCCAGTGGCGATGCGTAGCTGTACGCCAGCGCCATCGCGGTTTGCCACAACGTTGCCGCCTGCACCTGACCATGAAACTGAATTTCCAGCACCGGAAAGGCATTGGCGATAATGAAAAACAGCGCGGCGGTGACCGTCAGCGCAAACCATTGTTCCAGACTCAGCCAGCTTCCCCGATACAGTACGGCACGGCAACGCTGGCAATGTGCGGCCTCGCCGGACCGCACAGGTTTTCGGGTATACAGACTGTCGCAATGTTTGCAAACGACCTGCTGCGGATAGATTTTCATGGTGATGTCCTGTGTCCTGCCGTCACTTATTTCAGTTGTGCCTGCAACTGTTCCGCGCCTTTATCCAGCCCGGTTTCGGCCGCACTCAGCGCACCCCAGGTCGCGCCAATGTTCAGCGAGTTCGGGTATTGCTTCGCGATATAAGCCTTCAGCAACTGATTGGAGGGGGCGTCATAAATTTCCACCGCATAACTCACGGAGCCGGTGAATGAACCCTGTTTGCCGCGCACTGACTGCACGATGTTGTACGGCCCGCCCATCAGATCAAAGCGGGTGAACGTGCCCAGAAACGCGGTGGTGGTTTGCGCGCCGGTGAGCGTCAGCCGGATACGTAAGGTGCCTGGGGTAATAGCGTTCGTCAGCGGGAAACGCCCGCCGACACTTTTGCCGAACTGCTGCTGCATGTACGCCGCCAGTTGCTGTTTTTGCTCCGCCGTGACGTCATCAAACTGGGCATCCTTGCCCTGATAAATCACCACCGGATCGAGGATCGCGCGGCTGTATTTATTCCAGTCCGTCGGGGTGTTGTAGCTGTATGCGATATGGCCTGAATCGTCCTGGGTATCAGGTTTCATTTGTGGAGAAGAGGTGACCCCGGTGTAGGGCACAGGCTGGGTACTCGCGCACCCGGTGAGAAAACCCAAAGAAATCAAAGCCGCCAGAGAATAGCCGTGAACGGATGCAGACATTTTTCCTACCTTTTTAAGAATCGTCGCGGGACGTCGGTTTCGGTTTATTTCAAAACCGTACGGTACGGTTCATTTATGGGGTAATAAAATTCCCATGTCAAGAAAATGTACAGGTGGGTTTAGTTTTGAGGGGAAGGTCACAAGGCGTAAAAAAGGCGTCATGTTTGCACATGACGCCTTTGATGTTGTCCGTTCGGGCGTTATCGGTTAGAAATCGACGTTCACGCCCAACTGGAAGCTGCGACCCGGCATCACAGCCAGCGCTTTGTTGTACTCATCCTGATTGGTGGTTTCGGTCAGGGTGCGGCTGCTCAGGTAATCCCAGTATTTGCGGTCGGTGATGTTATAAACGCCACCGCTGAGTTTCACGTTCTTCGCGACTTTCCAGTAGGCCGTTGCATCCACCATACCGTAGCCCGGCACATTCATGTATTCGGTGGTGGAACCCGTGATTGGCGTCCCGGCATTGGTGTAGCTCTGGCGGCTGGTCGCTTCGGCTTTTTTACCTTTCACGAAGGTGGCGGTCAGGGCGGTGCCGTAGATGCCGGATGGCGCATCCCATGCCACGCCAGCCACAAACTTCATTGGCGGCACGCTGTCGAGGTCAACATATTTGTCGCCATCGTAGCTGGATTTCGATTCACCCTTGGCATAACCCAGTGCGAAGGTGGTGCTCAGGCCATCAACGCTGCTGAACCAGGTACCGTAGTTAATTTTGGTACTCAGATCGCCACCGTAGATAAAGGCTTCATCGCGGTTTTCTGCCTGATAAATCGTATAAATATTGGAGGGCACGTTGGTGAACATACCCGGGCTGCCCGCGCGGGTGTAACGGGTGTTAGCAATGAAGTTTTTGTAGGTGTTATAGAAGAGGGAAGTCTTGAAGGTCACGCCTTCCGTGGCTTCGCCTTTCATGCCCCATTCAAAGTTATTGCTGGTTTCGGTTTTCAGATTAGTGTTACCGATCAGCGCGTACTGACCACGTCCTGCATAGTTAGAACCGAGGTTCCAGGAGCCGTAAAGCTGGCTGGCATCCGGGAACTGGGCACCGCGCTGGTACTGCAGGTAAGTCATCAGCTTAGGGGTGATGTCATAGGTGAAGGCCAGTGATGGCAGGGCCTGTGTATCGGAGTTGGCTTTACCGTACAGGGTGGAAACCTGATCTTCAGAAACAATGCTGTTGGACAAGTCTGACAGGTTTTCTGCCTTGGTATTCTGATACGCGACACGCACCGCAGGCA
Source organism: Rahnella sp. 2050 (assembly GCF_040544515.1). Classification (NCBI taxonomy): domain Bacteria; kingdom Pseudomonadati; phylum Pseudomonadota; class Gammaproteobacteria; order Enterobacterales; family Yersiniaceae; genus Rahnella; species Rahnella sp. 2050. The sequence goes on along the minus strand of NZ_JBEPKE010000003.1, from coordinate 268,923 downwards.
CGACAGAGAAGTTATGGCCGTCGAGGTCAAACTTGATGGTGTCTTGCAGGAAGCCGCCGAGGATATACGTCCGGCTGTTAGCTTCCGGCTGCATGATAGTCGTGAAAGCACTTTGATCCGGGCTTTCGCGGAACGGACGTTCAGTGTTGGACACGCGGCCGTTGATACCGGCACTCAGCTCATGGCGACCCAGCGTTTTTAGCCAGCTGGTCTCCGCGCCGTAGGTGTTCACGTCATAGTTTGAGTAGACGTTCATCATCTGCTTACTTTCGTTTGGCAGATAGGTGTTGTCGTGTGCCTGGGTGTACTGGTAATACACTTTCGAGACGATGGCATCCACGTAATCGTTGAATGGCGTCCATTCATCTTTCAGGCTCGCGCCCCAGCGGCGGGTGTTACTTTGCTGTTGTGCGGTACCCAGAATCGCGCTGCCAGCATTGTTCCAGGTATCGTAATGGGTGTGGTTCACTTTCTCGTAGTAATCGAGGGTGCCGGTGATTTTATGCGCATCATTCGGCTGCCAGATGACCGACGTCATAATGGCGTCAGAGTGCCAGTTGGCCGGATACGCATCGAGCGTATCGCTGTTGTTGCTGGTTTCCTGGCCGTCGCGGCGGCTGATGGCGATCAGGCCCCGCAGGGTTTCGTCACCGGCGGCAGCGGTGATGCCGTTGTGCCAGGAACGATCCGAAGAATCATAATCAGACTGGTAACCGAAATAGACTTCCTTGCCCGGACGCAGGTAATCGTCGGCAGATTTTGGCAGGAAGGAAACGGCACCACCGATGGAGGTGTTGGCGCGATCGGCTGATGTGGCGCCGGATTCAATATCCACCTGACCGTAAATATACGGGTCGATGTAATCGCGGCCAATACCAAAGGTGTTCAGGCCCGCACGGCTGACGTAGCTGCGCCCGGTAGCGTTTGGCTGCGGAATACCGTCGACGTCAATACCGACGCGGTTGCTTTCCAGGCCACGGATGTTATAGCCGGTATAACCGCTGCGGTCGAAGCCGCTTTTGCCATTGCCGGAGCCGCCACTCGCGCCGGTCGCGGTGATCAGCGGCTCATAACGCATGATAGTGCCGAAATCATTACCGCCTTTTCGCTGCATTTCTGCCGCCGTGATGGTGGTTTTCGAGCCTGGTTTTTTATCCGGCATCGTTTCGGTGACAGTCATGACTTCTTCATTGTTCTGCGCCAGATCCTGCGCGGTACGCACCGCCGGTTTTTTTTTGATGGCTTCAGAAGATTGCGTATTGCTTGCTGTGAGATCGGTATTGTCTTTAACGGCTTCCGCTGCATTTACGTTAAAGGTGGTGGTGAGAATCGTCCCCATGAAAATGACGTTTTTCACCAAACCCTGCTGTGTAAAGGATTTGAACATTTGTTATAAGTCCTGGACTAATTTTTTTAAGTTCTGCTCGCATTTACTGCCTTTCGACAAATCAGACGCGCTGGTCATCTGCATGCAATTCTTCCGTGAAAAGGCCATTGTCCTTATAAAATATGGGTTTATTTAACATCCGCACCCATTTCGGCTTTGTGAGAATGATAATGATACTGATAATTGTTATCAACAAAATGATAAAAAAAATGTAGTTCTTAACGAAATCTTTGCAATTCGTCTTTCGAAACGGGTCAGGGGGGCGCGGCTTTACAAGCCGGAAAGGCATGGTTAGAGTGGGTACAAATAGAAACTGTACCGTACAGTTAAGGAGTGAAAATGAAGGTACGTACTGAGGCCAGAAGGGATGCCATTGTGGATGCCGCGGCGGAATTATTTCAGGAGTGCGGCTACGAGCGTGCTTCGATGAATGAGCTTGCCCGGCGGCTTGGCGGATCAAAAGCCACACTTTACAATTACTTTCCCTCCAAAGAATCGCTGCTGGTGGCGGTGGTTAAAGCCTACGCCACCGGGCATCTTTCCGATGCCGTTGACGGGCTTTCCGCCCCCTTGCCTGATCTGCCGCTTGAAACAGTGCTGACCCGTTTTGGTGAAAGAATGTTGCTGGTGCTGACCAACGACGGTACCGCGCTGGCGGTATACCGGATGGTGATTGCCGAAGCCGGGCGTTCTGACATCGGTATGTTGTTTCACGATGCCGGTCCGGGTGAAGCCATCGAATCACTGGCGGCATTTTTAGCGCTGGCGATGCAAAAAGGGCAACTCGGCAATGCTGATGCCGATTTGCGCGCGCGCCAGTTTCTGGCGCTGGTGACGGCGCAAACCAATATGCGTTTGTACCAGAGCGACCCTGCGCCACTGGACGTCATCGAGATCAAGCAACTGGTGAAAAACGCCGTCGAGATGTTCCTGTACGGCGCCGTGCGCTAGCCATTCTTCCTCCTGCCACTGCAATCCGAAGCCATCCACCGTGATGGCTTTTTTGTTTTTCCTTACACTTTCCGGGATTGCGGAAAACATGACTAAGATATATCTTTCTGTAAACCTTATCGCAAAAGAGAGAACGTGATGGCACAACATCGCACTGAAACCCCTGCCGCAAATCTGCCGGTTCGTGTCAAAAATGAACTGGTTTTCCGTCATATCACGGTAAAAAGCAGTGAAACGATTTCCGGCTGTTTTAAACGCATTGTATTAAACGGCGACGAGCTGAGCGGGTTTACGTCACGCGGCTTCGATGACCACATCAAACTGTTTTTCCCGGCGAATCCGGGGGATGTCATTACACCACCCACCGCCACCGAAGAAGGGATTGTGTGGGGCGAAGGGCCGCGTCCGCTGAACCGCGAATACACGCCGCTGCATTACGATGCACAGACCAACGAACTGACGCTGGATTTCTATATTCACGACGGGGGTGTCGCCAGCGAATGGGCGGCTGATGCGAAGCCGGGCGATAAACTGATCATCGGCGGGCCACGTGGTTCACTGATCATCCCGACCACCTATAAATGGCAGTTGTATGTCTGCGATGAAACCGGTCTTCCGGCGGTGAAACGCCGTCTGCGTGAGCTGAAACAGGCGGCGTCTGACGCCAAAATCACCGTGCTGGTGAAAGTGAAAGACGTGAGTTGCGTCAGCTATTTAGATGATGAACAAGACTTCAACATCGAATGGATTGTCAGCGATGAGCACAACGGTTATCAGGAAGATGACGCGGCGGTTAAAAAACTGAAAAGCCTGCCGCTGCCAGAAAGCGATTACTACATCTGGGTCACCGGTGAAGGGAAATTCGCCAAAGGGCTGAATGATTATTTCGTGGAAACCCGTGGATTGGATGCGAACCTGGTGCGTTGTGTGGCCTATTGGCATAATAAATAACGATGATGAATCATAAACACCGCCGCGAAAGAATGTTCGAAACGGGGGATATCCGCCTGCTGATGCTGCATTTTTTGCAGCGGCGTCCCGCCCACGGTTATGAACTGATCAAGGCCATCGAAGAATTATCCAAAGGTGAATACACGCCGAGCGCCAGTATCATTTATCCGAACCTGACCTTTTTAGAAGAACAGGGGTTGATTTCGGCCAGCCAGGAAGAGGGCGGTAAGAAGCAATATGCGATTACACCGGAAGGTTCGCAATCGCTGGCTGAACAGGGAGAACTGCTCGGCTCAGTGACGGAAAAACTGCATTCGCTGGCGATTTTATCCAACAATCGCAGCATTCCTGAAATGCAGCGCGCGATAAACAATATCCGCATGGCGCTTAACCTGCGGCTGGCGAAAGGCCCCATCGGACAGGAGACACTGTATAAAATCACCGATGCGTTAGACCGGGCGACAAAAGAAATCGAGCGCAGTTAGCCGTACCTCAGAAAGCAAAAAGCCTCCGGATGGAGGCTTTACTGTCCCGGTATTGTCACTTCTCTTCCGGCCACGGGGTCAGTATTTCATAACCATCTTTCGTCACCGCAATCATATGTTCCCATTGTGCGGACAACGAATGATCTTTAGTCACCACGGTCCAGCCATCGGGCAGGACTTTGTTTTGTTTTTTACCGGCATTGAGCATCGGTTCGATGGTAAATAACATGCCTTCCTGCAATAACAGCCCGTGACCTTGCTCGCCATAATGCAGCACCTGCGGATCTTCGTGATAGCCCATGCCGATGCCGTGGCCGCAATACTCTTCCACAATGGAAAACCCTTCGCGTTTCGCGACAGTGGCAATCGCATGGCCGACGTCGCCGAGCGTTGCGCCGGGACGTACCACTGCAATACCGGCCATCATTGCTTCATAGGTGGTATCCACCAGACGGCGCGCCATAATGCCGGGTTCACCGGCGTAATACATACGGCTGGTATCGCCGTACCAGCCGTCTTTGATCAGCGCCACGTCGATGTTAACAATATCGCCTTTTTTCAGCGCCTTATCGGAAGGAATGCCGTGACAAATCACGTGGTTGACGGAGGTGCAGGTGGTTTTCTGATAGCCGTGATAACCGATATTGGCCGGGATCGCCTGCAATTCGTTGACGATAAAATCGTGGCAGATGCGGTCCAGTTCGTTAGTCGTAACGCCTGGCACTACGTACGGCGTGATCATATGCAACACGCGCGCCGCCAGTTTACCGGCGATACGGGCTTTATCGATGCCTTCCGGCGTTTTGATCATGCGGTTATTGTTGACGAAATACCTGCTGTCTAAACCATTATTCATTGCTTGCCTTCCTGTGTGTGCCACCCACGTTTAACAGCGTGCGGATACTTCCGGTGTTTTCTTCAGATTCCATGCTGCACTGCACCAGCAATTGCGAAATCTGGCTGTGCGTCATATCAGGATGGGTTTCCATCAGCATGCCAATCTTCATCCAGTGCTCGGCCTGTGCGTTCATCGAACGCGTATAAGCCATGCTGGCAATACGCAAATTCTCGTGCATCAGTTCTGAAATCTTAATGATACCCATGGGCTTGCCTCGGTAGTATACGAATCATATATGTTTTATATACTACGCAAAGCGAAAACGAAACTCAACCAGCGTGTTTCATGACACCTTTCGGAAAATGGCGTATATTGTGTTGATTTTTCAAGCTCTTATCCCAAATTTTAAATCCAAAAGGTTCACATGAAATCTACAAGTAAGTTACTTATCGGCCTTGTCTGTGTCATGGCGCTTTCTGGCTGCGCGCGTACCGAGCCGGTAACGACGCCGCATACCACGCTGGCAACCCATAATTCAGAAAGTCAGATCAGAACCGCTATTATCGACGCAGGGCAAAAACGTGGCTGGATAATGACGGATGGCGCACCGGGCGTGATTAACGGTCATCTGAATAACCGTGAACACAAAGCAGATATCCGTATTACCTATGACACCCGCGGCTACACCATTAATTATGTCGGCAGCACCAATCTGCTGGCCGGGAAAGGCGAGATTCACCGCAGTTACAACCATTGGGTGAATAATCTCGACAATGATATTCAGATTCGCCTGGCGTCCAGTGCCACAAAATAATTAAGTGTTAAGGGGCGGGTTATTGGCTCTTAACAGAAAGTAAAACGCCTCCGCTGAACAGACGGAGGCGTTTTCGCTATATGGCCGGGTTTAGTGGCGCTTACTGGCCCGAGGACTCTTTTTTCATCGCGTCTTTGGACATGGAATCTTTCGACATGCTGTCTTTCTTCATGTGATCTTTCGACATGCAGTCTTTGCCCATACTGTCTTTCGCCATGGTGTCTTTGCTCATGCTGTCTTTTTTCATGCAGTCTTTTGACATATGGCCCATGGTGTCTTTCTTCGCCATTGCGTCAGCGGCATAGGTGGTGCTCACTGCGCCCATCATCAGGCAAGCAGACATCATCATTATGGTTAACTTTTTCATGGTAAATCCTTCTCTATAGGTTTGATGTACAAAGGGTGTTGTGGAGAGTGTTCAGCTTCCGCCGAACCAGTTGTAGCCCTGATCTTCCCAGTAGCCACCGGTAAATTTATTGGTAATTTCAATCACTTCGATGTGTTTCGGATTCTTGTAGCCGAGTTTGGTCGGCATCCTCAGCTTCATCGGGAAGCCGTATTGTCGCGGCAAAATCTGGCCGTCGTAGGTCAGCGCCAGCAGGGTTTGCGGATGCAGTGCCGTCGCCATATCGATACTGGTGTAATACGCGTCGGCGCATTTAAAACTGACATATTCCGCCGTGAGATCTGCCCCGATCAGGCGCAGAAAATCGCCGAACGGCACGCCGCCCCATTTACCAATCGCGCTCCAGCCTTCGACACAAATGTGTCGCGTCACCTGACTGACCTGCGCCATTTTGTACAGCGTCGGCAGTGACCATTCGCGTTTATCCAGTGCCAGACCGACGATTTTCAGGCGGTAAGCGTCGCCGTCGACTTGTGGCGCGTCGTCTTCGGCGTAAAAAGCGTTAAACGGAAACGGACGGGTGATCATCGATTCGGCATACACCGGCGCGAGGCGTGTTGAACCGAACAGCCAGCCCTGCACGCGGTCATTGAAACCGGAGATTTTGCCCAGCGCATTTTCCACGCTGGCGTTATCGCTGATATCGCAACCGGTCAGCATCGCCACGCCGCCGAGTGTCAGTCCGCGTTGTAAAAACAGGCGGCGGGAGGGCGCATCCAGTTCGCGGATAATCTGTTTTTTCGCTTCCTGTAAAATCGCTTCGCTGTCGGAAGGACTGAAAATCTGGCTGAGGGTTCTTTTAACGATGTTTTTCATCATGTCTTCCTTAACGCCCGCGGATCATGGCAATCAGGGTTTTCGGCACCAGCGCCACCATCACGATGTGCAGCACCACGAATCCCACCAGTGAAGCCATCGCCAGAAAATGCACATAACGCGCGGTATCAAAGCCGCCCATCAGTTCGCGCAGCAGCGGGAATTGCACCGATTTCCACACCACCAGCCCGGAAAGCACCAGCACGATGCCGTCGAACATCACGAACACATACGCCGCACGTTGCACCATGTTGTAGTGCCGTAAATCGTCGTGTTTCAGCTTGCCACGCAGGGCAGCCCGCAAATCATTGAAGATGCCGCGTGGCGTCAGCGGCCAGAATTTCTGTTTCATCCGGCCGGTAAAAATGTTCATCAGCAGATAAAACAGGCCGTTAAAACCGAACAACCACATACCGGCGAAATGCCACTGAATACCGCCGCCGAGCCAGCCACCCAGTGTCATCGCTGGCGGGAAATCAAAATCAAACAGGGGTGATGCGTTATAAATCTGCCAGCCGCTGGTCACCATAATCAGCACCGCCAGCGCATTCAGCCAGTGGGTCAGCCGCAGCCACAAAGGGTGCACCGTGGCCGGTTTGGATTTTGCCTGATGAGGTAATTCCGTGTGTATTGTCATAATGAAGTCCGGCTGTCCGCCCTGTGATGTAGCGAGTATTGAGCGGATTTGTTCCCCGAGACCTCACGCAAAGTTAAATAAAATGTGATAACTCGCAGACGGTTGCTTGTGTAGACTCAAACCATTAGGAAACGCCACGTTTTTGGGATAACACATGGATAAGACGAAGAAGATCCTGATCGTTGAAGATGACGGGGATATCGCAGAACTGCTCAGCCTGCATCTGCGTGATGAAGGTTATGAGATTACCCACGCCGCCGACGGCAATCTGGGCGTGGCACATCTGGAGAAGGGCGGCTGGGACGCGCTGATCCTCGATCTGATGCTGCCGGGCGTTGATGGCCTGGAAATCTGCCGCCGTGCACGCAATATGACGCGGTATACGCCGATCATTATTATCAGCGCGCGTTCCAGCGAAGTACATCGCGTGCTCGGGCTGGAACTGGGGGCGGACGATTATCTGGCGAAGCCGTTCTCTATGCTGGAACTGGTGGCGCGGGTCAAGGCGCTGTTCCGGCGGCAGGAAGCGATGAGCCGTAATCTGAAAATGGATGCCGGAACGCTGAGCTTTTCCGGGCTGGTGATCGACCCGATTGCGCGTGACGTGATGCTCAATCATCAGTCTGTCGAGCTGACGCCCCGCGAGTTTGACCTGTTGTATTTCTTTGCCAAAAATCCCGGCAAAGTATTCTCGCGACTCAGCCTGTTAAATCAGGTCTGGGGCTATGAACACGAAGGGTATGAACATACGGTGAACACCCATATCAACCGGCTGCGCATCAAGATAGAAACCAATCCGGCCGAGCCGGAACGGATTCTGACCGTGTGGGGAAAAGGCTATAAATTCGTGTCCTCTTCTGAGGCGTCACAAGGGTAAATCATGAAAAATCTCACGCTGGCGCAAAGACTGACTCTGGTGTTTATGGTGCTGCTGATCGCCTGCTGCGCGCTTTCCGGCTATATGCAGGTGCGTTCCAGCAACCAGTACAGCCAGTCGGTGATCCAGCGTCTGTCGGCCAATCTGGCGACGCAGATCGCGGCGAATAATCCGCTGCTCAGCCAGGGCGACTGGGATCCCAAAGCGGTCCATACGCTGTTTGATCAGCTGATGGCGGTGAATCCGAGCGTTGAGGTGTATCTGCTCGACAAAGACGGCAATATCGTCGGCAATGCGGCGCCTCCGGGACGCTTGCAACAGCAGAAAATCGATTTAGCACCGGTGAATGCGCTGCTGCACGGCGCGAAAATGCCGGTATATGGCGACAATCCGCGTGACCCGCAAACCCCTCAGGTATTCAGCGCCGCGCCGTTGCAGGTAGACGGTGTGACCAAAGGCTATGTGTATATTGTGCTTCTCGGCGATGAATACACCGCACTGACCAGCGACGCGCAGTATCAGTCGGCGATTTCTCTGGCGCTGCGGTCTATGGGGCTGGTGGCGCTGTTTGGCCTGCTGGCGGGTGCGCTGGCGTTCCGTTGGGTGACGCGCCCGGTGCGTAAACTCACGGCGCAGATTGCACAACTCGATTCCGGCGGCATGGACGCAATTCAGGCGCTGTCGAAAACGGATACTCCGGCCGGTGCCGCCCGCGATGAAGTCACGCAGTTACAACAGGCGTTTGTCGCGCTGGCAAAACGTATCGACCAGCAATGGCAAAGTCTGATGGTGCAGGATCAGCAGCGGCGGGAATTTATCGCCAATATTTCTCATGACCTGCGCACGCCGCTGACCTCCCTGCATGGCTATCTGGAAACGTTGTCGGTGAAAGCTGAACATCTGACCAACGAAGACCGGCAGCGTTATCTGAATATTGCCCTGACGCAAAGTAAAAAAGTCGGGCGGCTGGCGCAGGAATTATTTGAACTGGCACGGCTGGAATATGGCGTGGTGAAACCGCAGAAAGAACCTTTCTCGCTGAGTGAACTGGTGCAGGATGTTTTCCAGAAATTTGAACTGGCGACTGAAACGCGCGGGCAAAAATTACTGGCGGATATCACGCCGGGTATTCCGCTGGTGAATGCCGATTTAGGCATGATTGAACGGGTGCTGACTAATCTGCTGGATAATGCGATTCGTTTTACACCGGAAGGCGGCGTAATCGAAATAAAACTGTGGAAACAGGAAGGGCAGGTGATGGTACAACTGAAAGACAGCGGACCGGGCATTGCGCCGGAGCTGAAAGACAGCCTGTTTGTGCGTCCGTCAATCCTCAGTACCAATAAACACCGTGCGGGCGGGCTGGGGCTGATGATCGTGCGCCGCATTCTGCAACTCCACGGCAGCGATATCCGGCTGATTGAACAACCGAAACACGGTGCCTGTTTTCAGTTTTCCGTACCTGTTTAAATTCCTGATTTTTAATTTCCGTCAGGGTATGAATGCCGTGGCGGAATTAACGTAATGTTTCGTCATTAAGTTATTGTGATGTATTGATTAGTGTTAAATAATTATTATTTTTTTGATATAAACCAAAAAGGTTTAGCGCGTGAATTTAAACGGTACTTTTTGATCTTCGGCAGTAAATATATATTCAATCCGGCGATGAAAATAATTTTCTCATTATGTGGAATATTTATTTACCTGGATAAAAATATGTCTAAGAAAGAAAGCCACCCTCAAAATAATAACGTGCACGACCTCCGGTCTGCGATTGCATTTTTAGAAAGCCTGCCAGGCGAAATGGTCAGTACCGATGTGGAAGTGGATCCGCATGCGGAACTCTCCGGCGTGTACCGCTATGTCGGTGCCGGGGGAACCTGTGAACGTCCGACCCGTAAAGGCCCGGCGATGATGTTTAACACCATCAAAGGTTTTCCGGGGGTGCGTGTGGTCACCGGCCTGATGTCTACCCGCGAACGTGTGGGCTATCTGCTGAACTGTGCGCCGGAAAAACTCGGTTTCCTGCTGAAAGATTCGGTGAAAAACGCCATCGCGCCCGTGGTTGTGGATCGCGGCACGGCACCCTGTCAGGAAGTGACGTATCTGGCGGATGATCCGAATTTTGACCTGCGCACCTTGCTGCCTGCACCGACCAATACCGAAGAAGATGCCGGTCCGTATTTCACCATGGGCATGTGCTATGCCTCTGATCCTGAAACCAAAGAATCCGACATTACCATTCACCGCCTGTGCATTCAGAGCCGCGACGAACTGTCGATGTGGCTGACCCCGGGTCGCCATATTGATGCTTTCCGCGAAAAAGCCGAGCGTGCGGGTAAACCGCTGCCGATTTCCATCAGCATCGGCGTTGATCCGGCGATTGAGATTGCCGCCTGCTTCGAGCCACCCACCACGCCGCTGGGCTTCAACGAACTGAGCATTGCCGGTGCATTACGCGGGAAAGCGGTGGAACTGACGCACTGTGTTTCCATCGACGAAAAAGCCATTGCCCACGCCGAAATCGTGATTGAAGGCGAACTGCTGCCGGACGTGCGTGTCCGTGAAGATCAGAACACCAACACCGGCAAAGCGATGCCTGAATTCCCGGGCTATACCGGTGAAGCCAAAGCCGCGCTGCCGGTGATTAAGGTGAAAGCGGTGACGCATCGCCGCAATCCTATCCTGCAAACCACGCTTGGCCCGAGCGGCGAACACGTCAGCATGGCCGGTATTCCGACCGAAGCCAGTATTCTGGATATGATCGACCGCGCCATGCCGGGGCGTGTGTTGAATGTGCATGCGCACACCTCCGGTGGCGGTAAGTTACTGGCGGTGCTGCAATTTAAAAAATCCTCACCGGTGGATGAAGGCCGTCAGAGACAAGCCGCGCTGCTGGCGTTTGCAGCCTTTTCCGAGCTGAAACACGTGATTCTGGTGGATGAAGATGTGGATATTTTCGATACCGATGACATCCTGTGGGCGATGCAAACCCGCTATCAGGGCGACGTGGATACCGTCACTATTCCGGGTGTGCGCTGCCATCCGCTGGATCCTTCGCAACATCCAGCCTACAGCCCAGGTATTTTGCAGGAAGGTATGTCATGCAAAACTATTTTCGACTGCACAGTGCCGTTTCATCTGAAAGCCCATTTCGAACGTTCCAAATTTAAAGACGTCGATGTGAAGAAATTCCTGCCTGATTTTAAATATTAATATTATGTGCCCTTCATACTTCGCATTGCAGTGCGAAGTATGAAGGGCGGAGAGGTGAAATGAAGAGAAGGCGGATAATTGTCGGCATCAGCGGGGCTTCGGGATTTCAGTATGGAATGAAGGCACTGGAAATATTGCGCGATATCGATATCGACGTGCACCTGATTATCAGTAAAGGTGCCGAAGTGACACGTAGTCTCGAAACCGATATCGGGCGGCAGGATGTGATCCGGCTGGCCGATGACGTGCATTCCATTAATAATCTTGGGGCGTCGGTATCCAGTGGTTCTTTTAAAACCATCGGGATGATTATCGCGCCGTGTTCGATGAACACTCTGGGGTCTGTTGCTCACGGACTCACCAGTAACTTACTGACACGCGCCGCAGATGTCGTATTAAAAGAGCGGCGCAGGTTAGTATTAATGGTCAGAGAAACGCCGTTGAATCTGTCGCATCTGAAAAATATGCAGGCGGTGACGGAAATGGGCGGGATTATTTTCCCGCCGGTTCCCGCCCTGTACCATAAACCTGAAAGCGTGGATGATATTATTCACCACAGCGTGGCACGTGCTCTGGATTTATTTGACCTGGATGTTGGCAATATTAAGCGCTGGGGCGAAGACCGATAAACAGCACAGAGCGAAATACCTCAAATTTGTGGAGTTAACATGTTAATTGGACCTATTGTTAACAGCGGTGCCATTATTCTTGGCGGCCTGTTAGGGGGCTTTCTTGGCGTAAAAATGCCAGAGCGCTTGCGAACCTCGCTGCCCCAGACCTTCGGTTTGTGCTCGATGGCGCTTGGCGTCGTACTGCTGGTGAAAATGCACAGCATGCCGGTAGTGATTTTATCGGTGATCCTCGGTGCGGCTATCGGAGAACTGTTTTATCTCGAACGCTATATTGCCCGTCTTGGGAATATGGCACGCGGTATCGCTTCGAAATTTGCGCCGGATACCGGCATGGACCATAACGTTTTTACCGAGAAATTCGTGGCGATTATTGTGCTGTTTTGCGCCAGTGGCACCGGGATTATCGGGGCGATGACCGAAGGCATGACGCATGATCCGAACATCCTGTTCGTAAAAGCCATCATGGATTTATTCACAGCTGCGATTTTTGCTACGGTGCTGGGTTATGCCGTTGCACTGATTTTTATTCCGCAGTGGATTGTGCAGTTTCTTATCGCCTCGGCAGCGGTGTCTATTTTGCCGCTGACCAATGCTGAAATGATGGGTGATTTCACCGCAGCAGGCGGTTTTATTATGCTGGCGGCCGGTTTTCGCATCAGCGGAATTAAATCTATCGCAGTAGGAAATTTATTACCGGCGTTAATTCTGGTCATGCCCATTTCCCACTACTGGAGCCTGTTTATCCACTGACGGATGTCCGCACAAGCCACTTCCCCGTGAAGTGGCTTTTTGTATACTGGACGTCACGCGGCCAGACTGACAGGAAGGGAAAGAAAGATGGATCTCAAAAGAATGCGCTATTTCTGTACCATCGCTGAGCAGGGCTCGATCAGCAAAGCGGCGAAAGTGCTGAATATCGCACAGCCTCCGCTCGGAAAACGCCTGCATGAGCTGGAAGAAGAAATCGGTTCGCCGCTGTTTATCCGCACCAGCAAACAAATGGTACTCACTGAAGCCGGACGCTTTCTGTATCGCAAAACCAGCGACATCCTCAATCAGGTTAACAGCGTCACCAGACAAGCCATCGATATCGCCTCGCAAAAAAAACGCCCGGTGCGTATCGGCGTTTCTTACCTTTATCTGCGCTATTTCAACACCGTTTTTCTCGAGCTGTACCGCAAAAACCCGGACTGGGATCCGAACATTTTAGTGTCCGAATCGACCAGTCTGGAAGAGCTGGTGATGAACAAAACGCTGGATATGGCGATGATCCAGACGCCCGCCGACGTGCGTTCTTTCTACGTGCGTGAATTCGAGCCGATAAAACTGGTCGCGGTGGTGTCCGGCGAACTGGCGAGCACGCTGCCGGAACGTACGCTTTCTTTTGCTGATCTCTCCGGTTTCCCGTTGGTGATGCTGCACCGCATGGGCGGCGAGGGGACGTATGAAGTGCTGCTCAACCGACTGTATGAAGAAGTGAAAGACGTGAATGTGATCATGAAAGTGTCCGAACCCCGGATGGTGATCGAGATGTTCCGCGACGGTCTGGTCGGTGCGGCGCTGATGCCGGGATCTGAAGTGGGTGAGAGCCGTCACTTCCGCAGCTTTGAAATCGAACAGAAGGGGAAACTTTTCCGTCCGGCCATTATTACCCTGCACACTGAAAAAGATTCTTTTTTGCCCGAGGCGTAGATTTTGTAAAGTCAGGAAAGAGTGAACTATAATCCCCACTCTTCATGCTGACTGGACGACCAGAGACTCAGCCATACTGATGCAGGGACGACCTTGCGTGTTTTAAGGACATTTTATGGCCTGGGTTTATCTGCTTTTCGCCGGTATTTTCGAAGTGGTCTGGTCGACCGCGATGAAAGAATCTCACGGTTTCACCCGTCTCATTCCCAGTATGCTTACGGTCTTCTTCATGATACTCAGCGTCGTTTTGCTGGCGATTTCCATGAAAACGCTGCCCCTCGGCACGTCTTACACCGTCTGGGTAGGCATCGGTGCCATCGGCGCTTTCATTCTCGGTGTTGTGATGTTTGGCGAAAGCCTTAATCCGCTGCGCGTCATCGCCGTCCTGCTGATTTTTTCAGGCGTAATTTTGCTGAAAGTAGCGACGAAAGGATAGAAGCGGCAACGCGGAACATGACAAAGCCGCTCTGTAAAAGGAGCGGCTTTTTTTACATCTTACTCACTGCGCTCAAAGAGAGTCCTGAATATCTGCTGAGAAACCGGCACCAGCCCGACTTTCAGGCCAAATGGTCTAAACAGTTTGTTGATGATGTCAGGCGTGTAATTTCCCTTATCATTTTCCACTTCTGATAGCGTCTTACGTGACACTGTCACTAGTTTCCCAAAGGCGTCTTGTTTTAACCCCAGCACCGTAATCCTCAGTGCTTTTAGTGCTTGTCCCTGCGTGATTTCACCCAAAAGTAACGCCCGCATGATGTCGAGCCGGGCTTGATTTCGGTCATTGGTGCTGACGGGTTTCGTCAGGTTCGACACTCTTCGCTGGGCTTGTTTTTTTCCCGTGGAAGATGTTTCTTCCTGAGCCAGCATTTGTCCGGCGTCACGCCGCACATGATTCGCCTCATTTTGTTTAGCCCGTATTTTATCAATGGTATTTCTCGCAGAGTTTGCGGCAATCTCTGGTTCTTTCATAACAACCCCCAGCGGCGTAACTTTTCAGGAATAAAACTGAAACTTATCGCGGGCATGTTCAAAATTTGCTGCGGTATGCCACGGGCTTCCAGCCGCTCTTTCAGTCCCGACAGTTGATGTGACGTGTTTTTAAGTGCCGAAAGTAATGTTTCTGCCGGGACAAGATCATCGAGTGATTGTGCAATGCCGGGATAATCGTATTCACCGCCGATTTCCAACGGAGCCTTCCATTTCGTCGTTCTGGCAATACCTTCCGGATCGGCTTTCATCGGCGCAAAATCGTAGATTGGTGCAAGCCGGATGCTGCGTTCATCTTTCAGGAAAGAGGTGTTACGCCCATGATTATCGCTGTTACCAAAAATAATATTGAGCAGATCTCGTCGTACCCATTCAGTCACAAACCCCGGGATATCAAAATCAAAACCTTGTTCTGTCACCATATGACTGTGTGAAATCTTATCGATCAGTGCACGGAGGGTTTCTTCATGATACAGCGTCACACCGGGCGCTTTGCGCAGGAGTGAATAGACTGATTCCATTCCGAAACGTCTGATAAGTCCTTCCTCTTCAAAAGAAATATCAAAACGCGGAAGCCAGAGTGACGGATAAGTCAGCCCTTCTTCCAGCCGCATGTTTTGCGTCGGGATCGTGTCAAACCCCATGGCTTCAAGCTCATGGTAGAAATAGAATTCTGCCCGAAGAATATTGCAGTCTACCTCTGTTCTTGCGCCACGGGGATATTTGACCAAATAGGGAATGTCCCGGTTGGCAGTGTCATTCTGGTAGGTATCAATCCAGATTTGCTGTTCCTGACTACAACGCAGCAACAGCTTTGGTGCTTCGCCCCCGGCGCCTGTCGCGCCACCGGCAGCCGCACCGCGTTGTTGTGCGTAGTCCAGAAAGTCACCCGCCCGGTTTTTAACATCTTCTATAGTGAAGA
The DNA here is from genome assembly GCF_040544515.1 of Rahnella sp. 2050. NCBI lineage: Bacteria > Pseudomonadati > Pseudomonadota > Gammaproteobacteria > Enterobacterales > Yersiniaceae > Rahnella > Rahnella sp. 2050. The sequence continues at coordinate 253,312 of NZ_JBEPKE010000003.1, read as the reverse complement.
AAAGTTTTTCAGCCAGCGGATTATATTCCGGTAATGATTCTTTTATGCGCAGATTGCCAACAGGGGACAAGGTGCCATGTTTGAGCAAAATGAAATTTTGCTGATCGGCTGTCAGTCCTTCGAGATCGAGATAGTTTGCCCAATAGCGGCGACTTGAACCGCTGGGAATAATATCATCAAGAAACTTCAGCCAACCCCGCTCATCGTCACCATCAAAAAACAAAGAGACGGGGTGATTCAACGATGCGGCATGGTTATCGTCACGATCAAGGTTATCAATAGCGTAATCCGAATGATAATTCAGTTCGGTCAGACGATAGTTATTCTGCTCACTGCCGGGAAAAGTGATGTTAGCAATATCAACCCAGGTATTATTGAGGAAAGCTTGTAACGTTAAAAATTCCATATGGGCTCCCATTAGTGTATGAGTGGTATATTACTCATTATCCAATGAGAGTCCATTTAATGTTACCTAAATAACTCATTAAAGGTTTTTTAAAGCAATAATGAGTGATATACCACTCATTATGTTTTTTACCCCAATGACAAAGCCGCTCTGTAAAAGGAGCGGCTTTTGTTTTTATCTCAGGACTTCAGCAAATCATTTGTACAACACGGCAGTGCCGTGAAGACGGTTCTGACCACCGGCTTCGATGATTTTATAAGAGGTTGCACCGGCGGCAGCGGCTTTAGCTGCGAAGGTGGATTCCAGGCCCTCTAATGTATTGCCAGAAGCAGATACAGTGCCGATTTCAGCGGCGAAGCTACCGAAAGAAACCGTGGCGAGTGCAGCAGCAACAACGAAAGTTTTGATAGATTTCATGATGTCATTCCTTCTCAATGTTTGTTTGGGGAAGGCCATGTGCCTTCGATGAGAAGAAGAATAACGCCGTGGGATTAGAATGAATAGCGAAGTGATTTGCTGATATTGGTTAAAATTTCTGAATAACATGTCAGGGGGCGAAATACCCCGTTTCCGGGGCATTTAATTCAGAACCGTTCTCCTTCCAGCATTGAATCACACAGCGCAAACACTTTGCCCCAGCCATCGCCTGAGGCCAGCAGTTGCTGGATGTGCAGGGCGACATCACTCCTGCGCACGCGGCCGTGAGCTTCGGTTTGGATCAGGTGCGCTTTGCCGGTCGCCTCACCGTTCATCAGGCCACCGGGACGAAGGATACATCCTTCGAGCGAGCTGGTTTGCAGCCAGCTTTCCGCCAGTGATTTCTCACGAACCGCCTGGCCGAACGCCTGTTTTGCCCGTGCGGATAACGTTGGCCAACTGTCGCCGCAACCGATAGACGTCACCAGCAACATCTGGCGGATGCCGGCTTGTTCTGCGGTATCAATGATCAGCCGGTTGGCAGTGTAATCGGCAAGTTTGCCACCCAGCGTTGACACGATTTGCGCGTCCGGACCGGCCATCTGGCAGGCCTGCAATACATCTGCGGAATTGAGTGCATCGCCTTCAATGACGGTCACGCCCTGTTCACGCAATACTGCGGCTTGTTCAGGGTTGCGGATCAGTGCCACTACCGGGCGATCCTGCGCCGTGAGCTTAACCAGTTCTGCGCCGACACCGCTGCCTGCGCCAAAAATCAGCAAAGTATTCAAGGTTGTTTCTCTCTCTCAGCCAGCATGGCGGGAAGGGCACGAAAAGCATTCAGCTGATCGGCAAGAAGCTGGCGATGGCTGTCGCGCCCGACGAAAACCTTGAGCATGGCATAACCGCAAGCGTTTAAAAACCAGACACTTGCTGTGCTCATTCCCATAAATGGCCGTTCAACCAGGGCAATATGCTGGCAGTGTGTGGCACGGATATGGCCGCTCATTCCGTGTTTACCGCGCAAATTAAAGTAGCCGTGACGATGCGTGCCGGTCGGCAATTCACCGTGGAATTCAAGGATCAGATCCTCGTTATTCACCAGCGTCGTCACCTCGCCCCATGCCGTGATGTTGTCCCAGACCGCATCAAAATGTGTGCCTGCAAACAGAGAACTTCCCGGCAGATTGCGGATCACCTCCAGCGGCGTGATGGCATATTCCCGGGCGATATCTTCGACAGTGCCGTCGGGTTGCGTGGCTAAAAAGTCGATCAGGGACTGAAGGTTATCCGTGTGCATGTGCGTCATTCCGTAAGGTCAGTTGAGGGATCAGTGTTTGTAAGGCCTGCAACATATTGCTGGCCCAGAACCGCCCGGCAGGCGTGAGATTAAAGCGCGGGCCTTCGCTGTGCATCAGGCCGCACTGTTGCCATTGTTGCAACAGGGGTTCAAGCGGGAAGGGGTCTTCAACAATACGGCTGAGATCATAACGGCCCGCTTCGATGCCGCCCTGCAAATCCAGCCGCCAGCGGTGCTCGCGGGTCGTTGACGCTGTCATCATCATGATAGGTTTCAACCCGGCGTCCAGTTGCTGGTAATACGCTTCCAGACTGCGCGCCGTCATATACGACTGACCCTCCAGATTGCCGCCCGCCCCGCTGCCAAAGGCCAGACAATCCGCGCCTTTTTTGATCAGCAAATTGTAGAGATTGCGCTCGCGGGTGTTGCGCGCCCAGTGACTGTTACTGATCTGATGCCAGGCATCACGCGCCAGAAACGCCTCGCCTTCGAGATAAAAATCGCGGCGCATGCTGACATCCGGCAGTGTAGTGCGTTTATTCCCGACCGCTTTGCCCAGCGGCGTGGAAGGCAGCAGGTTCAGCGCATAAAGATCAACGCCATCCAGCGGCAGGTCGCGGATAATCTGCAAATCTTCCCGCCAGCTCTCAGGCGTCTGCTCCGGCAATCCGAACATCAGGTCGCAGACCACGGCAGCCCGGTCACGTTCGCCGAGTTTACGCAGGAAACTGATGGCTTCGTCACGGTTCGCGCGGCGCCCCATTCGCTGGCGGATGCGCGTGTCAAAGGTCTGAATACCGATGGAAAAGCGGTTCGCACCGGCATCCAGACAGGCATCAATCCGTTCATCATCAAAGTTAAGAATACGTCCTTCGACGGTGATTTCGCAGTCCGGCGCCAGGGGTAAACTGCGGCGCAGCGTGGTGATAATCCGGTGCAGTTGTTTCGCGCTGAGCGCGGTCGGCGTGCCGCCACCAAAGTACACGGCGTGGACAGGGGCGGACTGATGCAGCGGCGAACCGGCTTCCTGCTCAATTTCGCGGATCAGATAATCGCAGTATTGTTCTGTGGCTTGCGCTTCCAGCTTGTTCTGGTAGAACCCGCAGAATGTGCAGTGCGTGGCACAAAAAGGGATATGCAGATAGACCAGGCGCTTATTGGCCGCAAGTGTGCGCATGCAGAGCGCCTGCCACTGTGCAGGGACATCCTGCGGGGCGACGGGCTGCTGAGGTCGCCATGGCATCACTGCCCGCCGGTCGGGAAATGGCAGTCCCTGATCAGCGGCATAAAAACGCGAGAGGTCTAAGCTCATAGGGTTCTTCTTCTCCTGAAGAATCAATCATTCCCGAGCATTAAACGATAATGATTATCATTCGATCAAACCTAACCCGCGTTTTAGATGATCTGTATCAAGTTAAAAAGGATTACTGATCCAGTTCTGACTTACATTGATGCAACACGGCATCCATATCCCGATACGCCCAGTCCTGAACGTTATGTGTACTTACTGAGCGGCCAATAGACCCCACAGTGGCTTTATCAATCCAGTAGATACCCGCTGTTTCTCCATTTTTACTTACGGTCATTTCTTTCATTATATTGGCTGCATCATTTTCGGGTGTTCCGGTTTGATAGCCTTTTTGATTCAGGTTCTGACGTAAACAATAAGCAATGTCCCAGGGATGATTATTAATATAATCCACTGAAAAATTCTTTTCACCCGCACATGCTGATATCAGAAATATCAGCGTGAGTAATATTGGTTTCCTGAGCATAGTTATTCTCATCTCATTTTTCATTAGAGCTATTCCGGTTATTGATTCTCTCTTTTACCGGGCATGATGATATTGCTGCGCATATACCTCTGCGGACGCCCGATAATGAATATTATCGCGTTCCGGTACGAGCGCCAACAATTTAAAATTAGAAAATATGCGCATGGATTCTGCGTAATGTACGCATAAAAAATTCTTTATCAGGATGTTAAAATATTAACATCATCCTTATTTTTCAGCATCCCGTTGTCAAAGCGTTGTATTTAAGGACAGTATTAACGCATAACATGAGCCATCAGAATACGCTTATGCGAAAGTGGATGGTTAGAAAATAATGATATATTTATTAGCCTGATAGCGTGTTTTTCGGATGTTTAGCGTTAAAATTCAACAGGAGTTATGATGAAAAAAGTATTAAGCGTAGTGGCTGTTATGGGCATCATGTTTGCTGTCAGTGCCTGTTCCAGTGACTATGTCATTTCAACCAATGACGGGCATATGATTACAACACATGGCAAGCCGGTGAAAGACAAAGATACCGGTCTGATCTCTTATAAAGATACTGATGGCAGTGTTCACCAGGTTCATCAGGGTGACGTAAAAGAGATTGTCGAAAAATAAGTGCGCTGGCACAGGAACCGCCATTAATATCATTAATGGCGTCATCTGCAGGGTAAAAATATATATTTCTTTCTCAGAAAGTTATAGCCGATTGCCAGCCCGAAAAACATAAATCTCTCTTATGGTCTGGTTCAAGGGGAAATAGAGCACGTTTGCTGACATCGCTGATGCTGCTCGACGAGCCGACCACCTATCTTGATATCAGCCATCAGGTTGAGCTGATGAACCTGCTGCGCAGTCAGAATCAGCAGGGGAAAACGCGGGTGGCGGTGCTGCACGATTTGAATCAGGCCAGCCGCTATTGTGATTATCTGGTGATGATGGCGGCGGGCAAAATTATCGCGCAGGGCACGCCGGAAGAGGTGATGACACCCGAATTGCTGGCGCAGGTACTTTCACCCTTCATCCCCGGTGACTAAAGAACAATATATCTTCTGGAATGACACAGCCGCGTTATTTGGAGAACCAGACGTTGAAGGCTTTATCGGATTGACGCTATTTATTATTTGTCCTGTTATCACAGTTATTTTGTATCAGGTGATCGTCAGGCTTTTACACTGGCATCTGAACAAACCCGATAAATGATGAATCCGTGGACATCATCAATGCGGCGAGATTAAACCCGCCGCGCATTTTCAAGATTTCTCCTTCTTTCTACTCCCATGCTCTGCCGCGTAAAAATATGGTTTTTCGTTGCCATTGTTTTCTCTCAGGTTGTGTTTATCAGCTACACTTTTGACACCCCTACAGCGCCAATCAAAAGAGCGCAAGATAACGAGAAAACATCATGATCATTTCTGCATCAACGGACTATCGCGCCGCGGCAAAAAGTAAACTGCCGCCATTCCTGTTTCATTACATCGACGGCGGCGCTTACAACGAGCATACACTCAGACGTAATACCGCCGATCTGGCCGACATCGCCTTGCGTCAGCGCATCCTCAAAAACATGTCCGATCTCAGTCTTGAGACACAACTGTTTGGCGAAAAACTGGCGATGCCCGTCGTGCTGGCACCGGTCGGTCTGACCGGTATGTACGCGCGACGCGGCGAAGTGCAGGCTGCCCGCGCGGCGGCAAAAAAAGGCATTCCTTTCACGCTTTCCACCGTCTCTGTCTGTCCGATTGAAGAGGTTGCACCGGCCATCGACCGGCCGATGTGGTTCCAGCTTTATGTGTTGAAAGACCGGGGTTTCATGCGCAATGCGCTGGAACGCGCGCAGGCGGCGGGGGTTAAAACACTGGTGTTTACCGTGGATATGCCGACGCCCGGCGCACGTTATCGCGATGCGCATTCCGGCATGAGCGGTCCAAACGCCGCTGCACGCCGCATGTTGCAGGCGGTCATGCATCCGCAATGGGCCTGGGATGTGGGGCTGAATGGCAAACCGCATGATCTGGGTAATGTTTCCGCTTATCGCGGCAAACCCACCACGCTGGAGGATTATATCGGCTGGCTGGGCGCAAACTTCGACCCGTCGATTTCATGGAAAGATCTGGAATGGATCCGTGAGTTCTGGAAAGGCCCGATGATTATCAAAGGGATTCTGGATTCGGAAGATGCAAAAGACGCGGTGAAATTTGGTGCTGATGGCATTGTGGTCTCCAACCACGGCGGCCGTCAGCTTGACGGTGTGTTGTCCACCGCCCACGCACTGCCGGCTATTGCAGACGCGGTGAAAGGTGACATCACCATTCTCGCCGATTCCGGCATTCGCACCGGTCTGGACGTGGTCCGCATGATTGCGCTCGGTGCAGACAGCGTGCTGCTGGGCAGGGCGTTTGTGTATGCGCTGGCGGCGGCGGGCGAGGCCGGGGTCATTAATCTGCTGAACCTGATCGAAAAAGAAATGCGGGTAGCGATGACATTGACCGGGGCGAAATCCATTGCTGATATCAGTGGCGATTCGCTGGTTTACGGACGGAATCAGGTGCATCGCGCGACCTTGTAAAATGCAGAGGGCGCAACTTCCGTTTGAAGCCACGCCCTGTTTCATTACCCCAGGCAATAGCCGTTTCTGCCCGCATGTTTGGCGTCATACAGCGCACCGTCGGCACGTTTGAGTAATTCCAGCGAAGTCATGCCCGGCGACCATTGCATAATGCCCTGGCTGACCGTCACCGTGTCTGCCACCTGTGATAAGGCGTGCGGGATAGCCGCCTGCGTTACGCTTTGCCTGATGCGTTCCGCGACGACCTCCGCATCATTCGCGGTGGCGCTGTGCAGCAGGATCACAAACTCCTCACCGCCATAACGGGCCACCAGATCGGCCGGTTGTCTTACGACCTGTTTAAAACACTCCGCGATGCCCACCAGACAAGTATCTCCGGCCTGATGGCCGTAATGGTCGTTGTATTTTTTGAAATAATCCACGTCAATCATGATCAGGGAAAAGGTGCCGCCCTGACGTTCCGTTTGCGCAATCAGTTGTTCAAGCTGATTATCAAGCTGGCGGCGGTTCGCTACGCCCGTCAGCGGATCATAATGCGCCAGATTATCCAGCTTGCTGACCAGCAACTGGTTGTCGCATTCCCGCCTGACAGAAAGGACAAACCAGCGGCTGAGCATAATACGCGCGCTTTCAAACAGGGCGCTGACGACAATCATCGCAGCGATTTCCAGAATCGGAATATCCGCTTTCAGCAGAACCAGATGAAAAAATAATGAAAACCACAGCGGTAATGTGAAGCTGTAAAGGATCGGCATGGTCGGGTACAGCGCAATCAGCGCCGTAAAAATCAGCATACAGAACAGCGGGAAGACCAGTTGTTGCTGCGTGTCACTGGCCAGCATGAAATGGAACACCACGGCCCAGAATAAACCGACCAGAAACGCCAGTATCATCGCGGGCGTACGTGAGCGTATGAAGCGCAGCACGGGCAAAAGAATGATAAAAAATACCAGGAAAATCAGGGCTAAATTATCCAGAACCGGACCGGAAACCGCCACGTCGGCGTTCGGATCCAGTAATACCCTGAACTGATGACGTCCGAATAAAAAAAGCACAAAACCAAGATTGGCGAGCAGCAACCAGATAGCGCTGATGCGCAGTGAGGCTTTTTTATAGTGATCCAGCAGGGCGTTAAACGCTGTGTCTTGCCGCGTGTGAGTGGTTTTTTGCATGGTTTTCCTTAACGTCGTCTTCGTGGATAGTGTAGACGAGGAAGAGTTTTTACTCCTCCCCCTGCGGAGGCCGGGAGGGGTTTTAAGGACGAAACGATGGCCAAAGCAGACATCAACTTCTTGATTTTTTTGTAATACCCCAACCCTCCCCTTCGCAGGGGAAGGCGTTGTCCGGTGTTCCCAGACAGGCAGCCAGTTGTTCCCCAGTTACGCCCGCGATGACCATCTCATTCACGGGGGGCGCAAAGGCAAACTCCCTTAACCATTGCTGCCTCGCCGCTTCCAGCCTGTCAGCGGGCCGCGCGCTAAGCGATTCCCGCAACACGCAGCGCTTTTCTTCCAGTGTCTCCGGGGTAATGCCGTCAATGATGGCCGGGATCTGCGCGATAAACGTATGGATAAACCCCAGCAGTGTTTCTGCGCTATACGTCGGCGATTGTAATGCAAACAAAATGCCGGACTGGCGGGCGGTCTGATGGAAACGGCAACTCACTACGTATCCGACATTTTTTTCGACGCGCAATTGCTGGAAGAATTTGGGTTCGAGGAACGACGCTAAAATCTGCGTGGCGGCCAGGCATTCAGCGGTGTTTTCCGCCAGCGGACAGAATAGCAATACCGCAGCATCGTCTCCGGCGGTCGTGAATTCATGCACTCCGCCTGACGAGCTGCTGACCACTTCCGGCAGTTTTGCCAGCAGGGTGCGTATCGCGATATCCGATGCCAGCTGATGCTGTTCCTGCTCAAACAGCCGTTTGCCTTGTGCCAGCGCGGCGGGAGAAGGCGCGCGCAGCAGTTCGAGCGCCGTGGCGAGCGTGCGCGTCGCCCATGCCTGAGAGCCGCTAAGTTGTAATAATCCGTTGCCCTGCGCACAGGTAAACACCAGAGAATGACCTGCATGGGCAGATTGCGCGCAAAGGGCGCGCAGGCTGGCGCGGGCGATACACGCCTGAAGTAAGGTCAGCGGGGCACCGGTGGTCAGGATGCTTTCCCCTGTTTTAAGCGTGATTCCGGCGGACGGGAGGTAAAACCTAAAAGGTGATTTCGTGACGTTGTCACATTGTGATTGCCATTCTTTAAAACTGACCGGCAGGGTGAAGCCTTTTACCGGGGTGTTTTGACCAGACACATCCGGCGCAATCCACAGCCGCGTCATGTTTTCCGGCTTTAACTCGCTGAGCAATATCTGCCAGCCGTTATGCGCGGCGGGCGGGAAATCCAGGGTGCGGGCGCGCAGTTGATCCAACGGCGTCAGGCGGCTGAAATCGCAATGCGCGAGGGCAATGTAATGTTGCAAATGCCCGGTGCCTAAAGCATGAATCTGTTGCAGCCAGTGGCAGAACAGTGTTTCCACACGTGCTCGTAAAGCAGGCGTGGTATTGCAGACGAGAAATTCAATACTGAGAATAGCGTCACTGTCGGATGCGTACGGCAGCGAAACCTGCACGCTGTCTGCCAGCGCCTGGGTTCGAAGTTGATCCAGCAAACTGCCCGGTGCTTCATCCGCCAGGAGCTGACGCAATAACGTCAGCGCGGGCGAGGGCGTGACCGGGAACGAAAAACGCAGTCGTGGTGACCCGTCAAGACGCAATTGCAGATGGCGTTCGTCGCGCAATACCAGAGGCTGAGCAGGCGCTGGCTGAGAACCGTTGCAGGCAACAAAGGCATTGCCGTAACGCTCTGCCAGCGTGGTCAGTTCAGCGACAGATTGCGGCCCCTGTAACCACAACGTGAGCTGCCCTGCGGTGAAGAATTGCTGATGATAGTCCGTCATTGCCTGTTGCAGAGCGGAAATATCCTCACCGAAAGCGGTACGGTTACCGACGTGAAAATCATGCAGTTGTGCCGGAGCCGCAAAGGCCAGACTCAGCGCCGCATTACAAAGGGAATCCGCATGACCGGTCAGCATGCGGTATTCGGCGTCGATCACCGCCACTTCCTGCTGCACGGCCTTCGTTGCCAGCAAAGGTTGCGCCAGCATGTCCGTCAGACGCGCCAGACCGTCTGCAAACTTTGCCGGTGTCATATCGAAAAACCACGCCGTCGAGGTGGCGTGCGTGCTGGCGTTGAGTCGCGCCCCTTCCGCCTGCGCCCACATCATCAGCCGTTCATCACCCTGAAACTCACGGCTTCCGGCAAACACGACGTGCTCGAACAGGTGCGCCAGACCGGGAAACGCGGGCGGTTCGTGATGACTTCCGGCATCCAAATGAATGAGTGCGGCAGCACGCGAGGCCTGCGGGTCATGAAGAATATTGACCCGCAATCCGTTAGCCAGTGTCAGGGTGTGTACGGCTGGCAGCATCAGACCCTCAGCCTTTAAAAATCAACTGCGAGTTCGCGCGGTTGCGGAACTGCAACTGATTGATCTGAATGTTGGTGCAGTTGGCCTGTTCGCGAGCTGCCACAATTTTGCCATGATGTTCGGATTTGGAGCACACCGGATCGGCGTTGTCGGCGTTGCCGGTGAGCATAAACGCCTGACAGCGGCAGCCGCCGAAGTCTTTCTCTTTTTCAGAACAGGAACGGCAGGGTTCCGGCATCCAGTCGAAGCCGCGGTATTTGTTAAAGCCGAACGAGTCGTACCAGATTTCCTGCAAGGTATTTTCCAGTACAGACGGGAATTCGACCGGCAACTGACGCGCGCTGTGGCACGGCAGCGCCATGCCTTCCGGCGTCACACTGAGGAATATCGCTCCCCAGCCGCCCATGCAGCCTTTCGGACGTTCTTCGTAATAATCGGGCGTCACAAACAGCAGGTTGGCCAGATTACCGGTGCCCGCCATTTTCTCGCGATACTGATGCACCACATTTTCGGCGCGGGCGATCTGCTCGCGGGTCGGCAATAGTCCTTCGCGGTTAAGCTGCGCCCAGCCGTAAAACTGACAGGTCGCCAGTTCAACGTCATCGGCTTCCAGCTCGATACTCAGGTCGATAATCTTGTCGATCTGGTCGATGTTATGGCGGTGCAGCACGAAGTTCAGCACCATCGGATAACCGTGGGCTTTCACCGCTTTTGCCATCTCCAGTTTTTGCCGGAAGGCTTTGGCGTTACCCGCCAGTGCGGCGTTCAGCGTTTCATCGCTGGCCTGAAAACTGATCTGGATATGATCCAGTCCGGCTTCGGCAAACGCATCGATTTTCTTCTCGGTCAGCCCGATACCGGACGTGATCAGGTTGGTGTAAAAACCGAGATCGCGGGCAGCGCGGATAAGCTCAGGCAAATCTTTACGCACCAATGGCTCGCCGCCGGAGAAACCGATTTGCACTGCACCCATTTCCCGCGCTTCTTCGAACACTTTGATCCACTGTGCGGTGGTCAGCTCTTTTTCCTGTTTGGCGAAATCAAGCGGGTTCGAGCAATACGGACATTGCAACGGGCAGCGGTAGGTCAGTTCGGCCAGCAGCCACAACGGTGGTTTGACCGCAGGTTTAAGCAGGTTCACGGAAGGTAATCCACTTTTGAGCATGGGCCTGAGCGAAGAAATCTTTGACGTCATCATTCACGCCACCGGCTTCCGGGAAGCGGGCATTCAGCTCATCGATGATATTGGCAATCGTCCGCTCGCCGTCGACCAGTTGCAAAATGAAGGTCGCGCTGTCGTTAAGTTTCGCCATCCCTTCCGGATACAGAATCACGTGGCAGTCCTGCGTTTTCTCAAACTGCATGCGGTAGCCGCGACGGAACATCGGCGTGTAGTGTTCGGTAATGGTGATCACAGAAGTCGTCCTTTATGCCAGACCGCCTGTTGCGTCACGCTGTGGTACGGCGGGCGGTTCAGTTCGTAAGCCATGCTCATGGCATCGAGCATGCTCCACAGAATGTCGAGTTTGAATTGCAGGATTTCCAGCATGCGCTGCTGTTTTTCGACGGTATCGCAGTATTCCAGCGCCAGTTGCAGGCCGTGTTCCACGTCGCGATTCGCCTGACTCAGGCGGCTGCGGAAGTAACCGTAACCTTCTTCCTCAATCCATTTGTAATGCTGCGGCCAGGTATCGAGACGCGCCTGATGGATTTGCGGGGCGAACAGTTCAGTCAGCGAGCTGCATGCCGCTTCCTGCCAGACGGCGCGGCGGGCAAAGTTAACGTAAGCATCGACCGCAAAACGCACACCCGGTAACACCCTTTCTTCTGAAAGCAGCACATCACGATCCAGACCGACCGCTTCCCCCAGTCGCAGCCAGGCTTCGATACCGCCTTCACTGCCGCCGTATCCGTCGTGATCGAGAATACGCTGCACCCATTTGCGTCGGGTTTGCGCATCCGGGCAATTGGCCATAATGGCCGCGTCTTTCAGCGGAATGCTGGTCTGATAATAGAACCGGTTCGCTACCCAGCCCTGAATTTGCTCACGCGTCGCCTGACCATTGTGCATCGCAATATGGTACGGATGATGGATGTGATAAAACGCGCCTTTGGCCCGCAGCGCCTGTTCAAAAGCTTCCGGCGTCATCGGTGACGTCCGGTTTGAAGATGTCGTCATAATCGTTTTACCTAAAGTTCGATGCGCATCCCGTCCCAGCTGACTTCGATGTTTTGCTGCGTCAGTGCCTGCCGCTCGGCAGAGGCTTCATTGAGGATCGGGTTGGTATTATTAATATGGATGAGAATTTTGCGTTCTGCCGGAAGGGAAGACAGCAGGGCAATCAGCCCTTGTTCTTCGGCAAGGGCCAGATGGCCCATGTCCTTGCCGGTATTGCGGCCGACGCCGGTGGTCGCCAGCTCGTTGTCCTGCCACAGCGTGCCGTCAATCAGCAGGCAATCAGCTTTATGCAGCCACTTCAGCAGTTCATCATCTGGCTCGCCCAGACCCGGTGCGTACAGCAGCGAGGTGCCGGTTTTCGTGTCTTCAATAAACAGCGCGATATTGTGGCCGGGGAGCGGTTTGCCGCGGTATTTCGAATAAGGCGGCGCGTTACTCAGCAGCGGAATGGCCGTGAATTTCAGATTCGGGCACACGGCCACGGAGAAGCGCTTCTCCGGCCCGATAGCGTGGTGTTGCAGGCCGCCATTCCAGTGCGAAAGCATGGTGAAAATCGGGAAGCCGGTGGTGAGATCTTCATGCACTTCCGGCGTGCACCACACCTGATGCGGACAGCCTTCGCGTAAATTCAGCAGGCCGGTGCAGTGATCAATCTGGCTGTCGGTCAGGATGATGGAGCCGATGGCGGTACCGCGTAAAACGTCGTGTTTTATCAGTTCCGGCGTGGCGGCAATCTGGTGGCAAATGTCCGGTGAGGCGTTACACAGCACCCAGTCGGTGCCATTGTCGCTGACGGCAATTGACGACTGGGTCCGCGGAGAGGTTTTCATGGTGCCGTTGCGAACGCCCTGACAGTTGCGGCAATTGCAGTTCCACTGAGGGAAGCCGCCGCCTGCCGCGGAACCAAGTACGATAATCTGCATGTGAGAACCAGGGGGAAAAGGAAGGAAGATGCCCACAGTTAACCGTGGGCACAAGGGCTTAGCGGTTAGAAATGTACAGCGTCACTTCTAAGCCTAAACGCAGGTCTTCGAAAGAAGGTTTAGTCCACATAATTACGTCCTCTTGGTGATTACAGTTTTAAGTTCACTGCCGTTTTAATTGCGGCAGGTGATCGGCTTATTGTCAAATATCGCTGGTTTGGCTAAGAAAATGTTGCGATGAGCTCAAACCGATATTGCCCTGTAAGCCACAGGGATTAGCGCAAAATGCCGGATGAAAAACTATTCACCCCACGTTTGCTTTAATACTTTCAGCCAGTTACGGCAGGCGATTTTTTCGATCAATACGTCGCCGTAACCCGCATCAGACATGGCCTGAATCAGTAACGGCAATCCGGCGACATCGCCGAGGACATCCGGCACATTGATGCCGTCGAAATCCGAACCAAAACCGACATTTTCTTCGCCCAGTTTACCAAGAAGGTTATCAAGATGTTTAACAATTTCGGTGATTGGGGTGTCACCGTTACGTTTTCCATCCGCCCGCAGAAACGCTGTGCCGAAATTAACGCCAACAAAGCCGTCGCTTTCCGCAATGGCAGCCAGTTGTTTATCGGTCAGGTTGCGCGGTTGCGGGCATAGCGCATGCACATTGGAATGGGTGGCAACCAGCGGTGCATCGCTGAATTTTGCCGTCTGCCAGAAGGCCCTTTCGTTCATGTGCGAGACATCGAACAAGATCCTTTTCCGGTTACACTCACGCAGCAATCCAAGCCCGGCGGGCGTCAGGCCCTCACCGGTATCCGGCGAACCCGGAAAATCGCCTTTCACGCCGGTCCCAAACTGATTGGGTAAATTCCACAGTGGGCCGATGCTGCGCAGCCCTTTTTCATACCAGAGTTCCAGCCGCGAGAAGTCATCTCCCAGCGCTTCCGCGCCTTCAATATGCATCACCATTGCCAGCACGTCGTGAGCGATACACTGCTCAATTTCGGCGACCGTCCGGCAGATTTTTGCCCGCCCGGATGACTGTGTTTCGATACGTTCCAGCAGTGAAATCTGTGCCTGTGTGATGGCTAACGCGTCATGAGGCACAGCCGGAGAATTTGGCTTCAGTTGTGGCATATACGAAGCAGGTGGTACGAAAATGGCAAATAAGCCACCCGCGAAGCCACCGAGGCGACAACGCCTGAGATCGAGATGTCCTTCCAGTGAGCCATCAAGAAACAGGGCAGCAGGATCTGCTGCATCATGCAGCCACAGGCGCAGTAACAGGTCGTTATGACCGTCGAAGACAGGGGGATGTGGAATGGTGTTCATGATGTTAATGGTACTTTATAAAAGCACGAAAATGTATGCGGAATATGTAATGGTTTGTTTGGGTGATGTTAAGTGATTTGACTGACTTGTTTTCATGTGGAGGTGAAAGAAAAATACGGCTTTGACCTTTTGTCTGCTGGTCAGGCAAATCTCAGTCAGCTCCCTCCCCTGCGAAGGGGAGGGTTGGGGTGGGGTATTAAGGTCAAAATCCAATAGTTAAAGTGTGCTTTTACAAAGAATTAGCCATTAAAACCCCCTCCCAACCTCCCCCTTCGCAGGGGGAGGAGCAAACAGAAAAACATTCTGCATTTGAATTATTGCTGCGGCCTCAGCAAATCAGAAACTATAGCTCGCCGTCACCGACACATTCCTTGGTTCGCCGTAGACCACATACTGGTTCACGCTGGTGTCATATTCTTTGTCAAACAGATTATTCACGTTGGCCTGCACCGCCAGTTGTCTGGTGACCTGATAACGACTGAACAGGTTAACCAGCGCGTAGCTGCCTTGTTCAGCATAACGGGTGCCGTTGCCGCTTGGCCCCGGAACGGTATCCCAGACGTGGGTCTGCCAGTTCACGCCACCGCCGACGGTCAGATCCTGCAACATCGGCAGACGGTAGCTGGAGAACAGTTTTAGCTGGGTGCGCGGCAGTTGCGGATTAACTGCATCGCTATTTTCATCTTCTGCAATGTAACGGGTACCGCCGAACGTCATCTGCCAGTTATCGGTCAGCGCGCCGTTCACTTCAAATTCCACGCCGCGGCTGACGGTGCCGTTTTTGCCTTCATAGGCGGTATCGGTTGTGCCAGGAATAATGCGGCCGGTGCTTTGTGCCACGTTATCCAGCTCCGCGCGGAAGATAGAAACCGACGCGGTCAGACGGCTGTTAAACCAGTCAGATTTTACGCCCGCTTCGTAGTTTTTGCCGATGACCGGTGAAAGGTAGCCGCCGTTGATATCGCGGTAAGTTTGCGGCTGGAACACTGAGGTGTAGCTCGCATAGGTCGACCAGGTATCGTTGATGTCGAACACCAGACCTGCGTACGGCGTGATGTTGTTCTTCTCGATCTGGTCGGTGAGCGTGTGAGAATTCCAGTTGGTGTAGCGTGCGCCAACGATCAGGTGCAGCGGATCCGCCAGTGAAAGACGCGTAGCCACGTAAGCCGATTTCTGACGGATAACATTTTCTTCCGCCAGCGCGCGCGGACCCCAGTCAGTTTCAGGGAACTGACCGTTGAAATCGTTAAAATTGCCCAGTTCTTCGGTTGAGATATTGGCAAATGAACTGTAATAGGTGTTCTGCTGTTTGCTGTAGCTCACACCGGTCATCAGTTCATGCTGACGGCCAAACAGTTCATACGGGCCGCTGGCAAAGGCATCTACACCATCGACTTTACGTTTACCGGTGTTATAACCGGTTCCCGCCACCACCGGATAACCGGCATAAGCGGATTCGCCGACGCCGGTGGTTTTATCGAATGTCCCGTCGATATACATCATCTTACTGTCGATACGGGATTCGGTATGGGTGCCATTCAGCGTGGCCTGCCAGCCGTTATCGAACGACTGCTTCAGGGTGGTGAACAGCTTAGTCGTTTCTTTATCGCTGTACGCCCAGTCCGGTGCGGAGTTAAAGCCGCGACGATAATCGGTTTTGCTGCCGTCCAGATACCAGCGCGGCATACCGCCCCAGGTCGGGCTGTCGGTGTTGGTTTGCTGGAATTCGTAGCCTGCGGAAAGCAGGGTGGAATCGGTGAGGTCGGCATCCACGGTGGCATAGACGAATTTTTTGGTGGCGCCGTAGCGTTCAACGTAGCTGTTTTTGTCCTGATAACCGGTGATCAGGCGGCCACGTACGCTGCCGGATTCGTTCAGCGGTGTGGATAAATCTGCCACGTAACGTTGTTTATTCCAGCTACCGTAAGTAGCAGAAACATTGCCGGTGAATTCTTTGCTGTCGGCGTGTTTACGCACCTGATTGACGGATGCTGACGGGTTGCCGGGGCCGGTCATCAGACCGGTTGCACCGCGCACCACTTCGATACGTTCATAAATCGCCGTGTCAGACTGGGAATCACCCAGATCCCAGCGCGGGTCGAAGGTGGTCGGAATGTTATCGACCATGTAGTTGTCGATCAGAAAGCCACGCGCGTAATAAGTACGGCGGTCGAGATCCGAGACGCTTTCCTGAATACCGGTGGTGTTTCTCAGCACATCACCCAGAGATTGCAGTTGCTGATCCTGCATACGTTGCTTGCTGATGATACTGACGGATTGCGGAATATCGCGCGCCGTCAGGGCCATTTTTGTGCCCGCAGTGGTGACCGGAACACTGTAATCGGTGGCTGAGGTATCTGCCGCGCTGGTGTCGTTCTGACCGGTGACGACAACCGTGTCTTCAGCGGTTTTTTTTGCGCTGGCTTCTGCTGCATAAGCACTATGCAATGAAGATGAAACAAGCAGGGCAATGATGGAAAGTGAAAGTTTCTTTCCTGAATTATTTTGAGGATTTTCCTTAACACTCCTGACGGCGTAATTCCCTGTAAAATTAGACATAAGTATTCTCCACACGGTTATTTTCTTATTTTTTAAGCCACTGCATTTTTTTATGAATACGGCTTTATCAGCATGAGCAAACCCCGCCAGGATCCCCCGTAACAAGGGCTGGAGAAGATAAAATGAGCATGGTTAATAAAGCGAATGAGAATAATACGCATTGGGTTTACTGCTGTAAATAAATATTACAGGCGGGGGGAGGAGCAAAGATAAAACACTCTGTTGTTGAATTTAAGATCGTGCGGGCGATTCAGAAATCTTGCTGAACGGAGCGGCCTGAAGACCTCAGGCTTCAGGACCGAGAGAAGGCACCGCGCAGCGGCAAGATTTCCAGCCTGTCATTGCGGTTGCTGAAACATAGCCAGCGAGCGGTAGCGCTGGTTGTAAAAGCGGGGAGAGATCCAAGAGAGGGAAAGCACTTCCCTCTCTTGGGCGGTTTCGGCACGAAAGGCTACGTGATAACCGTTGTTAAGAAACCGAAATATTCTCGATCCAGCCTTCACGGCGAGTGAGACCACTTTGCCATTAAAAACCCACCTTTTAGCCATTAAGAAATCTAGACATCTAAACGTTCGTTTTGTAGAGTGTCACCACCTGCCGGATTAACGTTTGATTCGGCTAAGAAAAATACAACGGCGGTGACACAATGTTCAGTAACGTTAAAATCCTCGACGGCGGCATGGGGCGCGAACTGGCCCGGATGGGCGCTCCTTTTCGTCAGCCTGAATGGTCTGCGCTGGCACTGATGGAGGCTCCGGAATTTGTGCGAGCCGCTCACGATGCTTTTATTGCTGCCGGTTCTCAGGTCATCACCACCAACAGTTACGCCGTGGTGCCGTTCCATATTAGTGAAGATGTTTTTGTGGAGCAGGGCGCGGCGCTGATTGCGCTTTCCGGCAAGCTGGCGCGGGAAGCAGCGGATGCTGCACCGGCTGATGTGCTGGTCGCGGGTTCACTTCCTCCGGTTCTCGGGTCTTATCGTCCGGATCTGTTCGAACCGGTGGCAGCCAAAAAATTACTGCAAGTGCTGTTGAATAATCTGACGGACAGCGTCGATGTCTGGCTGGCCGAAACGCAAAGCTCTGTGGCGGAAGTCGAAGCCGTGCGTGAGGTGCTCGGCGATGACCCGCGTCCGCTGTGGCTGTCTTTTACCTTGCAGGACAATCTTGATGAAAATGGCAATGCGCTGCTGCGCTCCGGCGAATCAGTTGATGATGCCGTAAACGGCGCATTACGGATTTCTGCCGGTGCGGTGCTGTTCAATTGCAGCCGGCCTGAAGTGATGGCCACGGCGGTGAAAACCGCGCGTGCCGCACTGACGGCGCAGGGATCTGCGCTTGATATCGGCGTGTATGCCAATGCCTTCGAACCTTCCGATAATCAGCGCGGTGCCAATGAAGGGCTGAGCAAAATGCGTCAGGACACCGATCCTGCCGGATACCTGGATTTCGCGAAAGACTGGGTGGCGCAGGGTGCCACCATGGTCGGGGGATGTTGCGGGATCGGGCCGGAACACATCGCCGCGCTTAAGCAGGCCTTTGCTAAATAACATCCATAAAAAGAATAAAACGCACATTAATTCTGAAGATGCATTCTTCGCAGACAGGGGAAAAACATGATTGATCGTCGTTCGTTTATCAAAAGTGCGGGGGCACTTTCCGTTGCTGCGGCTACCCACTCTTTGTGGCTGGGCAATGCCTTTGCTGCGGAGGCAGAAAAGCCGAAAAAAGGCGGGCATCTGGTTGTTGGTGTGGATAACGCTTCCAGCACTGACCGTCTGGATCCGGCATTCTGGTTCGAAACTTACATGTATTTCGTCGGTTCTCAGATGTTTAACAATCTGGTGGAAATCGACGAAAACGCCAGACTGGCCCCCTCGCTGGCTGAAGCCTGGGCCTCAACCGACGGCAGCAAAACCTGGGTGCTGAAAATTCGTCAGGGCGTGCAGTTCCACGATGGCCGCTCGCTGGGCGCGAAAGATGTGGTGTACTCCCTGAATCACCATCGTGGTGAGAAATCCACCTCGCCGGTGAAAGGTTATCTCGATACCGTCAGTTCAATTGAAGCCACCGGCGACCATGAAGTCACGATTAAACTGACCGCGCCGGACGTTGAATTCGTCTGGCTGCTGAGCGCCGTGCATTTCGCCATTACCGCTGAAAATGAAAACTTTGACAAAGGCATCGGTACCGGCGCATTTATCCTTGAGAAATTCCAGCCGGGCGTCTCTACGCTGACTAAACGCAATCCGAACTACTGGAACAGCGAACGCGGGCATGTCGATTCTGTCGAAACGCTGGCGATGAATGATTCAACGGCCCGTGTGGCGGCACTGGTCAGTGGTTCGGCACAATTGATTAACCGTGTGAATCCGCGCATCGTCAGCCGCATCGAACGTATGCCGAACCTGAAACTGGTGCGCGCCAAAGACAGTATGATTTATACCTTCCCGGGGCTGTCGAATCTGGCGCCGTTCGATAATGTTGATGGCCGTCTGGCGCTGAAATACGCCATCGATCGTCAGAAAATTATCGATACCGTGCTCGGCGGCTACGCCAGCGTGGCGAACGATAACCCGATTTTCCCGTCGAACCGTTACTTCGCGAAAGACATTCCGCAACGTCCGTACGACCCTGAAAAAGCCCAGTTCCACTGGAAGAAATCCGGGTTCAGCGGCCCGCTGACCCTGAACGTTGCCGATGCCGGTTTCCCTGGTGCGGTTGATGCCGGTCAGCTTTATCAGCAATCCGCCGCCAAAGCTGGCATTAATCTGAATGTGGTGCGCGTGCCGGACGATGCGTTCTGGAATGATATCTGGCAGAAGAAAGCCTTCGTGTCCTCGAACTGGGCGAACCGTCCGACCGCCGATGCGCTGCTCTCGCTGGTGTTCACCAGCCAGTCTTCATGGAACGAATCCGCGTGGCACGTACCGGCTTTCGATGCGATGGTCAAAGCCGCGCGCGGTGAAGCGGACGAAGCGCGCCGCAAACAGATTTACCATGACATTCAGGTGATGCTGGTTGATCAGGGCAGCGAGATCATTCCGCTGTATGCCGATGCACTCGACGGTTGTTCCGCCAAAATCAAAGGGTTCACGTCCGTTCCGGGGATGCCGCTGAGCGGTAACCGTGCGGCAGAGAAAGTCTGGATCGAAGGCTGAACCGGGTAAAAATATGTCTGACTTATCTGCACAACAGAAAGCGACTCAACGGCCTGCGGGCCGTTTTTCGCAACATCGTTCCAGCTTGCTGAGCATGGTGCTGATACGCCTGTTTTATGGCGTGCTGGTGGTGCTGGCAGTTTCCGTGCTGATTTTTGCCGGTGTGCAACTGCTGCCGGGCAATGCTGCGACGGCGATCCTCGGCCAGAGCGCCACGCCGGATGCCATCCGCGAACTGAACTTGCAACTGGGGCTGGATAAACCGGCAGTCAGCCGTTATCTGAGCTGGTTGACCGGTGTGTTGCACGGCGATTTTGGCACCAGTTTCTCCACCCGTGAAGCCATCAGCGGCCCGCTGTTTACCCGCCTGGGCAACACGTTGTTTCTGGCCGGATGTACCGCCGCGATTGCGGTTCCGCTGGCGCTGCTGATCGGATTTATTTCCGTTCGTTATCAGGGCAGCGTAATTGATACGCTGCTCAACACCATCACCCGCGCAACCGTCGCGCTGCCGGAGTTTTTCTCCGGCTATCTGCTGATCCTGATTTTTGCCATCACGCTGGCATGGGCGCCGAGTAACAGCAGTATTACGGCGGATATGCCGCTGGCAGCTAAACTCTCCGCCATTTCCCTGCCGTGTGCCACGCTGGTGCTGGCGATCCTCGGCCATATGAGCAACATGACCCGCGCCGCGCTGATTGCTGCGCAAAGTTCGACGTATGTCGATACCGCGTTGCTCAAAGGGTTGTCGCCGTCGCGCATTTTGTGGCGTCACGTATTGCCCAATGCCGTGGGGCCGATCATCAACGTCGTGGCGATCAATCTGGCGTATCTGATGGTCGGTGTGGTGATTGTTGAGAACGTATTTGTTTATCCGGGACTCGGGCAGTACATGGTCGACAGCATCAGCAAACGTGATATTCCGGTGATGCAGGATTGCGCGTTGCTGCTGGCTGGCATTTATATCCTGCTGAATTTGCTGGCGGATGTGATGGCACTGGTCGCCAATCCGCGTTTACGCCACAACCGCTGAATCTTAGGAATTGCTGTAATGCCTGCATTAAAACCTGCTTCGATACTTGGCCTGCTGGTGCTGAGTCTGTTTATTCTGATCGCCATTTTTGCGCCGTGGCTGGCGCCTCACGCGCCGGATCAAACGCTCGGGATGTCCTGGGATTTACCAGGACCGGATTCCATTCTCGGCACGGATAATCTCGGACGTGATTTGCTCTCCCGCCTGATCTGGGGCACCCGCGTTTCCCTTGGGGTGACTGCGCTGGCGGCGCTGGTGGCGTTTATCGTCGGTTGTACGTTCGGGTTTATTGCCGGACTGCGCGGCGGCTGGTTAGATCAGGTGATTTCCCGCTGCAACGATATCGTCATGGCTATCCCGACGCTGATCCTGGCGCTGATTGTGCTGGCCGTCTTGCCAAAAACCATTCTGGTGCTGACGCTGGTGCTCGGCTTGCTGGAATCGACCCGTGTGCTGCGCGTGGCACGATCCCTCGCGGTGGATATCGGCGTGATGGAATTTGTTGATGTGGCGCGGCTGCGCGGCGAAAGCCTCGGCTGGATCCTCTGGCATGTGATCTTACCCAATGCGCTTCAGACGCTGATTGCCGAATTCGGCCTGCGTTTTATTTTTATTCTGCTGTTTCTTTCTGCGCTGTCATTCCTCGGGCTGGGTATTCAGCCACCCACCGCCGACTGGGGCGGACTGGCGCGCGATAACAAAGACGGTATTTTGTTTGGCGTCTGGGCGGCGCTGGTGCCGGGTGGCGCCATCGCGGTACTGGCGCTGGCGGTCAACGCCGTGGCGGACTGGCTGATGAGCGGTGAGCGTCGTGTGTGGGGGAAAAAAGCATGAATGAGCACTTACTGCATGTCGAAAACCTGCACGTGGTGTCGCAGGGTAAAAATCCGCGCACGCTGGTGGATGACGTCTCTTTCACGGTGAAGCAAGGCGAAGTGCTGGGGCTGATCGGCGAATCAGGCGCAGGTAAATCCACCATCGGACTGGCCATTCTCGGGCACTGTCGTCAGGGGATGCGCATTCAGTCCGGCAGAATTACATTCAGCGGGCAGGAACTGACACAACTTTCTGACCGCCAGTTACGGCAGGTGCGCGGCAGGCAGATTGCTTATGTCGCGCAGTCTGCCGGAGCGGCGTTTAACCCGGCGATCACGCTCGGTGAGCAGGTGATTGAGGCGGCGCTGAAACATAAAATTTATCCCCGACAGCAAGCGCAGGCCAAAGCCATTGCGCTGTTTGAACAACTCGGCCTGCCGGATCCACAGGCATTTTATCAGCGTTATCCGCATCAGGTTTCCGGCGGTCAGTTACAGCGCGCGATGATTGCGATGGCACTGTGCGCCGGTCCTGAGTTGTTGATTTTCGATGAGCCGACCACCGCGCTGGATGTCACCACACAGCTCGGTGTGCTGAAAGCCATCAGCGATGTGATCCGCTTTTCCGGCGTCGCGGCGATTTACATCAGCCATGATCTGGCGGTCGTTGCGCAGATAAGCGATCACATCATGGTATTGCAGCACGGTAAAACGGTTGAACAGGCGGAAACGGCGCAACTGCTGAGCCAGCCGCAACAGGATTACACCCGCCGTTTGCTGCATGCGCAGGGCGGGAGCAAAACGCCGCAAACCGGCGATGCGCCGGTGGCGCTGGATATCCGCAACATCAGTGCGCGCTATCATGCGCAGCCGGTGCTGCAAAACATTTCACTGAGCTTGCCGCGCGGGCGCACGCTGGCGGTGATCGGCGAATCCGGCTCGGGGAAATCTACGCTCGGCAAAGTGATTTGCGGACTGCTCACGCCGCAAACCGGTGAAGTCAGTCTGAATCAGCAAGTATTACCTGCCAGTTTGCGCCAGCGCAGCCGCGTTCAGTTGCGCGATGTGCAACTCATTCATCAGATCCCCGACACGGCGCTGAATCCTAAAGAGCGTATTGGCAGCCAGATTTCCCGTGTGCTGGCCTGCTTTACGTCGCTGAACCGCAGCCAGCGTGAGGCGCGGGTCAGTGAATTGCTGGCGCAGGTCGGATTACACGCTGAACTTGCGATGCGTTTCCCTGCCGCACTTTCCGGCGGGCAGAAACAGCGTGTGTGTATTGCGCGGGCGCTGGCGGCTGAGCCAAAAATTATCGTTTGTGACGAGCCAACGTCGGCACTCGACCCGTTAGTCGCCCGCGATGTCCTGGCGTTACTGCGCCAAATCCAGCAGGAAACCGGCATTGCTTACCTGTTTATCACCCACGATTTACAGGTGGTACGTGAAGTGGCGGACGAAGTCGCGGTGCTCAGACAAGGCGTGATTGTGCGCCACGGCCCGGTGGCATCTGCACTCGCCGAACCTCTGGACGATTACACCCGCGAGTTACTGCGTTCGGTGCCTGAAATGCGGGTGGGCTGGCTGGAGGAAATGTTTGCTAATTAATACTTGTCCTCCTGCCCGGCGCTTTTGTTGTGCTCCTCCCCTTCGCAGGGGAGGAAGCAAAATGGTCATCCTTATTTACACTTTCGCAATATTAACGTCACTAAAGATTCCCTTATTTATACCGATAACCCTTTTGAATTAAATAAATCATTAGAAAGTCGTTCCGCTATGTAACCAATATTTTGAATTTTTTTTCATGGTATTTGTTTTATTGGCCAGGAAATAAGGGAAATAAAATGTTTAAACTGATCAACAATATGCGTGTCGGCGCCCGTTTAGGGGCCGCATTCAGCCTTGTCATTTTGCTTTTAGTCATTGTCAGCGGGATTGCAATCACCAAAATAAGCAGCATTAACACCAGTATTGAACAAATAATCAGCGACCGGTACGTGAAAGTCCGGCTGGCATTTGATGTTCGCGACGGCGTAAACGACCAGATTAAATATCTGCGGGGTATCGTTATCGATACTAAAAATCCTGAACAGAATAAAAAGCGTTATTTACAACTGGATGACACGGTCAAAAAAACCAATTTAGCGATGGATAAAATCGCCGCGATCCAATCCACCGTGACGGGCAAGCAGAAAATTAAAACGTTGCAGGAAGCGGGTGAAACCTTCGAAACGGCGAAAGAGCAACTGATTGCCTTAGCCCGTGCCGGTGACATGGACGGCGCGACCGAATTTGTTCTGCGCAAACTCACCACCTCGCAAAATGCGTATCTGGATCTGGCAACCGCATTTGCCAACTCTCAGGATCAGCAGTTGCAGGCTGAAGGTAAAACAGCGATAGCAGATGGCGCCACCGCCATTCAGCTGACGCTGATTTTCTCCGCGCTGGCGATTTTAATGGCGGCGGCGCTGGGCTATTTCCTGACGCGTTCGATCACCCGTCCATTGCATACCGCAGTAAAAGTGGCAGAAAACGTGGCGGCAGGGGATCTGACCACACAAATCCAGGTGATGTCGCAGGATGAAACCGGGCAGCTCATGCAGGGGCTGAAAAACATGAATGAAAACCTGCTGAAAATTGTGACCGAAGTGCGTGCCGGCACCAATGCCATCACCAGCGCGTCCAGCGAAATTGCTGCCGGAAACCTCGATTTGTCTTCCCGCACTGAACAGCAGGCCAGTTCGCTGGAAGAAACTGCGTCGGCGATGGAGCAGATGACCGCCACCGTGAAGCAGAACGCTGATAACGCGCGTCAGGCTAATCTGCTGGCCGCGCAGGCTTCCCGCGTGGCGGTGCAGGGTGGCGAAGTGGTGGGCGAAGTGGTGAATACAATGGAAGGTATCAACACTTCCTCGCGTAAAATCGTCGATATCATTGCAGTGATTGACGGCATTGCTTTCCAGACCAACATTCTGGCGTTGAACGCCGCCGTTGAAGCGGCGCGTGCCGGTGAGCAGGGCCGTGGATTTGCTGTCGTGGCTTCCGAAGTGCGCAATCTGGCGCAACGTTCTGCCAGTGCCGCGAAAGAGATCAAAGTGCTGATCGACGACTCGGTGGCGAAAGTGGATAACGGCACGCAACTGGTTGCCAAAGCCGGGGCTACCATGGCGGAAGTGGTGTCCAGCGTAAAAAATGTGACTGACATCGTGGGCGAAATTGCGATTGCCAGTAACGAACAAAGCACCGGCATTGAAGAGATCAACAAAGCCATCACTCAGATGGATGAAGTCACCCAGCAGAACGCCGCATTAGTGCAGGAAGCTTCGTCGGCGGCATACTCGCTCAATGAGCAGGCTGAGCGTTTATCTCAGGCGATCAGTATCTTTAAAGTCAGCGCCGGTTCGGCAACGGCGGCGGTGCGTAAAGCCGGGCAGACAAAATCTCCCGCCTTGCTGTCAAACCGTCAGCCGGTTCCGGCCGCTGATCAGGGCAACTGGGAAACGTTCTAAATCTCCTGTTAGTTTCTCAAAGTTTTCCGTTTCATGTTTAAAACCTGACAATTTCTGTCGGGTTTTTTACTTTCTGCCTCAGCTTTTGCCATAATCCCTTCGCCAATATAAAGGAGAAGGCTTTGATGATGAAAAATACCCTGCGTAAAACTGTGCTGATGGCGGCGGCTGTAGTGCCAATGCTCGCATTCAGTGCGGTGTCATGGGCGCAAACGGCGACAAAAATGACGTCTGTGCAGCAGCAACTTGCGGCGCTGGAAAAAGACAGCGGCGGTCGTCTTGGTGTGATGCTGATTAATACTGAAGACAATTCCCAGATTGCTTACCGCGCTGATGAACGTTTTGCCATGTGCAGCACCAGCAAGTTCATGGCCGCGTCAGCCATTCTTAAACAGAGCGAAACGCAAACGGAGTTGCTGAACCGCCGCGTCAGCCTCAAAAAATCTGATCTGGTAAATTATAACCCGATCACCGAAAAGCATCTCGATACCGGCATGACGGTAGGCGAACTGGCTGCCGCCGCCTTGCAGTACAGCGATAATACCGCCATGAATAAACTGATTGAGCAGCTTGGTGGCCCGCGGAAAGTCACGGAATACGCCCGTACGCTCGGCGATAAAACGTTCCGTCTGGACCGCACTGAACCAACGCTGAACACCGCCATTCCGGGGGATGACCGCGACACCACTTCACCGCGTGCGATGGCTCTGAGTCTGCAACACGTCACGCTGGGCAGCGCGCTGGCTGAACCGCAACGCGCGCAACTGGTGGAATGGATGAAAGGCAACACGACCGGCGCGATGAGTATCCGTGCGGGGCTGCCTGCGACCTGGGTGGTCGGCGATAAAACCGGCAGCGGCGATTACGGCACAACCAATGATATTGCGGTGATCTGGCCGGATAATAAGGCCCCGCTGATCCTGATTACTTATTTCACCCAGCCGGAGAAAGACGCGAAATCCCGCCGCGATGTGCTGGCTTCTGCTGCGAAGATTGTGACGCAGGGTTATTGATTTACGTTGAAAAGGACAAAGAGAAGGGCCCGCAAGAGCCCTTTTTGATTGCCGTGTAACGGGCAGATATGGGTTATTTTAGAAACAAGAGAAGGGAATAGAATGTCCAGGCCGTTTTCAGGATCTGCGCAGGCGCTCATGATGTCATTGCTGACGGGACAGGCTACGCACTGGCAGCGCGCGTGGGTTCCGCTACCGTTGACCTCTTCGGTCTGGCAATCAGTCAGCGGCGTTTTATTTTCCAAAATACTGCAACCGGTCTGGTGGTGCTGCCGTTGCCCTGAGCCTGTGGTGACGGTGAAGAAAAACACGGTGTACTGGCTGGCTCATCTGGTTCAGGAACCGGGTCCGGCGGCTGATAAACTGTGGATTGATGCGGTGCGAACGCGCTATCAGATGCAGACCAACAGCATCCTTCCGCCGGAAACCGATGCGATTTTGTCGCAGGTGTTCCAGGATTACGTCACCTTATATGAGTTCTACCGCAAAGGTCGGGTTAATGAGCTGAATAATTAGGGAAATATCCGAAGGGATTGTTTATATACGCGGCGGACATTATTCTCTGTATTATTTCTGTAATAACCGCACCGATGTCGCGGTGTAATATATTTCAAAATTTATATCTGACGGCTATTCAGCCAGTTACTGCACCGTACTTTAATATCATCGCCCATATAACAGCCGCAGGCTATAATTAAACAACTTTCCTGAAAGACTGTTCACCGGGCATCAACCTCCGGTGCGACGTCGTAGCCGCAGGGGTATTGATGCCTGACAACGGTGTGATTTTAAGCCTGATATGTCGCGTGTTGACCCGTCGTTCCGCAAGACGGATGTGCTTTTTAGTGCTTTATTAATGACCGTGTAACGGAGTTAAGTCAGCACGATCGTTCATTAAATCATCAACATATTGATTCCTATAGGAAAGAATAAACAAATCTATACAAAATAAATTATTGAGGTGGGGGCAAAAAAGCCATATATTGGCCGCGTTTTTCATACGCTTGTAATTTTCTTAATCAAATTTATTCAATTGTGGCGTTCTAATAACACACGGTTGTAGGAGAGATATGATGACGGATAAAGTCCGTATTGACAGTTTTGGTGCGAATTCATTAAACGGAAACAATGAAACCTATTTGGCAAGACAAGCTGAATTTGAATCGAATGTTCGGAGCTATCCACGTAAGTTGCCTCTGGCAATTGCGAAGGCCAATGGCGTTTGGATCACGGATGTTGAGAATAATCAATATCTTGATTGCCTGGCCGGTGCGGGTACGCTTGCTCTTGGACATAATCATCCTGACGTGCTGCAAAGCATCCAAAATGTCATTACCAGCGGCTTGCCGTTACATACACTGGATCTGACAACACCGTTGAAAGATCAGTTCTCTGAATATCTGCTTTCTTTATTGCCACAACAGGGCAAAGAGTATTGCCTGCAGTTCACCGGTCCGTCGGGTGCTGACGCTGTTGAAGCTGCCATGAAACTGGCTAAAAAAGTCACCGGCCGTAGCGGTATCATCAGTTTCTCGGGTGGCTACCACGGTATGACACACGCCACACTGGCGGTGACCGGTAACCTGTCTCCGAAAGAAGCTGTTAATGGCATGATGCCGGAAGTGCAGTTTATGCCTTACCCGCACCAGTACCGCTGCCCGCTGGGCATTGGCGGTGACGCTGGCGTTAAAGCATTAACCTATTACTTCGAAAACCTGATCAACGACGTTGAGAGCGGCGTTCGCAAACCTGCGGCTGTCATTCTGGAAGCGGTTCAGGGCGAAGGCGGCGTGAACCCGGCTCCGGCTGAGTGGTTGCAGCGCATCCGTAAAGTGACTCAGGAACACGGCATTCTGTTGATCCTTGACGAAGTGCAGGCGGGTTTCTGCCGTACCGGCAAACAGTTTGCCTTCGAACACGCGGGCATTGAGCCGGATATTATCGTGATGTCCAAAGCGGTCGGCGGCGGTCTGCCACTGGCGGTTCTGGGTATTAAGAAAGAGTTCGATGCCTGGGCTCCGGGTCACCATACCGGTACCTTCCGCGGTAACCAACTGGCGATGGCCACCGGCCTGACCACGCTGAAAATCCTGAAAGAAGAAAAAATCTCCGAGAAAGTGGCAGCGCAGGGTGAATGGCTGAAAGCCAAACTGGCTGACATGCAGAAACGCTATCCGGTTATCGGTCACGTGCGTGGTCTGGGCCTGATGATCGGTATTGAGATCGTCAAACCCGACGAAGCGCAGGATCACATGGGTTGCTATCCGGCTGACGGTGAATTGTCTGCATTGCTGCAGAAAAAATGCTTCCAGGCTGGCCTGATCCTCGAACGCGGTGGCCGTAATGGTTGTGTGCTGCGCCTGTTGCCTTCCCTGCTGATCACCAACGATGAGCTGGGTATTTTCCTCGATAAGTTTGAGCAGGCGCTGTTAGCGGCTGGCATCAAACCTGTCTGAGCGGAGTAAGAGATTCTGATGTCCGAGTTAAACCCGATTCTGGCAGGCTCAGCGCAAAGCACTGAAGCCTACCAGCAGGCCATTGCGCAGAGCAGTGAAGCTGTTGTGCAGTGGCTGAAACAACCTGAGATGTATCAGGGCAAAACCGTTGCTGAGCTGCGTGAACGTATCAGGCTGGACTTCAATCCAAACGGTCTGGGTAACCAGGCCGCGATTGAACGTGCGATTGAGTACTTTTTAAAAGACAGCCTGTCTGTGCATCACCCGCAATGTGTGGCGCATTTGCATTGCCCGAGTCTGGTGGTCAGCCAGGCGGCGGAAGTGCTGATCAACGCCACGAACCAGAGTATGGACTCCTGGGATCAAAGCCCGTCAGCAACCATCATTGAGATGAAGCTGATCGAATGGCTGCGTACTCAGGTGGGCTATCAGGCTGGCGACGCAGGCGTGTTCACCAGCGGCGGCACCCAGAGCAATCTGATGGGGCTGATGCTGGCACGCGATGCCTTCTTCGCGCGTCAGGGGCATTCCATTCAGCAGGATGGGCTGGTCGGCAATCTGCGCAAGATTAAAGTGTTATGTTCTGAAAACGCGCATTTCTCTGTGCAGAAGAACATGGCGCTGCTCGGTCTGGGCTATCAGTGTGTCACGCTGGTGAAAACCGATGAGTTTGCCCGTATGGATCTCAACGATTTGCGCGAGAAAGTGGCACAGGCGCAAGCCAGTGGCGATCAGATCCTGGCCATTGTGGCGACAGCCGGTACCACCGATGCGGGGGCTATCGACCCGCTGCGTGCTATTGCTGAACTGGCGGCAGAGCATCAGATTTGGGTGCATGTGGATGCGGCATGGGGCGGTGCATTATTGCTGTCCGAAAAATACCGCAATTATCTGGACGGCATCGAGTTAGTGGATTCCATCACGCTGGACTTCCACAAACAGTTCTTCCAGACCATCAGCTGCGGCGCATTCCTGCTCAAAGAAGAGCGTCATTACGAGCTGATGCGTTATCAGGCGGCTTACCTGAACTCTGAGTTCGACGAAGCGGCTGGCGTACCGAATCTGGTGTCCAAATCCCTGCAAACCACCCGTCGTTTCGATGCACTGAAACTGTGGATGGGGCTTGAAGCATTAGGGCAGAAACAATACGCCGCGATTATCGATCACGGTGTGACGCTGGCGCAGGAAGTCGCGCAATATGTGACTTCTGAAGCCGCGCTGGAACTGGTGATGAAGCCGCAACTGGCGAGTGTTCTGTTCCGTTATCGTCCTGAGCAACTGGCGGGCAGCAGCGATGCGGCTATTGCACTGCTGAACCAGAAAATCGGCGATGCGCTGCTGGAATCTGGCCGTGCTAACGTCGGTGTGACCGAGCATAATGGCGTCACCTGTCTGAAGCTGACCTTGCTGAACCCGACAGTAACGCTGGAAGACGTGAAAGTCCTGCTGGCGCTGGTTGAGAAAACCGCACAGCAATTGCTGAACGCATAAGTCATTACTGAAGCATAAGTTTCGTTCTGCGTTAACCCGCAGCAAAAAGCCGGTGATACAAAAGTATCACCGGCTTTTTTACGTCTGAATGACTTTCTGACCAGGATAATTCTTAATGCTGAGCGACAGGCAAAAAAGAACCCACCTCATGGGTGGGCTATTTAAGGGTATGGTGCTTACGATCCGCTGCTCTTGCGTCAGCTGATCTAAGAGTAATCCCAGACCCCTGTCCTGTTCAAGTCATTGACAAAAAAGTGCCACAAAGAGCGCATATTTTTGGGTGGCAGAACGCTTTTCGCCTCATGCCCCGCACTCACCCAGACGTTATCACTCACCTTACCGGGCCTTTGTTATCCGTTTCGGGCACCGATTATCAGCGCGGCGACCAATGCAATTGAAACGAACGACATATAACCAATCACTAAAGCTCTTTTCATATCAAGCACCTCAGTTGAACGTTTTTCAGAACATCGGGCTCACGCCAGAAATCATAGTAAACCGGACAGAACGTAATATAAATACCGATGACGTTAAGACGTCTGCAAAGTTTTACCTCTGCGGCAACGCCGGTTGTCTACCGACCTTTCCTATTCCTGACCCCTGCGCTGACCTGTTTCCTATACTGGAGGTTTGTGATTAATTCCGGGAGGGAAGATGAATTTTCTATCACGCTTTGATTTTATCGCGCTGGTGATGGCGCCGGTGTTCTGGATAGGTGTCGCGACGATGTGTGTCGTCACGCTTGTCACGTACTGGCTGCTGAGCTGGCTGGTCTCGTTTTTGCGCAAGGGCGTAAAACGCTGGGGGGAGGTTAATGAGGCCAGCCACCGGATTCGTTTTATTCTGGGCGAGATCCTCAACCGGACGAGTAATTTACTCATTTTCATTGCGGCTTTTTTGTTCAGCCTGAGGTTCGTTAATCTGCCCGATAATCTCTACAACACCATCAGTCACGCATGGTTTCTGGTGCTGGCGTTCCAGATGGCATTGTGGCTGGATCAGGCGGTGGTCTCGTGGTTACGTCATATTATGCGTCAGCCCGGTATGAACAAAAATCCGGTAACGCTGGTGATCACCGGGCTGATTTTCCGGGCGGTAGTGTGGTCGGTGATGCTGCTGTCGATACTGGCGAATGTGGGCGTGAACATTACCGCGCTGGTCGCCAGTCTGGGCGTGGGCGGTATCGCTATCGCGCTGGCGATCCAGACCATTCTCAGCGATGTGTTCGCGTCATTATCTATCGGCTTTGATAAGCCTTTCGAAATTGGCGATTTCGTCGTTTTCAATGATGTTGCCGGTACTGTCGAACATATTGGCCTGAAGACGACCCGGATACGCAGCCTGAGCGGGGAACAAATTGTTTGCGGTAATGCCATCCTGCTCCAGCAAACGCTGCATAACTACAAACGCATGCAAACCCGCCGCATTGTTTTCAATTTTGGTGTCGCGATTAGTACGCCGCCGGAAAAGCTGCGCAATATCGGTGACATGGTAAAGGAAATTATTATTGATGTCGGCGAAACGAAATTCGACCGCGCACATTTGCTGGGTTTTGGTACCGATCGCCTGAATATCGAAGTGGTCCACATCGTCAATACTGCCGATTACAATAAATACATGGATATTCAGCAGGAAATTAATATTCGTATTATTGAAAAGCTGATCGAGCAGGGGATCGAAATGGCATTGCCGAATATGATTGTTAAAACCCAGGCAGAACGCGACCGTTAAGATGGCGAGGACGCTATCAGTATGACCGGGGAGAAGCCAGGCCAGACAGCCATGTCTAGCTGGTCGCTCAGCGTAATTTCTTTATCGCTGAACAGATCCCGGTAGTGCCGGTAAGCAAGGTGGGGCGGCAGTACAATTTCCGCCTGCGGGAACCCCCGGGCTGGCAAACCCAGCACCAGACGCGGTGCCGCAACAATCACCGCATCGTCATTGTGCACCCGCGCAAACGCGATGATGTTTTCGGCGTGCTTGCCGGTTGCACTGAGCGGAACATAGTCCCCCTGCTGAAACAGCGCAGGTTTTTGCTGGCGAAGCCCGGCGAGCGTCGCCACGAGGTATTGTTTCAGCTGGCCGTTCAGCTTTCTTTCTGCCTGGCCCCGGCCCGTTTTATCATCCTGTCGTAACAACCGCGCCAGTCCGGTGAAATCCGGCAGACGACGGTTATCCGGATCAACAAGGCTGAAATTCAGCGCCTCGCTGCCCTGATAGATATCCGGTACGCCCGGCGCCATCAGTTTGATTACCGTCTGGGTCAGGCTGTTCACCAGTCCGGCATGGATAAATGGCTGGATCGACGCGTGGAAATCTTGCAGGAATAGCCGGTTTTCCGCTGAAAGCAGATGATGCGCGTAATCCAGCACGGCCTTTTCATAGTCTTCGTTGTTGTTATCCCAGTTGGTGCGCAGCTTGGCTTCCCGCAGCGCTTTTTCGACGAAACTCTGAAATCTTTCGTCGAGCTCCTGTAAACCCTGTTCATCTTCAGGCGTCAGCGTGACCGGCCACGCGCCCGCCAGCGCCTGATACAGCATCCATGTCAGCGCAGGGCGCGGTGCCGGGCCATCGGGAAGCATAATCACCTTTGACTCGTTCATCCGGTGCCAGCGTTTTACACAGGCGGCCCAGTCTTGTGGCGCTTCGGTCAGCGTAAACAGTCTGGCGCGGGCATCTTCCCCCCGTTTGGTGTCATGCGTGGATGTCGCGGAAAGCGCCGCCGGTTGCTCTTCGCGGCGTTTTATCATCTCCGTATGGAAGCGGCTGAGGGAGAAGGTGCGAATTAACGGTTCAGCGCCGACTTCGTTCAGCGCCAGTTCCATGTTCTGGCGGAAGAAAAGTGTGTCTTCCACCGATTTTGCCATCAGCGGTCCGGTCAGTTGCTGAAAGCGGGTACGGAATAAACCGGCCTGCGATGCCGCCGCAGCAGAGGTTTCTCCACAAAGAATGCGCGCCAGAAACGCAAGGATTTCAGGCTGAACGGCAAGGGCCGGGGCGCTGACCTTGCGCAGGATCTTGTGCAAAAGCGCGGTGTCTTCTGCGGGCATACCCTGTTCGGTGCCGTAAGTGCGGTACACCGGAAAGGCGATCAGTAATTCGCGCAGCGCGGTACGGATATCATTTTCGTCATACATCGTGCCCCCGGTCCCGGCGATGCTGTTCGCCAGTTTCCACAGCGTGGTGTACTCGCCTTCGAAATTCTTTTCCACCATCATAAGCTTGGCCGCACGCAGCTCGTTGCGCATGTCCACCGGCTTGCCGACCACGCTGTCGTAAAGCTCACTAAACACCGCGATATTTTCATCGTTGACCAGCACATCCGAAAGCGAGGCAATGAACTCATAGCCGGTGGTGCCGGAGACCGGCCAGTCCGGCGGCAGGCGCTCGCCTTTGCCCAGAATTTTCTCCACCGTGATATAGCAGTCCGGCCCGGCCTTCTCCCGCAGGCGTTCAAGATAGGCTTTGGGATCGGCAAGACCATCCACATGATCGACCCGCAGGCCATCGGCCACGCCGGAGCGGACCAGCTCGAGGATCAGCCGGTGCGTATCATCGAAAACCCCCTCGTCTTCCACGCGCACACCCGCGAGGCCGGTGATTTCAAAAAAGCGCCGGTACGAGAGTTCACGGGGCGCGTCACGCCAGCACATCAGGCGGTAGGGCTGGCGCTCATGTAATTCAGTCAGTTCTGTTTTGCTCAGGTCATCTGTTTTAGACGCCGTGAGAGTGCCGGGCGCAACGGGATAATAGGTATCGAAATAGGCGAAAGCGGGCTGACCGGTTTTGGGATCAGGCTTCAGCACAATGTCGCCTTTTTCCAGCGCATCCTCAAAAGCGTCCCCGAGGAAAGGCAGCGTCAGGCGACGCGACCAGTCGATATCAAAATGGCGTGCATAACGGCTCTTTTTGCCATGTTCAATGACGTCACGCCACCAGATATTCTCAAGTGAGGCCGCCATATGATTGGGCACAATGTCGAGGATCAGCCCGATCCCCGCCGCTTTCAGCGCCTGTACCATACGGTCGAAACCTTCACGCCCGCCAATCGTCGGGTCAATTTCGTTGGCGTTGGTAACATCGTAGCCGTGCGTGGAACCAGACGTCGCTGTAAACACCGGGGAAGCATAAAGATGGCTGATCCCAAGTTGTTTTAAATAGGGGATAAGCCCTGTCGCGGTGTCAAAGTTCAGTCCATTACGGAACTGAATGCGGTAAGTCGCGGTGGGGATTTTCACAGTAAGACTCCTGGCGCAAAACGGACAATAAGGGAAGCGGGCACCGACGTCGCGGCATCCTGCGGCCAGGCAAAGATCGTTTCTCCTGGCAGTTCAGGAAGCGGATGCGTGTCCTGGCCAACGTTGAGTACCAGCGAAAGCGTGCCACGGGGGAATGTCCATTTAACGGAGAGAAAACCGGTTGAGGTTTCGACAATCTGGCCGACTTCTCCTTTCGCAGGCGTCAGTAAGGGCACGATGTATTTCCGGCGCAGCGCCAGCAGCTTGCGGGTCAGCGCCAGGGTGTTTTCGCCTTCGGGATGTGTCAGTTTCTGCCAGTCAAGTTTCGAATTTTCGAACGTGCTGAGAGCGTTAGGATCGGGGACCGCGTCGTTGCCGTAACCGTTGTGTCCTTCAAATTCACGGGCGCGCCCCTCGCGAACCGCCTGCGCCAGCTCACCTTCAAAATCGGTGAAGAACAGAAACGGATTGGTTTCGCCGTATTCTTCGCCCATAAACATCAACGGAATATGCGGCGATAACAATAAGGCGGCGAACAGAACGCGCGTACGTTCAGCGCCAGCCAGCGTGATCAGCCGGTCGCCGTGCGCACGGTTACCAATCTGGTCGTGATTTTGAATGAAATCGACAAAGGCTACCGGCGGCTGTCTGCGGCTGACCGTACCGCGCGGTTTAGCGGTTTGCGGCGATTTTTCGCCCTGATACGCGAAACCTTCCGCTAACGCGCGTGCCGCCAGTTTCTCAGGGTTCTGCGCGAAATCCTGATAGTAGGCGTGGGTTTCACCGGTGCTGAGAACGTGGATGGCGTTATGGAAATCGTCATTCCATTCGGCGGTAAACAGTGGCACGGTGCCGTCGGCATTACGCGGGTGTAAAAAGATGACGTTGCGGCTGTCTTCGGTGGTCAGATGCACCGGGCGATCGGTGATCGCTTCGCGAATTCGTTCGGCGATTTCAATCAGAATATGCGGGGAAGAGGTGTCTTTCATCTGATCGATGGCGTCAAAGCGCAGACCGTCAAGCCGGTATTCTTTTAGCCAGTACAGCGGTGCTTCCACGATATAGCAGCGGGCCGCTTCGTTTCGATAATCGATGCCCGCACCCCAGGCCGTCATGCGTTGAGCATCGAAGAAATCCGGCGCGAGCAGTGGCAGATAATTGCCTTCCGGACCAAAGTGGTTGAGCACGATGTCCAGCACCACGGAGATGCCGACACCGTGCGCCGCATCGACAAACGCCTTGAAATCATCCGGCGAACCATAAGCGGAGTGAGGCGCGTACAGCAAGACACCGTCATAACCCCAGCCGCGTTGCCCCCCAAATTGTGAGAGCGGCAGCACTTCAATCATGGTGATGCCGGTTTCTGCCAGATAAGCGAGTTTTGCCTGCGCGGCGCTGAAAGTGCCTTCGGGTGTGAAGGTGCCGATATGCATTTCATAGACGACGGTTTCTTCCCACGGGCGGCCTTTCCAGTGGTGATTTCGCCATGCATAGCCCGATGATGAGGTGACCAGGGAAGGACCGTTGACGCCTGCCAGCTGGGCGCGCGAGGCAGGATCAGGAACCGGCATGCCATCGGCCAGAATAAACTGGTACTCCTGACCGGCAGAAACACCGGTTGCCACAAGCTCGAACCAGCCGTTTTCCGTCGGCTGCATTTCTCTGTCTTCGTCGGAAAGTCTCAGCGTCATGTTGGCCTGACCCGGCGCCCGGACCCGAAAGCGAACTGTCCCGGCGGAAATGAAACTGGCCCCCCAGCTTGTCGTCAATGCATCGCGTTGCATCACTTTACCTCGCAAAATAGTCGCGTTAACCGGCCGTTAGCCAACGAATAATAATCATAGTCGAGGATGAAAAAGAGGGCGATCTTGTCGGATATTAAACCCCGGCACAGAGGCCGGGGCATTCACGGAAAAATTATGCTGGCATCAGGAAGAGGAGGTGAAAAAAACCAGAGAGATAATGAAAGAGACGAGGGTCCCGATGAGCAGCATGCATTTGCTCGGCGTGAAGAACTTCTTGTTCTGATTGGCTTTATAAGCCTTGATTAATAACCACAGCATCACGATGCCAATGATAATAAATATTACGCCACCTGATATACTCGCGACTGGAGCCATATAAGTATCCTTCTCATCGGTAAATTTTAATTATAGCTCAGCATCTGAGAAGCGTTTTCCGCTTCATATTAACAGTTATCACCCGAACTCACCTCAGGTGCTCCCTTTTGTCCGACCTGCGGCAACATGCAGTTGTGACTGTACTGATGCAGCCGACCAAACGTATAATATCCCGCCGCGATGAGGGCATGGCGGTATTACCGGGTTACGGCGACTTAAGTTAAATAAACCGTGCAATAAACCGGTTGCTATAAAAATAATTTTCAGCCTCAGATAATAATCACACAATACCTAAGGGAATTAAATGAAGTTACTTCATGGTTTGCTTTTTATGCTGTCAGTCGTCATAACCGGACCGTCCGGTGCCGCAACAACGACACTGACTGATGTTCTGGGAAATAAAATAACCTTAGAAACCCCGGTGAAAAGAGCGGTATTAGGTTTCTATTTTGAAGATTATATGGCGGTCGGTGGTGAACAGGCATTTGATCATATTGTCGGTATCTCCCGCGAAGCCTGGCATGGCAAAGTCCCTGCGAACTGGGATATGTATATTAAATACCGTCCGTCCATCGCCAACATTCCGGATATCGGCGAAATCGACCTGCACAACGTGTCGCTGGAAAAAGTGATTAGCCTGAAACCGGATGTGGTCATTTTAGCCAGCTGGCAGTACGCCGCCCTGAAGTATGAAGTCACGCAGCTTCAGAGCCTGAATATCCCGGTTGTCGTGCTCGATTACAATGATCAGACAGTGGAAAATCATGTGAAATCCACGGAAATTATCGGGATATTAACCGGCCAGGCTGGTCGCGCGAATGAGCTTGCCCGGCTTTATAAAAATAACATCACGCTGATTGAAGACAGGATCAGACAGGCGAATCTGCCGAAGCCAAAAGTCTATATTGAGTTTGGCAATAAAGGTCCGGCGGAGTATTCATTTACCTATGGTGAAAATATGTGGGGGGTGATGCTGCGTCTTGCAGGTGGTGAAAATATTGCGGCACCTTTCGTTAAACAGTGGGGCGAAATTAACCCTGAGCAGTTGCTGGTTGCCAAACCGGATGTCATTTTTATTTCCGGCAGGGAGAACAATAAAGTCGATAAGGCGTTAGAAATGGGCATCGGGGTCAATGAAGCTACAGCAAGAGCAAAACTCAACGGATTTGCTCACCGTGACGGCTGGAGTTCATTACCGGCAATTAAAAACGACAAACTCTTCGGGGTTTATCAGGGGGCATCACGGACGCTGGTGGATTTCACCATGGTGCAGTTTATCGCCAAGTCCCTTTATCCTGATTTATTCAGGGATATTGATCCGGTGAAAAACTATCACGATTATTATAAAAAATACCTGCCTGTCATGCCGGTGGGAACCTTTGCGTTATCGGCCAGTGAGAAACCACACTGATCGTGGATTTTCCTGTTAATCGATCCCTTTCAATCCATTTGCTCTCTTTGAAAGGGATCGGTGTACTTACACCCTGGGTGTTGCCAGAAATTGCGGTCGCTGTTCGGCCCGCTGTGTGAAGCTGTTCGCTTGCGCATACTGGTCGGCGTTCATGATATCTGGCAGCATCGATACCGTAAAACTCCAGGCAACGGCGATGCTGATACCGGCTACAGTCAGTATATCAGGGGCGCTTTCCTGCAGGCTGTCATCAAGCATTTGCCATGTCCCCCGGAGCTGTCGGGTCACCCGATCAACCCAGGGCTGATGTTGCTTTTCCTCCGGCCTGAGGCGTCGTTCGTAAACGAGTTGCACCGCTTTTTCACAGGCTGTCAGAGCAAGTCCCGTGAGGCATAATTCCCGCAGGCCTTCCGGCCCGGACTCGGGGGGATTGCCAAGAGAGCGGGTGGACAGTTTCTCCAGATAGCTGATGATTAAGGTTGAGTCCATCAGTACCTGATTGTCTTGCGTGATAAGCGTGGGGACTTTGACCGCCGGGTTAATTTTCACCAGTGTCTCAAAATCGGCAAACACCGAGAGCGGACGATGTTCGAAATCAATACCCAACACTTTCATACAGATAGCCACGCGTCTGACATAGGGCGAATCCAGCATTCCGATCAGAACCATAGTGTTACCTCACCTCATTTTTGTTAATAAATTCGACTACCTGTCTGGCTACAGGCAGTGGAGCATCTTCCATCAAAAAGTGTCCGGCCTGCTCATAGATATGCAGCGTGGAAGACGAAATATCGCGTTGCAGACGCTGGCTATATTCAACGGGCTGCCATTCATCTTCTTTCCCCCATAAGATCTGTACGGGCAGATTCAGAAGAGGGAGCTTCTCCGCAAAGTCTGCCGTGTAACAGGAATTATAGTGAGCGACCTGATGTTGATAAAATGAGGCCTGCTCCACCACGCCACAAAGTGGCGCGAGATAACTCTCCAGCCGTTCCCCTGTCATCACTTCCTTTTTAAAAACGGCCATCTTTAGCTGGCGTGACATCGCAATACAATGTTGGCTGGCCGGTATCAATGCATATTCCGCATAATTATCCCGCATGTCTTTCCATGTAGGCGATGGCCAGGAGTCGTAGCTTGGAATATCGGCGAGGGTGAGTGTCTGGAGGCGGTCCGGGTAATCGAATGCCAGCCGAAGTGAAATTGCCCCACCGATGTCGTGACCCAAAAAGTGTGCTTTATCCAGTTGCCAGTATTCAAGCAGTCGTAGCAGAAAAGTCACCTGTGAGGCTACCGATGTATCCGTTTTCACCGGGCGTTCGGATGCGCCGAACCCTGGAAGGTCATACAGATGAACACGAAAGCCTGCGTCGACAAATATCGGGACGAGTGTCTGCCAGATGACAGAATGCGCAGGCGTGCCATGAACCAGAATCAGTGGCGTGCCTGAGCCGTGGACCCCCGTCGCAATGCGACAACCCTTTATCACAACGTGTTGAGTCAGTAATGGATTACAACCTGGCATAGTTTGCTCCGCTTTTATTCAGTCTGAGCAGGCTATCCGTTGACTGAATATGACGCCAGTGACATTCTTTCCCTCTGGTAACCCACTTTTGTCATAATAAAATGAATAAACGCCTCTCCGTTGATTCGCTCAGGGTGTTCAGAACCGTCGTTCAAACCGGCAGTATGAGCAAAACGGCTTCACTCCTCAGCCTGAGTCAGTCTGCTGTGAGCTGGAAACTCAGGCGACTTGAAGATCAGCTTCAGTGTCAGCTCCTGACACGTCACGCAGGGAAAGCCTGCCCGACTGAAAAGGGCAGCGTGTTACTCCAGCATGCGGTGAAAATACTCAGCGAACACGATAACGCTGTGGCCTATTTTTCACCTTCGGCATTGCGCGGAAAGCTCCGTGTTGGGGTAACTGAACACATTTCTCTGACAGAAGTGTGTTCAGTTATTGCTCTGTTCACTCACCATCATCCTGAGGTGGATGTCCAGCTGGTTGTTGAGCAAAGCCATCTCCTGCGTCAGCATTTTTCTGAGGGGGGACTGGACATCATTTTACACCAGGATTTCACGGGCATGGCCAGCGGCGAAGACAAGGTACTCTGGACAGAAAAATTATACTGGTGTGCACCTCCTTCGTGGCGGTATGCATCCGGTAATCGCCTTAAACTGATCACCTGGGGGACAGATTGTTTTTATCGCCGTATGGCTGAGGAGAAACTGAATCAGGCTGATATTACCTTTATGGTGATGCTGGAGTGCCCTTCAGTGGCAGGTATGCTTGCGGCGATAAATGCAGGCCTTGGGGTGGGAATAATGAATGAATTCAGCATCGCAAAACCGGTTAGCGATCTTTGCGAACTTGAACAGAGGATGCCGTTGCCGTCCGTGGATTGTCTGCTACGTGTGAACGAGCACCGCTATAACCCTGCAAGTGAGGCTTTCTGTCTGATACTGAGCCGGCTGATGCAGAGATCTGCTAAGGCGGGGGATATCAATAGCAGTCAGTCATGATTTTATCGGAGAGGCATGCGACTTTCTGATTCATTAATATCGGGTCGTGGTGGCTGCATAATACATATTACCGTTTGCTGAACGGCATCTTTAAATAGTTTTCTGATATTTCATTTAGAAGAATATTAAATTTAATTCGTCAATAAAAATATTCCCATTCTTCTGGCGGGTTCAAGGTAAATTTTATCTGAGCACGATATATTTTCAGCTTGTCGTATTTTGGATGCCCGGGAATGTACGAATTCAATTTGATATTGCTGCTGTTACAACAAATGTGCGTGTTTTTGGTGATTGCCTGGCTGATGAGTAAAACGCGGTTATTTATTCCGCTGGTTCAGGTGTCGGTTCGGCTGCCGCATAAGCTATTGTGTTACATCACGTTTTCCATTTTTTGCATTATGGGAACCTACTTTGGCCTGCATATCGAGGACTCTATTGCCAATACCCGCGCGATTGGCGCCGTGATGGGCGGGTTGCTCGGCGGCCCGGTGGTCGGG
Source organism: Rahnella sp. 2050 (assembly GCF_040544515.1). NCBI lineage: Bacteria > Pseudomonadati > Pseudomonadota > Gammaproteobacteria > Enterobacterales > Yersiniaceae > Rahnella > Rahnella sp. 2050. The sequence goes on along the minus strand of NZ_JBEPKE010000003.1, from coordinate 212,103 downwards.
GGGTTAGTGGGGCTGACCGGCGGGATCCACCGTTATTCAATGGGCGGTATGACGGCGCTGAGCTGCATGATTTCAACCATCGCCGAGGGATTATTAGGGGGTCTGGTACACAGCGTTTTGATCAAACGTGGACGTATCGATAAGTTATTTAATCCTCTGGTAGCGGCTGGTGTCACCTTTGTTGCAGAAATACTGCAAATGCTAATCATCCTGCTTATTGCCCGCCCGTTTCACGATGCGCTTAATCTGGTCGGCAGCATTGCCGCACCGATGATGGTGACGAATACCCTCGGGGCCGCGATGTTTATGCGTATCCTGCTGGATAAGCGGGCAATGTTCGAAAAATATACCTCGGCGTTTTCGGCCACCGCGCTGAAAGTGGCCGCCTCGACGGAAGGCATTTTGCGACGCGGGTTCAACGAAGAGAACAGCATGAAAGTGGCACAGGTGCTGCTGAAAGAGCTGGATATCGGGGCTGTGGCGATTACTGATCGTGAGAAATTGCTGGCCTTTACCGGTATCGGCGACGATCACCATCTGGTGGGCAAACCCATCGCATCACAATATACCTGGCGTGCTATCGAGAACGATGAAGTGGTGTATGCCGACGGCAACGAGATGCCTTACCGCTGTTCACTGCATCCCAGCTGCAAGCTGGGTTCAACCCTGGTGATCCCGCTGCGGGGTGAAAATCAGCGGGTGATTGGCACGATCAAATTGTATGAGGTTCGCAACCGTCTGTTCAGCTCCATCAACCGCACACTGGGCGAGGGAATTGCCCAACTGTTGTCGGCGCAGATCCTCGCCGGTAAATTTGAGCAACAAAAAGCGTTGCTGGCACAGTCTGAAATCAAGCTGTTGCATGCTCAGGTTAATCCGCATTTCTTATTCAACGCCCTCAATACGTTAATGGCGGTGATCCGCCACGACAGTGATAAAGCCGGTCAACTGGTGCAGTACCTGTCGACCTTCTTTCGCAAGAATCTCAAACGCTCTTCTGAAGTCGTTACGCTGGCGGATGAACTGGAGCATGTGAATGCCTATCTGCAAATCGAGCTGGCAAGATTTCCGACGCAACTGAAGGTGGATTTACAGGTACCGGAGGCCTTTTCTGATCAGAGCCTGCCTGCTTTCACCCTGCAACCGTTAGTGGAAAATGCCATCAAACATGGCACTTCTCAGTTGCTGAGCAATGGCAATATTGTGATCCGCGCTTACAGTGAGGGCGAAATGGTGATCATCGAAGTGGAAGATAACGCCGGGTTATATCAGCCGGAAGAAAGCAGCGACGGGTTAGGTATGAGCCTGGTCGATAAACGTCTGCGGGCGCGCTTTGGCGATGATTATGGCATTACGGTCAGTTGTAAACCGGATGATTTCACCCGCGTCACGTTACGGCTGCCTGCGGAGGGTGCGCCATGTTAAGAGTGCTGATTGTCGATGATGAGCCGCTGGCGCTGGAAAATTTACGCTTACAGCTTCAGGATGAAAGCGATATTGAAATTGTCGGTGAATGTACCAACGCCATTGAAGCGATTGGCGTGATCCACAAAATCCGTCCTGACATTGTCTTTCTCGATATTCAGATGCCGCGCATCAGCGGGCTGGAAATGGTCGGTATGCTCGATCAGCAACATCGCCCGCACATCGTTTTCCTCACCGCGTTCGAGGAATATGCGGTGCAGGCGTTTGAACAGTGCGCGTTTGACTACTTACTCAAACCCATCCAGGCGGCGCGGCTTCAGAAAACGCTGGCGAGATTACGACTGGGCTATCAGGAGCAGGATGTCTCACAGTTACCGCAATATCAGCAGCCGCTGAAGTTTATCCCCTGTATCAGCAGTAACCGTATCTGGTTGTTGCAGCTTGAAGATGTGGCTTTTGTCAGCAGCCGGGTCGGCGGGGTGTATGTCACCGGACAGGACGGCAAAGAGACATTCACCGAACTGACCCTGCGCACGCTGGAAGTTCGTACGCCGTTGTTACGTTGTCACCGGCAATATCTGGTGAATATGGATTATCTGAAGGAGATCCGTCTGGAGGATAAGAACCAGGCGGAACTGCTGCTGCGTGATGGTCAGATTGTGCCGGTCAGCCGCCGCTATCTGAAATCACTGAAAGAGACGGTGGGGCTGTAAACCCCGCCGCTTTTCTTTTGGACACATGGGTCAGACAGGGCTGGCCGGACGCAGCCGGGCAAAGGCCGCGCGGATTTCGGTTTCGGGCAACTGCATGCCAATGAAAACTAACGCACTGCGCGGCGTTTCGTCCGGCAGCCACTCGCGATCCCAGTCGGCGCTGTAGAGGCGCTGTACGCCCTGAAACAGCAGGCGGCACGGGTGATCGGCTATCCATAACATCCCTTTATAACGCATCAGGTTATCGGCAAAACTGGCCAGCAGTTCTTCCATCACCTTCGATATCGCGGTCAGCGCCACCGGATAATCCAGTTCTACCACAATCGAGGAAACGGTGTTTTGCTGTGGCGCGAGGCGATGGAACAGCGGTCTGGCGGCGACCACGTCTTCCTCCAGCATAAATCCGCGGGTATCAAACAGCAGCGCCGGATCGATATCCCCCTGAACTGTTTTATAAACCGGTGCACGGGCATTAATGCGTTGCAGCCGCTCCGTCAGCTCAGGACATTCACCGGACACATCAGTTTTAGTCAGCAGGATACGGTCAGCGTAACCAATCTGCGACTGCGCCAGCGGGAACTGATCCAACTGAGACATGGCATGCACGGCATCCACCAGCGTGATAACGCCATCTAACACATATCTTTCACAGATGACTTCATGCGCGAAAAACGCCTGAAGGATTGGGCCGGGGTCGGCCATGCCGGTGCATTCGATTATCAGCCGGTCAAACTGCACCTCGCCTTTATCCACGCTGTCGAGCAAATCCAGCAGCGCCGATTCCAGCTCGCCCGAACGGGTACAGCAGATGCAGCCGTTGGATAAAGTGGTGATACGTGTGGCACGGTCGCCAATCAGCTGGTTATCGATGGGCATCTCGCCAAATTCATTCTCGATCACCGCAATTTTCATCTCGTGCCGGGTATGCAAGATCTGGCGTAAAAGCGTGGTTTTCCCGGCACCCAGGAAGCCTGTTAATACTGTGACTGCAATTGGCATCATAATTTTATTCCCCTTAACAACAGCGCATTCCGCCTTTACCATCCCCGCCGTAACGCGCCTGCTGACGCTCGCGGAAAAACTCCTCGTAGGTCATTGGCGGCGTATCCGGGTGGTTGGTCTGCATATGCAGGACGTAGGTGTCGTAATCCGGTATGCCCACCAGCATACGTGCGGCCTGACCGAGGTATTTCTTCGCCGCACCTAAGTTGTCAAACATACGTACTCCTTTGAATTTATGCTGAAAAGCCCCGCGGGTGCGGGGCTTTGAGGTAAACGGTCAGTGCCCGGAGGCGATTTTTATCCCTTCCGCAGGAACCGGCACATAAGGCGTTTCCTTATCGGTACGTTTGTCGGTTTTACGTGCCTGCAGGCAGGCGCGGATACCGTAGAAAATGATGCTGTACACCACAATCAGGAACAGAACACTCAGCCCGGCGTTGGTGTAGTTGTTGATGACAATATGGTGCATATTGCTGACTTGTTCTGGTGTCAGGTTCGCGCCGCCAGTGGCAATGCGTTCTTTATACTGACCGGCCATGTAGAAGAAGCCTTCCATCTGTGCATTGGTGCTGAACAGTTTCAGACCCAGCGCCCAGGTGGTGCAGATAAGCAGCCAGATGGCTGGCAGCATGGTGACCCAGATGTACTTCGTACGTTTCATTTTCACCAGAACGACGGTGGCGAGGATCAGCGCGACGGCGGCCAGCATCTGGTTTGAGATACCGAACAGCGGCCACAGACTTTTCACGCCACCCAGCGGATCGACCACGCCCTGATACAGCAGATAACCCCACAGCCCGACACAGCCTGCGGTGCCGATAATCCCGGCGATCAGTGAATCGGTTTTTTTCAGGAACGGGATAAAGTTACCCAGCAGATCCTGCAACATAAAGCGGCCGGAACGGGTGCCCGCATCCAGTGCGGTCAGGATGAACAGCGCTTCAAACAGAATGCCGAAGTGATACCAGAAGCCCATATCGGCCAGCGGCATAATTTTGTGGAACACGTGCGCAATCCCGACGGCCAGCGTGGGTGCACCACCTGCGCGGTTCAGCACTGAGGGTTCGCCGATGTCTTTCGCCGTTTGCATAATCTGCTCAGGCGAGATCACAAATCCCCATGAACTGACGGTTGCTGCAGCGTGCGCCGTGACGTCTTTCAGTTGCGCCAGAATCATCGGCGCATGATCACCGCCCAGTTCGTGCAGGTTTGGCATGATGATGCCCAGACCGGCTGGCGGGGTATTCATGGCGAAGTACAAACCCGGCTCGATGATTGATGCCGCGACCAGCGCCATCACCGCCACGAAGGATTCCATCAGCATTGCGCCGTAACCGATAAACCGGGCATCGGTTTCGCAGGCCAGCAGTTTAGGCGTGGTGCCGGAGGCGATCAGTGCGTGGAAACCAGACACCGCACCGCAGGCGATGGTAATAAACAGGAACGGGAACAGGGCGCCTTTCCACAACGGACCTGTGCCGTCGATGTACTGGGTCAGGGCCGGCATTTTCAGTTCCGGATTGAGGATCACGATACCGATCGCCAGCCCGACGATAACGCCGATTTTCAGGAACGTTGCCAGATAATCACGCGGCGCCAGAATCAGCCACACCGGCAACAGAGCGGAGACAAACGCATAACCAATCAGGGTGAAGGTAATGGTGGTGTCTTTGAAGGTCAGCGCCGGACCCCAGTAAGGATCGCTGGCGATAACGCCCCCGAACCAGATAGCCGCGACGAGCAGGATCACGCCAATCACCGAGATCTCACCCACGCGACCCGGGCGGATAAAGCGCATGTAGATGCCCATAAACAGGGCAATCGGCACCGTAGAACACACGGTAAACACGCCCCACGGGCTTTCAGCCAGTGCTTTCACCACGATTAAGGCCAGCACCGCCAGAATAATAATCATGATCAGGAAACAGCCGAACAGGGCGATAGTGCCCGGCACCGGCCCCATCTCTTCTTTGATCATCTCGCCCAGGGACGCGCCGTTACGGCGTGAAGAGATGAACAGCACCATGAAGTCCTGCACCGCACCGGCCAGAACCACACCGGCCAGCAACCACAGAACGCCCGGCAGATACCCCATTTGCGCGGCGAGCACAGGTCCGACTAACGGACCCGCCCCGGCGATAGCGGCAAAATGGTGGCCGAACAGTACGTTGCGGTTGGTCGGCACATAGTTCAGGCCGTCATTGTTGATTACCGCAGGCGTCGAGCGCGAAGGGTCGAGTTTCATGACCTTTTGCGCGATATACAGGCTGTAATAGCGATAGGCCACCAGATAAACCGAGACAGAGGCCACGACTATCCATAAGGCGCTGATATGTTCACCCCGCCGCAGGGCAACCACACCCAGACAGCAGGCACCGAGGAGAGCCACAATCATCCACGGTATGTGCTTGAATAATGCTTTTTTATTCATAAATAACCCGGTTATTTTAAAAGACTCACGAAATACCCGTCTCTGTTTTCTTTATTAAGGACCGCTTTCAGAGAGGCAGGGACCTGTTTTGTTACACACTTTACTGCCCGCATAGGGTGCCAAATTCGCAGGCGCGCAGGGGGGAAACTTGGTAAGCGGTCACAGAGGGAGATAAGCGGTTATTACGCGGAATAAGCGGTTCAGGGAGCGATTAATGCAGCAAAATCTGTGATTTAGATCACTGCACCGGTTATGCCTGAAAGCCCGGGCATCGGCGTAACTTTTGTGGCAGAGCCGTGTTTTGACAGGTAAATTATTCATTTGCTAAATGATCCGAGGGATCAATCAACACATTCAGGGAGTTTTTATGAAAGGTAAGTTTCCGCAAGGCTTTATGTGGGGCGGGGCAACGGCGGCCAATCAGGTTGAAGGTGCTTACGATAAGGATGGCAAAGGGCTGTCGATTGTCGATGCGATTCCGGGTGGCAAAGCGCGTCTGAACATCGTTTCCTCACCGGAGTTTGATTTCACCCTTGATACTGCAAACTACACGTATCCCAATCATAAAGGCATCGATCACTATCATCGCTTTCAGGAAGATATCGCGCTGTTCGCGGAAATGGGATTCAAATGTTACCGCTTTTCTATCGCCTGGACCCGCATCTACCCGAACGGTATTGAGCAGGAACCTAACGAAGCGGGGCTGAAGCATTATGATCAGGTGATTGATGCCTGTATTGCGCACGGCATCGAACCGGTGATCACCATTTCCCATTATGAGATGCCGCTCCATCTGGCTACCGCGTTTGGCGGCTGGAAAAACCGTGAACTGATTGGTCACTTTGAGCGTTTTGCCCGCACGGTGCTGACCCGCTTTGGGCATAAAGTGAAGTACTGGATGACTTTCAACGAGATCAACAGCGCGGCGCATTTCCCGATCATGAGTCAGGGGCTGACGGTAAAAACCGGCGCGCTTGAGGCGCAGGCGAAATTCCAGGCGTGGCATAACCAGTTTGTCGCCAGCAGTCTGGCGGTCAAAATCGCCCATGAAACCAACGCACAGATTCAGATTGGTTGCATGATCCTGTTTGCCACCAACTACGCTTATGACTGTAATCCGGTTAATCAACTGGAAACCCTGAAAGAGACGCAGGCGTTTAATTTCTACTGCGCCGACGTGCAGGCCGGTGGTAAATATCCGTATTACGCCAAAAGTTTGTGGAAGTCTCAGGGTGTTGAACTGGATATTCAGCCGGGTGATTTAGCGCTGATTAAAGAACATACGGTGGATTACATTGGTTTCAGCTACTACATGTCTTCAACCATCAACAAAACCAATCCTGATGCGGTTTCGGCGCAGGGCAACTTGCTTGGCGGCGCGCGCAATCCGTTCCTCGAAGCCAGTGAATGGGGCTGGGAAATCGATCCGGTCGGCCTGCGTATTGCCCTCAATCAGCTGTACGATCGCTATGAAAAGCCGTTGTTTATTGTCGAGAACGGGCTGGGCGCCGTCGATAAGCCGGATGAAAACCACTTTATTGCCGATGATTACCGTATCAACTATCTGCGCCAGCATATTCAGGCGATGGCTGAAGCCATTGACGACGGCGTGGAACTGATGGGTTATACCCCGTGGGGATGTATTGATCTGGTGAGTATGTCTACCGGTGAGATGAGTAAACGCTACGGTCTGATTTATGTCGACCTCGACGATAAGATTTCCGGCACCGGTAACCGTTACAGGAAGAAATCGTTCCACTGGTATCAGAAAGTGATCGAGACGAACGGCGCAGATATCAGCTGATATTCCCCCGCCAGGTTTGAAAACAGTCCGGGTGATAGCCGGACTGTTTTCACCGACCTTAAGTCAGCAAGTCATCGAAGACGCTGGCGCTGATTTTCGTGAGCGTGGCGAACGTGAGTGGCATTCATCAGAGGCTGTTTCCTTTCCTCGTGGCTTGCATGAATAATTTCACCTTGCCACTGGTAAGTCTGAATATCGGGTTGTGTAAGCGGGAGAAAGCATCTCCCGTTTCATCGCCCAGTTTTTTTCAATACCCTGCCCTGCAAACCAGATCTTTCCTTTCCCAGAGTTATTTAATTTATCGATAGCCTCCATTAACGCTGCACTGTTTTTTCGTGGAGCGTTATCGTCAAATAAATTTAGCTGCGCTACTCCATTACTGAAAAAATCAGCCAACATAACGCCAGCCTTCATATATTGATGGCCATCAACCCATATTCTCTTCAGGGAGTTTGTGGCCGAATTTATAATGTCACGAGTATCATTAGAAGGGGTCAGTAGCTTCATGGATGCTTGATTTCCATAGTATGTTTCATTATGTGCGTGTGGGCTGGTATGAAGGAAAACACTAACGAAACGGCAGAACTGGCGCTCACTACGTAGTTTTTCTGATGCTCGCTCAGCATAGTCACAAATGGCTTGATGCATATCCGAATACTGAGTTATGCGGTTGCCAAAAGATCTACTGCAGATGATCTGTTGTTTTTCTGGTGCAAACTCTTCCGGTTCAAGACATTGTTCACCTCGAAGTTCACGAACAGTCCTTTCGAGAACAACATTGAAGTGTTTTCTTATTACCCATAATGAGCTTTCAGCCAGGTCAAGTGCTGTATTAATACCCATTGAATTAAGTTTCTTACTAATTCTCCGACCAATACCCCAGACATCCTCAACAGAGATAATTGCCAGTAGCCTGCGCTGACGTTCAATATTCGATAAGTCGACAATGCCACCAGTGCCACGCCATTTCTTGGCTGCATGGTTAGCTAACTTTGCTAATGTCTTTGTTTGTGCAATACCAACCCCCACAGTTAATCCTGTATTTTTAAATACTCTATTTTTCATTTCATGACCGAAGCAATTTAGGGGCATGCAATTTATTACCCCAGATAAATTAACGAAGGCTTCGTCTATTGAGTAAACTTCGATCGAAGGAGACATTTCAGTTAGCGTCTGCATAACTCGCTCACTTAGATCGGCATAAAGTGCATAATTAGAACTGAATACATAAACCCTGGAGCTATATGTATTGTTTTTTATTTTAAAAAATGGCTCACCCATTTTAATACCAAGGGATTTTGCCTCGGCTGAGCGAGAAATAATACAGCCATCGTTATTGGAAACGACGACAACAGGCTTCCCCTGCAAGTCTGGCCGAAAAACAGTTTCGCAAGAAGTATAAAAACTATTTACGTCGATGAGAGCGAACATAATTATTTATGCGCCTTAATACTAAAAATGACCACTCCGAATATTTCTAATTCTTCTGCATTTTGAAATGAAATCGAAGAATAATCATCGTTGTGAGGTACTAGCTGTAGATAAGGATGAGTACGAAGTTCTTTCACGGTGAATTCACCTGAAACAGCAGCAATAACAATATCGCCATGTACGGCTGAAAGCGAGCGATCCACCACTAAAAGATCCCCATCACTGATGCCGGCGCCATGCATAGACTCCCCGCTAACTTTTATGAAGTAAGTGGCACTCGGATGTCTTATCAGCAATTTGTTGAGATCCAGTCTGTCCTCGACATAGTCCTGCGCTGGGCTCGGAAAGCCACAGGGCACTTTCTCAGAGAAGAGAGGAAGCATGACTGGTTGAGAAGCCTCAGTTGGTCGAATGAGCTGCATGATGTTGATTCCGATATACTGTGTTTATATACAGTATTGCTGAATGCAGCTAAGGATCAAGAAACTTGTGAAGCGATTCCTGAAAGTGCTTGAAGTGTCTGTTAATTTAGTTTGTGTGGTATCCAATATAGTTTTGTTGCCTGACTTAAACCCAGTTCAGCGAAACCGTAGCACTCTGACGGTAAGTCACCTCGGTCCCTGCTCTTCGATGAAGAACTGGCTTTCGGCACGTAATAAGAATGCAATTCAGTCCACACAGTTCTGATTCAGGATCCATGATGAGACAGTCCTGAGCGCCCCGGGCGAATATGAGTATCTCCCTGACAGCAGAAAAAGTCCCTGTTTCCACAAAGGCCACTGAGAAGCAAGTTGATAATCAAACCATTCGCTTCGTAAAAGTCCGTGAGTTGCCCCCGGCAACTGCCTGATACAGCGGGGAGTGCCCGCTGGTAGTGCTTTGGCCCAGACCGTGGCTGTTTCATCAGCGTCTACATTCCGGTCATCCTGGCCCATCAGAATTAATACCGGAGTATGTGTACCGGAAATATCTTTCGTCGCATCAGCCAGAGAATTCCTGCGTTCGAAGTCCTGGCGCGTACATTGGGAGTGGCAGGGGAGAACCGCTGCTTCTTCTGTAAACTGGCGGTCAAAAGCCACGGCTTCATGTTTTTTAGCATCCTGAATATCATTCAGGGAGCGACCTTCGACTTTAAGTCGTTGCCCTGTATAGTATATGCCCTGATTACGCCAGTTTATCGCCGCACCTATCAGCACAACAAACTCAGTTGTTGTCAGTTGGCTCGCCTGCGGTACAACCCAACCTGCCTGCGAGAACCCAAGATAACCTCCGCGACTTTTTTTCAGTTCCGGCTGTTCTCTCAGTTTTTTTAACGCCAAAACCGCCTCCTCTGCGCGATCTGACATTGTCTGTGCCAGCCAGTTACCTGTACTTTTATCCACACCAGGTTTATCCCATGAAAAAACGGCAATTCCCTGTGAGACAAGGAATTTAACCAATGGAATATATCCACCTTCTGACCAGCGGTCCTGAGGTCCGTCTCCATGAACTAAAAGCACAAACGGAGGAGAAACCTTACCTGGAGGCATAATCAACGTCCCCACCAGAACATCGTTATTATGCTTAAAAGATATAGAACGTTGTTGCCCGTACCCTGAAAGATCGAAATCATATAATCGGCTAAGCAAAAAAATAATGAGAACGACAATCATAATTGAAAATGACACAATATATTTAATCATGTATAGCTCTTTATAATTTATAAAATTAAATATCAGCCGACTTTTTTAATACTTTATAGAACAGGATGTCAATGACTTAAAATTCGAAGCTCCTGACAGTAATAATCTTGGTGCTGCTGTGGGCGTTAACTTCCACTTCAGGGATGAACAAATGGAAATTAAGTGAGATTTACCAACAGTAACTGGCGGAGCTTCACCGCTATTTATCCTTAAAGCGCATCGCCAGCCACTGAGCATGCTGCTGCGTCACCAACAGTTGATCATCTTGCTCGCGCCACTGAATATCCCCCTGGCTAAGACAGCGCCTGAGCTGCTCCAGTGATGCTACCTGGAAACAGAGCGCCACCATTTTCGCCGGTGCCTGCGCAGCGACAGGCGGAAGCGCGAATTCCAGACGTGCTTGTTGATGAGTGATAATACGCAGGCAGCAGGTCCCTGAATCAAGCACATAACCACCGTTGGCCTCCGCGCGGGCCTCCACACTGAACAACTGGTGATACAGCGCCAGCGTCTGTTCAGGTTGAGGCGAGGCAATAACGAAGGCAGACAGCGCTTGCACGCCATTAGGATGTACCCGCCAGGCGGGCTGCCAAACGGCCTGCGGCGTTTGATGTTCGCAGAAAAAACTGAAGCCGTATGCCAGGGCGCTGGCGCGGATCCGCGAGATGCAGAACCGGGCCTCAGTCTGGCTGCCGTCCGGCAATATCACCGGGCGTGAGAAGCGGGTCGGCGGTTCGCCATCGAGTTGACATTGCCGGAGGTGCTGCCATACCGCATGCGCATCCCGGGTTTTCCAGACCAGTCCGGCAAGGCCTGGCGCAACGTTCCACAATCCTCGCGAGTCTGTCTGACTGGCAGGCTCATAACCTAAAAGTTCCAGATAGTTATCTGCAAAGACGGCCAGATGGTTACTGGAGCCCATCGAATGGTGCCCCCGTGTACTGAGCTGAAATCCCATCCGCTGGAACAGGCCTTGCGCCTGATCCAGTTCTTCATCGACATTAATCACCGCGTGATCGATAACCGGGGTAATCGGCATGGTGTCTTCCTTCTGTTCTTTTTACTGATCCTGTCAGGCGGCACGACCGCCAAAATAGAGTTCGCGCATACGGGGGTCGTGTAGCAGGTCCTGCGCGCTGCCCTCCATCGCCACTTTCCCCAGCGCCAGAACATAGACCCGGTCGGAAATGTGCAGTGCCTCCATAGCATTCTGCTCGACCATTAAAATGGTCACTTTTTCCTGGCGGCGAATGGTTTGTATGGCGCTAAAAACTTCCGTAAGCATTTTCGGTGACAGCCCGGCCGAAGGTTCATCGAGCAGCAGTACTGCGGGTTCAGGCATCAGAGCCCTTGCCAGCGCGAGGATTTGTCGCTCGCCGCCGGAAAGCGCTGACGCGGGTGATTGCCATTTTTTATGTAACACCGGGTAATTTTCCGCCAGTTGCGCCATTCGCTGCTTACGTTGGCCTGGCGGTAAAAATTGTCCCCCGGTTTGTAGATTTTCTGCCACGGTCAGATTGTTGAAGACGTTGTCCAGTTGTGGGACAAACCCGAGTGAGCATTCACGGATTTTCCGGTGCACCGGAATTTTTGCCGTTTCGCATCCATCGATTTCAACCCGTCCTTCGCGCGGGGAGACAAATCCGGCAATCGATTTCAGCAAGGTGGATTTGCCGCAGCCATTTGGCCCCAGCAGCGTCACGATTTCCGCCTGTTCAACATGCAATGAAATACCGTGCAGAATATCAATCCCCGGGGTATAACCGGCGACCACGTTTTCGAGGGTAATCATACGGCCTCCTGCAATGTTGCGGTGCTTTGCCCTAAATAGGCATCCAGTACTTGCTGGTTCTGCGCCAGTTCATCCGGGCGGCAACTGGCGACAATCTGTCCGCGATCCAGCACGATGCAGCGCTGGCACAGGGTGTTTATAAAATGCATATCGTGTTCAATAACCAAAAGTGAAATACCCTGACGGCTCAGGTTGACCAACGTTTCCACCAGCTCCTGGCGTAATTTCGGGTGCACACCGGCCATAGGCTCATCCAGCATCAGCAGCGTCGGTTTACCCATCAGCGCGCAGGCAATACCCAGTAGTTTTTTCTGTCCGCCGGAAAGCGCCGCAGCAGGCAGATCTTTAACTTTGGTTAACAGCAAGGTATCCAGTAATTCGCTGGCGCGGGTCCTGTCTTCCTGTTCGGCTTTACGCCCGGAAGCCAGCCCCAGCAGACCGTTGAATAACCCGTGCTGACGAGTACCGGCAGTCATCACGACTTCCATAACGCTCATCTTTTCCGGCATGACGGGGAGCTGGAAGGTGCGTGCAATGCCAGCCTGGATGATCCGGTGGCTGGGCTGACGAGTAATGGACTGTCCATCGAATGTGATGCTGCCGCCATCCGGCCGGTTAAACCCGGAAATGGTGTTGAGCAGCGTACTTTTACCGGAACCATTCGGCCCCAGCAGGCCAAGAATCTCCCCCTTTTCCAGCGTAAATGATACGGATGTCAGTACCTGGTTGCCGCCAAAGGATTTGCTGATATCAGCCACTTCAAGCAAACGGCTCATGAGAAAGTCCTTAATTTTTCCGGTAACAGACCACCTGGCCGTGTGAGCAGACACAGTAATAAAGCCAGACCCACCAACCCCAGGCGTAGAGCGCCAGTCAGGTCTGAACTGATGTGGAAATAGTCTTTTGCAAAGGGGATAAAGTTATACAGCCCTTCCACCAGCAACACGCCCAGCAACACGCCGCGCACATTGCCAATACCACCGATCATCACCATGCTCCAGATAAGAAAGGTTTCCGACGAAAGCAGGTAATCCGGGCTGACATAATCGGTGTACCAGGCCAGTAACATACCGGCCAGACAGCACATCACAGCACTGCTCATCAACGCCCGGCATTTCAGCCACGGCAGCGCATAGCCCATGCAGATCGCTAACTGAGGTTGCTCGCGCATCAGGCGCAGCGCCCGCCCAAACCGGCTGGCGCCGATACGCAGGCTGGCGAGCGTGGCGACGATGACGCTGAGCAGAATAATGATCGCGAAGATACGCGTATCGGTGACGGTATCACCGGTCGACCAGGGCGAAGACAGGCCGCCAATCCCCTGCGCGCCGCCCGTCAGTGCGTCTTCATTGACGACGGCAATGCGGATGATTTCAGCCAGCGCCAACGTGGCAATGCCCCAGTAGTCCGCCGTTAGCTGACGCCCCAGCAACGCCATCAGTGCGCTGATAACAATGGCACACAGTAACCCGGCCGGGATCACCACCCACAGCGGCAACCCAAAATTGTTTCCCAGACCGACGGCATAAGCGCCGGTTCCGACAAACACAATGTGACCGAAATTCAGCAAACCGGCGTAACCTGCCTGTAAATTCAGGGCAAGCGCGATAATGGCATAGATCCCGGCAAGGCAAAGGATATGCAGTAAAAACTCAGACACGGCGGACCTCCCGGTTAAACAGGCCATAAGGACGCAGTAACAGCGCCAGCAGCAGAATGACAAACGATGAGGCGTTCACCCAGGTCACCGGGATAAACAATAAGTCGCCGCCGAACAGCCAGCTCCAGTCGATGTTGGTCACGAGGGTTTCGGTTGCAGCGATAAGAAGTGCACCAAAAATGGCGCCCATTGGATTTCCCAGCCCGCCGAGAATGGCGGCAGCGAGCACCGGCAACATCAGATCATTGCCCTGGTTGACCCATGCGCTGGCATTCATCGCCAGCATACTGCCTCCCACAGCGGCCAGCATTCCAGCCAACAGGTTGACGGTGTGGATAATTGCGCTGGCATTTAACCCGGAGGCTGCTGCCAGATCCCGGTTACTTGCCAGCGCACGGATAGCGCGACCTTGCGGCGTACGAAACAGCAACAGGCTGAACACCACCACCAGCGAAATCGTGACGCCAAGACCCCAGAGTTCGTCAGAGGAGATTCGGGTGTCCCCAACCTGCAAGAGCGCACCCACAGGCAGGGAATAATTCACCGGGGCCGACCCCTCAACCCCGAGAACCAGTGCGATCAGCACCATCGATACCGCAAGCGATCCGATCATGGCGTTAGCGGTACCGCTTTTCAGCAGTGGCTGATAAACCCAGTGATGCAAAATCATGGACAGCATGCCGCAGACCAATGCAGAAAACACGATTGCCAGAGCCAACGGCATGCCAAGACGAAGCCCGGCGGCGGTGATAAATGAACCGACCATGGCATATTGCATATGAGCGATGTTGGCGAACCGTACCAGCCCGTAAACCAGGCTTAATCCCAGCGCGACCAGCGACAAATCCGCAGTGCGAATCAATGTATCAATCAAAAACTGCAGCATGGTTTTTCCCCGATGATGTAGCGTGAACTGGCAAGATAAAGCGGCTCGTTACCGGGGAACCGGTACGCCATTAAACGCTTTCACTTTCAGGTAGGGCTGAGACATACGCTGGTTATCGGCATCCAGATTTAATGTACCGGTAATGCCGGTAAAGCCAGGCGCAACGGTTTTCATTGCCGCGATCATGGCTGCCGGATCGGCACTGTGCGCTTTGTCGATAGCTGCCGCCGCCAGCATTACGCTATCCCAGGCATAGCTACCGTACACAGAGCGAGGTTTCTCATGGAATTTTTTCTGGTACAGCTCAGCATAATTTACGCCGTGACCACCCGACGTTTTCTGGTCAATACCTGCGACTTCCATACCAACCTGCCCGTTGGTGTACTGCGCCGGGGAACCTTCAACGGCCATGGTTAAATACATGCCATACCAGGGCGTTTTATTCAGACCCAGCTCCCAGGCCTCACGGTTCAGCACAATGGCATCCTGGCCGTAGCTGGTGTAAACGTAGGCTTGCGGATGAGCGCGAGAAATTTGTTCCAGCTCGCGGCGATAAGAAGGCTGACCGCTGGCATAGAGCACTTTGGCGACCACTTTGCCCCCGGCTTTTTCAAACGCGTTGGTGAACTGCTTCGCCATACCCTGACCGTAAGCACCATCCGGGGCGATAAAGGCCACTTTGCTGTAACCGAGCTGGCGCACATCTTCTGCCGAGAAGCTTGCGGAAAGAGAATCCAGGCCAATAACGCTCCAGGAGGTAGCGCCGATTTTGCGGATATCGGTGCTGGTACCGGAAATATTGATGTGCAGCAGATTGTTCTTCACCAGATATTGCCCAACCGGAATGGTGACACCAGAGGAAAAACTGCCCATCACTAAAGGGACATGGTTAACCTGAGTTAACTTACGTACGGCATTCAGGCCTGTAACCGGGCTTTCGGCGGAATCTTCCACGATCACATGTAATGGCTGACCATTAACGCCGCCCTGGGCATTAACCTGTTCAACCGCCAGTTCAATACCACGACGCTGATCTTCACCAATGCTGGCGCTGGTGCCGGTTAAGGGCAAAATTGCACCCATGTTCACATCGGCCTGCGCCGTGCGCGCCAGACCAAACAACGTCATACCTGCCAGTGTTGACAGCATCATGCCTTGCCCGAAACGATTTTTCATGTTGGTTCTCCGGTTTGCTGTTGCCGGCTTCTGAGGCCGGTGTTTTGTCGCCTGCGCAAATGTGCACAAGCCTGCCTGGTAATGCCGAAAAAGAGCGCACTAAAGTGAATATATAAGTGCATACACTTGTGTATTAAGCAAAGACGATGCCAGATAACAGGACGTTCCCGGTATCAAGTGCTTATTTCAGGTTAAACGAATGCAAATTCATGAATAAATACAATGGAATCGAAAATATCTAAAAAACTTTCGTTTTCATTTTTATCATGGCCAATAAAAATATCTGTGTGCATAAGTGAATACACTTTGAATCATTTTAGTGCAATGCTGCCGTAAAATGGTGCGGGGAAAATCCATAAGAATAAATAAGATGAAAAATGCTTATGAATGAGTAATTTTTTAATTAAAGAAAAGTGTATTCACTTTTGTGTTGAGTTGTTTTTTTTGCTGTGCTATCTATAAAAACATTACGTGAAATAATCTTTGCCGCATTTTTATTTTCGTGCTGAGCATGCGGTAAATTAAGGGGATAATGTGGTTATCATAAAAAAGAAATCCCGTAGCGCTGACAGTGTGGAAAAGGTCTACGAGAAAGTGAAAGGCATGGCGATTGATTACTACTTTCGTCCCGGCGAACGGGTGAATGAAGTTGAGCTTGCGGCACAACTGGGGGTCTCGCGTACGCCGGTGCGGGAAGCGCTGAACCGTCTGGCAAAAGACGGCTTTATGAATTTTGTACCCAACCGGGGTTTTTACTCCCGTGACCTGACGCCGGAAGGTGTCCGCGAACTTTATGAGGTGCGAATGGTTATAGAGCAATCGACCTTTCGTTTCGCCTGCCTGCGGGCAACAGATGAAGAGATCGCTACGACCACGGCTATCTGGGAAGAAGTGAGCCAGCATCGCCCGGCGCAAACCGAACAGGATTGGGCGAAGATTGCGGAAATTGATGAGCGTTTCCACATGGAAATAGCCCGTATTTCCCATAATAGTCGGCTCTATGAAATGCTCGATAGTCTGAATTCGCTGAGCCGCTTTTTCCGGCGTATCGATCTCGAAACGCCCGTGCGCAGGAACAATGCCTATGACGAGCATGTCGAAATTATCGCAGCATTACGCCAGCGGAATATCGAAAAAGGCGTGGTGCTGATTGAGCAACATATTTCATTGAGTGCCGAGCACGCGGTTGAAGTCACAAAAGAAGGGCTTGCCAGGATTTATTTTGGGAAGCCCTGAGCCACTCTTTTCATTAGGTCCAAAACGATAATTTAATCAGCTACCAGAGGGCATTACGCGTTCCGGTAATTCATTCACAGCGTCATGCTGCGGCATTGTGCCGGGAAAATGTAGAGGATATATGCGCTCCATTCCCGAAGAGATTATTCAACAGGCGATTATCTGGCGACGTGAGATCCACACGCACCCGGAGATTGGCTTACAAGAATTTCATACTTCCGCGAAAATCAGCAGCCTGCTGCGCCAATATGATCTTGAAGTGCATACCGGCATTGCGGGCACTGGCGTGATGGGTGTTCTTCGCAATGGCGAGGGGCCGTCTATAGCCCTTCGCGCTGATATTGATGCATTACCCATCCAGGAAAACAACGCTGTTGCATGGTGCTCTTCCTCGCCAGGCATGATGCACGCCTGTGGACATGACGGGCATACCGCCATTTTACTGGGGGCGGCGCGCTATCTCAGCCAGACCAGAGCGTTCAACGGGACGGTGTACTTTATTTTTCAGCCTGCGGAAGAGAATGCCGGCGGCGGGCGTTTAATGGTGGAAGAAGGGATCTTTACGCGCTTTCCCGTTTCTGCGGTTTATGCGCTGCACAACTGGCCGGGGCTGCCGGTGGGGCAAGTGGCCGTTAGCACAGGCCCAATGATGGCTTCTCAGGACAATTTTTTTATCACGCTGACTGGCGTGGGATGCCATGCGGCGATGCCGGAAAAAGGGGCCGATCCGGTGCTGGCCGGTGCACACCTGATTACCGCGTTGCAAACGATCATGACGCGCCGACTCTCTCCGCTGGACAGCGTCGTGATCAGCGTGACGCAACTCCAGGCCGGGGAAGCAATAAATGTCGTCCCGCAGACAATGCAATTGTCCGGCACGCTGCGTTGCCTGAGCCAGACGGCCAGAGCGCGCTGCCAGATTCTGATGGCGGAGTATGTCGAACAGCTCGTCGGGCCATTTGGCGTCAGTGGCAGCATTCGCTGGGAATACGGTTACCCGGTAACCGTCAACCATGCGCAACAGGCAAAAATTCTGGCGGATGCCGCACGCCACGTCGAGGGGATCACGCAGGTCCACACACAGTTATCACCCTCAATGGCGGCAGAAGATTTCGCCTATTTTCTGGAAGCCTGTCCGGGCGCTTATTTGTGGCTGGGGGCCGATGGCCCAACGCCGGGCGCGGCATTACATAACCCGCATTATGATTTTAATGACCAACTTATCGCACCTGGCATCGGTCTTTGGGTATCGCTGGTGGAGAGGTCATTGGGTCCTGTTTCTGTTACTTCTGAGGATTAACTATGAGCCATATCCACTTTATTGGTGCTGGTCAAATGACCGAAGCGATTCTGCGCGCAGCCTTAAAACGCGGCGCATTAAACCCGGACGAGGTCAGCTTATCGGATATTGATCCAGAGCGAATTGAAACGCTGAAAGCGCGCTATGAGTTGAGCAATACACAAGATTTGCCAAACGCGCTGGCCGCAGCGGATCACATCGTGATTGGGGTACGTCCGCAGGATAATATTGCTGATGTCGCACAACTGATTAAGCAGTATGCCGCGCCACAGACGTCGGTCATTTCTATTATTGCTGGCGTAACGCTGACCCAGTTGTCTTTGATGCTGGGCGAGTCACGCCCGATTACGCGTATCATCCCGAATACGCTGACGGATACCGGGCTGGGCTACAGCGGCGTGGCGTTTAATGCTTATGTTAACAGCGCGTCCGTAATGCCGTTTCTGGAAAGTTTCGGCAAGGTGATGGTGCTGGAAGAACGGTTGATTGACGTCTTCACCGGTTTTGCTGTCGCTGGTGTCAACTATGTCTATTATTTTGTCGAAGCGCTGGCGGACGCCGGTGTCCTTGCCGGATTAACCCGGACTCAGTCAACACAAGTGGTATGGGAAAACCTGGTGGGCGCGGTTGAAATGCTTAAGTTATCCGGGCGCCATCCGCGCCAGTTGATGGATATTAATAACTCTCCGGCAGGGGTTGGCATTAATGGTTTATATGAGTTGAATAAAATTAATTTCGCCGCTGGTCTGCAAAGCAGCGTTCTGGCTGCGGTACGTCGTACAACGGAGCTTTCTGGTCAAAAATAACACTATTTTTTAACAAGGGTGGTCTATGACAGCAATTTCAACGTGTGGCTGCCATGCTGAAGGATGTAGCTCATCTAAAGTCATCAATGTGCGTGGCAACCCCTGGCGAAGAATTTGATTGACAGATCAGGCCACTTTGCGGCGAAACATCCAGTACGCCGCTGAGCCTGTTATCGCTGCAATCACCAGTAGCGGCCACAGGCTTCCCCATACAATGTCCAGACTCGCATCTTTCAGGTAAATTTGTTTTGTGATGTCCGTGAAGTGCCGGATAGGATTTATCCACGTCAGATTTTGCAACCACACGGGCATGTTCTCTACCGGTGAGACATAGCCGGAAAGCAGAATCGCCGGCATCATAAAGACAAATACGCCAATAAATGCCTGCTGCTGCGTCGAACTAAGTGCAGAAATCAGCAGCCCGAATCCCACCAGCGAAAGCCCGTAAATCAACATGGTGAAGTAGAACAGTAAGACCGAACCAGAGAAGGGGATTTGATAACCCCATATTCCCACACCGAGCACAATAGTGGCCTGCGCAATGGCGACAATCTGCGCGGGTACGGCTTTACCAACAAATATCTGCCAGGTGGCAAGCGGCGACACCAGGAGCTGGTCGAGCGTGCCTTGTTCACGTTCACGAGCAACGGACAGTGAAGTCACAATCATTACGCCGATGGTCGTTATCATGGCGATAAGCGACGGCACCACAAACCATTTGTAGTTCAGGTTTGGGTTATACCAATTGCGTATTACCAGCTCACTGTTATTCGACTTCGGTTGACCAGTCATGAGTTCTAGTTGGTAGTTTTTCACGATTTGCTGCAGGTAATTGGCGGCAATCTGCGCACTGTTCGAGTTACGACCGTCAAGAATAATTTGCAGTTTAGCTGGCTGATTGCTTGCCAAATTTCGCGAGAAATCCGCAGGGAAGTGGATCAGCAGCAGCGCTTTTTGTTTATCGAGGGTTGGCTGGATTTCCTGCGGGCTTTTTAACAGCAGCAGATGGCTAAAAGCTTTGGCGTGTGCAAAACGTTGCGTCAGTTCCACGGAATGGCTGCCATTGTCTTGGTTGTAAATCGCGATGGTGGCGTTAGTGACCTCAAGCGTGGCGGCAAACGGGAACAGAATCACCTGCAACACCACCGGCAAAATCAAAATGGTACGGGTTTGCGGCTCGCGCAGCAGGGATTGCAGTTCTTTGCGAATTAATGTCCAGAGTCGATGATACATAACTTTCCCTTAATCCAGACGACGTTTGGTCTTCAACGCCGTCAGGCCGATAAACATCACTGCCGAGACAATGAGACACAGTACGTTAACTATCAGCACCGTGGAGATATTTCCCGCGAGAAACAGGGTTTGCAGGGTATTCACGAAGTAGCGCGCCGGTATGATATAAGTCACTGCGCGGATAATCGCTGGCATGCTGTCGATCTGGAAGATAAAGCCCGAGAGCATGATGGAAGGTAAAAATGCAGCGTTCAGCGCCACTTGAGCGGCGTTAAACTGGTTGCGAGTGATAGTCGAAATCAGCAGACCCATACCAAGCGTACTGAGCAAAAACAGACTGGTAATCAAAAATAACAGTAGCAGCGAACCGCGATAGGGTACGCCGAGAATAAATACCGAAACCACCATACACAGTAGCATTGCCAGCATGCCGAGCACATAGTAGGGGAGCAACTTGCACAGCAACAACTCGGTACGCGTTATCTGCGTTGAAAGCAGGGCTTCCATAGTGCCTCGTTCCCACTCACGCGCCACGACCAGCGATGTCAGAATGGCACCGATAACCGTCATAATGATGGTTATCGCCCCCGGAATAATGAAATGCTGACTGATAGCAGCAGGGTTAAACCAGTAACGCAGTTGCACATCAATCAGTGGCTCGACGCTTTCACCCCGGCTCTTCGCGCGCTGCTGTTGCCATACCTGCCAGATCCCTTCGACATAGCCCTGCACAAAGTTTGCGGTGTTCGGTTCGCTGCCGTCGGTAATCACCTGAACCGGCGCTGTAGCCCCGGCGCGCGCCATGTTCTGCGCAAAGTCTGTAGGGATAACCACTATGCCGCGGATTTTTCCCGCCTGCATGAGCTGAATCAGTTCTTGGCGGTTATCGCTGATGGTCGGCTGAATGTAGGGCGAAGCGCTGATGGTATGAGCGAAACTCAGCGCTTCTTCGCTTTGCTGTTCCAGCAGAATCCCCACGTGCAGGCGGCTTGAATCCAGGTTGATGCCAAAGCCGAAAATAAAAAGCAGCAGCAGGGGGATCACCACAGCAATCAACCAACTGCTCGGGTCACGCGCAATCTGGCGCGTTTCCTTCACGCAGAGGGCGCGTACTCGCCTCCATGAGACTATTTTATGCTCACTCATGCGTGTGCTCCTTATCCCACTTGTTTATCAGCGTGATAAATGCCTGTTCCATGGTTGGGTCGACCTGCTCGTCGTCTGCCGCCTGCTGTTTGAGATCGTCCGGCGTGCCGCTGGCGATAAGCTTGCCACGATATACCAGCCCGATACGGTCGCAATATTCCGCCTCGTCCATAAAGTGTGTGGTGACCATCACGGTTACACCTTTTTCAACCATGTCGTTGATGTGCAACCAGAATTCGCGCCGTGTAATCGGGTCAACGCCAGACGTGGGTTCATCAAGGAACAGAATATCCGGCTCATGCATCAGTGAGCAGGCCAACGCCAGGCGCTGCTTGAAGCCGAGTGGCAGGGAATCTGTCGGGCTGTTAAATATCGGCTGGAGGTTAAACGCTTCACTCATACGGGAAATTTTGTCGTCCTGCGCCTTGCCGTGCAGCCCGTACACACCTGAGAAGAAACGCAGATTTTGTGCAACCGTCAGGTTGCCGTACAACGAAAACTTCTGTGCCATATATCCCAGATGCTGACGGGCCTTACCGGAGCTGGTTTTCAGATCCATATCCAACACCAGCGCCTTGCCAGAGGTCGGCACTAGCAGCCCGCACATCATTTTAAACGTCGTGGATTTACCCGCGCCGTTCGGCCCAAGCAGCCCGAAGATCTCGCCGCGCTGTACGGTAAAATTGACCTGGTCAGTCGCTGTGAAATCACCAAATTTCTTTGTGAGCTGTTTGGCTTCAATCACCGTTTCTTCGGAACTGCCTTCCACCGTATGCAGTATTTTTCCTAGCGGTGATTCCTTCGTGCCGGTACCCCCCAGCAGTTCGATAAACGCATCTTCAAAACGCGGGACGGTACGCGTTATTTGCTCCAGAGACAGATCCAATGCTTGTGCCAGCTCTTCTATAGTGGCGTCTTTTGCCAGTATCAGACGTACGGAACGCCCCTGGATCACACCGTCGCTCACCTGCGGCAATTTCAGCGCCCGCTGAAGCAGCTTGCGGTTGTTTTCTCCCCCATGACTCACCAGCAGCGAACGCCCGGCCATTTTCTGCGTCAGCTCTTTTGGTGCTCCGTGATACAGCAGCTCGCCTTCGTTCAGCAGCAGCACCTCGCGGCACTGTTCAGCTTCGTCGAGGTACGAAGTACTCCATAGGATCAGCATCCCTTCACCTGCCAGTTCGTGCACCATCTGCCACAGCTCGCGTCGCGAAATGGGGTCTACGCCGACGCCGGGCTCATCGAGCAGCAGAACCTTGGGTTGGCCGACCAGTGTACAGGCGAGGCCTAGCTTCTGCTTCATACCGCCGGAAAGTTTGCCGGCGAGGCGCGAGGTAAAGGGACCGAGGGAAGTAAATTCTAGCAGCCGCGCAAATGTTTTTTTACGTTCCTCGGCCGTCACTCCACGCAGGTCTGCGTACAGAGTGAGATTTTCCATTACCGTCAGATCTTCATACAGCCCGAATTTTTGCGGCATGTACCCTACTACGGCGTGTAGGGCACTGCCATCTTTGATTGGGTCGAGGCCTATGACCTGTGCACTTCCCCCGCTAGGTTTCATCAAGCCTGCCAGCATACGCATTAGCGTGGTTTTCCCTGCGCCGTCAGGCCCCACCAACCCGGTGACTTCCCCCGGGTGGATTTCACATTCGAGGCTTGCTACCGCGGGTTTACCCAGTTCAGGGAAGTTTTTCATCAGCCCCTGTAAGCGGATGATGCCGCTGTCATAGCGGGTCATGCTGGGCACCATTGTTAAAACTTACGGTGACCGGCATACCCTGACGCAGCGAATCGTCGGCA
Source organism: Rahnella sp. 2050 (assembly GCF_040544515.1). Taxonomy (NCBI): domain Bacteria; kingdom Pseudomonadati; phylum Pseudomonadota; class Gammaproteobacteria; order Enterobacterales; family Yersiniaceae; genus Rahnella; species Rahnella sp. 2050. The sequence continues at coordinate 188,580 of NZ_JBEPKE010000003.1, read as the reverse complement.
TCGGTCACGATAATGCGCAGGCGATAGACCAAATCGGTGCGCAGATCGGGCGTCTCAACCGTTTTAGGGGTGAACTCCGCGGTAGGAGAAACAAAGCCAATTTTGCCGTGATAGGGCTTTTCGGGACGCCCGTCGGTATAAATCTGCACTTCCGTACCCGGCTGTACATTGTAAAGACTCACTTCATTCACATAAGCACGTACCCACACCGGGCGTGTAAGGGAAAGCGTTAATACCGTGCTACCCGCGCTGAGCATGCTCCCTGGTTCAACAGCGCGAGTAAGCAATGTGCCGGCGGATGGGGCGGTAAGCGTGGTGTCCTGTAAATCCAGCTGCGCCTGGGAGAGCTGTGCTTTAGCCTGTTGCAGACTGGCCTGTGCCTGGGCAATCTCTTGTGGGCGGTTACCGTTGTGGTACTGACTGAGCTTATCGCGCGCGGCTTTCAGCGTAGCTTTTGCCTGATCGCTTGATGAACGGGAATTTTCCAGCTCATTTGCAGCAATCATGCGTCTGGCCCACAGCCCTTGTTGGCGCTGGTAAAAATTCTGGGCATAGTCATAGGCAGCCTGCGCCTGATTCACCTGCGCGGCCACCTGGGCAATTTCTTCGTCACGGTAGCCGGCAATAATCAAATCAAATTTCGCTTGTGTCGCTGCAACGTTTGCTTCCGCCTGTTGCAAGGCGTTTTGATACGGGCCTTTGTCCAGTTCCCCGAGCGTTTCCCCAGCCTTGATTGAATCGCCTTCATCGACCTGCAACGTAGCGAGGCGACCACCGACGCGAAAGCTCATGTTCACTGTGCGAATATCCACATTCCCGTAGAGCGTTAATGGCTTTTCCTGCTCGCTTTGATACCACATCCAGCCGCCAAAACAGCTGACCAGCAACGCAATAACAACGAGCACAACCATGGGCTTTTTATTTTTCATGGCACGATCTTCCTTAATTAACAGACAATCCCAGCAGGATGAAATCGACGTGGGTTAACACAACGCTACTGATTTGCTGCCGGTTGGCCTTATCAAAGTTTGTCCAACCGGTGCGTAGTAAAATAGTTTCCCGCCCCAGTCGGAAGGCCAGAATCTGTCCGAGCAAAGCGTGAGTATGCAAAATGGTTTCGGTATCCAGGGGATCACGTCCAGTGTAACGGCCCACAAGGGAAGTCAGGTGGCTGTGCATCGGTGCTATCACACGATCGTGGATGAGCTGATAAGCGGGTGTTGGCGAAAGCTGTTCGCGAGAGATAAATTTGCTGAGATTCAGAGTTTCATCGGAGGTGAGCAGCCTTATCATTTGCTCACATGCCGTATGAATTAGCTGGCGGATTTGCGCTTTGTCTGATGGCGACTGACTCATAACCTCTTCGGCGCACTGCATGTGCTCAAGAAAATTGTCGTTGATAAAATCTGCAATCCACCCAGCAGAAGCAATATACAGCTCTTCTTTTGAGCCGAAATAATAGGTGATAGCCGCAATATTTTGCCCGGCAAGAGCCGCGATATCACGGGTGGTCGCCTGCAAGCCATATTCACCAAACTGAGCGATGGCAGCTTTAATAAGGCTATTTTTAGCCTGTTCGCCACGAGAAGTTATGGGAGGTTGAGAGGTCGGCATATTGCCTCATAAAAGAGTTAATCAATCGATTGATTAAAAATAGGCCGAAACAAATAGGCTGTCCAGCGATGTGTTTGTATCCTGCGAGGTGGTGCGGACGATTTATTAGACTGTCAGGAAATTGTTTATGTATTCGTACGAAGATCGGAGACAGGCCCCTTCACCGCCGCCGTGTATGGCTCACCCGATTATTTTCGCCGCTTCCCTCTGCCGCAGACGTCGCAAGATTTGCAACAACATTTGTGTATTGGCCGGCGTGAAATCTCCAGCGGTAACCTGAATCGACCAGGTCAACGACCAACCAGACATGCAATGTGAAAAAAGATAATTCTTTTTGTTATAAAGACCCTTCCTTTTGTGAGGTTGTTCTCTGTTCTTTACCAGTAATCCCTTACCATTGTCGTGGATATGTTCGGTCCGCGCTTTTGTTCGCATCACCCGCTCCGCGCTTGATGCATTTTGTCTACCGCTCAAAAGCAGTCATGGACACATTAACAATCACATTTATGAACAGGGGAAGCTCAATGTCGACATATTATTTTCTGCCAACACGAAATGTATTTGGCGAAGGCAGTGTTCAGGAAGCCGGTACGCTGGCAAAAACGTTAGATGTAAAAAAAATCATGATTGTCACGGACGCTTTCCTGGCAAAAAGTGGCATGGCGGACAAAGTCGCTAAAATTTATGAAGAAGCCGGTATTGAAGCGCGTATATTTGGTGGCGCGGAACCTAACCCCACAGATAAAAACGTAGAGGCGGGGATTAGTTTTTACCGGGAACATGGCTGCAATGGTATTGTTTCACTCGGTGGCGGTTCCTCCCATGACTGTGCGAAAGGTATTGGATTAGTCGCAGCCAATGGAGGAAATATTCACGACTTTGAGGGTATTGATAAATCCAGCAACGATATGATCCCATTAATGGCAATCAACACCACCGCAGGTACCGCTTCAGAAATTACCCGTTTCTGCATCATCACTGATACAGCACGTAAAGTTAAAATGGCGATTGTTGACTGGCGCGTGACGCCTCAAATCTCGATTAACGACCCGGAACTCATGGTCGGGATGCCACCTTCACTGACCGCCGCGACCGGCATGGATGCGTTAACTCACGCCATCGAAGCGTACGTGTCTACCATGGCGAACCCGCTGACTGATGCCGCCGCGCTGCAAGCGATCAGGATGATCACCCAGTACCTTCCCAAAGCTGTGGCAAACGGCGAATATATGAAGGCAAGGGATAATATGGCCTACGGGCAGTACCTCGCCGGGATTGCCTTTAACAACGCTTCTCTGGGCTATGTCCATGCGATGGCGCATCAGTTGGGCGGGTTCTATAACCTTCCCCATGGGGTATGTAATGCCATTCTGCTGCCTTATGTTGAGTACTTTAACTTGATTGGCAACCTTAATCGCTTCCGCGATATTGCAGAGGCCATGGGGGAAAACGTGGCCGGGCTCTCTACCGATGAGGCTGCGGTTAAAGCCATTAACGCCATCCGCCGCCTGAGCAGGCAGGTTGGCATTCCTCGCGATCTGAAAAGCCTGGGCGTCAAACCTGAAGATTTTGCCATCATGGCCGAGAATGCGAAAAAAGATGTCTGCCAGTTAACGAACCCGCGCAAAGCGACTAAAGAGCAGGTCATTGAACTCTATCGTCAGGCTTATGAAGGCGAAGAGTAACGTTAGATAACTGCGCGACGATGGGCCTGAAAAACCTTCACCGTAAATGAATTAAGGCCTGGCTGCAGGTGACCTGCAGCTAAGCTGTGTCCCTTAATCATCCGGGCTATAGTAACTATCTGTTTTCAAGACATAGTAAACTATGCCTCGCTACGACCTTCCCGGCGAAGCATGGACCATCATCCAGTCCTTGTTGCCTCTTGAGCCTGCTACGCCACGGGGCGGACGGCCATGGGCACAGCACCGCATGATCATCAACGGCATGTTCTGGGTGTTGTGTTCAGGTGCCCTATGGCGCGATTTATCTAAACGATAGGGGCCGTGGAAAACCGTTTATCCGCTTTAACCAATGGTCAAAATCGGCAGTGATTAACCTTATTTTCAACAGGTTGCTTTATGGCCTTGTTGACTGGTCTGCCACAGCGATGGATGGCAGTAATATCCGGGCGCTGAAATGTGCTGCCGGCGCTCAAAAAAACATCCCTATATAACCGGAGATAATGGGCTGGGTCGCTCTCACGGTGGTTTTGGCATCAAAATCCATCGGGTGACAGGCGCAAGCGGTCTCCCGCTAAACATCGTGCTGAGTCCCGGACAGGCTCATGAAAGCCAGTTTGCGCAACGTCTTCTGGACGGTATTGGAGTTCAGCGTAAGGTAGGGGGTATTCGGTCAGCCCGGCATCTTCTGTGCCAATTTCATAAAGATACAATCCGGCTGCCTGCGGGCTGTCGTGGCCGCCAGTCGCACGCGAGGTATTGATCTTCAGCAGAAGCCGCTGGTGCGCCAGCTCAGCCTGATGGACTGGTACATCGCTTATGAACTGCAGGTGCATCTCCAGCCGGGCGAATCTCTTGCCACAGTGAGAAGCGAATTGCACAGTCACATTCAGGACGTATTCAACGAATTTAATGTGCAGATCATGTCGCCGAATTTTGTGAATCAGCCGGAAACGGCGGTCATGGTAACTCAGGATAACTGGTTCGCCGCACCCGCCTCACCGCCAGACAATCCGAAATGAAATCTATCAGACGGGTCAGCGCTTGCCTTTAATTGTTGTCCGGTTGTTAACCCTGCGGCGGGAACTGACCGAGTTGCATGAACGCGCCAAACCAGTCTTCCAGATGCCAGGTGGTGGTGACGCGTTCGCCATTCAGCTCATGAAATTCATGCAGCCGGATGCTGACAAATTTGCCGGTCGGTTCGATGCCCATAAAGTTGCCGTGATGGGTACCGGTAATTTCTGCGCGCACGGCAATCTTCCCCGGGGTCTGAAGAAGGTCGTGGATGGTGATCTTCACATCCGGAAAAGCCTCAATGAACCCCCGGATGATCGGTTTCAACCCTTCGGGGCCGGATGCCTGACCTGGCGCGAGGGGAATATCTTTCCAGTCCTGCGTGACTGCCTCATCCATTAAGTCCGGATCATGCAGGCTAAAAGCCTGATAGATTTTTTCAACGGCTTTACGCTCCGCGATAAGACGATTTGCCATCTCGCTATTGTTGTCTGACATCGTTAAATTCCTCTGGCTGATTGCATTTTTATAGGGTTAATGTGGTGCACGCAGCGAGTATCACATTCATATCAGTAAGAATTGAAATAAGAAAAGCATATAGAGGAATATACGTTTTATGGATTTTAAGGGTCTCGATTTGAATCTGCTGGTCGCGTTTGATGCGCTGATGGAAGAGCGGAATGTGACCCGTGCCGCCAGCAAAGCGGTGGTCAGTCAGCCCGCGATGAGCGCGGCATTGTCGCGCCTGCGAACGCATTTTGCGGATCCGCTGTTTATCCGCAGTGCTTCCGGTTTGCTGCCTACCGCCAGGGCAAAAGAGATCGGTTTGCATGTGTCAAAAGCACTTAACGAACTGAGTCATCTGCTGGCTCCGGACGACAATTTTGCGCCGGAAAACAGAAAAATGTCTTTTACGCTTGGCACGTCCGAATATCCGCTGATGGTGTTACTGCCCGGCATTATGCGGGCGATCAGCGAACAGGCGCCCGGAGTGACACTGCATGTGAGGACATTCACCGACCGCGATGCGTCCGTGTCGATGCTGGATGCCGGTGAGGTTGATGTGGTGATCGGTATTCACCCGACCCGGCCGGAAAACCGCATCTTATCGCAGCCCTTGTTCAGTGATGAATTTGTCACGCTTATCCGCCGCGACAGTGATGCGGCACGCAACGGCATGACGTTAGAAACCTATCTCGGGATGAGCCATATTCTGGTCTCGCCGGAAGGAAATCATTATGGTCTGGTCGATGAACAACTCAGGGAGATGGGGCTGGCTCGTGAACTTCGTCTGACGTTGCCGACCATGGCTGGCGTTGCCGGTGTGGTGCAGCAGACGGGGTATGTCGCGACGGTGCTCAAACGCAGCGTGGTAGTGAGCGAGAAACACCCCAATATCGTGATGACCCTGCCGCCGGTGGCATTGCCGGAGATCCCGTTTTATCTGTTGTGGCACCGGCGTTCTGATGACAGCAATGCGCAGAAATGGCTGAGACAACTGATCTGCGCGCAGGCCCATGAATTGCTGTGAGTGACCAGACTCCGTTAATACCACGGGGCGAAGATTCAGCCACCGGGGAAACCATTCCCCCGCATGATGTGCCGGGGGATGTGTGAGAGCTAACCCGCTATTCCGTTCAGTTTTTCCATCACTTCATCGGACAAAATCACCTTCGCACTGGCCAGATTTTCCTGTAGATGCTGCGGCGATGACGTGCCGGGGATCAACAAGATATTCGGCGAGCGTTTGAGCAGCCAGGCCAGCGCGACCTGCATCGGCGTCGCCTGCAATTGTGCCGCTACTTCATCAAGCTGCGTTGACTGCAACGGCGAAAAACCGCCCAGCGGGAAGAACGGCACATACGCGATTTCCTGTTCAGCCAGGCTATCCACCAGCGCGTCGTCGTGACGGTTCGCCAGGTTATACATGTTCTGAACGCAGGCGATCGTCGTCAGTTTCTGTGCATCGGCGACCTGTTTTGCAGTCACATTGCTCAGACCTATATGACGGATCAGGCCGCGCTCTTTCAGCGTAATCAGCGCCTCCAGCTGCGGTGCCAGTGATCCTTCTTTTGGCTGACGTTCATCGAGCATGCTGCGCAAATTTACCACTTCCAGCGTCTCCAGCCCGAGATTGCGCAGGTTATCTTCCACCGCCTGCGTCAGTTCCTGCGGGCTGAAAGCCGGTAACCAGCCGCCTTTTTCATCGCGTCGTGCGCCGACTTTTGTCACGATGCACAGATTATCGGGATACGGATGCAGGGCTTTTTTGATCAGCTTATTGGTTTCATGCGGACCATAAAAATCGCTGGTGTCGATGTGATTAACACCAGATGCCAGGGCATCACGCAGCACCTGAATGCCCCGTGCTTCATCGCTGATCGGGCCAAAAACGCCGGGGCCAGCCAATTGCATTGCGCCATAACCTAAGCGCGCCACTTCTCTGTCGCCGAGGGGGTAAGTCATTGAAGGTTGTGACATGGAATTCTCCTGTGTGATTGTTCACTGATTGTAGCCGCGGGCAGGTTGTGCAACTATCCGGTGAAATCAGGACAAACTGTACGGACTGGCGCACAATGGCGAAGGTTATCGCGCTGAATTCTGCACAGGACACTGTTTATTGATTTTTGCCCTGAAGATAATCAGGCCAGACGCCCATAAGAGCCGCATCGTGCAGCGCTCTGACGGTTATGGGTGTCACTTTTCCCTGCATCCGGTTTAGGGTAAAAATCAATGAACCGAGAACACCCGTTTTTTCGGGGAAATGGTTGGATGTGCGATAGTTTTTAGGTTTTACCTTGAACTGGATGAAAAAATCGTTCATCAGGATATCCGTCTGTATTTCACTCAGCGAAAGCTTTAACAATGAAAAATCACTCCCGCAGACCTTATTGTAAAAACCAAACACGGTGGGGTGGTTATGTTGTTCAAGAAAATCAATGATTTTCCCTTCCAGCACATCATTCACTGTCATATGTCCTCCCCAGCAATTCCCTGACAGCGTGGTAAACCTCAACAGGCAGAATCGCCATCATGGGATGTTCTGTTTTTTCACCATCAGGACGGTGCAAAATAATATGTTTATCCGGATCCTGACACGGACCGGTATAGGCTGGATTGGCTGTGGCAAAAAGACTGACTGTATTTACGCCAGCGGCCACTGCGATATGTAGCGGCCCGGTGTCACCCGTAACAAGAACATCCAGACTTTTCAACAGCGTGACTAATTCTGTCAACTGCGTATGACCAGACATTACGCATATATTATTCTGATAGTGAGCGGGTAATTGTTTTAAGAAATCATTCGCCAGATTCTTTTCGGATGTTGTGCCTGTGATAATGATTTCCAGATCCCGATCGTTGTCTAATAACATACAGGCGAGTGTACTGAAAAAACATACCGGCCAGCGACGGGTCTCATTGGATGCCCCTAACTGAAATCCAATGCGCTGGCGTAAATACTGACGCGGTAAAAGAGTATTGATCATGGGAAGATGCATTGTCGTGTCGCCAGTATTTTCTCCCAGTGTTTCGAGTAACTTCAATTTGCGCCGGATAGTATGTCCGTCATAGTAACCGGAATAGTGATCTAAATAACGATTAAGTTCGGGAGACTCACTGCCATAGTGGTCGCGTAAAATCATTTTACTGCCGGATAAAACAGCACAAAATATGTCATAAGGAAAGTGTGCGTGTAAAATAACGGAAATATCAGGTTTGTGTTTTCTGAGTTTACATAACAAAGGTAATATTCTGACAACTTTATTATCCCATATATAAATATGGTCAAACCAATCATATTGCACAACCAGGCTGTGATTTTTTTTACTGGTAACCAGTATTATTTTGCTGGCTGGAAATCTATTCTTTAAATGCATGATTGCTGGTGTGTTCATGAGGTAGTCCCCCAGCGCGGTAGTGGAGTAAATGACAATATTACCCGGTGATGTTTCACGCTCTTCCAGCGAATATTTTTTTCTTCTCGTTAAAAAACAATAGATATGCAATATCGTCTTTATTACTTTTATCTTGATGGCTTTCATTTCTGTTCAGGTTACCCGCAACGCGATGATAGGGACTATTTTTCCATTAAATTACAAATAGAGTTTTAGGCTGTTACTCATTTTTTTGTATTTTCAGTAAGCACTTCATCTCTCAGTGCAACGAAATTGTTATAAACTTCATCGGTTGAAATATGAGAAACCTCTTCGTCTGCAGCAGCAATGATTCTGCACGGCACTTTCCATGGCCCCCAGACCTGCGGATCACTGTTACCAAAAAGCGCCACCACTGGTTTTCCCACACCCGCTGCAATGTGCAATGCACCGCCATCGCTGGTGATTATCTGGTGGCACAGAGACATTCCGGCCATAAGTTCACGAATATTTACGGTATCGAAAGGAACCATAATAATATCTTTGCAGGCGTTGATGATGTACTGCGCTTTCTGGTCATCCCCGGGATGACACAAGTTATCTTCTGAACCTGGCGACCAGAAAAGAATAATTTTGCAAGGTTCGTCACGCGCCAGCCTGTGCGCGATTTCGATATAATTCTCAACGGGCCAGCGTTGTTTTTCTTTTCGGGCGCTGATCTGCAAACCATATAAGGGCATATTGTAAGTGTTTTTTATTTTGTGAGCTGCCAGTTCTTTTTCAGATTTTGTCACCCATAAAGCCAGTTTCCCCGGTTTGGCGTGACAATTTAAAGGCCTGGCGAGTTCAGCCATCTGTTCAACCATATGCATGCCATCCCGCATATAAGGTATTTTATCGGTGACAGAGTCTGGCGAATCACTTCCTATCGCGATGATTCGTTTGGCCCGTGATAATGTTGCCCATCGCAAAGGTCTTTTATTCCAGTTCCCTGCCACAATAGCTACATCATAACCTTCTTTCCGAATAGCCAAAGTGGTGACTACACGGCGTAAAATGGCTTTTATCTTTTGAGTGTAAGATCCTTCATGATGCAGTTTAGTATAATGATGAACTTTACTGACGCCGGGATTACCTTCAAGAACCTGTTTGTTGTAAGAATTAACCAGCACATCGACGTGATGATTTTTCGCCAGCATAGAAATCAGCGGGGTTGTAAGGATAAGATCACCAATGTTTTCCCGTCTGATTATTAATATTTTCATTTCTTTCCTCATTAAATACACTGTCATCAAGAATGTAACTTTATGCCTGACTCTTATCATTATATATAAACTTCATTATCATCATGCGGGTGTTCTATTAAAGGGCCGTCATAAAGACATAATGAAATTTACTGCTAAGGTAGACTTAATCCTAAAAAGTTAGTTCCACGCATAACGTCAGCGTAAAGGAAAGATTGTGTTAAAGATCGTTAGTATTTCGTGAGGAGCTTTCGGTTTAATTAATACCGCGATTCTCTGTGTGTCACTCGGGATCAATCAAATGATTGTCGCGATGTTGTGAGTGTGCAACTATCCGGTTAAATCAGAAGTAACTGTACAGGGTGACGCACAATGCCGATGGATATCGCGCTGTTGCACGCAGTGGTAGAAGTGGCCAAAGCCGGAGGATTTCGTGAAGCGGCACGCGTCACAGGCAGTAATGCATCCCGGCTGAGCGATGCTGTGCGCCGGGCCGAACAACAACTGGGCATTCGCTTATTTCACCGCACAACGCGGGCGGTGGTGTTGACCGAAGCGGGCAGGGCGCTGCTCGAGCGGTTGCTCCCGGCCATGAATGAAGTGGATGCGGCACTCGATGCTCTCAACCGTTATCGCAATACGCCCGGCGGTACACTGCGGCTGAATGTGCCGGTCAGCGCAACCCGGCTGGTTTTGCCTGCACTTGTGCCCGAATTTCTCCGGCGTTACCCCGATATCCAGCTGGAAATCATTGCTGAAAGTAACGTGCAGGATGTATTTCGTGATGGCTGCGATGCCGGTATTCGTTACGACGAACGTCTCGAGCAGGACATGGTGGCGATCCCCATCGGACCGCGCCGTCAGCGTTATGCGGCGGCGGCCTCCCCTGATTACCTGAATGTGCATGGACGGCCATCGCATCCGCGGGATCTGATACAACACCGATGCCTGCGTGGTCGCTATGCCAGCGGGATTATGCCGGACTGGGAGTTCGAACATGAGGGCGAAAGCCTCAGCGTTCAGGTCAGCGGCCCGCTGGTGGTGAGTGTAGGGGGCGCGGTGGATCTGGCGGTAGAAACGGCGGTGGCGGGTGCGGGTATTATCTATCTGTTCGAAGAATGGCTGCGGCCTGCCATTGCCAGCGGCAAACTGGAGGCTATCTTGCAACCATGGTGGCTGTCGTTTTCCGGGCCATATCTTTACTACAATGACCGGCGTCTGATCCCCGCGCCATTACAGGCGTTTATCGATTTTGTGCGCGAAGATAATCTCAAACATAAATTATCTGAGGAATCGAAAAGTAGCCTGTTAGTCGGCACTATAAAAAATAGCTTCGCTGGATGAAGACTCAACCGAGCAGACCAAGATGCTCGATGAGAATTGACGTACCGATACCAATCAGCACCACGCCACCCAGAATTTCAGCCCATTTGCCCATCGCGGCACCGAGAAACCGGCCAAGCAACATACCGGATGTCGCCATGATGGTGGTGGCGGCACCAATAGTCAGCGCCATCACCAGAATATTCACCTGAAGAAAGGCCAGACCGACGCCCACAGCCATTGCATCCAGACTGGTCGCGACAGCTGCAGTGACCAGTACCCAGAAACCGTGACGACGTGGTGCCTGCGTATCTTCTTCCAATTTATCTTTCCTGAAGGCTTCCGCAATCATGCGGATACCAAGGATCAGCAGCAGGGTGAATGCCACCCAGTGATCCCAGCTCATAATAAACTGGCTGGCCGCCAGACCAATTCCCCATCCGATCACCGGTGTAATCGCTTCAATTACGCCAAAAATAAGCCCTGTGCGTAACGCCTCTTTTAGCGGTGGCCGGTGCAGAGAGGCACCTTTGCCAATAGCGGCTGCGAAGGCATCCATGGACATACCGAACGCCAGAATGAGGATGGTATAAAGTTGCATAAAACGGACCAGTCAGGCCTTCGGTAATCCCAAAGGCTATTTATTAATTGAGATGCGCAGTCTGCCACAAAAAACAAAATAAAAAAACCTTTATTTTCAGTATGTTATAGTGTTGGTTAAGAATGTTAGCACGGGCTATATTTGTTCAAAATGCCCGCAAAGTGATGAAAATTACGATGAGAAGCATCAAAAACATCAATCATCATAACGATGTAGAGTGAGTATGATTTATTCAGAAAATCTTACTGTTTCAGGACAGTACAGAACGTCACCAGGCCGAAGATCTCCAGTGACGCCGCATTCTGAATGTGATGATGAAGGTACAGGTTGTGAAGTTATGCGTACCCTTGTATGGCGTGAAAACAATTATCATTGCAGGTCCTATCACATACTATTTCTTTAAAAAAGAGTTGAATGGAGAATGTCAAAAATGAAATGTAAAAATAATTATCATTTAATATTTCGTGGTATTTCTTGTTTTTATAAAAAATTCAAGCATTCCTTATTATAAATATTAAAATCTAATCTCGATACATTCTATTTTTTCATTTACAAATAATTAAAATAACCCTGTATATTGTTATTTTTTATGAAAAAAATAAAATACTTTAGCAAAGGTAAATGTATTAGTAAGCAATCGGATATGTGAAAATCTATAATTACTGTTTATTATCACGGCCATATTAATTCTCTCTTTTAAACATTATGGTGATTTATCCGTGAGTAATACACAATATAAATTGAGCAAAGCGCGTCCCCCTCGCGTTCAAATTACGTACGACGTTGAAGTTGGCGGTGCTGAATCCAAAAAAGAATTACCTCTGGTGATGGGGGTTATCGGGAATTTTGCTAAAGATGATTTGCCACTGCGCGACCGTCGTTTTACGCACATTGATAAAGACAACTTTAATAATGTCATGGAAGGAATGAAGCCGGCTGTGGACATGCTGGTGGAAAGTACGTTGCCAGAAAAAGAAGGCCAGATGGCTATTGCACTGGAATTCAACTCTATGGATGACTTCTCTCCTGAAAACGTGGCGATGCAGGTGGAACCGTTGCGCAAACTTCTTGAATTACGCGAGCAACTGAGTGATTTGCGCAACAGAACTGCGAGCAATGACCGTCTGAAAGAGCAACTGGTTGAATTATTAGAGGGTATGGCGAAAGACGCAGAACCTGCCAAAGGGGAAGTAGAATGAGCGATATCCAGGTCATGAATGCTTCAGCTCAAGCTGAGCAGTCCGGTGATTATCTCGATCAAATTATCGATAATACTCAGGCCATCCGCCGGGAATCCGATCGTAATAAAGTAAAAAGCCAGTTGGATAACTTCCTGTCGGAAGTGGCATCAGGTGCGGTCATTGTTTCCAATGATCTGGTGGGTAGCATCGAAGCACGCATTGCCGCCATCGATGAACTGCTGTCTTCTCAAGTCAGCAAAATTATTCAGGCACCTGAATTCCAGCGTATGGAATCTTCCTGGCGTGGTTTGCACAAACTGGTGCAAAGCAGCGTCACGGAAAACACCAAAGTGCGTGTCTTTAACTGCACGAAGAAAGAGCTGCTGCGTGATTTTAAATCCGCCTCTGACTTTGATCAGTCTTCATTATTCAAAAGCATTTATGAAAGCGAATACGGTACCTTTGGCGGTGACCCTTACTCTGCTTTTGTGGGTGATTTTGAATTCGACTGTATGCCGGAAGATGTGCAACTGCTGGAACAGATTTCACATGTTGCCGCCGCCGCCCACGCGCCATTCCTGAGTGCTGCGAACCCTGGCATGTTTGCGATGGGATCGTTCTCCGAAATGCCGCGTCCGCGTGATCTGGGCAAACTGTTTGAAACCTCTGACTACGCCCGCTGGAAATCCTTCCGTCAGAGTGACGACTCACGTTATGTCGGCTTAACGCTGCCACGTGTTATCGGCCGTCTGCCTTACGGTGCAAAAACTGTATCCGTAGACGCGTTTAATTTCGAAGAAAAAATTGATGAAAATAATGAAGGAGCCAGCTATTTATGGGTCAACGCGGCTTATGATTTAGCGGGCCGTATGGTCGAGGCGTTTGAGGAACACGGCTGGTGTGCGGCGATCCGTGGTGTTGAAGGCGGCGGTTTGGTGAAGTCACTGCCGACCTACAATTACATTTCGCAGACCGGCGAAAAGGTCATGCAATGCCCGACAGAAGTGGCAATTTCTGACCGTCGCGAAAAAGAGTTAGCTGAGCTTGGTTTTATTCCGCTCATTTATTGCAAAGGTACAGATTACGCGGCGTTCTTCGCTGTGCAGTCGACCAATAAACCGCGTAAATACGATTCTGAGCTGGCGAATGCTAACGCCAAATTGTCAAGTCAGTTGCAATATATTATGACAACGTCGCGCTTTGCTCATTATCTAAAATCCATCGTGCGCGATAAAGTGGGCAGCTTCATGTCCAAATCTGAATGCCAGAATTTCCTGCAGAACTGGATCAACCAATATGTTGTGGGTTCAGATAATGTAGGACCAACGATTAAAGCAAGCCATCCGTTACGTGAGGCTGTGGTCGAAGTTGTTGATGTACCAGGTTCTCCGGGCAGTTATCGCGCCGTTGCGTATTTAAAACCGCATTTCCAGCTTGAAGGACTCAGCATGTCGCTGCGTCTGGTAGCGGAACTTCCTGCATCGACGGGTGCATAAATACTTAATCGTAAAAATAAGGATATAAAATGGCCACTGAATCGCTTTTCATGCAAATTGATGGTATTAAAGGCACTGTAAGTAATAAAGGTTATGAAGGTTGGATTGCCGTTGAGAATATGAATTTCGGTGTTTACTGCTCAGCTAAAATTGATAATGCTAGCGGTCAGGTAAACAGCGATGGCGTCAACTTTGATGCAATTTCATTTTCAAAAGTAATGGATACTACCTCTACTCAGTTATCCAATATGGTTGCGCAAGGCAGCAATGTTAAGCAAATTGTTATTGTTAAAGCATTGTTCCAGGGTGAGAAACTGGTTGAAGCACTCAAGCTGACCTATAAAAACTGTGTACTGAACAGCTACAATTTCAACGCTTATTCAGAAGGGGATGTTCCGAGTGAAAATCTGAGCTTTGTATTTGGTCAGATGACATTCGAAACTAATATGGTTGAGCCAGACGGTAAAACCAGCAAACAAGGTCCTGTGGGCTGGAATCTGGTTGAGAACACTAAGCTGTAATTTTTAAAACAACAGTGCACGCTGTAAGCGTGCACTGTATTAAGGCTTATTGATGAAGAGCTTATTACAGCAATTATCTGACAATAACCCAAAAGATCAAAATGACCTTATTGAGGAAGAAGACAAAAGCAGCACACTCATTGACGAAATATTGCTGCTTTTGTCTTCACGCCCCCGAAGTTACCGCATTGATAATATTCCACTGATTAATGAGTCGATACTTAATTATGGAGTCAGTGACGTTTTTTCCAGTGATACGCCTCGTCTTGAGCGCAATGCCATTATGCAATCACGTATTGAAATGGCATTACAACGCTTTGAACCAAGATTGAAAAACGTCTGCGTGACCCCCGGTGAAGAACTGGGAAGTCTTTGTTCATTCATTATTAATGCTGAAACATTCAATGGTGAAGTTCGCTACCGTCTAATGTGGGACGATGTCATCAGTCAATTTTCTCTGCGTGATTAACGAGTGTTTATAATGTTGGCGAAAAAATTAATTTCTTATTATCAGAATGAACTCGCTTACCTCAAAACGCAGGGGAAGGCGTTTGCCCGCCATTTCCCAAAAGTCGCCAGACGCTTAGGGATGTCAGAAGGTACGTCAGAAGATCCACATATTGAGCGAATTATTGAGTCCTTTGCGCTGGTCACGGCGCAGATTCAGCAACGTCTCGATGAGGATATGCCGGAAGTGACTGATGCATTGCTGACGGTGTTGGCTCCGCAATTTTTGCGTCCTTTTCCTTCGGTTTGCGTCGTACAAATGCAGCCAGATATCAAAGTCAGTGCGCTGACAGCCAGTAACCGCATTGACGCCGGAACAGCATTATTTTCCCGTCCGGTGAACGGACAGGTCTGCCGTTTTCGCACCACTTATCCGGTTACGCTTCAACCTGTCAGTCTGCATAACGTCAGCCTGCATCTGGATGCCGATGACATGAGCTGGAGTCTGAAAATACAATTATCGGTCTGGCCCGGTGCCACACTGGCGGCGGATTCCCTGAGGTTGCATCTCAGCGGCGCCAGTCGCATCGTCAACATCCTTTATACCTTGCTGTGCAGCGAAGTTGAGTCACTGACAGTTTTCCAGCAAGGGCAGAGTCATACGCTGTCGCCGCAAACTATACGTGCCGCAGGCTTCGGTGAAAATGAAGGCTTGCTTGCGGGTGATTCACGGGTTTCGCCCACTCACAGCCTGTTGCAGGACTATTTTTACTTCCCGCAAAAGTTTCATTTTATTGATATGCCGTTGCCTGCTGGCATGGTGGCGGGCAGTCAAAGCGAGCTTTCACTGGTGGTGAAATTCAACCGCTGCATGATAGCGCGTCAGTTGGAGAAAATAGCTGGTGCGGTGAACGAAAACCTGTTTCTGCTCAACTGCACGCCTGCTGTTAATCTTTTCGCCCATCGGGCCGAACCGATTTCACCTGATCACGAAACGGCGGAATATCCGGTTATCCCTGACATTCGTCACCAGGATGCGATGGAAGTCTGGTCTGTAGACGGCGTTTCGGCGATGCGCAAACTGGGCAATGAAACACAGTCCCGGCCTGTTTATCCATTGTTTGGTTTGGACCATTCCGCCAGTGACGGTGAAACCGGTTT
The DNA here is from genome assembly GCF_040544515.1 of Rahnella sp. 2050. Lineage (NCBI taxonomy): Bacteria > Pseudomonadati > Pseudomonadota > Gammaproteobacteria > Enterobacterales > Yersiniaceae > Rahnella > Rahnella sp. 2050. Next base: position 172,418 of record NZ_JBEPKE010000003.1, on the reverse strand, counting down.
GTTCTGGCAATGTATGCGCCGCGAAACCATGCAAAATGACGGTGTCGCCACATCGTTATTTATCGCTTTTTCTGACCGGGGAGAAAGCCCGTTAGCGCCCGGTTGCGACATTGTCAGCATGAACCTGACCTGCACCAATCGTGAGATTCCCGCAGCCATGCGCAACGGCGCTCCTGAAGGCGATTTCGAATCAGAGCTGCCGATTGCGGGCATGAAAATTATTGCGCTGACACGCCCGACGCTGCCGGTCAGGCCACCGGCTAAGCAGGCTACGCGCTGGCGTTTGATTTCTCAGCTTTCGCTCAACCATATGTTGATCAGTGGGCCGGAAGGCGCCCGTGTACTCAGGGAATCACTGGCGCTGTACAACTTTGTCGATAATCCGGGCATTACCCGCTTGATCAACCTGATCCTGCATGTCGAGTCTGGCCCGGTCGTTACCCGGCTGGCGCCTTTGGATCCCCGTTCCATGGCGCGGGGGATGGAGATCCGCATAACCTTTGCCAGCGAAGCGGCCGAAGAAGTTGAGTACTTCCTGCTGTGTCGCTTTATTGATTGTTTCCTGGCGTTGTACGCACCGGTCAACAGTTTCACCCGTGTAATCACCTGCATTGACTCACCGGGTGAAACTCCACGGACATGGCCTGTGCGGGCAGGAAGGCTGTCATGGATCTAAGCAAAATCCTCAGTCCGCATAACTTTTTCCAACAGGTGCGGCTGATGTTACGCAGTCTGACCAGAGCACAGGGAAAAGACAGCAAACAGGTGCTCGAAGCGCAACTTGATTTCATTTCACCGCTCTCGCTGGATGCGCCGAAAGGTGACATTACGTCGGTAACTCCGCTGGATCAGCAGCGCTGGCAAGTTGAAGTGGCCGCCCAGGGACTGACGGGGGCACTGGGCGCGTTACCCACGGTATACACCGAGTGGATGATCGACCGCTATTACCGCCATGGGGACAAAACTGCCAAAGCTTTTTTGGACATTTTTAACCACCGGCTACATAGCCTGCGCTATCTCGCCTGGCAGAAATATCACTATTACGCCATGGCAGAATTCAGTGCAACACGGCCGCTGAGTCAGGCAATCCGTGCGTTATCCGGCGTGGCAAACAGTGCGCCATCTCTGCAGCAGGAGCAGTTTGCTGATTTATTTGCGCATTCAGTACGCTCAATGCTCAACGTTGAAACCTGGTTAAAACACCGCTTTTCCGTGGCGGCGAAAGTCACGCCTTTTACCGGCGGATGGCAGGTCATGGACCCGGCCCAGTGTTGCCGGCTGGGAGAACCGTCACATACGCTGGCCGCTGCTCCCATGCTGGGCAGCGTGTACTGGGATCGACAATCACATTTTACGGTGACACTGGGACCGGTGCCGATGAAAAACGCCGGTCTTTTTTTGCCAAAGGGCAAGCACTACCAAAATCTGTGGTCGCATCTGCGTGAATACGTTGGTCCGGGTCTGGATTTTGATATTGATCTGCTGATCGAAAATACCACGAACGTCGTTACCTCGTTGGGGTGCGGGCAACTCGGGCTGGATATTTGTCTCGGGGCCTCCGAGGGAGCAGGCCAGCATAAAATTCGTTTACCCGTCTGCCGGGAAGGAAAATAAAAAATGTCGAAAGTAGCAGGACAAGACAACCGGTTTATCCGTTTCGTTGGCGATGCCGCTGATTCACTGACGCTGATGTATATCGAGGGCGATGAACAATTCTCTGACACCTTCAGCTATCAGGTCCAGTTTCGCACGTCGTTAATAACTCCGCAGATGGGGCGTTTTCTGGGGCATGAAATGGCCTGTGAGATTGGTCGTGGCAACCAAAAGCGCTACGTGCATGGTGTGCTGACACAGATTAAAGAAGACAATAATGTCGATGGTATCAGTACCTTCACCGGTACGCTGGAACCGCGCATGGCATTGTTGCGTCTCGGACGTAACCTGGCGGTTTTCCAGAATATTACCGTACCGGATTTAGTGTGCAAGCTGCTGCGCCAGCAGAACATCAGCCACATTGATTTGCGTCTGCGTGCGACTTATCAGCCGCGTGAATACTGCATTCAGTATCGCGAATCCGATTTTGACTTCATTAGCCGCCTTCTTGAGCAGGAAGGGATCTATTACTTCTTCCAGCATGATGCCGGGCAACACACGCTGGTACTGGCCGATCATCCGTCCAGCCATCAGTCTGGCAAAACGGCGGAGTTACCCTTTATGCCACTGCAGGGGCGAGGCGATGGCGTCGGTATCCTGAACTGGGTGGCCAGTTCTTCACTGGCGGCCTCTTCCGTGATGCTCAAAGGTTTTAACATTGTGCAGGCAGCCAGTGTGGAGGGCGAATCGAAAGCCGTGGAAGCGGAATATTCCGTGCCGGGTGTCAGCTACGTGGACGCGCACGGCCATGAAAAACGCGAATTACTGCAATCAGAAGCCCGGCTGAAGATGGAACAGCTTGAGGCCGATAACCAGCAGTTTTACGCCGAAGCCAGCGTGTGGTGGCTAGGCTGTGGCGATAAATTCCTTCTGAGCGGGCATCCTTCCTGTCGGGGAAACTACCGAATCAAGTCGGTTCATATGCATGCATCAAGCAACATTGATGACGGGCAGCCTGATTTTGGCTACGCGCTCACTGTGTTGAAAGACAGCCTTTCCTGGCGTCCGCCGTGCCTCACCAGACAACCTGAAATCGCCGGTATTCTGACCGCCATCGTTGTCGGGCCAAAATCAGAAGAAGTCCACACGGACGAATATGGCCGCATCAAAATTCAGTTCCCGTGGGATCGCGAAAACAAACATGACGATGGCAGTTCCTGCTGGGTGCGGGTTTCGCAGCCGTGGGCGGGTGGCCGTTTCGGCGCCATGTTCCTGCCTCGCGTCAACAGCGAAGTTACGGTCAGCTTTGTGCATGGCAACCCTGATTATCCTCTGGTGACCGGCTCGGTATACAACGGGCAAAACAAACCGCCGCTGAGCCTGCCTGAGGAGAAAAATCACGCCGGATTCGTTTCACGCAGCTCCCTCAACGGCAATGTTGAAGAAGGCCATGAGTTGCGCTTCGACGATAAAAAAGGCGAAGAGCGTCTGGTCATCACCTCGCAAAAAGATCTGCTGCTGACAGTGAAAAACGACGTCACCACCCGTATTACCAAAAACGTCACTGAAACCATTGGTGAGAACCGCACGACCGAGTTAACCAAAGGTAATGAAAGCCTGACGCTTAAACAGGGCGATTATGCCCTGGATATTAAAGGCAATTTGCAGGAAAGCCTGACCAGCGGTAACCATCAGCTAAACATCAGTGGTGGCGGTAGCACGGTCAAAGCGGACAAAGCCTGCGTTATTGAATCGACCCAGTCTATCGAATTAAAAGTCGGTAGCAGCAAAATTACTCTTTCTCCTTCCGGCATTACGCTGAGCGGCACCACGATCAAAATTGAAGGGAAGGGCACGGCAGAACTTAAAGGTGCGATGGTCACTGTTCAGGGTAGCGGTATGACCCAGATCAAGGGCGGCGTGACGATGATTGGCTGAGGAAATAAATAACATGAAAGAAAAACTGCTCACGCCGGAAGCGCTTGCTGCTTACAACCCGCTGCAAAACGGCGCTGAAAACGCAGCGCAACTGATGATCGCAGAACGCTGGGAAGATGCGCTGGCAAGCGTGGCGGCTGATTCTGTGCAGGAGAAACTGTTGGCATGGACGCTGCAAAAGGCGCTGGCCCGCCCTGAATCACAGGAACCCGCGATGCAGCAATGTGCCAGTGAAATCCATCAGTGGCTGGCAAATCCTGATGATGACCGGCGTTTCCGTATTTTCCAGCAGGCAGAACAGCTCGGGTTTGATACCCCCGTTGGCGCGCTCGGCCTGTCACTGTTCTGGATGCAAGGCAGCATGACACCCGCAGAGTTCGATGCGGTGTACCCAGAACCCCATTTGTCCCGTCTGATGCTCCATTGTGCGTTGAAATTGCTCAGCGTGGCGATCGCGGCGGAAGACGCGCCACTTAAGGGAGCACAGACATTGCTTTCTGAGTGGCACGCTGCCGGGGGAGGTTACTGATGGGACAGCCCGCTGCTCGCGTTGGCGATATGCATGTTTGCCCGATGGTGACACCCGGCTTACCCCCGATCCCACACGTTGGCGGACCGGTGACCACTCCCGGTACGCCGACCGTACTTATCGGAGGTATGCCTGCCGCGACTATGGGCTCGATGGCAGTGTGCGTCGGACCACCGGATTCGGTCATCATGGGCAGCACGAAAGTGCTGATTGGCGGTAAACCCGCAGCGCGGATGGGCGACAGCACAGCGCATGGCGGAACCATTGTTGCGGGTTGCCCGACCGTACTGATTTCATAGAGTGTATTGAAATGATAATGAATTTTGAGCCCTTGCTTGCCCCGTTCAGTGGCGATCATCCTGTCGGGCGCAACATGGAATATGAGCCGGTCTATAACGAAATCCGTGAGGCGCGGGAAAGCGATCCTGACTATTTGCCGCAGGGCGAATGGGCCACTGAATTGCGTAAAGCCGACTGGAGCAAAGTCGTTCGCTTAAGCGCGAAGGTTTTGCAGGCAGAAAGCAAAGATTTGCAGGTGGCTTGCTGGCTGATCGAAGGGTTGAGCCAGCAGCACGGGATCCGCGGCCTGCTGGACGGTACCGGTTTTCTGATACCGTTTATACAAACTTACTGGCAAAACGGCTGGCCGGAGCTGGATGAGGACGGCGTGATAATCCGCCATGGCATGATCAATCGTCTGGACCGCCAGTTGGCGCAAATGCTGCATTGTCATCCTCTGTTTGGACAGCCGGAAAGCACGCTGGATCACTGGCGCAAGGTGCTCGCTTATGAGCACCGGGTGACGATGAAACCTGACAGCGCTGCGGAACGGGGCAGTGACGATGATTTCTCGATGGATACCTTCAACCGTTGGGCTGCCACACTGGATCCGCAGAAAGTTGCCGCACAGAACGAGGCGTTAACTCAACTGATGACTATGCTGGATACGCTTGAAACCCTCTATGGTCAGCTGAATCCGCAGGCTGATTCTCTGGCAATGGGGCAGATGCGTAGTGCCGTCGCCGAAATGCAGGAATTTGTGAAACGCCTGTTTGACCGTGCGGCACCGGCATATGACGACGTGATGACCCTTAACGTATTAATGCCTGACGAAGATGAGCAAGCCAATGACGTCAGTTCACTGATGAATAACACCAAAAAACAAACGATGTCACGGGATCTGGCCATCAGCCAGATGCTGACCATTGCCCATTTTTTCCGTCAGACCGAACCGTCAAGCCCCGTCCCTTTTCTGATGGAGCGTGCGGCGCGCTGGGCGGCTATGACGTTGACCGAATGGCTGGAAGAGATGTTGCAGGATGACAGCAGTATGCGCGATATCAACAAAGTATTGAAAGGACACGGCAGAGAATGAGGGGGAAAAGGGGACTGACCGGGCTGATACTGAGTGTCATGCTGCTGGCAGGTTGCGCGTCAGATGATGGGCAAAGCCGTCAGAAGGCGATCAGTGAAGTGGCTGCGCCTTTCGCGAATGGGGCTATCACTCTGCAACTGCGGGCTGAGCCGGGGCTGAACAGCCTGAACGACATGCCCAACAGCTGTACAGTATTACTGCTACAAGCCAAGGATAAACCGACGCTGGATAAAATACTGGGTAATCCCGCGACGCTGAAAAGCTTGTTTGCCGGTGCCGGCAGCGAAGGAGACGTTTTGCAGGTGGATCGTTACGTCATGATGCCGGGACAAACCAACACGGTGCATATTGATCGCGCCCGAGATACCCGCAATGTGGCGCTGGTCGCAGGCTACTATCCGTTCCCGGTAAAGAAACACATGGTCAGCGCACTGGTGCCGGTAGAGTCTGAGAGCACTGGCTGGTGGGAGCCTGTCTGGCAGGCGCATTTAGCGCCGGTCACTCTTTCTGTCACCTTAGGCAGTGAAAGTATTGTCAGTGCAGATGTCCCTGTTGCCGGAGAGAAAAAATAATGTATCCAGAACAACAGCAAATTTACTGGCATTCCGGGCTTTATCTGCAGCCGCAGCACTTTCAGTCACTTGACCTGCATTATGAATGGAACCTCGCGCAGCATTTGCGGCTGGCGCAGCCCTATAATCACGGGCTGATTGAGGTGAGTATTAATGAAGCAGCACTGAGCGACTACGTGATCAGCGTTGAGCAGATCCGTTGTATTTTGCCCGGCGGTACCTTGCTCTCACTGCCCGGCAACAGCCGTGTTGAACAACGCAACTTCCGTGACCTCTGGAAACAGCGCGATCAGCCGCTGACCATCTGGCTGGCTTTACGTCGCTTTGATCCGCTGCACAGTAATGTCACCACGCTGGAAAAAGAGCATGATCGCGCCGTCACGCGCTGGATCAACACCAGCGAAGAGCGGGTGATGAAAGATGTCTATGATCATGCGCCGGATGCTGCAGTGGCACGCCTGTGCTACAACGTCAGGTTGCTGACGGACGTTGAAAAAGACGATGCGGTTGACTGCGAATGCATTCCACTCACCCGACTGCGTTATGAAAACGAACGGGTGATCCTCGATCCGACATTCTCGCCACCTTCCGTGACACTTTTTGGATCATTCAGCCTCGGCAAGCTGATTGACACTATTTATTTTGAACTGAGTGCGCGGGCCAGGAAGCTTGAAGAATACAAACGCTCAGAGCGACTGGTCAGTGATGCCGACCGTGGCGACCAGGTGACACAGTTGTTAGCGATGCGTTCTCTCAACCGTGTGTTGCCACAACTGAAAAATTTCTGTCAGGCGCGCCAGGTTCATCCATGGCAAGTCTACAACGTGTTGTGCCAGCTGGTGGGCGATCTTTCCTCATTCAATGACAGCTGCACCTTCCTTGGTGAGTGGCACGACGGTGAAAATTCACTGCAAACCTACAACCACAATGAATTGCTGAGTTGTTTCGAAAGCGCCCGTAAGACGCTGATTACCTTGTTGAACAGTCTTGTGCTTGAGGACAATACGTATATCACGCTGGAAAACGATCTTCAGGGCGTGTTCACCGGAAGCTTTGACAGCGCGCAGAGTAAAAATCCCGAAACGGTACTGCTGCTGTTACGTTCCGCCAGCATGCCGATGGAAAATCGTCAGATAAAAAATCCGGGCGGCATCAAACTGGCTTCACCAAGAATGATTGAACCGCTGATCCAGCATGCTCTGCCGGGCATTCCGGTAGTTCGTTGTCCACAGCCACCGCGGGGTGTACCAAACCGCAGAGATTCGCATTATTTCCTTGTCGAGCAGGATAGCGAATTGTGGAACAAAGCCCGGCAGCACAGCAGCATTTCCTTCTACTGGCCAGACATGCCGGAAGATCTTCAGGTGCAAATTATATTTGTGGTGCCTTCATGATGAGTTTGCTCAATTGTTATTTACCGCTGTTTCGCTATGTGACGGCGTTTTTTATTAATCCGCAGGAATATTCTGATTACAGAGAGTTTCGCGAAAAAATTATTACTTTATTACAGCAGGCGCTGCTTGAGTCAGAACGTCATCATGAAAAAGCAGAGTGCGATGATGCTTATTTCGCGGTGGTGCTGTGGGTAGATGAGCGGGTATTAAGATCCCGCGCGGAGTGGGTGAAAGAATGGCGAAGCAATCTGTTGCAGAAATATTATTTTGATATTTCTGTCGGCGGCGAGGCATTTTTCGACCGGCTGGATCAAACCGATAAAACCAATACACAACTGAGAATGGTGTATCTGTTCTGTCTGCTGATGGGCTTCCACGGAAAATATACCTCACAGGATGCGCAGCTTTTGCAACAGCGCATCGAGGATGAGCGGCAGTGCTTGCCACAAGCCTGGCGTCAGTGGCCGAACAATGCCTTGCTGGTTGAACAGGACGCAGGCGGCGGCGAAAAAAATAAAACGGTGGTGAAAAAACTACGCCAGCGTAAAGGGCTGTTACTGGCACTGCCTGTTGTCGTCTATTTAGTGATTTTGTCCACCGGCTTAGGGATATTTTTCAGGTAACCTATCATGTTTAAAAAATTACTTTCCTTTGTCGCATGGACACTATTTCTGTGCCTGTTACTTATTGTTTGTATTGTCATGTCTGTTGTTTTCGAACAAACACTCCTGCATGCATTAATTTTGTGGCTGATATTGATCCTCGCCGTTTTATTTTCCCGGTTTGTCTGGGGATCTGTTTCCGGTATGGCGCAGGCGAAATATATCTCCTCCCTGAAGGCAAGATTTAAACTCACCCGGCTGGAATATGTTTTATTCGAACACTGGAAAACCGGGGCTGCGGTAATTAAGCGCATCAGAAGACGCAAACAGCCAATACCCTGGTTTATACTCACTGGCGGGCGAAGTGGTAAAACGACGCTGATGGCCGGTGCAGGATTACCGCTGTTTTCTAATGAACCGGAAAGTTCTCTGGTTGTGCCGACCCGCACCTTACGCTGGTGGTTTTTTCGCTCCGCAGGTTTTCTCGACCTCTCCAGCCATTTTCTGAATAAAACCCCGGCCTTCGAGCGCGGCTGGTTGCGTCTGGTGAACTGGTGTGCCCGTCTGCCTGCGCCGGGTGGCATCGTGGTGTGCGTGTCGGTCAGTGAGTTGCTCGAAAAAGATGACGCGGAACTGCATCTGCATGCGCGGCATATCCGCACGCAGATCGAACCGCTGGTCAGTAAAGTCAAACGCCGTCTGCCGGTGTATCTGTTTATCACTTGTTGTGACCGGGTGCCCGGTTTCAGCCACTGGGCCAATAATCTCTCCGCCGAACAGCGCCAGCAACCGCTGGGTTACTACTGGCGCCGTTCGCCTGTCGTCGACGGGAAAGATCCGGCCTTGCTGGATCCGCTGTTTACGTGCGTGAAAGACGGGCTGGATAAAGTGCGTGTCAGCATGCTTTCGGGCGGCGAACCGGATGGCGACACGCTGGCGTTGATGGATTTCCCTGAACAGCTACCGAAATTGCAACCTGCACTGCAACGTTATCTGGCCGCCCTGTGTGAGCCGGACGCTTACTTTCAGCCCGCAGCACTGGGTGGTATCTGGTTTACCGCCACTGAACCTGTCAGCAAAAACAGTGCTTCGCGTCAGGCTTTCTTTATCCATGACCTGATGGCCCGATTACTGCCTGAACTAAGCCGCCAGCGTGAAATTGAGCCTGTCGGGTTTGGCCGTCGCTATCTGCATAAATGGGGGGCGATGACCTTCAGTGTGCTGGCAATAACCTATGTGCTGTTTTCCGGTTATTTCACCAACCGCCTCACCGGGGGCTCGCCCGCGCAAATGGATGTCACGGCGCAGGTTCAGCAGCTTGAGAACATTGAACACTGGAATGCACATCCGCTGAAATATTTACCTTTTGTTCCCGTGCTCAACCATCGCCATACGCAGCTTGAGGCCAGCATTCTTGCTGCATCCCCACGCGATAAGGTGAACCTGCGGGAGATAGCAGATAACTACCAGCAGCTGTTCACCGACGCCGATCCACAGCAAAAACGCGAGTTGATTCTGAACCTGGCAAGCACGCTTATCACTAAACAGGCCATGTGGGAAAAACAGCCGGTCAGTGAGCTGATAAAACAGGCGCCGGTTCCGGCGGCGCTGAGCATGACCGGGGCCACCGTGTCCTTACCCTATCAACAGGATGTAGTGTTGCAACGCGCGCTGTTACAGTTGCCGGAAGGCGGCAAGCAACTTGTGGTACTGCGCGAATTGCTCGGACGTTTGGTCAACAGTGATCCGCAGATGGCATGGCTGGTGGCTCCTTCAGGCGATCTGACGCCAGTGAATCTGACGGATTTCATGCCCTCGTCTGAGGATAAAACGCAGGTCAGTGGTCTGTGGACGCTACAGGGCACCGCACAAATTCAGGGCTGGTTGAAGGAAATCCGTCGCGCAGGAGGTGAACAGGTCCCGATGCCTGCGCTAGTGGCTTTTGAACAGCACTGGCCTGCGCTGCGCCAGACGCAATGGATGACGATGATGCTGGCGATGAACCAGCAACCCGCCCCGGAGCTGACCAGCGAAGAGTGGCAAACCGCGCTGATTACGCTCGATCAGGGTAACAGCCCATCAATGAAATTTTCCCGTTACGTCAATGAACAACTAGAAGACATCCGTGCTCAGGATGCCGAGCCCTGGTTGCGCGAGCTGCGCCGGTTGAATCAGTTACAGGCTATGTCGGTACCCGGTGCGCTGATACCGCGTATCAGCAAGGTCCAGCAGTCTTTTCAGAAGAAAATTTCAGCACTGCTGAAAATCGACAGCAAAACCCTGACACCCGTGCTTTCCGATCTCAATGTGAAAAACTGGAATGCCTGGAAAAACAGTCTGCATGCGGCGGTTTCGGACGTGTTTGCTACGCCGAAAAGCAGCGATCGTCTGACGCGCGGACTGTTCCAGACCGGCGCGGCGGGCGACAGCAATCCACTGCAATTACTCGACAGCCGTTTTAACGTGCTGCGTAAGAGCCTGTCGGCGGAACGCGATGATTTTGCCTCCAACGCGGTGTGGGCGTTGTATCAGAATGATGCGCACTGGCTGGTGGCGCATGCCATGCAGCGTTCTGCCTGCTGGCTTGAACAGCAATGGCAGAGCCGGGTGCTGTGGCCAATGGAAAATAATGCCAGCCGTCTGGAGTACGACGACCAACAGGATCTGGCGTGGCAATACCTGTCTGACTTTATCCGGGGACCGGCAAAAAGTGTGCTGGTGGTTGAAGATAACGGGCCAAAAGCGGGCGAATTCAACGGGCAGACACCGGGCCTGACACCGGAATTTCTGCGAATGGTCAATCACGTGTTGCGTCCGGATGACGTGCTGGCGATGCCGGAACGTGAAAATACCCGCAATGACGATGCGCTGGCCGCCCTGAAAGATGAGCAGGCCGATCTGGAGGCTCAAATGGCGGCACTGGAAGCAAAACCGCTGGAACTGACGCTTAAAAGCCTGCCTGCCACCATTCCCGGCGGTGCGCGGCTGATGCCGGTGGGCACTCAGTTGACGCTGTTCTGCGATGAGCAACAGTGGAGGCTCAATAGCATGAACTTCAGCGAACAGGCGGCATTCCGCTGGCGTCCGGGGCATTGCAGCCGTGCCACGCTGGTGATCAAGTTCCCTGGTTTCGATCTGACGTACGAATACTTCGGCGACGCCGCATGGCCTGATTTCCTGCAGGACATTTCCGACGGGCAGCATCGTTTCAAAGCGGAAGATTTCCCGGATGATACCGCTCAGCTGACGGCACTGGGCATCAAAGAAGTCATGGTGCGTTATCAGAGCGGCTCACAGAACGCGGTGCAGGATCGCTGGCATCAGTGGCAGGAACTCAATCAGGCACTGAATGACAACGCTGAGGCGCAGCAGGAAACCGGCCTTAAAAAAGCGGAAAAACAACGACCGACAGCGCTGAAAAGTGCGTTCTCGCAACTGCCTGTCCGCATTACCGGATGTCACTGAGCGTCTGGTCAGGACGCCTTTTGAAAAATTTAGAAAGGATAATTTATGGGTAACTACCTGAAGAAAATTGTTGAGAAAATGAATGTCGAGGCACGTGAGTGCCTTGATGCCGCGATCAGTCTGGCCGTCAGCCGCACGCATCACGAAGTGGACATCGAGCATTTACTGCTCGCACTGGTGACCCGTCAGCCTGCGCTGATTGAGCAACTCTGTCTGAATGCCGGATTGCGGGGTGATGCGTTAGTCGATGCGCTGAAAGTCAGTCTCAACCACCTGCGCAGCGGCAATACGCGTAGCCCGGTATTATCGGAGCTGCTGGTCGAACACCTGGAGAAATCCTGGTTGCACGCCAGTGCCTGCTGGCAGCAAACACAACTGCCGGTACAGGCTTTTCTGGGTAGCCTGATTGCCAGTGAAAAAGACAATCAGATTCACCTGTCGTCAGCCTTACAGCAGGCGCTGCTGTGTCAGGCTGATTGCGCTGACCGGTTTCTGCACGATGCCTGCGCACCGGCACAGGCCACGAATCATCCTGCTGCAACCCGCCACAATACGGATTCTGCGGTGATGAAATTTACCCGAAACCTGACTGAACAGGCGCGTGATGCGGCACTGGATCCCGCGCTGGGTCGCGAGCCTGAAATTCGTCAACTGATCGACGTGCTATTACGCCGCCGTCAGAACAACCCGGTGCTGACCGGTGAACCGGGAGTGGGGAAAACCGCGCTGGTTGAAGGGCTGGCACAGCGCATTGCGGATGGCACTGTACCGGAAGCGCTGAAGTCAATGGAGATTCTGTCGCTGGATATGGGGTTGCTTCAGGCCGGTGCCAGCGTGAAAGGCGAATTTGAAAACCGCCTGCAAACCCTGTTGCGTGAAGTGAAAGAATACCCGTCTCCGGTCATTCTGTTCATTGATGAGGCGCATACACTGATTGGCGCGGGGGGGCAGGCCGGTCAGAACGACGCTGCTAACCTGCTTAAACCAGCGCTGGCTCGTGGGGAAATGCGCGTGGTGGCAGCCACCACCTGGGCTGAATACAAAAAATATTTTGAGAAAGATGCTGCCCTGGCACGACGTTTTCAGGTGATCAAAGTGGCGGAGCCTGATGAAGAGACCGCCATCGCCATGCTGCGATCCCTGAAACCGGCTCTCAGTAAACATCATGGCGTGCAAATCCTCGAAAGCGCGCTTGTGGCCGCTGTTCGCCTCTCCAGCCGCTATATTTCTGGCCGCCAGTTGCCGGACAAATCCATCAGCTTGCTGGACACCGCCTGCGCTCGGGTGGCGATTTCACAGTGCCATGAGCCCAAAGAGATCGAAGATCTTAATGCGATGATCAGCAACATTCACACTGAGCGGGAAAGTCTGCTGAAAGAGGGCGAGAATCCCTCCCGGGTGAAATGGCTGGACCAGCGTGAAAGCGAACTGAAGCAAAGTCTGGAGGCACTGCTGCCGGTCTGGCGTCAGCAACAGCAGATCGTGGCGCAAATTAATAGTATTGAGGATGTGGCGCAGATTGCCGCATTGCGTGTGCAACTGGCTGAGATGCATAAAGATCAAGCTCTGGTGTATGACTGCGTGGATGCGACCTGTGTCGCAGATGTGATTGCTGGCTGGACCGGTATTCCGCTGGGCCGGATGATGGAAAAAGAGCAGCAACAGCTTGGCGATCTGGTTGCACGTCTGGAAAGCCGGGTGATCGGGCAATCCCACGCATTAGCGGACATTGCGCAGCAAATCCGCATCGGGCGCGCCAATCTGGCGGATCCGGTTAAGCCGACCGGCGTCTTTATGCTGGCCGGGCCCTCCGGAGTTGGGAAAACAGAAACGGCGCTGGCCTTGTCTGAGCTGCTTTTCGGTGGCGAGCAAAGTTTAATTACCATCAATATGTCCGAGTATCAGGAAGCACATTCTGTATCAGGCCTGAAAGGTTCCCCGCCCGGGTATGTGGGTTATGGGCAGGGCGGTGTGCTGACCGAGGCGGTGCGTCGTCGTCCATACAGCGTGGTGCTGCTCGATGAAGTTGAGAAAGCCCATCCGGATGTGATGGAGATTTTCTATCAGGTATTTGATAAAGGCGTGATGGAAGACGCTGAAGGCCAACTGATCAATTTCCGCAATACCCTGATTATTCTGACCAGCAATCTGGCCAGCGATCGCGTGATGACCGCCTGTGCCGCCGGAAATACGGATCAGAAAGCGTTGACAGCACTCCTGCGGCCTGAATTCGATCAGTACTTCCGTCCGGCGCTGATGGGACGTTTACAGCTGATCCCTTATCTGCCGGTCGTGGGCGAAACACTGGCAAAAATCATCCGTCTCAAAATCGATAAAGTGTGCAAACGCTTTAGCGGTGCCGGTGAAGGTAATTCCTCCCTGAGCTACAGCGAAAAAGTGGTGGAGTTCATGGCCAGCCGCTGTCAGGTCGAACAAAGCGGGGCGCGCGAAATTGATGCCGTCCTGAATCGGGAACTGCTGCCGTTGCTGACCGACCGTCTGCTGGCGGTCGAAAGCAAAGCCGATATCCGCTTGCAGGTTGGTGTCAGTAAAGATCAGCTCACTCTGACGAAACAGTCAGCGACCAAACGCTCTGCCGCGAAACAACCCGTCTGAGTGACAGGAAAAGGATAACCATGAAAAACCGGGTGAATTTGCGCGCACTGAAAATTAACGGGCACGATCCGAGGCTCAGCAAATCCTTTCTGTTGCTGAGCAGTGAGCTAAGCCCGCTGAATGGCACCATTCCCGCCAGACTGGACTGGAATGCGCTGGAAGAACGGTGTTTTCAGCTGTTCCATGAATATGGCTACGACCTGCAGAGTGGCATGTGGTTTTGTCTCATCAATCTGCGGCTTAAGAGCTGGAAAGGGCTGGCGCTGGCACTCGATCTGCTTTCGACGGCATTTACCCACAACAGCCAGCGCTGCTGGCCGCCGGTGGCCGCCGTTCAGCAGCGACAGCAGTTGATCGACTGGTTCAATGCCAATGTGGCGACGCATATTTATACGCTGGAGTACGGGCCGGAAAACAGCGCGGAAATGCGACAGGTAGAAAGAAGTATCGGCGTGCTGTGCACACAGTCCAAAAACCTGCAATCACGCAGCCATGACTCGCTGAACAATCTGCATTATTTCCTGCAGGTTCGCTGTCGTTCCGTGCCGTATCCGGTCCACGCCAAAGTGACGAAAGCGATACGTGAGCCCGTAGATAAGACTCCTCAGGTATTGAGTGAGAAAAATGTCGCTGCACTGCTGACTGACATCGTACCTGATGTAGAACCGGTTGAAATCCAGCTTGCTGAGACACATCACCCGCGCCCGTTATTGTGGGGGCTCGGTGGAATGGCTGCTGGCATAGCGGTTTGCGCCGTCGCTGCGGCGTTCTGGTTCTCATCGCAGACGTTGAGTTTTAGTGAAAAGTTGAGCGTCCCGTTACTGACATTGCAACACAGTGAGCGTCAAATAAATGACGCCTGGAACAAAGCGCCTGAAGCCGATCTGAATGCGCAAAAAGAGGCAGTGTTAGCGCAGGCGGCGCCGGTGCTGACATGGCTGAGCGAACAACCCTCTGATGTATTGCTGCGTCAGGGTGAAATATTGTCTGATCATCTGGAAAAAGCCTATCCGGGAAATCAGTACAGTGCTCAATGGCAGCGCACAGTAGATGAAAAGGCGGGAGATATTCCGGCGCTGGACGGTTTAGTGCTTGCTAATAAACATCTTGATGAGCTTGAAGCCCGGTTGCTGAACGCTGAAAAGAAACACAGCCAATATATGACCGTGTCAGAATTGAAAACAGCGGTATATCAGATACGGCAGGACCTGCAGCGCAATGGTGTGCCCGCTGAAACCCTACTCTGGCAACTCGGTCAGCAAAATGAAAATACCGATCAGTTTAATTCGGCATTATTAAAGCAGGTCTCACAAAGAATCGAAGCGTTAAATTCAATCTATTTTATGTATTTATTTGAAAAGCATATCTGAAGAATTTATTAATAGTAATTATGTAATGGAGTTACATTATGTTCGGTAAAAAACAGTTAAAGTCTCCCGATGCAGATAAAGTCAAAGCGTTGAAGAAATGGGACGCTCGTGATAAAAAAAGACAACTGCTGATTCACACGGTTTCTGCTAACTATGTGAATACACCACTGCTCATGAAACCGGGCAGAGATGTTTTTAAAACCTGGGATATTATTTCAAGTTCATTCATTGATCTGGATAACGTGCTGGCCGGTTTCCGGCTGGGGGCCGGACTCACGGTCAGGTCGCAATCAGGATTATTTTTCGAAGCAGGCTTTATTCTCGATGTGCCGGTGCAAAATATAATGGGAACATTCAGCGGTGATGTATGGTTCCCTAATCATGCGGGTGTCAGTAATGGTATGGTCTATAACCGTTTTGCCCTTGCTGACAATATTTTTGCGGGCAGATCTAAAAAGAAAGAAATCATTGCTCCCGGTGGTTACAATCAAATTCAGCCACCCCAAAAGATACTCAAGAACACTAATTACCAATGGCATAATGAGATCCTGCTTATTGGTCGTCCGGATATTAATACTTATCAGGGATTACCTCCGACGCGTGACATTAAAATAGCGGGGATTTTTGTAGCACCTAAGACTATACGTCCGACTCGGGAAGCGACCCTAGGGATTAACGAAAGGTTGTACAAGTTAGTTGAACGGATGAAAAAATGTAATCCTGGCGTTCCGGTTATTGACATTTCTCGTTAAAGATCCCCTTCACAGAGATGAGCGTCATGTGTAAGCCCCCTTAAACCGGTTCGCTTTACGCATGACTATCATGCCCTTAATGTCAAAAGTTAGCCTTGAATAATAAAGCGTTCATCTATACCCGATGGCGTACGAGTGTATCTATACTCTTTCTGTGGGACGACCAACGTCGCCCCGGAAATTGTGAAGCCACTCATGAAGCAAACTAAAAATAAATCATCGCTGCTTACTGTGACCGTGGCCTGTATCGGTGTTGTCTATGGCGACATCGGTACCAGCCCGTTGTATACCCTGCGTGAATGCCTGACCGGACAGGCGGGCATCGCCGTGACGCAAAGCGCGCTGTTCGGCTTTCTGTCATTGATTTTCTGGCTTCTCATGCTGGTCGTTTCCGTTAAATACATCAGTTTCGTCATGCGGGCTGATAACGACGGGGAGGGCGGCATTCTCACTCTGATGGCGCTGGCTATCCGCAATCTGAATCCGCGCTGGATCCCGTTCATTATGTTTATCGGCCTGGTCGGCGGCAGCTTCTTCTATGGTGACGGCGTTATCACGCCTGCCATCTCGGTGCTTTCGGCGATTGAAGGGCTGGAAATTATCGAGCCATCGCTCGACCGCTTTATCATTCCGTTTTCTATTGCTGTTCTGACGCTGCTGTTTTTTATTCAGAAGAACGGTACCGGTAGCGTGGGGAAAATTTTCGCCCCGGTGATGGTGGTATGGTTTATCACGATTGGCGCGCTGGGCATCGGCGGCATCGTGCGTAATCCTGACGTATTACAGGCGCTCAACCCTTACTGGGCGGTGCATTTCTTTGTGGAATTCAAAACCGTGTCGTTTTTCGCACTCGGTATGGTGGTACTTTCAGTCACCGGTGGCGAAGCGCTATATGCAGATATGGGGCATTTTGGTAAGAAACCCATCCGCATCGCCTGGTTTGTGCTGGTCGGGCCTTCGCTGGTGATGAATTATTTCGGGCAGGGCGCGTTGTTACTCAGCCAGCCTGCGGCCATTAAGAATCCGTTTTTCCTGCTGGCACCTGACTGGGCGCTGGTTCCGCTGCTGGTGCTGGCCACGCTGGCGACCGTCATTGCTTCGCAGGCGGTGATTTCCGGCGTGTTCTCTCTGACGCGTCAGGCCGTGCGTATGGGCTATTTGCCGCCGATGCGCATTATTTACACCTCCGATGTGGAGTCGGGGCAAATCTACATTCCGGTCGTCAACTGGCTGCTGTATTTTGCCGTGCTGATTGCGATCGTCAGCTTCAAACATTCCAGTAATCTGGCCTCGGCGTACGGTATTGTGGTCACCGGTACGATGGTGATCACGTCTGTACTGATCGGCATTGTGATGATTAAAAACTGGGGATGGAAAAGCTGGGCTGGCGGCCTGGTGATCACGGCCATGTTGCTGATTGATGTACCGTTGTTTGCGGCCAACCTGAGCAAAATTTTCTCGGGCGGCTGGTTGCCAGTGGCAATCGGGCTGACCATTCTGGTGATCATGCTGACCTGGAAAACGGAACGTTCGCGGTTGCTGCGCCGCTTGCGTCAGGATCCGGAAGCGCTGGAGGCTCTGATTACCTCGCTTGAAAAAGCGCCGCCACAACGGGTGCCGGGAACGGCCGTGGTGATGTCGCGCGGGCAATATGAAGTGCCGCTGGTGTTGTTGCATAACCTCAAGCACAACAAGATATTGCATGAGCGCGTGGTGTTACTGACTATCGTCACCGAGGATGTGCCGTATGTGCATAACGTACAGCGGGTGATTATCGAACAGCTTTCACCGGCATTCTGGCGGGTTATCGCCCGTTATGGCTGGCGGGAAAAGCCGAATGTGACGGATATCCTTTATCGTTGCGGGCTGGAAGGGCTGCAAAGCAACATGAATGAAACCTCATTTTTTATGTCGCGCGACACCTTTATTCTCGGCGAGCCGCGCCCGTGGTACCTGAAGGCACGCGGAAAACTATTTCAGGTATTGCAGCGAAATTCTCTGCGTGCGCCGGAACATTATCATATTCCACCAAACCGGGTGATTGAGCTGGGTGCGGTGGTGAAATTCTGAGGAAGGCCACAGGTCACCGCCGGTGCATCAGGCACCAGCGGTAAAGGCGGATTAAGTTTGCGGAGCGGAGGAGGTTAAATCTGTGATAACAGACGCTGCTGAATCCTGCGTTGCTTGTGATGCTGGCGACTGAGTGACGGGCGTCAGTTCGGTGATGTTCGGCGCCTGCGTCCCCTGCGTGGTTACCGGTGTTGCAGTTTGCGTTTGCGGAGTCGTTACCGGCGCGGCAGGTGTTACAGTCTGCGTTTGCTGGGTCGTTACCGGCGCGGCAGGTGTGGCAGTCTGCGTTTGCTGAGTTGCTACCGGCGCGGCAGGCGCTACAGTTTGCGTCTGTTCAGCTGCGGCAGGATCTTCAATTTGTGCTGGCATGCTCGGAATGCTCGGAACGGGTTCTGCCGGAATTGATTCTGACTTCGGTTTCGGAACCGGCGTTGATGCGCGAACAAGGAATGTCGGTTTGAGGTTCGCAACCGAATAGGTTACATGACTGATCACATCGCGCGAAGTGGCCACTTCGACAGGGGATATGGTCACGCGGCCAACAAGTGAACGGGCATAGCCGCCGACTTTATGTTTGCCCTCCGGAAGTTGTAACTCCATACTCTCGCCAATCCCCAGCGCACCGGCATCTTTGCCATCAATGGTCACATACAGCTTGGTGCCGTCGTCGGTTTTGGTCGGGACGTGCGTTACGGTCACCCGCGTGGAGCCAAAATCGAAAGCCGGTGCCTGGTCGGCGGTTTTCGATTTTGCACATCCTGTCAGGGCTAAAACGGCTGCTACGGCAGCCAGGGTGAAACGATAACTCATAGTGCGACGTCTTCCTTTAAGGGATTTTTGTGATCTGCGTACCAATATACCCGATCTCCGGTGAGAGATGAATGCGCATTCCGGGAACTCAGAGCAGTCTGTTATCAGCTATTCTTCGGCCTTGCCCGTTTTCTTTCATGCGATGAGGTTAGTCATGCATCAATTCCATTCTTATTGTATTTCAGCCTCAGGGGAAGAAAGGGGGCAAGGGGATTTCGAGGCTCGTTTTCCTTACTGGAGTTTCACCAAAACCACGATAGCGATTTGCGCGCTGAAGCTCAGTGAACGTGGCGTTTTGCAGCCCGACAGCCGCATTGACGGCGCGGCTTATACACTGCGGCAACTGCTCAACCACACCGCCGGATTGCCGGATTACGGCTCGCTGAAAATCTATCACGACGCTGTCGCTGCCGGTGAGCAACCCTGGGAGCGCCAAAAATTACTCAATGCCGCCTTAGCCAAAGGCATGCTGTTTGCACCCGGTGAAGGCTGGTCCTATTCCAATGTTGGCTACATGCTGGCCCGCGAGCAGATTGAAGCCGCGTCCGGACAAAGTTTTGCGCAACTGGTAGCAGACATCATCACCACACCGCTCGGGCTCACCAGCATTTCTCTTGCCACCACGCGCGAAGAGTTCGCGCAACTTCACTGTGAAGCCGCCGGAAAGTACGATCCGGGCTGGGTGTATCACGGTTGTCTGGCAGGCAATGTGCGGGACGCCGCCAGACTGTTGCACGGTTTATTCACCGGCAAACTCCTCAGCCCGGCGTCGCTGGCTGACATGCGGGTGACATACCCGCTCGGCGGTGCCCTTGAAGGGCGACCGTGGACCGAATGCGGTTACGCGCTCGGGCTGATGAGCGGCGCAATGGGAAAAGCCGGCTGCTCGGCAGGTCACTCAGGCGGCGGTCCGTCGTGCGTGAATGCGGTCTATCACTTCCCTGATCTCAGCGAACCCGTGACCGGAGCCTGCTTTACTAACGGATATCACGAAGGGGAAGCCGAGACTGAACTCGGCAGACTTGTGCAAAACGTCGAATAATGCGGAAAGGGGTTCAGACCTGCGGTTCATGACAACAAATACACAGTTTATTGCCATCGGCGTCGCGGAAATACGCGCCGTAATAATCCGCATGATAATGCGGACGTAATCCCGGCTGGCCTTCGTCCCTTGCGCCATTGGCGATAGCGTATTCATAGATCCGATCAACCGTGTGACGTGTTTTTGCCAGCAATGCCACCATCTGGCCGTTACCGGCGCTGGCGGTATCGCCATCAAGAGGTTTACCTATCAAAAATAACGGGCGCGGTGCATCAGGTGCCATCCACGCCGCCCAGGGTTTTTCATCGTCACAAAACTTCAGGATATGCCCCAGTTCAGCCATCACCGTGGCATAAAATTTGTAAGCGCGCTCAAAGTCGTTAACGCCGATACAGATGTGTGAAATCATGGGTGCCTCCATTGAAACTGAACACTTTTTATAGCCGGTCATGGCATTGCGTGCAGACTTTTGTCGTCAGACAACCGGAGCATTATTCCACTTTGTGCTAAATTAGCCCTCATTCTTACCCGTATTCCCCGAGGCAACATGTTCACTCCGCTCAACCGTACCACCCGTGAAATGAAGATCAACAATGTTGTGCTGGTCACTAATGCATTGAAATCACTGGGGTCGGCAACAAAAGCAGATTTAGCGGTTGCTACCGGGCTGAGCATTGCGACGTGTGGTGCGGTGCTTAATGAACTGAGTTTGCGCCATGAGGTACTGGCGCTGGAACTGGAAGTTTCTCGTGGCGGGCGTCCGGCGCAGCGCTATGCATATAACCCGGACTTCTTCTCCGTACTGAGTTTGTATGCACAAGGCAGTGACGCGGCGGCGCAGATTATCTGGTCGGTGAATTCAGCCACGGGTGAAAGCCTGGCTCAGGGCGAAGTTCGTTTTTTGCCGCTGATGCTGGCAACGTTTTATCAGCAGATTGAATCGCTGCTGGCAAATTACCCGAATATTAAAGCGCTGGGCGTTGGATTGCCGGGTGTGGTGGTGAAAGGCACCGTCGCGACCTGCGATATCACGGTGTTTGCCGGTGTTGCCATCGAACAACAACTGCGTGACCGTTTTGGCCTGTACGTGCAAGTCGATAACGACATGAACTATACCGCCTGGGGTTTTTACCGCAGCAGTTGTGCCGGCGTCACTGCGCCGGTTGCCTATGTATTTAAGCCGGATGTCCCTTGTCTCGGATGCGGGATGGTGATTAACGGACAGGTATTACAGGGCGCAAGCCAGTTTGCCGGTGAAGTTTCCAACCTGCCGTTTGAGCATCTGAACACGCTGCCGGTGGCGGAGGAGATGGCAAAAGTGATTGTCTCGCTGACGGCGATTATCAACCCGGTCACCATTGCACTCTCCGGCCCTAAAATCAGCGAAGCGCTGATCCCGCAACTGACGGCACTCTGCCAGCAGTATATTCCCGCGCAACATATGCCTGAACTGACTTACCGCCCCTCCATGCGTAAGGATTATCTGCAAGGCATCACCGAACTGACCCTGCATAATTACAATCTGCACGTCGCTTTCGGCGAGTAATCCGTATTGACTTTTTTTTGTCCTCACCTCTATACTCGCCACTTATTAAAAGTCTTTTAATAATTGATTTTCTGCCGGGGGAACCTGATGTCACTGTCATCTGAAATGGTAAGTGTAAACGCGCATGCCGGAAGTCCTGCCCGACGTGTCGCCACGCGGGCTATATTTTTTGTTACCGGCATGGCGATGGGGTTGTGGGCGGCGCTGGTGCCTTACGCGCAGTTGCGTACGCATTCCGAAGCGGGTGATCTCGGATTACTGTTGCTGTGCCTGGGCGCGGGGTCACTGTTGTCGATGCTGGGTTCCGGTCGGATTATTGGCCGGTTCGGTTGCCGGGCGGTGATTGTGGCCGCCGTGGTGTTGTATTGCCTGATGTTGCCGTTGCTGGCGGTGTTCAGTGATATCGGGTTGCTGGCGCTGAGTCTGTTTATTTTCGGCATGGGAATTGGTCTGGCTGATGTTGCGGTCAATGTGCAGGGAACGCTGGTTGAACAGGCAGCGGATAAACCGCTGATGTCTGGCTTTCATTGCCTGTGGAGCGTCGGCGGTATTGCCGGGGCCGGTGGCGGCGCGTTACTGCTCAGTGCCGGTATTTCGCCGCTCGGCAGCACGTTTTTTGCCGTGGCGCTGGTTGTCATCGTGACTGCCTGGTCTTTCCGCGGCATGTTACCGTTTGGCGCGCATGAGGAAGACGGGGCTGAGGGCAAACCTAAAGCGAGGCCGAATTTTCGCCTCGCGCTGATGGCCGTGATGGCGATGATCTGTTTTATGGCTGAAGGTGCGGTGCTCGACTGGGGTGGCGTATTTCTGACTCGTGAGCGCGGGCTGGCGCTGGAACATGCAGGCTGGGGCTTTGCGGTGTTTGCTGTCGCAATGTCGCTGATGCGCCTGACCGGCGATGCCATTGTCAGCGCGCTGGGACGCAAAAGAATTCTGGTGGTGGGCGGTGTGCTGGGGATCGCCGGTTACCTGATGGTGGTGCTGTTACCGGGCTGGATCCTGCCGTTATGCGGGTTTGCGCTGGTCGGTATCGGTGCGGCCAATATCGTACCAGTACTGATTACCCTCGCAGGCCAGGAGAAAGTGATGCCGGTGAATATGTCTGTGGCGATGGTTGCCACACTTGGGTATCTCGGTGTGCTCGGTGGCCCGGCAGTCATTGGCTTTATCGCCCATTTATCCAGTTTATATGTGGCATTTTCGGCGGTAGCTGCCGCGTTTCTTATCATCACGTTTGGCGCATACAAACTGAAGTATTGATTGTTTTCAAAGATCAAGGTTTTATAACTGAGTAGCAAATTTGCCCGCTGGCACCTCAACCCCGTCAGCCTTCTTTTACTGTTAATGATAAAAATCCGACCCTGCAAGGAGCTGTGATGGCCGTAAAACTTATTGCCGTAGACATGGATGGAACCTTTCTGAACCCGCAACATGAATACAATAAAATCCGTTTTCGCGAGCAATATCAGCAACTGCTGGCGCGCGATATCAAATTTGTGGTGGCCAGCGGTAATCAGTATTACCAGCTTAAATCTTTCTTCGATGACATCGATGAACAGATTGCCTATGTGGCGGAAGGTGGGGGTTATGTCGTCGACAAAAAAGAAGAAGTTTATTGCGGCAAACTCGAACCTGAACAGGTCGCTGACGTACTGCACTGGATCAGCCGGACACCGGGCATTAACACCATCGTTTGCGGCAGAAAGGGCGCGTATGTACTGAACGGCACCGATGAAGCCTTTATCAGCCGGATGCGTCGTTACTATCACCGCCTGAGCAAAGTGAGCGATTATGCCGAAATCAACGACACGATTTTCAAATTCGCGCTTAGCTATAGGGAGGATGACGTCTATCCGCTTATGGGCGAAATTACCCGCCATCTGGGCAATATTGTTGCGCCGGTTACCAGCGGGCACGGTTCGGTGGATCTGATCATCAGCGGAAATCACAAAGCCTGCGGCCTGCAAAAAATCCAGAAAATCTACGGTATCCGGGATGAGGAAGTGCTGGCCTTCGGTGATAGCGGAAATGATCTCGAAATGCTCAGCTATTGCGGATTTGGTTTTGCGATGGAAAACGCCTCGGCAGCGGCCAAAGCTGCCGCAAAATACACGGCACCATCAAACAGCGATGAGGGTGTGCTGAACATTATCGATGATGTGCTTAATGACCGTGCGCCGTTTGCCTGAACGACGAAAGACTGAAGAAAAGTGAACTGAAACAAAAGGCTGCCAGAGAACGGGCAGCCTTTTTAATTGTGCAAAAACTTAAGGTACGTAATCCGGAGGAACATCGTTGTTTCCCGGCGGGGCCGGATAGTAGTCCGGTGGCACCTCTGACTGTGCCTGAGGTTGCGCACTGTAACCATAGCTGGCATCGACCGGCACTTTATTGCCTTTGGCATACATGCACTGGGTGTAGACGGTATCGTATTGATTCTGCAAATTACCGCTGCTGGCACCTGCGCCGTTACTGCCCATCGCGCTGCCAATCAACAAACCACTGCCTGCGCCAACCAGCGCGCCCGCTCCGGCCTGATGAGACGCCGCGCCTAGCAGCGCACCCGCCGCCGCACCTACAACGGTGCCTGCCGCGGCGGTATTGACTGCGTTATTGTTGGCTGTTTGTGCGCCGCCGTTAACACTGTTGTAGGCGTCATTCCGGCAGGCCATTTCATCCATACGGAATTGCTGATAATCCTTACCGGTGCCGGGTAACACCATCACATCGGGCCGGGTGGGAGGAGAAACGCAGCCGGAAAGCGCTGCAGTCAGGGCGATAACCGCCAGCGGAGTGAACCTGTTCATGAAATTATCGCCTGTTAACGCGGTGCGGAATCACCTACAACCACCTTCATCCAGCCGCGCGGACAGCGCTGCACATGCGGATAGTAGCCCGCAGGATTCTGGCAGTAATAGGCATAGTCAGGAGTTTTCTCAACATATGTCTGCGGTTGTGCTGGTGTAACGTAGACCACCGGCGGCGGCCCGTAATACACCGGAGGCGGTGGTGGTCCCCAGGGGATGCCGACGATAATGCGCGGTCCACCGTATCCACCGTGATAGTAGCCGTGACCATAATAACCATGCCCGTAATAGCCATAGGCAAACGATGCAAAGCTGGCAGACATCAGCACGCCAGCGGTCAGCATCAACAACAACCTTTTCATAACAACCTCGACGCGCAATGATCGGATACAGGGAATGGCTTAAATGCCACCATTCCTGAGCGTAACGATACGCCCAAGTGTGGGAAAAGGTTGGCGGGAGATCAGGGTGAATCTGACAAGGTAACGCCAGCAATTGTGAGCAAAAAATTCACGGGAAAAGATTACTTTACGAACATCGGAGAGGGCGTGGGAATATCGGGGAAAACCGCCCGGTTCTGTTAAAAAACCAACCCGGCGGCGGATGAGATGCGGCGTTAAATCAGGATTTTTTCTCTGCCGTAAAGCGTCTGAACGCTTCAAGCGTTTCATCGCTGACGTGATGCTCAACACCTTCTGCATCGAGGCGCGCGGTTTCGGGGCTGATCCCAAGGGCAATAAAGAACGCTTCTACGACGTTATGACGCTCGCGGTTTTCCGCTGCCAGCCGCTCACCTTCAGGCGTAAGGAAGGTTCCGCGATAGGGTAACTGATGAACCAGCCCGGCATTGGCCAGTCGTTTGAGCGTTTTTGCGACGGTAGGCTGAGAAACCCCCAGCCGCGCGGCCAAATCGACCTGACGCGCTTCGCCAAATTCGTGGATTAAGTCTGAAATCAGCTCAACGTAATCGTCCATTAATTCCCGGCGATGTGCCTCGCGCACCTGTAAAAAACCCTGAGCGTGTTCTTCCACATCCAGTAATGGATTTATTTTTTTTTCTTTCACTACGCCTGCCTCTTTCTTGCTCAACGGTTTTTACCGTTGCCGCGTACACCACGGCAACTCACGCATTGTAAACCAAGTACACACATCTACCAATTTCTGAAAACTTTGCCTTGGCTATGGAGTATAGCCTGTGCTATACCTGAATAATAAACCGCCGGTTAATGCGCAGAGTGACAGGAGAGATTTGATGGAAAAAGGACAAAGCATTTTAAAATTATTCAGCTATTCGCCGTTTCGTTTGCGACTGATGCTGGTCGGGATGATCGTGGCGCTGATCACCGGAAACGCGCAGGCGGCCGAAAAAGACAAAAAGAAGTTTAAAGTCGTCACCACTTTCACAGTGATCCAGGATATCGCGCAGAACGTTGCCGGTGATGCGGCGACGGTAGAATCCATCACCAAACCCGGCGCAGAAATTCATGATTACCAGCCGACGCCGCGCGACATCGTGAAAACCCAGTCGGCGGATCTCATTTTGTGGAACGGTTTTAACCTTGAACGCTGGTTTGGTCGTTTTTTTGCCAACATCAGGAATGTGCCTTCTGCGACAGTGACGGACGGCATCGCGCCTCTGCCTATTCAGGAAGGACCGTATGTCGGTAATCCAAACCCTCATGCCTGGATGTCCGCGAAAAATGCGCTGGTTTACGTCGAAAATATCCGCGCCGCGCTGGTGAAATATGACCCTGAAAACGCCGCCGTTTATGACCGCAATGCTAAAAATTATGCCGAAAAAATCAGCCTGCTCGATGCGCCGTTGCGTGAGCGTCTGGCGAAAATCCCGGAAGGACAGCGCTGGCTGGTGACCAGCGAAGGCGCGTTCAGTTATCTGGCGAAAGATTATGGATTGAAAGAAGCCTACCTGTGGCCGATCAACGCGGAAGAACAGGGTACGCCGCAGCAGGTGAAAAAAATCATCGATCTGGTGCGTCAGCAAAATATCCCGGTGGTATTCAGCGAAAGCACAATCTCGGACAAACCGGCGAAGCAGGTCAGTAAAGAGACGGGCGCGAAATATGGCGGCGTGTTGTATGTCGATTCACTGTCTGCCGCTGACGGGCCGGTGCCGACTTACATTGATTTGCTGAAAGTCACGGTGAGTACCATCGCAGAAGGGTTCGGACAATGAGTGACACCAGGCTGCATCTCAAGGTTGATGATATTTCGGTGACCTACAACAACGGGCATACCGCGATTGAGAATGCCTCGTTCACGCTGCACGGCGGCTCGATTTGCGCACTGCTGGGCGTGAACGGCAGCGGTAAATCCACGCTGTTTAAAACCATTATGGGGATTATCCGTCCGACGCACGGGCGGGTGACACTTGATGGCCTCAATGTCGCCAAAGCACTGAAACAAAATCTGATCGCGTATGTGCCGCAGTCGGAAGAGGTGGACTGGAATTTCCCGGTGCTGGTGCGGGATGTGGTGATGATGGGGCGCTATGGCAAAATGTCGTTTCTGCGCATTCCCTCACAGGAAGATAAAAAACAAGTTGCTTCCGCGCTGGCGCGTGTTGGGCTGACGGAGCTGGCCCACCGCCAGATTGGAGAGCTTTCCGGCGGTCAGAAAAAACGCGTTTTCCTGGCGCGTGCGCTGGCACAACAAGGGCGGGTGATGTTGCTTGATGAGCCGTTTACCGGCGTGGATATCAAAACTGAAAACGCCATTATCGAATTGCTGCGACAACTGCGCGAGGAAGGACATCTGATTCTGGTGTCGACGCACAACATCGCCAGCGTGCCCGATTTTTGTGATCGCGTGGTGCTGATTAACCGCACGGTGATGGCTTCCGGTCCGCTGGAAACCACCTTTACCCATCAGAATCTTGAAAATACCTTTGGCGGTGCGCTGCGTAATATCGGCTATCTGGTGCCACAAGAACCGGTGAGGCGGGCGGTATGACCGAACTGTTGCTGGAGCCGTTTCAGTACAACTATATGGTGAAAGCCATCTGGGTGAGTGCCGGTGTCGGTGCAGTGTGTGCCTTTTTATCGGCGTATCTGATGCTCAAAGGCTGGTCACTGATGGGCGATGCGTTGTCGCATTCGGTAGTGCCCGGTGTCGCAGGCGCTTACGCGCTGGGCTTTCCCTACGCGATCGGCGCATTCGGGACCGGTATTCTGGCCGCACTTTGCATGACACTGTTGCGTCACTTCACCAAACTGCGGGAAGACGCGATTATCGGTTTCGTGTTCTCCACGTTCTTTGCCCTTGGCCTGTTACTGGTATCGCTTAACCCGACATCCGTTAACGTGCAGTCGATTCTGTTCGGCAATATTTTAGGGATTGATGACGCCGATATTTTACAGGTACAAATTATTGTCGGCGTTTCGCTGCTGGTGCTGTGTCTTATCTGGCGTGACCTGCTGGCGGTATTTTTCGACGAAGCGCATGCGGTTTCGGTCGGCCTTTCGCCGCTGTGGCTGAAAGTGATTTTCTTCACTATTTTCAGCGCGTGCAGCGTAGCGGCGTTACAAACTGTCGGCGCAATTTTAGTGATCGCAATGGTCATCACACCCGGCGCAACGGCCTATCTGCTGTCAGACCGTTTTTCACACCTGCTCATTATTTCTGTGATCATCGGTGCAGTGACCAGTGCAGCGGGGGCATGGCTGAGTTATTTCCTCGATGGTGCAACCGGCGGGGTGATTGTTTGTCTGCAAACCACCGTCTTCCTGCTGGCGTTCTTGTTCGCGCCGAAACATGGCTGGCTGGTGAATCATTTCCGCATTAAAAACCGGAGCCGCGCATGATGTCCTGGTTTGATGTGCTGATGGAGCCGCTGAGCTTCGATTTTATGCAACGTGCTCTGCTGACCGCTGCGGCCACCAGTATCGTCTGCGCAATGTTTTCCTGTTTTCTGGTACTCAAAGGCTGGTCGCTGATGGGGGACGCCATTTCTCATGCGGTCCTTCCGGGCGTAGTGCTGGCCTATCTGGCAGGAATTCCGCTGGTGATTGGCGCGTTCGGTTCCGGCCTGTTTTGCGCGGTCGCGACGGGTTTCATCAAAGAACATTGCCGGGTGAAAGAAGATTCGGTAATGGGGATCGTCTTCTCCGGTATGTTTGCCGGTGGTCTGGTGCTGTTCTCGCGGGTGAATACCGAGCAGCATCTCAGCCACATTTTGTTTGGTAACGTGCTGGGTGTGACCGACAGTGAAATGTTGCAAACCCTGATTATCGCCGCTGTCGTGACGCTGGCGATTATCCTCAAATTTAAAGACCTGATGCTGTTTTGTTTTGATCCTGTACAGGCGAAAGTCATCGGGCTGCCGGTACGTTTTTATCACTATGCGTTGTTGTGTATGCTGGCACTGACCATTGTCGCAGCGTTACAGGCTGTCGGTGTGGTGCTGGTGGTGGCGATGCTGATTACGCCGGGCATTACGGCGTTTCTGCTGTGTAAGACGTTGACGAAGATGCTGGTGGTTTCCGTGACAACGTCACTTTTTGCGGCCATCTCAGGCACTTTTATCAGCTTCTATATTGATGCTGCGACCGGGCCGACAATCGTTCTGGTGCAGGCGGCCATTTTCCTGCTGGCGCTGACGGCGAATTTACTGCGCAAATCGATTAAGCCGCGTCAGGCCGCAGCGAATACTTAGTACCGGCGCGTCAGGACGCCGTATTCCCTTTTTGAGCGATTCTGATGACGCCGCTGGCTACCTGCCGCATAAAAGCCTACCATCGATCAGCAACACACGGGTTTATTGAAGTTCAATGAAGTAAGAGTTAAGGATTGTTATGAGCGAAGTTGCAAGTTCCATCAGTGTTGGCGATAGCTTTACTGTCAAGAACGGCTCAACCCATGAAGTCACTGGCTTTGTGAAGAAAGGCGAAAGAATTTACCCGACGATCAAAACTGATCACGGCGATTCGAACTTCACCTTTATCAAAGAAATTGTTTCAGTGAATAAAGCGTAACGTTAACGACCTTCTCTATGATCGCGGCCTGTTTGTATTAAGCAAAGAGCAGGCTGCGTGATGTGATTGCCTTCAGAAATCCTTCCTGCCTCACCTCTGTCTTTGCTATACCCTATGTCTTTTGATGCACCAGCCCTGTCCGACGGACAAAACGGGTGGAAATCATTTAACGATATACCGGCAGTAAATTTATGCTCGACAGAATGTGCACTACCGCATTCAGTACGCCAAACAACAGCACCAGCACAATCATTTTATTGCCGCCCCATACACGGTAGAGCGGGCTGCCGAAGCGCTGGCGTGATGCCCGTGCCATCAGTGCCGGAACAATCACCGCCCAGACCGTGGCGGCGAGACCTGCAAAACCAATCGCGTAAATAAAACCATCCGGGTAGATCACACCACCAATGATTGGCGGCACAAAAGTGATCAGTGCGGTTTTAAATCGACCGGTACGGCTGTCGTCGAATTTGAAAAGGTCAGCCAGATAGTCGAATAACCCGAGCGTCACGCCCAGGAATGAACAGGCCACGGCGAAGTTGGAGAAAATGGTCAGCAACAAATCCAGCCCCGCACTGTTGAGGATCTGACTCAGCGATTGCACCAGCACATCAATATTGCCACCACGTTCGGCGATGCCAATAAACGCCGTGCGTGGAATGTTACCCATCGTGCCCAGCATCCAGATGACATACAGCCCGAGCGCCATAAGGGTACCCAGCAACAGGCATCTTTTGATGATCTGCGGGTTCTTGCCGTAATATTTCATCAGGCTCGGTACGTTACCGTGATAGCCAAACGAGGCGAGACAAAACGGCAGCGTCGCCAGCACATACGGTGTGTAACTCGGGTTCAACTCCACGCTGTTAAGCAAGTTTACCGGTTTGATGTGCCACAGTAAGCTGCCAAATGTCAGGAAGAAGGCGATGATTTTGGCACCCAGCACAATTGCGGTCATGCGACTCACGGCGCGGGTGCTGAGCCAGACAATAAACGCAACTGCCAGTGCGGTCAGCAGGCCGCCGAGGCGGGGAGAAAAGCTCACTGCCATTTCGCGCAGCGTATGTTGAATAACCGAACCGCTGGCAGAAATATAAGCATAAGTCAGGATATACAGCACGAACGCGATGGTCATGCCATTCAGCCGGTTCCAGTTTTTCCCCAGCAAATCGCCGGTGACGGTATTAAAACTCGACCCTACAGGATAGTTAAGATTCGCTTCGAGGATCATCAGGCCGGAGTGCAGCATACAGAACCAGGTAAAAATCAATGCGGCAACTGACCAGAAAAACCAGGCTCCGGACATCACCACCGGCAAAGAAAACATCCCTGCACCGATGATAGTTCCACCGATAATCATTGCGCCACCCAATACAGAATGCTGCGGAGCGGTCACGGAAAGCGTCGCCATAGTGCGGATCCTCGCGTGGCTTTTATCACGATTCGTTAAGTGAATTGCTGTAAAAGATTTGATATGAAAATTGTCCGAAAATCGCGCGTTTATGCTGCGGTCAGGGCCATGAGCGCAGCAATATAGTGGATTTAAGCACTGATGTACACTGTTGAACTAGCTTGCTGGTACAAAAGTAGTTGTTATCACGTTCAGCGGGGCGGGGAGGCAGGAGATGTGCACGCAGGATTATTTTTATTCGACTTTTTGGTTACTTGCCTTATCAATATCTTTGGTATAGGTCACAGATTTCATTATGTTTTCTAATATGGCATAGATTAAAAAACCTGTTCGTAAATACAGGGTTGACACACGATTTATAACGAGTAGATTAGAACTCAGCACCAGAGAGAAATGGGATGAAAATTTTATTTCGCGGTGCATTTAGCAGGTTGATAAACTTGCAAGTAATGAGATGCGATAAAGGCCACGAAGTATTTTAGTTTGGGTGATTCAACACCGGATTGTCATTTAAAATCCGTGAGATGATGCTTTAAGGCCATGCAGTAAAGCTGTAAAATCGCATGATGTGGAAACGCGATGATGTAACGCCTTGTTAGTCAGAGTAATGTTCGCGATTTGGGTACGTTAAGTCTGAAATCGAGAATATCGCGACGAGAGTAAGGTCACGCATCAAAGAGTATATATCGCGAGGGTGATGTACTCATTTATCCCGACTGAAAACCGGTATAAGTGAAATTAACAGGATACCGATGTTATTCCACAAAATTATAGGAGGATAGCGTTACCTGGCTTCAAAATATATCCTGTGAAAATATGTGCATCTTTAGAAGTTGTAATATGTAATTAAGTTGATGAATGTTAAATATTAATTTGGTAGTACCTTAAAAGCCCCGGTTTAACAACTGGGGCTTTTATATTTTAACTGCCAGATTTTAATTACTTTCCGCTAATCGCCCCTTCCAGAATGGCTTCCGCACCCAGACAAACGAGGAAACACACCAGGGTGGTTTCTTTTTTTGCCGAGGCGGCAGGCAATGCACTTTCCTCATCACTGATCGCATCACCTTTTGACAGGCTGACGTCCGCAATGCTGATTTCGCCATCCATGACATACAACCACTGTGCAAATCCCGGATGTGCCGGAATTTCCGTGGTGGTATTTTCATCCATGCGGATGTCATAAACATATACTGCCTGACGAATTTCCAATGGGGATTCAATCCCTTCCGGCGCGGCCAGCAGCGTCCATTCGTTTTGCTTTACGCCGTCCGGACGTTCCATGAACTGCACACGACTCTCGAGGTTTGCTTTGCGCGGACGAATGAAAATCTGCAACATTTCGGCGGGCACCAGCGGCGTGGATTCTTCATGCCAGAAGCTTTCTCCGGCATTCATCATCATCAGCTTTTTCGGTGAGAGCGATATCCGATGACCGGCAGAATCTTCGTGCACCATCGAACCGCGCCACATATAGCTGAAGATTTCATCGTTGTTATGCTCATGCATTTTCACCAGCGTACCCAGTTCCAGGTTGGCATGATCGATAACACTGAGCGGTCCGAATGCATCATCGCTATTTTCGGGCAGAATTTTCCCGGGGCGCATGCGGCGGATACGGAACGGGCCGTATTCGAAGGTGGTTTTAGGCTCAGCACGTAAAACGTTAAACATAATTTCTCCGGCAGGAACAGCAATGCGTTGTGTAAGTAAAAATCAATATACTGTTTCTTAACATATGTCTTTAAAGCAGATCCAGCAACGCATTCAGTTCATCAATCTTTTGTTGCCACTGGCGTTGCAGTTCCGGTTTCTGATGCTTTGGTTTGCGCGCCAGGTCGTCTTCCAGCTTGTTTTCCAGCGCCATCAGTGTCGCCAGCAAGCGTTCCTCTTCAGTTTCCTGAATCACCACGCTTTCCAGCCTCACGTCCGACACCGGCGCGTCGGCAGGAGGAACCGCGCCTGCCAGAATCGCATACACCGGCGTGGGGGAATGCCATTCTTCCAGACGCTGCTGGTCTATCAGCCAGAAACGGTTGCAGCTTTGCTCGATCAGCGTCCTGTCATGGGAAACCATCAGCACTGCGCCGCTGAAGGTTTTCAGCGTTTCCGCCAGCTCCTCTTTACCTTCCAGATCCAGATGGTTGGTCGGCTCATCAAGTAACAAAAGGGAATAGTTCGCCAGCGTCAGGCCGATAAACAGCAGCCGTGAACGTTCGCCACCGCTGAGCGTGCTCACTTTTTGCTGATGACGGATATACGGAAATCCCGCGCCAATCAGCGCCATTTTTCGCTGTTCTTCGGTCAGCGGCGCGAAATGCGCCAGGGCATCAGAAAGCGAATCGTTATCCTGCAATTGATGTTGGTTCTGATCGTAATAACCCATTCGCACGCGCGGGTGGAAAATCACGCCTTTGACCGTCGTTTCCGGGCAGATAAACGCCTGCCACAAACTGTGCAGAAGGGATGATTTACCGCAACCGTTACGCCCGACCAGCGCGATACGATCGCCGCTCTTCACCCGCATTTCATCAAGGGTGAACAGCACCGGGGCATCAGGCGCCGGTCGCACCTGTAAATCAGCCAGCGCCAGCACGCGATCCGCCGCCAGCGCTTCGCCGTTCAGGCGAAGTTTCCACTGATTGCCTGCGGTGACGTCAGTTTGATCTTCCTTCATGCGCACCACGTGTTTTTCCATTTGCTTGGCCTTGCGCGCCAGTCCCTCATTGTCGTAAACGCTGCCCCAGACGGCCAGCCGTTTGGCGCTCAGTGTCACGCGGTCAATTTCCTTTTGCTCCGCTTTACGACGCAGTGCGTCGGCAATGTCTTTTTCTTCCAGCGCCTGACGTGCCTGGGTACAAGGCAGGCGGATAAATTGCAGCGTTTTATCGCGCAGGATCCAGGTTGAGTTGGTTACGCTGTCCAGCAGACTGCGGTCATGGGAAACCAGCACAAAGCTGCCCGCCCAGTTTTTCAGAAACTGCTCCAGCCACAGTAATGTCGGCAGATCCAGATGATTGCTTGGCTCATCGAGCAGCAGTAAATCCGGCTGGTGGATCAGCGCCCGCGCCAGCAGCAGACGGGTATGCTGGCCGCCACTGAGCGTACCCGCCGTCAGTTCCCAGGCATTTTCATCAAAACCCAGGTCCGAAAGCAGCACCTGCGCCTGCCAGGGTTCGGGCTGATGAAGGCTGCCGGGCAGATGACCGAGCACCGATTCCAGCAGGGTACAATCATTGAGTTCTGCGGGAAGATGCTGTTCAACGCGCGCCATCAGGCATTGATTCGCCAGTGTCACGGTGCCGGAGGAGGCCGCCAGTTCACCGCTGAGGATTTTCAGCAAGGTGCTTTTGCCGCAGCCGTTATGGCCGATGAGACCAATGCGGTCGCCTTTTTTCAGGCCGAAGGAAATCTCAGCCAGTAACGGGCCGAAGGCGTTATCGAAAGATAAAGATTGTGCGGATAATAAAGTCGTCATGAATGCTTACTCAGGTTTTCAGGCACAAAGATGCCTGTCGTCAGAAAAGCCGACGATAACCGGTAAGCCGGAGGGAAGTTCTCAGGTTGTCAGTTAGCTTCGCTCAAGCAGGTTATCGCGGCACGGTGCCGGAAATGCCTGAGCAGTGACGATCGCTAAGGACGAGTGAAATTAAAAAAACTTCACGGGTCAGCATGGCAATCCTCCTTATATAACGTTGGTGAATGAATGAGCTGATTATATTGGGGATTATTGAATTATTCCAGTCAGAGCAACTCGTTAAAACGCATAACGCCATCCCAGCCGTCCACTCATGAGAGGGACGGCGCTGATTTGCGTGTCGTGATGCGATTAAGCTTCAACGACTTCATTTTCCAGCTTCTGCCTTTTTCGCAGGCCGGGGAACCAGGTCATCCACAATCCGACCACGATCAGCGTGCCGACACCGCCGATGGCTGCGGCGGGAACTGCGCCAACCCAGGCGGCCAGCAGACCGGATTCAAATTCACCGAGCTGATTCGAGGTGTTTATGAAGATGGAGTTCACGGCGCTGACACGACCGCGCATGTCATCCGGTGTATCAAGCTGTACCAGCGCACCGCGGATCACCATGCTGATCATATCGAAACCGCCGAGAGCAAACAGCGCCAGCATCGATAACCAGAGCGAAGTGGAAAACGCGAAAACCAGTGTGGCGGCACCGAAACCGGCGACGGCGGCGAACATGATTTTTCCGACATTACGGTTGAGTGCGCGGTGGCTCAGCCAGAACCCGACGATCAGACCGCCGACCGCCGGTGCGCCACGTAGCAAGCCTAATCCCCACGGACCGGTATGCAGAATGTCGTGAGCGAAAATGGGTAACAGGGCGGTTGCGCCACCGAGTAAAACCGCGAACAAGTCGAGCGAAATCACGCCCAGCACGTCCGGGCGGGCGCGGATAAAACCAATGCCTGCGAACAGCGTTTTGAAGGTTGCCGGTACACGATGCGGCTGTGCCTGTTCATAGCGTAAACGGCTGACCATTACGATAGATAACAGATACAGACAGGCGCACACGGCGTATGCCACACCCGCGCCCGCGACATACAGAAAGCCACCCAGCGCCGGGCCAACCATCGACGCGGCCTGTCCGGAAACGCTGGTGGCGGCCATTGCGCGGGCCAGCAAATTCGGTGGCACCAGCGCGGGCAACATCGACTGTAATGAAGGGGCTTCCATCGCTTTGGCAGTCGAAATCACGAAAATCAGTCCGAGCACGACCACTTCATTGACGTGATGTGTCAGCGTCAGATAAGCCAGCGAGCCAATCGCCACCCATTCGGCGATTTGCCCGAGCAGCACCACGCGGCGGCGGTCAAACTGATCGGCAACGTGGCCTGCCACCAGCGCAAGCGCGACGGAAGGTAAAAACTGCACCAACCCGATCAGCCCGAGATCAAACGCCCGGCCGGTGATCGAATAAATCTGCCAGCTCACCACGATGGAAAGCATCTGGAAACCAAAGCTGGACGCTGCACGGGCGATCCAGAAAGCGACAAACGAGCGGTGCCGTAACAGTGAGTCTGAATTACCGGAAGCAGCAGACATGACAAATCCCTGAAAAATGAAAGATGCCGTGTCTGTGGTTTTTGAAAACTCGTTAGCCCGGCAATTATTGTGTGTACAAATTATTAACAAACAATCCGAGTTCTATGTTTATCATAAAAAGTTCAGCAAATCTTCATCTCACATTGTGAAGAAACTATGCAGGTGACGGGCTAAGACTTCCGGTTGTTCCTCCGGAATGAAATGGCCGCTGTGAGGGATGATGATGCCGGTGACATTTTCAGCGAAAGCGCGCAGGGGAACGGCCATGTCCGGGATCGAACCCTGATCGGCGCTGACCGCCAGTACCGGCATTTTTAATTTTCCGGCACGATTAAGTGTGCGGTTCTGTTCCGCAGATTCAGTAACCGAACGATAATACGCCAGCCCGGCGCGCAGGCCGCCGCTTTTGAGGAACACCCGCAGATACTCGCTGATATCGTCATCTGTGAAGGCATCCGGCGCAGCGGTTTTCCGGCGCAAAAACCAGTCGAGATAGACACGTTCGTTACCGGCGATCAGCGCTTCAGGCAAATCAGGCAATGTGTGGAAGGCAAAATGCCAGGTTTTCCACGATTTGTCCGGTGTGACCGGCAGCACGTCCGGCAAGGTGATTCCGGGGATCCCCGCATCCAGCAGCGCCAGGTGTTGTACTTCCTCGCCATACATCGCCGCGCAGGGATAAGCGACCCACGCGCCGACGTCATGCGCTGCCAGCGAGTAACGCTTATGCCCGAGAAGCTGCATTAACCCGTGGATTTTCTGCGCCAGACTTTGTGTGTCGTAACCGGTCTGCGGGCGGTCCGAATCACCCTGACCGGGCAGGTCTGGTGCCACCAGCCAGAAATCCTGTGCCAGCGCGTTCATCACATTACGCCATGCGTACCAGGTTTGCGGAAAACCCGCCAGCAACAGCAAGACTTTGCCTTGCGGATTACCGCCGCTGACGTAATGCATCCTCACGCCTTCGACCGTGGCGTAGCGATGGGTAAAACCGCAAAGGGTGGGGTCAGCCACTGCAAAGGGTTCGGCAGTAACAACAACAGAAGGGGTCATCTCGTTCATAGCCAATCTCCGTTATAGTCATATTTAGGAAATAATCATTTCCTAAATGAGAAAAAATTTTTAATCGAGAATTTTAAGCGCCAGTTCCAGCGTGGTTTCGCTGGCGTGATTGTTTTCGACTTTACCGGCGACACGCATGCCCAAAACAATCCATAACATCAGGGATGACGCGGCCTGCGCATCAATATCCGGGGTGACAGAACCGTCTTGCTGGCCCTGTTCAATGAGGGAGGTCAGGAACAATTTATTGCGCATAATAGCCTGACGCACCAGTGCGGCGAGTTCCTCATCCAGCGTGAGTAATTCGACGGTGCTGCCGACGACCAGACACCCGCGGCGGCCTTCAATTTCATGAGAAGAACGCAGATAAAAACGCAGCACTTCGGCAATGCGTTCGCGGCCGGTGGAGATGCGTTCAATTTGCTGGCGTAACTGGGTATTTCGCCGTGAGGTGTAACGTTCAAATACGTTGAGAAACAGGGTCCTTTTATCGCTGAAGGCTTTGTAAATACTGCCTGCAGTAAGGTTCATGGCCTGACTCAGATCGCTGATGGACGCCGCATGAAAGCCTTTTTCGCGAAATACCGTCATGGCGTTATCCAGTGCAAGTTCAGTATCGAATTCACGCGGACGACCGCGATCCTTCGGTGAAGGGAATGCCATAAAAAATGCCACCATTAGGAAATGTTTATTTCCTAATGGTGGCATTAACACAAAAACTGATCAAGCCCTTTGTCAGCTCACTTCATATTTACCAGCGCAGTTCACGGCCTGAATATTCAACAAAGTGATGGCCACCTTTGCCGCGCCAGGCTTCGAACTGATCAACAATGCCGGTGGCGCTTTCGGCCACGGTCAGCGTGGCATTTTCACCGCCCATATCGGTCTGTACCCAGCCCGGATGCACGGAAAGCAGCGTCAGTTCTTGTTTTTCAATCTGTGCCTGCAACCCGCGGGTCAGCATATTCAGCGCAGCTTTACTGGCGGAATAAAGCGGATAAGTTGCCACGTCATTCTCATTGAGACTCGACAGCTCAGAGGTCATCAGCGCCAGCACACCGGTACGGTGGTTCAGGAAAGGCAGTAATTCACTGGCGCAACGCACAGGGGAAATGGCGTTAGTCAAAAATAGCTGAATAATTTCTTCGTCGCTGGCCTGATCAATATCCTGATGATCCGGACCAAATACGCCTGCATTCACAAAAATCAGATCAAAATGGCTTTCGGACAGCGCGTCTTTCACCGCTTCCCGCGCTTCGGATTTATTGATGTCCAGTTTTACCCATTCAACAGCCGCCGGTGTTTTGGCCGGAACGGCATCACGTGTTGTGGCGGTGACCTGCCAGCCGCGTTTTGCGAGTACATCCACCACACCCAAACCGATACCGCGTGATGCGCCGATGATCAATGCTTTCTTAGAGTCAGTCATATTCATCCTTTTATAATCAAAGCGTTAACGTCAATTTGTTGTTTTCATTTAATGCGCGAAATCTCTTCAGTGTTACGGGCAGTATGAGTCAGCAAGGCGGCTGCAACAATGGGCTGGAGTCTGATTTTGGCCGCCGGACTGATAGATAACCGGGACGCGCCGTCGGAGCGCCTGATGATGGACGGGGACTTTATGGACTGCTGAAAGGCGGCTTCAATCACCTGTGAGCCCAGTGACTATGGCGCGATTGTGGTTGAAGGCGTGGTAACGTTCATTGTTAACGATGCTGGCAACCAGGTGTTTGATGACACACTGTGCATCATAAAAAGATGCCCGCGACAGGCGGGCAATAAACATCAGTTTTGAAATTTGATCGGGTAGAACCAAATAAGCATAGCGGAGTAATAATTATCCAATCAAAAGGATAACAGCCCATAAATAGCTGTGTTCGCTGCATGAGGTCAGTATCGGGACGCAAAAAAGCCCTCGCGAACGAAGGCCAGTGAATCATCACTAAATATTTAGTTTTGGAACGAGAGCGATGCTCCCGAAAACATACTAGTCTCTTCCGGGAATTTGGCTTAATGAAATGGGTTTAGTAATTAAAGAAAATTCACTGCCGTTTTGAGCAATTCAGATGAGAATGGGATGAAATTCATG
Organism: Rahnella sp. 2050; assembly: GCF_040544515.1. Classification (NCBI taxonomy): domain Bacteria; kingdom Pseudomonadati; phylum Pseudomonadota; class Gammaproteobacteria; order Enterobacterales; family Yersiniaceae; genus Rahnella; species Rahnella sp. 2050. The sequence continues at coordinate 133,316 of NZ_JBEPKE010000003.1, read as the reverse complement.
TCCTGCGCAAACTTTATCCAATTATTTCAGTTATTATGTTAAATCTGATGTTCAGGTTTACTGTTTACTGGAGTAACTATGCAAGGTAAAAATTCGGCTTTTGGAGAAGGGTGCAGGATGGTAGGCGAATGCTGCTTAATGTTTGCTCAGGCGGGTGAAGACTTTAGCGCGGGACGCATAGTCTTATGCCTTAAGCGCGCGCAGGACGAGGCTATAGACACAAATGGCAGACCCAACGTTGCTTTACAGCTCGCGATACGACGGCTTCAGGGCTGGTAACGTTAAACATAAAATAACCGCCTGGTGACGGTGCTTTTTCAAATTCTCAAACGAGATACAGCCCTTCTTAACTTAATTGCAGGTGCATCTGAAGTAATAGAGACCTGTCTGCAAAAAACGCCTCACATTTATTGATGTTCTTTCAGCCGCCAGGCATTGCAGCTCCGCTAACAAAGAACCACACCATAAAACCGACAGCACCTGCCAGTACAATGATTGGCGGTATGAATTTCATTTTCATCTTATCGTTACTCTAATTAGTCAAATTTCCCGACATGGGCGCGCTTCATACCTTAATAAACTCAACCTCGAGGCTGATTGAAATCGCCCATAAGGAAGAGTGCCATACCATCCTGTACCCGGGAAAAAAGATAATGATAGTTGGGTGCCAGGAGTGGCATTGCACTTTACAGATCAGGCTGACATCAGTCATCCGCATTTTTCCATATATTTTGCAACATCGCATGATTCACGTTTCTATCCCCTGGCATTCCCCCAATCCCAATCGGCTATTTGCAGCAAATTTTGTGATTTACAACAGACTTTCACGTTGCCAGCCTCTCGGTGAATGAGTACCGTTGTTCTTTTGAACGGACCGGCAAAGGTGAATAAAGCATGATCGCCATAAAATGGGTAAGTCTCGGGTTTGTTCTGGTTTTACTGCTGTCTTTCGGATACAGCTACGCGAAAGCGACACAAACACGGACAGAACCTGCAGGCCAGAGCTGGTCAACGGCACGACGGACTTCAGCCGGTATTGCGCCGGATCCTGCCAGACTGAAAAGTATCGCTATTATCCAGATTTATGCTGCACCGACTTATGGCTGGCGCGGGCTGGTGGCGGTGCATCCGTGGATAATTTACAAACGTGAAGGGGAAACAGAGTTCACCCGTTATGACGTGATCAGCTGGGGCAGCACCAACGTAGTACGCCGCGATTATGCTATTCCAGATGGCTATTGGTTTGGCTCGCAGCCCCGTATACTGGTTGATCACCGCGGCGCGCAGGCGCAGATTATGATCCCCAAAATAGAAGCAGCGATCAAAAGTTACCCGTATCCGCATACCTATCACGCGTGGCCGGGGCCAAACAGCAATACGTTTATCGCCCACATCGGCCGTGAAGTGCCGGATCTGCAGCTTGATCTTCCTTCCAATGCGATCGGCAAAGATTACCGCGGCATTACCAATCCGATCGGTTTACCGCCATCCGGGCGCGGCGTGCAGGTTTCTTTGCTGGGACTGCTGGGTGTGACGCTGGGCGTGGAAGAGGGCATTGAAGTCAATGTGCTGGGGCTGAACCTGGGCATTGATGTGAAGAATCCGGCGTTGCGTTTGCCGTTTGTCGGGCGGGTAGGCTTTGATAATCCGGGGAAAGCGGAGCTTTAACGATGTCAGTGCGCAACAGGCCGGTACGAGGTACCGGCCATACACATCAGAACGACGAATGTTTATAAGACCGGTATTCCGGTTTCCAGAATTCGCTGGTGAGACGACTCTGTAACTCATCTTCTGAAACTTCCGGTGCCACGCCTTCCCGTTGCGCGACGCGCGCCACTTCGGCGGCAATGATTTTAGACACATGCTGAATATCGGCAATAGCCGGTAATAATGACCCTTTTCCGGTGGTCGCCAGCGGAGAAAGGCTGGCCAGCGCCTGACTGGCAGCCAGCAACATGCTATCGGTCACGCGGCGCGCTCCCGACGCCAGAATGCCTAACCCCAGCCCGGGGAAAATATACGCGTTGTTACATTGCGGGATCGGGTACGTGTGATCCTGATAATGTACCGGTGCGAACGGGCTGCCTGTCGCCATCAGCGCGGCACCTTCGGTCCAGGCGATCACGTCCTGAGGACGGGCTTCTGCGCGGGAAGTCGGGTTAGAGAGCGGCATGATGATCGGATGATGGCAGTTGTGATGCATCTCACGGATGATCTCTTCGGTAAACAGCCCCGGTTGCCCGGAAACGCCAATCAGAATGGTTGGTTTGGAATGATGCACCACGTCCTGCAACGAGATATTCTGGTTGTCCACATTCCAGTGGCTGATTTTGTTTTTACTTGTCACCAGTTTACGCTGGAAATCGAGCAAATTCGGCATGTCATCTGTCAGCAGGCCAAACCGATCCACCATAAAGACCTGACTGCGCGCTTCGTCTTCGGAAGCACCTTCTGCCACCATTTGCGCGATGATTTTCTCCGCGATACCGCAACCGGCAGAACCTGCGCCGAGGAAGGTGACCCGCTGGTCGCGTAGCCGGGTGCCTGCGGCATGACTGGCGGCAATCAGACAGCCCAGCGTGACCGCCGCGGTGCCCTGAATATCATCATTGAAACAGCACAACTCCTCGCGGTAGCGCTCCAGAAGTGGCATAGCATTGGTTTGCGCGAAGTCTTCGAACTGAAGCAGGACATCCGGCCAGCGGGTTTTTACCGCCTGAATGAACATATCCATGAATTCATTGTATTCGCCGTCGGTAATGCGCGGGTGGCGCCAGCCCATGTACAGCGGATCGTCGAGGCGCTGGGCGTTATTCGTTCCGACATCAAGCATGATCGGCAGCGTGTTGGCCGGGTTGATCCCACCGCAGGCGGTATAAAGCGAAAGCTTGCCGATAGGAATGCCCATGCCGCCAATCCCCTGATCACCGAGTCCCAGAATGCGTTCGCCGTCGGTGACAACGATCACCCGGATGTCATTTTTGGAGAAGTTTTGCAGCATTTCATCGATATGCTCGCGATCAGGATAAGAGATGAACAGGCCACGGGCACGGCGGTATATATCGGAGAAGTGTTCACAGGCCTCGCCGACCGTCGGGGTGTAGATAATCGGCAGCATTTCTTCCAGATGTGAATTCACCAGGTTGTAGAAAAGGGTTTCGTTGGTGTCCTGAATATTGCGCAGGTAGACATGCTTGGAGATATCACGTTTGAAATCAGAGAATTGAGAATAAGCGCGGTCAGTCTGTTCGTTGATAGTTTCAACCTGATTGGGCAGCAGTCCGTTAAGATTGAGCGCCAGACGTTCATCGCGGCTGAAGGCCGAGCCTTTATTGAGCAGCGGGTTTTCGAGTAATAATGAACCTGTGTAGTGGGTGTAGAGCGGGCGTTTTTTTAACATCATTAAGCCTTAGAACATTTGAACTCAGTTAATTTCCGGTACGTTATTTCCCGTTGCCGGATCCCTCACAGTAAAATCCTATAACCGGTCGAATTAGTGTATGAACTACCAAAATAAAACCAATGGCCATAGCAGCCTGAATAAGATGATTATTTATTATTTGTTTTTTATAACACGACACAGGCACTGATTCCGGTTACTTAAATTACAAAAACGTTTTAATACTTTTTTAGTGATGAGTTCTGCATAATGTTTTTGAATGTTTCCGGATGGTTCAAGTTGAGTAAATACATTATATGATATTTAAGTGAAATTAATGGTTTAATTATAACTCATTGTATTTGATGTGATTTGTTATTAAGTAATTATTGTTATTATTGCCATAAAGGCAGATGTGACACGGGTCACAATGATGTCTGGTTTTAAATAATATAACTAACCGCCATTTTGTTCCTTCAATTATCTCATCAACAATAATAAAGAAAGGTCATATTATGCCGACATTACTCTTATCCTCATTATTTCCTTTAGTGTTTATTATGGTATTAGGCTGGCTGAGCGGAAAACTGGGTTATATGAAACGTGACGATGCTACGGTATTAGCCACGGTAGTGATCCGTTTCGCGCTGCCATTACATCTTTTTATCGGTGCATTACATACTGATCCGGCCAAGATTCAGAATTTATCGTTTATGGCAGTGTTGGTGATTGGCCTGATGGGCTCTTATTTGTTGACGTTGTGCATCTCGCGCTGGTTTTTCCGCCATGACATCAAAACCAGCGCCATTCAGTCGCTGGTTTGCGCGTTCCCGGATATGGCTTACTTTGGCGCGCCTGTACTGGCGGTGCTTATCGGGCCGGAAGGTTTTCTGGGGGTGCTGGTCGGTAATCTTATCACCAGCGTGCTGATGATCCCGCTGACGATTGTGTTGATCCGCATGGGTGACAAAAACAGCGATTTGGCTCAACAGGGCAGCCTCGGCAAGATGATCCTGAATAATCTGTTCAAAGCCGTACGCAATCCGATTGTCTGGATCCCGGTGCTGGGTGTGGCGATGAGTCTGGCTGGCATTAAAATTCCGGAACTGTTGTCCTCGTCGGTGGAAATGATGGGTAAAACCGCAGGCGGGATTTCTCTGTTCGCGCTGGGTCTGTTGTTCTTCGGCGAGCGCCCGACGCTGAATATTCATACGGTCACTAACATCGGCATGAAAAATCTGATCCAGCCCGCGATTATGGCCGCTGCCGGTCTGGCATTTGGGCTGAGCCATACGCTGATGCAGCAGGTGGTGATCATCGGCGCAACGCCTTCCGCCATTGCTGCAGGTATGTTCGCCGTGCGCAGCGACACCTATGTGGAATCTGCGTCTTCCTCAATACTCATCGGCACTGCACTGGGCATAGTGACAGAAGGTCTCGTGATTTACATGATGTCGTAAATGCGCTGATTTGCGACATGTTACCCATAAAAAAGGCCCGCCATTTCTGGCAGGCCTTTTGTCTTTCAGCAGGCGTTTATTTCACACACTTCGCGCAGGTATTTGCATGAATTTGCTGGAAGAAATCGTTGCCTTTGTCATCCACCAGAATGAATGCCGGGAAGTTTTCGACTTCGATTTTCCAGATGGCTTCCATTCCTAATTCAGGATATTCCACGCATTCCAGGCTCTTGATGCTTTGCTGCGCCAGCACCGCTGCCGGGCCACCGATGCTGCCGAGATAGAAACCGCCGTGTTTATGGCAGGCGTCGGTCACCTGCTGGCTGCGGTTACCTTTGGCCAGCATGATCATGCTGCCGCCGTTGGATTGCAGAAGATCCACGTAAGAATCCATGCGTCCTGCGGTGGTCGGGCCGAGAGAACCAGAAGCGTATCCTTCCGGGGTTTTCGCCGGGCCTGCGTAGTAGATCGGGTGATCTTTGATGTATTGCGGCAAGCCTTCGCCGTTATCCAGACGCTCTTTCAGTTTGGCGTGTGCGATGTCACGGCCAACGATAATCGTACCGCTCAGGGAAAGACGGGTAGATACCGGATATTCAGAAAGTTGCGCCAGGATTTCAGGCATCGGACGATTCAGGTCAACTTTCACCACCCCCGCTTCGCCTTGCTCACGCAGGGCCTCAGGGATGTACTGGCCCGGATTGTCTTCCAGTTTTTCGATCCAGATACCGTCACGATTGATTTTGGCTTTGATATTACGGTCTGCGGAGCAGGAAACGCCCATCCCGACCGGACAGGATGCACCGTGACGCGGCAGACGTACTACGCGGATATCGTGGGCAAAGTATTTGCCACCGAACTGCGCGCCGAGACCAAGATTGTTGGCTTCCACCAGCAGTTCCTGTTCCAGATTGACGTCGCGGAATGCCTGACCGTGTTCGTTACCTTCCGTTGGCAGACCGTCATAGTAATGGGTGGACGCCAGTTTTACGGTTTTCAGCGTTGCTTCAGCAGACGTACCGCCAATCACGAACGCGATATGGTACGGCGGACAGGCTGCCGTGCCCAGCGTGCGCATTTTCTCAACCAGGTAATCTTTCAGCTTCGCCGGGGTAATCAGCGCTTTGGTTTCCTGATACAGGTAGGTTTTGTTGGCCGAACCGCCGCCTTTGGCGATGCACAGGAATTTGTACTCGTCACCATCGACACTGTAGAGGTCGATTTGTGCAGGCAGATTGGTGCCGGTGTTTACCTCTTTGTACATATCCAGTGCGGCATTCTGGGAATAGCGCAGGTTATCCTCGATGAAGGTGTTATACACACCCTGAGACAGGCTGGCTTCGTCGCCGCCGCCGGTCCAGACTCGCTGCCCTTTTTTACCCATGATGATTGCGGTGCCGGTGTCCTGACAGGTCGGCAGAATGCCTTTGGCCGCAATTTCAGAATTACGCAGGAATTGCAGCGCAACGTATTTGTCGTTTTCGCTGGATTCCGGGTCATGAAGAATGGAAGCCACTTGTTGCTGATGCGCCGGGCGCAGCATGAAAGAGGCATCGTGGAACGCCTGTTGCGCGAGAAGCGTTAACGCCTGCGGTTCCACTTTTAACACTTCTTCGCCGTCGAAGGTGCTGACGGAGACATGTTCTTTGGTCAGCAGATAATATTCGGTGTCATCTTTGGAAACGGGGAAGGGATTTTGATAATAGAACGGTTTGTTCGACATTGTTTTCTCACTTTTTCCGTTTTTGCCGCCACGGGTGGGACTGTTGACGCGGTATAGCAGGGGTGTTCGGGGCGACGTTTATATTCGTTCTGTATGTTGCCAGCCAAATACACAGGCTGGCAACGGGGTTTATATGTTTTCTTTCAGTAAATGCTCTGTTAATGCTTTGTGGGTGATTTTATCGCCACAATCAGAACATCATCATCATCCACGGATAACCGATGACCAGTAAGGCAATCAGGAAGATGGCTCCGAAGATAGTGCCGAGACGCCAGTAATCTTTGGTTGGCAGATAACCGCTGCCGTAGTAAATCGGGCTTGGGCCGGTACCGTAAGGTGTGATGATCCCCATAACACCCAGAGACGTCACCATCAGCAAACAGAATACCTGCATGTTAATGCCAGGGATTGCCGCGCCGATGGTCAGCATAGCCGGTAACAGGGCGGTGGTGTGCGCCGTGGTGCTGGCGAAAAGGTAATGCAGCAGGTAGAACGCAAGCAGCAGGGCAATTGTCGCCGCGCCCGGGGAGATACCGCCCATCAGTGCTGCGCCTTCTTTACCCAGCCAGGCGATGAAACCGGTGCGGGATAAGCCGTCAGCCAGCGCTACCAGCGTGGCGAACCAGGCGAAGGTATTCCAGGCCGGTTTGTTGCTGGTGATGTCGTTCCAGTTCAGAACGCCGGTCCACAGCATCAGTACCACGACCAGCAAAGCAGCCATGGCCGGTTCGATAAAGCTCGCAGCGAAAATCCACATCGCCAGCGCGCAGCAGACGAACACCAGCAGCAGGATTTCGTGACGGGACATTCTGCCCAGTTTTGCCAGCTCAGCGGTTGCCCAGCGCGGCACTTCGTCATTGATTTTCACTTCCGGCGGGTAGAACCAGTACGCCAGCAGCGGCATAGTCAACAGAAGCAGCAGACCGACCGGCAGGAAGGCGATGAACCAGGTGCCCCACGAAATGTTGATACCGGTTACGCTGTTCACGATACCCAGCGCCAGCAGGTTAGGCGCCAGTGCAGAGAGAAACATCGAACTGGTGATACAGGCTGCGGTGATCGCCACCCACATCAGGTAAGAACCGATTTTACGTGCGCTCGGGTCGTTCGGTTTTGAGCCATACAACGGCGGCAGGTTAGCAATGATCGGGTAGATCGTGCCGCCGCTGCGCGCGGTGTTGGACGGTGTGAAGGGTGCCAGTAATAAGTCAGCAAAGGTGATGGCATAACCGAGCGTCAGGCTGCGGCGACCAAGATATTTCACCAGAATCAGCGCCAGACGGCGGCCGAACTGGGTTTTATCGTAGCCGGCGGCAAACATGAACGCGCCGAAGATTAACCATACCGTGGAGTTGCCAAAACCACTGACCGCCCATTTGAAGGACTGTGCTGCGGTTTTGAATTTAGGATCCGCCAGTTCAGCCGGGCTGAAAAGCAACCACTGGCTGAAAAGGGCGATGACCACCACACCGGTTAAGCCGATAACGGCCCCCGGCAATGGCTCGAAGATCAGACCGATAATGACGCCCACAAAGATGGCGAAGAAGTGCCAGGCATGAGGTTCCAGACCGGCAGGTACAGGAACGAGCAGCAACAGCACGGACACCAGCACGGGAAGTACCATAAAGATCCAGCGATTTTTTTTGCCGGATTCGGCTTTTTTCGCTGGTTCTTTCACCGCAGTTTTTGATATTTCGCTCATAATATTTATCTTAGGTAGTTAGGAATATTGTGATGATGCATAGGTAAGATGTCGTTTGGTTTTTTTAGTTACTTAATCTTTTTTTTAATTATTCAATAGTGGCATGTTAATTGCCTCGTTATTGTTATTTTTGTTAAGTGCTTACTATTCCCCGTAAGAGGGAGGAAATGTTTATATAATGCGTTTTCCCTATTTTTAACTGTTGATCTTGATCAACAAAATACGGTGCTGAATTCTTTTTTAAATCGGATGAAACCGTTATGCAGAGCCTGCCTGATTAATTAAAGGGCAATTTGTGACGGGGGTATCTTTCGGGGTAACGGAAAGCAAAAAATGGAGTAGGGCAAAATGAGAGTCATTCACAGCCACACTCCCTCATCAGGCGATCTGCCACCTCTTGCCAGCGGGCGGGTTCCGTGATCTGCCGAAGGGAAAAGCCCGGAGGATGTAATAATCATCTCATCAGTTAAATACAAATAAGATTGTAGTTTGCATTAATGTGATTATTTAATTTAATAGTTAACATAATTTTAATATAACAGGTGTTAAGTTAATAGATAAATAGTTAATTAACTAATGTAATAAGTTTTGGAAGTAAAAATAAACTTATATTAATAGCATGACATCGGCATTGAAATAAAAACAACGAATAATAAATCAATACTCCACTGCGCTTATCTAAAATAGCTCAAATAGCGCGCCGATAACGAATTCAGAATTTAAAACCTTAAAGTTTGGAGTAATTATTATGAGCACCAACCACCTGTTATTAAGTCCGTTCACTCTGCCCAATGGTACTGAGTTGAAAAACCGCATTCTGATGGCGCCAATGACCACCTGCACCGGCTTTTACGACGGCACCGTCACCAGCGAGCTGGTTGAATATTACCGCGCCCGTGCCGGCAGCATCGGCACCGTGATTGTTGAATGCTGTTTTGTCGATGATAAAGGTCTGGCATTCCCCGGCGCTATCGGTATCGATAACGACAGCAAAATCGACGGTCTGGCAAAAATCGCCGCAGCCGTGAAATCTCAGGGCTCAAAAGCCCTTTTGCAGATTTATCACGGTGGCCGCATGAGCGAGCCAAAACTGATTGGTGGCCAGCAGCCGGTTGCGCCAAGCGCACTGGCGGCACCACGTGACGGTGCAGCCACACCGGTGGCACTGACGGCAGATGAAGTTGACGGCATGATCACCAAATTCGGTGAAGGCGTGCGTCGTGCGATTGAAGCCGGTTTTGACGGCGTGGAAATCCACGGCGCGAACACCTATCTGATCCAGCAATTCTTCTCGCCGAATTCCAACCAGCGTGACGACAAATGGGGCGGCAGCCGCGAAAACCGCGCCCGCTTCCCGCTGGCTGTTCTCGATATCACCCATGAGATGGCGAAGAAATACGCCGATTCTTCTTTCATCATCGGTTATCGTTTCTCACCAGAAGAGCTGGAAGAACCGGGGATCCGTTTTGCCGACACAATGTATCTGCTGGAACAGCTTGCTGCCCGCGGGCTGGATTACCTGCATTTCTCCCTCGGTTACTCGCTGCGTCCTTCCATTGTTGATACCACTGATCCGACGCCACTGATCGACAAATATGTCGCGATGCGTTCCGACACACTGGCCAAAATTCCGGTGATGGGCGTGGGCGGTATCGTGAATAAATCCGATGCGGAAATGGCGCTTGAACACGGCTATGACATGATCGCCATCGGTAAAGCCTGCATCGCTTATCCGGACTGGACTGACCGTATCGCAGCCGATCAGAAACTCGACCTGTTTATTGACAGCACACAACGCGAAGCCCTGACCATTCCTGAACCGCTGTGGCGTTTCTCGCTGGTGGACGCGATGATCCGCGACATGAGCATGACCTCGAAGAAATTCAAAGCCGGTGTGTTCCGGGAAAAAGTGCAGGATCCTGCGCATGAACTGGCCGTTAACGTCAGTCTGGAAACCGACCGCATTACGGATATCGCGCTGGAAGCGGGCGCGGACACGGATGTGGAATTCACCACCAGCTTTGAAATTATCCGCAGCCGTATTCTCGACGCTAACAGCCCGCACGTCGATGCGGTGACCGGCGCAACCGAGCAAAGTGAAGCGGTGAAAAAAGCCGTCTCCAAAGCCATCGCCAAATCCTGCAAAGCGCAGTTGCTGGAAGAGGGCGGCAGCCTGAATGAACCACAAAACTACGACGTTGTGGTCGTCGGCAGCGGCGGTGCCGGTCTGGCGGCAGCGATTCAGGCCTGTGACGAAGGGGCGAAAGTCCTGATCGTCGAGAAAATGTCGACCATCGGCGGTAACACCATTAAAGCGTCGGTCGGTATGAACGCCGCGGAAACCCGTTATCAGCGCCTGAAAGGTATCGAAGACAGCAAAGAGCTGTTCTATCAGGAAACCCTGAAAGGCGGTCAGTTCAAAAACAATACTGTGCTGCTGAAAGAGTTCATCGAACGTGCGCCGCAGGCGGTGGAATGGCTGGCCGATCACCATATTGAACTGAGCGACATCACCATTACCGGCGGGATGAGCATCGACCGCACGCACCGTCCGGCGGACCGCAGTGCAGTGGGCGGCTTCCTGATCAGCGGTCTGGTGAAGAATCTTAACAAACGTAATATCGACGTGATGCTCGATACGTCGGTCACTGAAATCCGTTATGCCGATGGTGCGGTACAGGGCGTGCAGTTGCTCAATGACGACAATGAAGTGCTGATGATTAATGCCAAAAGCGTGATCGTCGCCACCGGTGGTTTCAGCGCCAACCGCGAAATGGTGGTGAAATATCGCCCTGAACTGGACGGTTTCGTGACCACCAACCACAAAGGCGCCACCGGTAGCGGCATCGCCATTCTGCAGAATATTGGCGCAGGCACGGTGGATATGGGCGAAATTCAGATCCACCCGACAGTTGAACAAACCACGTCTTATCTGATTTCAGAGGCCATTCGTGGCGGCGGGGCGATTCTGGTCAGCCAGGCGGGAAAACGCTTCTTCAACGAAATGGAAACCCGCGACAAAGTATCGGCGAACATCATCGCGTTGCCGGAGAAATTTGCTTATGTGGTGTTTGACGAGCAGGTGCGCCTGAACAATAAAGCGGCTGATGAATACATTGCGAAAGGGTTTGTTATCAGCGGCAGTTCACCACGTGATCTGGCGGCGAAACTGGAAATGAACTCCGATGCCTTCCTGGCAACGCTGGAAAGTTACAACGTCGCCGTGGATAAACAGCACGACACGGAGTTTGGCCGTAAAACTGCGCTGCGCCACCCGATCAATCAGGGGCCGTTCTATGCTATCCGTATCGCACCCGGCGTGCATCACACCATGGGTGGCGTAACCATCAACACCGAAACCTGCGTGCTGGACGCGCAGCAACAGGTGCTCGGCGGCGCATTTGCGGCGGGTGAAGTGGTTGGCGGTATCCACGGCGGCAACCGTATCGGCGGTAATGCCGTTGCAGATATCATTATCTTCGGTATCCTTGCAGGGCAAAACGCCGCGAAATTCGCGATGCGGTAACCGTTTATCACGCAGGGTATTACAATGACGCCAGACGATCGTGTTTATGCTTATTCCGCTGTTTTGATGGGTTCGCCCATTCTTCTCAAGCTGTTTGAACATAACGAAAGTCTGGCGTCTGGCGTTTTCAGGCTGATCAAATTGCAGGAAAACACCTTCACGGTGAACCGCGCGCACTCCGATATTATGGCGATTAACCATGCCGCAGGACGTGACCCTGTCACCGTCAGCGAACCGGTCTATGCATTAATCCGCCGTGCGAAAGCCATCAGTTGCCTGCCGGACAGCCATTTTAATTTCACCATCGGCCCGCTGGTCAAGCGCTGGAAAATCGGCTTCAACGGTCACACCATCCCGGCTGCACAGGATATCAAGACATTGCTGGCGCTGACCGATCCTGAAGACGTGATCCTTGATGAACAAACCCGTTCGGTGTTTCTGCAAAAAGCCGGCATGGAAATCGACCTCGGGGCGATTGCCAAAGGTTATATCGCCGATGTTGTGCGGGATTACCTGCGGGAACAACAGGTTGAGAACGCATTAATCAATCTGGGCGGTAACGTACAAACGCTGGGTTCCGGTGCGGAAGGGGCATGGGCGATTGGGCTGAAAAAACCGTTTTCGGACCCGGACGCGCTGATCGGTGTGATCAACGTCATCGGCAAATCGGTGGTGACGTCCGGTATTTACGAGCGTTATTTCGAACTGGACGGGCACTGTTATCATCATATCCTTGACCCGAAAACCGGTTATCCGCTGGATAACGAACTGCTCAGCGTGACCATTGTTTCTGAGGATTCAATAGACGGGGATATCTGGACAACGTTGCTGTACGGGATGGGCGTGGAGAAGAGTCTGGCATATATGTCGCAGATTCCGCACATCGAGGCGATTTTCGTCACCCGCGACGGGCGGATTATCTTGTCATCTCAGCGGCAGTTTACCTTCATGCCACTGGATGACCGTTATCGTCTGGTGACTTACTGACAGTACTGCTTCAGCAACGAGTAGTGATCGGCCTGCAGACGGTAACGATATACCGGCCGGCCCGTGACGCCGTAATGAATGCTGGTGAACAAAATGTTCATCTGTGCCAGCCAGATCAGGTATTTACGACAAGACACCCGCGAAATATTCACGGACGTTGCCAGTTCATCCGTGGAAAATTCCATTGTCGGATGGGCATCAATCCACTGACACAATGTGCGTAATGTCTGCAGCGTTAAGCCTTTCGGCAACTTTTTGGTGTCCGCCGCCGCAGTATTGTTGCCGTGGATCAGCCGGTCAACGTCTGACTGTTCGTAATACTGCTGATTATCCATCAGTGTTTTCTTCTGCTGCCAGCCGGTCAGTGCTTCCTCAAAACGGGAAAACTGGAACGGTTTGATCAGATAATCCACCACGCCATAATTAAGCGATTTTTTGATGGTTTCTGCATCTGCAGCCGAAGAAATGACAATGACGTCGACAGGCCGTCGGGCGTTACGCAGTTCAGGCAGCAAATCCAGCCCGTTATCCTGCTGCATATAGACGTCGAGCAAAATCAGGTCGATAGACAGTTCTGAATTCAGTACCAGATCTTTCGCCTGTTGCAGCGTCGACGCGGTGCCGCAGCACGCGAAGCCGTCAATCTGGCCGACATAACATCGGTTCAGCTCTGCCACCATGGCATCATCATCAACTATCAGTACATTGATCAAGAATTTGTCCTCTCGGCATCCCAGGGAAGTTGTACAAAAAATTGAGTGTAAACATCAGGTTCCGATTCTACAGTAATCGTTCCGCCGAGGCTTTCCACTTGCTGTTTAGCAAGAAAAAGTCCCATGCCCCGCTGATCGCCTTTCGACGACACACCCTTTTCGAATATTGCGTCAATATTTTCCGGCTGAATGCCCGGCCCGTCATCACTGACGATGCAGGCCAGCGAACCATTCTGATAGTGCAGCAAGACGCTGACTTCACCATCAGGCTGATCGCCAAGCGCATCCAGCGCATTTTCAATCAGATTGCCCAGCACGGTAATCAGTGCTGCCACCTGATCTTCATTATTATTATCCGGCAGCAGACTGTCATCGCTGAGCGTTAACAGATGCCGGGTGTCCGATGCGCGGTTAATCTTGCTGAGCAGGAAACCGGCAATTACCGGAGACTTTATTTTCAGCAACAGTGAACCGATTTCCGCCTGATAGTTATTGGCCGTTTTGAGAATGTAATCCTCAAGCTGAGCATAACTTTTCATGTGCAGTAATCCGAGGATCACATGCAGTTTGTTCATGAATTCATGCGAACGTTCACGCAACGAATCTGCATAGTTTACCATGCCGCTCAGGCGCTGCATTAACTGGCTGACTTCGGTTTTATCCCTGAATGTACATATCGCGCCAATGATGACGCCGTTGTTGCGTACCGGTACGGTGTTGCTCAGCAGCAAACGCCCCTTGAAGTTGATTTCTTCGTCACGGCGCGGCACGCCGGTATTGAGCACATCGCGAAGGTTGGCGATAAGTGGCAGGGAATCGGCGTCCGGCGTTACGTCGATGGCGGTTTCACGGAAAGTCTGCCGCGCCGTCTGGTTGATCAGCGTGACATGCGCCTGATCGTCGACGGCTATCACCCCTTCTTTGATCGACTGCAACATCGCCTGACGTTGTTCAAACAGCGTCGAAATTTCATAAGGTTCCAGCCCGAACAAAATACGTTTGAGCAATTTCACCAGACAGTAAGTGCCCAGCGCGCCGACCATCAGGCCGAAAAGCACCGTCCACAAAATACTCCAGCGGCTTTTATTGATTTGCTCAGTGACTTTGACCAGCGAAATCCCGATGGCAACCACACCGATTTGCTTATGGTGGTCATCATAGACCGGCGTGAATACGCGCAGCGCTTTGTCGAGCGTACCTTTGTTGATGGAGACATTTTCGTTGCCGAGCAGCGCCGGATTAATGTCATCGCCGATAAAATGATGACTGATCACATCCGCATTCGGATGCGAATAACGGATGCCATCCATATTGGTGACCACAATAAAGAGCAGGTCATTACGTTTTTGCACTGCGCTGGCGATGGGCTGAATAATATTACTGTCAGGGGGCAGCAGCAGAGCGCGTTTTGTTTCGGGCAAATCTGCCATGGTTCTGGCGACGGCCAGGGCCTTTTCTTTCACACCATCACGGGTGGTGTCGCTCACCTGAACAAAATAGAGCATATGGACAACCAGCAAAACAGACGCAATCACGGCGCTTATCATCAGGCTGACTGACGTGCTGAGTTTCATGGGGTGCTTGCGCACGGAATGGCGTTGCTGCGAGTCGCTCATGGGAGCCCCGGAGAGAATAGAGCCAAATGCTCATTGATAATTTTGATGGTTCGCGTTGTTCATCCGGTGGTATGGCGTAGAACTCTGCGTGAACCATCCCTGTTCACGCATAATGATATGTTTATTTGCTTGATACTTCCGCTATTTATTACTTTCGAAAGTGCGATTTACGGTGCGGGAACCTCAATAAAAAAGGCCCGAATCTCTTCAGGCCTTATCTTTGCAATCCTGATGACAGATTACTGGAAGTAAATATCGCCGTTTTCGGCTTTGAGGATCTTCCCGTCGGTGTCGGTGATCAGCGCGTAGCTGCCGCCGATGTAAGTCCAGTGGCTGCCCGCATCGGGTGCAGGCAGGTGACGTTCCTGCCAGCCGACGATTTCATAGGGTTTGGTGCGGTACAGCGCAGGCACCTGATCGCCGATGGAATACAATTTGGAATCATCGTAGAACGATTTGATTTCATGTGAGTTTGACGCGGCAAATGCCGTGTTAGCCAGAGGTAACAACGATGAAACAACCAGGGCTGATAACATAACAATTTTAGAATGACGCATAGATTATCCCGTTAAAACCATCAACTTAATGCCTGCCTCGGTGATATGCCGCCAGTCCGTTGTATGAGCAGTAAAGCCGAAGCCTGTGCTTTTTCTGTAGGGCAGGATAATAACGAGAAAGTGAGCGCAGGCTGGGAGGTTTTTTTGTGTCGAAATGCAAATGGCGCAACAGCCAGCCCGGTCATGATGACATTTAAGGCTGTGCCGTTGCTGATATGACTTCAGAACCGTCCGATGATTTCAACCAGCCTGTCTGTATGTTCTATGGTTAAGGTTCATTCATTTTCTACATGCGTTTTGTAGATTCATTTTAAAAATAAGGAGTGTTTATGAACAACAAAACAATCCCGATCTCCCTGAATGAACCTCACGTTGATGCGTATCCGACGCCGCCGTTTGAGCATCAGAAGCAGCCGTTTCCGGGGCTGGCCAGCATAATGCACCCTGTCCCCGATCATGGCGAAAAAACCTACAAAGGCAGTGCCCGGCTGGAAGGGCGTAAAGCGCTGATCACTGGCGGTGACTCCGGCATTGGTCGTGCGGTGGCGATTGCCTTCGCCCGCGAAGGTGCGCAGGTCGCCATTAATTATCTGCCGGACGAAGAGCCCGATGCCAAAGAAGTGGTCGATCTGTTATGGGCCGAAGGGCGGAAAGTGATCGCCATTCCGGGCGATATCCGTGACGAGAAATTCTGCCAGCAACTGGTGAAAGAAGCCGAAGAGAAACTCGGCGGGCTGGATCTGCTGGTCAATAACGCCGGTCGTCAGCAGTTCTGTGATTCGATTAAGGATCTGACCACTGAAGCGTTTGACGCCACGTTCAAAACTAACGTGTATGCGATGTTCTGGATAACCAAAGCGGCGCTGGAATTCATTCCTCGCGGCGGTTCGATCATTAATACCACCTCCGTGCAGGCGTTTTTACCGAGCGATAACTTGCTCGATTATTCATCAACCAAAGCCTCGATCATGGCCTTCACCAAAGGGCTGGCTAAACAGCTCGCGGAGGATGGCATCCGCGTGAACGGCGTTGCACCGGGGCCATACTGGACGCCGTTGCAGATTTCAGGCGGTCAGCCGCAGGAAAAAATCGAGTCGTTTGGTGAGCAGGCTCCTCTGAAGCGTCCGGGGCAACCTGCGGAAATCGCCGCGATATACGTGACGCTGGCCTCAAATGACAACAGCTATTCCTCAGGACAAATCTGGTGTTCTGATGGGGGAACCGGCACGGTATAAGCCGCCTTCAGCAACGCCAAAGCCCGTCATTGACGGGCTTTTTTATTCAGACATTTTCCCGTGCATTGGTACGTCATAAATAATTACGTTGCTAATTAATTCGGCATAACCCTTCATCTTTACTCATCTTTTACAGGTACCAGATAACCACTGCTTTTATTCTTCGTGTCTGTGTGATTGCCCGCGCTCTGCATGCGGGCTTTTTTTTGCCTTAAAATGCTTTGATAGATATCGATTTCATAATAAGCAATCAGATTATTCCAATTATGCTATATTTGAAGGAATCATTTTCTTTTTTGTGCAGAGTGCATCACATGCCGGATATCAAAATTGTTTGCGAGCAATGCGGGGCAGATCGTTTCATCGCCGCAGTGAACTCGCCCCTGGCAGAGACCGTACATTCTCTGATTTGTGCCGTTTGCCAACACCCGGTGCGGGTGGAAGAAGTTGTTATCTTCAGGGACGGTATGTACATCAGTGGTTCCTATGACACTTTCCTGACCGAACCTGGCAAATTGCATAATTTTATTCTCTGAATATTCAGCGTTCGTTTTGCCTTACTGGCAATAAACATTGAAGCGCAAACAGACAAAGATATCACCATGATTAATGCCAGCCCGCCCAGTTGTCCCCGGCCCATGCCTGCTCCTGCAAATAACGACGAGATAAACAGCAGGACTGGTGTCCGGTGTTTCCCCGTTACCATTTTTAGTGCCAGTTCAGTATCACAGGTCGTCGGGCCTACACGCCGTCCTGCAACTTTCTGATTTTATTCGCGGATTTCAGAGACTGATTGAGATCCTGAATGCGCTTCATGGTTTTCAGGGTCCGCGATGCGGTAGCCGAGGCAAGGGATAAAATCAGCATTTCCAGACAGACCAGTACCGTGCCATGGAGCGGCATGCGGCCATTTTCACCACCGCGCGGAACATTGATGACAATATCAGCTTGCTTTGCAAAAAAAGAATCACTGGCGTTGGTCAGTAAAATGAGAGGGATATTCAGACGCTTTGCTTCCTGTATTGCCGTTCTGCCCTCACGATGAGCACTTTTCTGCGCCATCATGATCAGGACATCGCCGCGTTGCAGGTTTATGAGCTGTTCCGCCAGCGCAATGCCTGAGCGGTTAAGTGATACTGCCGGAATGCCAATCCGGCTAAAAAGCCGTGTGCTGTAGTCCGCTAAAATGCCTGAAGCGTTCAGACCAAACACCGCCACCTGGCGCGCATTAATCAGCAGCGCGATAGCTTCAGAAATGGCCTGCCGGTTAGCGGGCTCCGCCAGCGTATCGCAGGCACGTTTATGCCCGTCGAGAACGAAGTTGATACCCGAATTGATATCGCTGGCCAGTTCGCTGACCGTCGTGCTCATCTTCTCTTCCGAGTTCACCGCCGTACCAAACCAGGCTTCCAGCGTCTTTTTCATGTCGCGTAATCCGGCGAAACCGAGTGCCTGAACGGCGCGTACTACAGTGGCATCCGAAACTTCTGTCGCGGCTGCAATATCCATTGCCGTGGCTTCCAGCGCCGATTCACGGTTGTTGTGGATATAAGACACCACCGCCTGCAAGCCGGGAGACAGTGAGGGCGCCCGGGCGCGGTAGCGTTCACCGAAAACATCAATACGTCTTTTTACCGGAATGGCAGCCATGTAATTTTACCGATCCTTTTAGTTTTGAAAGGCTTACCGGTGAATGCAAAGCATTCACACTGTGGGTTTATTTTAACAATGTAGCGTTTTTAGCAGCAAAAATATTCAAATTCTTCTGTGCTGAACCGGAACCCTGTGCGGCTGAAACGGCGGGTTTCGATAAAAATTATTTAAAAACAGTTTGTTAAGTTCTGATGAAAGCAAGATGCCTGCCGTAAAGTCATGATTTCTTCCTGTAGCAAAATTCTGAAACATATCATTTACTACTACATATCTGCATGTTGGAATGATTATCAATTGCATTACGGGGAAGTGCGTTATATTTAACACCGGGTTGATTGAAATGAATAATAAAAAACTGTTTGATTTTAAAAGAAAAGGCCATCCGGCGATTCTTGCTGCTATTTATGGCGTTGCGATGCTGGCGCCTGTTACAGGGTATTCAGCCACAGACAGCGACACGCTGACCATCACCGGAAATGAGACGAACGATCAGGGATACAGCGCAGGCACCAGTTCTGTCGCCAGTAAAACGCCGACACCGCGCCTTAACGAGGCACAATCGGTCAGCGTCGTGACGCGACAACAACTTGACGATTATCAGGCCACAAGTCTTTCTGATGCGATGCGTTTTGTCAGCGGTGTCAGTGAGGGGAATACGCTCGCGGGCACGGAAGATGGATTTGTCCGGCGTGGTTTTGGTTCCAACTCTGATGGGTCCATTTATCGCGACGGCGTCCGCAGCAGTCAGGGTCTCAATTTTGATGCCACCACCGAGCGGGTTGAAGTGCTGAAAGGTTCCGCGTCATTACTCTACGGGATCCAAAACCCCGGGGGTGTCATCAACCTGGTCAGTAAAAAACCGCAGTATGACTGGCACACCAAAGTCAGCGGACGTTACGCCAGTGAAGGTGGCGGAGCAGGGACAGTGGATGTCACCGGCCCGCTGGGTAATGGTTTTGCTTTTCGCATGATTGCGGAAAAACAGGATCAGGATTACTGGCGTAATTTTGGCAGTGATAAACACACCCTGATTTCGCCTTCACTGCAGTGGTACGGCGAAAAGGCCAGTTTCCTGATCAGCTATTCTGATTACCGCTACGACATTCCATACGATCGCGGAACCGCTTTTATTAACGGTAAACCGATCGATATTGGTTATAAGGACCGGCTGGATGACAAGTCAAACCGCGCCTGGGGTCATAATAAAACGCTGAACGCCCATTATGACTGGCAGTTCAGCGATGACTGGAGCACCCGCCTGACGCTGGGATGGAACCAGCGCCGCTACAATAATGACGAAGTCAGGGTGACAGCGGTTAACGCGACAACCGGCGCCGTGACGCGCAGGGCGGATGCTAATCGCGGTTTTAATCACAAGACCAAATATGTTTCCTGGGATCTGCTGGGTTCACAGGACATTCTGGGTATGAATCATGATCTTGTGCTGGGCACTGATTATGAGATGAACCAGACTTATCGTGCGCATCAATACCAGGGCAAAGCCAACAGCAGCTTTAACTTTATGGATCCGCAATACGACATTCTCTCCCCGGTCGCCGACAGCACGACTGAGAATACGGCTAACGGCAATAACCTGAACCGGATACACAGTCGTTCGGTGTATGCCAAAGACAGCATTTCACTGACACCGGACTGGATTGCGGTGCTTGGCGGCCGTTATCAACATTATGAGCAACGAGCCTCAAAAGGCTTTGATCCCGTCGTTCAGACGCTTGATTCCGAAGGGAATAAGTTTTTACCTCAGGTCGGTCTGATTTATAAAGTCACGCCAGAGGTGTCTCTTTACAGCAGCGTCAGCAAATCCTTTACGCCCTCAACGGATGTAGACGATGACGGCAACGTAGGAAAACCTGAACAGGGCACTACCTGGGAAGTGGGCAGTAAATGGCAGATTACGCCACGCATGTTTGCCAGCGTGGCGCTGTACCGTATCGATGAGCGGGACATGTCACTGAGCATTAACGGCGAAACACGCGCCATTGATAAAGCACGCTCCAGCGGGGCGGAATTTGAGCTGAATGGTGAGATCCTTCCTGACTGGGAAGTCAGTGCCAATTACAGCTATGACAAAGCCGAAATTGTGGATGACGGTGAAAACTCTGCGAATAACGGCAACCGTTTGCAGAATGCGCCGCGCCATTCGGGCGCGCTCTATCTGAGCCATAATCTGGTGATTAACGGCCTGCCGGGTGATTTCCGTGTCGGCGGCGGGGCGCGTTATGTCGGCACCCGTGCGGGAGACCCGGAGAACAGTTTCACGTTACCTGATTATGTTGTGGCTGACAGTTTTGTTGCGTGGAACAACCGTCTGTTCGGGGAGAAGACGCAGCTGAAACTCAACCTGAATAACCTGTTTAACAAACATTATTACACGTCCAGCGGCGGTAACCTGCGCGTGCGCGAAGGTGAAACCCGTAATCTTATGGTGCAGGCAAGTGTTGAATTCTGATCTGCGGTTGACTCCGCGAGCGCGTAGATATTCTGTTATGACTGTGCTGTTTATGTTGTTGCTGACGGGCTTTGGCGTACAGGCCCGCACTGTCATCGATATCGACGGTAATCATGTGGACATTCCCGATAATCCGCAACGTATCGTGCTGGGCGAAAGCCGGATGCTTTATACGCTGGCCCTTCTGGAAACGGGTGATCCTGTCAGACGGATTGTCGGCTGGCCACTCGATCTGAAGAAGTATGACAGCCAGACCTGGGACATTTTTGCGCAGCGTTTTCCGCATATATTGACGATTCCGTCGCTGGGGTTGGGGGGAACAAATGATATGAACCCTGAAAAGGTGCTGGCGCTGAAACCAGATCTGGTGATCCTGCCCAGCCTTGCGCGCTATGACGATGCCGATTTGCGTCTTAAAGAAATGCTCAACGCTGCGCATATCCCGATAGTGAAAATCGATCTTCGTGTCCATCTGCTGAAAAATACTACGCGCAGTGTGAGTATTCTGGGCGAGGTGCTTAACCAGACTGCACGCGCCCAGGCATTTAATCACTTTTACGATACTCATATGCAGGTTATCCATGATCGTCTGGCCGCTTATTCCGGCCACAAACCGACGGTGCTGCTTCAGTTACATCTTGGGCGTCGCAATGAATGTTGCGTGACTGCCGTGAAAGGCAGTCTTGGTGAACTGCTGAATTTTGCCGGAGGGGATAATATCGCCAGCAAAACGGTGCAGGGCGTCTTTGGCCAGCTGAATGAAGAAACGGTTATCATGGCGCAACCTGAGGTTTATTTCGCCACGGGTGCAGGTTCTCCTGATGATCAGAATGATTTGAAACTGGGGCCCGCCATATCACCGGAAATGGCACAACAAAGTCTGCGGGAACTGACTGCCAGGCAGAATGGATTGCGTGAACTTAAAGCGTTGCATAACGGCCGCACCGGGATGATATGGCATAATTTCTACCTCAGCCCGTGGCATGTTGCCGCGACCGAGTTCATGGCAAAAACCCTTTATCCTGATGTGTTTGCGGATATCGAACCTGAGCAGACATTAAAACAGATCTTTCATGACTACCTGCCAATCCCCTATACCGGCACATATTTTGCCAACGGCAGCCGGTGAAGGGGCGTTGTTCTGAATGCATATTTTATCCTGAGGGGCTTTTTTCTTCGTAAATTCACCTGCCATGTCCGGTTTTCTGCCGCTATAAAATCTGTAAAAGTGGACATTAGTCGACTTTTCCTCTAAAACTTCTGCGGTTAATGCCAGACAATACCGGTATTCGGCAATCAAATAATAAGCGCTGAATGCTTAAGAGCGGCTGCAAGACAGCCGCCGGGCAAGGGTATTCACAACGATTACGACAGACTTTCTCTGGAGAATTTATGCATTCCTCTGTTAATAAAAACGAAAGCCGGACCTTCTTCGGCCATCCTTATCCGCTCGGCTCATTGTTCTTCACTGAAATGTGGGAGCGGTTCTCGTTTTATGGCATCCGTCCTTTACTGATCCTGTTTATGGCGGCGACGGTTTACGACGGCGGTATGGGGCTTGCGCGTGAAAACGCATCAGCTATCGTCGGTATATTTGCTGGCTGTATGTATCTGGCGGCGCTGCCGGGCGGCTGGCTGGCAGATAACTGGCTCGGGCAGCAGAGGGCGGTCTGGTACGGATCGATTCTGATTGCGCTCGGCCACCTGTCGATTGCGCTTTCCGCTTTCATGGGCGACAGCCTGTTCTTTATCGGTCTGATGTTTATTGTTCTCGGCTCCGGCCTGTTCAAAACGTGCATCTCGGTCATGGTGGGCACGCTGTATAAAAAAGGTGATGCGCGTCGTGATGGCGGTTTCTCACTGTTTTATATGGGCATTAACATGGGGTCGTTTATCGCGCCGCTGATTTCCGGCTGGCTGATAAAAACGCATGGCTGGCATTGGGGCTTTGGTATCGGGGGGATCGGTATGCTGGTGGCGCTGATTATCTTCCGTCTGTACGCCGTGCCGGCCATGAAACGTTACGACAGCGAAGTGGGACTGGATTCCACCTGGAACAGTCCGGTTGCTAAGAAAAACGGTGTAGGTGTCTGGCTGCTGGCGCTGGCCGCCGGTGTGGCAATCATCGTTGCGCTGATCTCGCAGGGCGTGATCGTCATTAACCCGGTTGCCGTCGCCAGCGTGCTGGTGTATGTGATTGCGGCGTCCGTTGCGCTCTATTTTATCTATCTGTTCCTGTTTGCCGGACTGAACCGGAAAGAGCGCGCCCGACTGCTGGTGTGCTTTATTTTGCTGGTCTCGGCTGCTTTCTTCTGGTCTGCGTTTGAGCAGAAACCGACCTCGTTCAACCTGTTCGCCAACGACTACACCAACCGCATGATCGGTGATTTTGAAATTCCTGCCGTCTGGTTCCAGTCCATCAATGCGTTGTTTATCATCCTGCTGGCACCGGTATTCAGCTGGGCATGGCCGTTGCTGGCGCGTAAAAACGTGCGCCCGAGCAGCATCACCAAGTTCATCATCGGCATTTTATGCGCGGCGGCGGGCTTCGGGATCATGATGATGGCTGCCCAGAACGTGCTGAACAGCGGCGGGGCAGGTGTATCGCCATTATGGCTGGTGGGCAGCATTCTGATGCTGACGCTCGGTGAGCTGTGCCTGAGTCCGATTGGTCTGGCGACCATGACGCTGCTGGCGCCGGAAAGAATGCGCGGTCAGATGATGGGCCTGTGGTTCTGTGCCAGTGCGCTGGGGAATCTGGCGGCCGGTTTGATTGGCGGACACGTAAAAGCCGATCAACTGGATATGCTGCCTGACCTGTTCGCCCGTTGCTCCATTGCGTTGCTGATCTGCGCTGCGGTGCTGTTCGTCCTGATCATTCCGGTTCGCAGAATGCTGGAAAACGTTCAGTCTAAGACAGAACAAAAACCGGTGTCACATGCCTGATGGCGGGTAAGGTGTTTGTCGAATACCGCTAAGAATCAATAAGGCCGGTCTGATGACCGGCCTTATTTTTTTTAGATTTTCGTTATACGTTTGCCGTTTTCATCAATAACTGCTTCACCGTCTTCCTTGGTGAACGCGCCACGTTGCGCATCAGGCAAGATCGCTAATACCTCCTCAGAAGGGCGGCATAACCGGGTGCCCAGCGGCGTGACAACCACCGGCCGGTTGAGCAGAATCGGGTACTGCAACATGAAGTCGATCAGTTGATCGTCGCTGAAATGATTGTCTGCCAGTTTTAATTGCTCATACGGCTCGACATTTTTGCGTAACAAGGCCCGCACGGGAATACCCATATCCGCAATCAGTTTTACCAGTTCTTCACGGGCCGGTGGGGTTTCAAGATAAAAAATCACGGTGGGCTCAGCGCCGCTGTTGCGGATCAGCTCAAGGGTATTGCGCGATGTACCACAGGCCGGGTTGTGATAAATAGTGATATTGCTCATCAGGAGGTTCTCTTTTTCAATCTTAGTGTGAGGTCAGGCGTTAAACATCCGTTACAGCGCCACAGACAACCGCAGCGCTAAAGCTGCCAGCGTGACAAACAGCACAGGCAGAGTCATGACAATACCCACCCGGAAGTAATATCCCCAGGTAATCGTCATATTCTTCTGTGACAACACATGCAACCATAACAGTGTTGCCAGGCTGCCAATCGGGGTGATTTTTGGCCCCAGATCGCTGCCGATCACGTTGGCATAAATCATCGCCTCTTTAATGACTCCCGTGGCTGTGCTGCCATCAATCGACAGCGCCCCGATCAGCACGGTCGGCATATTGTTCATGATGGAAGAGAGGAAGGCGGTGATAAAGCCGGTTCCCAGCGTAGAGGCCCATAAACCCTGTTCTGCCAGCTGATTCAGCACGGCAGACAGGGCATGCGTCAGCCCGGCATTACGTAAACCATAAACCACCAGATACATACCCAGCGAGAAAATGACGATTTGCCACGGCGCGCCGCGCAGCACTTTGCCGGTATTAATGATGTGACCTTTCCTGGCGATAATATAAAGGATCAGTGCGCCGACAGCGGCGACCAGGCTGACCGGTACGCCGAGGGGTTCAAGACCAAAGAAACCCGCCAGCAGAAGGATCAGAACCAGCCAGCCTGCTTTGAAGGTGCTGGCATCGCGGACAGCCTCAGCAGGCTGTTTCAGCAGAGAAATATCGTAAACCGGCGGGATGTCTTTGCGGAAAAACAGGTGCAGCATGACCAGTGTTGTCGCAATGGCTGCCAGATTAACCGGGCCCATGACGGACGCATATTCCGTGAATCCCAGGTTGAAGAAATCAGCCGAGACAATATTCACCAGATTTGAGACGATCAGCGGCAGGCTGGCAACATCCGCGATAAACCCGGCTGCCATGACAAAGGCTAATGTCGCGCCGCGACTGAAACCCAGAGCCAGCAGCATCGCCATGACAATCGGCGTCAGAATCAGTGCGGCACCATCATTGGCGAACAGGGCAGCGACCATCGCGCCCAGTAAAATAATCCAGGTAAATAACAGACGCCCGCGTCCGTTTCCCCAGCGTGCAACATGCAGTGCCGCCCACTCGAAGAAACCCGATTCATCCAGCAGCAGGCTGATAATGATAACGGCAATAAAAGTGGCCGTTGCGTTCCAGACTATTTGCCAGACAACCGGAATATCACCCGGGTGAACGACACCCGTCAGTAATGCCAGACCCGCACCCAGCATGGCGCTCCAGCCAATGCCCAGCCCGCGGGGCTGCCAGATAACCAGAATCAGGGTGAGTAAAAAAATAGTACCTGCCAGCAACATGATCGACTCCGTACATATTTGTTATAGTGAATGTGTTTATGGTTTTAACATGAAATCGGTGACTTATTATTCAGCTTGCGGCGTATATTTTCGCGGTCACAGTTCCATGCAGAATCGATAATCGCCGCTGACCATGCAGGCATTTGTGGTGAGAGGCGGTAATGTACCCATTTTCCTTCCCGGCGGTCTGTGACCAGTCCGGCTTCACGTAACAGCGCGATGTGACGGGAGATCTTGGGTTGTGATTCCGCCGTTGCGGCACAGATATCGCAAACGCAAAGCTCTCCTGATTCCCTGAGAAGCATCACAATAGTCGAGCGCGTTTCGTCGGCAAGCAGTTTAAAAAGCTGCGCAGGCTGTAACATATTGAGTCCCGTTGTGGATTAATAAAACATATGCTAATCCATATATGATGGCTTTCAAAGCACAGATTTCAGAAATGAACTCAGGGAAATATGGCGCCTGCTTTCGGTGCGCATAATCATGATTATGTTAAATACAATATCAGATTCCAGAAATCGGAATCCTGGCAGGTTTGCAGATTGCGCTGACGTCAGCGCTAAGTGCATGAGTGATTGACTTTAATTTCAATAATAAGAAAATGTTTCTTTTCGCGCGACGACCAGACATCACCGGAGTTTATCATCGCTTTTTCCCGTCATTTTCCTTGCGTCACCGCCGTCAAACACCCTGGTGCCGTTGTGGCTTTTGCGCTGTTACTGGTGGCTGGCTGTGCCTCGACACCGCCAAAATCACTGGTGACGCCGCTGCCGCCGGTGGCGAAGCACCCTCTTCCTGGTCAACCTGTGCAGAGTCATGAACCCGTGCGCGGCGTCTGGCTGGCGACCGTTTCCCGCCTCGACTGGCCACCGGTTAATTCGGTGAATGCCGGCAGTGCGTCTTCGCGCATCAGCCAGCAGCAGCAAGCGCTGACTGCCAAGCTGGATAAGCTTAAAAGTCTGGGCATCAATACGGTTTTCTTCCAGGTAAAACCTGACGGTACTGCGTTCTGGCCTTCAAAAATTTTGCCGTGGTCAGATATGCTGACGGGCAAAATTGGTCAGGATCCGGGTTATGATCCGTTGCAGTTTATGCTCGATGAAGCGCACAAGCGCGGGATGAAAGTCCATGCGTGGTTTAACCCTTACCGTGTGTCTGTGAACACCAAACCTTCGACTGTGGCAGAACTGAATCAGACATTGCCACTGCACCCTGCCAGCGTGTTTGTGCTGCACCGCGACTGGATCCGAACCTCCGGGGATCGTTTCGTGGTGGACCCTGGTATTCCTGAGGCGCGCGACTGGATCACCAGCATCGTGGCGGAAGTGGTGGCGCGTTATCCTGTCGATGGTGTGCAGTTTGATGACTATTTTTATTCCGAATCACCGGGTTCCTCGCTGGATGACAGCCTGACGTTCCGGAAGTACGGTCAGGGTTACGCTTCTAAAGCCGACTGGCGGCGTCACAATACCCAGATGCTGATTGAGCAGGTTTCACGCACCATAAAACAGCTGAAACCGGGTGTGGAATTTGGCGTCAGTCCGGCGGGTGTCTGGCGTAACGTGTCGCATGATCCGGCAGGTTCACAAACTTCCGGCGCAGCGGCTTACGATGAAGCCTATGCGGATACCCGCCTGTGGGTGCAACAAGGTTTGCTCGATTATATTGCGCCGCAACTGTACTGGCCATTCTCCCGCAAGGCGGCGCGTTATGACGTGCTGGCAAACTGGTGGGCAAATGTGGTCAAGCCCACACATACGCGGCTCTACATTGGTGTCGCGTTGTATAA
Source organism: Rahnella sp. 2050 (assembly GCF_040544515.1). NCBI lineage: Bacteria > Pseudomonadati > Pseudomonadota > Gammaproteobacteria > Enterobacterales > Yersiniaceae > Rahnella > Rahnella sp. 2050. Next base: position 105,716 of record NZ_JBEPKE010000003.1, on the reverse strand, counting down.
AGTGGGTGAACCGTCCAAAAATGAACCGGACTGGATGGTCAGCGGCGGCGTGCCGGAGCTGAAGAAACAGCTCGATATGAATGAATCCGTACCGCAAATTAACGGCACGATTTTGTTCCGCGAAAACTACCTCAACCAGCCGCAGACGCTGGACGCGGTCCGTTACCTGAAAAGCCGCTGGGGAAGCTGAAATAAGTTAGCTGACATCCATCTATGCTGAATTCCTTTGCCGCTGCTTCCAGTCCTCTGATCACGCGACGATAGTCCCGTGCACGGACAGAGAATGACAGTAAGGCACCGCCTGAACTCGCAGGCGGTGCCTTTTTTTTATTGCGCGTTAAACCTTCATATCAGAACGTGTAATTTGCGCTGACCGAGACATTGCGCGGTTCACCGTAAACGGCGTAATCACTGAGCCACGAGTAGTACGTGCGGTCAAACAGGTTGTTGATGTTGGCCTGCACGGACAGCTGTTTTGTCACCTGATAACGCGTGAACAGGTCCACCAGCGCGGTGCTGCCCTGCGATACACGATGCGTTTCGCCGTCCGGCCCGGTGGCATCCTGGAAGGTGCGGTTCTGCCAGTTTACACCGCCGCCGACGGTCAGATCCGGCATCATCGGTAGCTGGTAGCGGCTGAACAATTTCAGCTGGGTCTGCGGCATATTGCTGTTGAGACGGCTGCCGGTTTCGTCTTTCGCGACATAACGCGTCGCACCAAAGGTCATTTGCAGGTTGTCGGTCACCGCGCCGTTGATCTCAAACTCAGCGCCTTTGCTGACGGTGCCGCTGACCGAGACATACGCCTGCTCGCTGGAGCCGTTAACGTGGTTGCTGCCATCTTCCTGTGCCACGTTATCCTGTTCGATACGGAATACTGCCATTGTGGCGGTCAGACGACCGTCCATCCACGCGGATTTAAGCCCGGTTTCGTAATTTTTCCCGGTGGTTGGGGACAGATAATGGCCGTTGATATCGCGGTCAGTCTGCGGCTGGAAGATGGACGTATAACTGGCGTATGCCGACCAGGTGTCGTTGATGTCATACACCAGACCGCCGTATGGCGTGATGTTGTTCTTGCTCATGCTGCCGCTGCTGCCATTGGTGCTCCATTGGGTATAACGTGCGCCAACGATCAGCGAAAGCGGATCCGCCAGTGAGAAGCGGGTGGCGAAATAACCGGCTTTCTGGCGGATGACATCGTCCGCATTCAGATACCAGTCTCCCCACTCCGGCTCGCTGACATTGCCGTTCCAGCTGTTGCCAAAACTGCCAATTGTGTCGCTGTCGAGAGAACCGTCTGCGCTGTAAGTCTGGTTGTGCTGGCGGCTGTAACTGACGCCAGCCACCATCTGGTGCTGACGGCCAAACAGTTCAAACGGCCCGGTGGCGTAAGTGTCGAGGGAATCCACTTTGCGCGTGCCACGGTCTTTACTGCCAAAACCGCTGAGACCAGTGCCCGTCGTGTGATCCGGGAAATCCATCAGATACAGCAATTTATCATTAAACGTTTGCTCGCCATGTGTGCCGTTTACACGGAATGTCCAGCCGTTATCAAAGTCATGTTTAACGTTGGCGAACACTTTACGCGACTGAATGGCATAATTCGTCCAGTCGGCGGAAGTGTTGGTACTGCGGTCATAATGCGTGCGCGAGCCGTCTGTGTACCAGGTTGGCAGGCCGCCCCAGGTCGGGTTGCCGGTGTTATTTTCCTGATAATCGTAACCGAGCGACACGGTGGTGTTATCGGTCACATCGGCATCCACCACGCCGTAGAAGAATTTTTTACGCTTGTGATAGCGATCCAGCCAGCTGTCCTGATCCTGATAACCGGCTACCACGCGCCCGCGCACCGAACCTTCCTGATTCAGCGGGCCGGAAGCATCGAGCACGTAACGCTGTTTGTTCCAGCTTCCGTAACTGGCGCTGATATCGCCGGTGAATTCTTTGCTGTCGGCGTGTTTACGCACCATGTTGACAGAGGCGGCCGGATTGCCCGCCCCGGTCATCAGGCCTGTGGCGCCACGCACCACTTCGATGCGGTCATAAATCGCGGTGTCTTCGGCGGCATCACCAAAATTCCAGGTGTCGCTGACGGACGTTGGAATGTCGTCGTAGGTGTAATTATTGATGTAAAAACCGCGGGAGAAATAGGATACGCGTTCGCTGTCGATGACTTCCGTCGAGATGCCGGTGGTGTTATTCAGCACGTCCCCCACCGACTGGAGGTTCTGATCCTGCATGCGCTGTTTGGTGATCACACTGACCGACTGCGGAATATCGCGCGGCGTCAGGTTCATTTTGGTGCCCGCAGTGGTGGTTTTGACCGCGTAATCCTGCCCGTCGCTGGCAGCGGCGGTCGCCGAACCTTCAATCACCATATCCTGCTGCGAGCCGGATGCGGCGGTATTCGCGGTGCCTGTCGTCCCACTGCCGGTTTCAGCGGCCTGCGCCGGATTCACCAGAACAAAAATCGCCAGCGCCAGTGTGGAAACCGTAAATGTTTTTCTTACCTTTAACGCACCCTGCTGCACGTCATATACCCTGCCATTCAAAGACATAACACATTCCCATAGCAATTTTTTTAAGGGCGAGTCTGTTTCTATTTATTGTTTTAACCAGAACAGCTCGAAATGAGAATGTGAATAGTAATTATTAACATTAACCCTGTCGCGCAGAGGATTCATCTTAATAAGTAACAAATTATGAATGCAAAAAAATTCAGAGGAAAATAAGAACCCGGCGAAGAACTTCACCGGGTTTAATGATGAGGCAAATTGCTTTACGTCCGCACCAAAGCCCGCGACTTATCCAGCAGGAAAGGCCGCAGGTAACCGACAGTATTGGAAAGCAGAATCACGTCCTCGGAAAGGCGAATACTCAGCACGTCCGTCAGGTATTTTTTACGGGTGACCATACGCTGCCAGACCTCCGGGAACTGCGTTTCCAGCTCTTTTCGCAGTGATTCATCTGCCAGCCCTACCGTATCTTCGATGCTGCTGCCACCATAGCCGGGTAATGACGGAATAATATCAATCTGAAACAACATGCCACTTTCAAACGGGATCACTGAGCCACCGTATACCGGAGAACACAACCACTCCTCATCTGCAACCAGATGGCCGGGATTGAGATGCCAGTGATAGATGCTCTGTGGCAGCGTTTGCTCAACAAGCTGATAAAGCTCGCCGCCGGTCAGCCCGATGCGCAGTGCTTCAAGCCAGGTTACTACCGTGTGGTAATAGGGTATCGCGAGCCGCTGCAACCAGTCCGAAACCTCTTCCGGTAATTCATTTTCCGCCGCCACCACATACGCCGCACGGCTGGTGAGGCCTCCTTTGTATCCGGCGGTGAGCGAAAACTTATCGCCATGCCGGATAGTTTTGTCGGAAGGATACAGATTCGCATGGGCGAAACGCTCGCCCGTCGCGGCAATCATAATCACGTTCCCGTGCTGGCCTTCTCCTGCCAGTAACTGACCGATTTCTTTTTCTGATTTGCCGGGTGCAATCGTATCCAGCGCCGCAAGCACCTGAGTGGAGGCCAGGTTGGCGCCGTATTCATAAAACGCCACTTCATTAGCGGTATTAATCCGCCGCGCACCATTTTCTGGCGAGGTAAACAGACCGGTGGCGTTGACCACATCTCCAGCCACGCCCGCGGCCTTTCGGACTGCGTCGAGGACAAACGCGGGCACATCAAAGGTGGTTTTATCCGTGACAGGGTCACATCTGAACAGTTTCCAGCCTGCAATGCCAACGTGCTGCGCGTCAGCAATACCGGCAGATTTAAGCAAATCGTGCAGCGGCTGATGATGTTTCATCGGCTGGTTGGGCAGGGAAAACACCGGCGCATGCAGGCAGCGACCCGCGTTGCGCGCATGGGGAACCAGTTTCAGATTTTCATTCCCCATAACATAAGTCAGTTCACCGGTCGCGCGCACCACCAGCAAGGCTTCTTCAAAGCGCGGGATAAAACCCGCAAGATATTCGAAATTGCCGCCGTGTTCTTTGTCGGCATAAATCACCAGGCTGTCGAGCTGATGCTGTTGCATTGCGTGAAGGATATGACGCAGGCGTGACGCCATGGTTTCATCGGATAATACCGGGGTGGGAATGTGAGGGTAAGTCGCGGGAGCCGGGAGGGTTTTCAGTGAATACTCATGTTCAGCTTTCATTGCGTGTCCTTTTGCATGGCGGGGGAAAGAGGATTATGCCCCAAACGGCCTCTTAAGGCCGCATTCACCGGACAGGGAACTCTGCTAAATTTAAGGTAATTCCCTGCTGTTGCTGCCTGACGAGGTTAATAACGATGGTTACCGAGAGTGATAAGGGCAAAGACCTCAGTCAGGCTACCGCTGAGCTATTTGCCGAACTTATTCCCTATCTCCAGTTCCGTACTGTCCCCGCGGGCTCGCGCTTCCATCTGTATGAGAGGGGGGAATTTTATTGTTATTTCATTCGCAAAGGCTGGTTTAAAACCTTTCATAACGACGAACCTGTGCTGATAGGCACGTTGTCAGTGCCGGGCATCATTGGTATTGGCGGTGCGGTGCCCTCAGAGGCCAGAATGTTTATTCAGGCGCAGGATGAATCTGAGATTGCCGTCTCCACCGTGGCGGAGATGCATGCCCTGATTGATCGTCTGGAGTTGTGGGAGCCAATGGCAAAGCACTTTTTCAGGATGACCAACAATCTCTATGTCAAAAGCACAATGCTGACGGCACCAACATCCTATGAAATTCTGCGCCACCAGCTCATGGAACTCATGAAAGAACCGCCGGAAATACGCGAAAATATTCCTGCTGCCCATTACATTCAGCTTAAGACGCACCTTTCACGCAGCACGATCATGAAAGTGCTTTCACAATTGAAACAGGGGGGATATGTGAGGCTCCACAACGGTATTCTGAAAGAAGTGATCCGTTTGCCACTGAAATACTGAGCGTGGTATCAGGGGGGAAGAAAGCGTGCCGTTACGCACGCTGTTCTCTCAGTTACGCGGCTTTTACCGCACGGACTTTTTTGGCAGTGGCAGGTTTTTCGGCAACATTTTCTTCGGCAGCATTTTCTTCAGCAGCCACGTTTTCTGCGACCACTTCTTCTGCTTCTGCTTCTGCTGGCGTTTCAGCAGCGGGCTGGTGTGCGATTTCTGCTTCCGGCAATTTGCTGGTGCGCAGAATATGCTGGACGGTGTCTTTCTGCTCGGCGAGGTGAAGTGCAATGTTTTCCGCCAGTGCTTCATCCATCCCGATATTGCTCTGTAACAGCCATTCAGTAAAAGCATCCGCCATGTCCAGCATCTTGTCGTAAGCGTCTGCTTCTTTCTTATTGGCAAAAGTCATTTTCTCTTCACCTTTTCTGACCACAACAAATTTTGTTTCAACAGCCATGATTCGCTCCTTATACTGTAATTATATACAGCATACCAATAATCAGTGCAGGATACATCATCCGGCCTGATTTTTATAGTGCGGCGCGTCAAAGGCCGGGCACATACCCTGGCAACTATAACGCGGGTGAATTTCTCAGCGTGAGCCGGTAAGGTAGAAAACGACCTGTTTTCAACGAACTTGTGAGGTTCCCGTGACAAACCTGAAAGCTGTATGCAACTGGACCAAAGACACTTATCTGATCACTACCGATTTTCAAAAACTGGATATTCCGGCAATTCACGCCTACCTGACCCGGTCAAGCTGGGCGCCGGGCATTGACGAACAGACGGTGCGCGCTGGCGCAGAAAACAGCCTGAACTTCGGGTTGTTCGACGACGGAAAACAGATCGGTTACGCCCGCTTTATCACGGACTACGCCACCTTTGCTTACCTGTGTGATGTCTATGTGCTGGAAGATTATCAGGGGAAAAATCTGGGCGCATGGCTGATCGAATGTGTGCAGTCGCATCCGGTCACAGCAAAACTTCGCCGGATGGCACTCTTTACTTCTACCGCGCCGTGGTTGTATCAAAAGTTTGGTTACACACCGGTTAACGAACCTGACTACACCTGGGTCATCACCCGGCCAGGAATTTACCTGAACAAAGACGGGTAGTTCAGGCTTTCCTGAACGCACGGCTGGAAACAGAAACTGAATTCTGGTCAGGGTCTTTCGCATTGGTGAACTCATCGCCGTCGGCCTGATGGCGCGGGCCACATTCCGGACCGTTCTATATACAGGCAGCGGCTTTGAGATTTTCAGTCACCATCCGCACAAAGTTATCGCGAATGACATCTTCATTCCGGGCGTCCCATGCAATCCCCACCTGCCAGCGCGTCGCAGGGCCGGTGAGCGGAAGTATTTTCAGCTCCGGCGGCGCAATATGCACGACGCTTTCGGGTAGCAACGCCACGCCGATCCCGGCCGCTACCAGTGCGACAATAGTCTGGATATCCTCCGCCAGTTGAACCGATGAAACATGAAACAGATTCTCCTGTAAAAAACGGTCTGTCTGCGCATTCAGCCCCCCCGCCCGCTCAGTATACAAACGCAGTAACGGACGGTTCCTGAGCCTTTCACTCATATCCTCGCCGTTATCTTCAGACACCACCAGCACCAGTTTATCCTCAAACAGCGCGTGGTAACTGAGCGGTGCAGGCGGCGGGACACGCACAAAACCAATGTGCAGTTCCCCGCGTTGCAGCATGTCGTATTGCTGCGCGGAAGGCAGATCTTCCAGCGTGATATCCACGCCGGGATATGCTGCGCGGAATTTCGCAATACATTGTGGCGCCAGGATGAAACTCGACAGGCCGAATCCGGCAGCCAGCAGCCCTTCTCCCCCCTTTTCAACCTGGCTGGCATGTTGCATAAACGCGGCCATTTGTCGCAATACTTTCTCCGCTTCCGGCAAAAGCCGCTGGCCTGCGGCTGTCAGCGCACTGCCTTGTCGTCCGCGGGCAAAAAGCGCCACGTTCAGCGTCGATTCCAGCAGATTGATCTGTTTGGTGAGTGCCGGTTGTGAAACGGAAAGCGCCTGCGCTGCCTGCGCATAATTCCCTTTTTCAGCCAGTGTGACAAAAGCCCTGAGCAAACGTGTGTTCACTTTATATATTCCATTGGGTTATCAGATTTGGAAATCATTTCATTATAAAGTTATCAGTCGCATTGCTCTAATACCAGCGTCAACCGAAATCCCTGAAGACGTATGGAGAAGATCATGTCGGACCCCAAAACACTCAAAGCAGCGGTCATTCAATTTCAGCATCAGGCGGGTAACAAAAAATATAACCTGTTAATTATGGAGCGTTTTATCGAAAAAGCGGCTATTGAAGGCGTCAATATTTTGGCCTTTCCGGAAATGTGTATCACCGGTTACTGGCACGTGCCCAAACTCGATGCTGCTGGCGTTCAGGCACTGGCGGAGCCAGCCGACACCGGCCCCTCTGTTGCGCTGATCCGCTCGCTGGCCGTGAAACATCAGATGCTGATTGGCGCCGGATTTATCGAACGTGCCGCTGACGGGCGTCTGTATAATGCCTACGCCGCCTGCATGCCTGACGGTTCGTTACACATCCACCGCAAAATGCACGCCTTTGAGCATGAGGCTTTCAGTTGCGGCGACAGTTATACCGTGTTCGGGACCCCCTGGGGCGTGAAGGTCGGGATCCTCATCTGCTGGGACAACAATCTGGTGGAAAATGCCCGTGCCACCGCCCTGCTGGGTGCAGATATTTTACTGGCACCGCATCAGACCGGCGGCACACATTCACGCAGCCCGCACGGCATGAAACCGATACCGCTGGCATTGTGGCAGCAGCGTGCTGAACGCAAAGAAGAGATTACCGCAGCGTTTAAAGGTCCCAGCGGCCGGGAATGGCTGATGCGCTGGTTGCCCTCACGCGCTCACGATAACGGCATGTTTATTTTGTTCAGTAACGGCGTCGGTGCCGATGATGATGAAGTACGCACCGGTAACGCGATGATCCTCGACCCTTATGGCCGGATCGTCGATGAAACCTGGGTTGCTGCGGATGCGATGGTCAGCGCGGATCTGGATTTATCGCTGATCCCGATGAGTACCGGCAGGCGCTGGATGGCAGGCCGCAGACCCGATTTGTATCATATTCTGACTGAATATCAGGGCTATGAGCGGGATGCAATGACTGCACGTTTTTCTGAGGAATTACCGGGGCTCCCAAAACGCTAAATCACCGTGGATTGATGAAGCGAAAAAGGCTCCTTGCGGAGCCTTATTCCTGATCCAACAGCGATGTGCCGTATGAATTATCGATGGTACACAGCCAGCGACCGTCCGGTTCATGGCGGAAAACATAGGTGGCACGGCGGGTAGTGGTCACCTTTCCGCCCTGTCCGTCGGGGAAATGCAGCACCGTTTCCATGATCACCAGCGCATCCTCTGCCCCTTCAATCACCTGCATTTCGCCCTGTTCTACCACCAGCTGATCCTGAAAATAATCCGAGATGGCGATAAAGGCTTTGCGGATGTCGGTTTTGCCGCGGGCAATCATGCCCGGTTTAATTACCAGCGCCGCCTCTTCGGCATAATGCGCCATCAGTGCGTCAAAATCCCTGACGGATATGGCTTTGTCACAGGCTTCGATAACCTGGCGGATCGGGTGTGTACTCATCCGTTAATGTCCTTTTGCTGAGTTCCAGAGTAAAGAGATGCCCGCCAGAAATAACATGATGTCGATCAGGCGGTTGAAGGATGTCTCTGACATCTTAATAACAAATTTTTTGCCAATAAGCATCCCTGTCGTCAGTGTGCCACCCACCAGCAAGCCGCTCAAAAACACCGGCCACGGCATTGCACCAATCACGCTGAACGCTGAGGCTTTGGCGAAATAAATCGCGAACGAAGCGGCAGCCTCGGTGGAAAGCAGCGCACCTTTCACCAGCCCGTAACCGGCGAAAACCGGAATGGTCAGCGGGCCGGTTGAAAATACCACACCGGTCAGAAACCCTGTCAGCGTGCCTGCCATCGCCAGTTGCGCACTGCTGAGGGTAAACGCCCGGCAACGGGCGTAATGACGCAAAGGGATCAGCAACAAGAAGAACGCGCCGATACACATATTCGACAGCGTGGCGGGCATTTCCCACAGGGTATTTGCGCCGAGAACGGCGGCGGGAATGCCGGGCATGGCGTACAGCAAAAATGCCCGAATGTTGATGTCTTTGCGCCAGAGAAGCACGCGGGAGATATTGCCGACAATAGCGGCAATCGCCATCACCGGAATCGCAGTTTTCGGGCCGAAAGTATACGTCAGCGCCGGCAACAGCATGATGGAACCGCCGGTGCCGACAACACCGCTGATCACACCCGCCAGTATGCCCGTCAGAGCAATCACCACATACATCACGTCACATTTCCTTTTCTCAGGGGGAATGCGGGCGATGATAGCGTTTAGGAAATGGCGTAACCCGTGATAAAAAGTCACATAATCGTGATTAAAAAGGAACGATCATGCATGCACTTCCCCCGATAACGGCCCTCCGCGCCTTTCTTGTCGCCTGTCATGCCGGGAGTTTTACCGCCGCAGCGCAGGAGTTATGCATTACGCACGGCGCGGTAAGCCGCCATATTCAGGGGGTGGAAAAGTGGTTTGGGGTGAATTTATTTCGTAAAGAAGGCCAGCGGCGGGTGCCGACACCTTATGCGCTGACGCTGGCACGCGAGCTGGGCAGTGCGTTCGATACCCTGTCGGATATCGCCCTGCGCTACGGTAATGGCGGGCGGAATAACGTGTTCAATGTCAGCGTGCCAACCACCATGAGCCTGAAATGGCTGCTGCCTCGCCTTGATGATTTTTATACGCAATTTCCTGAGGCAAACCTGCAAATCTCTACGGCCAATACCGAGCAGTTACACATTGTGGGGCATTACGATTTGCTGATCCGTCGTGAAACCGGTGCCACGGAATATTCCGCGATCCCTTTTCTGGCTGATACCCATTGCCTGATGGCCGCCCCGGCGCTGCTCAAACGCTTTCCGCTGGAGACGCCGGAGGACGTGCTGAAATGTCCGCGCATTGAAACCCTCACCCGTCCCGGACACTGGAATTTATGGCTGGCGGCGGCAGGGCTGGAGAAACCGCCGGTCAGCGGCTTTCGCCGTTACGATCATTTTCACGTTTCGTTGCATGCGATGCTGGAAGGAATTGGCGTCGGGCTGGGGCCGGTCAGTACGTTGTCGGCGGAAATCCGTCGCGGGAATCTGATACCGCTGTTCCCGCAGATTACCGTCGCGCCCTGCCATTACCACGCCCTGACGCCAGTGGGCGTGCAGAAAACCCTGATCCACCAGGCGTTTGAACGCTGGCTGGTGGCCCAGGGTGAATGCGGCAATCAGTCGTAATTCTCACCATATAAACCAATCAACCGCCGCACGACGCCGTTGGTCCAGCCGAAACCGTCCTGCAGCGGATATTCCCCGCCGCCGCCTTCGCGGGATGTGTCGCCTGAAATGTGGTATTTCTCAATCAGTTTATGGTGTTGCTGATAATACTGATTCACGGTTTTCAGCCAGTTACGGGCAATTTCATCGCCCAGCACATCATTGCCGTATTGCTTAAAGCCCTGAATCGCCATCCATTGCAGCGGTGCCCAGCCGTTGGGTTTATCCCACTGTTGACCGGTTTCATATTCTGTCGCCATGATGCCGCCGGGTGTGAGTAAGCGGGTACGCACGGCGTCTGACAGACGTTCGGCCTGATAATGGCTGGCAAGTCCGACATACAAAGGCACCACGCTGGCGGCAGAAAACAGCGCCATTTGCTGACGGTGCCAGTCGTAATCACGGAAACAACCTTCGTTGTCATCCCACAGATAACAGTTGATGGCCTCGCGGCGTGTTTCGGCTTTCCGGCGGAATAACGTTTCGGTGACTTTATCCCCTTTCAGTCCGGAAATATTGGCAATGGTACTTTCCAGCTTGTGCAGAAACGCATTCAGATCCACCGGGATAAATTGCGTGGTGCGGATGCTGGCGAGACGATGCCCGTCACGCAACCAGCGCGACGAATAATCCCAGCCGGATTCCGCGCCAGCGCGCAAATCGCGGTAAACCTCATTTGCCGGGCGGCTCGAAAGTTTCGCGGTTTCGACATCTTCGCGCCACGATTCATCGCGCGGTGTGTCCCTGTCATCCCAGTAACGGTTGAGCAGCGTGCCATCCGGCAGGCAAACCACATGCCGGTAAGCCTGATTCGGCGCCAGAGAATCCGCGCCGTCCATCCAGAACTCATATTCCATTTTCAGATGGTCAAGGTAACGCCGCGCACCGCGCACGCCGTCTTCCTCGAACAGTTCGACCATCAGCGCAAACACCGGTGGCTGGGAACGGCTGAGATAATACGTGCGGTTGCCGTTAGGAATATGGCCGTACATCTCGATAATCCAGGCGAAATTATCCGCCATGGTGCGCAACAGATCATTACGGCCACTTTCCGCCAGCCCTAACATCGAAAAGTAAGAATCCCAGTAATAGGTTTCACTGAAACGCCCGCCCGGCACCACATAGGCCTGGGGCAACGGCATCAGTGACGACCAGGGCACGTGGTCTTCCGGCTGGCGCGTGAGCACCGGCCACAGTTTGTCGATGTGCTCTTTCAGCGAATCGCCGGGGTCGGAGACGTATTCATCATCACGATGTTCCGGCAGCCAGAAATGCGCGTCCACAAATCGTTTCAGGTTGAAGCCCGGATGGTTTTTTATCCGCCGATAACGCAGCAATATGTCCAGCGGATCCATTTTCGGCGGGCAGTCGGGAAAGGTTTTGCTGTCCTCGAAAAGCCCTGAAGATTGCACACTGGTAAACAATTCCAGATAACGGTCGGCAGGCGTTAAGGCATCAGAAGGCGGCAAACCTTCGATCATCCCCGGCTCCGGTTCCGCATCCATCATCCGGTCAAGGATCAGTTCAATGGGCTCGAGCTCGCTCAGACGCGTCTCTTCGCTATCAGCGTTTTCGCTGTCAAACAGCGCGTTTTCATTCGTCTGGTAATTCGCATTTTGCATATGCAGCAAGCCTCTTGCTTAGAAAGTTTATGCGACAGCGTTGTTTTTTTCTCCCTGTGGCGAAATGGCGTATAAATCGCGCAAATAGGTTTCGCCCCAGTTCGCAATATCATTTTTACGCAGCACCGCCATCATGTCGTTATAACGCTCAAGCCGTTCTTCCAGCGGCATGGTCAGCGCTTTATCCAGCGCCGCCGCCACGTCATCACGGTCATAAGGGTTGACGATCAGCGCCGACGTTAGTTCATTCGCCGCACCGGCAAATTGTGACAAAACAAGAACGCCGGGATCTTGCGGATCCTGCGCGGCGACATATTCTTTCGCCACCAGATTCATGCCATCACGCAGCGGCGTTACCAGCCCGACATCCGTCAGACGGAATAATTTCATCAGCAGGCTGCGCTGGAAATGCTGGTTGAGGTAAAACAGCGGCGTCTGGTTGATGCCACCGTATTTACCGTTGATGCGCCCCACCTCGGTTTCCAGCTGATGACGAAGTTCCTGATAAGCCTGCACGTCGCCGCGTGATGTCGGAGCGATTTGCGAATAGCGCACTTTACCGCGATGCTGCGGGAATTTTTCCAGCAATGCCTCAAAGGCCAGAAAACGTTCCGGCAGCCCTTTGGTGTAATCGAGACGCTCGCAGGAAATGATGTTTTTCGCTTCGCGAAGTTCACGTTCCATCGCCGCCATTTTCGGTGGCAGCGGGCCTTCGGCCATTTCCTTTATGCTTTCCGGCGCAATGCTGATCGGGTATACGCCAGTGGCAAAGGTTTTGCCAAATGTCTGATGCTGATGCGCGTCGCAATCTTCAATATCGGTCAGTGCCTTGAGATTATCCAGAAACGCCAGGCGGTCACCTTCGGTCTGGAAGCCCAGTAAATCATACTCACACATCATCTTGAGCAATTCATCGTGCGTCGGCACCGCATTAAAAATTTCCGGGGTCGGGAACGGAATATGCAGGAAGAAACCTATGCGGTTTTTTACGCCGAGTTTGCGCAGCGCAGCGGCAAACGGCAGTAAATGATAATCGTGGATCCACAAGATATCGTCTGCTTTGATCAGCGGCTGCAATCTTTTCGCCAGCATGTCATTGACCCGGCAGTAACCGTCCCAGGCTTCACGCTGGAAATCCACCAGATCAATACGATAATGAAGTGCTGGCCAAAGTACGGCATTGGAAAACTGGCAGTAATACAGATCGTAATCGTTTTGATTAAGCGGAACCGAAGCGTAAGTAATGCCGTCATCTTCCATCAGATTCAGGTCATCCTCTTCTTCGCCCGATATTTCACTTATCTCACCATTCCAGCCAAACCAGAGGCCTGATGTATTTTTCAGCGCATCCAGAATGCCCACGGCCAGTCCACCGGCGGATTTGGAACCGTCAGGAATGGCAATTCGGTTAGAGACAACCACCAGGCGACTCATAATTCAGACTCCTTGTTAAATGTTAATGTGTGACGTTGTAACGCCTCGATCCAACGGTAAACATCGCGAACGGTTTTGACGCGATAATGCGCCAGACTTGAACCTTCGCCGACTTTCACCGTGATCCCCTGCATGGCGTTAACCACTTCGAACCCTTTTTCATCGGTCAGGTCATCGCCGACGAATACCGGAATACGCCCGGAAAATGGCGTCTGTTGCATAAACGTATAAATCGCTGCGCCTTTATCTTTACCGCGGGGTTTAATCTCGAGAACGCATTTACCCGGCTGAAGAACAAGCTCAGGGAATTTTGCCACCACGGATTCAGCCAGTGCTAATACCTGCTGCTGATGCAGCATCGCCTGACGATAATGCAAAGCAAAAGCCATGCCTTTGGTTTCGAGCAAGGTACCCGGCAGTGCGGCCATGCCCGCTTCGAGGGTCTGTTGCACCTCCTGCGCCACATCATCGGGTAAGGTGACACGGTGCAGAGTGCCATTACCGTCGCGCATTTCAGCCCCATGAACACCCGCAGCAGGGAGAACCAGCGGGCTGACCAACTGATCAAGCTGTTCCACCGGACGCCCCGACACCAGCGCCAGCGCGCCGGAAGAGGCCGCAAACAGCGTTTGCAGATGATCACGAACTTCAGCGGGGATGGTGACGGCATCCGGTTCAGCGCGGATTTCAGCAAGTGTGCCATCGACATCGAAAAAGAAGGCGTATTGGCGACTGTCCAATACAGGGAGAAGCGGTGTTTCGGTTGTATTTTCCTGAATTTCTGCAGTCAAAGTGACTCTCCTTTTAATGAGTTACAGCTCAACGCGTCATTGCGTTGAAAACCTCTGAAATGAATTATCAATAGGTAAATATAGCTCTGAACAGGAGAGTTGTAGCGATTATCAGATTAATCCAGACCGCGTCAGACGGGCATTCCCGGCAAAAAATCCCTGCCGGCTGCCCGTCCGGGGGTTAGGAACCGGGGCCGGTTTCTGCCGCATTGACTATCACACTGATGCCGGAATGCTGCGCCAGTTTTATGCAATCCTGCGTGTCCTCTCCGCCGGAAAAAGCCAGCACCACATCCGGCTGGCTGTCTTTCATCATAAAGAGATTGCGGCGTATTTCGGCGTATTTACCGTGCAGTGACCAGTTAGCGGGATAACGGACAATGTGCACATCGGCGGTGCGTGCCCAGCGTTCGATCATCGCGCCCAGCGACTGATGTCCGCCGTGGATCAGCACGCTTATCGGGTGTGATTGCGAAAACGCATCCAGTGCCCGTTGTACCCTGTTGATATCTGCATAAAAGCGCCCCGCGCAAATCAGTACCCTCATGTTCTATCCTTCTGTTTTTATCATTTTGTTTTTACTTCCGCGTGTCCGTGGCGTCATCGCTCAGGCGATCAATCACCGGATACGCCACCGCAGCGATATGATGATGAACGCGCCGGTAATCACGCAGCACACGCTGGAAAATATCGCCGGATTCCGCCCAGGCATTTTTATCATCACGCAGATTTTTGAAATGCTCGCGGCTTGCCCTGGCTTCAATCTGGCGGATCACCTCTTTGCGCGAAACCAGCTGATGCGCGGCTGAGAGATCTTCACCCAGGAATGCGGTGACCGCCAGGCGCTGGCTGTTCAGGATCTCCGTGTGCAGCAAACCCATGTTGTGCAGTTCAACGTCGCTGAAAGGTACATTGCGGCGGGCACGGCGTGTCGCCAGCTCGGTGAGGCTGGTGGAAAGAATGTCTCCGGCGTGCTCAATGTTAATCACAAACATCAGGATTTCCTGCGCGCGGTCGGCATCGCTGTCACTCAGCCCTTCCTGTCCTAAATCCGCCAGATAGGCGCGGATTGCCGCACTCAGACCGTCAAGCGAATGATCTAACCGGCGGATTTCAGCCGCAGCCTGATTATCAGCAGTCTTGAATAACGTCCGCAGCCGTTCGAGCATCAGGTTAAGCATGTCGGCCAGCCGCAGGGATTCACGCACTGAATTGGAAAGCCCGATATAAGCCACATCAAGCCCGGTTTCGTCGAGATACACCGGCATTTCTGCATCAGCGGCAGGTTGTTCCTCCGGGAAAACTCTTTCCAGCACACGGGCCAGCGGGCCGGTCAGCCCGATAAATACCCCGGCCAGCACGGCGCTGAACGCGGTGTGAAACCACACAACAAGTTGCGGCGTGGTCAGCGCAAGACCCGCGGCAACATGGCTGAGCAGCGGCATCAGGGCCAGCGCGAAAACACAGCCCGCGCCGCGCACCAGCAGATTACCCAGCGGCAGACGGCGCGCCACCGCCGAACCGGCGTTCAGCACCGGCGGCAGTGCGCCACCGATATTGGCACCCAGCACCAGCACCATGGCGGTCACCGGCGTCATCACGCCCGTGGCGGCGAGTGAGGCAATCAGCAAAATCACTGCCACGCTGGAATGACACACCAGCGTGAGAATGATGGCCACCATCAGGGCAATCAGCGTATCGCCTTCTAATCCCTGCATCACGGCGCTGAATACTTCCGTGTTTTCGATGTGTCCGAGTGTGGCACTCAGCAGGCTGAGTGCCAGCAACATCAGCCCGAGGCCGATCAGCGCGCAGCCTGCACTTTCAAACCCGGAATGGTCGCGCATTTTGAACACGACAAAACCGCTCAGTATCAGCAACGGTATGGCGATCGCGGTGTTGAAACTCATCAGTTGCACCACCAGGGTGGAACCGACATTTGCGCCGAGCATGACCGCCAGCGCGGGCGCCAGGCTGAGCGTGCCCGCGGCGGTAAAAGAGGTGGCCATCAGGCTGACTGCGGTGCTGCTTTGCAGCAAACCGGTAATACCGATCCCGGCGAGCAACGCCATCCAGCGGCTGGACAGATGATGGCCCATCCAGTGGCGTAACGGTGTGCCGAAGCCACGTTGCAGCGCGGTCGAAATCATGTGAGATCCCCACAGCAGCAGCGCAATAGCGCCTGCCAGATTGACCAGCAGCGTAGTGCCGGATTGGGAGGTCATGGTTGTTACAGTGTGGGTCATAGACATAGCGGCTCCCCTTTTTCAGGGTTGTCATTGTTATTCGTTACAGCGGTTAACGCGCATCACAGCGGGTGCAGGTGCCGTCATCGCGACGGCACCCGGGTTCTGCGTATAACAGTTCAGCAGATCAGAACCACTGTTTGAAACGGCGGATATAAATCGTTTTCATACCTTGTGCCACGCAGCAGTAAGCCAGCAGCGTACCGGCCAGCCACGGGAAGTATTCCCACGGCAGCGCCTGCAATCCGACAATCGGTCCGAGCGGAGAGAACGGCACGTAGATACCGACCGCCATTACCAGACCGGTCATCAGCATCACCGGCCAGGCGGCAGTGCTCTGAATGAACGGGATCTTCTGGGTGCGCAGCATATGCACCACCAGCGTTTGTGACAGCAGCCCTTCCACAAACCAGCCAGACTGGAACAGCGTTTGCACCGATTCACTGTTTGCGCTGAACACAAACCACATCAGCGCAAAGGTGGTCATATCGAAAATCGACGAGGTCGGGCCAATCCATACCATAAAGCGGCCGATGTTTTTTGCGTCCCACTTACGCGGTTTTTTCAGGAACTCCTTGTCGATTTTGTCCCACGGCAGTGCCAGCTGGGAGATGTCATACATCAGGTTTTGCAGCAGCAAATGAATCGCCAGCATCGGCAGGAACGGAATAAACGCACTGGCGACCAGCACAGAGAACACGTTGCCGAAGTTAGAACTGGCCGTCATATTGAGGTATTTCATGATATTGCCGAAAGTCTCGCGCCCTTTCAGTACGCCCTCTTCCAGCACCATCAGGCTTTTTTCCAGCAGGATAATATCGGCTGACTCTTTGGCGATATCGGTACCGCTGTCGACGGAAATGCCGACATCAGCATCCCGCAGCGCAGGCGCGTCGTTGATCCCGTCGCCCAAAAATCCGACAGTGTGGCCGTTGGCCTGCAACGCTTTCAGCACGCGGGATTTTTGCAGCGGCGTCAGCTTGGCAAACACCGTGCGTTCTTCCACCAGCTGGCGCAGTGAGGCGTCATCGAGGCGTTCAACCTGCGAGCCGAGTAACGGTTCACCCGGCTCCAGACCGACCTGACGGCAGATACGGCTGGTCACGATGGCGTTATCGCCGGTCAGCACTTTCACCGTCACACCGATATCACGCAGTGCGGCAATCGCCGGACCCGCAGATTCTTTCGGCGGATCAAGGAAGGTCAGGAATCCGCTGATGATCAGATCATGCTCATCGTCAGTGCCATACTGTTTTTTGACGTCGGCTTTCAGGATCGTCCTGGTCGCCACCACCAGCACACGGAAGCCATCCTGGTTGTAGTCGTTGGCCATCGCCAGTAACGCGTCACGACGTGAAGGATTCAGTGCCACCACTTTGCCGTTTTCATGCATATGGGTGGAAATACTGAGCATTTCTTCCACCGCGCCTTTGCACACCAGCAGGTGATTCTCCAGCGGATCCTTCACCACGATCGACAGGCGACGACGGATAAAATCGAACGGCATTTCATCGACCTTGCGGTAGCCCTGCGGCCTGACGAAGCCCGGTGTGTTTTCGGAGAAGTAAATCACCGCCTGATCCATCAGGTTTTTGATGCCGCTCTGATGAAAACTGTTCAGCCACGCCAGTTGCAGCACGGAATCATTGTTCTGACCGTGCGTATCGATGTGGTGCTCAAGAATGATTTTATCTTGCGTCAGCGTGCCGGTTTTGTCCGTACACAGCACGTCCATGGCGCCAAGGTTCTGGATAGCGTTCAGGCGTTTTACGACCACTTTGCGCTTCGCCATTGCCACTGCGCCTTTCGCCAGATTGGCGCTGACGATCATTGGCAGCATTTCCGGCGTCAGACCCACGGCTACCGCCACCGCGAACAGCAGCGCGTCCCACCATTCACCTTTAGTAATGCCGTTGAGCAGGAACACCACCGGCACCATTACCAGCATGAAACGGATCAGCAACCCGCTGACGCTGTTCACGCCGCGATCAAAGGCCGTTTGAGCGCGGGTACCGACAATGGCTTTGGCAAGCGATCCGAAATACGTCCGTGCGCCGGTCGCCACGACCACCGCCTGCGCGGTGCCACTGACCACGTTGGTGCCCATGAAACAGATGTTGGGAATATCCAGCAGGTTTTCGTTTTCCTCATTGAGGGCGCTGGCCGATTTAGGGGCGACATCGCCCATCGTGTCGTACTTTTCGACCGGCAACGCTTCACCGGTCAGCACTGCCTGACTGATAAATAAGTCACGGGATTCGATCAGCCGCACATCGGCCGGGATCATATCCCCGGCGTAAAGCTGCACGATGTCACCGACCACCAACTGACGCATCGGGATTTCACACAGTTTGCCCTGCCTGCCCGGCATGTCGCGGCGCAATACGGTGGCAGTGGTGCGAACCATGGCTTTCAGCGCTTCGGCGGATTTTGCCGAACGGTATTCCTGCCAGAAACGCACCAGCCCGCTGAGGCCGACCATCGCGCAAATGATGTAAACCGACACCAGATCCGTTTCTTCTCCGGCGCGCAGCGGCAGCCAGTAATCGGTAAAGAAGCTGATTATCGCCAGCACGGTGAGCACATAAATAAACGGGTTGTTGAATGCTTTGATTAACTGAACCAGCGCGTGAGGTGGCCTGTCGTGTGCCACTTCGTTGTAGCCTTCTTTCTCCAGTCGTTTCGCCGCTTCCCCATGCGTGAGGCCCGCGCGGCTGGCATTAACATTAATCAGCGTCACGTCAATGCCGTTTTTGGCTTCCTGAGCGGCGCGCATGGAGAGCGCCTGTTTCTTTCTTTCTGCTGTTTTTCTTTCGAGTGTATTGTTGTTTTGTACAGTCATGGTGGTGCTCCTGTCACCGGATAACGTGCAGGGGAATAATGTCGCCTGTTATTTCAGGCAGTAAAAACCCTTCACGTTATTTCAGTGATCGGTATTAAATTCATATCGCGCAGAATTCCCCGCCGTTTATTATCCTTTAATTAAAAAGGGCCTAAACAGAGTGAAACCGATAGTGTGTCTTTTATTGACGCGTAACTTTTCTGTGTTTTTTATTACGCGAAGAATTTCTATTTCGCGGATAATAAAAAGACAGTGCCGTCAGGCATCAGTCAGGACGATGTTCAGCGCAGCGTAATGCCGGGACTGAATCAGATGAGGGATAACCGACTTTGGGGTTCTTCGCTGTCAGAAACGATGCAACGTTGCTCCAGTTGACCGGTGACAGGGCTGACACGCCATGTGGTGATGCGTGCGTTCACCCTGCTGATTTTAGAAGAAAAAATGGATGGAGAGTCTTTCTTATGCGCAGCCAGCGTCCGGTCGCGGGACGGGCGTACACGCAAAGTGGATGTCAGGGTTTTGACATCAGAAAAAAGGGTAGATTTGAACTTCATAACACACCTCGGGACCGTGACATTCAGGTTGAGGTGAGATTACACCAGAGCATCAGGCTCTGGTGAGGCGCACCCAAACGGTGAAATGATCACAATCGATTTTATGTTTACTGTTCCGGTGCGCTATTTCAGCGTCATCCGGCAAGTTACTGGTTACAGTGTCCATTAGTCTCTTATGTAAAGTTAATAAAGGCCGCTACTTCCGGCTCGTGCAATTTACCCATGCGCCCTATTATTGTCAACCCGCAAAAACTGCTTAATATGTTTCGTTTATATTTCAGTGAGGAAATAGCCGGACAGCATGCGCTGACCGGCTGACAGACGTCACACCGTAATGTGATAACGTCAGAAATTATATTGGATCCCCAGGCGTAAACGGGTTTGCCTTTCGTCGGTGGTTTTCCTGACCGAAACATCACCGATCTCGGCATAAGGCGTCCATTGCTTGTTAATATTATACGCGACCTTTAAATCCTGCTCATAATCCCATTTGTCGTTGTCATACAGGATCTGATCGCTGTGTTTATAAATATAGTTATATTCAAATCGCCAGTCTGCCAGACGGTAACCCAGCCATATTTCGCCGCGATTGGTTTTACGGTCTTCGGTATTTTCTTTGGTATAACGGGTATATTCATAACGATAACGGGCATTGAAATAAATGCCGCTGTCAAAGGTATATCCCGCAGTTAAAAATGGTTTGTAGATACTGCTGTCAGAGCTGGACTCCAGCGTGAATCCCGGCTGGACGAACACTTCTGGCGTCACTTTAACCTGATAGCTGATGGTGCTTTCTGTACCATTATCTACCAGATTATTAAAGGGTTTATTCTCATTGTCGCCGCCGGATTTCCATTTAGCCTCCAGCGAGAAACCGAACCCGTTGGCGAAGCGGTGGGAGACCAGCGCCCTGTCTTTATGTTGTTTACTGTCATCGAGCCATTCGTGGCGAAGGTCAATTGTGACGGCCTGACTGCTGGCGCTGGCCAGCAGTAAACCGCAGATCATCAGTCTGCTATTTTTCATTTTTATAAATCCCAGAGATATTGAGTAGTATTGTTTTATATAAAGTATTGACTGTTAATAACGCCGCTTTATTTGTTTTTCAAAAAGTCAGCGTAATTAAATCCGCCGTCTGAAAGACGGGTAATCGGATCCGGCAACCGCAGAGAAATATAATCTCCCGGTTTAATTTCCTGATGCTTTGTATTCACCGTTTTGTGGTCAGCGTAAAAATAATTACTGTTATCCACATTACCGGTCACGGCATCGTCATACTTTCCTGCGGTGGTGCGCAGCGAAATGTTGTCCTTAAAAGTGCCCTGCTTGTCAGCCGTGGTGTATGGCGAAGGCCGGAACAGGAAGTTGAAGCGTTTGTTATCGACTGCGCGGTTGTCTTCGATAACCAGCGCGCCCGGATTGAAGTTGTCGGTAAAGCCGTCCATGCCGTTGCTGACCGCGACGTTGTGACGCACCACATGGCTGACCGGTAATCCTTCGCCACCCAGTTTGAAGCCATTGCTGCCGTTGTTCACTGACAGGCTGTGCTCAATGGTCACACTGCCGTTCGGGCCGTCTTCGATTTTGTTGAACAGGTCGAAACCATCGTCAATATTGTCGTGGGAATAACAGTTCACCAGCCGGTTACCCTCGCCCACGCGCATTTTGACGGCAAATCCGTCGGCGTTCTTGCGCCCCGGATCCTGATTTCCCCAGGACTCAGCATTGCTGATGAGATTATGGCTGGCCCATAATGCCCGCCCGATGCCGTCCGGCGATGCCACCCAGATGCCGGTATCGTCGGCGTGATGCGCCTTAACGCGGTCGATATGGTTATAGCTTCCGGCAATATGAAAGCTTTTTTGCGTAACGGTAATGCCCTGAATATTCCAGTAGCTGGCATTGAGTGTCAGGCCGTTAAACACTACGTTGTCGCCCTGTGCACGCAGGGTTTTCCGGTTTTTTTCGGTGCCGCTGGCGGTTGCCGGGATCACGCTTTCCGGATAGTCACCCTCTTTCAGCCACAGCGTGCCGCCCGGTGCTAAAAGATTAACGGCACTGTTAAAATCCAGCGGATGTTCAGCCGAGCCGTCATTACTTGCCGCGCCAGCCGGTGAAACATACAACTGGTCAGGATTGCTGACCAGCGCCATACTCACCGCAAATTCCTGCGTCACCGGTTTGCCGTCTGCCGGGGTGTAGGTTATTTTCAGCGCTGTCACCGGTTGTTCAGCATGAAACGCAACGGCGACCACTTCACCACCGCGTACCGCTTTTTGCGGCAACAGCGGTTTACCATTCTGATCAACCTGCACCTGTCCGTCACCGTTAGTACGTAACTGGAACACACTGTCGCGGCGGGTAATGACCGGCGATGACATCACCTCAATACGCGTATTAAGTGACGGTGTCACATACGGCGCAGAGGGCTGAGTATGCGCTTCGCTGAGTGTCAGCTTTGCGTGATCTACCGTCATTTTGGCATTGCGTGAGGCGAAGAAACCGACGTAATACCCGGTTTTATCCAGTTGTGTCACGCTGTCCGCGCGCTGCACGGATTTGCTTACCCACTGATCACTGCCTTGTGGCGCATAGGCGACGGTAAAACCGTTGTCCGTGCGGGTCAGTCGCAGCGAAAAACGGGCTGGCGTACTCAGCGGATGATAGCTTTCACGTACCATGCTGATGCCTGTATTTCCCCAGGGTTGCTGTACGCCCTGACGGGCAATCATCGCCAGCACCGGCGGTTTATCGCCGATGGCCATGACGCTGTTCATCACCATATTTGATGCTGCCGGTAACTCCTCAATGCCCGGTTTGGTCACCGGCTCACGCGGATTGCCCAGAATATCGCGTACCAGTAATCCGGCCCCTTCCTGCCCGGCGGGTTTCGCACCATTTTCCGGCCCGAACTGGTTGAGTGTGATCTCCGCTTCAAGCTGGAAATTCACCTCCGCCGGTAAGCGTGTATAGAAATAAGTTAAGCCGTCGTGACTGTTACCGACTTTGCCGCCACGGCTTTCGAGTGTGAACGGCGTGCTGAGCACGGTGCCCGCCGCCGGAACTGCTTTGCCATCTGCCAGTAAGGTTTCGTTCATGCCGATTTTCTCCGGCAGAACGTTGGTGGCGAAATTGACGTCGGTTGACTGACCAAATGTGATGCTGTGCCAGACCAGTTTGCCGGTATCCGGCAATGCAGCGGCCAGGCTTTGTACGCTCATTCCGAGGGACAGCGCGACAATGACAAATTTTGATGCCCACATAATCGTTCTTATCCTAAAAACGTGAGGGGTCACTGGCCGGTGACCCGGCCAGTCGGAAAAGTGGAAAAATAGAGTTAAATCAGGTGTTAAGGTTGTTGTGTGGTACTCACCATCGGTTTGGGTTCGGTGACCTCAACGGCAGGCGTATCGAAAATTTTGCGGCAGACGACGCTGTTACCCCAGCACTGTTCATACGGATAACCAATCAGTTCTTCCATCACCGCCCGTACTTCCGGCTGAACCTGGCTAATCTGCCCGCCCGCTTTGATACGTGCTACTTCGCCCAGCACCACAAGGTGAGTTTTGCGGTTCAGTTTCATCTGATTACTGAACACGATAGCCATCAGCGCCAGCGCAATAACACCGATACAGAACACCAGCGCAATCGCCATCACCGCACTTTCAGGCTGGGTATGAGATTTAGACTGGAAGCCGTAGAAGCTCAAAATGGCACCCATCACGAAAACAATCACCGAGCGCATCAGTTTGCCGGAGAAGGTCATCGCACCGGCGTAAATCCCCTCGCGGCGACGACCGGTGAAGGCTTCGTCAATGTCCGCCAGGAAGGTATAAACCGTCCACGGAATGTAATACACGCCGCCGGTACCGATACCGAAGATGACCGTGATAGTCAGCATGGCCGCTGTGGCATATTGCTGCGGCAGATGCAGGACGTGCAGCAGGCTGTAGCAAATGACCGAGAAAATCACGATGCCCAGCGCCAGAATGTAAGGCTTGCTGAACCCGTGCCTGACGCAGATGCCGATAAATATCGCGGTAGAGAACAGTTGCAGCATCGAGTTCAGGCTGCTCAGGCCGGCAACCATCGTCGGATCATATTGCAGCACGAAAATGATGAAGTAGGTGAAAACGGAAGCAAACAGCCATTCTGCCCCGAAGCCACACAGATACATGCCCAGATGCTTACGGAACACACGCAGGTGGAATGTCGATTTCATGTCGCGAACCAGCGTCAGCATGGTTTTGCCGAGGGTCATTTTCTTCTCATCGACCGGCGTGGTTTCTTCTACCGGGCGTTCCCAGGAAGAGAGATACAACATACCCAGGGCGATAAACAAGATCACGCCATACGTCAGTGCGGTGTAGAAAAACGGCTGCGCGGAGTCTTTGCCGTAGATCAGAATGAACTGGCCCGGAATGAACGCGGCGAGGAAGTTCGCTACTTTGCCGAAAATCGCTTTATAGCCGGTCAGTTTTGAACGGGCGGAGAAATCGGTAGTCATTTCGGTCGCGAGCGTTTCATACGGCACCATCACCGAGGTGTAAATCAGCTCGAACATCACGTAAGTCGAGAGGTAATACCAGAATCCGAAGCCTTCAACCCACAGCAACGGATAGAACATCATCAGTGGCACGCCGAGTAAAATGAAGAAACGGCGGCGGCCAAAACGTTTGCCGAGGCGTGTTTTACCAAAGTTATCCGAGAGATAACCCATCAGCGGGTTACTGATGGCATCGATGATGCTGGCGACGGAGAAGATCGCCGATGCCTGTAGCAGCGTCAGGCCACAAAATGTGGTGTAGAAGTACAGCAGCCAGATCCCGGCAATCGCCAGTGCACCGCTGCCCAACAGATTTCCGCCGCCATACGCCAGCTGATGTTTAAATAAAATAGGTTTTTCTGCGTTCATAGGTTATCCGCCCAGAGAGATATTTATAAAATGAACCGGTGTTTTGTTTTTATAGAGATGACGTTTTATATAGGCGGGATGAATGAATAGATGTGAATAACATCACATTTAAAACAGCAGGGGGCGGCTGGCGATAAGATTTTGCGATACGTGTAACATTCCTCACCATCAAAAATACACAATTCACGAGATGGTTCAGATCGTATTAGTTTTAAATCGAATGATTAACTGACTATTGCTCTACAAAACCGCCACTTAACCCATGCGGGAATTTTACATCCGTATCAGAATTTTCGTTGAAGGTCAGGCATAAGCGTTGGGGGGACTGAACAAAAGGCCGTTCCCTGGCCCCTGATACAGCGGGTGATTTACGGGTAAATCTGAGGTCAGGCGTTCAGTAAAGACGCTGTGCTCTCATGCAATTCATCAAGCAAGGTATAACGCTTGCGGTATTCGGAACGTTTCTTGCTGGCAATCTCTTCCATCGGTTTGCGCGGCAGTTCCAGTGGTACGTGATATAAGGCTGAAGACGCGGGCGTGGCGCTGATGGAATCCCAGAATTCGTTATAACTGGCGACAAATACGTTTTTCTTGCGGTGACGGTAGCGCAGGCTGCGGAACACATGGCCGGTATCGCTGACCGCAAGAATGCGCTGTACGCCGGTTTCGGCCGCGACACGTTGCAGGCTTTCCAGCAGCAGGCGTTTCGGGAACAACCCGTAACAGGATTTGGTCGCCTGTTTAATCACTTCATGTGGCGTTGAGCGATGTGCCCCCTGGAAGCCGCCGATAATCAGTGTCCTCCCTTGCGGACGTTTCACAATGCTAAACGTCAGCGCCGCAAGCAGCGTGTCCTCCATATAAAGGAACATGTTGGCCTCGCCTTCGCGCTCAGATTTGCCGATGGAACCCAGCACCACCTGGAAAGCTTCACCGTCTTTGCCGGTGAACCGGGTGATGGTGTTGCCGGTTGCGCTCAGAAAAGTATTGCGCAGGCGGACGTTTTCCAGGTTTTTGACGAATGTATAGTGATCAACCAGTGCATCAGCACGTCCGGCAGAATGTAAACCGAGGTGCAGATACGGCTTATGAATTTTACTCGGCAATTTGGTCTGTACGGTGAAAGCTTCCTGCCAGACCGGCTCAGCAGCCATCTTATTCAACACCTTCAGGGTATCGAGCGGATGCAGTAAGGTGCGCACGGCGTATTTGACCCGGAACATCCGGTCGCGCCACAGGGTGTCCGGCACGCACGTTCCGCTCAGAAGATCGACAAACAGGCTGAATCCGCTGGTTTTTTTAATGGTGTGTTCAACGGGATACGCTTCGCTGAGTGATTCGGTTTCATTGAGAGGGATGTGTTCCATGATCTATTTCCGATGCCTGAAATAATCACGGTATCACCCAATTTTTAAACCTCTTTACAACGTGGTTTTAAAGAGAAGCGAGGTTGTCGGAATAAGTGCGGGCCGTTTAGCTGCCGTTTATCCGGGGTGACTGAAAGCAGTCTCACTGCCTGATATCTATTGATATGCGTGATGAGTTTCTCGTTTTCGGACATCATACAAACGCTATTGCACAGAATTTGGTTAACTTAGAAATGTTGGGAAATGTTACGAAAATGAATTCGTGATGATCATTCAGCAGTTGTAAGGAAACTTTGATGAAAATTATTACTACTTTTTGCCTCGCCAGTCTTTTCACTGTCAATGCGTTTGCCCTGACCGGCAACGATGCGACCACCAAACCAGACCTCTACTACTTAAAAAACGATCAGGCGATTAACAGTCTGGCGCTGCTTCCGCCACCACCCGCAGTGGGCAGTATTGCTTTTTTGAACGATCAGGCCATGTATGAACAGGGTCGTCTGCTGCGCTCAACTGAACGTGGCAAACTGGCGGCAGAAGATGCCAACCTGAGTGCGGGTGGTGTCGCGAACGCCTTCTCCGGTGCCTTTGGTTCGCCAATCACCGCCAAAGACACCCCGGAACTGCACAAACTGCTGACCAATATGATTGAAGATGCAGGTGATCTGGCGACGCGTTCCGCCAAAGAAAAGTACATGCGCATTCGTCCGTTTGCCTTCTACGGCGTGCCGACCTGTAACACCACCGAGCAGGATAAACTGTCGAAAAACGGTTCGTATCCTTCCGGCCACACCTCAATTGGCTGGGCCACCGCGCTGGTGCTG
The DNA here is from genome assembly GCF_040544515.1 of Rahnella sp. 2050. Taxonomy (NCBI): domain Bacteria; kingdom Pseudomonadati; phylum Pseudomonadota; class Gammaproteobacteria; order Enterobacterales; family Yersiniaceae; genus Rahnella; species Rahnella sp. 2050. The sequence goes on along the minus strand of NZ_JBEPKE010000003.1, from coordinate 78,768 downwards.
ACCGAAATTAACCCGCAGCGCCAGGACCAAATCCTGCAACGCGGTTTCGATTTAGGTCAGAGCCGGGTAATTTGCGGCTACCACTGGCAAAGTGATGTCGATGCCGCGCGCATCGTCGGTTCCGCAGTAGTGGCAACCCTGCATACCAACTCTGCTTTCCAGCAACAGTTGCAAAAAGCCAAAGAAGAGTTTGCGAAGCAGCATCCGTAAATATTGCTGGCCTCCCCGGCCTGATCTTCGTAAAAGCCGGGGAGTCTGTAATGCCACATCTCTCATTGATACTAAATTTCTGAAAATTGCTTTTTTGCAACGGTCACTAATTGTTAACTCCCCTTCGCAGGCATAACGTCATTCCTCATTTTAAAAAGGAGTTTCATTATGGCTAGCCCCGCATATCTCTGGCTATACGATGCAAATGGCGCACTACTTTATGGCAGTTCTGAGGTTTTAAGCCGTGAAGGCGCGATCGAGATTCAAAGCTTCACGCATGGTCTTTCCGTACCCTTCGATGGCAATACCGGTCGGCTGACATCTACCCGTGTTCATCAAACCATGGGACTTGTAAAAGAGTTCGATAAATCTACTCCCTACCTCTACCGTGCCGTCGCCACCAGCGAAAAGCTGCAAAAGGCGGTGATTAAATGGTATCGCATTAATGCGGCTGGTATGGAGGAAGAGTTTTTGAATATGACAATGGAAGGCGTGCGTATACTTAACATCAATCCACATATGCACAATTTCAAACAAGCTGACGGACAGGCCAGTATGCCCACGGAGTCCATTGGCCTTGGGTATCAGAAAATTACATGGTTGTACCTCGACGGACATATCAGTTTTACCGATCAGTGGAACTCCAGCATTTACGCATAAACGGAGACAGGGATGATTTCATGCAGAGTGGATTTTAATCGCCTTTATGAGAGTGGAAAAATTGCAAAACTTTATTGTGCTGGGGTTGGGATCTTTCCTGTATTTTCAGGCTTATTCCCGCACACAAACAGAATAGGTTGTGGAGGTAATGAGAATGGGCCAATTCCGACGGGTAAATACTGGATTGTTGACCGCCCCAGAGGGGGAGTGAGGTCGAGATTAAAGGAGTACGAAAAGCATATTCGCACGGGTAATGATTACTCATCTTGGTTTGCCCTGTATCGACAAGATGGCTTGATTGATGATTCAACTTATATCGGTGAGACCTTGCGCAGAAGTTTCCGTTTGCATCCATTGCGACCGGATGGTACCGGCGTATCAGATGGGTGTTTAACATTCATGTATCATGCCGATTTTGACAAGCTCAGAAGCGCGTTGTTGAATTCGCACACTAGAGACATCCCAATCATACATCTGAAGGCATATGGAGAAATCGAAGTTACGGGGGATATGAATGCGCCATGCCTTATTCTGTAAGATAGCGGTGCGGCTGGCGCTTTTTATTTTTATAGATTACTACCTGCTGTCGCCCTTCCCCGGCTGGCTGATTGATTATGAATACATCAAATCGATAGCCATCGCGGATTATTTTGATCAACTGATGAAACCAGATTACGGAGCCCCCCCATGGCCTGGATTGCAGGATGATATTTTTGTCGTGTTGCTCTCCGTCACAGGATTAATTCCAACCTTGTTGATAATGGTTATGATTGAGGCAATTGTGAAGGCAGGCATTAAGGTCGTTAAACGTAAAAATATAAAGTAAACCCGGCTGATGCCGGGTTTTTCTGTTCAGGGAATTAAAGACCCCGATACCTTATTTATTCTCAACAAACTCAAATGCCAGACGCAGTTGTTCGGCGTTGGGGTTTCCCGGCAACAGATGAATGGATTCTCCGGGCTGGAGCGTGCGCTCAATCAGTCGGGAAAGCTGTTTCTCATCATGAATATCCACCTGCAACTGCGCCAGACTGACCGGCAGATCCAGCACTTTGTACAGCGCGGTTAACTGCTGCACCACTTCCGGTTGATTGAGCAGCGCGCTTTGCACCAGAATGCCGTAAGCGACTTTGGTGCCGTGCAGGAAGGCGTCAGTTTGGGGCAGCGCGGTCAGGCCGTTATGCACCGAATGCGCCGCTGCGATACGCGTATACCGGTCGCCCAGCCCGCCCACTAATCCGCCGCCCGCAATAATGGCGTCGAGCACATTGAGGAATGGCTGCGTCAGTTGATTATCGTCCTGCGCCTGTAATGCCGCTTCGCTTTCGTTGAGCAACACATCCCGAATGGTCAGCGCGGTATTCAGGCCGAGCTGCACGGTTAAGGGCAGTTTTTCCGGCTGCGGGCTGAGTACCACCGCTTCGTACCATTTCGCCAGCGTATCGCCGATCCCGGCCAGCAGATATTCCTTCGGTGCGCGCAGAATAATGCGCGGTTCGACCAGCACCAGATGGTTGGCGTCGTTGAATATTTCGTAACGCAGCGCCTGCCCTTCGTCGTTATACCACACAGACAATGGCGTCCAGGCCGCACAGGTCGCGGCAATGGTCGGAATGGCCACTACCGGCAATCCCAGACGACGCGCCACCACTTTGGCGGTATCCAGCACCGCACCGCCGCCGATGCCGATCACCACCTGCCGGTCATTGCCGCCGATATGCGCAATGCGCTGTACTTCAGTTTCGCTGCAATGTGCCGCGAACAACACACGCTTCGCCTGCGGGGCAGTAAACGCTTGCGGCAGGAAATCTTGCGCAGCCACTAGTGCACGCTCGCCGTAAATCCACAGCGCGTTATCCAGTTGTTGCGGCGTATAAAACTGCGCCAGCCGGTCGATGGCACCGGGGGAAGAAAAGTAGTTGGCAGGGCCGGTAACCACACGGATATCTGTATCACTCATGGGGAAATCCTTAATTTAGAAGCTGTTAACATCCTACGCCCGGACATCCGGATGGCTAATACTCTTTGGCATTAACTTATGCCTTTTCGTTCGTTGCCAAGTGTTACCCGGTCATGAAAACTCGGACAATCAATTCATTAACCCACTATAAAAGCCTGCACAAAGGGCTCGCGTGAATTGTCCTCCCGTTAAATGATGATTAACCACACAGGGTAATAAACATGAAACTGTTCTCCGCGTCGTTACTGGCGTTAAGTTTGCTCTCCGTTTTTCCATCTTTCGCCGCAGATACTGCACCGGTGCCGAAAGCCATTGCCGATCATAAAGGGCCGGTCCGCATAGCGGTGATCCGCAATCTGGGCTCAGATGACAACACCACGCAGTTTGTGTCCGGCGCCATTCAGGAAGGCCGCAAACTGGGCTTTCAGGTGAGTACTTTCCTCAGTAACGGCGATGACGCGAAATTCCAGGATTTCGTCAATCAGGCCATCAGCCAGAAATACGACGGTATTATTTTGTCGCAGGGGCGTGACCCGTATTCCACCGATTTGCTGAAACGTATTACCGCCAGCGGCATTGCGGTATCGGTGTTCGATACGGCGGTGAACGGCGATATTCCCGGTGTGACGGTCACGCAACAGGATGACGCCTCGCTCACCGATCTTTCCGTCGGGCAACTGGTAAAAGATTTCAACGGTAAAGCCAATATCGTCAAACTGTGGGTGGCCGGTTTCCCGCCGATGGAACGTCGTCAGGATACCTATAAAAAAGTATTAGCCGCCCATCCTGGCATTCATGAGCTGGAATCGGTCGGCGCCGTGTCGTCGGATGTTCAGGGCGATACCGCCAATAAAATCGGCGCGCTGCTGGCGAAATACCCGAAAGGAAAAATCGACGCGATCTGGGGCACCTGGGATGCCTTCAGTCAGGGGGCGTATAAAGCCTTGCAGGAGAATGGCCGCACTGAAATCAAACTCTACAGCATCGATATTTCCAATCAGGATATCGGTCTGATGCGTGCGGCCAACAGCCCGTGGAAACTCAGCGTGGCGGTGGATCCGAAACTGATCGGCGCGATCAACCTGCGTCTGGTCGCTAACAAAATTGCCGGTGAAAAAACGCCAGAGACTTATGAATTCAAAGCCTCGGCTATCCCGCAGGCGTTGCTGACAAGCAACCCTGATGCCGTGAACGTCGCATCGCTGGCGAAAGTGATTCCGGGCTGGGGCAAATCTGATGATTTCATCGCGCCGTGGTTCGCAACCCTTGAAGCGCAGCACAAAAAATAAGGCCGGACTATGACAACGCAATCTCTCCCGACCCCGGAATACAGTCGTAATATGCGACTGATCGGCCACAGCGATCAGGGCGGAAAACCTGACGGCGTACAGGTAATGGTCCATCGTGGCTACGCGTATATCGGCCACATGGTGTCGCAGGGTTTCTCCATTGTGGATGTGCGTGATGCCAAAAATCCGCGCCCTGCCGGTTTTGTGGCGGCACCGCCGGGCACCTGGAATGTGCATCTGCAGGCGCACGACGATTTACTGCTGGTGATCAACGCCCGTGATTTGTTCGCAGATGTCCGCTTCGCCGATGAAAAAGTCTATTACACCCGCTCCGTCAGCGAGACGGTTCAGGGTACGCAGCAGCGTGGCTGGAGCGCCGGTGTGCGTATCTTTGATATTTCGGTGCCCGATCAACCAAAAGAAATCAGCTTTCTCGCGCTGGAAGGTATCGGCGTGCATCGCATCTGGTATGTCGGCGGGCGCTGGGCGTACGTTTCAGCCCTGATTGATGGCTACAGCGATTATATTTTCCTGACGATTGATCTGGCCGACCCGCGCAATCCGCAGGTCGCCGGACGCTGGTGGCTGCCGGGGATGCATACCGCAGGCGGTGAAACGCCGGACTGGCCGGAAGGTAAACGTTATGCGCTGCACCATGCCATTATCAGCGGGGATACGGCATATGCCAGCTGGCGTGACGGCGGCCTGACGTTGCTGGATATCAAAGACCGCAGCGCGCCACAACTGATTTCTCACCGCAACTGGAGTCCGCCATTTGGCGGCGGCACGCATACCGCGCTGCCGTTGCCGGACCGGGATTTGCTGGTCGTGCTCGACGAGGCAGTGCTGGATAATCAGGAAGATGGCGAGAAGTTGATCTGGCTGTTTGACGTGCGCGAGCCGTCGAATCCGGTGAGTATTTCGACCTTTCCGCAGCCGGAGGAACGGGATTACGTCAGCAAAGGGGCGCATTTCGGGCCGCACAATTTGCATGAAAACCGGCCGGGCAGCTTTATCAGTTCAACGCTGATTTTCGCGACCTACCAGAATGCGGGTGTACGTGCGTACGACATCAGCAATCCGTACCAGCCGAAAGAAACCGGTGCGCTGGTGCCCGCTGCGCCCGTTACCATGATGGATAAACGTCCTGGCAGGCCGCAGGTGATTCAGTCCTGCGACGTGTTTGTCGATGCGCAGGGAATTATCTACAGCACCGACTATAACGGCGGATTATCCATTATCGAATATCTCGGCTGATCCCTTGCCCGCCTCTGAACTTATCGGGTTCCGGGTGCGGGCGTTTTTGTTTTTCCTGCCACTGACTTGCCCGGACTGAGGACCAGCCACACCGCCACGCAAATCAGAATGCCGCCAGCAAAGAACCCTTCTGACAGCGTTTCATTCAGCAGCAGATAACCCCACAGAATACCGAACGGCGGGATCAGAAATGTCACGGTCATGCTGCGCAGCGGGCCGATATCGGCTATCAGGCGGAAATACAGAATGTACGCCCATGCCGTACAGATAAACCCGACGGCCAGCACACAGAGCCAGACCAGCGGTTGCGCCCAGGTCACCGGCGCTTCGGTAGCCGAGGTATAAAGGAAAAAGGGCAACAGGAACAGTGTCGCGCCGAGCTGGCTACCGGTCGCCACCAGTTTGGGATCCAACCCGCCGCGTTCGCTGATCCAGCGTCGTGTCAGGAAACCAGCCACTGCATAACAGCCGGTTGCCACCAGGCAGGCAATGACGCCCGCCAGTAATTGCGGCACCGATTCCGCGCTGCCGGTGGTGGTGATCAAGGTAATGCCGAACAGGCCGGTGAGTACACCGAGCGCTTTTTTCAGCGTCACGGTTTCATGAAAGAATAAACCGCCGAGCACGACACCCATCAGCGGCGTAGTGGCGTTGAGAATGGCGGAATAACCGGCGGGTAACCAACGTGCTGCCAGACAATACATCAGAAAAGGCAAACCGGAGTTGATCACCCCGAGCAGCAGCGAGCGGCCAAATTTATGCTGATAATCACGCGGCGTTCTCAGTACCGCAAGGATCACGACCAGTCCGACAAATCCGAACAGTACGCGAAGAAACGCCGTATTGATGGCACCGAACGCCGGAGCCGCCACGCGCATAAACAGAAAACTGCCACCCCAGATCGCCGCCAGCAGTAGCAATCGGCAATAATCCCCACTTTTCATTCACATCCCCTATTGAACATTGTCTGATGTCTTGTTTTATTGATGCCGGCGAATAACTAAAACGTGTTAATCAGTGTAGTGAATGTTCCGCCCGAAAAACCCTCTTTTTCTTGCTTTGTAATTCTGATGAAGGCGCTGTAATGACTGATTTCTCACAAGCTGATTTTGACGTGCGTCTGGAATGGGGCGCGCAGGCGGTGGAGCATCTGGCGGCAGATGCCGATTGCATCGTGATTATTGATGTCATGTCGTTTTCTACCTGCGTGAGTATCGCCACCGCGCGCGGTGGAACGGTGTTTCCGTATCCGTGGAAGGATGCCAGCGCGCAGCAATATGCCGCTGAGCGGAATGCGCAGTGCGCGCAATTTGACCGGCGTTTTCAGGGGCCGGGGTTCACCCTTTCGCCCTGCTCTCTGCAGGAAATGGTTAGCGGAACGCGGCTGGTATTGCCTTCGCCGAACGGATCGGCGCTGACCTTTCAAGCCAAAACACACAATGCGGCGATTTTCACCGCCTGCTTGCGCAATCTCACCGCCACGGCGCGTGCCTGTGAAAAGTATCCACGCATTCTGGTGATCCCCGCCGGTGAAAAATGGCCGGACAATAGTCTTCGCCCGGCGCTTGAAGATCTGGTCGCTGCGGGGGGATTGATTTCACGGCTGCGCAATCGTCAGTTGTCAGCAGAAGCCCGCGCGGCGCAGACGGTTTATCAAAACCTGACGCTTGCAGAACTTGCAGATTGCGGCTCAGCACGCGAACTCACCCGACGCGGTTTTGCTGCTGATGTTGCGCTGTGTCTGCAGGAAGATGTCAGTGATTTCGCTTGTCAGTTGCAGGATGATTTTTTCACGTCGGCCGACTAAGCGTAAAAATCGCTCTTTTTGATCTTCATTTGATCTATAACCCGTATAAAGGTGTGTGATAGGTTTAATACTTATCATCTATCTTTTGCTGCAGCGTGTAGCGAGTGGGTTTTTCCGGGACAGAACACAATGAGCCACAGTAAACCGGATGCATCAGAACATCCGCAGGGAGATTCCGCAGTTAATACCGGGATCTCCGTTATTGCTTTATTGGTTGCCGCTGCTTTCTTCATGGAGTTTATCGACGGTACGGTGATAGCCACCGCACTGCCGCAAATGGCGATTTCTTTCGGGGTATCTGCTGTTGATCTGAATGCCGGGATGAGCGCCTATATGCTCACGCTGGCGGTATTGATCCCCGCCAGCGGCTGGGCGGCGGAGCGTTTTGGTGCCCGCAACGTGTTCACGTTTGCGCTCGGCGTTTTCACGCTGGCCTCACTGTTTTGTGCAATGGCCTCCAGCGTCAGTGAATTTATCATTCTGCGTATTATTCAGGGGATCGGCGGCGCGTTGATGGTGCCGGTCGGGCGTCTGACGGTGTTGAAAACGACGCCGAAGCCGCAGCTGATTAAAGCTATTGCCACCCTGACCTGGCCTGCGCTGGTCGCGCCGATCCTCGGGCCACCGCTCGGCGGGTTTATTACCCATTACGCCTCGTGGCACTGGATTTTCTATATCAATGTGCCGCTCGGGATTATCGCGATGATGCTGGCATGGCGTCTGTTTCCGCAGGAACCTTCCGCGGAGCCGAAGCATTTCGACAAACCGGGGTTTGTACTGACCGGTCTGGCGATGCTTTCGCTGGTGACCGGGCTGGAGCTGATCAGTCAGGACCACATTTTATGGACCGCCGCCATACTGTTGCTGGTGACGGGAGTGGTGCTTTCGGTGCTGGCTATCCGGCATCTTTATCGCGACCCCGAACCGATGGTTCATCTCGGGGCGATAGTCATTCCGACGTTTCGTATCAGTATGGGGGGCGGTTCTCTGTTTCGCGTGACCATCAGCGCCGTGCCGTTCCTGCTGCCGCTGATGTTGCAGGTCGGATTTGGCATGGATCCCTTCCATGCCGGCTTGCTGGTGCTGGCGGTATTTGCCGGTAATCTGGCGATGAAACCGGCCACTACGCCGCTGATCCGTCGTTTCGGTTTTCGCCCGGTGCTGGTGGTTAACGGTCTGCTGAGCGTTTTCTCGCTGTTGTTCTGCGCGTTTCTGACGCCTGACACGCCTGACTGGCTGGTGATGGTATTGCTGTTTCTCGGCGGCCTGAGCCGTTCGATGCAGTTCACCGGCATCAGCACGCTGGCGTTTTCCGACGTGCCTGCGAAACAAATGGCCGATGCCAATACCCTGTTCAGCACGGTGTTGCAACTGTCTGTCGGGCTTGGGATTACCGTCGGCGCGCTTGGTACCCGTCTTGGTGAACAACTGGTTGATGCGCTGGACTGGGCGTCTGTGCCCGGCATGAGTTTCAAAATCTCCTTCGTGGTTATTGCTGTGCTGACGCTGATCGGCTGGCTGGATATATTGCGCCTGAAACCGGATGCCGGTTCCTCCGTTTCGGGCAAAAAGTGAATCGCTGCTCTATGATGAGTCGTGTTAATTAACCCTTACGGGAGAACCCGATGTTCACAGGATTAAGTGCTTTTCCTCTTACGCCGCTGACTGAAAAAGGTATTGATGAGAAATCTTTTGTCAGGCTGATGGAACGGCTGGTCAGTGCGGGTGTGGACTCCATTGGTGCGCTCGGCTCGACGGGCAGTTATGCCTATCTGAAGCACAGTGAACGCGACCGCGTTGCGCGGCTGGCAGTAGAACACGCCAACGGCATTCCGGTGATGGTCAGTATCGGCTCGGTGCGGACTTCCGATGTATTGCATCTTGCAGAAGATGCCCAGCGGGCAGGCGTCAGCGCCGTGTTGCTGGCACCGGTGTCGTATCAGAAACTGACGCAAGATGAAGTGTTTACGCTCTATGAAACCGTCAGCCGACATCTTTCCGTGCCGTTGTGTGTTTACGACAATCCGGCCACCACGCATTTCGATTTCACCGATGAGCTTTACGGACGTATCGCGCAATTGCCGCATGTGGGCAGTATCAAAATTCCCGGACTTTCAGCGGATCCGCTCGTCACGCGTAAACGGCTTGACCAACTCCGTCGACTTGTCCCTTCTCATGTGACACTTGGCGCGGCGGGCGATCTGGCGGCCGCCACAGTGCTGACGCAAGGCGGCGATGTCTGGTACTCCGTCATTGCCGGATTGTTCCCGGAAATTCCGCTGGCGATCACCCGCGCGGCGCAAAAAGGCGATGCGCAGACTGCGCAGGCGCTGTCTGCTCAGTTAGAGCCGCTCTGGGCGCTGTTCCGTCAGCACGGCAGCCTGCGCGTTGTGGCCGCCGCAGCGGAAATTCTTGGCCTGGTATCGGCCCCTTGTCTGCCGTTACCGCTTCAGTCGTTGTCGGCCGATGCCCGTCAGCATCTTACTTCCGTGCTTGATACCTTATTTCAGCACTGAAAAACTGCCTGAAACAGGGGGGATTATTAATTAAGTTCCTTTCTAAATCTAATGACATTCACAGCGTGAATGTCATTATCTTACAGCGTGTTACCCTGCCGTTTTATCCTTGCGTCATATCACTTTTTTCTGATTTTAAGGGGTCGGAATAAATCGCTTTCTATTATTATGCGTCGCGGCTGAAAGGCTATTTTCCGCCGCGCGGAGAGGTTTGTTTTTAACTGAAAGTCAAAAGGAATGATAATGCCATACGGTGATAATGGTCAGGGACTCTTTCGCAGAGGGCAGCTTGAGCAACAAATAATCAGAACCACCAAGTTCTCGATTTACGCGCAGGCGGTGTATTGCGTTAACAGAATGCTGCGCGAGGCCAATGTCGGTATTTCGGAGCAGGCGTACCAAAGCATCTCACGCAATATTACTGCGGTGACAAACGGACGCCTTTACGAAACATCGGCTTCACTTTCAGAAGCGCGGGTATTTGCACGTGATACTGCGGGGGCGATAAAAGCCGGTGATTTTAAATCGGCGGCGATCACAGCCAGTGGCGCTGCGATCAACGCCATTGGCGGGCCGCTGTTTTTTGGTCATTATGACCGTAACAAACTGATGGCGATAGAACGCCATCTGTACGATAACTTCCACCTGTAATTTTCTGACGACCACATGGGGGCTGACAGTGCGTTTTGCCCCCGTACGGGTTTCCCCTCTTTTGCCTCGCGCTCCACGCCACAAACAGCCACCCTTTTTATCGCTTATTCACCCGTTTGATTTCGCTTAAATCGCCTAAAGTGGCAGCATCATGAACCTTTTCTGCCTGCGCGCTGGCGCGGAGCAAAACACATAAAGGCTATTCAGGCGTGGCAAAATCATTTTTACGCAGTGGCAGTCTCAATGACATCCTTGCACTGGGCGAAAACGGGCTACCGGTTTACGCATCAGCCCTGCAATTACGCGAAACCTTACGTCTGCGTAAACAACCGGTGATTGCCGACTGTCTGGCGATCCCGCAGCTTAATGAGGCCGGTGACCGCCTCGACTGGTATTCCCCCCGTGAAGGTAAAGTCGTTTCCTGGGCCGCTGCCACAGATGCCGCGCGCGCATCGGCTTTGCGCCAGCTCGAGAACTGTCTCGACACCGTGTCGCAAATCAGCAAAGCGGCAAAATCTTCTGAGAAACCCGCCACTCAGTTTTTTGGCTCGTTACTGGAAAAAGCCTTCCGTTTTCCGGATCAAAACCATGTGTATCTGGTCGGAGGGCAGCCTGTACTGACCTTCTGGGGCTTCCTGAGCCTCGACAGCGTCAGTAATCCTGATCCTTTTGCGGCGCTGCGCAATACGCTGACCGCCGATGAACCCCTGCCAGCGCTGTCGCTGGTAGCAGAAAAAATCAAAGCGCCGGAACCGGTCATTGAAAAGCCGGAACCTGTGCGGGTAATTAAAACCATTGAAGCCCGCGCGGCTGAACAGGAAATTACGGCACCGGAAGCGGTTGCGACCCCGCGCCGTAAAAAATCTCCGCTGATCTTGGCACTGCCGGTCGCGGCGCTGGTCGTCGCCGGTTCTGCCGCAAGCTGGTTATATTCCCGTACGCCTGCGCCAAAAGTTGAAACCGCGAAGACCGAAGCGCCGAAACCTGCTGCGACAACGGAACCGGCGGTGATTGCCCCGCCACTGGTGGCTGAAGAAGTGAAATCCCCCGAAGTGAAGACGCCGGAACCGACACCGTTACCGGTCGCACCGGCCGCCGTGGTGGTGCCTTCTCCGGAGCCCGTCGCGGAAGTGGAAAAAACACCGGTCGCTGCTGTACCGGCTGTGCCTGTCAGCAAAAATGCCTTAGTGATGCCACCTGATGCGGTAAAAATCGGCTCGACCAAATTTCTCAACGGTAACTGGAATGTGGTGGTGGATATCAAAGATCCGGTTACCGGTAAACCGCCGGTGTTGCGTTATCAGTTTAAACAGGGTCAGGGTACGGTAAAAATTACCTACGGCGCGGGCGTGACCTGCCGCACGGTGGCAAATGCCGGTCTGATGCAATCAGGAAATCTGGTGATTAACAGCCGTTACCGGGCGAAATGCAGCGACGGTTCCCGTTATCAGATGCCGGAAATCAGTTGTACTCAGGGCGCGACTGGCGCTGCCGTGTGTCAGGGTCGTTATACCGGCGACACGGTTTACCCAATGACCATTAAGCGTGAAGGTAAATAACAGCATGCTGGCAACCCTTACAGATTTTAAACAAAAGATTACCCTGATCCGCGACAGCGGCATCCAGTTCCTCGACTTCGCGCTGAAGCCGGTGTGGGATGACGGACTGCCTGCCAAATTTGTGCGCAAGAGCGCCAACGGCCCGTTATTGCGCCTCGACTATAACCCGCAAAATGGTCGTCACTTTTTACCGGGAGTGGATGGCGGTGCGCCGGAAGTGGTGCGTCCTGAATTCAGTTTCCCGCTGGAACAATCGCTGAAACTGCTCGATCAGATCTGGCTGCCGTTGCCGTTCCTGCGCTTTAATCCGCCGCGCACCTTTATGGCCGGTCCCGACAACTGGGCGCGGGTGCAAATCCGTGAACTGGATACCCCGGAAGCGGATGGCAGCACGCACCGCGTCGTGATTGCCTTTGATACCCGCGTAGTGGAAGGCGATGACGAACAAACCCAGCTCGCACCGACACCGGATGACGTCAAAAACGGCATCAGCTTTGCGCTGGCATGGCATAACGAAGAACTGCCCGATTTCCTCGATCAGACCTGGGTGGACGGCTGGTTACGTGAAGTATTCACCGAGCAGTCCGCTATCCGCGAGGAACGTGAAGCGCGCAATATTAAAGTCGCCCTGCGTGAATTCGAATATCAGGCACATTATCTGAATCTGCTGGAAATGCTCGGCAGCCAGCTTGGTATCCCTGAACTGAAAATTAATGGCGCGACGTTGCAGGAACCGGCGATTAACGTCGATCTGATTCTGGATGTGGGTAACTCGCACACCTGCGGCATTCTGGTGGAAGACCATGCAGGCGAAACCGATGGCCTGAAGCAAACCTGCGAACTGCAACTGCGCGACCTCTCTCAGCCGCATTTTCTCTATAACGAACTGTTCGAGAGCCGGGTGGAGTTCGCCCAGGCTCGCTTTGGTAAACCGAATTTCTCTGTCGAAAGCGGCCGTGATGACGCCTTTATCTGGCCGTCAATTTTACGCGCCGGTCGGGAAGCCAGTCGTCTGGCACTGTTGCGCGAAGGAACGGAAGGATCGACCGGGATTTCCAGCCCGCGCCGTTATTTGTGGGATGAAGACAGTTATACGCCGGGCTGGCGTTTCAGTCAGGGCGGTCACGGTGCGATTACCGAGCCGGTCGCTGCAGCCATGCCGCTGACGTTTCTGATCAATGATGACGGTCAGCCGCTGTCTGATCTGCCTGCGGAAGATCGCCTGCCGGTGTTCTCCGCCCATTACAGCCGCAGCTCGGTGATGACGCTGATGCTGTCGGAACTGCTGGCGCAGGCGCTGATGCAAATTAACAGCCCGGCGCAGCGCACCCGTATGCTGCGATCTTCCGCACCGCGCCAGTTACGCAATATTATTCTGACCCTGCCCTCGGCGATGCCGAAACCGGAGCGTGAAATTTTCCGCCGCCGTATGCAGGAAGCCATCGGGCTGGTGTGGAAATCCATGGGCTGGCATCCCTCTGACGACGCGTTTAAGAACCAGAACGACAAAGCCAAAAGCAGCGTGCCGGTGCCGGATGTGCAGATGGAATGGGACGAAGCAACCTGCGGCCAAATGGTGTATCTCTACAACGAAACGCAGGTGAATTTTGGCGGTCATACCGGCGAGTTTTTTGCCAGCATGGCGCGTCCTGACCGCGAACTGGCCGACGATGAACCGGTGGGCAAAACCCTCCGTATCGCCTCGATTGACATCGGCGGCGGGACGACCGATCTGGCCATCACGCAATACTGGCTCGATGACGGGATGGGGAATAATGTCAAAATCACCCCGCGTTTACTGTTCCGCGAAGGCTTTAAAGTGGCGGGCGACGATATTCTGCTGGATGTCATTCAGCTCTATATTTTGCCTGCGTTACATGCGGCGCTGAAGAAAGCCGGACTGGCTAACCCGGACAACCTGATGACGCGCCTGTTTGGTAGCGAGGGACGCATGGACGGGCATGCCACCTTGCGTCAGCAAAGTACGCTGCAAATTTTTATCCCGCTGGCGCGGTCAGTGCTGGAAGTTTACGAACGCTTTGATCCGCTGGATACCCACGCAGAAATTGATGCGCCATTCGGTGAATTGCTGGAACAGACACCGACGCTGAAAGTGCTGGATTATCTGCATACCGAAATCCAGCGCGCTCTGCCTGCCGGTTCGGCGGTATTTGATCTTCTTCAGGTACCGCTGGTACTGAAACTCAGCAAGCTGCACAGTGAGTTTTTATCCAACCGCATGAGCATTACGCAGAACCTGCGTTCGCTGTGTGAAGTGGTGTCGTTGCATGACTGCGATGTGTTGCTGCTGACCGGTCGCCCTTCGCGTTTCCCCGGCATTCAGGCGTTGTTCCGCCATCTGCAACCGCTGCCGATCAACCGTATGCTGTCACTCGATGGTTATCACACCAGCGGCTGGTATCCGTTTAACAAACTCGGGCGCATCGATAACCCGAAATCCACAGCAGCCGTCGGCGCAATGCTGTGTCTGCTGGCGCTGGATTTACGTCTGCCGGGCTTCTATTTCAAAGCCGGTGATTTCCAGCCGTATTCGACCGTGCGCTATCTCGGTATGCTCGACGGCAATCAGGTGCTGACTGAAGATAACGTTTGTTACGGTGATATCGATCTTGATGCCCATGATTACAAACTCGATAGTGCGGCCAGTTTCCGCATTCGCGGTGCCATTTGTCTGGGCTTCCGCCAGCTGGAAAATGACCGCTGGCCGGCCTCGCCGCTGTATACCCTGTCCATCGCGGAACCTGAACTGGCGCGTAAAGTGGCGGGTGACAGTGTGCTGCGGGTGAAACTGGCGGTGAAAAAAGGGGAAGATCATCCGACGCCGGAATTTTTTGATATTGCCAGCGCGGTGCTGGATAACGGCACCAAAGTGCCTCCTCATCACCTGCGCCTGCGGCTAAATACACTGGGCGAGAGCCATTACTGGATCGACAGTGGGAGCGTATTCGTCTCATGACAACAAGCACGACAGAAACAAACGCCGGTCTGACCACCAATGTTTTGCAGCGTCAGTTTGCGGCGGTATCTGACACCATCGGCGAGGCGCTGGGCTGGGTCGACGCCACACGCGCTGAAGCTCCGCGTCTTGATCTGGAAGCCGACCGGCTGAATTTGCAGTTAACACGCTGTCGCGAGAAAGCACAGCGCCTGGCACAGGCCTGTGAACTGCCGCCAGCACTGGGTTTTTACGGGCATTCTCAGGCCGGGAAATCGTACCTGATTTGTTCGCTGGCGGCCGGTAATTACGGACGGCTGGAGACTCGTCTCGGGGGTGTCACGCTCGATTATCTGACCCAGATTAACCCCGGTAACCGTGTGGCGCGTTTCGCCACCCGTTTTACCCGTCAGGCAGACGTCAGGGATCGCGCATTTCCGGTTCGTGTGCTGCTGCTCAATGAAGCCGATCTTGCCCGCATTGTTATCCGCGCTTTCCAGCCGGACAGTCATTACCCCGTGGCGGACACACAGCAAATCACCGAGCACCTCAGTAAACTGATGATGCACCGTCAGCCGGAGCCGGTAGACGGCTTTACCAGCGAACAGATTATGGGATTATGGGATTCCATGATTCGCCTCGATCCCCGCCGTTTCCGCCATCTGAATGCACATTACTGGCCAGTGGCGGTGAAGCTCGCGCCTTATCTGAACATCGACGATCGCGCACGTCTGTTCTCTCTGTTATGGGGCAACGACCCTGCGCTGACTGCAGCGTATCGCCACTATGCCCACACGCTGCAACACCTCAGCGGTGCAGAAAGCCTGCTGGCACCGTTGAGCATTCTGGTTGATGACGCCATGCAACCGGCAGACGGTATTTTCAGTCAGTCGCCCGGCTGGGATATTCAGATCCCGGTTTGCCCGCAATGGGGAGATGAAAGCGCGCCATCTGTGACGTTGTCACTGGCTGAGCTGACCATGCTTGCCTCTGAAGTGCAAATACCCCTGCTTTCCCCACCACGCGAAGTCCTGTTCGAACAGATCGATTTACTGGATCTGCCGGGTTATGGCGCGCTGACTGATGAAAGCGGTGAGGATGAACATTCCGATCTGTTCCGCGCAAAAATTTCTTATCTGCCGGAGCGCTATACCGACCGGCATGAAATGAACATGCTGATGGTTTGCACGGCGGCTGACGTGCGTGATGACGTGGTTGCCGTGGGCCGCACGCTGGAATACTGGGTCAAAGAAATGCACGGCGAAAACACGCAGGTGCGTGACCGCCGCAAACCGGGACTGGTGTGGGTATTCACGCCGTTCGATCGCCGCATGAGCGGATCGGCACATTTCGACGAGGCCGTTCAGCGTCATGTGGGCAATCCGGGTGATGCCTGGGGCGCGCTGCTGGCGATGGATGATCGCGGTCTGCAACGTATGGCAGATTATCTGGCGGCTGAAATTCGTCCGGAAATCAGGCTGAACCGTCTGAGCGAAATACGTGACGAGCTGCGTCGTGAACTGGCGGATAACCTGCTCGGACGCTGGTATCAGGCGGGCGACAAAGCCGATCCGGCACAAAAACAACACACAGTTCAGACCGTCATTAAAGCGCTGCAAACCCGCACGGGTGTTCACGGCGAGCTGCTGGAAAAACTGCTGCCCGGCCGCGACGAACTGCACCGTATTTATCACGAACATGCCGGTAAGCAGGCCGAAACGGGCGAGCAGGATGAATCTGGCGTGGAAAGTTTTGGTATTGGTATTGATATCGATTTATTCGCTGAGCAGCAGGACGTGCAGGTCTGGCAGGAAAAACCGGACGACGGCACGGCGTTTGCGCGCCAGGTACAGCGTTACTGGATTAACCATCTGCGCAGCCTGCCGGAAAACGAACCGCTGATCGCCCTGCTTGGCGTGGCTAAGCCAACAGTCGAGTTGCTGATGGAAGAGTTGATCACCGCCAGTTTCCGTCTGAACATGGGCGATGCGCTGGTACGTTCACTCAGTGGTACGTTATCTGCGGGGACGCGTGAACATGAGCATCATGCGGATCGTCAGGTTTCACGTGCCCTGACGGTGCTCGGTGATTTTGTTGCCTGGCTGGGCTTTGAGAAGCAAGCGGAAGCCGGACGCCCGGAAAGCCGTATCAATAAGGGCAATAAGATTTTTGCCAAGCCGAAGAAAAGCGTTGCAAGCTGGAAGTCATCCCGCCGCCTGACAAAACTTTCGGCCACGCCGACCAATTCCACGGCGTTTTACATTTACGACTGGCTGGTCGGTTTGCAGGAAAGCATCATGCGCAACGCCGGTTACGCGGCGGGCGGGGAAATCCCTGCGCAGCGGCGGGAAAGTCTGGAGCGATTGCTCAATACACTGAAAGCCAACAACTAATATCAAAAACCGGAACCGCACAATGCCGTTCCGGTTTTTTTTTACAGCGAGTGTCTGCGCGTTGCTGACGTCAAACAGAGACATAACCGCAGCATGAGTCACACAAACCCGGCGTAATCCGTCTATACCTAGTGGGGTAAGAAAATATCATTCACCGCTTTGTGCCCCGCACAGAGCAGAAACGGAGTCCATTATGACTGATATCACTAAGTTGTTAGGCAAAGAAGCCGATTCACTTCTTCAGCATCAATGTTCCACCATCACCTCAGACCAGCTATACCTGCCGGGAGCCGATTTTGTTGACCGTGTGATGATCGACAATAACCGTTCGCCGCGCGTACTGGCTGCGATGCAAAACTTGTATAACACCGGACGGTTAGCCGGTACCGGTTATCTGTCGATTCTGCCGGTCGATCAGGGTGTTGAACACTCTGCGGGCGCCTCGTTTGCCGCGAACCCGTTGTATTTCGATCCTAAAAATATTGTTGAACTGGCGATCGAGGCAGGCTGTAACTGCGTAGCGTCAACTTACGGCGTACTGGCTTCCGTTTCACGCCGCTACGCCCATAAAATTCCGTTCCTGGTCAAACTCAATCACAACGAAACCCTGAGTTATCCGACACAATATGACCAGACACTGTATGCCAGTGTGGAACAGGCGTTTAATCTCGGTGCGCAGGCTGTGGGCGCGACCATTTATTTTGGCTCAGAAGAGTCACGTCGCCAGATAGAAGAAATTTCAGCCGCTTTCGAGCGGGCGCATGAACTGGGCATGGTGACAGTGTTGTGGGCATATTTGCGTAATCCGGCGTTTGTGAAAGACGGCAAAGATTACCATTCCAGCGCCGACTTAACCGGCCAGGCAAACCATCTTGCAGCGACCATCGGCGCAGACATTGTGAAACAGAAAATGGCAGAAAATAATGGTGGCTACAAAGCGGTTAAATTCGGTTATACCGATGACCGCGTCTATTCCAAACTGACGACCGATCACCCGATTGATCTGGTGCGTTATCAGCTGGCGAACTGTTACATGGGGCGGGCCGGATTGATTAATTCCGGCGGTGCCGCAGGTGAAAATGATATTCAGGAATCCGTGCGTACAGCGGTCATCAATAAACGCGCTGGCGGGATGGGACTGATTCTGGGGCGTAAAGCCTTCAAGAAATCAATGAAAGAAGGCGTGGGCTTGATTAATGCCGTTCAGGATGTGTACCTGGATACGAAAGTGACGATTGCCTGATCCTGATTTTGCACAATAAAAAAGGCCGGAAGATTGCCCTTCCGGCCATGTTTACTTGTTTCGATTATTTGCTCAGTTGCTGAACTAACAATTCTGCCGCTTCTGCGGAAGAACCCGGATTCTGCCCGGTGATCAGCAGACCATCCTGCACTACGTAAGAACCCCAGTCAGCGCCTTTCGAATACACACCACCCAGTGCTTTCAGTTCATCTTCCACCAGGAAAGGCACTACGTCGGTCAGCTCAACCGCTGCTTCTTCGCTGTTGGTGAAACCGGTGACTTTTTTGCCCTGTACCAGCGGATTACCTTGTGCATCTTTCACATGACGCAGCACGCCAGGCGCATGACACACCAGCGCAACGTGTTTACCCGCAGCCTGGAATGACTGGATCAGCTCAATGGAGGTTGTATCTTCCGCCAGATCCCACAACGGGCCATGACCGCCCGGATAAAAGACTGCATCAAAATCAGCCTGAGAAATGCTGTCCAGACGCACGGTGGAGGCCAGTTGAGCCCTCGCCTGTTCATCGGCTTCAAAGCGGTGGGTTTGCTGCGTCTGGAAATCCGGTTCGTTACTTTTCGGATCCAGCGGTGGCTGGCCGCCAGCCGGGGACGCCAGCACAATTTCTGCGCCTGCATCTTTAAAAGCGTAATACGGTGCTGCCAGCTCTTCCAGCCAGAAACCCGTTTTACGGCCCGTGTTGCCCAGTTTGTCGTGCGAAGTCAGAACCATCAGAATTTTCATGTTGTTTATCCAGGTAGTTGAAGCAGTTGAGATACTTATATAGTAGACCAGTCGTCTTGTAATCACTTTCAAAAAAACACCTCAACGTGAGGTGTCATTTGTTACGCATCAGCTTACTGCGGCTGATGGATAATCTGTTGTGTCATCGTCATGGCGGCGTCAAAAGGTTGCGTATTACGTAAAATTTTCACCATCACACTTGACCCGAGCCACAACTGATACAGCCCTTGTGCGGCAATCAGCGGCGCATCATTGACGGCCATCGATCCTTCTTTAATTCCCGCTT
Source organism: Rahnella sp. 2050 (assembly GCF_040544515.1). Lineage (NCBI taxonomy): Bacteria > Pseudomonadati > Pseudomonadota > Gammaproteobacteria > Enterobacterales > Yersiniaceae > Rahnella > Rahnella sp. 2050. Next base: position 59,236 of record NZ_JBEPKE010000003.1, on the reverse strand, counting down.
CAATCGCCCGGGCAATGCGGCTGATAATGCCGGAAGTGCCGTCATTCAGCGCCTGACGCATCGGTTCAGAAAGATCGGCTACTTCGGCACCCAGTTTCACGGCGAGGCATTTACCCTGACAGTCGTAAAATGACTGACTCTCCTGCCATTGCTGCCAGTAATTCATCAGACGCTGCGCCATCGTCAGCCCCGGCTGGGCCAGGGTAACATCCATCGCAGACAGGTAATCCTGAAAATAGCTTTTCAGCAGTTCCTCACCAAATGCATCTTTCGACGTGAAGTAGTAATAAAACGACCCCTTCGGTACGGACGCGGTGGTCAGAATTTCATTCAGGCCGACTGCCGAGAAACCTTTCTTCGCCATGAGGGACTGCCCCACAGCAAGAATGTGTTTACGCTGGTCAGTTTTGCCTGTGTCAGATGCTTTTGTCGTGTTCATGGGCTGACAATACATTGAATTAGACCAGTCGTCTAGTGGTTAAGAAAAAAATTGATGTCCACTGTTCCTCAGTGCCGGTAAATGTCGGTTTTTCGTCAGGAATTAAATCCGGCAATCTACAAAATCTCCTCAACTTTCTGTAAATTTGGCCGATGAAAGTTCTTTCGGTTATATACAGTTTACGCTTCTGGGGTGATACGGATGTTGATAGGAATAGATTTAGGCACTTCAAACTGCGCAGTTGCCATCTGGCAAGACGGTCAGTCCGTTCTGGTTCCTAACGTCTATGGAAAAAATCTGACACCCTCAGTGATCGGTCTCGATGATAACGGTCATGTCCTGGTCGGGGCGCCTGCACAGGCGCGGTTATTTACCCACCCTGATCTCACCCTTTCCAGTTTTAAACGTTTCATGGGCACGGAGCATCAGTTCCGGCTTGGACATCAAAACTTTCGTGCGGAAGAGCTCTCCGCCCTTCTGCTGCGCAGTCTGAAAGCGGATGTTGAGCAACATTGTGGCTGTGAGGTGAAGCGCGCCATTATCACCGTTCCTGCTTATTTTAATGATATTCAGCGCAAGGCCGTGAAGGCTGCCGGTGAACTGGCGGGACTGCATGTTGAACGTCTGCTCAATGAACCGACGGCGGCGTCACTGGCCTACGGGCTGGTGAATCAGCAGGAGCAGAAATTCCTGGTGTTCGATCTGGGGGGCGGCACGTTTGACGTTTCAATTATCGATATGTTCGAAGGCGTGATTGAAGTGCGGGCCAGCAGCGGCGACGTGTTCCTCGGGGGCGATGATTTTACCCGCAGTCTTGCAGGCTGGATGCTGGCGCAGTATCCGGAGCTGGATAAAGACGATAACGCCCTTTTCGGTCAGTTGATTACGCTGGCGGAAAAAGCGAAATGCCAGCTGACCACGCAAGACAGCACGCCACTCAGATACCAGTGGAATGACAGATCGCTGAACTGGACGCTGACCACTGAAATTCTGGCGCAATGCTGTGAAAGTACGCTGGAGCGGATGAAAAAACCGGTGATTCAGGCGCTGCGCGATGCCAGGTTCTCCGCCGATGAAGTGGATCATGTGGTGCTGGTGGGCGGTGCAACGCGAATGCCACTGGTGCGTCAGGCGGTGGCCCGTCTGTTCGGGCGCTTCCCACGCAGTGAGTTACAACCGGACGAAGCCGTGGCGCTCGGTGCCGGTATTCAGGCCGGACTGGTCTTGCAGGATCAGGCGCTCGATGACATCGTGCTGACCGATGTGATGCCGTTTACGCTCGGCATCGGAATTTCCCGCCCTAAAGGCGACGGCTACGAAGACGGTCATTTTCTGCCGCTGATTGAGCGAAACAGCTTTGTACCGGTGAGTCGCGTGGAAACGATTGTCACGATCTCCGATCAGCAAAAGTACCTGAATCTGTCCATTTATCAGGGTGAAGCACGGCGGGTCGCCGACAATATACTGCTCGGATCGCTGGCCGTTGATGTGCCTCCGCGCCCGGCAGGTGAAATGAGCGCCGAGGTGCGTTTCACTTACACGCTCGACGGCATTCTGGAAGTGGAATGTAAAATCACCAGCACCGGACAGGTGGAAAAACTGGTGATTGAGAAAGCGCCGGGCAGCCTGACACCTGCGCAAATTACCGCAAGTCTGCTGAAACTGGAAAACATCAAACAGCATCCCCGTGAGCAACTGGTAAACCGCCAGCTGGTAGCAGAAGCCAACGCGTATTATGAACAAAGCCTTGGCGACCAGCGGCAGTTTATCGCTGCTCAGCTGTATCGCTTTGAACATGTGCTCGACACGCAGGATGCCCGGCAGATTGCGGCAGCGCGTAAGGAATTTGAGGCGCTGCTGGTGCATCTGCGCAGTGAGTGGGAATAGCCCGATGGCGATCTGGTCAGTTCTGGGGATAGAAGCCACGCAGGACATCAGCGCGATCAAGCGGGCCTATGCGCGGCAGCTCAAAAACACGCGACCCGATCAGGATCCCGAAGCGTATCAGCGTCTGCGGGAAGCGTTTGAATCAGCCCGGCGCGGCGATTATGTGTGGAATACCAGTGACGCTGTCACTTATTCATCTCCCCTTTTGCCGATGACTGATGACGCATTAGTCCGCCGGACGCAGGTCCACCATCTGGTATCCGATACCGTCAGCCTGCTGCTGGAAAATGAACAGGCTGGCGTGGCGTTGCTGAAAGTTTGTCTGTCAGAAGAATTGCTGCAAAATCTTCAGTTGCGCGAAATGTTCAGTCAGCAGCTGGCGTGGGATCTGGCGGAGCGTGAAGGACTGACCCGCCCGGTGCTGGTGAACGTTGCCGCGCTGATGGGATGGGAAATTGACCATTATCAGCCCGTCGGGATTTCGCTTTGTCAGCTTGATGCGTTGCATCAGCAAATTGAAAATACTGCCGGAAGTTGTTGCCGGGATGATTCCGGTACACGATGGGGTGAAGACTGATGTTTCTTTTGAATTCAGGATTAATGACGTGGGCGATGGAATGAGCAGCCAGGGAATTTGGTCAGTTTTAGGCATTGAGCCCACTCAGGATCTCAGCGTGATTAAACGGGCTTATGCCCGACAGCTGAAAAATACCCGTCCGGACCAGGACCCTGAAGGGTATCAACGTCTGCGTGAAGCCTTTGATGCGGCGAAAAATCAGGGGAATGACGCGACAATCAGTGACGTTGTCACAATGCATAAGCCATCTGCTGAGGTTGTCCCACAGACCTTTTTGCAAAAACCTGCTCCGTTTAACCCCGTCAATGAGATCAGGCAGGAAACCTATCGTGATACTGCGCTACGGCGAAAAATCATTTCACAGGCAACTGAAATTACTGATGAAATGATGGACGATGAAACTGCCGGCCTTAAGCGTCTGGATGTTTTTCTCAAGAGCAATGTGCTGCAAAACCTTGAACTGCACGAATTGTTCAGTCAGGAACTGGCAGCGCAATTAAGTGATCGTGAAGGGTTATATTCCGCACTTCTGATCAAGGTCTCCGACATTATGGGCTGGGATGTCGACCATTATCAGCCCGGTGGCATCTCACCTTACAGGCTGGCGGCCCTGCAACGTCAGGTTGAGATGACTGGTGCGAAACGTTACTGGTCGGTGATGGTACGTGCATATCAGGATTCAACACTGAATCGGTTGCGCTTGCGGTTACTCACGGTTGAAGGTGCAACCGTGCCCTGGTGGGCAAAGCTGGTACCCGATTTTATGACATCACTGAGCAATAAACTCAGAGAGATCAGAATGTATCATCCTGCGTTATTACCCTATTTAAATTCTGTGCTGCTGAAAACCCTGTCTGAAACCCGGGTAGCGCTAAGTTGGGGAACTGTTTTCCTGAACGGCTTCTGGCTTTTGCTGATCATGTTGGCGACGCGTGAGCATCCAGAGCCGTGGCGCTCGCGTATCTTACTCATCGCGATTATCGGGTTGTATATTCACGGTTACCATTATCTGGAGCGAAAGTTGCGTTATCGCCCGCGTATGTTATGCGCGACAGAATGTGTGTTGTCGGTGCTCTCGACCGCGATTATGGTGAAAATAATGCTGGGCTTCTTCACGATGTTTAAGCCTGACGCAGGAAATATGGTTATGGCATTCACCAATTATGGTGTACTCAGTGCCAGCAGTTTTTGCGTGCTCTGGATGATGGCACCAAAACACTGGAAATGGTACGGCGTGCCGTTAAACGCGATTATCATATTGGCGATGCTGCCGCGGCAGTTGATGGGAAAAAGTGCCGGAATCGTCAGAGCTGTAGCGTTTATCGCATTACTGGGGGGGTATTCCCTGCTGATTGCTTTCGGCTTCCGTTAAGGTTGCGGGTGGTTAATCCACCCGCTGTTGTTTTACTCTGCCAGAGTCCAGACACTGACGCTTCCGGCAGCGCAGTAAAATTGCGCGCTGCCTTGCTCGTCGGTTGTAATGATATCCTCGCGGTTTTCCAGCACGTCCCGCCATTTTTTACCGGCGAAGTTGTCGCCCAGATCAATCGTTTTCTCACCTGCTTCGCCGTTGGACATCACCACCACGCAGCCCGGGTGTTCTGCGGTGCCGCTGCGTGAAAACGCAATGCAGTTCGGGTGATCGAAATAATCGGTTTGTGCCCCCCATGCGTAGCGCTGACGGGCTCTGATCAGCGCTTCCAGTGGCACAATCGCAGGCAGTTCAATCGTGTAATTGTTACCGTCGTCCCCTTCATCCTCGTAACTTGCGCCGAATAAATCCGGATAAAATACGATCGGCACGCCCTGTTCCCGCAACAGGATTAACGCGTAGGCCAGCGGTTTGAACCACGGCTCAACCGGTGCTTCAAGAGACTGTAACGGCTGCGTGTCGTGATTGGCCACCAGGGTCACGGCATGCTCCGCATCGGCGGCAACCAGGGTGTTATCAAAAATGGTGGTCAGGTCAAAATCCGCTCCCTGCTTCGAAGCATGGTGGAAATTCAGCTGTAACGGCGCATCGAACAGCATGGTTTTGCCTTCCACCTGATGGATGTAATTTTGCAGCGTCTGGACATCGAATGACCAGTATTCCGCGACCAGATACATCGGCTGTTCGGCTTCCGCCTGAATATGGTCAATCCATTCTTTATAGAACCAGGCCGGAATATGTTTCACTGCATCAAGACGGAAACCGGTACAGTTCGTTTGTTCCATGATCCAGCGGCCCCAGTATTTGAGTTCCTCGCTGACCGCGTTATTGCGAAAATCGACGTTGGCTCCCATCAGATAATCGTAATTGCCAAACTCGTCGTCGACCTGATCGTTCCAGCCGCCGCCGGTGTAGTCGTTAACGATTTTGAAAATGCCCTGTTCATCCGGGTTTTCAATATGGTCGACACCGCTGAAGCAGTGAAAATCCCAGATAAATTTCGAATACCGGCCCTCACGGGCGGCAAAAATGAAACGTGTCCACGCTTCCGCTTCAATGATGTCATCACTGATTTCTTCACGGTTATCAATGTTAACGCGGTTAACCTGCACGCGTTCTTTCTCATCCGCCCCCATTTTATGATTGAGCACCACGTCAAGAATGACGCCCAGCTTATGCTGTTTCAGTGCGCCGATGGCCGCAAGTAATCCCTCTTTGTCGCCATATTTGGTGGCTCGGGAGCCTTTCTGTTCAAACTCGCCCAGATCAAACAAATCATAAGTGTCATAGCCAACCGAATATCCCCCTGATTCGCCTTTATAGGCGGGCGGGAGCCAGGCAGCGGTAATGCCAATCTCAGCCAGCCAGGCCGCTTTTTCGGCCACCTCCGGCCAGAGCTTCCCCCCATCCGGGTAATACCAGTGAAAGAACTGAAACAACGTAGGATTCTGCATACAGACTTTCCATTCAGATGACCAGGAAATGAAGTATGGAGCAGGAACGAAAAAAATGCGGTAAAAGGCAAAAAAAAGCCGGTCAGCAAAGTGACCGGCTATGGGCATGTTGGAAAACGGAATCAGTTGATATCAGGATGCTGAGCAATCAGATTTTTTCTTTTTGCTTCAAGTTCAACAATCTGCGCATCAATATCTTCAATTTTCTGTTCGATGTTATCGTGATGTTCCTGGAGGATTTCACGCGCTTCCGCACGGTCTGAGGCCGCCGGTGTGGCGCCTTTCAGCGGACGGTTGGCGGTTTCTTTCATAAAGATACCGGTCACCAGACCAATCATCGCCACCACCATCAGGTAATACGCGGGCATGTACAGGTTATTGGTTGTTTCTACCAGCCACGCCGCGATCGTGGGCGTCAGACCCGCAATCAGTACTGAAATGTTGAAAGCAATCGCCAGCGCGCTGTAACGGATATGCGTCGGGAACATTGCCGGTAACGTTGACGCCATCACACCGATGAAGCAGTTCAGTAGCACCGCGAGGATCAGCAGACCTAAGAAAATCAGGCCTATCACATCACTGTTAATCAGAATGAAGCACGGGATAGCCAGAATGAACAGGCCGATGCTGCCGATGATCACGAAAGGCTTACGGCCAAAGCGGTCGCTCAGCATCCCCATGAATGGCTGTACAAACAGCATACCGACCATGATGGCGATGATGATCAGCACACCGTGATCTTCAGAGTAATGCAGGCTGTGGGACAGATAGCTCGGCATGTAGGTCAGCAGCATGTAGTAGGTGACGTTTGTGGCAATCACCATGCCGACACAGATAATCAGAGGCCGCCATTGCTTGGTCAGGATTTCACGGAACGAGACTCTTGGCGGTTCAGCGATGTCTTTGCGTGCATCACTGTCGATTTTATCCACGTGCTGCTGGAATGTCGGGGTTTCTTCCAGCGCATGACGCAGATAAATACCGATCAGGCCCAGCGGCGCAGCGATGAAGAACGGAATACGCCAGCCCCATTCGAGGAAGTTCGCCTCACCCACAATGCTGGAAATCAATACCACGACGCCCGCACCGAGAATAAAACCGGCGATGGAACCGAAATCCAGCCAGCTACCGAGGAAGCCGCGTTTCCTGTCAGGAGAATATTCCGCAACGAAAATCGCTGCACCGGTATATTCGCCACCCACCGAGAAACCCTGCGCTAATTTTGCCAGTAACAGCAAAATGGGCGCCCAGATACCGATGGAGTTATAACCGGGTATCAGCCCGATACAGAAGGTGCTGACGGACATGATGATGATGGTGACGGAAAGGACTTTCTGGCGACCAAATTTGTCGCCAAGCGCACCGAAGAACAGGCCGCCCAGAGGCCTGACAAGGAACGGTACGGAAAAGGTTGCCAGGGCGGCAATCATTTGAATACCCGGGTCTGCACCCGGGAAAAACACCTGCCCTAAAGCAAAGGCCACAAATCCATACACACCGAAATCAAACCATTCCATCGCATTGCCCAGTGCTGCGGCGGTAATGGCTTTTTTCAGTTTGGTGTCGTCAATGATAGTAATGTCATTGATTTGCATAGGTTTCACACGTTTTTTTCTTAATCTCATCTTTTACATCCCTTTTCTAAAATACTCCACCGTGTAAGCGTGAGATATTTTGTTCGTACTCTTTAATCATCCAGAGTATCAATAGCATTTGAGTAAGCTATATCATTATAGGATGGTTTTACGCTGTGGCAAAAGCCAACCGTTTTGTGATCAGCTTTGCACTTTTGTTTTCACCCGACGCCGTTTTATCTCACTAAGTGGTAATGTGTTTTCAAATTAATGAAACTGCATTTTAATTAATGAAAGGGAAGCCAGAACACCGGCTGATTTCAAACTACTTGTGGGGTGAATCATGGCAAAAGGTTCTCAGATTCAATTTAATTTCCATACCGTTCAGGACCCTCAGACCGGTGCGCGGGTAACCCGTTTAACGCCGCCCGATGTGTTGTGTCATCGCAATTATTTCTATCAAAAATGCTTTACCCGTGATGGCAATAAACTGTTGTTTGCCGGTGAGTTTGACGGCAACCGCAACTATTACCTGCTGGATTTGAAAACACAGAATGCGGTGCAACTGACGGAAGGCAAAGGCGATAATACTTTTGGCGGTTTCCTCTCTCCGGACGATCAGTATCTTTACTACGTCAAAAATGAACGTAGCCTGCAGCGCGTAAAACTGGCTGATTTTAGTGAGCACACCGTGTATCAGGTGCCGGAAGAATGGGTTGGCTACGGCACCTGGGTGGCCAACAGCGAATGCACCCGTCTGGTGGGTATCGAGATCAGTCGTGAGGACTGGACGCCCCTGTCAGACTGGAAAATCTTCCAGGCGTTTTATCACAGCAATCCGCACTGCCGTCTGTTGCGCGTCGATTTACTCAGCGGGAAATCCCGTGTGATCCACGAGAAAAACGAATGGCTCGGACACCCGATTTATCGCCCGTTTGATGACAACACCGTCGCTTTCTGCCACGAAGGCCCTCACGATCTGGTTGATGCACGCATGTGGCTGGTGAATGAAGACGGCAGCAATGTGCGTAAAGTGAAAGAGCATGCGCCAGGCGAAAGCTGCACACATGAATTCTGGGTACCGGACGGTTCTGCGCTGATGTATGTGTCTTATCTGAAAGGCCAGCATGACCGCCACATCCGCCGGTTCGATCCGCAAACTGGTGAAGATGTCTGTCTGATGACTATGCCGGCCTGTTCGCATCTGATGAGCAACGAGAATGGCACGCTGCTGGTCGGTGACGGTTCCGGTACGCCGGTAGATGTGAAAGATACTGCCAGCCATACGATTGAAAACGATCCGTGGTTGTATATTTTCGATGCCAAAACCCGTCAGCATGCTCCTCTGGCCGCGCATAACAGTTCATGGCAAGTGCTTGATGGCGACCGGCAGGTGACGCATCCGCACCCATCTTTCTCGCCCGATGACCGTCACGTGCTTTTCACCACCGATTACGAAGGCTTACCGGCACTGTATCTGGCGGAAATCCCGGATGCCCTCCTCAGTTCATTACGCAAGGACTAACCGATGTTTACGTTTAAAAAAGATATTCCCTTACAGGATCTGGGTGACGGTGTGAGCCGTCGCGTTCTGGCGCATGACGGCACCATGATGGCCGTTGAAGTGTATTTTGAAGAAGGCGCCATTGGACCGATGCATAACCACGTGCATGAACAGCTGACATATGTGTTGTCCGGTCGCTTTAAATTCACGATCGGTGAAGAAACCCGTGAAGTAAGCGCAGGCGATACGCTGTATAAAAAACCGTACATCATGCACGGCTGCGTCTGTCTGGAAAAAGGTGTGTTGCTCGACACGTTCACGCCGCAACGACAAGATTTTTTATAATTCTTTCTGATCATAAAAAAACCGGTGCCATGAGCACCGGTTTTTTTGACCCCACAGAAAACAAAATCTTATGCGAGGATTTCACGCACAAAGGTTTCGATCTCTTTGTTCTGGCAGTTTTCAAAGAAACATTTCTGGAAACGTTCGCCGGTGACAGCGGTTTTTACCAGTTCAGGATCGATAGCACGCAGCGTATCCAGATAGTTTTCTTTTACCACTGCGGCTTTCACCTGATTCAGAATACCGGCGTTGCGCACCTGAGGTTCTTTGCGGTCAGCCGGATAGCCTTCTCCTTTCACACCGGTAAAGGCCTTTTCAAAGATGAAACGCACGTTCAGCTCAGCGCCCCAGCCGAAGCCTTTAGCGAATGGCAGTGATAAGGCGTTGCCGTTGTTGATTTGCGCGAACAGGAAGGCATCCGCCGGATCAATGCAATAACCGCAGTTAACGCCCGGGTGAATGTTCAGAGACATCAGTGCGCCCTGACCGGTGCCGCAGCCTGCAACGACAAAATCCACAGCTTTAGAATTGAGCAGAATACTGGCCATGATGCCCAGATGGATGTATGTCAGGTGGTGATCCTGTTCGTCAGACATGCCCACGTTGTAGACCGGATACTCTTTTTCCGATGCCACGGCGTTGAGTTCTTTCAGGATGATCGCGTTTTTAGCGGCCTGACTGTTTTCCATCATCAATGCAATTTTCATGAGATTTCCTCTTTGGGCAGCGGTGTGATCCGCTGCTGTCGGTGAATATTTGTCAGTAATTAGCGTGATTAACGCGCCAGCCAGCCGCCGTCAACGGCAATCGTGTAGCCATTGATATAGTCGGAAGCCGGTGAAGACAGGAACACAACCGGCCCCATCAGATCAGATGGCAAGCCCCAGCGGCCAGCAGGAATACGCCCCAGAATCTCTTCGCTGCGTGCTTCATCGGCACGAAGTTGCTGGGTGTTGTTGGTCGCCATATAACCCGGTGCAATCGCGTTCACGTTGATGTTGTGTTTCGCCCATTCATTGGCCAGCAGACGAGTCACACCCATGACGGCGCTTTTCGATGCGGTATAAGAAGGCACGCGGATACCGCCCTGATAGGAAAGCATCGACGCGATATTAATGATTTTGCCGCCGGTGCCCTGAGCAATAAATTGCTTCGCGACAGCCTGTGACATGAAGAACACGGATTTGATGTTCAGATTCATCACATCATCCCAATTCTTTTCGCTGAACTCGATGGCATCTTCACGGCGGATGATCCCGGCGTTATTGACCAGAATATCCAGATGTCCCATTTCTGCGACAGCGCGTTCGAGCAGTGCCGGAATGACTTTCGTGTCGCTCAGATCAGCCGTCAGGCTCAGGAAACGGCGGCCTGTTGCGCCAACGCGTTCGATAGTTTCTGTGGGCTCGACAATGTTGATCCCAACAATGTCACAACCGGCTTCGGCGAGGCCGATTGCCATACCCTGACCTAAACCGGTATCGCAACCGGTCACTACCGCGACTTTTCCCTGAAGCGAGAAATTATCCAGAATCATGATGGTTCCTTTATGCATAAAACGGAGGCGAATACGCTTTTCCGCAGGATTATTGGTTGTCGGGCTGTGCCCGGCGCCGAAATGATAAAAGGAGTTTAGCGATAAAATTCCCGCAACTCAAGAAATTGAAACATCATTTCAATTTATGTGAACTTTGATGTCGTTTTTTGTTGGGTTGATCACGTCCTGACGCAGGGGGTCGGGCAAATGCCAGAAACAGAACGCTGTAAACAGGAAAAATGCGCAGCAAAGCGCCTGATGAAATTAATCATCCGGAGGAATTCTGGAGAGGAAAGGGAAGTTTATGAGGGAGAGAAAAATTCACTGCCCGGCAGGGAAGCCGGGCCAGCGGTACACGCTCACCAGGTAAGCGGAGAGCTTAAGCAGAGGCAACCGTTAGTGCAGGCAGCCCTGACATTCCGTTGCCAGATTCAGACCACGACGCCAGTCGCCCGGAGTCTGACCAAACTGGCGTTTGAAACTGCGGGTGAAAGATTGCTGTGAGTCGAAGCCCAGAGAAATCGCAACGCTGACAATAGGTTCGCCACTACTGGCCAGCATATCGGCAGATTTCTTCAGTTTTTTCTCACGAATGTATTCACCCATCGGCAAGCCGGTGTGCTCTTTAAACATACGCTGCAGATACCAGCGGGAATACCCTGCCCGTTTGGCAACAGTTTTAATATCCAGACGTTCTTCCAGATTGTGATCGATCCACTCGATCAGGTCGTGAATGAAATCCTCGGTTCTCATGGCAAGTCTCCTGCTTCTTTTTTGTTTGCGCCCCCCGAGGGCGACTCGTCTTTTAATACGTTGACCCAGTTTTCGATTAAATGCAAGTTTTACTATTGCATTTAATTGGCCGTTACCGGATAGTCTCTTTCCCGAAGTAAACGTTCTGTAAAATAGCACAGAAAGTGTAACAGTAATTCTTGCACTTTAGTAAGCGCATCCCTACAATCCCCTCGAATCAATTGTATCAGTATTTGATACATTATTGTGCTGATGAACGGCGCAAGTCCCAAAAAAGTCAGATCAGGCAAAGGACGTTACCCGGCGGACAGGCCGGTGTATTGCCTGGCAGTACTTACTCACTGGAAATAAAAATAATGATGAACCTGCAAAAATCACAGGTTGTTGTACGCGGCCGCTCCGGCGGTACGCCTTTGACGTTGCGCCTTTCAGGGGTTGCGCTGATGGTTGCCCTGCTCGCCGGGTGTGACAACAGCGTGGCGCAAAATGCTGCACCACCTGCTCCGCAAGTCAGCGCGGCAGATGTGTTAATCAAACCAATCAGCCAGTGGGATGCGTTTAACGGACGTGTGGAAGCGGTACAAAGTGTTCAGTTGCGCCCCCGCGTGTCCGGCTATATCGATAAAGTGAATTATCAGGAAGGTCAGGAAGTGAAAAAGGGTCAGGTGCTGTTCACCATCGACGACCGCACTTACCGCGCCGCGCAGGAACAGGCGCAGGCTGAACTGGTGCGTGCGCGCAATCAGGCCAGTCTGGCGAGAAGTGAATCCGCCCGTACGGAAGCGCTGATCGGTTCGCTGGCTGTGTCGAAAGAAGCTGCGGAGCAACGTCGTTCGGCCGCTTCGCAGGCACAGTCAGATGTGCTGGCAGCTCAGGCACAGCTGGACATGGCACAGTTGAATCTTGATTTCACCCGTGTCATCTCCCCGATTGATGGTCGCGCCAGCCGTGCGATGATCACGACCGGCAATCTGGTAACAGCGGGCGACAGTGCCAGTGTACTGACCACGGTGGTGTCACTCGACACGGTCTACGTGTATTTCGATGTCGATGAAGGGACGTTCCTGCGCTATCAGGCGCAGGCCCGCGAAGGGAAATTCAATGACAGCCCGCAAAGTCGCTTACCGGTTCATGTCGGGCTGGTGGGTGAAAACGGCTACCCGCATCAGGGCGTCGTCGATTTTACTGACAATCAGCTGAACTCCGGCACAGGCACGATCCGCATGCGTGCTCTGCTGGATAACCGCGACCGCACATTTACGCCGGGATTGTTTGCCCGCGTTCAAATGCCAGGCAGCGCACAGTTCAACGCCCTGCTGGTGGACGATAAAGCCATCCTTACCGATCAGGATCGTAAATTCGTTTATGTGGTGGATAAAGACGGCAAGGCGCAGCGACGTGATGTTGAAATTGGCCGTATATACGGCGGCTTACGCATCGTGCAGAAAGGCCTTGAAGCAGGCGATCGCGTCATCATCGATGGCGTACAAAAAGTGTTCATGCCGGGCATGCCGGTCAATGCCAAAACCGTCAGCATGGCGGCTAATACTGTCACGCCAGCCGCTCCTGCCGTTCAATAAAAGAGAATCCTGACTCATGGACTTTTCCCGCTTTTTCATCGACAGGCCGATTTTTGCGGCCGTCTTGTCGATTCTGATTTTAGTCACCGGGGCGATTGCCATTCCCCTGCTGCCGGTCAGCGAATACCCGAACGTGGTACCGCCAAGCGTGCAGGTTCGCGCTGAATATCCGGGTGCTAACCCGAAAGTGATTGCTGAAACCGTGGCGACGCCGCTGGAAGAAGCGATCAACGGTGTTGAAAACATGGTGTACATGAAATCCGTGGCCGGTTCTGATGGTGTGCTGGTGACGACAGTCACTTTCCGTCCGGGAACCGATCCGGATCAGGCACAGGTTCAGGTGCAAAACCGTGTGGCCCAGGCCGAAGCCCGTCTGCCGGAAGATGTCCGCCGTCAGGGCGTGACCACGCAGAAACAATCGCCAACGTTGACGCTGGTGGTGCATCTGGTGTCACCTTCGGGTAAGTATGATTCGCTGTATCTGAGCAACTACGCCACGCTGAAGGTGAAAGACGAGCTGGCACGTTTGCCGGGTGTCGGGCAGATCCAGATTTTCGGTGCAGGCGAATATGCCATGCGCGTGTGGCTGGATCCGAACAAAGTCGCGGCGCGGGGTCTGACGGCTTCTGACATTGTGAAGGCAATGCAGGAACAGAACGTACAGGTGTCTGCCGGTCAGCTGGGCGCAGAACCGATGCCGAAAGACAGTGATTATCTGCTTTCCATCAATGCGCAGGGTCGTCTGAAAGATGAAGATGAGTTCGGCAAAATCATCCTGAAAAGCGGTGATAATGGCGAAATTGTCCGTCTTCGTGATGTGGCGCGTATCGAAATGGGGTCCGGCAGTTATGCCCTGCGCGCGCAACTTAATAATAAAGATGCAGTCGGGATCGGTATCTTCCAGTCGCCTGGCGCGAATGCGATCGATTTGTCAGACGCGGTGCGAGCCAAAATGGATGAACTGGCAACCCGGTTCCCGGAAGGCATGACCTGGCGTGCGCCGTACGACCCGACGGTGTTTGTCCGTGATTCCATCAGTGCGGTGGTTCACACATTGCTGGAAGCCGTCGTGCTGGTCGTACTGGTGGTTATTCTGTTCCTGCAAACCTGGCGCGCATCAATCATTCCTTTGCTGGCGGTACCGATATCTGTGATCGGGACATTCAGCATTCTGTATTTGCTCGGATTTTCGCTTAATACACTCAGTCTGTTCGGGCTGGTGCTGGCGATAGGGATAGTCGTCGATGACGCCATTGTGGTGGTGGAAAACGTCGAGCGAAACATCGAGGAGGGACTCGCGCCAAGGGACGCTGCGCACCAGGCGATGCGGGAAGTTTCAGGGCCGATAGTGGCTATCGCGCTGGTGCTGTGTGCGGTGTTCGTGCCGATGGCGTTTTTGTCGGGCGTGACCGGTCAGTTCTACAAGCAGTTTGCGGTGACCATCGCCATTTCAACCGTGATCTCGGCCATCAACTCACTGACGTTGTCCCCTGCTCTTGCGGCATTGCTGCTTAAATCGCACGGTGCACCGAAAGACATGCCGTCGCGGCTTATCGACCGCCTGTTCGGCTGGATTTTCCGACCGTTCAACCGGTTCTTTAATGCCAGTTCACACCGTTATCAGAATGCAGTGTCTAAAACACTTGGGCGTCGTGGCGCGGTATTTGTGGTTTACATTCTGCTGTTGTGTGCGGCGGCCTTTATGTTCAAAGCCGTGCCGGGGGGCTTTATCCCGACGCAGGATAAACTGTATCTGATCGCGGGCGTGAAAATGCCGGAAGGCGCGTCCTTATCCCGCACTGATGCGGTGATCCGCAAAATCAGCGCAATGGGGTTAAGTACTGATGGCGTAATTGATGCGGTGGCGTTCCCCGGGTTGAACGCTTTGCAGTTCACCAATACGCCGAATACCGGTACGGTGTTCTTCGCGTTGAAACCACTGAGCGAACGTACCCGTACAGCGGCGGAGATTAATGCGGAAATCAACGCCAAGATTTCGCAGATCCAGGAAGGGTTCGCCTTCTCCATTATGCCGCCGCCGATCCTCGGATTGGGTCAGGGATCAGGTTATTCTCTGTATATACAGGATCGTGCAGGGCTGGGTTACGGTGCATTGCAAACCGCGATTAACACCATGTCCGGCGCTATCATGCAAACGCCGGGAATGGGGTATCCGATTTCTTCATATCAGGCTAACGTGCCGCAGTTGGACGCGCATATTGACCGTGATAAAGCCAAGGCGCAGGGCGTATCGCTGGACGAACTGTTCAGTACGCTGCAGGTGTATCTCGGCTCGTCCTATATCAATGATTTCAACCGGTTCGGACGTACCTGGAAAGTAATGGCACAGGCCGATGGCCAGTTCCGTGACACCGTGGAAGACATTGCCAATCTGCGTACCCGTAACGATAAAGGTGAAATGGTGCCAATCGGCAGTATGCTGAATATCACCACCACTTACGGTCCCGATCCGGTGATCCGCTATAACGGCTATCCGGCAGCAGATTTAATCGGTGACGCTGATCCCCGCGTGCTTTCTTCGACGCAGGCAATGACCGAGCTGACTGCAATGTCGAAAAACCTGTTACCGAACGGCATGAATATCGAATGGACCGACCTGAGCTATCAGCAATCCACACAAGGCAATGCTGCACTGATTGTGTTCCCGATGTCCGTGTTACTGGCGTTTCTGGTGCTGGCCGCCCTGTATGAGAGCTGGACGCTGCCGCTGGCGGTAATCCTGATTGTGCCAATGACCATGCTATCGGCCCTGTTTGGCGTGTGGCTGACCGGTGGCGACAATAACGTGTTTGTACAGGTCGGACTGGTGGTGCTGATGGGACTGGCATGTAAGAACGCGATTCTGATTGTTGAGTTCGCCCGCGAGCTTGAATTGCAAGGTAAAGGGATTATCGAATCTGCGCTTGAGGCATGCCGTCTGCGTCTGCGCCCTATCGTCATGACCTCGATTGCGTTTATCGCCGGGACTATCCCGTTGATTCTGGGGCACGGCGCGGGTGCGGAAGTGCGCGGTGTCACCGGTATTACCGTATTCTCCGGTATGCTGGGTGTGACGTTGTTCGGGTTGTTCCTGACGCCTGTTTTCTACGTCGCACTTCGCAAGCTGGTGACGCGTAAGAAAGTCGTTTTAGAAACGCAAACTGTGTAAACCGTTAAGATCAACAGAATGCAAAAAGCCGGGAGAATGATCTCCCGGCTTTTTTTTATATGCTTTATTAAGAGCGGTGCGCAGCGTCTTGCGTATCAGCGCTCTATTTCAAACAGAGCGAATCTTCTGGGTTTTGCGCCGCTAAATCTTTGGTACATTTGTATTTGCCACCGCGTTCAAACTCAGCCAGGGCATCCGCAACGGTATGACGGGCTAACACCTGAAACGACGCTTCTTCGGCTTCGCTGACAATGTTTTTGAAATAGGTGCAGGCATTGGCGCTGACCACACAGCGGGCGGGCACGTCCGGGCGCGCTGCCCACAGACGTTTATCTTCAATCACCGCGCAATAAATATCACGAAGTGTGATTTCTTCCGCCGGACGGCCAAGTGTAATCGAGCCGGTGCGACCAAGTGTGGAGACGATAATGCCATGCTGAGTCAGTGGCACCATCAGTTTGCGGATAAAACTGGAGTTGGCTTCCAGACCCGTTGCTAAAATCGCACTGGTGCAGCGCTGGCCAGCCTTTTGGGACTGAGCGATACAAAACACCATCTGCATAGCTGTCGGAAAGCGATAATCTAACATGTCATTGTCCTGAGAAACCAAGTCTTAGGTGAAGCACCGTATCACAGAGGAAATCCCCTATACGTGATCTGGTCAATAATATAACAAACACTGTTGCATTATTGAAGGCAGACACCTCTTAAACGCACAGAAAGCCACGATTTAAGGCACAAAAAAACCCATCCGGAGATGGGTTTTGGTACTCAGATTCTTTTATGAGAAGTTTCGGAGATTAGAACTGATATTGTAAGCCTACACCCACGATATCATCGGTAGAGATTTTGTTGGTTTCGTAGAAATTATCATCGTTGTCCAGCAGGTTAATTTTGTAATCAACGTAGGTGGACATATTTTTGTTGAAGTAATAACTCGCACCAACAGAAACATATTTAACCAAATCTTTATCGTTGTTATCAGAAGTATTACTGCCGTCTGCAGTCAAATCCTTACCTTTAGATTGCAGGTAAGACACTTCAGGACGTAATCCAAAATCAAACTGATATTGTGCGGTTACTTCGAAGTTCTGCGTTTTGTTTGCAACACCACTCTCACCAAACATTGTCATATTACGCGTTTCGGAATACATCGTAGCGAGATAGACATTGTTTGCGTCATATTTTGTACCCACAGTCCAGACATCAGCTTTATCCCCTCCTGCAAAATTCTCACCTGCAGAAGTCGTCTGATCGTTTGTACGGTCAGATGATGCATACGCGGCACCCACAGTGATACCCATACCGAAGTCGCAGAGCGAAGTAAATAATTTAATCCATTGAATAAAAAAGAAAATACCGCCATTTCAGCATGCCTTTACTTGCTGAAAATTGTGTATGTAACTGCATGAATTTACAAAGAATAAATTTAGTTTTGCAGAAGGGTTTTATTTTACGAAAACAAATATTACTGTATGTATATCCAGTTTGATGTATGCACGGCGATTTATGTTTGTTGAGCTGATTTACGACAAAAGAAATATGGTCGGTGTGCCGAACGGCAATGCTCTGATCCTTGCTGAACTGACCAAGCGTGTACATGGCACCTTCCCTGATGCTGACGTGAAGGTGAAGCCAATGGTGACGCTCAGCAGTATCAACACGGATGTCAGCAAAGCGCAGAAGGCGGTTCTGGCTGGAATCGTTGAAGAGATGTTTGATTATGCCGGTAACTGGCTAGCAGTCGACTAGAAAGATACTTGAGGCAGAAGTCAGACTTCACTGGATAAATCATATTACCTGTATACCAGCCATAAGATACGAGGCAACTATGCTTATCTCGAAATCTGACGTTATGAAATTACTTCATATCAAATCGAGGGACACGCTTTCCCGGTATGAACGTGACAGATCGTTCCCTGCCCCAGTTAAAACTCACCCAACATTTTACGTCAGAAAGCATGTTGTGGAATGGATAGAAAAACAGAGTTACAGCCCATCACCTTCAGACCTGTCGGTTTGAAGACGCAATGTATTATGGCTTTTAAATGAGGCAAATTTATGCGCGTGGAAGTGACTATTGATAAAACCAAGCAGTTACCCGCCGGCGCGGTCGAGGCATTTAGAGAGGAGTTTCAGAAGAGGCTCGAACGGAATTACCCGGGTGCGACGTTCAGTGTTCGCCGAGCTGGCAGTGACGGGATGTCGGTGATGGGCGGGACGACTTACGACAAGGAAGTTATTGATGTAATGCTTGAGGAAACGTGGGAAAGCGCTGATGACTGGTTTCAACCATGACATAATTCAGCTCTAACTTACTCTCTGATTTATCCACAGTATTTGTGTTGGAAGTTTTCCGGTCTATGATGATTGGTAATAATTTTCTAATTATAATTTACTGAGGGTCTACGGATGGAGTCCGTGAGAATTCAAGATGTGAATGTTTCCCTGCGCTACGACGGCAAAGATGCTGAAAATCATCAAATCGAATTGACATGCCTTGGCGAATCTTTAAAGGGTTTTTCTAAGATTTTAGCAACTGCCGGCACATTCGCGCTCACACAAAAATACTCAAAAAATGTTTCATATCAGGAAGTAAAAGTATACGCAAAAGAGGCTCGAGCAAACTGTTTTACTCTTGATACTGCAATGAATTTTATAACACAGTCTCAATTGTTCTCAGGATCTGCCGGGGCTATACTCGGTGCATTAATACCTTATATATTTGCGCGAAACGCACAAAAGAAAGAGGAAATGAAGGCCTTAAAAGAAGCTCTTGAGAAGGCTATTGAAGCCCTCGGAAATAAGGACAGACCAACTATCGACGGATTGATCTCAGTGATCGATAAGATGGCAGGAGAGTTGCGCCCTTCAGTTCGTCAGGCTGTATCCCCAATTGGTAATACCTGTGACAAAATCAGTGTAAGCACTGGGACAGGAAACCGAGCGGCTACTATCACTGAGGCCGACAAAGAAATCATTGATCAACTGGATGATGATGAAGTACTTGGCCTACGTGAATATCGTGTATTTGTTACAGAATTTGATGCACATCGCATGACAGCGAAAGTGCTTATTGATGGCGATGAATCAGGTCGGCGAGTCATAGCTCAAATTAGTGATCCATCAGCCTCTAAATCGCAGAACCCGTATTTAGCCGCCCTAAGTTCTTACATGTTTAGCGGTGGCGCCAGTAGTTCCTGCGTGACTGTGACAGCAAAAGCTACAGTTAAAAAAGGTGTCATCAATAAGTTGTTCATCGTAGATATACAAGCTTAACCCGGCCACCGAGCCGGTTTTTTTGTTTCTCCTACCATTGCTTAAATCTGAATCTCCTATAATTTACCTCTCAATGCCGCGCCATTAACACCAATCATGTGCAAAACCCACTATTTAGCATCTGCTAATAATAAAACCATCTAGTTACTGTGGGAGGGTTTAAAGTGAGTAGTCTGTACAAATTTGCAGATGCAAGGATATTCCCTTGAAAGCCAATTAAGTTAATTGCCTGCTCCTCTGCGGGCATTTTTTTTGCCATAGAGGTAGTAATTTAAAGCAACAGGACTATTCTCATATCAGCTGACGCAAGATCAGCAAGCCTACCAAGGCGCTATGAGTGCCTATCTTCTGATAACCCGCCGTTAACGCGGGTTTTTTTTAACTACAAACTACATTTACTTAAGCCAAATCTACTTCATGAGCTATCCTTAACAAAGGAGTAACACTCCTGTTCCTAAACTAAATTTGGTGATAATTCACTAGCCTTCGTTCGCGAAGGCTTTTTTGTTTATGTCGGCTTTTTTTCGGTAAGGAAAGAAAGTTATGAAGCAGGTTTGTTGTTAATCCCAAGCGTTGACTCGATCTGTTTCAGCCGTTCGGATAATGCTGAGATAAGTTCTGCCTGGTCTTCATTGCGTTTCTTTAATGCTTTAATAGCGGCACCAGAATATGCGGCTGATACCCCTAGTGTGTTGAGCGATAGCGTGTCCTCTTTCGCGAAGAGCTCCCCTTCCTCGTCGATATAAAGCTGCGGGTTTTTAGTCAATGTGACTGCATCAGGACAATCTTTCTGGACATCCTGCGCAATGAAACCAAAACCTTTAGCGCCCTTTGTTACCGAAATTACTTTTCCGGCTTCGTCGTATTCGCTCGGGACATCGCAGTAATCCCATGAGCAAGTCCGCCATGAGGTGAGCACTGATAGTGCCTGCTCCGGCTCAATTTCGACAACGTTCATCTTAACGTCAATGTCAGATACTGCCGCCCGCCTCGCAGAAGAAACGCCTTGTCCAGTATTAAGCATGCTGAAATCAGTAATTACATCTGAGTTCACAATACGGGAATAAATCGGGTTGCAGTCTGAAAATGAAGTGATAGGAGCTAATCCCTTTTGGTAACAAATCCCCTGCTGATATACTTACGATCGATTCTTTGGAAGAATTTACTATTTATCATCGAGGGCTACGTCTTGCTTTGGAATATCCTGACCTATTTTGGCGACAGCATGCTCATTTTGCCCACCGGAATAACCCTCGCTTTATTTATGTTATGGAAGGCTGACAACCCAGCCACAGCATTAATCTGGCTGACTATAATGGGTGTTTCTGGCCTCGCGGTGAGCATCTCAAAGCTGTTGTTTCTCGCCTGGGGCATTGGCAGCAGTACATTTAATTTTACAGGCTTCAGCGGGCATACCACGATGTCAGCCACTTTATGGCCGGTCATATTCTGGCTGATAGGCCAACGTTTTCAACCTGACAGACGCAGGCTGATGATTATTGCTGGGTATCTCATTGCCATTATTGTGGGTATGAGCCGACTCGCACTGCATGCTCATTCCGTCAGCGAAGTGATCTCAGGATTAATTCTCGGTAGTCTTTGCAGCATAATATTTTTATATACACAAAACGAGCGTGACATGCGCTATTTCACATTCACTCCATTAGTTATTCTGCTTATTCTCCCTCTGTCACTGATGAGCTTTGGCAGGAAAGCACCAACGCAGCAGTTTATAGAACATATCGCTACGCAAATCACAGGCGAACAACCCTGGACGCGGGCAAAACTGGTTGAATGATGTTGGGAAAATGACGAAATCGGCTGTGGGGAATGCTTAGGCCGAGTGGAATTATGAGTAGATTACAATCCGTGAAAGCCAAGAATTATGAAGCATCCCCGCTTCTGACCCGGAAAAAGAGACGCTTTGCATAGCCTCATAACTAAACTGAGACTCTGTAAATACGTATATAAATGCACTATCAATCTCCTGATATTTATATAGTTACGATTGTTAAGTTATGAGTAGCAAAACTGGCGCATAAAAATCATTGACTTTGATGTTACGAGTATAGAGGATAAATTTAAGGATTTTTGGCATCTGTTTCTTGAAGCTATCGTCATTGTTGGTGTTGATTTTAGGTTTGATATATCGCAAGCGGCTTATGCTCCTGGAGGATGATGAATGGGCTTCTAACCTCTGTCGAAATTACTAGTGTGATAATTCAATTAGATATTCCATAATCAATATATTAGATGAGTATTTAAAAATGAGAGAGCAGTGGGTAGATTATGCTAAAGGCATAGGTATAATATTGGTTGTCATCGGGCACGTTAATAGAGGGTTGGATAGCGCTGGTATATATATATCAGAACCTTTCTTTAAAATGTTCGATAGCATCATTTACACTTTCCATATGCCTTTGTTTTTCTTTCTTTCAGGGCTTTTTTTTATAAGTTCTATACAAAAAAGTGATAAACCCGAATTCATTAAGAAGAAGGTAGCAACTATAGCATACCCTTATGTTATATGGTCAGTCATTCAAGGGTCTATCGCTGTATTGCTTTCAAACTTTACAAATAAAAAAACAGATTTCATTTCTGTTCTTGCCTTCCCATATCAACCGACCGGTCAGTTCTGGTTCCTCTATGCTTTGTTTATGATTTTTATAGTGGCATGTTTAATATATAACAAAAGGAATTTCACAACTCAACTACCAATAATAACAGTGGTATCGTTTTTATTATATATTTACAGTTTAAATATTGGAAATTTATTTCACTTGAACTTCATAACAAATAATATTGTGTTTTTCTTTTTAGGATGTGTTTTTAGCACTTTGAAATCTGACCTGATGATTACAAAAACAAACGCAGCGACCTTGCTTCTATCGGTATTAATGTTCCTTCTTGTTCAATATAAATTTCATTTCATTGATGGTATGTTCTATGACAGAATAGGCATTTCAACATTTGTTGTTGCTATGGTTTCAATATTCTTCATTTATGTTTTATCTCTGACTCTTAGCTCAATAAAGGTTGATTTACTAAGTAAGATTGGAAATGATAGTATGGTTATTTTCCTTGTGCACATACTTTGTGCCAGTGGCACAAGGATAATTCTAAGCAAATTATTTGGGGTTAGCAACTGGTACTTACACATGATTGCTGGGACTATTGCAGGAGTAGTTATTCCTATAATATTTTATGGGTTAGTAAAAAAACTAAACTTAAAATTCCTTTTCACTTACCCAGTGAAAAGCAAAAACTCTTAGGTAAACACATTAATAATATTAACTGAACTCCATGTTATATAATCATGCACTTTAATGACATATAACATGGAGGGGGTAAATATGATGTAATTTTTTTATTAAATGATAATTTCTTGTTGAGTTGTTTTTCAGCGTGACCCCTGGTATATTTTGATGTCCTGAATATATAGTATTAAGCAGGTTTTTAAAAATACCAGGTTGCTGATTATCAAATAACAAACTTATAATATAATACCTTTTTTTGCTGCACTGGCACGCATAAGTTGCGTAAGTGTTGAAAAATCAGCATCTGAAATGTATTCAGAAATAATAGCAACTTCGCATAACTGGCATTTCCCAGGGTACTGGCTGTTATATGCCGACCCTAATCTGAATACGTCGCCCAGGTCTGCCGGGTTTGCCGCAGGTGAATTAGTGCCACTTGTGCCGGCAGTCAGGTTATTGACCCTGCGCGTTCTGTCACTGTTTTTACATCGCCCGGAAATCATGTACCACTGATTTATGGGTGATTCAGTTGCTGTTTCTGCGGAAGCCCCGGTTGATACCCCGCTGACTAAAACTGAATGCTGGAAGCGCGTGATGACGTTGCCGTTTCCATTGTTTGAACCAACATCAAACGCTAATGACGTGCCTAAGCAGAGCCCTGTATTGTCAGCCCTTTGAGACTGATAATCAGAAACAACTGCAATCCCCTTTTCTTCTAATGGTTTAACGGTTGCAACAATTGTCATATCAGTGCTGTTTTTGATCGAGGTAACAAGGTAGGCCATCTGGGCACCCGTCAACTCAATGTAATTTGCTCCATATGTCGGACTGCCTATTACAGAGAGAGCAGCCCCGCCTTCAATAAGATTTCTCACTGATGTGGCAGCATCCACGCCGAAAGAAAAGAACCCTTCCCATGCAGCATTGAACGGCACGGATAACTTCGCTTTAGGGGACGCCCACAGGCTGGCGTTTTTATTAATGATTCGTGTTGCCATAATATTTCCTTAGAAGAAGTCTTGCGGGATATTCCCGACAACCAGTGTGAGACGGTCAAATGTACAGGTGTTACCGGATACGCCGCCGGACGTATCAAGGATGGCAAGCACTGAAAGCGTTGTCGCCGTTAACGGCACCGTGATCACTGCCGCCTTCCAGACAAAACCACCCCGGCCGTTAGGGGATGTGACGCCATAAACCCGGCTGGCCGATATTCCGTTTATGGATACAGATCCTGCGTTAGAGCGCGTGTTTGCAGCGGGGACATACGTTCTGCAGGCGAGGGTAATTGTCTGCCCGCGTAAACGGCGCACCAGGCCAGATGGCAATGCACAGGCGGCGTTCGCATCCCCTGTTCCTGTTGACGTGAGTTTCAGGCCATAGTCACCCGACTCAAAGTTCACAGTATCTTTGTCAGCTGTGCAGCCAGTAAGGGTCCAGCCATCTGGGGCTGCGCCGCCTTCTGTCCACGTTACGAACTCACCATTCGGGATCAGGTTCGCACCATTGATAAGGCCCTGAGTGTATTTCGCGGGTGTAGACGGCCATACAAAAAGATTTTTCACGAGGTCAAATATTTTGGCATCACCGGTTGCGTTGGGGTGGATGTTATCCAGATACCAGTCGGTAGGCTTTCCAGCATTCATGAAAAGCTGATAGGCATCAACCAAACTGAAACCCGCTGCAATGGCGGCTTGCCGTGCACCGTTACTCCTGTTTGCCCCCTGATCGCTATCCCTTAACGGGTTTTGAGAGACCATGATCCCACCGGCTGCAGGGTGTCTGAGCAAGATTTGATAAACGGCCGCCAGCGCCATGCCGGCCTGTATTCCTGTTGTGACGTTATAATCAGTGTTATGCCCGTGATTAAATATCAGTAAATCAGCCTGTCTTGGGACGTAAGCGGCCTCAAAATACTGTCCCATAAGATAAAGAGGTTGAGTCCCCGCAACGGCAGCATTATAAAAATGAAGTGTTTTCCCCGCAGTGCCGACCTGCAGAGTCACGGGTGAACCATACGCACCAGACGCCCACGAGTAATACAGGACGGTATATGCCGGGTAATTACCCGCCAGAAACTCCGCCAGTTTTTTCGTCCATTTTTTAAACACCCCGCTGACTGGGTCAGTATCCTGAGTGATCCCTGTAGAATCAGAGTTGATGATTACGCAAACATCATCCAGCGCTGAACGCATTTTTGACAACAAGCCATATGCTGCTGACTGAGGTGGGAGATCTACAGTAACTTCGCCAGGGTCTTCGCTTCCGCCGCCATCACTGCTTGAAGAGGGAATGGAAAATCCCAGCGCGTCAGAAATCATCAACTGGTCGTCATCAAAATTTCCATCTTGCGTAACTGAAATATTGCCCGATGTAATTTGGTTTTCATCGAGTGTTAACATCGGGGTTTCAAAGGCTCCATCCTGACGAATTTGTGAGTGTGAGAAGCCGAGTTCATCAGTGAAAATAGTTAACGACTGGGATAATGGATCCTGCTGGATATTAGTTCTCACCTCCTCAATAGCTACCTGAGATGGCATTTTACGACCTGTCTCCGTCAGCACCCCGGCGGTATTGATGTACTCAATAGCCAGTGATTCATCATCAGAACTTCGCACGAATGTTGCAGCCCCGTCAGGGATGTTTGCAATATCGGCCTGGGCGGCGGCCAAGGTCATATACTGCCGGCTAAGGGGGACAAGGTTCGTCAGTGGGTCTTCAACTGCGCCAACTACCTTTGCAATGTGTCCCCAGCTTGGACCGG
The DNA here is from genome assembly GCF_040544515.1 of Rahnella sp. 2050. Classification (NCBI taxonomy): domain Bacteria; kingdom Pseudomonadati; phylum Pseudomonadota; class Gammaproteobacteria; order Enterobacterales; family Yersiniaceae; genus Rahnella; species Rahnella sp. 2050. Next base: position 33,685 of record NZ_JBEPKE010000003.1, on the reverse strand, counting down.
TATACTGAGTGCGATCGGGGCGCGTAATGGTAACTGACGGTTCATCACTGTAAATCCCCTGCCAGTTCTCAAAATCGAGAATACGTCCGCGGGCAACCTGCGCGAAGTCGTTGATCACTTTCTGCGTAATAGCCATCTGAAGCAAAGCTGGCACGGAATTCCAGGACAGTCCGGTTGATGAGGGGCCGGTGAACGCTTCGGTAAGGGTGATTTCAACGTCTGATACCACCGAGGAAGCGACAATAGTATAAGGAGCACCACCCACGTTAACGTACATAAAATCACCGGCTTTTAGCTCCGCACTGAAGCTGGTACCGCTACCGATGACTTTGTTAGAACCGTTGGTTAAATCAATAGTGCCTGCTGGCATGATTTTCTCCGGACATAAAAAACCCGCCTAATAAACTGTCTGCTTAAATTTGAACAGTATACTTAGCGGGTAATAGGGTTAATTTATGATATTTGCGTTACGGTTTGCAAAAATATTAATAGTCTGGTTTCCTACTATATTTATATTTGCAGGTGAGGACGAAGTATTTCTAAACCTTATGCCAATTATTGTATTTCCATTTCCAGAAGGAGAAACAACTTGTCGCGATCCAATAACTTGATTTTGCCCTGTGGAAAGTGTTTCAGTAGCGACAACATTACCTGCCACAACCCAATCCATATATACTAATCCTGGACCACCTAATGAAATATTAATGTAAAATATACCATTACCGTTCGCACTGGTTAACGCAATTTTACGTTCAAAAGAAGTCTGAGCGATCCCACAGATATTGTATTCAGACGAAGTCTGATTCCCACCTAAACTGAATGAACCAACGTTAAAAGTCCTGCCGATGGAAAAGTCAGAAAGGTCACCTACTATCCTGTTAGCATTGAGCGTACCCAGAATTGTGCAGTTCTCATTAATCAGTACATTATTTAACTCGCCTTCGCTGGCATAAATCTTCCCACGCACAGTAACACCGGAGAACTCTGAGGTACCATTTTTATTGATGTGCCATCCCGCCTGACCCGGGATGTAAGTATTGGATTCTATGTAGTCCCCAATCATGGCGTTCGTTATCCATGCATTTCCGATGAATGCCTGGCTAATAAGCACCTGTCCATCTTTGATAATAAATGGCGAATAAAGATTGTCCCCGCTGCCGCTAATGACAACAAACTGATTGGCATTTACGGCAAACCGGGTCTCTACTGCCGTGCCATTCACTATCGCTGCAACAGAAATCCCCGCATCGTACTTCGTGCCATTGTAGTTAAGCCCCATCTTCATCGTCCAGATTGCAGATGGCCCACTGGCATCAGCATACGCCGTGAATTTCTCCTGGATAACCGCTTCCTGCTCACCAAATTTCGCCGCCACATCCGTTTCGAGCTGAGCGATAGAGCTGTTCGCATCGGTAGCTATTTTTGTTGCTTCAATAATCCCCGCACGGTTTTCACCGTAGTTTTTCCACTGCTGATCCACGCTGTCATAGTTAGCAAGAATGCTTTCAGCCAGAAGTTGGGGATCGGTAATCAGCGGCTCTAAAAGCGCTTTACCGTCCTGTGTTTCAAGATATTTTTCCAGCGTGTCATGAATAAGGTCGTTGGCATCAACATTGCTTGCACCGGCGACATAATCAGTCCAGTCCCCCACGTTGCCAATTCTGTCAACCAATCTTGCCCGGTACCAGCGCCTTATACCTGCCGGCATTGGGCCATGCTGATATGCAGATCCCGGATAGGGAACGGTGGCCAGCAGCGTTGGGTTTTGATGGTCAGCCGTGGTTGCTTGCTGTAGCTCGGTATAGGCTGTGTCGCCGCTGCCTGCAGGAAATCCCCAGGTGATATCGATATTCCACACGACATTGTTAGTTGCAAAAAGATTGGTCGGCGTTCCCGGTTTGCCTACCTTGCCGTTTAGGGTGGTTGAATTTGCATATCCCCATGGTGATGACACATCGACCGCATTGACCGCCCGGACGCGGACATCGTAAACACCGGCGTATATCCCCTGAATGGTAAAACCCTGGGCGCTGGTCTTACCAACGTTAACCCATTCGCCATTATCTTTACGCCACTGCGCAGTGTAATTGATCGCCCCTTCGACTTTGTCCCAAGATGCCTGAAGCGATGCTACTGTGAGACCCTGTGCAATGTGGTCAACTTCGGTGATCTGGATATTGTCCGGTGCTTTCATCACGTTGGTTGGCGTGACAGTAATCGGTGCTGCATCGACTTTCACGCCGTCATCGATGTACCGGTACTTATTCGGGTCATGCTGTACGCCTGCCACCGTAAAGGTACCGTCATCATTAGAGGAAATTGAGGTGATGCGATAATACTGAATAGCCAGGTTATCGCTGTCGATGGCCCACACTGCACCAGCGACCGGTGTCATGCGATATGCCGTGGCCACGGTGTACGTTTTCTTATCGGCGCTCACGGCACTGATTGTCCGTGTCTGCGCAGATCCGTCTGGTAGATTCACCACAAGACGATCGCCGGGGCCGTAATCTGCGACACGGTCAAGAGTGACATTTCTGCCGTTCACCGCACTAATGCGGCCACCGTTGGCTTTCCCTGCCTTGAAAGGGTCAGCAATACCAATGATCTCCGCCGGCATCGGGATATAGCCATCGAGACCGACACCAAAAGAAACCGTGCCGTCTTTGGCATTGGATAAGAGTACCCAACGCCCGCGGCGGTGTGCCTCACTCTGCGACGTGCAACCAATTGCCATAAGTTGGGTTTCATTCCAGTTGTATCGCTCAACCAGATCAGGCTCATAGACGCTTTCAGGGGTGTCAGAAAAGTGATTTCTCGGATCAGACCAACTGACCAGACAGGAGGAAAACCGGTTTTTATAGGAGCCGCCAGCGTAGGTAAAAAGGCCGTCGACTACGTTCGCGCTGTGATAAGTAAAATCTACGTCGTCCTGCGGCACATCGGCCCGCACGAATATCTGATCATTACCCCAGAAGGTAATGCCACGAAAGACAGCCGCCAGATCTCGGAGTACCGTGTAAGCATCCTGCTGGCTCTGGATGAAAACGTTACAGGTAAAACGCGGCTCGGTACCTCCGACCCCGTTGGAAACCGGTTCGTCGCAATACTGCGCAATGCTGTAAAGCTCCCATTTATCGATCATGGTCGCGTCAACCCGGCCGCCCATGCCATAAATCTCATCGAGCACCAGGTCGTAAAAAATCCACGCAGGGTTGTTACTGTAGGCAATTTTAAAATCCCCTGCCCAGGTCCCGCTGTACGTTCTTGTATCCGGGTTATAGGTTGTAGGCACCCGGATCAGTTTGCCCTTAGGCTTGCAGGTGGTTTTTGGCACGCTCCCGTTAAACTGGCTGGAGTCGAGCTCGATATAAAGCAGCGCCGTGTTCGGATAGCGCAGCTTGCTGTCGATCACTTCGGCAAAGGAAAATACCTTGAAGGCGTTAATCAGTTTGGTAGAGGTCGAATCAGCGGTGATACGCCGTACGCGAATAGCCCAGCCAGTGGTGGCGGACGGCAAGTCGATACGGTGGTCCCGCTGATACTCTGAAGTTGTTTTCCCGTCAAACGAACCATTCACCACGGTCTGATACGCGGACCCATCGGTAGAAAGGTCAATCGCATACTGGGTGACTGTCCCCACCATGTCACCGTTATCTTTATACTGGTACTGAATCGGCAGGCTCAGTTTGATACGAATGGCATCGAGCGTCAGGTTAGAAAACTGGCGGGTCCAGGGTGAGGACGCTTTGACTTCAATCCCCACGGACGACTCGTTATCAATCTCGGGCATGCCCTGAAGGTATGTCTGATCCTGCGTACCTTTACGGTAATCCCATTTCACTCCGGTGAAATTATAGGTGCCGTCGTCATTAGCCAGTTGGGTATCATTAAGGAAAATTTGCTGAGCAACCAGATCACCTTGAATTTCACCTTCCGAAAGGGCAATGACCATTTTCAGTTTTGCTTCGGATAGCAGATCATCTGCCTGCTCAACCGGCGTATGGGCGCTGCTGCTCCCACCCTTCGCGCCGCGGATAATGGTATCACCTTCAAGAAGTCGCATATTTCACCCATAAAAAACCCGCCGAAGCGGGTTATTTAATAATTGTGTTGAGGTTACTGCTGGTCACTGGAGAAAATCCCCGCGCTAATAATGGCTCCGCCTATTTCACGCTGTCCGTACAACACCGGTACGGGGTAACCCATGGCCACGGTGTTTACGGGGGCGCCAAACGCATAGTTTGGCTTGTTGTCCGTGCTGGACGAAGCGCCGACATTGTATGAGGGCTGTGGCGTCAGCATCTGGACAACGCCGCCCACCATCATTGACAGGCCGATACCCGTCAGGACAGTCGTAGCCGACATAGCCCCAGCACTTAAAGCAGCACCCCATGCAGCCATTGAAGCGCCAGCCGTAAAGAATGCAGCCACTAGGGCGACAGCACCGATAACGATCTGGAGCGTGCCAGCCCTCTTAGCGCCTTCAATCACCGGCACCATCATGTATTCTGTGGCTGCTGTCGACATATCAAACTCTTCGAGCGAGATATTGTTTTTGCCGCTGTAGAAAGCGAATTTCACGCCATTAAGATGAGCATTCGACACGTACTTTTTGAACCCTTTAACCTGGGAGCACATAGCCCGGAGAAATTCGTTAATGTCGGCCACATGAAACTGGTGAGTTTTACCGAACTTCTTCGCGAGAGGACCTTTTAACGTCATGGTCTTAAGCATCAACCAACTCCTTACGGCGGACGACGCGAACCGTCCGGTCCCGGTAATATTTGCCGTACGGAACGCGGGCAGAAAGGTTACCGAACATGTGGTGAACCATAATGTTGTCACCAAGGTAAATGGCCGCATGATTGGTTACAGGGGCCTGAACGCGCATCATGATCATGTCACCCGCCCGCATGCCGCTGGCGTCAATCTCAACGAACCCTTCCGCCTGCCAGTTATCGTCATAGAGGTTTTCTTTTCCATCAACCCACCATTCACGATCAACCGAGTAGTTTCTAACGATGATACCGTGCTCCATCCGGTAGTAGTCCATGATGAGCGACCAGCAGTCAGCATGCCCCAGCACCCACCTGCGGCCCGCAAGCTCACGGTCGCCGCGCGGTGAAATCGTGCAGAAATCCCCATCCGGCCACGACATAATCCCCCATTCGACACCTGAGTGATCACACTGGATACGGTCCATTTCCGACGGCACCAGTTGAACCACATCGGGATGCGAGTGGATAACCATAATGACCTCTCCCAGTTCAGCAGCTGAGAGGTAGTCGTCCGGTGAAAGCGTGAAGGTAGCAGCGGGTTTTTCAGCGACATTCCGGCACGGTATAAACCGCTGTCCGATTCCGGTTTCAACGATCAGCCCGCAGGCTTCGTTTGGGTATTCGGCTGACACATGCGCACGGATCTCATTCATCAGTTTTTCACGCATGGTTATTTCCCCTGTAAGTTTGCTGCCGGAAACCCGCCAAACGGCAAAGGGTTTTCATCACCGAAACGCAATTTGCAATCAGATATGCGGCCGCCGCACACATCGAGCGCGGGGTTGTTTGTAGGCGTACCGTCTTTCAGAAAATAATTTGAACCTGCGTAATCACAACCCGTACCCGTCCGGTACCAGCCGCGCATGCACCAGGTACAAACATGTGTGATTTGTCGCGTAGGCAACTGAAGGCTTTGTACGTCGAACGGAGAGCACAGTTCAAAATCTACCTGTACGCGGGTCTCCGCTTTTTTGGCATTGATGTAAAAAAGCTGAACGCGTTCTTCCGTCCGGCTGGCGGTGGGGTTTCCGGCGATCCAGTTTGCTGCATCAAGATATTTCGCCAGCGTCGTATGGATTTTGACTTTCGCCTTTACCATATCGTCATACTGCAGGCACAGCGCAGTGACGTAATTACCCACATTACCCACTGACAGCGTCGGCGTGGGCTGCGAACCGGTACTGGATAATTCCAGCCCGGTTAGCTCATAGGGATGGGGATCATATTCATTGCCCTGCCAGATAATGGAGGGCAGGTTTTCAGCAGCAAATGAATTCCAGCCCGTAGGGTCAATATTGTGTGCATGAAATCTCAGGATGGTATCAAAACCAAATTGAGTCCCATCAATCTCAATGAGCTGGATCAGTTGCCCCGGCTCAAGCGCCTGTACATCCTGCGTAAAGCTCATGGTTTCTCCCAATAAAAAAGGCCGCCCGCAGGCTAATGCTGGTCACTTAAGGAAATAAGGCCCGTGAATTTGGGCCTTCGATGAAGAAAAATAGCGCTACAAGCCTGATTCCTTCGTTATCCTTTGAAGCACAAAAATGAATTTGTATTCATAAAAGTGCTTAACTGACTGGTATTAGCCCGCAGGCAGCCTTTCAAGACTGTGATGATATTAAGGCGCAAAGGCCCGTTCAAAAGTAAAACTCAGCGTGGCTTTGTCTCCGGCGGGGAAACTGACTGAAACAGAGTCAGATTTTACCCGCCACAGGTGAGTTTCTCCCCACGGCGTGGTCCACCAGAATGAAGAAATCACATGGGTCAGTAAAAACTGGCGGATCGCCACCGCATCCTTTTTTTTTCCAGTCCAGTTCAGGCTCCAGGTTTCGGCACTCGCGTTAATGCCGTTTGCAGCAATCTGCTTATACCCATCGCCAAACTGCGCCTGCAGTGTCCTGACTGTGTCCGTACCCTGAGCACTTTTTTGCGTTCGCCAGGTAAAATTATCAGTCGCCATATAACACCTATTAAAAACCCGCCGAAGCGGGTTGATGATATTGAAGAACCTTTTATGTAATTATTTTTGTGTAATTGTGGCTTTGAAAAATCACCAACCGGATTACTCTTACAGCCTAGGAATAAAAAGTATTGCAATGATAACGATAAAAACGACACCAACAATGATAAAAAGATATTTAGGGTAAACGAAATCAGAGGGTTCCTCTTTATTAACTTCCACATTTAAAGCTATATCCTCTGTAGCGATTTCACTTCTGCAATGTTTACATTTTTTAGCTTCCACATTAATCAGTTCAGCACAAAAAGGACATTTCTTAACATTTAAGGAGTTCACTTTTATTTTATCACCAAATATAGCCAGCAATAGCCCACAGAGGCCGATAAAGCCACCTATTAGTATTCCATTTTGTCTAGTTGAAATGAGGCCAATATTATTGACGGTGTAACCAGCCTCAGTTACAACAGTAATACCCATTGAAAGTGCTGAAATTATACAAATCATACCAACAACAAGAATGACTAAACCAAAAATTTTCATAACAATTCCCCAATTTTTGATGAGTAATTACATCCTACCATTGGGGAAAATCAAAACAATTATTTTCAAATTATCAATGATATATTCACTTTTTATACAACAAACCACCGGGTGATATTTCCTTCCTGAGCCTGTCCGATACAACCTGCTGAACAATGCCCTGCAGCTGTTTTGCGGTATTTGCCGTATCACTGCTGCTGGTTTCAGTCGATGAAGGTTGCTGATCGATGGTGACCGGTGCATAAACGCTGATATTGCTAGCCCCAAACCGTGAAGCCATTCCTTCCTGCGCTCCCACATACCCGCCTGAAGCATAACCCTTCATCAGACGATAAAGATTTCCGACCCCCAGACGGCTGGTCGCTTCCTTGGTGAATACAAACTCCCCGCCGTGAACAATGCCTTTGGGTTCATACTTTCCGCCGTGCCCGGTGTAGCCCCCCGCGTCATATTCGCGGATGTAACCACCGTTATAAGCAAGCTGCAGGTTACTATAGCTGCCGCCGGTGATTGCCGTCCCTGCATTACCGCCACCAGAAACGCTTCCCGTTACCCATCCCATGGCTGACTGAATCGCGTAGGCCACCAGCAGACGGTCGATCACATTAACAATCATTTTAAGAATGGATGAGGTGAAGTCTTTGAAACTTGCCTTGCCGGTAGTGACCAGACTATTCAACTGGTCTGTAAGCCCGTTAAATCCGGACTGAGCCACCTGCTGTACGGACGTGAAAACATCCGTTGCAGATTCAGCGTATTCCGCCCAGCCCTGTTTCGCACCCGCGACCCAGTTTGACCGCAGGGCGTCTTCTGCATCATACGTTTTCTGTTGTTCCTGCAGGATGCGCTGCTGGGCAGAGGGGTTAAACGCATAGGCTTCCTGCAGACGCTGCAGGGTGGCAGCCCGATCTGCCTGACGCGAGGATACGCCCTCTGCCTGGGCATCCAGAGCGGCGCGTTTTGCCGATTGCTGCTGGGCAAATTTGTCCGCCTGGTCGGAAAGTGTATTCAGCCTTTGCTGGGCAACAACCTTATCGCCCAGTACAGCCAGTTGCCGCTTGTACTCCAGCGTTTCATCCTTGTGCGCCAGCAGGGATTTTTCCTGTGCAGATAACTGCCGGCTGCTGGCTGCCTGTTCAAGGACGGCGTACTGATTCTCGGTTTGCCACAAATCCTTGCGCTGCTGGCTGATAACATCGTTAACGCTGGTATGCTGCTGCAGCACCTTAAGCTGTGCCTGCAGACTCAGTAAGTCCCCCTGCGCGCTGTCTTCTGCCCGGTCTCCCGCAGACGTGGTGACCCGCTGTTTTTTGGGCTCCTGCCATTTCTTTGCCTGCTCGACTTCTTTCTCACGCAGGGCAATGAGTTTTTGCGCATTCGCGATAGCGGTCGCATCACCCGAAAAGGCAATTTTCCGTGACTGTTCCCGCGCCTCTTTAAGTTTAGCTTCAGCACCTGCAACAGCATCCGTGGCCAGATATTCCTTATTTATCCACTCCACGGTTTTCAGTGTTGCCAGGTTCCCGTCTGTCGTGGCTTTTGTGAGGTCCCCCCTTAACTGCTTCGCCTGCTCAAGAACGCCAACGATGGGATCAATAGCACCCCCCAATGCCACGCTTTGCTTGCCTAAATTGACCCCGGAATAATAATTTCTGACCGCCTCTTCCGCATCCGTCCACGCATCCGGAATACCGAGAACCTTAAGCCGGTGCGCTTCGATCTGGGTGTTGAGGTTGGTAAAATCAGATGAGCCTTTGTATTCACTGACCTTGGCTTTCGCATCCAGATAGCTGAAGCCGACGGCAATCATTTTCTGCGTGGCTTCGTCAGCACCATCTTTTGTGGTGATGAAGAGATCGGCAACGCTTTTAATCGACGCGCCAGAAGAATCGGCAATAGCCCGGATATTTTGCGCCAGCTTTTCCGCTGCGCCACCACTTAAACCCAGGGACTCCTGAATAATCTTGCTGGCTTCGGCAATCTCCTGCTGACTTTTATAAACCGCCAGGCCAAGGCTGCCAAAAACGGCAGCAGCGACGCCGATAGCCGCATTGAGCGGCGTAATGTATGTCAGCAGTATTTTGGCAACGTTCCCGACCCCGCCAAACGAATCTTTAATCTGACCGCCCTGCTGAAGGAGGATCAGCCAGGGGCTTTGCCCGCCTGCCAACTGGGTGGCAATATCGGTGAACTGAGCAGGCAACATCCGCATTGCCGCTTTATATTGCCCGATGGAAATACCCGCACGCTGTGCCGCAAGCTCCTGTTTAGAGAATGCCTGCTGAACCTGCGTCCCGGCTTTCGTCGAGTCCGCCCCTAAGCCGGTAAATTGCTTGCGGACATAACTGACCTGTTCATTAAATTTTGCGGCATCAACATCGAGGCTGACGACCAAATCACCCACTGGCTGGGCCATAGCGGACTCCTCCTGACAGACCTTCTGCGATAGCCATTAACTGTTCATCATCGGGATCCGGCTGCTCTTCCACGACGTGAGGTTTTAGCAGACTGAAATGACCCACGTTAATATCGGTTTCCCCGCATACCAGCGACAAAATATTGAGGTTCAGCGCGGCGAAATGTGCATCAAGCAGCGCATCTTCGAAGTAATGGGACGCATAAAATCGGTGCCATTCCTCCAGATCGCTGGAGGACATATCAGAAAGCATGGCGCGCCAGTCAGGTCGCCTGAACTCACGCGCCAGCTTCATGACAAAATCCTTTTCACGGGTTAGCGCTTTTCCGCTGTTTCCCCTTGGCTGTCGGATCCTTCGGATTCAGGAGCAACCTGTTCGGTAGTCTGAGTTTTTGCCATCATGCCCGACAGCACTTTGACCTGGGTATCCGCTTTCCCGATGGCCTCGACCGGCCATGTGCTCATCACTTGTTGCTGAAGTTCGCGGATATCCGGCTTCGGCGACTCGCTGTGCCACAGGGACATGGCGACCACCATCGCACCCGCCCGGATATTCAGCTCAACCAGGGCGGCTGACAGGATTTGTTCGTCAGGCTCATCGTTGGGCAACGCTTTTTCCTGCGCGGCCAGATAATGCAACAGTTCGACGCGCTGCAGCGCCGACAACTCGTACAGGGTGGCGTTTGCCCCGTTGAACTCAAACAGTTCTGATTTTAAAAACATGCTCGCTCCGTTATGCCGCCGTGACGGTCAGTGTGCAGATAGCCACTTTCTGGCCGTCATTGGTCATCACGATGAGTTGCGTCGTGCCCGCTTTAAGGCCCTTCGCCGTGACGGTATTACCCGATACCGTCAGCGTAGCGACGGTCGGATCGGCAGCCGCAACATTAAACGCGCCGTTTGTCGCTCCGTCCGGAAGCACCGCCACAGTGATCACCGCATTTTGTCCAACCACCACGCTGGTGGTTGACGGCGTGACGGTAACGCCGGTCACGGGTACCGCGGCGGCCTGATTGCTCTCGGCCAGCGCCGGTTTGCCCGTATTGGTGATTTTCACCGTCCGGGTGATCACCTCTTTTACCGGCACCGCTTTGCCCAGGCTGCTGATCCAGCCACGGAAGACATCAACAGCGGTGTTGGGATACCGAATTTTGTACCCGCGCACCGCGCCATCGTAAAACCAGTTAACCAGATCCTGCTGCCCGCTCTCGCCAGGCTTCCAGGCCAGTGTAAACGACGTGTCCCCGGAAGATTTGGCCCCCTGCGCCGTGCCGTTCCAGTCGGCGTCGGCGTCATCGAGGTACGTGTCGTCGTAGGATTCCGCCGTCATTTCTCCCGGCGTCAGCTCCTTGATTTTCGCCAGCCGGGTCCAGTCCTGATCCGATAGCGGATTGGCGTAGGGATCACCGCTGCCGGTGTAAATCCAGAGTGTGGTGCCCGCGCCTTTGGTCGGTTCGAGTTGTGTGGTCATAAATTCCTCACATTAAGTAAGTCAGGGTGTAACGCAGGTCAGCGGAACCCCACGTCGACATTTCATCATCGCGCTGATAGTCATAGCCTTCGGGCGTGATGTTTTCGATAAGGTCTGAAAGCGCCGGAATGTCACCCACAACGGGGTAAATGTTTTGTTCCATCCACAGGTCGAGATCGGTATCAGGACTCACCGCCTTGAGAAATACCTCCACATGAAGCGTCGCCCGCCACTCATCTTCATCAAGGGTTTCCCCCGTAGGTTCAGCACCGGACAGGTAGACGGCAACGGCGGGCAGGTCTTCAGCGGTCAGAAAACTCGGGCGGCCGTCATACCAGGTGACGGAAGGGTCGGTCACCGAAAGTTTCAGCGCATCCAGCACGGCTTTACGGATTTTGGGGTGCTTTATCATCGTTTAATGATCAGCCTCAGTTGATTTTTCAGGGCGGAAGCCATTTCCTTCGGCATATCGCTTTGCATCAGACGGTGAGTTTCTGCGGTATACGCTTCCGTAAGTGGGGTGGTTAACGGTATCTTCACAACCTCAATCGGGTACCGGCTTTTCCCGGAACGCTGGAGCACATGCCACCGGCCGTTAGCCAGTTGCTGAATAAACGCATTCCGAAAGGTAAAGCGGCCTATTTTGAGTACGCTGCCCTGCCCGCGCAGGTTGCCCTGACGCCGGGAGACACGCATTTGTGCCGCGCCCAGCTTGATGGCCGGTAAATTACCCCGGTTGATTTTTAACGTGGCAACCGGCCGGTTTATCGTGGCCTTTTTCAGTTTTGTACGCTGCATGACCAGCTTTCTCGGCACCTTGGTTTCCTTCGACACCGTGCTGCTGCTGCGACTGATGGCCCGCCCCGCCACCCGGTTAACCGCCTGCGCCGAGGCGCGGGGAACGGCCGTCGAACTGATACTGTTCATATTGGCGATGGCCTGTTCCAGCCCTTTGATGGTCATATTCCCTCCCCTTACTCCAGCCAGATTTGTGGCTTCCCGTTAAACATCTGATGACGGGTGACAATGTAACTTTCTGCCTGATAAACCACCTGATCGTTACGGTGCGGCCGGTAACCGGGAGAAAAAACCACAACAGACAGGCCATCGCCGCTCACCGGCCCCATCTCGGGCAGAAAATGGCTTTCAACACCGGTGAACACGGTGCCATTAATCACCACCTCCCGCCCAAACCGCGCGGTCGTTACCGCATCCATCCGCGCGGCCAACGCATCAAAGGCGTTAGCCATTGATTTTCACTTCAACGACGGTGCTGCCCGCAGCGGCAGCTTCCCAGGCAATGCCAGCGGCCACGGCATCCGCAGACGCCAGCTGGATTTCACCGTCCGCGATATACACTTTTGTGCCGGCGGGGATCGCATCGGCGGAGACTTTCGGCAGCAGGAATACCCCTTCAGCCATGCCCGTACCGGTTTCATTCGGGGCAATATCCACCAGAGAGACAACCAGCAGGGAACCCAGTACCACGGGGTCGCCGCTCTCGATCACGGCAGCGCCGGTGTTGGTAATGGAAATCGTCTGACCTTCCTGTACAAAATTCTTAGCCATTGAAAAACTCCAGACGCCCCGGAAGGGGGCGAATTTTAGGTATAAAAAAAGCCCTTACGGGCATTCGGGCAACGCGGGAGTAGGATTACTGGCCGGAAGATTTCACCAGACCGCGGTAATCGAGCGGCGCAACACCGGCATCAATGCGCACTTTCGTCGCAATACCGTCAGAACTGAACCCCTCCTGCTGATCGATGTAAGGCAGCTCGACACCGTTGAGATAAGCCACCTCGATGGTGTCCATACCCTGTGCAGCGGCCAGGTACCAGGACTTGGCACTGTTATCGTCCAGACGTGGTTCACCGATCACCGTCGCAAAGTTCTGGATCGGGTTGATGATACCGGCGTTAACGTCGGCGCCTTTCACGCTGGCAGATTTGATGGTCTGGTTTGCCACGGTTTCGAGGGCGGTTGGCACCAGCAGGAACGCCGGGCGGATATTCAGGGTACGGCCGGTGGTTGGCTCTTTCTGAACGCGCATCAGCTGGCGGCCCGCATCCAGATTCGCGACGTCAATGGCACCGGTTGCCAGGTTTTTATGATCGCTGCTGAACAACGCCTTACCGTCTGACAATTTCGGGTTGCCGGTCAGCACGGCATACACCAGATCGCCGATGGTGGCTTTCGCGGCGCGGCCCATTTTCATCGGCACGTCAGTCAGCTGATTCAGATCGTCGTTGATGATGGCCTGACGGGTAATGGAGAAAATTTCACCGTAGGTGGCCAGCGCAATGGTCTCGCTGTTATCGGTGGTCGTGACGTATTTGTATTCCGCCCCTTCGCGTACCTTACGCAGCGACGGGAAGCCGCCCAGCCCGACGCGGTGCGCCGTTTTAAAGTCAGAGAGCTGCCCTTTCTTCGTCCAGGCTTCAAAGGTTTCCTGTGACTCCTCCCAGCCTTGCAGCAGAGATTTGTTCGCCACATCCAGCAGAATATTGCCAAAATCAGAGGTGGTGTGGGTCATCGCCAGCCCCACCATCTGCATCGGGTTATAAGCCGCAACGCCGACCCCGCGCTCGGTCAGCGACATGCGCGCATATTCGCGCAGGGTCATGCCGTTATACACGTTGTCATTCTGCCGGTCTTCGTAGCCCGCGCGCGCCATCAGCGCCTGGCGGATACCGTCGCCGGTAAAGTTACCGTTTCCGGCATAAATATGCGCATTGCCGCCGTTTTTATTGGACGGTGTAGCGCCTTTCCCCAGCATCACCAGCAGCTTGTCCTTGGCTTGATCGACCGTGCAGTCGATATCTTCAATGCATGACGCCTGTAATTCCTGATGGCGTCCGCCAAACATCGCGAACAGGTCTTTGATCCCCGTGACGCGCTGTTTCTGCGCGGCAATGACCTGATTTCGGATGGCGTTTTCATCCAGTGCGGCAGGTTCAGTAACAACCACAGGCGCCGGGGCTGGTTGCGGATTAGCAGGTGCCTGAGTCGTCGCTTTCGGCTTGGTGATCATGTTTTTCAGTGCATTTGGCATAGCGTCGAATTCCTCGATACGTTTTGAATTAATGCGGGCCATCGCCTGCACCGCGGTAGAAATCTGGTCAGCAAAACCGTGCTCAAGGCACTCCTGCGCGGTCATCCACGTTTCCTCACCCAGCATCAGGGCAAGTTCGTCAGGGTTTTTGCCGGTTTTTTTGGCATAGGACGGGATCAGCACGGCCTCGACTTTGTCCAGCAGGTCAGCATAGTCGCGCATGTCGTTGGCATCGCCGCCGGTGATCCCCCAGGGCTTGTGTACCATCATCATGGCGTTTTCAGGCATGATGATGGGATTGCCCACCATGGCAATCACCGAGGCCATTGAGGCGGCAAGACCGTCGATATACACGGTTTTGCTCGCCGTATGGCTGTTAAGCAGGTTGTAAATGGCAATGCCGTCAAAGACATCGCCGCCGGGCGAGTGGATATGCAGGTTGATATGGTCCAGATCGCCCAGCGCTTTCATGTTGCTGGCGAACTGGCGGGCGGTCACGCCCCAGTAACCAATCTCGTCATAAATATAAATGTCAGCAGTCTTGTCGCCGCTCGCCTTCATGCGGAACCAGCTTTTGTCCCCCGCGGAGGCCTTGGGTAACGCACCCAGTTTATTTCTTCGATTCTTTCGCACTGGCTTCCCCTTTATCGTTTGCCGGGTCCGTGTCGAAGACCAGACCTAACGTTTTGTTTTCGTCGACTTCCGCCTTGCGGCGGCGTTTTACATCGCCCGGATTCGCGCCGCGCGCCCTGACCCAGTCCCCTTCCGTTGCCGCACCGCCGCGTAACAGCACGCGCCAGGAGTTGGCCTCTTTCATCGGGTCAATCCACGGCATCACCGGCCCGCTGTAGACCGCATTAAACAACGTCGACATGTCCACATCGGGCGGAACGTCAATCACGCCCGCTGTGATCGCCATCTGCAACCAGCTGCGATACATCGGTCGGGTCACGGCCGCAATAAATGCATCCTGAAGAATGCCGTAGCCTTCAAAGGACTCCACCAGCTCCTGACGCTGAGAACTGTAAGTGCCGTTGTAGTTACGGGAGATGCTGGAAAAGCTGCTGCGGCTGCCGGCGGCTACCGCCCTGAGCTGCCCGTTGCGGAACGTTTCAAGGTTGGGATTCGGCCGGTCCGATTTAATCATTCCGATTTCTTCGCCGGGCTCCAGTTCATCAAAGAGCATCCCGGGCTCGATGTTGAGCTCGCGGGGGTCTTTGTCATTACCACCGGCATCGCCGTAGGATTGCCCGTCGCCTTTTTTCACGTACATGCCCAGCGCAGCGGCAATACGGGCGGCCGTCAGTTCAGAATCTTCATACTCTTTCAGCGCACTCAGGCGGATCAGGATGCCGGACAGCAGGCTGTTTCCCCGGACCTGATGAAGACGGCGCATGAATTTGAGGTGCATCATGCCGTCTGCAGCGATTTCCTTGGTGTTGCCCAGTGCAACGCCTGATGTCACCAGATTTTTGTAGACGACATACTTTGTCGGGCATCCCCAGTTGTTGAGATAGATCCCCTGACAAATCCCCTTCCCGGTATCGTTCATCTCCAGCGGTATGTAGTCCGGCTCCAGCGCTTCGACCCAGAAAGGGATGTTCGCCGTCGGGGTGAGTCCGGGTGCGGAACCCCGTACCATCTGGCCGAAAACCTCACCGTCGCGCAGCCAGGTTCTTGCCATCAGCCGCTCAAGAACGGGGCGGGTAAACTGCCCTGTCACATCGGGGGAAACAGACCACTCCGCCCAGGCTGCCCGGATCTGTTTAGAGAGCTCATCGGCCACCAGCCCCGTTTTCAGGATGGGCTGGGGGTCAACCACAATTCCGCGCGCGCCGACAATGCGCTCTTCGAGTTTGTCCAGCAGGCCAATCACCAGATCGTGATTATTGTCCAGCCAGCGCGCCTGCTCCCTGACCGAACGGCCAGCAAACTGCGTGAGCTGGTTTGCGTTGCGGTTTTCCCGCTTCGCCCGGTGCGTGCGCGTCGGTAATGCCGCCTCGTAGGCATTGATTGCCACACGGGACCGCAACCGGGAGGCTTTCCAGCCTGGTGAAATCAGGCCAATGGCATCATCAATCAGGCTCATCGCGGGAACCTCGCCAGCCGGTACTGCGGTCGCCCGCGCTGCGCCGCCAGCAACGTACTTAACCGGCGCTCCCAGTATTTTCGCCCCTTCTGGATTTCACTGAGGTTCTCCATCGTCATGGATTGCCCGTTAAAGGTGATGGATTTCCCCTGCAGGACGGCGCGTTCAGCGGTCGTATACTGCTGGATCATGTCTTCAATATCGGCCTGATTCATAATACCCAGCCTCCTGATGTGGATGGCGCCCAGGCAGAGGGTTTCTCCTCTTCCTTGGCGCGGGTTGTTTTCGGTTTTTGATGATGACTGCGGGGTTTCAGTGTGGGTGAATCAGAAGGTGCTGGCGGAGCGGACTGTTCAACGGGGCGCGCCCAACCAGGCGGTTTTTCCCAGTTTATCCGCTCGTAACCGCGCAAAATCACCAACGCATGGGCATATACCATCAGGTCGAACGCTTCGTTTGTACATAGCTATAAACCATTTAATATCAATCGGTTAAAAATAACAGCGTTAGGGTTTTTAATTCTTCGCTATACACATAGCAATACACAGATTATTTTAGTGAGGCAAAGCCAAGTACACTTACTTATTGTGAGGTTAAAGGTGAGTTATGTTTAAATATATTAAGTTCAATCTGGATGCTGAAATAGAGAGGATTTGTTTATCTGAGCTTACCAGTGCTGGCTTAAAGATACCCAGAAAAAACAAATTACCATTATTGCATTTGCTATTGAATATGAAAAAAAAGTTAATTGAGCCTAGACCTCGACTTGTTCATTTTCCGCGTGAATTTTCTATACCCTTACCTAATAATAAAGGTTTGCAGATACTAGTAAATAAGATGTTAATGGGCGTAAACATTAACTCTTATCAAAGTAATCGCCTCCATGAAATTGACTTTCATGACAATTTTCTTAATGATTTTGGATTCCATCACTTTCATCTTGGTGATAAGTTCGATACTGGTAAAAATAAGATGTTTATGGTTCGAACCGGGCCTGTTTTAATTGCAAAAGTAGATGACGATAACATTTACGTTGTTGGCATTTTTATGCACCAAAAAGGTGAAAAAGGATACATATTTGCAGATGAAAAGTTGCTACAAATTCTTTACGATAATTGGCCAAAACTTTTAGATGATTACATAGTGTCAAATGTTACTGGTCATACACTTTCTCCTGTTGATAGATTTAACTTGCGCTCAAACGGTTATAATGCACTCATACAATTGAAAGATAATATAGTAATCAGATCACCTGGTGGTGGAATGATGGGGAATCGTCTTAGCTTCGATGTATTCAATGAGATCATTCATTTAAATCGGAACTTAGACCAGCTTAAAGCTTCTCTATTTGAGAATGTCATTGATAGGCTGCCTTATAACATATCTTTTAAAATTATCACCTTTGGACATAATGAGTTAAGTTTATTCTCGGAAGGAAGTTGCTACTTCCTTAAAATAACCCAATGTAATGGTGAGATGAAAGTCATTTGCTTATATCCGGGTTATGGTCCCTTATACAGTCATGGGTTTGTCAATAAAAAAACCTCAGTGCTATCTGATTTTATTTTATCTGAAATAGGTTCATTTTCAAAAATAAACTTCCTCTGTCCCTTCCCTACTATTATTAATAGAAAGAAATCTATTGATCTTCAATTTCGGCCTCAAACACTCTCCTTGCCATCTCATCACGAAGGTCATCAATAATATTTTGGACTCGCGTTACTACGGATGGGGATAATGCCAGATCCCGTTCTAAAACATCTGGCAGAGTTTCTAAAACTTGTACTACTGCTTTTGACATTACTGCAAACTCACGTGCCACGTCCTCCGCTGGAATAAGTTCACCATTTGCCTGTTCGAATTTTAGGCGTTCATTCTCAGACTGATACCAAGCCTTGCGATCTTGCGGTGACATCTCGCCCCCGACCCGAACTGATGGCATTATTAGTGTCTTAAGAGCAGTACTTAGCTCGTACAGTTTGAGATTCTCGCCATTACCTCCTGCTAGCTCTATTTCTCGGAGCCTACGTGCCACCATGTTGCGATGCATACCTACTAAATCAGCCAATTGGCTGACATTCACTAGGGTATTTCCAAGCGTCATATAATCCCCCTGCTGCACTTGCAGTTTTGCAGTAACTGTATTTCATTTACAGAATTATCAACTAGTTAAATAAGTGCTGCTGCACCTATAAAATATAGAAAACTAGCCGTTTTCCGCGAGTCCGCCGCCCCGTGGCAGGCACTCCCGCCGGGAGTACCTTTCATTTTGAATCATTTCATTTGCAACTAAATCACGCTTGCCCGGACGATTTGACCAGCCCGCGATAGTCCAGCGCGGCCACGCCTGCATCAATGCGCACCTTCCATGCAACGCCATCAACCGTGAAGCCCTGCTGCTCTTCGAGGTAAGGCGTATCCATGCCATCCAGATAAGCCACCTCGATGGTGTCGCTGCCCTTGGCTGATGCCACATACCATTGCTGCGCGTTCTTCTTATCCAGTCGTGGCTCAACAATGACCTGCCCCATATTCTGCACTGTGTTGGCTACCCCGGCGTTCTGATTGAATACCGGATTGGTATCGCTGCCCACGGTCTGTGTGCCGATCTGGAACGGTGAGGATGTTGATTGCACAGTCCGCATGGCTGCACCTTCCAGCGCGGCAGGGACAATGATGTAAGCCGGGGTCACGTTCAGCGGGTTGCCGTCTGCATCTTCCTGCAGGCGCATAGCCTTACGTGCCTCTGTCAGGCCGTCCATGTCCATGCCCTTAGCAATCAGGTTGTGGTGGTCAGCGTGGAACAGCGCCTTACTGTCGGTGTATTTAGGGTTATCGGTCAGCACTGCATAGACCAGGTTGCCGACTGTGCGTGACGCGGCGCGGCCCATCAACTGCGGGATGGTCGTCAGCTGTGACAGATCATCATTGATAATGGCCTGGCGCGTGATGGAGAAGATATTGCCATAGGTGGCCAGCGCGATCGGAACGCCGTGATCGCTGGTGGTCACATACTTGTACTCGGCACCCTCCGGCACCTTGTCCAGCGACGTGAACCCGTTCAGACCAACGCGCTTAGACTCATGAAAGTTGGAGAGTGAACCTGTCTTCGTCCAGCTCTGGAAGGTTTCGCCGCTGTCCTGCCAGCCCATCAAGACAGACTTCTCTGCACCACCGGCAAGGATGGAAGAAAAGTCGCTGGTGGTATGGGTGAACGCAAGGTTCACAATCTGCATGCGGTTGCCGAACCCCGTAATGCTGATCCCCCGGTCGGTCAGAGAGGCTTTCGCCATATCAAAGAGCGACATCATGGTGTAAGGGTTACAGCGCTCTGCCTGGTCATGTCCAAGCCGTGCATAAAGCCCCTGACGGATGCCGTCGCCGGTGATGTTGCCGTTGCCTGCGTAGATGTGCGCATTGCTGCCGGTTTTATTGGACGGGGTGGCATCTTTGCCCATCAGCGCCAGCAATTTATCCTTAGCCTGTTCAACGGTACAAGAGGCGTCTTCAACGCAGGTTGACTGCAATTCCTGATGACGGCCGCCAAACATGGCAAACAGGTCTTTAATGCCGTTGATACGTTGCTGCTCTGGTGCTGCAGGTGTGGTTACTGAACCCTGAGGGCCAGTGATCATGTTCTTCAGTGCATTTGGCATAGCTTCGAATTCCTCAATTCTTTTTGATTCCAGACGAGCCATGACGTTTACCGCTGGCTCCAGTTCATCGGCAAACCCCTGCTCAACACATTCACGACCATTGAGCCAGGTCTCCCCCTCGAGCATCTGCGCCAGCTCGTCGGCAGATTTGCCCGTTTTACTGGCATAGGCTGGGATGAGCACGGCCTCAACCTTATCCAGCAGGTCGGCGTAGTCGCGCATCTCTTTAGCATTCCCGCCAGAGATGCCCCAGGGCTTGTGAATCATCAGCATGGCATTTTCAGGCATCACTACTTTGTCGCCGGCCATCGCGATAACGGAAGCCATAGACGCAGCCAGGCCATCGATATGCACAGTCAGATTGGCGGGGTGTTTTTTCAGAAGGTTGTAAATAGCGATGCCGTCGAACACGTCACCGCCCGGGGAATGAATAAACAGGCTGATTTGCTTTACCTGTCCCAACGCTGCCAACTCATCGGAGAACTGGCGGGCAGTAATGCCCCACATGCCGATTTCGTCGTAAATCTTGATTTCAGCAGCGCCAGCCGTTTTAGCCTTGATGGAGAACCAGCTTTTCATAGCCATGCCCCCAGTGTTTGGTGATGCCAATAATTCACACTGCTGCGCACAATCTGGCCTTTAGTGGGGACAGGCATTTCAGGGTGATTCTTTTTAATGAACGCCTGATATTCCTCGATCTTCTTCATTGTTTCGGCGTCGATATGGACAGTACCGCCCTTATCGTGCATCGATTTGTTCTTATCAGCCATCTTCTTACCCTTATCGTGATTGATGGTAAAAGTACAATCATTGATCACTAAAAGTGGTAAGTAAATGGATTTTTATCAGAAAATCAGATTTATGATTTTTTTCATGCTAAGTATCTTTTACTCATAATTATCTAATGAAGGGAATGCGATGAACCTCGATTCGAAGCAAAAAAAATTACTCAATGATGTTGCCAGGCGATCATTTAGAGATATGGCAGATCAAGATTATTTGGCTGCAAGGTTATGCTTCAAGAATAACCTTCCATTCCAATTCTTATGGATGTCGCAGCAAGCAATTGAAAAATATATAAAGTGCATACTTCTATTTAACACAACATCTACAAAAGGAATTGGTCATGATCTTCAAGAAGGGATAAAAATTATAAATAGAATCCCTTATTTAAATCTTGATTTAAGTGAAAAAACCATCGCCTTCATAAAATATATAGACGAACAAGGAATTAACCGATATTTTCAAAAAACTATGTACACACAAGGCATGGAGTTAATCACACTGGATAGAACCATATGGGAAATTAGAAGATACTGCAAAACACTTGATTATGAATTCAAAAAACCAGATGGTGAGACAATAAACGCTCTTGAACTAGAACTTAAAGCAATAAAACTTTCAAACGAGCTTCCTCCACATAAGTTCAATCTAATAGGCGGATATCTTGAGAAAAGATTAAAAGATAACCAGCATGGGCAGGGCAATTTATTAGCGTGGAAGAATTTCTTTTTTGGCAAAAATAAGAAAAGCACTATAAAAATCGCTCGTTCAATTCGCTGGGCATCTCCAACACAAGAATTACATCCAGAAAGCTTGGAATTTTTGGGCGCTTTTATCAGACTTAAATGATTTATTGGGAGCATAAGAACCCACTTGCTCCCCACTTTCCACACTGCCCACTTGCTCCCCACCCTCGTTTTGATTAATAGCCCGAAAAGCCAGCAATGACGCGGGTTTAAACAGTTTTCCCCACTTAGTCCGTGTATATGGGCGCAAAGTGGGGAATTGGGGGGCCTGCTCCCCACATCCCCCACCTGCGCCCCACTTAGTTATCCACTTCCCGTAAGGATTTCACTGTCAGCAAATCGCCATCCTGAATAACCAGTCCATCATCAATCAGTTTCTGGAGCCAGCGCGTAAAATGCTTGGTGTTAATGCCAGTGGCTTTCAGATCGTCGCGAATAATCGCCCTGTTACAGGGTTCACCCCGCGCGATTCGGCTTCTTATTGCCTGCCACAGCGCCATATGGTTATCGGTGAGTTTCTCCACCCCAGCCAGTTCAGGATCAACCTCTTTAGCCTCACGCGGTACATCGCGAACCACCAGCGAGCACACCATTTCCCCGTCTTCATCCGTGTACAATTCGGCGGTGCGAAGGTCATAGGCTTTACGTTCGGGCTCCTCGGCATCCTTCATCTTGGTGCATGACAGGATTAGCGCCTGCCCTTCTCCTTCTCGCTTCACATTGAACTCAGCATCAAGCGCTGCCCGGAACGAACTCGAACCACGCGCCCCCTTAGTCTCATCCTTACCGGAGTGATGAACCACCAGCACTGTTGCGCCTGTTTTCTGCTTGATAACGTCACAGCCCTCGATAAATGCCCCCATATCACGAGCATCGTTTTCATCATTACCGCCAAAGCAACGCGCCAGCGTGTCGATCACCACCAGCCGCACAGGCATAGCGCACTCCGCTGTAATCTGCCTGGCTGCCAGAATGACCTCTGATACCTCTGATTCACGGACCGGGAAGACAGGACGGTTAACCAGCCAGAGATTATCAACCTCCTGGCCATGTACCTGCTCCCACGCTTTAATACGGCGGGGAACGCCTACACCGCCCTCACCTACCACATAAAGCACAGCGCCGCGCTCAACCTTCTTACCAGACCATGAAGCACCAGCAGCTATATGGCAGGCCCATGAAACAGCCAGGAAGCTTTTATACGAACCGCTGGGGCCGTATATGCTGCACAATGACTGTGCAGGGAGCATATGCTTAATCACATAGTCCTGCCGCGCATCGAATCCGGATGAACCGATGCTGAGAGGCAAGCGTGTACGCTTTATTGCTGGTGCCTCCGGAGGGAACAGCTTATTGATTCGGCCACTATCGGAAAGTGCAGCTGTTAACTCGTCGTCTCCGATAAATTCCAATACCACTGATTTTCGTTTCTGCTGTGCTTTATCTGGTTCCTTTGATGACTGATAACCAGATTCAACAAGCCAGCCTGGATCCTCCTTGCCAATCACCATCGACCGCATTTTGATCGCCAACTCGCCGAGGGGGGTTTTTGGGTCTGTCTGGAGTATCGCAGCAGCAGCTAACTCTTTTTTCACCGGATGACCATTCACCCAGAGATAAACGCAGGAAAAGAGCGGATCAGGCCATTGGTTCACTTTCTCTTTCAGCACATGACTCATGGCTTTGGCCTCGCTGACATAGTGAATTTACCGATCAGCGGGTGATACCAGTACTTGCTGCGGCACTGGCGTTTTGCACCTTTGATGATGATCAGCGCCGCCTCGCGGAATTTAGCTTCATGCACCGCATAGCTGGCGCCATGACGGACAATCAGCACCCCGCTGTTTCTTGCCAGTTCCTCAGCCTTCTTGGTGGATATGCCCATCTCAGCCGCCATGGCGGTGAGCGGGGCCATACCTTCTGGGCAGGCATCCTTCCGGGACATTGCCGCAAGCGCCAGCTCAAGGGCGGCAACACGTTTTTCCAGCTCGTTAAATTTGATTGGGCTGATCATTTGGTTCCTCCCCGGCGTTTTAATTCGTAATCGGCGTTCTCACGGTTCTGATCAAGAGCCTGCATCAATCGTGGCAAGTGCTTCAAAGCGCTACTTAAACCCATCATGTCTCTTCGGCATTCTTCATCTGAATATTCGTCACTATCACAAGCTTCCATGGACAAGCAGCCCAGGGTGGTAAGTGCGAAAACTATTCCTGATGCAGCGTCCCCACAGTTGTTTTTGTAATCAGTCAGCGCTTCTTGGGAAAGGTCTTTGAGTAGGTCAGAGCTACCCACGACAGCATGGTAGATATCACGCATGACGCACCTCACTGGCTTTTTTCAGATCACGGACACGCAGCAAAACTCTGTCAATAAGGCTGATTGCTATGTCGTGCTCAATCTCGTTGGCGTCGTTCATGTAGAGAGACGCCGCCAGAAGGGTTTCAATCAGCAGCAGTTCTTCTTCGATATCGATATCTGACCATTTCAAATTAGGCATGAGATACCCCCTGAACAGGCAGGCGGCCAGCAAAGACCATCACGCAGCCAGCCGGTGACTGATCACGGGCTTCACGTTCGGTAGTGGCGGTGATGTGAATCACATTGCAAGTGCTGGCGTTGAGAGCCAGAAAACGCCATGTGAATTTAGGGTGAGTTTGGGTAGACTGCATATCAGCCATAACTGTTACTCCGATTAACGGTTTGGTGAGACGCCTCGGTACTGCTCGAACAGCCCGGGGCGTTGCTTTTTGTAAATACGCCGTGATAACGTACGTACATAACAAAATCCATACTATGAGGTTACGTACGTACATGTCAACTATCAAGAGAGATAAAACTCCCAAAGGCGAAGGTCTATCACCTACTTTCCAAATCCGCATTACCCCAGAACTGCGACTGCAGTTGAATGAAGCGGCCAGCCGCGAGGGAGTAAGCCTGGGTAATTGGCTGAAGGGGTTAGCCCGAGCAGAGTTAGTGCGGCAGGGGATCGAACCAAAAGGCTGATCAGCCAGTTTCTCGGCCAATCAGGTATCAGCAGAGTTTTTCGGGGATTGGAGATCTCCCGAAAACCTGGGAGATTGGGGTGTGCGGCAAAGTCGCATACCCTCTAAATGATGAAAGAGTAAAAATTTATTTGCATTACCCAAAACAGTTTAATCAGATTATTACTTTTTAGAATTATTGGCCTCTAAAGGGGATCTCTGATTTACTAATTTTCACTGATGAATATCCTTTGGCATCAAGAAAAATTTTTAGGCTTCTATGTGCTGATTCAAAGTCCTCACTGGGGCCAATAATAACCTCTTTAATCGGCAACTGACCAAGATTGATTATTTCCATATAAGGGATAATTAACATTCCGTTATCACGGAATGAAACAGAACCTAACTCCATATAATTCCTGATTAAAAATCTAAATTCACCTTCCTCTTCGAATCCTTTATGCTTAAAGAATGGAGTGATGCTTTTTACCAGCCACTTTAAATAATTACTTTCATTGCCAGAGTTATCATCCTCATCAAGACTTTCTTTAAAATCACCATAACTTTTCCAATACTCGATGATTTGACTTTTAATTGTCAACGTTTCTTCAATTTCTTTATAAGTCACATCCTTTGCACCTACTGAATACTTATCTAGATGAATCTCCAAAAAGCCTGAACTTGATTCTCCTGAGGCAGCATTACGCCTCAGCATTTCTAGTAACAGATCCTCATCAAAAACTATCGAGACACCTTGCTGTGATCCGCCATACCCTCTCCATTGGCTCAGTAAATCTTTATGTCGACAAAAGCAAATGACAAATAAGTTATTCATTTCATAAGTTCTTAATTCTTCAACTGCAAATTCGAAATCAATTTTCCATCCATTATAAAGTTCATCATCCCCAAAATAGTCAAGGGCCTTTATTGCACACTTTAATCCATGCTCTAATTCACTCTTGTCATTTAAGAAAGAAAGCTGTGTCGCCCAAAATCCTTCTGAATTAATTATTCCTTTAAAACCAGCTAGATTAGTGTAATGGCAGATTATTTCTGAGCTCATACATCCCCCTATATTTAAGATACACTCCATTCGCCGCGGATCCACGCCTGAACTTCAGATAATCGCCACCCCATAGCGGTTACACCGATCTTAACCCGCTTAGGGAAACGACTCTCTTTTTCCAGTTCCCAGCGGGTTGTATTGGAGAGTCCACTAAGCATACGACATTCTTTCTCACGGATCATGCGGTCGATACCTGGCATTGATAAGAGTTCTTCTGTAGTCACTTCTTTGATCATATTTGTGTTCATATTAAACCGCCTTTCTTGTCACAACAGTTACGTTCTCATGGACACCAGCTAAACAGTTTAGATAGGTGATCCACATGTTTAATGCATCCAGCTTTTTATCCAGATATTGGCTGCGGTTATAAATTCCCATGACACCGGGCATTGTGTGGCCGAGGAGTTGTTCTACGACGTAAAAATCGACGCCCATGTCGTTTAGACGGGTAGCTAACGTTCTTCTGAAATCATGAAGAGTCCAGTGGAAGTGACCTAATCGTTGGCATGTTTCCTGAGCATGGGCGCTTGCGCTTGTCTGATATACCTTCTTCCCAAGGATATAACCCTTATCCTTGTTAACAATGTGAAGGTTGGTAATCCAATCCCTTAACTCAGCAGGAACCGGTCTTACTATTTCGATTTTGTTTTTACTTTTCCCCTTTGGCACCCTCCATAACCAGTTTTCTAAATCCCAGTCTTCCCAAGTCGACTCTCTTACTTCCCTTTGTCGACAACCGAACACGAGGCATAACAGCATAAGACTTTTCATATATACGGAAGCAAAAGGCCACTGGTCTTTTATGGTGAGATGAGTCCATACATCCTTAAGTTCTTCGGGTGTAAGGACCCTGTCACGCTTTTGCGGCGCACTCCCCATATCAACTTTTCGCAAGCTGTCTAAGGCCGTTGAGTTTGCATACTGTCTCATCCTGCAAAAACGCAATGCTTGCTTGCAGTCCGCAAATGTGTGACCAGAAACGACCGGAGATTTTTTCTTAATCCTGTCGAAGCAGGATATCCACTCAGGAGCTAAACAATCACTCAAGGGAATGTGTCCGATGAAGGGAAAAATATGTTTTTCAAAGCGCCAGAGATGACCGCATTCCGGCACCCTGTGATCTTTCGCGTAGTTTTCTACCCAATACATGAGGGCATCTTTGACAGTCACAGGATTTAGTGTCTGCTCAATAGAAATACGATTCTGTACCCGCGGATCGCGGCCATCAGCAAGCCAGCGCCTGCATTGATCACGTTTTTCTCTCGCCATTGCCAATGACATGTCTGGGTAACGTCCCAACGTCATCCAGACTGGAGAGGATTCGCGGCCACCTAGCCGAAAGAAAAAAACAAAACTTATGACGCCGTTTTTACTCACCCTCACTGATAATCCGTTTCCATCGGCAATCAGACTTTGCTGCTCTTTTGCCTTACCCAAAAGTGACTTGAGTTTTTTGTCACTTAATTTGTCTTTAGAAGCCATTTCACACCCCAACTGCAATACACATTGCAATACACAGTCACTGAAATCGGGAGAAGCATAACGAATGCCACCGAACACCACATTGCCAACTATATCTTTAAAAACAATACGATGAATGATGTATGCGTAGATCATCTAATCCCGCCGAATGTGGGTATTATGAAATCGAACGCTTCGTTCGCCCCCTTCCCTGGCTTCGTCCATTTGCCGTCAGCGCCCCTTCCTTCATAGGTCAGTTCGTCATAGAACCACTCCCCCAGCCAGTCAGGAAAGTGAACATAGTTAGCCCCCGGCGTATCGCGCTGAAGTGCGTTACTGATCCGGTCTTTGAGCATATTGGTCTGCAGCAGGTAGAGCGGCACGTCGCCGCGGGCCTCCGCCCGGCGGTTAGGACGGTCGGTATTGTCCGGCAATGACTTGGTGATCAGCTTGCTGCGGGTCGTGCTGTCGCCTTTGAAGAGATAAACGCGCTTGTGAACGCCATCGCGGCGACATTGTCGCCAGAACTCATAGGCATTACCGGTCACCCCGTCTTCACCGCCGGAGTCCACGGCCATCGCCAGCACGGGCAGGGAAACACCCGGATTGCTGTTGAGTGGCCACTCCTTATCCAGCACGTCGGTGCGCAGCAGGTTCCAGTCTTCCAGATAGCCTGCGGGGTCAACTGGCAGACTTTCGCCGTTCGGCCCCGTGCGCATCGACTGTTTAATGTTGTACCGGTCGACAATCCACCGCTCGCCGTGCGCGCCATAACCAATCACCTGTACAACAAAGCGCCGGTTGCGCCCGCCCTGCACGTCAACGGTCGCCACCAGAAAACGCACGCCGTCGGGTACCGTACGCTTGGTCACCACGGTGGCGCGCGCCATGAGCGTTTCGGATTTCCGCTGCTCGACGCTGGACTGTGGAATATAAGGCAGCCCCCAGTCAGTGTTGATCACCGCTTTGAGGGTTTCTTCACTGCCGTTGGCCTCATAATCCTGCTGGGCAGAAAGCAGCTTATAGACCAGTTGGGACAGGGTCTGATATGCCGCTGCGGGGCCTTCCATCCAGAAAGAAGCAATGCGGGAACGTCTCGCGGTACCCGTAATCACACCATGACGGTCAATCTTCTCACCGTCGCGCAGCCAGACACCTTTCTGATTAAGAGCGCGCTTCTGGTCTGCTGTGACTTTTCCGCGGCAATGTGGACATTCAATGAATGCCGCCTCGCTGGCAATCACCGGATCGACAATATTCTGATAGCCCTGCACCACATCTTTCGATGGCTGAAAATATTCGCCGCAGTGCGGGCACGGCCAATACCAACGGCGACGGTCGCCTCGGTTATATAAAGAAAGAATGCCTGTTGTGGGGGGCGCCTCATGCAGGGAACTCCGCCGCCATTTTGTGTCAGTGACTTCACGGCCTGGTGAACTCTCCACCAACGTCATACCGGATGACATAAATGTCGTGGTGCGTTTTGAGGCCAGCGTGAACCCGTCCCCCTCACCATCAATATCATCCGGCCAACGGTCATAATCAGTCAGTGCAACAAATCGGTAGTCAGAGGATGACATGATGTTGATCGAGGGCCAGCCTATTTTAAGGTAGTTGCCCGCTCTGAAGGTCTTATCGTGGACGTTATTATCGTTTGTGCGCGGACTCATGCGACTGGCCACCTCCTTGCTGACGCGAAAGGTTCTATCCAGCCTCTTTTTTGAATGCTCCCTCGCCTTTTCTTCCGTCATCTGTATCAACAGGAAGTCTGCTGGATCACAGACAATGGCATACACTATCCACCCATCAATAAGACCAATCGTTTTACCGGTTCGCGCGGGGCCAACAAACACCACTGCGTCATAATCCCTAGAAGCGAGACAATTCATCGGCTCTATAATGTAGGGTGTGAGCGTTGCATCCCACGGTAAGGAACTCCCGGCTCCCATGGGCACTCGCATAAACTTGGAGACCGCCTCCGCCACGGGCATTCGTCTTGGTGGCTTCAGTAATGTAGCCACATCACGGCGCAGTGCACTTGCTGACGCATAGCCGTTAATTAACATTTTCACCGTCCTCAACTGCCGCAACTTCTTCTGCCAACACTTCACGCATTTCATCAATGACTGTCTGCGCTTCGGCTATTTGTTCTGGACGCCAGCCACGGTCGCGCTCCAATTTATCCGGCCAGGTATCGAGCACCTGAGAGATAGCCTTTACCAACAATGCCATCTCACGGTGTGCCTCAGATGCGGGAAGCAACTGTTTGAGCGACTCCTCTAACTTGATGCGCTCGTTTTCAGACTGGTACCAATCCTTACGATCCTTCGGCCCCATTTTGTTGGGGTTCTGAAGTTCATCAGGATCGTCAGGTTCATTCGTGCCGAAGAGAATTGGCCCCACGTCTTTAAGGGCGTAAACAGGGTTGCCTTTCACCGTGCCGGCGATTGGTGTATTAGCATCGAGCAGCCGCTTTCTTACCGTTCCACGGTTCAACCCAAAAGCCTCAGCAATCTTCGCTACGCTCCAGTTGTAGGCGTCCCCCAGATTGCTGATATTGGACATTGACACCTCACGCTGTCAGGTGAAGTCACGATTTATTTCGTTAACTCAGAGGGTTATAAACTGGTCAGATGACAGGGGAATTGAACTTTTGTCACCTGAATTTCATTTTTTATTATATATAACAAGGAGATAATAGACGTGCTGCTGACAGCATAGAAATACGAAAACTAGCCGTTTTCCGCGAGTCCGCCGCCTCGTGGCAAGGCCCCCTATTGGGAGTACCTTTCTTTGCTAACTATTTCATTTGAAACCATACTCTAGATGGCTAGATTACCTTCTGAGTCACAATTCAACTCGAATTGCATACAGGCGCATACGGGATGCCATCGATAGTGACCTGCATAAATGCTCCAATAAAAAAGCCACCAGCAAATCTGCTGATGACTATCTGAGACTGAAAAAAGTCTTTCGACCTACCTCAAGTTTCTTTAAGTTTTTAAAGTAAATTACCATTTTGTGCTCTATTGTTAGATGACAATGCCAATAGAGTAGAAAAGATGGAATGGAAAGTGGTAGATGGAATCTTTCTAACGCCTGATAACCTGCAAATATTGAAAGTTACGGCCGAGGGGGATTTAAAGTTCTTGATATGGATTAAGTCTAACTTTGAAGTCCCCCTAAACTGCATGCTT
Source organism: Rahnella sp. 2050 (assembly GCF_040544515.1). Classification (NCBI taxonomy): domain Bacteria; kingdom Pseudomonadati; phylum Pseudomonadota; class Gammaproteobacteria; order Enterobacterales; family Yersiniaceae; genus Rahnella; species Rahnella sp. 2050. The sequence goes on along the minus strand of NZ_JBEPKE010000003.1, from coordinate 3,486 downwards.
ACGCCAGTCATCGACGGATATATAGCCAACCATGACAAGGGCCATTTTGTAGCGATTCAGAAAGCAGTGCCATACAGCCTGAGCGAGTGGGAGATTGTAAAAATGGCACAACATTCATCCCATTCAGTTCATATTGATGGGGTTACCTCAGACCATTAAGGTGTACTTTGTTTGGCTAAATACTCGATGTAGCCTTGAAGATACTCTATTACTTCGTTGTCTTTGATAATGCTTGCTCTGAGATCGAGAACAGTCTGTCCACCTGCAGGAGTGAAGTCGATTTGTACTGCATCGCCCAAGCTGCTGGTGCCGGAAGTGCCGTTCCCGATGAGTTTGCAGGTAGCAAGGTTTGCTGCGGCGATTCGCACCCGGCGAGTACCAGCAGCGACATCAGCGCGCAACTTTTCATTCTTAGTTTGCTCATCTGCCATTTCCTTCGTGTGTTTCGCATCCAGCGCCGCCAACGCAATCTGTGCCGCTTCTGTACGCTTCTTCTGGTTGGTCAGGTCAATCACTGCCTGATCGCTTTGTCTCTTCAGCTCTGCGGTGTGGGCTCCATTAAGTTTGGAAACGTCAGCATCCCAGCGTATTCCCTCAATCCACCAGGTAAGGGCAGCGCCAGCGAAGAAGGCCAGCACAATCAATAAATTGTTATTCATCCAACCCCCAGCACGTCAGTTCGCTTTCCTGATCACGTCGTTGCACCTGACCGAAGCAATTATTCGCACGTATATTGCAATCCTTGCCACCGTCCCTCACCCAGCGTTTTATCTCCGAGCAGGCACCGCGTTTATCACCAGTATTAAGTTTGCGGTAGAACGTCGAAGTAAAGCATTTCGCCGGACCGATGTTGTAAGGGCAAAATGAAGCGATTCCGGCAATTTGTGGCTGCGTCAGCGGGACGGTGACGTTTCCCTTTACCCAGGCAATCGCCTTATCTGACTCCAGCTTATTTACCTGGGCGCATTTCGCTGCTGTGAGCTTCATTCCCTTGTAAACAAGACGGCCATCAACACGGGTTGCGCCGCGGCAAATAGTCCAGACCCCCACGCCATCTTGATAAGCAGTCAGGCGATTACCTTCCTTTTCATCAAGAAACTGGCCGAGGATCGCTGAAGCACCGGCACCAGAAATAATCAGAGCAATTACAGCTTTGCTGAGTTTGCTTTTGATACCAGGCTGAGTTGCCATCATTCACCTCTGAGTGCTTTGCGCCGGTCTTCTTTAATTTTGAAATAAAGGTTTGTCAGGTATGTGAGGAGTGCAACAGCTATACCTGCCAGCACACCTATAGCGTTCCACTGATCCGGACTAAATGCATTCAACAGGCCGTTCAGGACGCTACCGGCAGAGGCTCCGTACGCAATGCCTGTAGTCAATTTGTCCATTCTCATAATCTCCCCCTCCGGTTGTCCGGTTGGGTGCGTAGTAGTGAGGGGTTTAGCGGCTCAGTCCGTTTGCGAAAGGATGAGTGGTTAGCTGATTGACTGGCCGCCAAAACGAGAAAAGGCCACCAAATTGGCAGCCTCAAAAAAGCAAAAACCCGCACATTGGCGGGTTCAAATAACTTCTGTAATTAAAGATGTAATGCCTGCCCCACCCGGCGCTTATCTCCGGCACTCTTAATGGCTTAGCTCTTGAAGGGGCGAATTCATCATCTCAGATTAATCCTGATGACATTTAACAATATTTGCGAATTTAACCATTTTTAGACCAATAAAATACAACATTGTGATCCAGCCCCAGGAATCAGCGAACGTGGTGATACCTGCTCGGACATTAATAAACCTTTATCGCTGCGAGTGTCCTCACACCCGAATTTAGGGTATAAAAAAGGCTGCGAATCGGCAGCTTCTAGAAAGTGTTTTATAGTGACGGCACTACTCAATAAGGACATGTATATGAAAAATAAAATCTTCGTTGTCTTAATGCTCACCGGCATGTTCACCAGTTTTTCAGGACTTGCGGAACTCTTGCAGTGCAGTATCAACGTCGGCAATCTCTCCGATTGCCAGCCATATCCATCAACGAAAAATGCCCCTCTACTCAGAAGCGATGGAAAGGTGTCTTTATGCGAGATTAATAGCGGACAGGTTGGCTCATGCTCATCAAATTATGACGGTGAAATAGTCATCAAGAGAGGTAGTGGTTACTCTGAATGCAATGTTGAGTATGGCGAACTGAAAGGCTGTACTCCTCCTGTTTATTCTGGCTCAGCGATTATTGATACTAGCCAGGAATAAGGGTAAAGCTTTTCGGTAAGGGCATTAACCCCTTTGACTGGCCGGAAATGTCCCAGCTTACCAAGCCGATGCTCTTACCTGATGTGCAGAAACGAAAAAGCCCCGCATTTTTGCAGGGCTCTCAAAGCTTTTCTAGGTGCTCATCTACAGAAACGCCTATGATTTAGATAAATTACGCCAAGTTCGGACAAAATATCAGAAGTGGCCGCCGCCGACCGCGCATAATCTTCAAACGCCATTTTTGCCATAATGCGTAGGCATTCAGCCATGCGTCTCCCTGCGACTTTACCGATATGCTTCGGAGCCTGCTGTTTGGCGTACTGGGTCAGTATGCCGACCGCTATCGTTCTATCCTGCTGGCTGATACCGGCTCAGACATTGATAAACCCCTTATCGCTGTTATTGTCCTCCACGAATCGAGGGCATAAAAAAGGCCACGCATAAGCGCAGCCTAAGTATCTTTAGCCACATCTTCTGTGGCTATATTTATGACGTTAAGACTTGGTCAGACACAGCATTGGTACAAAATTTAATTATCCTTGTTCTATTTCTGAACAAAGAAGATCAACTTAATTTGACTTAAAAAATATTTTAATTGTTAAAAAAAACTTATTACCATGTGTTGTGATGTTGGTGTTTATGTTGGCCTTATTTGGGCAACCTCACTTATTGCCTGCGCTGTAAGTGAGGTTTTTTACATCTGAAAAGTCTTAAATCTTAAAATACGAAAAGCCGAACATTGGCTTTTGCTAAAATTCGGCTGAGCATTGGCCTACCAAGCTACAAACGACTTATCGATGAGGATCGTTTCAGTGCTCATGCGAATGTGCTTTCCAGACACTCCGGGTGATCCCATCTTCGCAGACTGGAAAGCAGTGTTTATTATGTGCTGCGGTGCCGGGTGCCTCCCGGTGAACCTTTAGCCAGCCAAACCATGGTTCGCTTACACTGTGCCAAACTTACTTCGCTAGCTGATTTGCCCCACCGCTTAGGTGAGATCCACCGCAACGACATAAAAATAACATACAGCACAAAAAGAGAAAACTACGCTGACTCGAGGCTGGAGTTCTTTGCCACTTCTCTCTGTGGCCGCGTTTGCCAATCGATAACCTCCTATCGCCGTAGGTGTCCTTACAACCGAATTGAGGTGACCTGCCCCCAGGATTAGATACAACGCTCACTTAGTAATGTCGGATCCTTCACTATCAGAATTACCCTTTCTCCAGGCCGCCGCAAATTCAGA
>NZ_JBEPKE010000002.1:0-1343263 GCF_040544515.1 Rahnella sp. 2050 | reverse complement strand
TGATTGTGTTCATGTGATATCACTCCTGAATTAATTGCAGTCAATAGAGTATGGCACTGGCTACTTCAGGGAGGGGCGTCCATAACATCACTACACAAGGCAATGGCGCAGACGGCTACCGGATAGCGCTGCACGGAATGGAGCGTCTAAAATAACAAACGCAATGCTGTCGGGCTTTCACAGCCCGACGAAGTTATCGAAGCCGCAGCAGGCGTTTGAAAGGATTAAGGTTCAGAGATTTGGTATGCAGACTTATTTTTATGGCGAGGTCTTTATCTCTCAGATAATTACATGCCACCCCTACACGCTTAGGCGTACAGGGTAAAAAACCACCCTGCATATAGCCAAAGGCCCTGGCACGTAATGGTGAAGCGATAAGTCCTGCATTGATGACCCGGCCAACAATATTAGCGCAATTCTTCCCGACGGTACGAAATGATGATCCTCCTGCTTTATGACAAATATCATACCAGGCTGTTTTCATCGCACTCTCGTCCAGGTTCATCAATCCATAAATAACATCTGGTGGGTTACCTTCGGTACGGGCATCAGAACGATAAGTCGTTGAACTGGTATTCCCCATGCAAGCGATTCTTGAAGGGTATTTACCGAACATGATTTTTTTATCTTCTGTTTGTGGCCACCAGCTGACATAAGGACTGGTTTCTAAAATATCACCAATAAACATTGACGCATGGCCTACATTCCCACCATCCGGATACCAGATTAATACCCATGCACTATAACAAGTGCCGGTACCACGAGTCGGGATGCGAGTTCTGACAAAATCCCGCAGTGATGCTACATCCTTTAATTCCATTTTCTCAAATCCGTAGAGGCAAAAATGTATTTTACAGACAGGAGAAATGAGAAAAAAATACAAATTAGAGATACGAAATCAAGATATATTTAGGCAGGTTATCTGTCATAACCAGATAAAATGGTTAACACGCTGATAATAAAGGGCAATCTAACCAGCCTTATATTGTTAAACGTTATAACTCAAAGGCTGAACAGGATTTATTGAGATCTTTCCGCCGTCAGTTCCGCGATACGCATAATCACTGCAACCGCTTTTTCCATTCCTTCGAGCGTTACGAATTCGTGTTTGCCATGGAAGTTATAACCGCCGGTGAAGATATTCGGGCATGGCAAACCGCGAAACGAAAGTTGCGCGCCATCAGTGCCACCACGAATGGGCTTCATGATTGGCTCGATATCGCAATCTTTCATCGCCTGCTGAGCCAGCGCAATAATGTGCGGATGCTGAGCCACTTTGTCGCGCATGTTGTAATAGTGATCGTCGAGCGTCACTTCGATATAACAATCACGGTGCAGGCCTTTGCCGACCACGTGTGCGACATCAATAATTTTTTGCTTACGGGCTTCGAACTGCGTTTTGTCGAAATCACGGATGATGTAATGCATTTCCGCACGCTCAACGTTGCCCTTGATGGTCGTCAGATGGTAGAAACCTTCGTAACCTTCTGTATGTTCGGGCGTTTCATCTGCAGGCAGCTCGTTGTGAAAACGCGTCGCCAGTGACAGCGCATTCACCATCACCCCTTTGGCACTGCCCGGATGCACATTATTACCGACAATTTTAATCGTGGCCGACGCAGCGTTGAAGTTCTCAAACTCCAGCTCCCCCACTCCGCCACCGTCGACGGTGTAGGCCCACTGCGCGCCGAATGCAGGAATATCAAAACTCTGCGCGCCTTTGCCGATTTCCTCGTCTGGCGTGAAGGCGATACGCACCGGTCCGTGCGGAATATTGCTGTTTTTCAGTCGCACCATCGCGGTAATAATTTCTGCGATACCAGATTTATCATCAGACCCGAGCAAGGTTTTGCCGTCGGTGGTGATAATCGTGTGCCCGAGAAGCTGATGTAATACCGGGAACATCACCGGAGATAATATTTCATCGCCATTACCCAGTGCGATATCGCCGCCGCGGTAATTTTCCACAATTTGTGGATTAACGTGTTTAGCCGTGAAATCAGGCGCGGTATCCAGATGGGAAATAAAACCAATCACCGGCACTTTCCAGGCCACATTGCCTGGCAAGGTGGCCATCACGCAGCCTTTATCACTGAGCGTAACCTGAGAAAAACCTAGCTCGGTCAGTTCATTACGCAGGGCCTGCGCCAGCCTGAGTTGTCCATCGGTGCTGGGCGTGTATTTAACATTGGGCTTAGATTGAGTATCGAAAGAAACATAATGAAGAAAACGATCAAGCAACTTATTCATTTGGGTATCCTCTGGCGGCTGGGTTTTATTATGCGCAGCATGAAAACCCTGAATATTGCGTCAGGTCATTTTTCACCAAGTTTAACGAGATATGTCTATGGGGCAGGCGCAATTTTTGGCGAGAACAATAAAAAAAAGCCTGGTGATCACCAGGCCTGGTCTTTCTTGGTCAGGAACTTATGGACAAATTCCGGTACGACCTGGCTCGCCAGCCCGTAGTGCTTCATATCGAATTCGCTTTCAACCTGACTCGGTTCAAGATTCAGTTCAACAGCACAGGCGCCGCCGATGCGCGCTTCATGGACAAATCCCGCGGCCGGATAAACGTGGCCAGACGTACCGATAGCGACAAAAAAATCGGCTTTAGCCAGCGCATCGTAAATCTCGTCCATGCCAAAAGGCATTTCACCGAACCAGACTATGTGCGGGCGCAACGGTGCCGGAAACTGACAGCAATGACAGCGGTCATCCACAGTCAGATCGCCCGGCCAGTCCAATACCTGCCCCGATTGCGTACACCGCACTTTTAGCAATTCGCCGTGCATATGAATGACGCGTAAGCTGCCCGCGCGCTCGTGCAGGTTATCGATATTTTGCGTAACCAGCAGGAAGTTCTCACCGAGCGCTTCTTCCAGCGTGGCCAGCGCGTAATGTGCGGCATTCGGTTTGAGATCTTCTGCCTGCAACTGACGGCGGCGCTCATTATAAAAACGCTGTACCAGTTCAGGATCACGGCGATAGCCTTCGGGCGTCGCCACATCCTCAACATGATGTTCTTCCCACAAACCGTCAGCGGCGCGGAAAGTACGAATGCCAGACTCGGCGGAAATCCCTGCGCCGGTCAGCACCACGACAAACGGCTTCTTCAACGACGCAGCCGCCATCGAGTCACGGTGGAAAATATTCGACCGGAACCGCTGATGGCGAATGCGCTTATTTTTGCGAAACCGACACAGACGATGACGTGTGCGCATGAAGTGCTCCTTACTCTCTGTGTCTGATTAAGACTTCATTTAAAAATGGATTACTGACCGCCACTGAGTACGCGGGCAGGATCGATACGGCTCGCACGCCGCGCCGGATACCAGCTTGCCAGCAAACTCAGCACCAGGGCGGTTACCAGCACCCCTGCGACATCCAGCCAGTGAACTTCAGAAGGCAGGAAGTCGATGAAATAAATATCGCCCGACAGGAACTGGTGACCGGTCAGTTTTTGCAATGCATTGACGATGTTAGTCAGCTGGAAGGCCGCAATCACGCCGATCACTACACCTGCAACGCTGCCGACCAGCCCCGCCAGTAAACCGTACCAGATGAAGACTGCGCGGATAAGTCCGTCTTTCGCACCCAGTGTGCGCAAAATCGCAATATCGCTGCTTTTATCTTTCACCGCCATCACCAGCGTTGAAACGATATTGAAGCAGGCCACACCAATCACCAGCACCATCGCCATATACATGATAGCGCGCACCATCTGGATATCACGGTACATGTAGCCATAAGTTCCGATCCAGCTGCTGATATAAACGTAAGCCTGAGTCACTTCACCGGCGTCGTGCACCAGTTTCTGTGCGGCAAAGACATCGTTCACTTTGATATCAATACCGGTCACGCTGCTGCCCATATCCTGATATTGCTGGGCATCGGCCAGAGGCACCATGCCAAGGCTGTGATCAAGTTGTCCGCTGAGCTGCAAAATACCGGCAACCTGCAGGCGAATACGTTTTGGCTGCAACAGCTTCATTTCCGGGTCGCTGTTCGGGATCATCACGGTCACCCAGTCGCCCTGCTTCACGCCCACCGCATCCGCGACGCCTTTGCCGAGGATCAACTGTTGCTGACCGGCTTTAAAATTTTGCCAGGCATTATTCTGCACGAATTTCGGCGCGGCACTGACACGTGGTTCACTCTGTGGATCAACACCTTTCAGTTGGATGGCGCGCAGTTTGGCGCCGTGCTCAATCAGGCCGTTGAACTGGATATAGGGTGCAGCCGCCACAATACCCGGCACTTTTTCCACCCGATCCAGCACACCCTGCCAGTTGTTGAACGGCTGATTGACCGGCCGGATTTCGCCGTGCGGTACGACCGCCAGTACGCGTTCTTTCAGCTCACGTTCAAAACCATTCATGGCGCTGAGGCCAACGATCAGCACCGCCACCCCCAGTGCAATGCCTAACGTTGAAATCACCGAAATCAGCGACACCATGCCGCTGCGACGGCGTCCACGACTGAACCGCAGGCCAATCAATAATGAAAAAGGAATGCCAGACATTACTTCGCTCCCAGCAACATCGATTCCTGCTGCAACTTGCCGTCACGCATTTCCAGCTGACGCGTCAGACGGTTCGCCAGTTGCAGATCATGCGTCACCACCAGAAACGCCGTGCCCTGGCGCACATTCAGTTCGCCGAGCAATTCGAAAATGCTGTCGGCATTGCGCTGATCGAGATTACCGGTCGGTTCATCGGCCAGCACCAGCGAAGGATTATTCACCAGCGCACGGGCAATTGCCACTCGCTGACGTTCACCACCGGAAAGCTCGGAAGGACGGTGATTGCTGCGATGTTGCAGTCCCACCGCTTCGAGCATCGCCAGCGCGCGTTCCTGCACTTCGGCAGATTTCTTTTTGCCAATCAGCAGCGGCATCGCGACGTTTTCCAGCGCGGTGAAATCCGGCAGCAAATGGTGGAACTGATAAATGAAGCCCAGCTCGCGGTTACGCAATTCAGATTTCGCCGATGAAGACATCGCATTCAGAGACTGGCCTTTGAAAATCACTTCGCCGGACGTCGGGGAATCGAGTCCGCCCAGCAAATGCAGCAAAGTACTTTTGCCGGAACCGGAGGTGCCGACAATCGCCATCATCTCACCCGGCTGCATAGCGAAACTGACGTCACGCAGCACGTCGGTGTGCATTTTACCTTCCTGATAAGTCTTACAGAGGTTTTCACACTGCAATAATAAAGAATTACTCATAACGTAAAGCCTCTGCGGGATGGGTGGCAGCAGCGCGCCAGGAAGGATAAAGCGTAGATAATAAAGCAATAGCCATAGCAACCAGCGCGATGACCACGACCTGAACCGGTTCGATATCGACCGGCAGCGACGCGCCATCGAGCATCAGCCCGATAGCTGGCATAATTGTATTCAGTTGGGTGGCCAGCACCACGCCGAGCACGGCACCGAGCAACGCGCCGATCACACCGGCACTGGCACCCTGCACCATGAACAGCGCCATAATCTGGCGACGGCTTAAGCCCTGTGTTTGCAAAATGGCCACTTCGGCTTGCTTCTCCATCACCAGTAAACCCAGTGACGTAATAATGTTAAACGCGGCGACGGCGACGATCAGGCTCAGCAACAGCCCCATCATATTTTTCTCCATGCGCACCGCCTGGAACAATTCGCCGCGGCGTTCACGCCAGTCTTTCCAGCTTGCACCGTCAGGCAGTTTTTGCGTACTCAGACTGTCGACGTCCAGCGGTTTGTCGAGGAACAAACGCCAGCCGGTGACATTGCCTTTCGGATACAGCATCAGACGTGAGGCGTCCTGAATGTTCACCAGCATCTGGTAACCATCCACTTCGCTGTTGGCGGAGAAAGTGCCGATAACGTTGAACAAACGCTGGCTCGGGACGCGGCCGACTGGCGTGAACTGGCTGACACTGGTGACCATCAGACGCAGTTGATCGCCACGGCGCACTTTTAACTGCTGCGCCAGCTGATCGCCAAGAATAACGTTGTATTTACCGGGTTGAAGTTCCTGCTGGGCAACCCCAATTAAGTATTTCGCCAGCGGGTCTTTCTGGTCAGGATCGACACCGAGCATCACGCCCACCGCGACGCTGCCTGGGCTTTGCAGCACGACATCGCCGGTGGTCAGCGGTACAGCGCGGTTAACACTTTTCAGCGCCGACACCTGTTGATGGGTGATTTTCTGAGGGTCGAGGGATCCGCCCGGCGTGGTGATTAACGCCTGAGGCATCAGACCCAGGATGTTACCTTCCAGATCTTTCTCAAAACCGTTCATCACTGACAGCACGGTCACCAGCGCCATCACGCCGAGAGTGATACCAATGGTGGATAACCAGGAGACAAACCGCCCGAAGCGGTCCGAAGCACGCCCGCGCATGTAGCGCAGACCTATAAATAACGCGACAGGTTGATACATAACATCCGTTTTAAGTGCTTGGCCGCAAATAAGTGCGTGGCGCAGACTAAAGTGATCAAGGATAATAAAGGCTAGCACCGCTTTATGGAACCATTAACCCAAAGTAATCGGTTTAACTTTGTGACGCCGTTGACCCTTTTATACAGACAACGGGTTGACCCCGATTACCCCTGCAAAGCAAGATACGGTCTGCTAATTGGCCTCCGACAGCCGCCAAAACGAGAACTCAACACAGCCTATGTCTCAAGATTATCGTTATTCGTTGCCTGAACGCCCGGGCGACAACCGCCTGTTAGGCCAGCTTACAGGCTCCGCCTGCGCGCTGGAATGCGCCCAAATCAGTGAACGCCATACAGGCCCGATCCTGCTGATTGCGCCTGATATGCAAAATGCCCTGCGCCTGCGCGATGAAATTCAACAGTTTACTGACAACAAAGTCCTGAGTATTGCGGACTGGGAAACGCTACCTTACGACAGTTTTTCTCCACATCAGGAAATTATTTCTTCACGCCTTTCCAGTTTGTATCAGCTTCCTACTATGGAACGCGGCATCATTATTCTGCCGGTGAATACGCTGATGCAACGCGTCTGCCCGCACGAATTCCTGCACGGTCACGCGCTGGTGATGAAGAAAGGTCAGCAGCTTTCGCGCGATAAATTGCGTGCACAGCTGGAACAGGCCGGTTATCGCAGCGTAGATCAGGTGATGGAGCACGGCGAGTTTGCCACCCGTGGCGCTCTGCTGGATTTGTATCCGATGGGCAGCGAAGAACCTTATCGCATTGATTTCTTTGATGATGAAATCGACAGCCTGCGCATTTTCGATGTGGATACCCAGCGCACGCTGAGTGAAGTGGAACATATCAATCTGCTACCCGCGCACGAATTTCCAACCGATAAAAATGCCATTGAACTGTTCCGCAGCCAATGGCGCGAGAAGTTCGAAGTACGTCGCGATGCCGAACACGTTTATCAGCAGGTCAGTAAAGGGACCTTCCCCGCCGGTATCGAATACTGGCAGCCGTTGTTTTTCAGTCAGCCTCTGACCACGCTGTTCAGCTATCTGCCGGAAAACACGCTGGTGCTGAATACCGGCGATCTCGAAGCCGCCGCTGAGCGCTTCTGGCAGGACGCCTGCCAGCGTTACGAAAGCCGCCGGGTCGATCCGATGCGTCCGCTGCTCGAGCCGGAAAATCTCTGGCTGCGTGTGGAGTCGCTGTTTACCGAGCTGAAAGCCTGGCCACGTGTTCAGCTGCGTACTGATTCGCTGCCGAAGAAAGCCGCCAATACCAATCTGAGTTACGAAAAGCTGCCAGATTTATCCGTTCAGCCGCAGAATAAAGCGCCGATGGATAACCTGCGTCGCTTTAATGAATCCTTTGCCGGCAGCCTGGTATTCTCTGTAGAAAGTGAAGGCCGCGGCGAAACGCTTCAGGATTTGCTGGCACGCATCAAGCTGATGCCGACGCTTATCACCCGGATTGAAGAAGCCGATATCGCCGGTCGTTACATCATGATCGGCGCGTGCGAACGTGGTTTTCTGGATGCGGATAAACAGCTGGCGCTGATTTGTGAAAGCGATCTGCTTGGTGAACGCGTGGCGCGTCGCCGTCAGGACAGCCGACGGTCGATCAACACCGATACACTGATCCGTAATCTCGCCGAACTGCGTCCCGGCCAGCCGGTAGTGCATGTCGAACACGGTGTGGGCCGTTATCTCGGGCTGACAACGCTTGAAACCGGCGGCATCACTGCCGAATACCTGATACTGACCTACGCCGGTGAAGACAAACTGTATGTGCCGGTATCATCGCTGCATCTCATCAGCCGCTATGCCGGTGGCGCGGATGAGAGCGCGCCGCTGCATAAACTCGGCGGTGAAGCCTGGTCAAAAGCGCGGCAGAAAGCGGCCGAGAAAGTGCGCGATGTCGCTGCGGAACTGCTGGATATCTACGCCCAGCGCGAAGCCAAAAGTGGTTTCGCGTTTAAGCACGACAAAGCACAGTATCAGCTGTTCTGTCAGGCTTTCCCGTTTGAAACCACGCCGGATCAGGCACAGGCCATTAACGCGGTACTGACTGACATGACCCAACCGCTGGCGATGGACCGGCTGGTATGTGGCGACGTCGGTTTTGGTAAAACCGAAGTGGCGATGCGCGCAGCCTTCCTCGCCGTTTCCAACAATAAGCAGGTGGCCGTTCTGGTACCGACCACCCTGCTGGCACAACAGCACTTCGATAACTTCCGCGACCGCTTCGCCAGCTGGCCAGTGCGCATCGAAATGATGTCGCGTTTCCGCAGCGCCAAAGAACAAAACGTCGTGCTGGAAGATGCGGTTGAAGGCAAAGTCGATATTATTATCGGCACACACAAACTGCTGCAAACCGATCTACGCTGGAAAGATCTGGGACTGCTGATTGTCGATGAAGAGCACCGTTTCGGCGTACGTCATAAAGAGCGCATCAAGGCGATGCGTGCAGACGTAGATATTCTTACCCTGACCGCAACGCCTATCCCGCGTACGCTGAACATGGCCATGAGCGGCATGCGCGACCTGTCGATTATTGCCACACCGCCTGCACGTCGTATGGCGGTGAAAACCTTTGTGCGCGAGTACGACAGTCTGGTCGTGCGTGAGGCAATCCTGCGTGAAATTCTGCGCGGCGGGCAGGTTTATTATCTCTACAACGATGTCGAGAATATCGAGAAAGCCTCGCAGCGGCTGGCCGAACTCGTGCCGGAAGCGCGCATTGCCATCGGCCACGGTCAGATGCGTGAACGCGACCTCGAGCGTGTGATGAATGATTTCCATCACCAGCGTTTCAACGTGCTGGTGTGTACCACCATTATCGAAACCGGTATCGATATCCCGACGGCGAACACAATCATTATTGAGCGCGCCGACCACTTTGGTCTGGCGCAGTTGCATCAGTTGCGTGGCCGCGTAGGGCGGTCACACCATCAGGCCTATGCGTATCTGCTGACGCCGCCACCGAAAGCCATGTCGGCCGATGCACATAAACGTCTGGAGGCCATTGCCTCGCTGGAAGACCTGGGTGCCGGTTTTGCGCTGGCGACGCACGACCTTGAAATCCGCGGTGCTGGCGAACTGCTCGGCGAAGGCCAGAGCGGCCAGATGACCAGTATCGGTTTCTCGCTGTATATGGAGTTGCTGGAAAACGCCGTCGAAGCGTTGAAAGAAGGCCGCGAGCCATCGCTGGAGGATTTAACCACCAGCCAGACCGAAGTTGAAATGCGCATGCCTGCGCTGCTGCCGGAGGATTTCATTCCTGATGTGAATACGCGCCTGTCGTTGTATAAACGTATCGCCAGTGCGAAAACCGAAGGCGAACTCGATGAACTCCGCGTTGAGCTGATCGACCGTTTTGGCACACTGCCGGACGGTGCGCGCAATCTGTTGCTGATTGCCGTGCTGCGCCTGAAAGCCAAAGAACTCGGCATCCGGCGGATTGAAGGCAACGAGCGCGGCGGATTCATTGAGTTTGGCGATAAGAACCGTGTGGATCCGGGCTTCCTGATTGGTCTGTTACAGAAACAACCCCAGGTTTACCGGCTGGACGGCCCGACAAAACTGAAGTTTGTGTTAGATCTGACTGATCGCCCGAAACGCCTGAAGTTTGTCGGTGACATGCTGAATGAGTTTACTGAGCATCTGATCTGAATCTGATCTTCATGCGTTAAAAAAAGCCTGAGGTTTTCACCTCAGGCTTTTTATTTTCCACACTTCCCGCTTGATTATGAACGGGTAAGTTGCAACTGACCGCTTTTATCCAGCGGAATTTGTGTGCCCGGATCGTGGTCCATACGAACTTTCCCTTGCTGATCGCCTATTTTATAGGTCACATCATAACCGAGCGTTTTATCTTCTTTGTCATACACGGTTTTACAGCGCTGCTGTTGCGTGGTGTAGGTGTCGTTTTCCTGCATGCTGCTCTGCACGCGGTTACCCGCATAGCCACCGCCCAATGCACCCGCTACCGTCGCAACATCACGTCCGCGGCCGCCACCAAACTGGTGACCCAGTACACCACCGGCGACTGCACCGAGCACGGAGCCAGCAATCTGATGTTCATCCTGTACAGGACGTCGGTGAGTGACCGTCACATTACGACATTCCTGACGCGGGATTTTCGTGGTTTCTTTGATTGGCGTCGCGCTGACAACCTGCGCGTACTCCGGGCCAGATGAAAAAACATTCATGCTTGCAACGCCAGCAATGCCCAACGCCGCAGCCACACCGATACCGACCCCAGCTAACATTGACTTGTTCACAGGACTTCCTCCGCAAATGTTACCACGCAATGACTCCGTTACCGGAGTCCCTCAGCGGACAGCTTCACATCTGAGGTTCGGCGTGCGTGAATCGCCGTCTGTGACCATCTGTTCTTGTAAACTTATTGTTAAGTCTGCACACCTAAACGTAAGCAAACAATAAGACGAAATCTGTAAGTGAGATAAACAACCGGTGCATCCCCCTGTTTCGGAGAATTCTTAGCAGACAACCTCATCGTGGCGGGATCTTATGCTGTTCACAGGGGTATTCATGCAGATAAGAAAAAGCCTGTCAGAAACAGGCTTTGGGCTATGAAACGATTCAGCTGACGTTGAAAAAAATATCAGCGGACAGGTATCAGTGCAGTTTAAGACGCGGACGGATCACCCGGTTAATGCCGCCGACCAGCATCATCAGACCGGTTTTAATGTAACCGTGCAATGCAATCTGGTGCATACGGTACAGCGAGATATAAACCAGTCTCGCCAGACGGCCTTCGACCATCATAGAACCGCGCATCAGGTTACCCATCAGGCTGCCGACAGTACTGAAGCGTGAAAGGGAAACCAGTGAACCGTGGTCTTTATAGACGTAAGGTTTCAGGCTTTGCCCCTTACGCTGCGCCATGATGTTGGCAAAACAACGGGAGGCCATCTGATGCGCTGACTGCGCACGCGGTGGCACGAAACCGCCGGATGGCTGCGGACAGGAAGCGCAGTCGCCAATCGCATAGATGTTCGGGTCGCGCGTGGTCTGCAGCGTCGGTTCCACCACAAGCTGATTGATACGGTTGGTTTCCAGACCCGCGATGTCTTTCATGAAATCAGGGGCTTTAATCCCCGCCGCCCAGACCATCAGATCGGCGTCAATGAATTCGCCGGACTTGGTGTTCAGACCGTTCTTATCCGCGCTGGTCACCATGGTTTGCGTCAGAACGCGTACGCCCAGTTTAGTCAGCTCGTTATGCGCCGCAGCAGAAATACGCGGTGGCAGCGCAGGCAGAATACGTTCACCGGCTTCCACCAGCGTGACGTTCAGCGCTTCGCTGTCCAGCCCTTCGAAACCGTAGCTGTGCAGTTGTTTTACCGCATTATGCAGCTCGGCAGACAGCTCGACACCCGTCGCCCCGCCGCCAACAATCGCAATGTTCACTTTCTTCTGCTTGTCTGCACTGGCAGAGAATTTGAGGAACAGGTTCAGCATTTCGTTATGGAAACGGTGCGCCTGATGCGGGTTATCCAGGAAGATGCAGTGGTCTTTGACGCCCGGTGTACCGAAATCGTTAGACGTGCTGCCCAGCGCCATCACCAGGGTGTCGTACGCAATATCCCGTACCGGCACCAGCATTTCGCCGTTCTCGTCACAGATTTCAGCCAGTTTGATGGTCTGATTTTCACGGTCGATATCGGTCAGTGAGCCAATCTGGAAGGTGAAACCGTGGTTGCGGGCATGAGCCAGATAGCTCAGCGCATCCACGCCGTCATCCAGACTGCCGGTCGCCACTTCGTGCAACAGGGGTTTCCATAAATGGCTGTGGTTACGGTCGACCAGAATGATCTCCGCTTTTTTGTTGCGGCCAAGTTTATGGCCCAGGCTGGTCGCCAGTTCCAGACCGCCGGCGCCACCGCCGATAATCACAATTTTCTTCATTGGTGATGTCAAAATGACCCCCTCAAATGTGAACCAATTGTTATATAAGAGTAAAAATATAATCCTTATATAACATAGGGTTGCTTAAGTTAAATCGGTATCTGAGACGGAGGATATCACGCGTGGTGATTTGGTCATACCAAAATTGATATAGGTCAATTTAAATTCATTTGGCTAATTTGACTTAGGAAAATGGCACGCATTTTGACATCTTTAAATCAGCAAGTTAGACGCGGATCTGCCATGAAAACGAATTCTGAAGCGGGAATGTCACAAATAAAAAACCACTGCGCAAAGGCAGTGGTTTTAGCGATTTCAGAAACGAAATGTTAAATCAGACGATATTTTTGAACGCTTTAATGCGTTGCAGATGCGTCGAGATATCTTTGAATTTATGGCTCTGATGCTCGTCCCATTCAACCGGATAATAGTGATGCAATTTCTCAGCCGTTTTGCTGCTGTCGAGCACGCCATCTTCACGGGATAAAATCACCAGACAGCGGTCGCGGTTTTTCTCGCGGAAATCGCTGATGCACTTGGTGGCGATATCTTCATACTCTTCCGGGCGGTCGATTTTCCCGGTCATATTATCCTGCGGTGACAAATTCGGATTGAACATCACCTGGCGGATCCCGCACAGGAAACCGATGCGTTCAGCCCAGAATCCGCCAAGTCCGACGCCGCAAATCAGCGCATTCTTGTCCGTCGTTTCCTGCAGCACTTTATCCACTTCTTTTAGCAGATGTTGCATGTCATGACGCGGGTGCAGCGTGCTGTAACTGATGAAGCGCACGTCCGGATCAATGAACTGTAACTGCAACACTTTCTCGTGATTACCGGGACTGGTTGAATCGAAGCCATGCAAATAGATAATCATCGTTTACCTCATCCTGAATGTGCGTTGAACCCTTCACGTGGTCGGAAAAACGTTACAGGGCAGCCTGTTTATGTTCCTGCCAGCGGGCGTCGAGTGTGGTCAGATCACGGTTTGCCTCTTTCCAGCGTCTCGAATTTTGCAGGTCCTGACGGGCCTGTTTTCCACTATACAGTCCGCGATGATACAACTGTGCAACGCGCTCAGCGTTGACCGGAGACAGGTTATCCAGCACGCTGACAGCGCCCTGCCGGTTGTTACAGGCCAGGATCATGTCGCAACCCGCATCCAGAGAGGCCTGCGCGCGTTCGGGATAAGACCCCATGATTGCCGCACCTTCCATTGAGATATCATCGGAGAAGATCACGCCGTTGAAATTCAGCTCTTTGCGCAAAATTTCCTGCAACCAGTATGGCGAACCGCTGGCCGGACGTGGATCGGCCTGAGTATAAATCACGTGCGCCGGCATCACGGCATCCAGTAATTTACGTTCGTTGAGCTGACGGAAGATAGCCATGTCGTGCTGGCGGATAACTTCCAGCGGGCGATCGTCGTGTGGTGTTTCTTTATGGGAATCCGCGCTGACGGCACCGTGCCCCGGAAAATGCTTACCGGTGGTTTTCATGCCAGCGGAATGCATACCGAGAATATACTGCTCAGCCATTTCAAGCGCTTTCCGGGGTTCTGCATGGAACGAACGTTCGCCGATAGCTGCGCTGATATGTCCGATATCCAGCACTGGCGCGAAGCTGATGTCGATATCCATCACAATCATTTCCGACGCCATCAGCCAGCCGCTTTCCTGGGCCAGACGCCCCGCTTCGTGCGGTTCATTGAGCGCCGCAAAAGATTGCGCGGCAGGCAGACGGGTAAAACTTTCGCGGAAGCGCTGTACGCGCCCGCCTTCCTGATCCACGGCCAGCACCAGCCTGTCGTGCGACGCGGCGCGGATCTGGCGGATCAGTTCATGCAACTGATCGACATCATGATAATTTCGGGTGAATAAAATCAGCCCGCCCACCAGCGGGTGCTGCAAAATTTCACGTTCTTCGGCATCCAGCGCATAGCCAGCGACATCCAGCATTACAGGTCCCAACAAAATGGACGCTCCTTTTCATTTTTCAGACAATTATCACGGGTGCAACGGGCGCACCCATTCAAGATATTTACTCTCGCCGGTCTGCTGCCAGCGCACTTCGAACCACATCAGCATCAGGTAATCAACCCAGGGGATCCAGCGTTTAACCCGCTGCTGCAAAAGAGATATTTCCTGATAGCCGCCAGCATCAACGTATTCGCCGATGAACGCATTTTGCTGCTGCGCGTTCCAGTCGTTGCCACGAATAATCGCCGCCAGCTCCAGCGCAATGTCCGCATTCGCCGCATATTCCCAGTCAATCAGCCGCAGCCCGTCTGGCGTACTAAGCACATTACCGGCGTGAATATCCATATGTACCAGCGCCAGTTTCAGCGGTGACGGCGGATCCTGCGACAACATTTTGCGGTGCAAACGCAGCCAGTGCGGCGTCAGCCTGCGCCGGTCGATATGTTGCCAGTAGCGGGCAAATTGCTGCTGTAAATCCAGCCGGTAGCCTGATAGTGGCAACTGGTGTAACTGCACCAGACACTGGCACAAGGCTTTCTGGCCTGAAACGGCGGCGAGTGCCTGATCTTGCAACGGCGTTCCGCCTATCCAGTCGACTATCAGCCACGGCGGCGAATAAAGTCTGACACAAGGGCCTAATTTGTGCCGCGCGATATGCCGCAAAATCACAGATTCGCGTTGCCGGTCAGCGCCCAAAGCTTGCCGCTGTACAGACTGATGTCGTGCCAGAAACTCACCGGCAGACGAGCTGATTTTCCAGCTTTCGCCGGTCAGCCCGGCAACCGGTAATAAACGAAAACCGGCGGTTTTCACCGCCGGATAATGTTGTTCAATCAGTTGCCGGAGTTCGTGTTGCAGAAGCTCAGCGTTAATTCTGAACTGCACCGCGGCCTGACCAGATGATTTCACCACTCGGTGCGGTAATCAGACGCATCGACATGGTCGGCGCTTTCACATCACCACTCACGGTACTGTAAAGCACGTACTGCGCTTTTACGATGTTTGCCAGGCCGATGGCCTTACTGACCGAAGCCAGACTGTCATCCGGCGATAATCCCAGAGACTGTTTGGCAGAAGCCAGTTGCTCGGCGGGTACCACCTGGAAGGTCGTGTTGTTGGCCAGTGCATTGCGCAATGCATCGGTGGCTTTTGCCATTTGCAGGGAACCATTGGTGCTGTTTTTCACGCCATCCACCAGCAGAACGCTGCCCGGCTGCACACCACCGGATTTCAGCATTTTCGCAAGCATTGGCTCAACAGTTGCGGTCCAGTCGATATTGGCAAATTTAGGCGGCTGCGGAACTGGCTGGACCTGCGGTTGCTCCGGAACCGGCGGGTTAACCGGTGGCAACGGTTGCTGTGGCTGCTGCGGTTGCTCAGGCTGCTGTGGCTGGTTTGGCAACGTACAACCGCCAAGGATCAATGCGGCCATTGCCACAATGAGGAAATACTTTTTCATCAACCTTCTCCGTGCAAAAAATTAGAGATAAAGGTAAATACGCACACTGTACGCATCAAGATTGCCGTTCAGGGAACTGACGTCCACGCTGCTGTTCGCCGGAACAGTAATGGTCCTGGCCTCGGCGACCGGGAATAAATCCAGCCCCTGTTTATCATACCAATAGTAACGATAATGCAGGGTGACTGAGTGTGGCTGGTTGTTATCCAACCTGGTTGTGGCTTTTTTCTGCCCGCCGGAATCAGATACGGATGGCGAACCTGGGATTATGCCTGCCGTCAGAACGGGGGATTCCATTACCACTCTTTGTTGATTATTCAGCGCAATAGTGGGCTTGCTGCTACAACCTATCAACAAAATCACTGGCAATAACGCCATCAAAAAACGCATGTTTACCCTTACTGACGTGACAGCAATGGACCCAGTGCACGGCCACCGACCAGATGCATATGGATGTGATAAACCTCCTGACCAGCATCACGGTTGCAGTTGACGATCAGGCGGTAACCGCTTTCGGCGATGCCTTCCTGTTCGGCAATTTTCGCGGCCACCGTCATCATTCTGCCCAGCGCTGCTTCATGCGTCGCATCGACGTCATTCATTGTCGGGATCAGAACATTCGGGATAATCAAAATATGGCTGGGTGCCTGAGGAGAAATGTCGCGAAACGCAGTGACAAGTTCGTCCTGATAAACCACGTCGGCAGGGATTTCACGGCGAATGATTTTGCTGAAAATTGTCTCTTCGGCCATCTTAACTGTCCTTAACAAAGTAAAAAGCGTTGTACGCAGTATGGGTTAGAATTTCCATTCCTTTCAACCTGATTACGCTTTTTGATGCTTAATTGACGCAGAAAGCGTCAGCCAGCGCTCCGCTGAATCGCAGACATAAAAAAAGGAGGCCGAAGCCTCCTTTCTCAGAACCAGACATTGCTCACCATTAATGGCTACGCATGTACTCGTCCATATCGGTTTTCAGGTTGTCAGATTTAGTACCGAAAATCGCCTGAACACCAGAACCTGCAACTACCACACCTGCCGCACCCAGTTTTTTCAGGCCAGCCTGATCGACTTTGGAGACGTCCGCTACGCTGACACGCAGACGGGTAATACAGGCATCAAGGTTAGTGATGTTGTCTTTGCCGCCGAAAGCCTGAACCAGAGAGGCGGACATTTCAGAACCGCCCTGCGCGGTGGTTTCGCTGGTAGAGTCTTCACGACCAGGTGTTTTCAGATCCAGCTTCGCAATCAGGAAACGGAAGATGCTGTAGTAAACAACCGCATACACCGCACCTACGATTGGGAACAGCCAGATTTTGCTGCTGTTACCACTCAGAACGATGAAGTCAATCAGACCGTGCGAGAAGCTGGTGCCGTCACGCATACCCAACAGGATACAGATTGGGAATGCCAGACCGGCCAGAATCGCGTGGATCACGTACAGGATCGGCGCAACGAACATGAAGGAGAATTCGATTGGCTCGGTGATACCGGTCAGGAACGCAGTCAGGGCAGCGGAAATCATGATGCCGCCGACTTTTGCACGATTTTCAGGTTTCGCTGAATGCCAGATAGCAACCGCAGCGGCTGGCAGACCGTACATTTTGAACAGGAAGCCACCTGACAGTTTACCTGCAGTTGGGTCACCGGCCATATAACGTGGGATATCGCCGTGGAACACCTGACCTGCAGAGTTCACGTACTCACCGATTTGCATCTGGAATGGAACGTTCCAGATATGGTGCAGACCAAACGGAACAAGTGCACGTTCTACCACACCGTAGATACCGAATGCCACGACCGGGTTCTGGTAAGCCGCCCATTGTGAGAAGGTCTGGATACCTGTACCGATTGGCGGCCAGATGAAGGACAGAACCACACCCAGGATAATCGCAGCCAGACCAGAGATGATCGGAACAAAACGTTTACCGGCGAAGAAGCCCAGATATTCTGGCAACTTGATACGATAGAAACGGTTGAACATGTAAGCCGCAATCGCACCGGAGATGATACCGCCCAGTACGCCGGTATCGGCCAGATGCTTGGCTGCAATTTCTTCAGCGGGCAAATGCAGAACCAGTGGAGCCACAACCGCCATGGTTTTCACCATGATGCCATATGCCACAACGGACGCCAGTGCAGAAACACCGTCGTTGTTAGTGAAGCCTAAGGCAACACCAATAGCAAAGATCAAAGGCATATTAGCGAAGACTGAACCACCGGCTTCGGCCATAACATGAGAAACGATCAGTGGCAGCCAGCTAAAGTTTGCAGAACCGACACCAAGCAGGATACCTGCGATTGGCAGTACGGATACTGGCAGCATTAGCGATTTACCGACCTTTTGAAGGTTTGCAAACGCGTTCTTAAACATAATTGATTGTGCTCCTGAGTAATGATTCTTTTTGATACTTATTGCGGTTTAGCCTGATAACTAACCGCTTTGCAA
Source organism: Rahnella sp. 2050 (assembly GCF_040544515.1). Lineage (NCBI taxonomy): Bacteria > Pseudomonadati > Pseudomonadota > Gammaproteobacteria > Enterobacterales > Yersiniaceae > Rahnella > Rahnella sp. 2050. The sequence continues at coordinate 1,325,009 of NZ_JBEPKE010000002.1, read as the reverse complement.
AAGTGTTGCGAACCTTTTGCTGTCGGGTGTCTGAGCACCCCTTTTAATTTTTACGCAGGGTAAAATAATTCCCTTTGTTAATGTTTGATGGCAGTCACGTTTTTCTGAAAAATGCAGTAAGAGCGTCTTAAAAGCCACCATTTATCAACATAAAATCCGAATAAAAGCCCCCTGACACCGCCTAAAACGGTGCCAAAATACCTCATTCAGAGGATTAATTACGAGGTGAAAAATAAATACAGAGAATATGACCTGGCCTAAAGTGACATCAGGGAAGAAGAATCGATGTGAAATAATCGTGAAAAGTTGGCTGTCGTGGCTTCGGCAAGTTGTTCCACGCTCACGCCTTTGAGCACTGCCATGTAGTCGGCAACGTCACGCACATAAGCAGGCTGGTTTTCCTTTCCGCGATGCGGAACCGGTGCCAGGTATGGCGAATCAGTTTCTACCAGCAGACGATCCAGCGGGACGTAACGTGCCACTTCACGCAGCGCATCGGCATTACGGAAAGTCACAATTCCGGAGAAAGAGATATAAAAACCCAGATCGAGCAGGAATTTTGCGGTCGGCAAATCCTCGGTAAAGCAATGGAGTACACCACCGCACTCCCCTGCTTTCTCTTCTTTGAGAATATCCAGTGTATCCTGGCGGGCATCACGGGTATGGACGATCACCGGTTTGTTCAGCTCGCGGCCAATACGGATGTGCTCGCGGAAAGAGTCCTGCTGCAGTTTCAGCTGATGCGCTTCTTTCTGATAAAAATAATCCAGACCGGTTTCCCCCATCGCCACCACTTTCGGGCTGGCGGCAAGCTCACGCAGCTCGTTGAAATCGTAACCATCGTCGATATTCAGCGGATGAACACCGCAGGAAAATGCCACGTCCGGGCGATCACCAATCAGCTGCGTCATTGCCCGATAGCCCGGCAGGGTTGTTGCGACGGCCAGCATAAATTTCACATCACGTTCGCGGGCTTTTTCCAGCACACTGTCCACGCCTGAATGCAGCTCGTTGTAATCCAGGCTGTCGAGGTGGCAGTGGGAATCGACTAAAAACATAATAATTAACTCGTTGCGGTATGTTGAAGATAAAGAGTATATCAGCGCGATAGCGCGGAACTGAAAACTGACGAGGAAACCGCCCCCTGAAGCATTTGTTCCCATTCCAGCAGCTGTTCTGTCAGCAGCAGTTCGCGGTTTACCCCCACGATGGAAATCAATTGCTGACGGCAGTGCATCCACGCCGTAACCGACTGTTGCAGAGATGCGTTAGACTGCGCGCCTGCCAGCAAAGCAATCAGCGGCTGCTGATCGTGATTAATGATGAACTGCCCGGCATGTTGCTGCCATTTGACAGCATCCAGCAGTAACGTCGCCAGCCAGTACAGGCGTTCAGCGGCATCCTCATGATTAAGCTGAGACAACAGAGAAAGCATATCCTGCTGCTGGCACTGAACGTAAAGCTGCTGGCAAAGCGCCACGCGTTGTTTCCAGCGCTCCGGCTGCAACAGTTCAATGGCCGATAATGGCCCGCCGTTGGCCAAACGCAGGGCGGTTTTAATCGCGAACGGATCCGCGCTGAGCTGGCGGTTTATCCAGTGCACCGCCAGCGTTTCTTCAGGCACCGGCAGATGCCAGTAGAAGCAGCGACTGCGGATCGTCGCCAGTAAAGCCGAAGGCTCCCGGCAACCGAGCAGGAAATAAGTGCCAGCAGGCGGCTCTTCCAGCGTTTTCAGCAAGGCATTGGCCGCCGCTTCGGTCAGCATTTCCGTCTGAGGGATCCATACAACTTTTGCGCCGCCCTGTTGCGAATAGTTGTACAGCGTTTCAATAAGCTGACGCACCGGGTCGATGCCCAGAGAGCTTTTGCCCTTTTCAGGCTGGAGAATATGCCAGTCAGGATGGTTTCCGGCAATCATCAGCTGGCAGCTGTGGCAGGTTCCGCAGCTTTTTTCCCCGTCCTTATGCCGGCACAGCAACCATCGACTCAGACCATACACCAGCGCCTCATCACCCATCCCCGCAGCCGCATGCATCAGCAAAGCGTGGTGGCCACGCCCCGTCAGATATTGCCCGACCAGTTGTCTGTACGGGCCACTGAGCCACGGATACCAGTTCATGATGCGTTGCCTTGTAAAACCTGCTCATCGAACCAGTTTTTCAACGTCAGCTCGATGGAAGCGGTGACCTGCTCAATGGATTGGGAGGCATCGATGGTTTTGATGCGGCTGTCTCCGGCAGCAAGTTCGAGATAACGCGTACGCGTACGCTCAAAGAAAGGCAACGCTTCCTGCTCAATACGATCCAGTTCCCCACGGGCACGGGCACGTTGCAATCCGATAGCCGGAGGCAGATCAAGATACAGCGTCAAATCAGGACGGAAATCACCCAGGACGGTATCACGCAAGGAGGTCATCAGTTTGGCATCAATCCCGCGACCACCGCCCTGGTAGGCCTGTGAAGAAAGATCATGCCGGTCCCCGACAACCCACGCGCCACGCGCCAGTGCAGGCAAAATTACCGTTTCGACCAGCTGAACACGGGCGGCATAAAGCATCAGTACTTCTGCTTTCACGGTAGGTTTTTCGCCATCGACGCCGCGTTTGAATAAATCGCGTAATTTCTCAGCAAGCGGCGTTCCACCCGGTTCACGGGTGAAGACGATTTCGCCCACGCCGTGCTGACGCAGAGCATTGACGACCACGTCATGAGCAGTAGTTTTCCCTGCCCCTTCAAGGCCTTCAATCACAATGAAGTTACTTTTCATTCTTATTCTTAAGCGCCTCTATGTACACACGAACCGCCTTGTTATGGTTCTCAAGGTTAGTGCTGAAAGTATGCCCGCCTTTGCCGTCTGCGACAAAGTATAGATACGGGGTTTTCGCCGGATGCGCGGCGGCCTGCAGTGAGGCTTCGCTCGGCATCGCAATTGGCGACGGCGGCAGGCCGGTGATCACGTAGGTATTGTACGGAGTCGGCGTTTCCAGATCTTTCTTGGTGATGTTGCCAGTGTATTTATCACCCATCCCATAAATCACCGTCGGATCGGTTTGCAATCGCATACCAATACGCAGGCGGTTAATAAATACTGAAGCGACTTCAGGGCGCTCATCTTTAACTGCAGTTTCTTTTTCAATGATCGACGCCATGGTGACCATATCAGCAGGTGTTTTATACGGCAGAGAATCCATGCGGCCTTTCCAGATATCCGCCACCGTTTTTTCCATCCTTACGTGAGCACGTTTGAGCAGAGATAAATCGGTCATGCCCGCAGTGTAATGGTAAGTATCCGGATACAGCCAGCCTTCGAGATTTTTGGTGTCCGTTGCGCCCAGCGCGGCGGCAATGTCTTCGCCACTTTTACCACTGAGTTCATGCTTCAGATACTCTGATTTATCCAGAACTTTCATCCAGTCGCTGAGCTTAAAGCCCTCTACAAAACGAACGCTGAATTGGGCCTCTTTACCGCTTTTCAGCAGCTCAAGCATCTGACGTACTGTCATGCCTTTTTCAAAACGGTAAGTACCAGCTTTAAACTCGCTCAGTTCAGGTTCTAAACGTAATAACCACGGAAACCACGGATTGGGCTTCATCAGTTTTTTGTCAATTAGCAGTGTTTCCAGCACCACGCGTCCCGTGCCTGCGGGCAGGGTAAAGATAGTTTCGCTGCTGACATTGATCGGGCGATCCGCAAACTGTTTTACTTTTTGATAGGCAAACGTCGCCAGCCCTAACAGAATCAGGGCAATGAGGGCGAAGATTTTGGTCTTTTTGTTTGTCATTGTTTAATCACTTTTTCTTAACAGCTCTGGAGCAGGAAATCGCACAAACGCCGTGAAATGTAATATTTGTCATCGACCTGATTCACCGGCAGAACGGGCATCAGGGCGTTACAAATCAGGATTTCGTCAGCATCTGATAATGTTTCCGCAGATTCACTGACGATGTTCACAACCCAGGGGGATGTCGCTTCAAGTACGCGGATGACGTGCTGACGCATAAGACCATCAACGCCGGACTGCGATAAATCCGGAGTAAACACCTGATTTCCCTTACGCCAGAATAAATTTGCCGCACAGCATTCCACCAGGCAGCCCGAGGTGTCAACCACCAGCGCTTCATTGGCATCTGTCTGGTCAAGATGCATGCGGATCATTACCTGTTCCAGCCGGTTAAGATGTTTTATTCCGGCCAGCAACGGGTTCTTACTCAGTGTGACCGGGCTCAGCGCGAGTTTCACGCCCTGTTGCCGCCACGCGTGATAATGCACCGGATAATCAGACGCAGAAACAATACGCGTCGGCGCAGAGCAACCTGCGGCGCTGTAACCTCGGCCGCCCTGCCCGCGCGTCACGACGGCTTTAACCACTGCCTCTTTCTGCTGTCCGGCAGCCAGAACCATTTCCTGTTCCAGAGCCGTCCAGTCCACACCTTCAATCCGCAGTACCGACGCAGCACGTTGCAGACGCTGAATATGCCCGGCCAGAAACACAATCACACCGTCTGACACCCTGGCTGTGGTAAAGCAACCGTCGCCAAACTGCACTGAACGGTCACTTGCCGACAACATCGCGGCCGCCACACCATTAATCCACATGGTTACTTCCTCCGGTTCTGGAGCTTATGGTCACGATTCTCTGACAGCAGAGCCTGCGTGAGCCGGTCTGTCGCATCAAGGAGAGCATTCTTACTTTATCGTATTGACACGCGCTGCCAGCAGGAACACGCATCCCGTTTACGCATTGTTGTATTCAGTCTTCGCTTTAATTCAGACAACAAAAAGGCCCGATTAACGGGCCTTCACAAACACAGCTTGTGCGGGATCAGATCTTACGGAATACCAGCGAACCATTGGTACCGCCGAAACCGAACGAGTTGCACAAGGAATACTGCATATCTTTAACCTGGCGCGCTTCGTGAGGGACGAAATCCAGATCACAACCTTCATCCGGATTATCCAGATTGATGGTCGGCGGAACCGCCTGGTCGCGTAATGCCAGCAAGGTGAAAATGGACTCCACCGCACCCGCTGCGCCTAAGAGATGGCCGGTCATCGACTTTGTCGAGCTGACCATAACTTTATGCGCATCAGCACCAAAGACGGATTTAACCGCCTGGGCTTCGGCTTTATCACCCGCCGCAGTCGAGGTGCCGTGTGCGTTGATGTAACCAATCTGAGCCGCAGAAACACCCGCGTCACGCAGTGCGTTCTCCATCGCCAATGCCGCACCCGCGCCATCTTCCGGCGGTGATGTCATATGGTAAGCATCGCTGCTCATGCCAAAACCGACAATTTCAGCATAAATTTTTGCACCGCGTTTACGGGCATGTTCGTACTCTTCCAGCACCATAATACCTGCGCCGTCACCCAGTACGAAACCATCACGATCTTTATCCCACGGACGACTCGCCGCCTGAGGATTGTCATTGCGCGTTGAAAGCGCGCGTGCTGCACCGAATCCACCGACGCCCAACGGGGTACTGGCTTTTTCCGCGCCGCCTGCCAGCATCACGTCGGCATCGTTATAAGCGATGATACGTGCTGCATGACCAATATTATGCACCCCAGAAGTACAGGCTGTTGCAATAGAAATACTCGGCCCACGCAACCCGAACATGATACTCAAATGACCTGCAATCATGTTGACGATAGTGGATGGAACGAAGAAAGGACTAATTTTGCGGGGTCCGCCGTTAACCAATGAGGAATGGTTTTCTTCAATCAGACCAAGCCCACCGATACCGGAACCGATCGCCGCACCAATGCGTGGCGCGTTCTCAGCAGTTACCTCAAGCCCGGAGTCTTGCATCGCCTGAATACCGGCAGTAATACCATACTGAATAAAGGCATCCATCTTGCGGGCATCTTTGCGCGGGATGAAGTCTTCACAGTTAAAATCTTTTACTAAGCCAGCAAAACGCGTTGCGTAGGCACTAGTATCAAAATGGTCGATCAGGCTGATGCCACTCTGACCGGCAAGGAGAGCGTTCCAAGTGGACTCTACAGTATTGCCGACAGGAGACAGCATGCCCAGTCCAGTCACTACAACTCGACGCTTAGACACGTATGTCCTCCAGGGAGGGAAAAAAGTAGTAATACCGTGGGATAAAAAAAACTTAGGCGGTCAAATGACCGCCTAACTATCTAAACTTAAAGCATGTACGCTTACTGTTGGCTAGCGTTGATAAAATCAATTGCTGCCTGAACAGTAGTGATTTTTTCAGCTTCTTCGTCAGGGATCTCGGTATCAAACTCTTCTTCCAGAGCCATAACCAGCTCAACGGTGTCGAGAGAATCAGCGCCAAGGTCGTCTACGAAAGATGCAGCATTCACTACTTCTTCCTGTTTAACACCCAGCTGTTCAACGATGATTTTCTTAACGCGTTCTTCGATAGTGCTCATACTCTTAAATTTCCTATCAAAACTCGCTTTCGCGATGGTTTTCGTAGTGTATAAAATGTTGAAAAAGATGCAACTAAATCCAGGCTGTTCAAACCACGAATTTGCTCTATTTTGCGGTTTTTACCGCAAAAAACGCAAATAATTTCGTAATTTTTAAATCATGTACATGCCGCCATTGACATGTAATGTTTCACCCGTGATGTAGCTGGCCTCGTCAGAGGCTAAAAAAGCAACGGCGCTGGCAATTTCTTTGGCATCGCCCAACCGGTTGGCTGGAACTGATGACAAAATGCCTGCGCGTTGATCATCTGTCAACGCCCTTGTCATATCCGTCTCAATAAAGCCAGGAGCGACGACGTTGACAGTAATGCCACGTGAAGCGACCTCACGTGCCAAAGACTTACTAAAACCAATCAAGCCAGCTTTAGCCGCCGCGTAATTCGCCTGCCCTGCGTTACCCATGGTGCCAACAACGGAACCAATTGTAATAATCCGTCCACACCGTTTCTTCATCATAGCCCGCATGACAGCTTTTGACAGCCGAAACACTGAAGTCAGGTTCGTATCCAGGATATCCTGCCACTCATCATCCTTCATACGCATGAGAAGGTTATCACGGGTAATGCCGGCATTATTAACTAAAATATCAATTTCGCCAAATTCAGCTCGAATCGTCGCCAATACTTGCTCAATAGATGCAGAATCAACCACATTGAGCATGATACCTTTGCCATTCTCGCCTAAATATTCGCCGATCGCTTCTGCGCCTTTCTCGCTGGTCGCAGTGCCGATCACTTTCGCGCCACCAGCAACCAGTTTTTCTGCGATTGCGCGGCCAATACCACGGCTGGCACCGGTAACCAGTGCAATTTTGCCTTCGAAGCTCATACTCATCCTCTTATTACTGTTCAAGCGCCGCTGCCAGACTTGCCGTGTCATTCACAGCGGCAGCCGTCAGGGTGTCAACAATACGTTTGGTCAGACCGGTCAGCACTTTACCTGGTCCCACTTCTAATAACTGTTCTACGCCTTGTGCAGCGATGTATTCGACAGACTCAGTCCAGCGAACCGGGCTGTACAACTGACGTACCAGCGCACTGCGGATCGCTTCAGGAGACGTTTCGACTTTCACGTCAACGTTATTCACGACAGAGTACTGTGGCGCATTGAAAGTGACATTTTCGAGCGCAATCGCCATCTTTTCAGCGGCTGGCTTCATCAGTGCACAATGTGAAGGTACGCTGACAGGCAGAGGCAGAGCACGTTTTGCACCGGCTTCTTTACATGCTGCACCAGCGCGTTCTACGGCTTCTTTGTTACCCGCGATCACAACCTGACCAGGCGAGTTAAAGTTCACCGGAGAAACAACCTGACCCTGTGCAGATTCTTCACAAGCTTTGGCAATGGCATCATTATCCAGACCAATGATCGCATACATCGCGCCAGTTCCGGCCGGAACGGCTTCCTGCATCAGCTTACCGCGCAGTTCAACCAGAGAAATCGCCTGTTTAAAATCCAGTACACCAGCACAAACCAAAGCGGAATACTCACCCAGACTGTGGCCAGCCATCAGAACAGGCTGAGTGCCATTCTGTTGCTGCCATACGCGCCAGATGGCGACAGAAGCGGCCAGCAATGCCGGTTGCGTCTGCCAGGTTTTATTCAGTTCTTCAGCCGGCCCCTGCTGCACCAACTGCCATAAATCGTACCCCAGTGCCGAAGAAGCCTCGGCAAATGTTTCTTCAACCACCGGATGCGCAGCGGCTAAATCAGCCAGCATACCGAGTGTCTGAGAACCCTGACCAGGGAAAACCACCGCTATTTTTGTCATTTTTATCATCCTGTTAAATCAAAAACGTACCAGCGCCGAGCCCCAGGTAAAGCCACCGCCAAATGCTTCGAGCAACACTAATTGCCCGCGCTGAATTCTGCCGTCCCGGACCGCTTCGTCAAGTGCTGCAGGCACAGAAGCCGCCGACGTATTGCCATGACGATCGAGCGTAACAACGACTTTATCCATGCCCATGCCCAGCTTTTTCGCTGTTGCGCTGATGATACGCAGGTTCGCCTGATGTGGCACCAGCCAGTCAAGAGCAGAGCGGTCGAGATTATTTGCCGTCAGGGTTTCATCAACAATGTGCGCCAACTCAGTCACCGCGACTTTGAAGACTTCATTACCCGCCATAGTGACATAAGCAGGTTTTTCTGGTTCTGACTGGCTAGGGTACGCCAACGTCAACAGATTACCGTAATGACCATCGGCATGCATGTGAGTGGAGATGATGCCTTGCTCTTCGGAAGCTCCCAGCAATACTGCGCCAGCGCCATCTCCAAAGAGGATCACCGTGCCACGATCTTCAGGATCGAGTTTACGGGATAGCACATCAGATCCAATCACCAGCGCGTATTTTACAGCACCGTTTTTAATGTATTGATCGGCAACGCTCAGCGCATAGGTGAAACCTGCACATGCCGCCGCCAGATCGAACGCTGCGCAATCCCTGATGCCGAGCATATTCTGCACCTGGCAGGCTGAACTCGGGAATGCATGTGAAGATGAGGTTGTTGCAACAATGATCAAACCTACGTCGCTTGCGCTGACGCTGGCCATTTCAAGTGCTTTTTCAGCAGCGTGCAGGCCCATTGTGGCCACAGTCTCATCCGGTGCAGCGATACGACGTTCACGAATACCCGTACGTGTGACGATCCACTCGTCGGAGGTATCCACCATTTTTTCTAAGTCGGCATTAGTCCGAACTTGCACGGGCAAATAGCTCCCCGTACCGAGAATCTTTGTATACATGTACGATCAGTCACTCTTGGGTAATACAGCTTCAAGGCGCGCGGCAATCCGCTGAGGGACTTGCCGCTGCACCGCCTGCACAGCCTGTTCGATAGCAACAGCAAACGCACGCTGGTTTGCTCCGCCGTGGCTTTTAATAACGATGCCCCGTAATCCTAACAAACATGCGCCATTATACTGGTCGGGATTGAGATGGCTAAAACGCTTTAGCAATTTTTTCTGCAGAATCCGACCTAACCATTTCAACCACCAGGCCTTCTTGCCACCCTCTCCCGAGGATTTTAACAGTGACAAAAACATCCTTATTACACCTTCCATGGTCTTGAGCGTAACGTTACCCACAAAGCCGTCACACACCATCACATCTGTTTTACCGGTCAGAAGGTCGTTACCTTCAAGATAACCGATATAGTTGATTAGTGCGGTATTTTTTAAAATCGCGGCGGCTTCACGGATATTATCCAGCCCTTTGCTTTCCTCTTCGCCGATATTGAGCAAGGCAACGCGGGGATTCGTGATCCCCACCACCTGTTCGGCCATCACAGCCCCCATCACGGCAAACTGGACCAACATCGTGCTGTCGCACTCAACGTTGGCGCCCAGATCCAGCACCACAGTTTTACTACGTTGCTGGTTAGGTAGCACGCTCATCAACGCCGGGCGCTCAATGCCATCCAGCGGCTTGACAACCAGCTTGGCTAATCCCATCAGTGCGCCGGTATTCCCGGCACTGACACACGCCAGTGCGTCACCACTCTTGATCAGTTCCAACGCCACACGCATCGAGCTTCCTTTACTGGCCCGTATAGCTTGCGACGCACGTAAATCGCTGGCTATAACTGATTCAGCAGGAATTATCCGAATTCGTTCTGTTAAAGAAGGATCGGCTTTGGCTAAGAAAGGTGTGATTGCGTCGGGATCGCCGACCAGAAGGAGGTCTAATTCAGAATTAGAGATCAGTGCCTGCAATGAAGCAGGCACTGTGACGGAAGGACCGAAATCTCCGCCCATTACATCTAACGCGATGGTTAGACGAGTCAAGGTATCGCCTTGCCAGCACTTATCACGTGAATAAGTTGCAGACAAATATCAGCCGATTACCTTGCGACCGCGGTAGAAACCGTCGGCAGTGATGTGGTGACGCAGGTGAGTTTCACCAGAAGTCTTGTCCACAGACAGAGTGGAAGTGGTCAGAGCATCATGTGAACGACGCATGCCACGTTTAGAACGGGTTGGTTTATTCTGTTGTACGGCCATGGACCTTACTCCTTAAGTACTTTTCTTTAAACTCGCTAATACGGCAAATGGATTTGGTTTCTCCGCCTCTTCAGGCAGTTTACCGAATACCATGTCCGCTTCGGACACTTCACAGTGTTCAGATTCATGTACCGGCACGACAGGCAGTGAAAGAATAATTTCGTCTTCAATCATTGCCAGCAAATCAACTTCGCCAAAATCATCGACTTCGATCGGCTCGTACGCTTCCGGTAATGCCTCAGCCTGTTCATCATTCTGGACAGGACTAAAACAATATGTTGTGTGAACCTGATGTTCAAACGTCTTACCGCATCTCTGGCATTCCAGAGTGACAGCAACATCGGAGTGGCCGGTAATCACAGCCAGACGCTGTTTGTCGATATTAAACGACAAAGAGGTTTGTATATCAGAATCCACACTGACCACTGATTGGGCAACACGCGTAACCTGATCAGCAGTATAGACACCTGTATAGTCTAAACGCTTCTGGGCAGTGCGAACCGCATCAAGGGTCAGGGGTAATTTTACTTTTTGCATAGGGCGCGCATATTAACTTTGTAACGACAGAGAGTCAAAGAAAAAGGCCTTAAAACCGCACCTTTCACCAATATTCGCTTCCGCAGCGGCCGACAGTTTAAAATGTGCGATTCAATAACGCTACGCTTTGTGAAAAAAAATTATGTCAGCACATCAAAAAAAATTACTTCTGGCTTCAACATCGGTTTACCGCAAGGCCCTTCTCGATAAAGCCGGCCTGGTATTTTCCTGCGCCTCACCCGCCATTGATGAGACGCCGGGTCGGGACGAAAAACCCGCCGAACTGGTGCAGCGTCTGGCTTACAGCAAAGCCAGCGTGCTTGCAGCTTTGTATCCTGAACACCTGATAATCGGTTCTGATCAGGTCTGCGTGATTGACAGAAAAATAACCGGCAAACCGCACACGTTTGATAACGCATTCCACCAGTTGCGTGCTGCCAGTGGCAAGACAGTGACGTTTTACACCGGCCTGAGCCTGTATAACGGCGAAACACAAACGGCGCAGACTTTATGTGAAACATTTGACGTGACCTTCCGGTCATTAACTGATGAAGAAATTACCGGTTATTTGCATCGCGAACAACCTTATGACTGTGCCGGGAGCTTTAAATGCGAAGGACTGGGGATCACACTTTTCGACAGTCTGGCAGGACGCGACCCGAACACGCTGATTGGGTTGCCTCTTATTGCCCTGCTCGCCTTGTTGCGTCAGGAAGGCATCAATCCGTTGCTATAAAAGGAATAAAAAAGGCGCACTCTGTGCGCCTCTGTTTACTATTCGCACTTTAACGTGCTGTCGTTTTACCCCGTAAAACTTTCAGGCAGTTACGCAGTTTGGCATCCATCGGTGCTTCAATACGCATCGTCTCACCCGTGTTCGGATGCTCAAAACGCAACGCCGCCGCATGCAGGAATAAACGATTGAGGCCTGTTCCGGACAGTTTTGCATCGAAATCACGCTCACCATAGCGGTCATCAAACGCAATCGGATGTCCGGCATGCAATGCGTGTACGCGGATCTGATGGGTTCTGCCGGTCACCGGGCTGGCTTTAACCAGAGTTGCAAACTCATAACGTTCTTCAATTTTGAAGCGCGTTTCTGAAGGCTTGCCTTCGGCATTAACCCTGACAATACGTTCGCCGCTTTGCAGAATATTTTTCAGTAAAGGGGCCTGCACGACTTTGCAGTGTGACGGCCATTCACCCCGGACCAACGCCAGATAATCCTTTTGCATGCTTTTCACACGCAGTTGCTCATGTAAGGAACGCAGTGCAGAGCGTTTCTTGGCGACCAGCAAAACACCGGAAGTATCACGGTCCAGACGGTGAACCAGTTCCAGAAAACGAGCATCCGGACGCAGCGCACGCAGGCCTTCAATCACGCCGAAACTTAAACCACTGCCGCCGTGTACGGCAGTGCCGGAAGGTTTATTAAGGATCAGCAAATGATCGTCTTCATATAAGATGCAATCCGCCAGCGCGGCGACTTTATCCAGCTTTGCAGAAACAGGCGCTTCATCACGTTCAGCAACACGAACGGGCGGGACACGCACTTCATCACCGGCAATTAATTTATATTCCGGCTTAATTCTTTTCTTATTTACCCGCACTTCACCCTTACGCACGATGCGATAGATCATGCTCTTCGGCACGCCCTTAAGGATTTTAAGTAAGAAGTTGTCGATACGCTGACCAGCTTCGTCGTCAGAAATGGGGATTAATTGTACAGTTGGATTCTCAGTTTTCATGGCTCGCGATTCTAAATATCCGGCACGGTTCGCGCCACTGATTTTTATGTGCTTAACTTTTACTTTACCAGTAACAGCACAGGAAAACCTTCTCACTCCCCCTGTTTTTTAAGAAAGCTCAGGTTCTGACAATGCGGCGCATCTCTCATTGAGGTAAATATCTTACCTGCTTGGGAAAAGTCACCTTGCTATCACAGTGCCTGCAATGGAATAATGAAGTCACTTTCGGCGTTGTTTCTCTTAAGTTAGGGAAAACGCAGGAATTATAGATTTGCCTGATCGCACAAAAACGCAGCAATGGCGTAAGACGTAATGTGAAATCAAGCAATTAGCGGGCTGCGGGTTGCAGCTTGGCCGGCGAATGGAATGAGATCTGTTAACGCAAATTCAGAAGCTATTCCCCTAATAAAAGTGCTGCTTTCACAACGCTGGTGTCTTTAATACAGCAAAAGCAGACTTACCGAAATAATGCGCCCCTATGCAAGCGACAGCCGTGAGGTTGACGATTTGCGAGAAGACTCGGGGCCAACGGTTTATCCGGTCATGAGGTCATTTTGCCCGCAGCTCTGTCAATAATGGAATAATAATGAGTAAGTTAAGATGAAAAGAATGTTGATTAACGCAACTCAGCAAGAAGAGTTGCGCGTTGCCCTCGTAGATGGACAGCGGCTGTATGATTTGGATATTGAAAGTCCGGGCCATGAGCAGAAAAAAGCGAATATTTACAAAGGTAAAATCACCCGCATTGAGCCAAGTCTGGAAGCAGCATTCGTAGATTACGGCGCGGAACGACATGGTTTCCTCCCTCTGAAAGAAATTTCCCGCGAATATTTCCCAAGCAATTATTCTTCCCATGGCCGCCCGAACATCAAAGATGTGTTGCGCGAAGGCCAGGAAGTCATTGTTCAGGTAGATAAAGAAGAGCGTGGAAATAAAGGCGCAGCACTGACGACGTTTATCAGTCTGGCCGGTAGTTATCTGGTTCTGATGCCAAACAATCCACGCGCAGGGGGTATTTCCCGCCGTATTGAAGGCGATGACCGTACTGAACTGAAAGAAGCCTTGTCTTCCCTGCAACTGCCTGATGGCATGGGACTGATTGTGCGTACTGCCGGTGTCGGTAAATCCGCAGAAGCTCTGCAGTGGGACCTGACTTTCCGTCTTAAGCATTGGGATGCGATCAAGAAAGCCGCTGAAGGCCGCCCTGCGCCATTCCTGATCCATCAGGAAAGCAACGTTATCGTTCGTGCGTTTCGTGATTACCTGCGCCCGGACATCGGTGAGATCCTCATCGATAACCCGAAAGTCCTCGAGCTGGCAAAAGAACATATTGCTGCTCTGGGTCGTCCTGATTTCAGCAGCAAAATTAAGCCGTATGTTGGCGAAATTCCGCTGTTCAGTCATTACCAAATCGAATCGCAGATTGAATCCGCTTTCCAGCGCGAAGTCCGTCTGCCTTCCGGTGGCTCTATTGTTATCGACAGCACCGAAGCGCTGACCGCTATCGACATCAACTCCGCGCGTGCAACCCGCGGCGGCGATATCGAAGAAACCGCATTCAACACCAACCTTGAAGCTGCAGATGAAATTGCCCGTCAGTTACGCCTGCGTGACCTCGGTGGTCTGATTGTTATCGACTTCATCGACATGACACCTGTTCGCCATCAGCGCGAAGTAGAAAACCGTCTGCGTGATGCCGTTCGTCAGGACCGCGCCCGTATTCAAATCGGTCGCATTTCCCGTTTCGGTTTGCTGGAAATGTCCCGTCAGCGCCTCAGCCCGTCATTGGGTGAATCAACGCACCATATCTGCCCGCGTTGTGCAGGTACTGGTACCGTCCGTGACAACGAATCTCTGTCACTGTCGATTCTGCGCTTGATCGAAGAAGAAGCACTGAAAGAAAATACTAAAGAAGTGCATGCCATCGTTCCGGTGCCAATCGCTTCTTACTTGCTGAACGAAAAACGTGAATCGGTGAATGCCATCGAGAAACGTCAGGGTGGTGTGCGTGCAGTGATCGTGCCTAACGATCAGATGCAAACTCCGCACTACCATGTTCTTCGCGTTCGTAAAGGCGAAGAAATTTCTGCACTGAGCTATTTGCTGCCACAGATTCATGAAGCGGAAATGCTGCAACCTTCAGAAGAGTTGCCGACTGAACGTCGTCGTCCTGAGCAACCGGCACTGGCTGCGTTTGCGCTGCAAAGCGAAGCGCCTCCATCCAGCTTTGAGCAGGCAGCAGTGACCGAAGAACCGGTTAAAACCAGAACGGCAACAGTTAATGCGCCTGCGACACCTGTTGCTGAGAAATCAGGGTTTGTCAGCCGCCTTCTGAGTGGTTTGAAAAGCTTGTTCGCACCGGAGCCACAGCAGGAAGTTAAACCTGTTGAAGCACCGCAAGAGACGCCGGAAGCTACTGAAACGGAAAACCGTCGTAACAACGAACGCCGTAATCAACGCCGCCAGGGCGGACGTCGTGATCGCAACGGAGAACGCGGTGAGCGCAATGACCGCGGTAATCGTGGTGAACGTGGCGAAGGTCGTGACAACAATCGTGATAATCGTGGTGAAAGCCGTGATACCCGCGAAAATAATCGCGAACAGCGTGATGATCAGCAGCGCCGTGGCCGCCGTAATCAGGAACAGGTTGTTACCGAAACCCGTAGCGAAGAAGTTGAAACTGTCGCTCGTGAAGAACAGCAGCAACAGCCTCGCCGTGAACGTTCGCGTCGCCGTTCTGAAGACAAGCGTAAACCACAAACTGAAGAGAAAGTTCAGGATGTCGCAGTTGTCGAACAAGTTGCTGCTCCGGTGGTTGCCGATGACACTGAGCAGGAAGATCGTCAGCCAACTCAGCGCCGTCAGCGTCGTCAGTTGTCGCATAAAATCCGTTTCGAATCTGAAGCAGAAGTAGATCATGAAGAAGAAGCTGCAGCTCAGTTATTGATCACCGGCACTCGCCCTGCGGCGCCAGCGATTGCTGAGCAGGAACCTTCTGATGCTGAAACCGCAAACGTTGCTGATAGCGAAGATAATCAGAATGACAACGCCCGTGAAAATGGCATGCCACGTCGTTCACGTCGTTCTCCACGCCATCTGCGTGTAAGCGGCCAACGTCGTCGTCGTTATCGTGATGAGCGTTATCCGACCCAGTCACCAATGCCACTTGCAGGTGCGTTCGTTTCTCCGGAAATGGCTTCGGGTAAAGTCTGGGTCACTTATCCGGTTGCTCAGTCCTCTGAACAACAGGTTACTGAAACAGAAACTCCTGAAGTGCTGACTGAGCAGGTCGAGATTGCACAGGCGAATACACCGGTCATATCTGACATCACTGAAGTTACGCAACAGCCAGTCGCAGAGCCTGTCAATGATGTTGTTGACGCTGCACCACAAGAGGTGCCGGCCGAAATCGCAGCAGCAGACGTTGCACAACCTGTAGCCGACGAGCCAGTGCTGGTCGAACCGGCAACAGCTGAACCTGTTGCAGAAACACCTGTGGTTGATGTTGCGCCAGAAGCGCTCGAGCCTGCGATCGTTGAACCCACAGATGTTCTCGCTGCATCTGAAGTTCAGGCACCTGCGCCAGTCGCCGAACCCGAAGTGAAAGCTGAACCTGTTGCTGAAGTTAAACCTGCTGTGGAAACTGCGCCAGTCGCAGCCGCTCCGGCAGGTACTGAAGCTGCGGTTGTTGCACCTCGCTTCAAGCACCTCGCAACCGCGCCAATGACGAAGGCGCCAGCACCTGCCTATGTGCCAGAGCCACCTCGTCACAGTGACTGGATTCGCCCTGAGTTCAACTTTGAGGGTAAGGGCTCTGCAGGCGGCCATGCGGCAGCCACCACTGCAACAGCCCCGGCCACCAAACCTGAGATGCCAGCCGAGTAATCGCTGACCACTCAGTCTAAAAAAACCCGCCTCGGCGGGTTTTTTTATAGAAACTGTTGAAGATTCAATCTCATCAGGCCAGACTTTTCAACCGGCGAATCGTGAGTTCCTCCAGTTTACCTTCCAGGCTTTTTGCAAAATGCTGGAAATGTTCAGTTTTGTTGTGCTGATTCAGCGCTTCTTCAGAGGCCCATCGCTCGTAGAAAACAAAAGTCCCTTCTGTATCGAGATCCTGATGCAACTCATATTGCAGGCACCCTACTTCCTGTCGGCTTGGTTCAATTACGTCAAGCAACGCTTCTGTCACTTTTGCCGTAAACTCTTTTTTAGCGACAATAGTGGCAACAACTCTGATTTCCATAATGGTTCTCCTGTTTTTTTGGTCATGCTTAGCGGCGAACCGGTAAGCACTCTGACTAAAATCTGTCCCCACTATGAACCTTTCGACACATTGATTTCAATACGAACTTTATTTAACAGATGCAACACATCGCTTTTACGCTTATTCTTGTTCCCCGCCGTTAATGCTCCCATTACCGCACCTGATCCCAATATCTTGTCTCTCAATGCCGGAGTTTTGCCTGATGACCGCAACACCGCAAGTTTTGAAAATCCGCCGTCCAGATGACTGGCATATTCACCTTCGTGACGACCAAATGCTCAGCACGGTGTTACCTTTCACCAGTGAAGTATTTGGTCGTGCGATTGTCATGCCAAACCTGAGTCCTCCCGTAACCACCGTGGCGGCTGCGATAGCATATCGTGAACGTATTATGGCCGCGTTGCCTGTCGGACATAATTTTACCCCTCTGATGACCTGCTATCTGACCGATTCTCTGGATCCGGAAGAAATTGCCCGCGGTTTCGAGCAAGGCGTGTTCACAGCAGCAAAACTGTATCCGGCGAACGCGACAACAAATTCCCAGCATGGCGTTTCTGATACCAAAATGATTTACCCTGTTTTGGAACGTATGCAGAAAATCGGTATGCCTTTGCTGATCCACGGTGAAGTCACTCACAACCATGTTGATATTTTTGATCGTGAAGCCCGCTTCATTGATGAAGTGATGGATCCGGTGCGTCGTCAGTTCCCTGAATTGAAAATTGTCTTCGAGCACATCACCACCAAAGAAGCCGCGCAGTATGTTCTTTCCGGCAATCAGTATCTGGGCGCAACCATTACGCCGCAACATCTGATGTTCAACCGCAATCACATGCTGGTTGGCGGCGTGCGCCCTCACCTGTTCTGTCTCCCCATTCTCAAACGCAACGTTCATCAGGAAGCATTGCGTGAGGTCATCGCCAGCGGCGCGGATCGCTTCTTCCTCGGTACCGACTCTGCGCCGCACACCAAAGACCGTAAAGAATCGAGCTGCGGATGTGCAGGTTGCTTCAATGCCCCACTGGCGTTATCGGCTTATGCGACCGTCTTTGAAGAAATGGATGCACTGCAACACTTTGAGGCGTTTTGCTCCCTTAACGGCCCGCGTTTCTATGGCCTGCCGCTCAATGAAGACTTCATCGAAATGTCTCGTATACCGGTGACGCAGCCGGAAGAAATTGCGTTGGGCAATGAATCTGTTGTGCCATTCCTCGCAGGTCAGACACTGAACTGGAAAGTGACGTCGAACTAAATACAAATTCTCACAAGCGTGTATTGCACTGATCATGATTTGACTGTATAAATATACAGTCAAATCTATTCAGGAGGTCCTATGCGTGTTGAAGTCACAATCGATAAAACCAAGCCTCTGCCTGCTGGCGCGCTGGACGCGTTATCAGGTGAATTGAGTAAAAGAATTAACAAACAGTTTTCTGACCGCGAAAATAAAATTCAGGTCCGCTATGCGGGGGCAAATAGCCTGTCCGTTTTGGGTGGCGCAAAAACTGACCGTGACCTTATCGAGGAAATTCTTCAGGAAACCTGGGAAAGCGCTGATGACTGGTTCTCAAATCAGAACGATGAGTAACCCGATGAAATCCCTGAAAAGCCATTCACTTTTTACTCCCTATCTATAATAATCAGGTTTATTAAAACCACGCCGCAAGGCTATTGGTGTATTTCACCGGGCGTCGCAGTCCGGTTTTTTATTCTTTTTTACTGCATAAAACAGACTCTTCTGAAAAATAAAATTTAAGTTAATCTCAGATTATTCCGCTGAATAAATAATCAACACAAATTATTTACAATTTAATACGCTTAAATCACTCCATAAATCGGTTTATCTGTTTATACTGAAATTGCTCACATGATAATGAGCCGCCTTGATCCTCAGATAGTCACTCACGTCAGTCACTACAATATAAGGGGTCTATATGGACAGAAATGATGAAGTTATTCAGACACACCCGCTTGTTGGTTGGGATATCAGTACCGTCGACTCTTATGATGCCATGATGATACGCCTTCATTACCTGTCTTCAAAAGACCAGACACCCGAGGATGCTCAGGTAGACAGAACCTTGTGGTTAACTACCGACGTTGCACGGCAACTCATTAACATTCTTGAAGCCGGCATCGAAAAGATAGAATCTAACGAGTACGAATACAGTGATCACCGAAAACACTAATCTTTACCTGCCAGTCTGAGGCACCAGCGATTTATCCTGGTGCCTTTTTCTTTGCCTCCGCGCTGCTTGCCTTCTTCGCCTTAAACTCTCTATCATGCCAGTAGCCAGTTTGTTAAAAATTCTTACCACAGGAACGTTTGAATTATGGATTACGATCTCATTATCGTAGGCAGCGGTTCGGTCGGTTCAGCCGCAGGCTACTACGCCACCCGTTCCGGCTTGAAAGTGCTGATGATAGATAGCGCAATGCCACCCCATCAGGCGGGCAGTCACCATGGCGAAACACGCCTTATCCGCCACGCTTACGGCGAAGGTTCCCGTTATGTGCCAATGCTGCTGAGAGCTCAAACGCTTTGGGATGAGCTGGCAGAACTGAGCAGCGATAAGATTTTCCATCGTAGCGGCGTCCTGAATATTGGTCCTGAAAACTCTGAATTTATCGGTAACGTTAAGAACAGCGCAGAAACCTACAACCTCGTCATACAATCCCTCAGTGCGGCTGAAATTCGTGAAAAGTGGCCTCTGTTCACGCTGCAGGACGGCTATTGCGGTGTATACGAACCCAACTCGGGTTTTCTGCAAAGTGAAATGGCGGTTGCGGCATACATTCGTCTCGCACGGGAAGCGGGTTGTGCGCAATTATTCAACTGTCCCGTTGAAAGTATTAACTGGCTGGATGATGGCATTGAAGTCTCAACGATTGACGGAGTCTACCGCGGGGCCAAACTGGTAGTAACGGCGGGAACCTGGGTCACGAAAATCCTCCCGGAATTACCCGTGAAACCTCTGCGTAAGGTGTTTGCCTGGTTCCATGCAGATGGCCGCTACAGTGAAGAAAACCATTTTCCAGCCTTTACGCTCGAAACTCTGCAGGGCGATCAGTACTACGGATTCCCCTCAGTGAAGGATGAACTTAAGTTAGGTAAGCATAACGGTGGTCAATGGATAACGGAACCCGAGCAGCGTAAACCTTATGGCAGCGTCAGTCAGGATGGCACAGAGTCCTTCAATTTCTTCCGCCATTTCCTGCCGGGTGTAGGTGTCAGTTTGCGTGGTGCGTCATGCACTTATGACATGACGACTGATGAAGATTTCATTATTGATACCCTGCCGGACAGAGAAAATACCTTAGTGATTTCGGGATTAAGTGGTCACGGTTTTAAATTCGCCAGCGTATTAGGGGAAATAGTTACTCACTTCGGTAACAATCATCCTATTCCTTTTGATCTCACCCCCTTTTCTCTTACGCGGTTCAATTAACGTAAAATAATTTCAACCCTCGTGAATATTTATCGAGGGTTATCATTTTATTAACGATACGATTTTTCAATTCCAGTTTGAACAAGATCAATAGACTGGAATTTACGAATTGACAGCATTATAGAAAAGAATCTATGCTGGATACAGAAATCACAGGAGTGGTTTCGGCGCGTAATGTTACGCATGACAAGGACGTGGTATGAAAATTTGTATAATTGAACCCTGTGGTTTTACGCGTTTAGGAATTTTCTCTTATCTTATTGAAAATAACAGCCTCGATATTATCGACACTGTGAATATTTCTCACTCCCTCAATCTAATTCCTGAATTTCAACCTGATATTATTCTTGTGAATATGACAAACCATTGCCATAACGCAGAAGTATCTGAGGAATTAAAAGCGTTTTTTGAATTTTGTCAAAGCGCCCGAATATACTGCTACGTTGACGCCAGTTACCCGGATTCTGAAACACCGATTGCCGTTACCCGCGAAGTCTCTATTCTCAACAAGCAGGCACTCACCTCCCTCTTGCAGCAGATTGCAGCAGATCCCGAAGCATTTATGCCGATAAATAACTTCGGTTTGCCAAAAATGTTACTTAGCGATCAGGAAATTCTGGTAATGAGCTACTGGATGTCTGAGATGCCGAACTACCGCATTGCCAGAAAATTAAACATCAGCAGCCGTACAGTATATGTCCATAAACGACATCTGGCGCAGAAAATCAAAGTCCGTAACCGGCTGGAATTTTGTTTCATTTACAACCTGATAAAGTATTTATTCTGGCCCATTGATGATATTTCTGCGACGCCAATCAGCCGACAAATTAAAGACGACTTGCAGATGATTTACAAAACTTATAGCTAAACCTGCAAAAACCCTAAATGCCCTGATAATTCAGGGCATTTTATATCATGATATTCTTCACCCATCTTTTTAAAAATCTTGTTTTTATCCCTTCTCTCTCGCCAGGTTGCACTATGACGACAGAAGCCGACGATGGCCTTAATGTTAGCAGACTCATCTTGAGCAGCCTCACCAATGACAAGCATAATTTCTCGTCACGCGACTCCCACAAAAATCACAAACATCCTGCTTTCAGTGATTCGCTTAATGCATAAAAAAATTGAAATGTTTGCTCATCATTTTGAAGAGAAAAGCTAACTTTTATGTTCTGGCGGACCATCGCCCAGAAGCACGGCAATTTTGTGACCTGCCGCCGTAGGTTCAAGGGCTATCTTGAGCACAATCGTCAGCGGCACCGAAAGCAACATGCCGACCGGCCCCATCAGCCATCCCCAGAATATCAGCGACATAAAGACCACAAGCGTCGATAACCCCAATCCGCGCCCCAGAATTTTCGGATCAATAATGCTGCCGAAAATCAGATTGATGAGGATATAGCCCCCTGCCAGGATCAACCCTTCACTGAAACCGTTAAACAAAAATGCCTGAATGATCGGCGGAATAGCCGCGATAAAAGAACCAATATTGGGAATGTAATTCAGGGCGAAAGCCAGCATCCCCCACAGGAACGCAAAACGGATGCCGGTAACTGCCAGCAAGGCCCAAACTGCCAGCCCCGTCACCACACTTATCAGCGTTTTGATCACCAGATAGCGTGTCACGCTGTCCAGGGCACGCTGAATATTAGCCATTCCTTTGCCCGGGTCCTCAGACATCTGCTCCACTTTGTAGGGCAGTTGCGGGACTTCAAGCAGCATGAATGCCACGGTCATCAGCAGTAAGAACAGACCGGCCATGGCGTTGGACAAATAGCTGATTAACTTACTGACCATATTCAGCGTCGCCGCCGGATCGATGTAACTGGCCAGTTGCTCGGGAGATAACGTCAGTTCGCTTTGCGGAAACCTGGCCTCAATATCACTGAGTTTGTCGACAATAAGCCCGCGATATTGTGGCAATGTGCGGGCAAATTCATTGAGCGTCACCAGCAGTTTGGTGGTCAGAAAAACCATCATGCAAATAACCAGCGTTGCCACCAGCAAAACAGCGAGTGCCCGGGGCACCCGCCATTTTTCCAGTAAGACAATCAGCGGATTCAATACGAAAGCCAGAAACAGCGCCAGAATAAAGGGCACGATGATATCTGCAGCAGATTTAATCCCCGCGAAGATCACTACCAGCATCGCCATCATTACAACAATTTTCAGACCCTGAGTTGTCACGATCGTTTTACGCAAGCCTTTCTCTCCTGAAGCTGGCCGGATCCTTAGCGAGATTTCACCCACTCACGCAGACGCTGGATATGCAGATACAGCGCCGGAATAAACAGGATCCCCACCGTCGTGGATAGCAACATACCACTGAACACCGTAACGCCGATGATATGCCGACTCATGGCACCTGCACCGGATGCCATGACCAGCGGTAACACCCCGAGAATGAACGAGATTGCCGTCATCATTACCGCACGGAAACGCTGTTTCGCGCCGTCCTGCGCCGCTTCGCTGACAGATGCCCCCTCTTCTCTTCTGGCTTTTGAGAATTCAACAATCAGAATGGCATTTTTCGCCGCGAGGCCGATTAACAAGACCATACCAATCTGAGCATATACGTCGTTGCTCAGCCCCGCCATGTGCAGGCCGCCGATTGCACCAAACACCGCGAAAATCACAGAAATCATCACAACAAGAGGAATGCTCCAGCTTTCGTATTGCGCCACCAGAAACAGATACGCAAACAGCAGTGCCGCGGCATAGATAAGGATGGCCTGGCCACCAGCCTGAATTTCCTGCAATGACATGCCGGTCCATTCATAGCCGTAACCCGCAGGCAGCTTCTCGCTCAGGATATGTTCCATCTGCGCCATCGCCTCACCGGAACTGATGCCGGGTGCCGCCGAGCCGCTGATAGCCAGTGAAGGGAACTGATTATATTGCGTGATAAACGGTGCACCCAGCGACGGTGTCAGTTCAACCATCTTCGCCAGGCTAACCAGTGAGCCGTTGTCGCTGCGTACCGTGAGTGTGGATATCTGGTCTGCGCGCTGGCGATCTTCCATTTCGTTTTGCATCTGCACATTAAACAGGCGGTTATTGATGATGAAATCGCTGACGTTCACGCCACCAAGTGATGTCTGCAACGTACCGAAAATACGGCTGACCGGTACCTGTAACAGCGCCGCACGGTCACGATCCACACTCAGGGCGATTTCCGGCACGGATGCACTGAAGGTAGTAAACACACGGCTCAGATGAGGATCCTGGTTAGCGGCCTGGATCAGCGCCTGTCCGGTGACAGCCAGTTCCTGTGGCGATTGCCCCTGTAACGCCTGCAAACGTAAATCCAGCCCTGAGGCCGTACCTAATCCGGAAATCGCGGGCGGATTTATTGCCATAATCATTGCAGAGGGAATACCCGACATCGCCGGTTGCAGGCGACCAATCACCTGATCCACACTGTCGCGATCGCCCCACGGCTTGAGCAACACGATACCAAATGCGGCGTTTGGCGAACTCCCGCCACTCAGCAGGCTGAAGCCACTGATGGCGATCACATCCTCGACCGCCGGGTCTTTTTGCATAATCTGCTGCATCTGCCCGAGCACGGCATCGGTGCGGTTTAATGACGCCCCGTCGGGTAACTGCACATTCACGAAGAAGTAGCCCTGATCTTCATCCGGCAGGAAGGATTTTGGCAAACTGCTGTAGCCCCATACACAGGCTCCGCCGATCACCAGAACCGTTACAACGCTGGTGAACACATTTTTACTGATGCCCCGTGCGGCTTTCACATAGACATCGCGAACAGCGTCCAGCCCCTGATTAAACCAGTGGAAAACACGGGCCGGCTTCGCAGGTCGCGGCTTGAGAAGGGTTGCGCACAGCGCTGGGGTCAGGGTCAGCGCGTTGATACTTGAAAGAACAACGGCCGCCGACAGAGTGACAGCAAACTGACGATACAGCGCACCGGTAATACCCGGCAGAACCGCAATGGGCACAAATACCGCCAGCAGAACCACAGTAGTGGCGATGACCGGCCCGGCAATTTGCTTCAGAGCTTTGCGGGTTGCGGCCACACGCCCGAGCGACGGATCCTCCATCATCAGGCGCTCAACGTTTTCCACCACCACGATGGCGTCATCGACCACTACCGTCAGCGCCAAAATAATGGCAAATAAGCTGAGGGTGTTGGCGGAATAGCCAAAGGCATAAAGCACGGCAAACGTCCCCAGTAAAGACACCGGAATGGTCAGTGCGACGATGAATGTCGCCCGCATACTTTGCAGGAACAGATAAACAATCGACAGGACGACGACGAAGGTCAGTACCAGTGAAACGGCAATCTCATCAAGCGTAGCACTGACAAAACGAGTCGAGTCGAATTTGATTTCATAGGTAAGATCATCCGGGAAATTGCGTGCCTGACGCGACATTTCCTCCCGCACAGCATTCGCCACATTCAGCGCATTTGCCCCCGGTGCGGGATAGACTGACAGGAAGGCAGACGGCGTCTGATTCAGTGTCGCATTCACCTGATAATCCTGCGCACCCAGTTCAATACGCGCGACATCGCGCAAACGCACCGTACCGCCATGAGCATTTTTACGCACAATAATATTGCCGAACGCTTCCGGCGAACTCAGACGCCCCGCGCCGCTGATGGTCAGGGTTTGCTGCTGCATTGACGGACTCGGTGACGCGCCAATCTGCCCGGCCGCCGCCTGCACATTCTGATTCTGAATAGCGGCGCTGATTTCCATACTGCTGACATCCAGCGCTTCCATTTTGCGCGGGTCCAGCCAGATACGCATGCTGTAATCACGGGAACCGAAAACCCGGACATCACCTACACCATCCACACGCGCCAGCGCATCACGCAACTGAATGCTGGCAAAGTTGCTGATAAACAGCATGTCATGGGTATTTTCCGGTGAAAGGAGGCTGATGCCCATCAGAATATTAGAAGCCTGTTTGCGCACCGACACGCCCGTGTTCAGCACTTCCGGCGGAAGACGTGAGCTGACCTGTGAAATACGGTTTTGTACTTCAACAGCCGCCGTATCCGGATCCGTACCGCTGGCGAACGTAATAGTCAGGGTGTAGCTGCCGTTATTGCCGCTATTCGACGACATATACAGCATGTTACTGACACCGTTAACCTGCGCCTCAATCGGCGCGGCAACGGATTCCGCTACGTCCCGTGCACTCGCACCGGGATAAATAGCACTGACTGACACCACGGGTGGCGTGATATCCGGATATTGCTCAACCGGAATGACCTTCAGGGCGACGGCACCGATCAGCGCCGTCACCAGCGCGATGACAACCGCAAAGCGGGGTCTTTTAATAAATTGCTGGAGCATCGTTATTCCTTAACGTTTCTTCGCGGCCATATCCGGGGCATCCGTAGCAGCCCGTGCATTCACTTCCATACCTGGCCGGATCCATTGCAGGCCTTCTGTCACAACTTTTTCTCCGCCCTGCAAACCCTCAATGACGAAATAGCCGTGTCCCGTTTGTGCACCAAGACGCACCGGGCGTGCTTCCACGCGCTGTCCGGCATTCACCAGCAAGACAAAGTGCCCTGCCGCATTTTGCTGCAAAGCCTGCGCAGGCAGTACCGGCAGAGAATGTCCGGAACGCGGCGCTGCGGCCACATTCACGGTGCCCCCCGGCAGCAAACGATGGTCTGGATTTGCCACAGTCAGCCTGACCGGCAAGGTCCCTGTTTGCGCATCAATACGATTGCCGAGGGATTCCAGCACGGGCGCTTTCATATAAGGTGAACCGTCCGATAAGCGCAGAGAAAGCGTCATGTTATCGGCAGAGAAAGCGTCTTCCAGCGTGCCACTGCTGTGGCTGGCACTGAGAACATCACGTTCATTCACTGAAATCACCACACGTACCGGATCGAGCTGCACGATTTCCGTGAGTGCACCGCTGGCCGGATTCACCAGACTGCCGGTATGAAAATGGCTCACGCCGATGCGCCCTGCAATGGGCGCCGTAATGCGGGTATAGCTTAGTTGCAGTTCCTGCGTTTTTAACGCCGCCTGCGCCTGCGCGACAGCCGCACGGGCGGTATCACGGGCAGCCAGCGCGGTATCGACATCAGACTGGCTGACGGTACGCGCATCACCGAGACGCTGTATGCGGTTCAGATGGGTTTGTGCATGGCGTGCGGTAGCATTGGCGCTGTCGAGCTGGGCTTTGGCCTGAGCGACAGCCGCCTGATGCAAGGCGGGATCGATTTCATACAAGACGTCGCCGGCATTCACAAACTGCCCCTCCTCAAAGGCCCGGCGGGCGATAAATCCTTCCGTCCGGCTGGTCACATTGACGGCCTGAACAGCTTCAAGACGCCCGAGATAGGTCCGGCTGACGCCATCAGGTTGAGTGGTGATGGTCGCCGTGGTCACCGTCGGCAAAGGCTGCGCCGCCACGCGGGTCAGGGGGAATAATAATGTTGTCAGCAGCACTGGCACTGCCATAAAACGGCTCATTGCAGGAAACATATGTCACTCTCCATGTGATGTCGGATGGTGCTCTTTTAATTCAGCTAAAGCGCCCACACCGGCAAACATCAAATATTAATCTATAAAAAAATTCCTAATCAGGATTATTGAGAATTATAAATATTGTCTGATATCACAAACTGATCTCGATCACCTCGAGAATCAACCTTTAACATATTTACGTTTTATTTAAGAAACATTTAGATTGATAGCCTGAATAACAAAACTTCATGTTCACATCAAAATGACCGGCTAATGAAAAGCATCAACAAGGATTAATCACTCCTGAAATCATTATTTTTACTCAAATTTTTAGTATCAGGATTAACTTTACCTTCGATGACAAAACCTTACAGACCCCTGTCATCACTGAAACCGATATAATCAAAACCGCCGTAAGATAACAAAAGCAAAAGCACTGAAGGAAACCTTCCTGATACCATCAAAAATAATGAACAAGTTAAATTAATCGGTTAATTTGAAAATAATAGTTTGCCAATATGTTTCCAAATGTTTATTTTCCACAAACACCCTCTTCACTGAGAACATCATCTTATGCTGTGGAAAAATACACCTGCACGCTTTGGCCATATTTCAGTGTTAATTCACTGGCTCATCGCTTTGGCCGTTTATGGTTTATTTGCACTGGGATTATGGATGGTCGGATTGGGCTATTACGACACCTGGTATCACCGTGCACCGGAAATACATAAAAGTATCGGCATCCTGATTTTTGCTGCGATGGTATTCCGTCTTGCTTGGCGGTTTATTTCTCCGCCACCTAAGCCGCTGGCAAGCTACAGCGTGAAAACGCGTATTGGCGCCTGGCTGGCTCATGTTCTGCTGTTCATCGGCCTGTTCGGCATTCTGATCAGCGGTTATCTGATTTCGACGGCTGAAGGTCAGCCTGTCAGTGTCTTCGGCTGGTTTGAGATCCCTGCCACACTGTCTGGACTGGAACAACAGGCCGATATCGCGGGCACGCTGCATCTGTGGATGGCGTGGGGCATTGTGATCATCTCAGGTTTTCACGCCCTTGCCGCGCTTAAACATCATTTCATCGATCGTGACAGCACCCTGACCCGCATGCTGGGGCGCTGATCCGGCTCACGGTCAGCTCTTTACTTATGTTGTTCATATTATGGATAAACGGAGAATAACCATGTTGAAAAAGACCACTCTGGGTTTAACCCTGGCGTCGCTGTTACTGGCGGCGGGTTCGGCAACGGCAGCCAGCTACAAGATCGACAAAGAAGGTCAGCACGCTTTTATTGAATTCCGTATCAAGCATTTAGGGTACAGCTGGCTGTACGGCAGCTTTAATGATTTCGATGGCGGATTCACTTTTGATGAGAAAGATCCCGCTGCGGATAAAGTGAATGTCACGATTAACACCACCAGCGTATTCACCAATCACGCCGAACGTGACAAACATTTGCGCAGCGCTGAATTCCTGAATGTTGGCAAACATCCGCAGGCCACATTCAAATCAACGTCAGTGAAGAAAGAAGGTGAAAATCTGGCAGTGACTGGCGATTTCACGCTGAACGGCGTCACCAAACCTTTAACGTTACAGGCTAAGTTGCTCGGTCAGGGCAAGGATCCATGGGGCGGTTATCGTGCAGGTTTTGAAGCGGCAGGGTCCATCGCGCTGAAGGATTATGGAATTACTACCGATCTCGGTCCGGCATCGCAGAATGTCGAGCTGATTATTTCGGTCGAGGGTGTGCAGGAGAAGTAATCCCCTTCCCTCAACGTATAAAGCCCTGAATCGCTGCCGCCATTCAGGGCTTTTTTATACACGCCGGTCAGTCGTTTTCAGGTGCCGGAATATGCATGGTGGTTTGCAATAAGCCTTTGGACTTATTGAATATTTTTATGCCATTCTCACGACCCGCGCGCAATGCACGTTGTTCTTCTACTGGCAGCTTCAGCTCTGTCATACAGATTTCGCTGCAACAGCCGTCAAATTTCGCCGCACACGTCGGGCACTGAATAAACAGCAGATGGCAGCCGTCGTTTTTGCAGTTGGTATGGTTATCGCAGGCCACACCGCACTGGTGACAGTGTGCAATCACGTCATCGGAAATACGCTCGCCCATACGTTCATCAAAGACAAAGTTTTTGCCTTTAAATTTTACCGGTAACCCCTGCTCTTTGGCACGGCGTGCATATTCGATAATACCGCCTTCCACGTGATAGACGTTTTTAAAACCGTTATGCAACATGTACGCGCTGGCTTTCTCACAGCGAATGCCGCCAGTGCAATACATCACGATTTTCTTGTCTTTGTCTTCTTTAAGCATATCAACGGCCATAGGCAGTTGATCGCGGAAAGTGTCAGACGGGACTTCAATCGCATTATCAAAATGCCCCACTTCGTATTCGTAGTGGTTGCGCATATCGACAAACAATGTGTCCGGATCGTCAATCATGGCGTTGACCTGTTCGGCTTTCAGGTACTCACCCACATTTGACGGGTCGAAAGAATCATCATCAATCCCGTCCGCGACAATGCGGTCACGCACTTTGAGACGCAACACCCAGAAGGATTTACCATCATCTTCCAGCGCGACATTCAGGCGGATCTGATCCAGCGCCGGATGGCTGGAAAACAGCACGGTTTTGAACGCTTCAAACTGGCTTTGCGGCACGCTGATTTGTGCGTTAATCCCTTCTTTTGCCACGTAAATACGGCCAAATACGTTAAGGCGTGTCAGGCTGACGTACAGGGCGTCACGAAAGGCTTTTGGATCTTCGAGCTGGAAATACTTATAAAAAGAAACCGTAGTGCGGGGCTCAGTTTCAGCCAACATGCGCGCACGCAGTTCCTCATTAGAAATACGGTTATGTAACACTGGCATGGTGTACGTTCCTGTCTTTCAGGGGAATTTAACTATTGATACCGAATAGCTACTTTTGAAGCGGCAAGATTATACATTAAAGCAACAATGAGGACATCTCCCGTTGCAAATTCGTCAGGAGAAAAACACCTGCTGTACATTGCCCATTTTTGAAATGCGATAACCTATTCTTAGTTGTTATCTATTCTTGTAGTCCATCACCACGCTGAATTTTAAGGGGCATGAAACATGAGTAAGCTTTTTGAACCGATTTCCTTAGGGAAGCTGACACTCGCTAACCGCATCGTGATCGCGCCAATGTGCCAGTATTCATCCGACGAAGGGAAAGCCACGTCCTGGCATCACGCGCATCTCGGGCAGTTATCCTTTTCAGGTGCGGGTTTGCTGATCCTGGAAGCGACCGCTGTCGAGGCCGTGGGGCGTATCTCGGCTCAGGATCTGGGCTTGTGGGACGATGCAACCGAAGCGGCCATGAAGGATTTAGTGACCGGCTTACGTGAAAACAGCGATATGCCACTTGGCCTGCAACTCGGACATGCGGGACGTAAAGCGTCGTGTGCTGCGCCGTGGCAAGGCGGAGCACAAATCGCCCAGTCAGCGGGTGGCTGGCAGACGATTGCGCCTTCCGCCGTCGCCTTCACCGAAGGCACTGAGGCCCCGCAGGCAATGTCGCTGGAGCGAATCGCTGAGCTGAAAAAAGCCTATGTCGATACAGTTCGTCGCGCCGACCGTCTGGGCTTTAATCTGCTGGAACTGCACGGCGCTCACGGTTATCTGCTGCACCAGTTCCTGTCACCACTTTCAAACCAGCGCACCGACCAGTACGGCGGCTCACTGGAAAACCGTATGCGCCTGCTGCTGGAGATCTTCGGGGAAATCCGTGCGGCATTCCCGGCAGAAAAACCGATTGGTGTGCGTATTTCCGCCACCGACTGGGTGGAGGGAGGCTGGGATCTGGAGCAATCCATTGAACTCGCCAAAGCGCTTGATGAACTGGGTTGCAGCTACATTCACGTCTCCAGCGGCGGTCTGAGTCCGCATCAGAAAATCACCGTCGGCCCGAACTATCAGGTGCCATTTGCTGATGGCATTAAGCGTTATGTGAAAATGCCGGTGATCGCTGTGGGTCTGATCACTGAACCGGAACAGGCGGAAGCCATTATCGGCACCGGACAGGCAGACATGATTGCTCTGGCACGCGGTATTTTGTATAACCCGCGCTGGCCCTGGCATGCAGCGGCAAAACTGGGAGAAAAAGTGGCCGCGCCGAAACAGTACTGGCGCAGCGAACCGCATAGCGTCAAAGGCCTTTTCCTGCCGGAATAATAACCAGATTTAAGATTCACGCGAAAGTCGCCAGAAAGGGGATTTTGCAAACGTGATCACGGGCGGCCCGATAGCCGCCCGTTTCATTGACAAAAAGACATTCTCTATTGATATTTGAATTGATGGTGAATGAATATGCCGGGACATTAATGAGAATTCGTTTTGTTTTTCATTCACTCAACCTATAAATAAATGAGGTATTAGTGCCGTGAATTTTCACCTCACATCAAAAAAATGCCACAATATGTCACTTTGCTGCAGAAGATAACGGACAACACATATTCCGGATGAATATGTGTGCGTGTTTCTGTGGCAGGCTGCTGCATTAGACAGAGCTTATAAACTTTCTACTTCGACTCACTGACGCAGAGATTCTATGACTCAGGTACCAACCTTTAATCGTTCGTTACTGCACCCTCGTTACTGGATCACCTGGATGGGTCTGGGACTGCTTTATGCACTGGTGTTACTGCCTTATCCGGTTATTTATCGCATCGGTACCGGGCTAGGTCGCTTCTCAATGCGCTTCCTGAAACGTCGCTATAAAATCGCCAGACGCAATATCGAATTGTGTTTCCCGGATATGCGTCCGGAACAGCGCGAAGATATGATTGTGAAAAATTTCGAATCCGTCGGCATGGGGTTGTTTGAAACCGGCATGGCGTGGTTCTGGCCAGACTGGCGCATCGAGCGCTGGTTTAAAGTCAGCGGTCTGGAACATATCCAGCATGCGCGTGATAACAAGCAAGGCGTTCTGCTGATCGGTGTACATTTCCTGACGCTGGAACTGGGTGCACGTATCTTTGGTATCCATAATCCGGGCGTGGGGGTTTACCGTCCTCACGATAACAAGCTGATGGATTGGATCCAGACCAAAGGCCGAATGCGCTCGAATAAAGGGATGCTGGATCGCAAAGATCTCAAAGGGATGATCCGCAGCCTCAAGCAAGGCGACATCATCTGGTACGCGCCTGATCATGACTACGGCCCGCGCGCCAGCGTATTTGTACCGTTCTTCGCGGTCGATAAAGCCGCCACCACCACCGGGACATATCTGCTGGCACGCATGGGCAAACCGGCAATTATTCCCTTCACTCCGCGCCGTCTGCCGAAAGGGGAAGGTTATGAGATGATTATTCACCCTCAGGTCGCTGACTTCCCGCTGGATGATGAAGTGGTTGCCGCCACGTATATGAACAAAGTGGTGGAAAACGAGATCTGTCAGGCGCCGGAGCAATATATGTGGCTGCACCGTCGTTTTAAAACACGCCCGCAAGGTGAGCCTTCGCTCTATAAAGCCCTTAGCGATTAATCACCCGGAACCGGTCCGGCAGCCGCAGGTCCGGTTTTTTTGATTTGCTTCATCAGTTTTTTTCACAGACTTCTTCAAACTTATCAGATTTGATCCCACCCGATTTAGGCCAATACTCTCTCCATAATTTCTGCATGTGATTACTCCGCTGATTTTGGAGCCGCGTGCCTCCCGCCTCTTAAAGGCATGTTACCTTTGCAAGGAACACATTATGTTGGCAAAACTGAACTCCGCTTTTACCCGTGCTGTTGATCATCAGAACTTTGGTAAGCTTTTGTTGCGTCTGACTTTTGGTATTTTAGTTTTATTCCACGGTGTAGCAAAAATGGAAAATGGCGTGGGCTGGATTGCACAGATGTTACAGGCTGATGGCCTGCCGGGCTTTATTGCTTACGGTGCGTACATCGGTGAAGTGATTGCGCCGGTTCTGATTATTCTGGGCATCTTGACCCGCCCTGCCGCTCTGGTGCTGGCATTCAACATTTTAGTGGCAGTTTTCCTGGTCGTGGGTGGCAAATTTTTCACCGTTACTGAAGTCGGTGCATGGGGGCTGGAAGGTGAAGCTCTGTACTTCTTTGGTGGTCTGGTCATCATGTTCCTGGGCAGCGGCCGTTACTCTGTCATGAAGAACGAAGCCCTGCGCTAAGATCCGGTTTTAGTATTGCGTTTTTAATTCTTTGTCTGTCGCGGTCAGCCTCCTTGCTGACCGTTTTTTTGGCTTTCATCTGCTCTCCCTCACTCCTCAAGACTTTTTGAACCTGTATTTCACTTCGCTTGTTACAGTTCGTTAACATCATTGAAGTGAATGATAATTAGGCGCATAATTATTAAGCCAATTGATTGTTACTTATGCTCTGCCTTGTTTCTTTGTGTCATTCCAGAGCGAATCTGACCTCTTTCTTCGGTATTTTATGACTTCGGCCTCTGAACCTGAAATCGCCCCAGATCCCATTAACTGGAAACGTAATCTGTTTGTCGCCTGGATCGGTTGCTTCCTGACCGGTGCCGCATTCAGTCTGATCATGCCCTTCCTGCCCCTTTACGTGGAAACCCTCGGCGTAACCGGTCATGAATCCCTGAATATGTGGTCGGGGCTGGTTTTCAGTATCACCTTCTTGTTTTCCGCCATCGCCTCCCCCTTCTGGGGCGGACTCGCGGACCGTAAAGGCCGCAAAATCATGCTGCTGCGATCCGCACTCGGCATGTCCATCGTCATGGTATTAATGGGCTTCGCGCAGAATATCTGGCAGTTCCTGATTCTTCGCGCGTTACTTG
This sequence comes from Rahnella sp. 2050, assembly GCF_040544515.1. Lineage (NCBI taxonomy): Bacteria > Pseudomonadati > Pseudomonadota > Gammaproteobacteria > Enterobacterales > Yersiniaceae > Rahnella > Rahnella sp. 2050. The sequence goes on along the minus strand of NZ_JBEPKE010000002.1, from coordinate 1,291,287 downwards.
GCTTGCTGGGTGGATTTGTTCCCAATGCTAACGCGCTGATCGCCACACAAATCCCACGCAATAAAAGCGGCTGGGCGCTGGGTACGTTATCAACTGGCGGTGTCAGCGGTGCGCTGCTCGGGCCACTGGTCGGAGGGTTGCTGGCGGACAGCTATGGTTTGCGTCCGGTGTTCTTTATCACCGCGTCGGTGCTGTTTTTGTGTTTCATCATGACGCTTTATTTTATCCGTGAGCAGTTTGTCCCGGTGAGCAAAAAAGACATGCTGAACCGTAAGCAGGTCTTTGCCTCGCTGAAAAATCCTAAACTGGTGCTGTGTTTGTTTGTCACCACCATGATTATTCAGGTGGCGACGGGTTCGATTGCGCCGATCCTGACGCTTTACGTACGGGAGCTGGCCGGTAATACACAAAACCTGGCGTTTATCAGCGGCATGATTGCTTCGGTACCTGGCGTGGCCGCGCTGATGAGTGCACCGCGTTTAGGCAAACTCGGCGACCGGATTGGCCCCGAGCGGATCCTGGTGGCGATGATGGCGTTATCTGTGTTGTTGCTGATCCCGATGGCCCTGGTACAAACTCCCCTGCAACTGGGTATTTTGCGTTTTCTGCTGGGTGCCTGCGATGGCGCATTGCTGCCGGCCGTTCAGACCCTGCTCATCTATAACTGCACTAATCAGGTAGCAGGACGGGTATTCAGCTACAACCAGTCGTTCCGTGATGTGGGCAATGTCACCGGTCCGTTACTGGGTGCGGCGGTCTCAGCCAGTTACGGCTTCCGGACGGTATTTTTTGTTACGGCGATGGTGGTGTTATTCAACGCGGGATATTCGTACTGGTGTCTGCAACGCCGGCCTCATCAGGCCATGATTGACTAAATTCCAGCCGACGAAGCAGCGAGGCTTATTGAGATTTTTCTGCCAGCGGCGGCACTGACATGTAATCCGGCACCTCGACGACGGCAAGACGCACTTCGTAATGCTTGCCTGCCGTTGTAGCCGGAAGTACCGACGTCAGTTTCTGAATAGTTTCAGTCGGGTTATCACTGGCTACGCTGGCACAGAACAGTTGCCCCGGATGGCAAAAGCCGACCATCATTGGCGGCGGTGGCAGCATGCCCTCGCCGTGGAAGGGTGGCAACCCGTGCGGCTGTTCTATCGGTGATTGGGGATGTGTATTTTCAGCCGCGGTACTGGCCACGCTGAATAATACGCCAAGGCCACACAGCGGCATGAGCAAAACGCGGGAAAGAGTCTTCATAACATTCACCTTATCTTGAGAAGTCTGAATCACTTTATGCCTCAAACGCTGCCCGTGTAGCCGGTTTGCTAAACTTTTACCCTCTCCCCTCACAGCCTTTGCAAAGCTGAAATTCCGCTGACATTCGCGCCTATGCCGTCCAGTCCCGCAAAGCCAGCACCACCCGATAACCGTCAATATCCTCGAAGGTTTTACCGCATTCATCCCAGTAGGGATTAAACGAAGGCACGACGATAAAACCGGCCTGCAGCATCCGTTCGCACTGCGTCAGCCACTGCTGATTATCAGGAATATAGAACACCAGGAGATTATCTTCGGTGGGCGCACGCCCCACGGAGGAACCGAGATGATGGGTAAACTCGAGATGATAATGATGATGCGGATGCCCGACCAGCACGCCATCAAACCCCTGGTGGTCACTAAAACTGCCGATGATGTCGAAACCCAGCCCCTGCGAATACATGCGGGCTACCTGCTCAAGATTGTCCGTCGGGCGCGCCACCCGTAATACTGATTGTCGTGAAACCATGTGCACTCCCGTTTTTTAAACCGCCGCAAAGTCGCCAGCGAGAAATTGAGAATAGCAGAAATAAATCCGACTGATTTAGTCTGAAAACTTGCATCCTGTCAGTTATAGACAACAATCATTTAATCAGGTTTTCCCCTGTCAGATGGCCGTTACTTGTTCATTAATAACGCTATTTGCTGCACAACCATTAACAGTTTCAACTCAGGAGACAACAATGAGCATGTATGCAACGCTGGAAGAAGCTATTGATGCCGCCCGCGAAGAATTCCTTGAAGCCGCGCAGGATAGGATCCATGACGACGAAGAGCCAGTTCCGGACCAGTTTAATCTGCAGAAATACATCATGCAGGATGGCGATGTGATGTGGCAGGCGGAATTCCTCAGCGGCGAAGGTGATTCCATCGATGCGCTGACGTTCCGCAGCGGTGCGGCGGCGCAGGCTATCTTTGATGAGGACTATGATCAGATAGAACTCGAAGAAGAATGGCAGGAAGAAGCCACGTTGTATGAATGGGATGAAGGTGAATACCAGCATGAACCGCCGCTGGATACTGAAGAAGGTAAAGCGGCAGCTGAAGAATGGGACGATGAAGACGAGTATCCGGGTCGTGATATTGATTAAGTGATTTTATTCGTAAGGCCCGTGGCGGGCGTCAACCGGCAGCATGAAAGTGTCGACAATCATCGACAGCGGAACATCGATGACGGTGACATAACGCCACGGACTGTCCCGCAAATCCCACTGCACACCGGGATAATACTGGTTGCCATGCCCCTGTCCCGGCACAGTCCGGCTGATAATACTGCCGCATCCGGTCAGTACCGTCGCCACTAACGCCAGCACGCATCCGCGAAAAATAACCCGATTAATCACTCACCCAACCTGTCGATTCAATTCAAAAGAGGCACATTCAGAAGCGCTGAACAGCGCTGTCAGCTTATCATGCACAGCGCCTGCCTTATGTTAAGGCGAGGTAAAATTCCTGCATGACCTGCTAAAGAGTAACCCGTCTTTCATCACAAAGAAAACGGGCAGTATGTTTTCACATACTGCCCGTTTTTTATTCACTCCATGTCATTTTCAGGCGGGTTTAACTTCCAGCGTCTGAGTGACAGGGAATGCCTGCGCATTGCGAGGTAATTGCTGGTAGTAAGCACTCCAGGTCTGCTGATCAGGTTGCGTCCACACCGCAGAGTGTAAACGCGCCATCAGCACCGGATCGCTCAGCAGAATCAGACGATCCGCCTTGCCCAGATCCTTAGGACCGGTTTTCAGCGCATGCTCCAGGTGGGCACGACGGCCGTTTTCTACCGTTTCACGCAACAGGTGACGGGATGTTGCCATCGCCGTTGCCAGTGCGTTGAAGCCCGGATCGAAGACCGCATGCATAAAGCCATTTTGCAGCTTACGCGAACGGTTCAGCGCCAGATATTCCTCGGTAGCCACCAGTTCACGCGGAGGATCATATTCTTCCGGGATCAGGAACAGCTTGGCCTTCTTACTCTTAATCCCCAGCGTTGCACGGCTCGACAGCACAGAGACGATTGGCGACAGGATCAGGGAGAAGACGATTGGCGCAAGCCACCACAGGAAACGCAAGTCCAGCCACGCCATACCGGCAGCCCAGACCGCACCCAGCAACAGCTGAGAACCATGACGTTTAAAGGCTTCGCCCCACGGAGTATCGTCGTCATCACGCTGCGGTGAGTTCCAGACCACTTCCCAACCCAGGAACGCGCTGACCACGAAGACGGTGTGGAACAACATACGTACCGGCGCCAGTAATACTGAGAACAGCATTTCGAGGAACATGGAAATCAGCAGACGGAATGCACCACCAAACTGTTTCGCCCCCTTCGCCCAAATCAGCACGATACTCAGCAGTTTTGGCAGGAACAGCAACACCATGGTGGTCGAGAACAAGGCTATCGCCAGTTCAGGACGCCACTGCGGCCACACAGGGAACAGCTGACGGGGTTGCAGGAAATACTGCGGTTCCATCAGTGTGTGCACGACCTGCAATGCGGTAGACAAAGCCAGGAACGTAAACCATAACGGCGCGGACAGATAAGACATCACGCCGGTCAGGAACACCGCACGGTGAACCGGATGCATCCCTTTCACCAGGAACAGGCGGAAGTTCATCAGGTTACCGTGGCACCAGCGACGGTCGCGTTTCAGCTCGTCGAGCAGGTTCGGTGGCAACTCTTCATAACTGCCCGGCAGATCATAAGCAATCCACACGCCCCAGCCCGCACGACGCATCAATGCCGCTTCCACAAAGTCATGAGACATAATGGAACCGGCGAAGGAGCCTTCACCGGGCAATGGTGCAAGCGCACAATGCTCAATGAACGGTTTCACACGGATAATGGCGTTATGGCCCCAGTAGTGGGATTCGCCCAACTGCCAGAAATGCAGACCGGCGGTAAACAACGGACCGTAAACACGGGTCGCAAACTGCTGGCAACGTGCATACAGCGTATCCATGCCTGACGCTTTTGGCGCAGACTGGATAATACCGGCGTTCGGGTTGGCATCCATCAGACGGGCCAGGCCGGTCAGACATTCGCCACTCATGACGCTGTCAGCATCGAGAATAACCATATAGGCATATTCCCCGCCCCAGCGACGGCACCAGTCATCAATGTTACCGCTTTTACGTTTCACACGACGACGACGACGGCGATAGAAAATACGTCCGTGACCTTCAACGTCGCGGCACACTTCCATCCAGGCTTTTTGTTCCGCTACGCAGATATCCGGATCGTAACTGTCGCTCAGCACGTAGATATCAAACTGATCCAAATCACCCGTCGCTTTAACAGATTCATACGTTGCACGCAGACCCGCGAAAACGCGCTCCACGTCTTCGTTACAAATCGGCATGATCAACGCGGTACGGTTGTTCGGATTCAGCGGCTCATTACCTTTCGTCGAGGCGGTAATGCTGTATTTGTCCCGACCGATGAGCAATTGTAAAAAGCCCATCAATGCCGTCCAGAAACCGGCCGACACCCAACAGAACAGAATGGCGAACAGCACCAGGATCCCGGTCTGTAAGACGTAAGGCAGCAGTTGCAGAACCGACTGTTGCCAGTCCTGATTGAGCATATCGCTTGGGTCGATGAGCGCCCAGCCCTGATACGGCAGAATGGTTTTCATGTACCAGGTCGCGATCGCCGTCTGCACCAGCATCAGAACCAGCAGGATATAGCGACGCACGGAACCGGCGTGACGCCAGCGCTTTTCTGACTCGGGCATATCTGATGTGGTGTGACGCGAAACCGCGCTGCGCCCCATCATATTGTCCCAGAAACGCCCGACCGGGTTGGTGCGCCAGACATCAGGGAACATGCTGGAACGTTTAACCGGTGGCATGGCGCTGGCAATCGTACGCCCTTCGTTATCGACTTCGTCTAACGAGCCCTTTTCAAGGGCATCAGGCCAGCTTGCGCCGACGCGGGCTTTCACTGACACCAATGGCGCATCAGGATCGGCCGCATCAGCTGTGGTCGAGGCATCACCGCCTAAACGGTGATGTACGGTAGCAAAAGCCTGCCCCGGCTCAGCGGGAAGCTGCTGAGAGAGCGCCGCTTTCTGTTCATCAGTAAGCGGCAAAGCTTCTACATAATCTTGAGTAGAGTGCATTGACTTATTCATTTGCAGGCAGCTGATAGCTCCAGGTTTCACTCAGAGTTTTGTCGCCATTGGCCAGAGAAGCGCGCATTTCGATCGCCTTCTTAGGATCCTTCACTTTCAGGCGCAGCGTCAGACGCCAGCCCTTCGTTACAGGATTATAGCGTACGGAGTTTTCAACCAGATCACCGTTGTCGCCCACGCTGACCTGAGACACGACTGGCGTGTCGCTCTTCAGCGCTTTCAGGTTTGGACCGACGAAGTCGACGAGGAAAGCAACGCTGCCATCTGGCTCACGGATCAGATTCGACTGTTTCACATCTCCGGTAGAGCGCATGGTGCGTTCAACCCACGCCAGATCAGGAGAATGCAATTTCTCTTCTTCACGGGTGAAATGTAAACGATAGTTCAGGCTGAGCGGTTTGCCTGCATCGGGTAACTGATCAGGGGTCCAGAAGGCGACGATATTATCGTTGGTTTCATCCGCCGTCGGGATTTCCACCAGTTCAACTTTCCCTTTACCCCAGTCACCTTTGGTCTCAACCCAACCGCTTGGACGCAGGTCATAACGATCGTCCAGGTCTTCGAAGTTAGAGAAACTGCGACCACGTTGCAGCAGCCCGAAGCCTTTCGGGTTCTCCATCGAGAACTGGCTGACGGCAAGGTGTTTCGGATTGTTCAGCGGACGCCAGATCCATTCACCGTTACCGGCGTGAATAGACAGTCCGTTGGAATCATGCAGCGCCGGACGGTAGTTCAGCACCGGCGAAGGCTGGTTTGCGCCAAACAGGAACATGCTGGTTAACGGAGCCACACCCAGTTTGCCGACTTTATCGCGCAGATAAACCTGAGACTGCACATCGACAGTGGCTTCTTTACCCGGATAAACGTCCAGACGATAAGCACCGGTCGCACGCGGGGAATCCAGCAAGGCGTAAATGACTAAATGCTTTTCATCCGGGTTAGGACGTTCGATCCAGAACTCACGAAAACGTGGGAACTCTTCGCCGGAAGCCAGCGCGGTGTCGATCGCCAGACCACGGGCAGACAAGCCATAAACCTGGCCTTTACCGATGACACGGAAGTAGCTGGCACCCAGCACACTCATAATCTCATCATCTTTGTCGGCTTTATTGATGGGATAAAGCACTTTGAAGCCGGCAAAACCGAGGTTTTTCACTGAGTCAGCGTCATGCTTGACGTTGCCAAAGTTGAAGTAGTCCGGGCTGTATTTGATTTCTTTGACTGAATCAGCCGTTACTTCGTTGATTTTCACCGGAGTGTCGAAGTACATACCCTGATGGTAAAACTCAAGCTTGAAAGGCGTATTCAGGTTTTTCCAGTACGCTTTGTCATGATTGAATTGAATTTGTTGGTAGTCTGCGAATTTGAGATCGCGGAACTGAGACGGAAGATTGCTTTTCGGCGCTTCGTAACCTTTATCGGCTAACGCCTTCGCTTGTTTGGCAACATCATCTATAGAAAAAGCCCAGGCAGATGAGGTGAACATGGTCATCAACACTGCGGCACTTAGCAAACGGACTTTGATCATACGTGACCCTATGGAAAAATTTTTATCCGACACCTTGTCTCCTTTACGCGCGCTTCATTCATTTACTGTAACTATTTTAAGGGAAGTGTCAGGTTTCCGACAACTTGAGCAGTCGATGGTTCATCCATTGATGAACCGTTTAAGCGCAACAGGGTACAAGGATATCAATTCGATGAAACTCCGGCTATGGAAACTTGTCCTATAACAAAGCATGTTTTAAGGTTAGAAACTAAACTAATGTCAACGATGGTCATTTTTGCTTACGTGCAAAATTAGCCTTAAAGACAAATTACGCTCTAAAATTAGGATGAGCTACTTACAACGGATACGTAATGACACAGCCAAAACCACAACGTGAGTTTTTCTTAGACTCCATCCGCGCATATTTGATGCTGCTGGGTATTCCTTTCCATATATCATTGATTTACTCCAGTCATATCTGGGCGGTAAACAGTGCAATACCCTCTGACGGCCTGACAATATTTAATGATGTTATTCACGCCTTCCGTATGCAGGTGTTCTTTGTTATCTCGGGCTATTTTTCTTATATGCTGTATGAGCGCTATGACCCGCAGCAGTGGCTGAAGGTGCGTCTGGAGCGGGTTGCCATCCCGCTGGCGGCGGCCTTCCCGCTGATCACGATTCCGCAGCTCTATTTCCTGATGAAATTCACCAGCAAGTTTTCTGACTGGAATAATATGGATTTTTATCAGAGAATTAATGTGACTGTATGGGAACTGGTCTCGCATTTATGGTTCCTGTTAACCCTGGTTATTCTCACCAGCATTTGCTTTTACCTCTTCAAATTTATTAAAGAAATTAAGAATAGTCGTATTCAAATAATAAAAAGCCGTACAAATAGCTTAGGAAAAATCTCAATTATATTTCTTTTTATCGGTTTAATTTACGCGGCATTTAACAGAAGCCTGTATCTTTTTGCACCAAATTTACTTTCCAACGGCGCGTTTAATTTCATCGTCATGCAAACGTTGTTTTATCTGCCGTTTTTCATCCTGGGTGCACTTGCTTATAAATTCTCCTGGCTGAAAGAACTGTTTCTGAAACCGTCCGCGACTGCCGGGGTAGTCAGCATTTTCCTGTTCGCCGCTTACATGTTCAATCAACATGTCAATACGCCACAGCTGTACTCAATGGAAATCGATGCCATCATCACTACCCTGCTCGGGTTCCTGATGGTCAATGTGGTGTTTTCATTCAGCCATTATTTACTGAATTTTCAGGCGCCATGGATCACCTATCTGGTGAACTCATCCTTGTTTATCTATCTGATCCACCATCCTTTAACGCTGATTTACGGTGCGTTCATTACACCGAAAATTCACAGCGACTGGCTGGGATTCTGGCTGGGGCTGGTGTTTGTATTCGGTATCGCCTTTTTGCTGTATGAAGTGCATAAGCGCATCCCGATCCTGCGGTTCCTGTTCTCTGGCAAACCCCAGCATCCGGCTAAAAAGAATTCAACCGACGCGAATCCGCCGCAAAATCAGGCTTCCTGATACGCGGACATTGACCCCATACAAAGTCAGCGACATGAAAAAGGCGACCTCCGGAGTCGCCTTTTTGTTTCAAAATTTGTTATTCAGCGCGATGTGATATCAATTGTCGGGATCACAGACATCCCGACTTTCAGACGCTTCGCATCGGGCTGATTACTGTCGAGCACAATTTTAACCGCCAGACGCTGTACAACTTTAGTGTAATTGCCGGTCGCATTGTCCGGCGAAATAGGCGAAAACGTCACGCCGGTGGCAGGCGAAATGCTGTCCACCTTCCCTTTGAGGGTCACACCCGGCAACGCATCCACCTTAATCTCAACCGGCTGATGCGGCTGCACATCACCCAGTTGTGTCTCAAGGTAGTTCGCCACAATGTAAGCGTTTTTCAGCGGCACCACGGCCAGAACGCGTGCTCCTGCAGCCACATATCCGCCGATACGCAACGAGCGCTGCCCGACCACGCCATCCACCGGCGCCGTAATTTCGGTATAAGAAAGATTCAGCTTCGCCTGTGCCAGCGCCGTTGCGGCTGAATCGATTGCAGCTTTCGCTTCTGCCTGTTCCGCTTTCAGCACATCAACCTGCTTTTCAGCGCCAAGTGCTGCGGCCATATCACTCTGCTGCGCAGCCAGTTTTGAACGTAAATTGGCATCAGACTCATCACGTGCATCGGCCGTGCCGGAGCCATTTTGCAGCAGGCGTTTATAACGGTCAGCACTCTGACGCGCATAAGCAATACTGGCCGCATCAGCATTAACCAGTGCCCGGGCCTGCAAGATAGTCTGTTGTTGTTTCGCCAGTTGCGCGGTCAGGCTGAGCATCTGCGCATTAGCGGTTTCCAGATTTGCTTCTGCCGTCAGTACCGCATTGCGGTAATCACGATCGTCGATTCGGGCAAGTACATCGCCGGCTTTCACCATCTGGTTATCCTGCACGTAAACATCCGCAATCGTGCCGGAAATCCGCGGCGCGACCAGCGTGGAATCTGCAGAAACAAAGGCATCGTCAGTAACGGGTAGAGTGCTCTTGCCGAGTATCCACAAGGCGATGACAACCAGAAATATCACTACCACAGCGGCACACAGCCAGCTCAGGCGGACAGGTGAGGTTTTTATCATGATGTTGTTCTCTCGTACTTTTCAGAGTGGAATACTACGGTTAATAGTGATGCGATACTCAGGGACGTTTAACCAGAGACTGAGGCGGATATGTGCGTTTAGGCAAAATGGCGACCAGCAATATCAGGGAGAGTGCCAGCCCGATGATCACCATGTAAGCGTCCGATATTCCCAGCACCAGCGCCTGCTGTCTCACCCCTTGAGAAAACCGGGTGAGTATTTCTGTCGAAATCGCTGCGCCGCCGCTGTTCAGCGGGGCCAGAAAGCTGCTGTCGCCACCATATGGCTGTGAGAGCAGATAGCTCACGCTACCGGCGTGATTGAGCAAAACATTGGAATGGAATTGTTCGCGTTGGCTGACAAAAACAGCCAGCAAAGAACCGCCCATCACGCTGCCCAAACCGCGGGTGGTGTTAAACATCGCGGAGGCAAAAGGCCCTTCCAGTGGCTGTACAACACTGGTTGCACTCATCAGGATCGGCAGGACCGCCATCGGTTGTCCGAAAGCCTGCATAATCTGGATCAGATAGAAATTATCGCGCGCCCAGGCACCGGTAAGATGTGTTCCCCAGTAACAGGAAAAGCCCACCAACCCTAATCCGCAGACAAGCACCCAGCGGCTGTCTATCCAGCGCATGGTCAGCACAAAAGCGATCAACGGGGCGAGTAATAGCTGCGGTAAACCGATAGTCAGCGCCAGCGGTCCGACCTGTATGGCACGAAATCCGCCAACCTGCTCCATATAACTGGCGGGTAACGCGGAGCCCGATAAGAAGAGAAACATCAGAGCGAACAACGTGATTAAGCCGTGCGTCAGATTATGTCTTCTCAGCATTTGTAATTTGAACAATGGCAACGGGTGATACCATTCGTTGACCAGGAAAACCGTCAGCAAGCCAAGCGCCGTGAAAAACATCAGCGTAATCAGCGGCGAACTGAACCAGTCGAGGCGTTCTCCCTGCTGCAAGGCCAGCACCAGCAGCGTTACTCCGCCCGTGCCAGTCAGCATGCCAACGACATCCATTTGCCGGAAACGCTCAAAACGCGGCGGATCCTGCGGCAGCCCGTGGGCAATCATCGCTACCGCCAGCAGACACGGTGGGATCACCTGCCAGAACACCCACTCCCAGCCGACATAATCGGTCCAGATGGCCGCCAGTGAAGTCGCCATATTTGGCCCGAAAGTCGCCGTCAGCGCATAAGCACTCAGCCCGTATAACTTGTATTGCGGCGGCATAAAACGCAGGGCGGACGTCATCAGTAACGGCGGCAAAGCACCACCGAACACGCCCTGAACTGCGCGCAGTGCAATGAATACCGGCAGATTTGGGGTGTACGGCAAAACAGCGGCAATAAGAACAAAACCCAGCGTGACGAACACGGTGAAACGACGCAGTGAAAAGGTCATGGCAAACCACGGTGCCAGCATCATTGCGGAGACTTCCGCCGCCTGATAGGCACCAATCAGCCATGAGCCCTCATCTGTGCTGATGCTGAGTGCGCCACGAACATCGGCAAGCGCAATGTCAGTAACACGGTCGTTAAGGCCAGAACACAATGAGGCGATTAAAACCCCCAGTAACCCGATAACCAGCCTTAACGTAAAAGGGGGCGGCACGGGCAGTGCAGCAACAGGCGCCATTGTGATTGTCTGATTCATCGTTAACTCCACCGCTTTATCATGGCGGCGATAGGAAGAAGGCAGGTTTTGTGTCGCAGAAGTGCAAAATAAGCGACCTGCATCACAAATATTTCGATGCATTGCACCACATTGTGATACACACAGAAATACTATAATACGGTGCACTGTATTGCAATGTGATTAAAAATTGTTTTTCACCCGTTGAGCCATTACATTGACCACTCAGGTTTATGGACAGGATCACGCACGGAGATAAAGGAGAAATCATGGCTCAGGACAATCCGGCAGACGAAGAACGCAGCGGTGGGATTCAGGTGATCTCGCGGGCGGCCACCATACTCAATTCGCTGGGAAAACATCCGCAGGGAATGAGTCTCGGTGCCATTGCCAATGAAGTGGATTTACCACGTTCGACTGTGCAGCGCATCGTCGCCGCACTGGCCGAAGAAGGGCTGGTTCGCTCAGAAGGTAGCGGAGGCGTACGGCTTGGCCCGACGCTTCTGAAACTCGTTTCAACGGTCCATACCGATGTCATCGCCATCGCCTCCCCATTTCTGCGTCAGCTTTGCGACAACACACAGGAAACGGTGTCGCTCGGGCGGGCAAGTGGTCGGCAGATCGCCAATATTCACAGCATTGTGGCCGAGCGGGAACTGCGCGTGGTGCCGCGCGTCGGCCTGAATCTGCCCATTTACAGCACATCGAGCGGCCGTGCCCTGCTGTCGCTAAAAACCGATGAAGAGATCCGCATTATTGTCGGGGATGTGCTGGAGCCCGCCACGGAAAATACCGTGCGTACCCTTGACTCACTGCTGGAAAAAATCGCCAGTGTGCGGGAAAGCGGAATTGCGATGGAAGAGGGAGAAACGGTAAACGGCGTTACCACGCTGGCTATCGCAATAGATACAATTTTAGGCCGTTACTCGGTATCGGTACTTTTCCCTACTGCCCGGCGGGCGGCCAAAGAGTCGCAAATCCGTGAAGCGTTGCTGGAATGCAAACATGCCCTGATTGGCGAAATTGGTAAATTGGATGAAACCCAGGTATCCGGTGGAAAATAATAAAGAAAGGAATTGCCGTGTTTGATGTCATTTTGTTAGCCGTAGACGGCTCAAAGCAATCCCTTCTCGTGATTGATCTCGCCCGCCAGCTGGCAAAGGGACGAGCTTCAACGGTTTTCGTCACCTGCTGCATTGACGAGTCTTACGCACTGGAAAATAACGGCGATGTTCCCGGTGAAATTGTCAGCTACCCGCCAGCAGAAGAAGAGCAAAACACCGCACGCGCCGTGGTCGGGCATGCGCTGGAAATTTTGTCGCAAGCAGGGATCAATGCGAAAGGCAATCTGATCGTCGGTCCGGCCGGAGAAGCGCTGGTGGCTGAAGCTGAAAGAATCAATGCCTCGGTGATTGTCATCGGCCACCGTCAGCTTTCAGCGTTTGGACGGATGATGAAAGGCTCAGTCAGTGCGGAAGTGATCGCGGCCGCCCCCTGCCCGGTTATGGTTGAAGTTCGCGGTAATTAATATTTCTGATGCCAGACGACAAAAAGCGCCCTCAGGCGCTTTTTCAGACGGATAAAGAACAGCAATAACGAAGCGGATTATTTAATGTTTATCAGTCCCATGGATTTTGCCCAATCTGAGATGTGATCCCGATAAAAGAAAGTGATGTCCAGTTCCAGTGAACATTCCTTTGATGGCGTCACACTGCCTAAACACGGATATTCCAGCGGACGATATTCAAAAAGGAAATCATCCATTTCCTCATCAGTCATCAACTTATCGCCTTCTATTTTATCCTGATAGAAATAGGCATCCAGCATCCAGGCGCGGTATTCAAAATCATTTTTAATCAATTGCATAGGAATAATCTCGCTAAATGACATGTTACATATCTGACAGGGCTTTCCCCTGTATGACGGCCTGTTTCATCAGATATGTGTCGTATTCGAGCCATCCATTGCCGATTTCATAACAAGAAATTAACATATTAATGACCGTTAGCAAGCTGCAATTACTCTTAAAAAAGTTTTTTCCAAACTCACCTGCGCTCAATAGAATGAAAAAACATCTTTATATAATTCAAATAAATGAATCACATTATTTGCATTCATAAAGTAATTAATTAGGAGAGAATTATTAATAGCGGGGGGAGAGAATGTGGAAGGAACAGAACTGACATTGGGGATGCTTTTGCATCGCCACTGCCAACCCTGTTCCCAAAATCTTTAACGTCTGCCCTTCAACTCATCAAACTTTCGTTACCAGCGGCCCGGAGGCGGACCTTCGCGCCAGTGTCCCGGAGGGCCATCACGCCAGTGCCCAGGAGGGCCATCGCGCCAGTAGCCGGGTGGCGGGCCTTCATGCCAGTGCTCATGATGCCAGTAGCGTGGCGGCGGCGGGGCCGGTTCGTAATAAACCCAGTGCCCGCGGCCTTCATCACGATAATGCTGGTCCCACCAACCCGGTGGACGCCAGTCACCACCATCCCAATAGTATCCGCGGTCGTCACGGTCTCCGATATGCAGTGACAACCCTGGCATATTAACGCCAAGCTCGACGTTCGCCTGTGCGACAGCTGGCAAAGTTAGCAAAACGGCGAGAACTAAAATTAGTTTTTTCATTGTGAACCTCACGACCTGCTTATCAGGTGGTGTCAAAGTACCCCCAGCTATCTTCCTGTTCTATAGGAATTTATCCCAAAAAAAAACCCTTAACGTAACCCTTACATTTGCGTCAATCCACCACCTCGTCCAACCAGGCGCAACGCTATGGCTGCAAAGGAAATTCAGTTCAACATTGCAAAGCCGTTATAAATGACAGATACAAAAAAACCGCCGAAGCGGTTTTCTTTTTGCTGCTTTGTTGTGCAAAATCAGATTTTGCAGCCTTCGCAGTCACTTTCGTCCTGAACGGCTTCAGGCACTTCTGCTGCTTTTTCAGCTGCTTTCACTTCGGCAGTTTCCAGTGCAGCATCAATGTCAAAATCAAAAATATCGTCGCTCATTATCATCACCTTAAATGTTCAAAATCGCGTTCAGTATAAACGACAGCCCCTGCCAGGCGCCGGTTTTTTTGTGCCCTGCTGCCGCCGCATTTGCATAAAGTGCATCGGGAAACCATAGTTATGGTGAATGCAACGGTGTAACAGAGACACCTTTATGAATATGAAATAAACACGAGGAGAACCGGATGACGACGTCAAACATCAAAGCGTGGGCAAATACCCGTGAAACCTCTCACGAAATCGCCGAGGCCATTTTCGAACTGGCGAATAACGACGAGACGCTGGCACAGAAAATCTGGGAAGAAGGTAACGACGAAGTATTGCCTATCGCGTTCGCCAAGACCAAAGAAGACCATTTGTTCTGGGGCGAAGAGAAAATTGATCGGCAAAATGTCTGATAGCCACAGCGTGAACGGCTGACGCTCAGCCCTGAGTCAGACTTAGGGCTGAATCTGCATTAAACCGGCCTGGCAGTTAGCTGTCGAAGCCAAATCCCATTTTATGCGCCCACTCAAAGATTTGCTCTTTGTAGAAAAAACGCGGCTCACACACCCCCGGTTCGCCTGGTGTCTGGATCATCACAGCCACGCACGGATAAGCCACCGGACGGGCGTCAAAGATAAAGTCATCCACTTCCTGATCGGCAAACTCAGAGGTTTCGCCTACCGCACTCGCCTGGAATATTTCATCCATTATCCACTGACGGTATTCAAATTCGTTGCTGATAAATTTCATCATTTACCTCTGCCTGGCTTTTACTCTGCTTGCGGTCATTGCCGGGTTAAATCAATGGTGTAAGGCGTCGCCGCCACAGCAAGGGCACACTTCGGCGCGCGTTACCGACATTTGCGCACTGCCGTCGGAGTCCCATTCTACTCTCAACGGTTTGCCGTTATCGTGTACGACTTTGATGAAACGATCAAAATGTGCAGCCTGCCCGGTCATCGTTTCGGTGACTAACAGTTCATCGCCAGCATAAATACGTGCAGTAGCTTGCGTGTCCTGCTTTTCGCCCGAAATGATTTTGTGCAGATGGTGAATGGTAAGTTTGATTCGTTCCACTATAGCTCCTGTCACGGCTCAACATCATTTTCTCGTTTAAACACATTCACGAAAATGATGCCCAGCCGCTATTTTATCAGAGCATGCAGGGTAACGTCATGGCCTGATGCCATGTTTAGAGGGGTTAAGAGTGAGCTAACTGTGCTGTTCCGGTGCTATCTGGCAAATGGCGTTCCAGCCGGGCCAGATCGTAAACATCATAGAAATCCACAAAACCTTTATGTCGGACAATGGATTCAATGCGGTTTTTGATGTGCTCGCTGACATCAGGGGCGCTGAGTATTTGCTTCACGGCATCAGCAGAAAGCTCGCGGCTGAAATACCATTCGCCGTTATAACAAACGCGTAAATCAAGCACCCCGATATCTTCGTAGCGATAAACTGGCTTAATTTCCAGCAACAGCATCGCGGACATAAAGATCAGGAAAGCCGTAAATCCGATAAACCAGCCGAGCCCCATATAAGGTGAAACGTACATGACGATGCCCACGGCGATATACCCGACCAGCATAGCCAGACATAACCAGGGATGGTTTATAAAGAACTCAGCATTGATCCGCGCTTTACCATCGCGCCCTTCCTGACGATTGATGCGATCAATTTCACTGTTTAATACGTTTTTGATTACGTCCATCTCATACCTCATTGCGTCACGACTATAATGCAATCTGATTACATAATTTTATCACGACAACTGTTATAGCGCGTAGAGCAGTTCACCGCCGTTAATCGGTAAACTGTTATAGTTTGGTATTTGCACCTTACTCAACATGGAACCCGTTCAATGCATGTCAGATAAAAGGAGATCATCGTGGCATTATTAATTGTAGAGAGACCGGCCAAAAAGCTGGTGAGCTACCGGGTGGTTGGCCCCTATCAGGAGTCAATCCACAGTGGTTTTCAGCAACTGATGAAATGGGCTGTACGGCATCATCAGCCGCAAAACGAATGGCTGACGTGGTTTCATGATAATCCTGACACCACACCGGCAGAAGCTTTACGTGCTGATCCGTCGGTGTGTGTAGCCGATAATTTTATTCTCGATGATGCAGAAGGACTGGCGTTGCAAACGCTGCCGGGAGGCACGTATGCGGCGTATCACACCACGATCACAGACGGCAATTTTGAAAAGGCCTGGCGGGAATTCTACAGCCAGCTGCTGGCCAGTACGAGCTATCGCCCGGACGGAAAAGCGTGCTTTGAGCACTATCTCAGCGACGGCTCCAAAAATGGCATCTGGGAAGTGGTTTTTTATCAGTCGGTCGAAAAAATCCCGGCAATCCGCTGAAGTGTTAAACCAGCAGCGGAATGTCGGAGAGCTCGCAGAAATCGACATAAGCCTGTGGTGGTTCAGCGTCGCTGACCACCACATTAAAACGCGCAAGCGGCGCGATGGCTGCGGGCCTGACCTGATCAAATTTGCTGCTGTCAGCGACGAGAATGCTCTGCGCTGAGCGTTCTATGGCCTGATGTTTCATCAGTAATTCATCAAAATTAAAGCAGGTCACACCGTGTTCAATACTGACGCCCGCAGCGGAAATAAAGGCTTTCGCCGGGCGGATAAAGTCGAGTTCACTGCTGCGCCCGATAGGCGTAAAAATACTGTTACTGGATTTAAACGCACCGCCGCACAAGATGACTTCACAGTGAGGTTTATCCTGCAGCGCCAGAAACGTATTGAGCGAGTAACAAATGGCCGTAAATACCCGGTTATCGGCAATGCTTTCAATCACATAAGGCATTGTCGTGCCACAGTCAAAAAATACCGTATCGTTATCCTGAATAAGACTGGCTGCGCGGGCAGCGAGACGTTGTTTCTCTGCAACATGGCGGGTTTTCTGTTCACTGATAAAGTAGTGCGTCGCCGGATTATTCTTCGGATCAATCACAATATAACCGCCGAGTAAAATTACCGGTGCGGGTGCTGCGCTGAGATCACGGCGGACAGTCATTTCCGAAACATTGAGCAGTAAAGACGCTTCTTTAAGGTGAATTTTGTCGGTCTTTTTTAATGCCAGCAACAGACGCTGAATCCTGTCTTCACGCTTATTTTCCATGATGTTATCCCGTGCCTTCCCGGTTCGCAGCCGCTCACTATACCGTTGCCCGTCAGTCACCGCAAACCCCGGTAACGCCTGACATTACTGCAGCTGAATAAGCGTCAGATAACCGCCAAATACAGCGCCCGTATCAATATAAAACTGATTGGCAAACTGCATTGCATGTTCAACCGGCGTGTGACCGAAATAAAATTCATCAGCGCCAGCTATCGGTTGAAAGCGACCCGCCAGCGCAGAATTCACACGTTCACGATCCCAGATAACCTCATCACCATCCATTAGCTTATCGAACACATATTCATTGGAAAGGTAATCAGCATGGGCCACCACGATACGCCTGCCCTCACGGTTCGTCAGTTCGAGAATATGTGGCAGCGTGTCAGCCTGTAAAATCAGCGCTTTCGCCTCTTCTTGTTTGTCGTGTTCAAGAGCATAAAACCAGTCGCCGCCATTACGTAACCAGCGCGGGATATTCTCTTCGTTTATGGCATCAATCGCCATCTGCTCGTGATTTCCGCGTACACAAGCAAACCAGGATTCATTGAGCAGTTGCAAACAACCGACACTGTTAGGCCCGCGATCGGCAAGATCCCCCACAGATAACAGCAGATCGCGGTGGGGATCGAAAGACACTTTCGCCAGCTTTTCCCCAAGCAAACTCAGGCAACCATGCAAATCGCCAACAATATAAATGTGTCTGTATATTGAACAATCAATACGCTGGTACAGAGCAGGAGTCATACTTCGCCAAAATCCATAATCAGGATGAATACCTTAAGTGTAATGCAAGATGATAATGAGGAAAGCGGAGAAAATCGGGAGAAGACTTTACTCTCTCATCAGCGGCTTATGCGCTCTCTACACTGAGTTGACGCTGAAATCCACTGATAATTAAATTATCGTTAAGTAACTGACGCCTTTTTGTGCTAGACTACTGCCCGCTCTAAGTAAAACCGGAGGTTTTATGAGTTCCACAGTTTTAAGCGCTCAAGACGAGTGTCCGTTATGTCAAAGCAGGAATAAGACGTCGGTTAATATGTCGGCGAAAATTGTTACTGTGACCTGCACTTCGTGTGGCCGCTACAGTATCTTCCGCAAAACCATGGAAGAGATTTCAATCGACAGGAAGAAACGCGTTGCCCTGCAGGCGTTTTTCACCAGCCAGCCTAACTACCATTTGCCGCTATCAATCAGGGCATTGAGCAACACTGATTCATCGGGTGAATTCTGACCCTAAAAACGCCCCTCGGGGCTGTTTTAATTCCTGATTTTCTTCATCCCTTTTACTCAACAACCGACATTGTGTTCAGAGCACCTCATTCTGGCTGAGGTCGCGTGCGCGAAGGATGTTATTGAAGAAACACTTAAGGCCCCTGTTGCAGGTGGCCTTTTTTATTGCATCTGGATTACGCGAATTTCAGGCATAAAAAAACCACCCGAAGGTGGCTATAACGACATTACTACTTTATTGCTTTTGATTATTCAGCTAATTTTCCCATGGTACCCGGGACGAGACTTGAACTCGTACAGCCATAAGCCGAGGGATTTTAAATCCCTTGTGTCTACCGATTCCACCACCCGGGCTCCGGGAAAATTGGAGGCGCGTTCCGGAGTCGAACCGGACTAGGCGGATTTGCAATCCGCTACATAACCGCTTTGTTAACGCGCCTTAAATCTTACTACTTGTCTTGCACTTAAACCAATTCACGAACCAGTTTAAGAAAATTTGGAGCGGGAAACGAGACTCGAACTCGCGACCCCGACCTTGGCAAGGTCGTGCTCTACCAACTGAGCTATTCCCGCTTTAATCAGAACGTACTGATTTTTTTAACTAATCTTCTGGCACAAGACTGGCTGCCTTCCGATGCGTTGCATTCTACTGACCTGACGGATTGAGTCAATAAAATTATCTGCTTCATGCGTTCGTTTGACGTTTTTTACGGCAGTTTGATCAGGGTTCCAGCAAATCATGGCGCGCAGCGTTGAGATATTGGAACATTGACCAGAAAGTCAGCACTGCAGCAATATAAAGTGCAACCACGCCAACCCAGACCACAATAGCATCAGGACGCCACAACAGCGCGACCAGCGACAGCATCTGCGCCGTGGTTTTCACTTTCCCGATCCATGAAACCGCCACACTGCTGCGTTTTCCAATCTCAGCCATCCACTCACGTAGCGCGGAAATAATGATCTCGCGGGCAATCATGGTCGCAGCCGGTAACGTAATCCACCAGGAGTGAAAATATTCAGCCACCAGCACCAGCGCGATCGCCACCATCACTTTATCGGCTACCGGATCAAGGAATGCACCGAAACGCGTCGTTTGCTTCCAGCGGCGTGCCAGATAGCCATCAAACCAGTCGGTCACGGCAGCAAAAACGAAAATCAACGCACAGACCATTGATGCCCATGGATAAGGCAGATAAAAGGCCAGCACGAAGAACGGTATCAGTACAACGCGGAACAGGGTGAGGCACGTAGGTATATTAAATTGCATAGCGAAGGTAACTGTTTGTCCGGTGTGGATATTATGAGTATGTTGCTACATTGCCCTTAGTGTTTCAACGCATTATGAATCTTTTCTGCCAATGCGATAGAAATACCCGGTACCTGTGCAATTTCCTCTACGCTGGCATTCAGTAATGGCTGAATGCCTCCCATGTATTTCAGTAAAACCTGACGCCGCTTCGGCCCGACGCCTTCAATTTCTTCCAGCGCACTGGTCGTACGGACTTTCGCACGTCTCTGCCGGTGGCCGGTAATCGCATGGTTATGCGAGTCATCACGAATATGCTGGATGACATGCAACGCTGGCGAATCAGCGGGTAACGCAATCCCCTCACCTTCCGGCACAAAGAACAGCGTTTCGAGCCCGGCCTTACGATCCGCACCTTTCGCGATACCAATCAGTAAAGGTTTGGATTTGTCCCACTCCACATTCAGCGAATGAAACACATCCAGCGCCATGCCGAGTTGCCCTTTGCCGCCATCAATAAAGATAACGTCAGGAATTTTATTGTCATCGAGCGTCTTACCATAGCGACGCTGCAATACCTGCGCCATCGCCGCGTAATCATCGCCGGGCGTAATGCCGGTAATGTTGTAGCGTCGGTATTCAGAACGCACCGGGCCATTGCCGTCAAAAACCACGCAGGAAGCGACTGTCTGCTCGCCCATAGTATGGCTGATGTCGAAGCATTCCATACGGTTAATTTCCGCAAGATTCAGTGTTTTTGCCAGTTCAGACAGCCGCTGATGGATTGTCGACTGCTGAGCCAGTTTGGTCGTCAGTGCAGCAGAGGCATTGGTGCGCGCCAGTTTCAGATAACGGGCACGGTCGCCCCGCGGCTTACTCTGGATTTGCACTTTGCGCCCGGCCAGTTCGCTGAGCGAATCGGCCAGCAGATCTTTTTCCGCCAGACTGAAATCCAGCAGAATTTCGCCGGGCAGTGTCCGTTGCTGACTGCCCTGCAAATAGAATTGTCCAACGAAGGTCTGCACCACTTCGCCCAGATCGGTGCCGCCTGGTACTTTCGGGAAATAACTGCGGCTGCCCAGCACTTTGCCCTGACGGATAAACAGAACGTGCAGACATGCCATACCTGACTCGAAGCCCACGCCGATCACATCCAGATCTTCGCTGTTACCCGACACGAACTGACGCTCTGTCACGCGGCGTACAGCCTGAATTTGATCTCTTATCCGCCCGGCATCTTCGAAGCGCAGCGCTTTACTGGCTTCTTCCATGCGGTTTACGAGCTGTGTGACGACCTGCTGGTCTTTACCGGACAGGAAAAGGCGAACGTATTCCACCTGATCTTTATAATCTTCCTCACTCACCAGCCCTTTGACACACGGCCCCAGACAGCGACCAATCTGATATTGCAGACAAGGGCGCGAACGGTTGCTGTATACGCTGTTTTCACACTGGCGGATCGGGAAAAGTTTTTGCAGCAGCGCCAGTGTTTCGCGCACGGCATAGGAATTAGGAAAAGGCCCGAAATACTCGCCTTTGGCGTGCTTAGCACCGCGGTGAACTGAAAGTCTTGGATGATTATCCGCGCTGAGGAAGATCAGCGGATACGACTTATCATCGCGTAACAATACGTTATAACGCGGCTGATAAAGTTTGATGTAATTATGTTCGAGGAGCAGCGCTTCGGTTTCCGTGTGGGTCACCGTCACATCGATTTGCGCGATGTTTTTGACCAGCGTTTCGGTTTTGCGGCTGGAAACCTGGACGCGAAAATAACTCGAAAGACGTTTTTTGAGGTCTTTGGCTTTACCTACGTAGATTACGGTGCCGCTGGCGTCATACATTCTGTAGACGCCAGGCTGGCTGGTGACCGTTTTCAAAAAGGCTTTTGGGTCGAAACGCTCATCACTCACTGCCTGATAAAGTCTCCGTATTGAACAAACCGTGCCGGATTGCCAGATGTGTTAACTCAACATCACCGCTGATATTTAATTTACTAAACATCCGATAACGATAACTGTTAACTGTCTTCGGGCTCAAGTTCAGCTGTTCAGAAATTTCATTGACCTTTTGTCCCTTAGTGATCATCAGCATGATCTGCAGTTCACGCTCGGATAAGGAATCAAAAGGCGTTTCAGATTGTGGTTCAATCTGGCTCAGTGCCATTTGCTGAGCAATGTCGGAGGCAATATAACGCTGACCCGAATCAACCAGACGGATAGCATTGACCACTTCCTGTGGAGCTGCGCCTTTGCTCAGGTAACCGGAAGCCCCCGCCTGCATCACTTTGGCCGGTAGCGGGTTTTCAGTATAGATCGTTAACATGATGATCTTGATATCTGGCGAAAAGCGGACAATTTTCTTGGTCGCTTCAAGCCCGCCAATACCTGGCATGTTCATATCCATCAGGACAATATCAACGTCATTGGTCCGACACCATTTGACGGCATCTTCACCGCATTGCGCCTCACCAACAACTTTGATGCCTTTGATATCTTCAAGAATGCGTCGGATCCCTGCGCGCACCAGTTCGTGGTCATCAACAAGAAGAACGCTTATCAAAGAGAATTCTCCAAAAAATAAGGGCAACACACCGTCAGGGACTTCACGCTTGTCTTACGTAAACCTACGTATCGAACATTAAAAATTTGCTCTCAGACAGCTTATAAATGAAGAGAAGGTGGCAAATAAGAGGCCAATATCAACTAACTCGCCCCACTACCGCTCATCGGTAGTATTTTTAAAGCAGAAAGACACAGTTATTTATTATAGCCCGCGTATTTTACTCTATCAGACGTTCCTGACCAAGGAATGTCTGCAAAAAACTACTTTGCTGAATGTAAATGAGAAGTACCACCAACTGTATTAATAAATTATTAAAAATACGTGTCTAATCAAAGATCAAGCAGAAAAATCTGCGGTCTCTTTTAAGCGGTAAGTAAATAACTCCAGGCCCTTACTCATATCTGAAACTCTCTTTACGCCATGCTGGCTATTTAAGCGTCAGCACTGTCACTTCATATATCTATGATATATCCAATTATTATTTGCGATCGCACGAATTGATGATGGCTTATATGAATAAGTCTGCACATAAAGATGAAAAATTCTCAATCCCCCATTACGTTTAGTATTCTTTACTCATTGTCCGGAAACACTATATGCAGACGCTTAACCTCCCGTTTTAAGCGGCCATTCTGGCCTTGCCCTAAAACGTGCCAACTATGCTAAAATGCGGCCACTTTTCACCTGTTCAGAATTCGGTGCGCTGCCTGACAGCTTGCCTGAGGGGATACAAATAATGAGTAATTGCGATTTTACGACTGAAGCAAACGTTGAAACACTGGCAACAGAAGTTGCCTGCCTGAAAGCCACCCTGACCCTGATCCTCAAAGCGATTGGCCAGGCTGATGCAGGTAAAGTGATGCTGAACATGGAGCGTTTTGTCGCGCAGATGGAAGACGAACAGCAGGCTGCCGTGTTCAAAAATTCCCTGCAGCAAATCAAGTTTGCTTACCGTCAGTAATGCTATTTCAGAGTCTGTCACCCTGACAGGCTCTGCCTCTCTCCGCCCGGTTATTCCCCGCAATGTCTGCTATAATCATGCCCTGCATTCATTCAATGAGGACATAAGCATGAGCGACGAAAAGAATAAAGAAAACAAAAGCAAAGCCGACGAAGTCCATGTCAGTGACGGGCTGGGAGAACTGTTTGAAGTTTCTGAACAACTGACGGAAGAAGAAATTGAAAAAGCGGCAGAAGAAGCCAAACAAGCCGTAGAAGACGCCAAAAAACAGAAAAATCATTGATCAATGCATCACAACTTCCTTGCCCCGCATCAGGTGCTTGCGCCTCTGGCTATTGATTATCAACATGGTGACAGCGAGCCAGCCCACAGTCACAACTGCTCACAACTGATTCATACGCTATCCGGTATTGTAGAAGTGCATACGTCGCTCGGCACCTGGATGGTGCCGCCCGGGCGCGGGGTCTGGCTGCCTGCAGAGGTTGAACACAGTCTGCGTTTTATCGGCGGTGTAAAGGCCCGCACGCTGTTTGTCGATCCCCTCGCCCGTGCTGACTTACCTGCGCAATGTCAGGTAGTGCAGATTTCTCCGCTGCTGCGTGAACTGATTTTGGCCTCGCTGACTATTCCGGCCGATTATCTGCCCGGCGGGCGCGATGAACGCATCATGGAATTATTGCTTGATGAACTGCGTCTGTTGCCGACACTGCCTCTTTATCTGCCGGAACCCAACGAGCCGGAGCTGAGCGGGCTTTGCCAGCAAATTCGTGCAGATCTTTGTTCAACGTGGGAACTGGAAGATGTCGCGCAACGTCTGAATATCAGCAGCCGAACGCTCTCACGCCGTTTCCAGCGTGAAACGGGATTACGTTTCAGTGACTGGGTTCGCCAGGCAAAATTGCTCGAAGCACTGAACCAGCTTGCCGTTGGCGTTTCAGTTATTGATGTGGCGCTGGCACTCGGCTACGACAGCCCGAGTGCCTTCAGTGCGATGTTTCGCCGGTCGCTTGGCGTCTCACCCAGCGAATATTTTAATCAGTCATAATGGCGCTGGCTGCATTGAACAGTGCCTGCAATGAAGCACTGGACACATCGCTGTCAATCCCCACGCCATAACACGTTTCGCCCAACCTCCCCCGACAGCTCAGATACGCCACCGCGCGACTGTGGCTCTGATGTCCCAGCGTATGTTCATGATAATCGCCGATTTCCAGGAGCACATCGTAACTGCGACGCAATGCATCCGCTGCACCGGACAGCAAACCGTTACCGCTACCCGTAATATGTTGTTCTTCATTACGATAGCGGATCCGCGCACTGAAATGGCAGACGGTTTGCTCATCGCTGCGGATGTCATAACTGAGCAATTTCACCACGGGCAGATCGGTTAACCCGTAACGCTGCCGGAACAGTCGCCAGATATCGCTGGTGCTCATTTCCTTGCCATGCGTATCGGTTTCACGCTGCACCGCTTTACTGAAATCAATTTGCAAACCGCGCGGCAATTTCAGCCCGTGATTCTGTTCCAGCAACCAGGCCGCCCCGCTTTTCCCGGACTGGCTGTTCACGCGGATCACCGCTTCATAACTGCAACCGACATCCGCAGGATCTAACGGCAGATACGGCACGCGCCAGACCGTGCTCTCTGATGTTTTCTGTGCAGCAAACCCTTTTTTGATGGCGTCCTGATGCGAGCCCGAAAATGCCGTAAACACCAGTTCACCGGCATACGGATGGCGCGGATGCACCGGTAACTGGTTACATTCCTCCACCGCCTCGACAATCGTCTGCAAATTGCTGAAATCCAGCTGCGGCGAGATGCCCTGCGTGTAAAGGTTCAGCGCCAGCGTCACAATATCCACGTTGCCGGTGCGTTCACCGTTACCAAAAAGACATCCTTCCACACGGTCGGCACCGGCCAGCATCGCCAGCTCAGCACAGGCCACACCGGTTCCGCGGTCATTGTGCGGATGAACGCTGATGGAAACCTGTTCGCGGTGGCTGAAATGACGGCAGAACCATTCAATCTGGTCGGCATAAACATTCGGTGTGCTGACTTCTACTGTTGCCGGTAAATTAATGATCATCGGCCTTTCATTGCCCGGTTTCCAGACATCCGCCACGGCTTCACACACTTCCAGCGCAAACTCCAGTTCAGTGAAGCAGAAGGTTTCCGGTGAATACTCAAATGTCCATTCAGTTTGCGAATATTGCCCGCACAACTGACGAATTTGCTGAGCGCCGCGAACCGCCAGCTCGCGCGTTGCGGCCTGATCCTGATTAAATACCACTTCACGGAACACAGGCGCAGTGGCGTTATATAAATGCACAATGGCACGCGGCACATCTTTGAGTGCCTCGAAGGTGCGGGCAATCAGATCCGGCCGCGAAGGCGTCAGCACCTGAATCACCACATCATCCGGGATGAGCCTCTCTTCAATCAGGCTGCGGACAAAATCGAAATCGGTTTGTGAAGCCGAGGGAAACGCCACCTCAATCTGCTTAAAACCACACTTCACCAGCAAATCAAAAAACTGACGCTTACGGGCATTATCCATGGGTTCTGCAAGCGCCTGATTGCCGTCACGCAAATCACTTGAACACCATTGCGGCGCTTTACAGAGCACATTTCCTGGCCACTGGCGATCGGGTAAATTCACCTGCGGGAAGGGGCGATATTTTTGCGACGGGTCGTTTAACATACGATTCTCCTTTTATCATTGGGCAGCGGTTATGTTCCGTTAAATACATAGTACGCAAACGATAACTTCCTGCGCCTGACTAACTGACAGTCACCCTCGCAAAACGGACAAAAAGAAAATGATCATAAAAAAACCCGCATTCTGCGGGTTTATTCATTTTGTTATTTATTGCCGCTGCCTTCCGGCCGGATATTGTAGGTTCCGAAGAAGCTGCGATCCGTTTCCAGACTGATACTTTTACCATTCGCATCAACGGTAATCGAACCTGATGTCTTGGTCAGCGCGCAGGCAATGCGAACATCAATAGTGCGCATCCCGTTCGGCACATTCAAATCCACGTACTGATTAAAATGCAGGGAAGCCACGGTTTGTCCGTCTAAAAACACTATCAGCGGACAGGTTTTCTCAAACGGCACGACTGACCACTGATCTAAACGGTGTAAACGGATGTGGGTCTGCCCTGCCGGCGCTGCCGAGCTGGCGTTAGCGAAAGATGACTTGACCTGCAGCGTCGGTTCATAAGGATTGGCCGCACACCCGGCTAAAAATAAAGCAGCCAAGGCCACCAGTGTTTTTTTCATCGTTATCTCCCTGAGTTTATGCACGAATGATAGCAGTGTGCGCGCAGCGGGCAACAAAAAACCGGTGGGAGCGTGTACGGAGTGTCCGCAAGCGTAAAAAAGTCATCTAAATCTGTGACGTTAGTACAAAAAAACATCACCCGAATTGCTAATAGTCCTCCACTGGTATTTGATATTCTTGTTAGGATTTATCCGATCAGTTGTTCAACTCAGTTTCAGGAATCACTATGTACAGCTACACATTAATCGCCCCCGCAGGGATCGTTAAAGCCTACGAAGACGAATTCCGCGACAAAGGGATTGAGTTACTGGTTGCCAAACAGAATCGTTCGGAGACGGTCGTCTTGCGCAGTGACCGGTTCACCGAAGAAAGCACATTTATCACGCACGTTCATCTGCTGATCTTCAGCCTGTGCATGCGTGTACAAAAACAACTCAAAAATGGCAATGCACCCAATACCACCATTATGTATTGATGCATTCCTGCACTTAACACTGTTTTGGCCTCAAACCGGGGCCTGACAGCTATTCCCTGTATTTCTTCCTTCCGCTCATCTTTATATGCCATAAAAATATTCCTGCCAGATTGCGTAAATAAACGACAAACCGTTGAGGTTTATTTCCCGACAGGCGATGACTTTATTAGCAGTGCATAAAACAGAGGAACTGACGGATTAAAGAAGAAGGGAAATAAAAGCAGAAGGAGCTTAATGCATTGATTAATCATTTGTTGGTGGGTCGTGGCGGGTTCGAACCGCCGACCAATTGATTAAGAGTCAACTGCTCTACCGACTGAGCTAACGACCCAACGGGACGGATTATTCTCCTCTGCAAGGATGATGTCAAACGCTTACCCTCACTTTTTTGCCGTTATTTTCATTAATATTTGTGAAGCTCATCACTCTTAAAAACGCTATTATTCCCACCGTCTCTGAAGAGACTTGATTAATTAACACTCAGTTATCCGCGATGTAAAAATTACGATACATTTTTTCCGTTGGCATTTTTCATGCCAGTTATAATAAATGCGCACTTAACATTACTATTACAACGTTCACGCACGCTGTCGTTCCGGTCGTGGTGACCAAAGGGCCACTCAGAGCTCAAAAAATTGACGTAAATGAATGCGATATGGCGGAGTTCATACGCAAAAAGCAAAAAACAGGAATCAATACAACATGCAAGAAGAGTCAAAAATCCTCGTCCAGCCTGGGGAAGAGAACGCTGAAGGTTTGCGGCGAAATCTTTCCAACCGTCATATCCAGCTCATTGCCATTGGCGGCGCGATCGGTACCGGCCTGTTTATGGGCTCAGGCAAAACCATCAGCCTCGCCGGTCCGTCCATCATCTTCGTCTACATGATCATCGGCTTTATGCTGTTTTTCGTCATGCGCGCGATGGGCGAACTGTTACTGTCCAACCTCGAATACAAATCTTTTAGTGATTTTGCCGCCGATCTGCTGGGCCCGTGGGCCGGGTATTTCACCGGCTGGACCTACTGGTTCTGCTGGGTGGTCACCGGCATCGCCGACGTCGTCGCTATCACCGCTTACGCACAGTTCTGGTTCCCCGGACTCTCGCAATGGGTCGCATCCCTGCTCTGCGTGCTGGTGCTGCTGAGCCTCAATCTCGCTACTGTGAAAATGTTCGGTGAGATGGAATTCTGGTTCGCGATGATCAAAATCGTCGCCATCGTCGGGCTGATTATCGCCGGGCTGGTGATGGTGCTGACGCACTTCCAGACGCCGACCGGCACCGTCGCGTCCTTCAGCAATCTGTGGAATGATGGCGGGTTCTTCCCGAAAGGCGTGAGCGGTTTCTTTGCCGGTTTCCAGATAGCGGTGTTCGCGTTTGTCGGTATCGAACTGGTGGGCACCACCGCCGCAGAAACTAAAGATCCGCAGAAATCCCTGCCGCGCGCCATCAACGCCATTCCGCTGCGCATCATCATGTTTTATGTGTTCTCACTGATCATGATTATGTCGGTGACACCCTGGAGCCATGTGGTGGCGGATAAAAGCCCGTTCGTTGAACTGTTCGTACTTGCCGGTCTTCCGGCTGCGGCGAGCATTATCAACTTTGTAGTGCTGACTTCGGCGGCGTCTTCCGCCAACAGTGGCGTATTCTCCACCAGTCGCATGTTGTTCGGTCTGGCACAGGAAGGCAATGCGCCGAAAGCGTTCGGCAAGCTCTCTTCCCGCGCTGTACCGTCGAACGGCCTGACATTTTCCTGCATCTGCCTGCTCGGCGGTGTGGTGCTGATTTACCTGATCCCGAATGTGGTGACGGTCTTCACGCTGGTCACGACCGTTTCGGCGATTCTGTTTATGTTCGTCTGGACCATCATCCTCTGCTCTTATCTGGTCTACCGCCGTCAACGTCCGCAACTGCACGAAGCTTCAATCTACAAAATGCCGCTCGGCAAACTGATGTGCTGGGTCTGTATGGCATTCTTTGCTTTTGTTCTGGTACTGCTGACCTTGCAGGATGATACCCGTCAGGCGTTACTCGTCACGCCGCTGTGGTTTGTGATTCTGGCGATTGGCTACGGGTTGCGCAGACGCCAGTCCTGATTGCACGAATATACTGCCAAAGGTATTTGGTAATCACAGTGTCCTGAATTACTGAGGAGCATAAAAATCCTCCTCAGTAATTCTCTCTCATTAATTATTAATCTCTTTTTTATTATAAAGGCGCTGCAAATCCTTTGCGGTACTTTCATTTAAATATTTAAATCATAAACATTCACTAAAAAATATAATTTCCTCTGCGTGATTATTTATGATACACGCCCGCCTCATACCTTAGTTAGCATTAAATTGAATTTAATGTCGATTAGCGTGAGGTCTATATTATGTGTTCTGCAAAGCAAGATGTACAACCAGAAATTATCATTCAGGATAATGACCCCTCTATTATTTATACCGGAAACTGGACCCGATATACCGGACGAGCATACAGCGATGATGGTGCAAGTATGGCGCTGTATGATAACGGTAAGTATTTTGAATACACATTTACCGGTTCAGGCATTGGGTATTACAGCGAAGGAAATACCGATCAGGGCGAAATAGATTTTTATCTTGATGGCGTGTTACACGGTACGGCAACAACCAAAACTTCAACGCGCCAGTACAGCGATCTTATTTATTATATTACCGACATATCGCCCGGAGAACATACTTTTAAAGGGGTGAAAAAAAACGGATCCTGGATGCTGCTTGATCAGCTTAAAGTGTATAACGATGCCGCGCTTACCGCTGAAGTAGAGCAATTTTTAGGCGCAGGCAGTGAAGGGACAGCACGGCTTCAGTTCAATCAATCGCTGGATAGCCAAAGCGGAACTGAACCGGGAAATTATCAGTTGAACAACGGAGCAAGCGTTATCTCCGTCACTTTAAGCAATGACCGAAAGACTGCTGACCTCACCATTACCGGGCTGACCACGCAAACGGATTACACACTCACGTTGAGCCAAATCAGCAACCAGATTCTGACCACCACCGTTCAAAACCAGACCTTTACGCTAAACTACACTGCACTTCCTGCGGAACAGGTTTATGACGACCCGGTCGCCGACATTGTATATGCCGGTAAGTGGACGCACAGCACGAACCGTACACAAAGTATCTTTTATCACACCACCTCGTATACCCAGAGTAATAACTCTGCGACCTTTACACTAAACTTTATTGGTACCGGTATTTCTTATATTGCCGAAAGCAGTAGCGATCAGGGTGATGTTGAAATTTATATTGATGGTGTGTCTCAGGGCAGAATAAGCACCTGGTCTTCCACCCATCTGGACAGCCATATTCTGTATCAAAAGGTGGATTTACCGTTTGGTTCACACACGATTCAGGGAATTAAACGTTCGGGGTCTTATGCACATCTGGATGCATTAAAAGTCTACAATGCCGGTGATCTTGAAATTGTTGAAACCACTACCGACAGTAATAACAATATTCTGGTGACGTTTAACCAGGCTCTGTATTCAACGAGTGCGTTAACTCTCACTAACTCTGTGCTGGATAATAGTGGCGTTATTCAAAGTGTCGCGCTGGATGATTTAAAAACCACACTGACACTTAATGTGCCTGACTTACAAACTGGAATTCCCTATACCCTGACTTTCCACGGATTTAAAAATGAGATCCTGACGAAAGATTTTGCCGATATTCAGGCCACGTTTACTTACAACCAGGGCATGAAGTATTACTACACCTTTGATGATGAAACTGACGGGGCTTTCTTAGAGACCATTAATAACCAACGTAGTGCAATAAGCCAGGGGCAAGCCCCCTCGCTGGTGACGGCAAAGCTTAACAATGGTATCGATTTTGCCAGCGGGCAGCCGGGTTATATTGATTTAGGCGTGCTTGATTGTTTGCAATATTCCGCCTTTACCGTGGAAGCCTGGATATACCCGCGTTCAACAGCGATGAGTATGATCGTCAGCCAGGACACGCGTAATAACAACAACCAGCGCTGGCAGCTTTATACCCAGGACAATCAGCTGGTTTGCACGATGTCGAATGATACCAACAGCACCTCATTTACTTTAAAAACCAAGTCTTTTATTCCGCTGAATGCCTGGACCCACGTCGCCATTTTGCGCCAGGGTGATGAATATGCCCTGGCCGTTAACGGCAATATGGCGATGACAGGCGGCAGTAACGTGGTGCAAACGAACGTCACCACTTCGGTGAAAGTGGGCGGACGGCTGGATACCAACGGCGCGGTGACGGATGCTTTCGACGGTATCATTGATGAAGTTAAATTCTTTGATTCACAGATAAGCCCGCAAACGTTGAGCGGGCATTATCGTCAACTGGCCGACACGAACTTCAACCTTCAGGCGAGTAACGGCACGCTGAAAGCTGCGTTTGTTCACCCGCAATCTGTCGAGCCTGTGCTGAGTGATTTCCGGACACACCTCAAAGTGAACAGTGAAATGCGCGTGGGTTTGCCAATAACTGGTTTTGTGTGGGATGCGGCAAGCAATACGGCAACACTCTCTTTCACGCCACTCGAACTTGCGGCGGTTGAACAAAATATCATCTTCACCGTGCGTTATCGGGAGTTGCCTGTCGATGCGGATTTCTCGCTGGAACCGACCACGATAGCCGCGCCTTCCCTCTCGTCACTGGTATTAAACGGTTCGTTACTGACGCGCGAAATTTTACGCCCGGATTATCTTTTTACTGACCCCGGCGGTTTTGCAGAAAATGGCAGTGAATACCTGTGGGAAGTGGCGGGCAGTACGACTGGCCCATTCAGTACCATCAACGGGTTGCATACCCGCACAATGATGCTGTTGCCTGAGCACAACGGGAAATACATTCGTGTCACGGTTACACCGCGCAATGAACGCCTGTGCTTTGGTGAGTCACAATCTGTGATTGTCGGGCCTGTCGTTGCGCGAAGTGGCAACCCGCGAACCGACTGGTTCCGCAATGCGCACTACGGCGTATCGCACCATTTCCTGCCTAACTATCTCAATCTCTCATCGGATATTCCGCAAGATGAGAAATGGCAGCCGGGCGAAAGCTGGGACGATTTCCTCAGTACTTTTGACGTGCAGGCTTATGCCAAAGCCGTCAGCGAAACGGGGGCGGGATTTGTTCTGCTGACGATGGATCAACATGCCGGATATAACCTTGGCCCGAATAAAACTCATGACGCCATTCTGGATATTGAACCTGGCGTGCGCAGCGCCATTCGTGATTTGCCGCTGGAAATGGCTCAGGAACTGGCGAAATACGATATCAAACTGATGTTGTACATGATGGGTTACGCGCCTGCTAAAGCCAGCCTGGTCTATTACGATGATGACGCGAATCAGCACTCGCCGGATCGCTGGGGTGACATGCTGGTCCCGCATCTGTACGAATGCTCCCCGTTTGACAACGTTATCACGTCAGAAACCACGCGCATGAATTACGCGGTGGTAAGAGAGTTTGGTGAACGCTACGGTGATTTGTTAGCAGGCTGGTGGTTCGATGGCATGTGGAATAACTACACCGACATGAGCCAGCCCTACAATATCAATGACGTGGTGGACGGCTCGCGGGCGGGGAATCCGGACCGAATTGTCACCGGGATTGGTGTTCATACCCTGACTTACACGGATTACTCAGCGGGTGAATCCTACGGCTCGAAAAATGCCGAAGGCAACTATGTGATGACTGACCTGCCGGACACACGCTGGGACAGCAACGACGGCTATCATCAGTGGTTCCGCTGGATAGCACTCGGTAACCAGGCGGTGAATGCGGGCTGGGGCGCGATGGGTTCAAGCGATACCGGTAAACATTACGACACCGACGCGCTCGCCCAATGGGTGAAAGACGTAGCTGCCCGTGATGGCGTGGCCTGTATGGATATTCGCATCAACCGTTTCGGAGAACTGGACCCGATTGTTTCTCAACAACTTGCGGCCGTCAACGCGGCAGTTTATCCGTCCCTCGATGACGAGCAGTTGCTTGATAAAGTACAGCAAACCACGCTGCGCTATTTCTGGGACTACGCACACCCGACCAGCGGTCTGGCTTTTGAGCGGTTATATCGCAACAGCGATGCCGGGCCTGATGAACCCATTGCGATTGGGGGGAGCGGCTTTGGCATCATGGGGATTTTAGTGGCGATTGAGCGCGGTTTCGTCAGTCGTGAGGATGGGTACGACCGCATTAACAAAATGGTCGATTTCCTTGGCGGGCCGACCACGCGCTACAAAGGGGCCTGGCCGCACTGGATTAACGGCAGCACGGGCGCGACCATTCCGTTTGGTTCCGATGATAACGGTGCCGATCTGGTGGAAACGTCGTATATGGTGCAGGGCTTGTTAACAGCGCGTCAGTATTTTAACGACACTGCGCTGACGGACAAAATCAACGCCCTCTGGCATGACATTGACTGGAACTACTTCACCAATAACAGCAACAGCCTGTACTGGCATATCGATAAAGATTTGCAGTTCACCATGGGGATGAAAATCACCGGCTGGAATGAGGCGATGATAACCTATCTTTTGGCTATCGCTTCTCCGACGCATGCCATCGACCCGGCACTCTGGAAAAGTGGCTGGTCACAGGGAAGTTATAACAACAAAAACAAAGTCTATTACGACATCACGTTGCCGATCGGCCCGACGATGGGCGGCCCGATGTTCTTTATGCACTACTCGTTCCTCGGTTTTGACCCGCGTAACCTGCGGGACAGTGCTAATAACGTGAATTATTTCCAGCAGGGTGAAGCGCAAAGCCAGATCCAGCAGGCTTACAGTATCGATAATCCTGGCGGATTTAACGGCTATGCAGAAAATTACTGGGGACTGACATCGGGTTACGGGCCTGCAGGTTATGCAAGTCATGATCCAACGTCTGATGACGGCACGATTACCCTTACCGCTGCACTATGTGACTTACCTTATTTACCTGAAGCGTCGATGGCAGCGCTGCGCCATTTTTATGACGACCTGGGAAATGCGCTGTGGACAGAGAAATGCGGGTTTATTGATGGTGTTAATCTTTCCAAAAACTGGTATTCCGATGGATATCTGGCCATCGACCAGGGGCCAATCATTGGCATGATTGAAAACCATCGTAGTGGATTGTTATGGCGCTATTTTATGACCTGCCCTGAAATTCAGCAGGCCTTATCTCTTATCGGTTTTGTCGATGATGACATTCCGCCACGTGAGAGTTAATTAACGGTCGGATCTCCGGTGTTTGTCTGCGAGAGTCAATGCAGGCAAACACTTCCCACCGTTATGACAACACTTTGATGCTAACACCTCAGTCCGGGGAGCCCACGGGCTCCTTTTGCTTTATTGCAGATTACTCCACTTCCAGCGCCTGTCTGAACTGATCCCACATTTTCACCGCCGACGGTCTGGCGGATGCCACTTTCACCGGCAGTTCTGGCGGTGCACCGGCTTTCATCTCGCCGAGATCGAACACAAAGGTGTAATCCGGTTCCTGCCCCATACGTAAATCGCTGACCAGAATATGGCCGCCCTGCTCTTTTACGCTGAAAAAGCCGTGGCTGAACCAGGCGACACGCGCCAGAAAGGCATTATCTTTGTGTGCTTCATACAACGCTTCGCCGCGCGGATAGAAGCGGAAACGGATCGGCGAATCCGGATGCAGCAGCGAGGTAAACCCTTCGCCGTAACTGTCTTTACTCATCACCACCACACGCCACACCAGCGAATTGAGCGGGGTCGGCGTGACCAGAATCTGTGTGCTTTCGATGTTCTGGCGTTGTAATTCCTCGCCCACATGCCGCGTCACCTGATGTTGCTCGAAGGCGGTACAGGCCAGATATAAACAACTCACGCCCAGCAGCACGTTATTCCACATGATCCCACGCTGTTGCTCGCGGTACAGCGCCAGCCCGACGCCGATGATCAGCGGTAAGGTATAAAGCGGATCGACGATGAAAATGCTGCCGACCGCAAACGGATAGTTTGTGAATGGCAATCCAAGCTGCGTGCCGTACACCGTCATCAGATCCAGCAACGGATGAGTGATCAGTGCCAGCCAGGCCGCGCCCCACCAGCGTTTGAAATGCTGCCCGCCGCTGAGCAATTTTGCCATCAGCCAGGCAATCAGCGGCGAAACCAGCGTCAGATAAAACAGCGCATGGCTTTCGGTGCGATGCAGGGTCATATTGCTGATGGCGTCACCGTGATCGTAAAACACATCCAGATCGGGCAAGGTTCCGCATACCGCGCCAGCCAGTGCAGATTTCCACACCGGCACCCGTTTGCCCATCACCGCAATGCCGACCGCAGCGCCAAGAACTAATTGTGAAACCGAATCCATTCTGCCCTCTCAGACCCGAAGCTGAATGCCTTCGGTAATAATGCGCTGCACGTTACTCACCGTTTGTTCAAAGAACTCAGGATCACTGAGCGTTTTGCCGGTGATGGCTTCGACCTGCACGCCGAAATCGGCGTAATGCTGCGTGGTCGCCCACAGCATAAATATCAGTTGCATCGGGTCAACAGGTGCGATCAGTTCTGCTTTAATCCAGCCGCGTATCACATCCGATTTATCTTCCACCAGCGTTTTCAGGCTACCGCCCAGTTCCTGTTTCAGCAGCGGCGCGCCCTGCACCATCTCCAGACAAAACAGCTTTGATGCCTGCGGGTGATCGCGCGAAACGCACAGCTTCAGGCGGATATATTCCCGGATAGCTTCCAGCGGATGTTGATCCGACTGCAACGCTTTCAGCGGCGCCAGCCAGATATCCAGCAACCCTTTGAGCACCGCGATATACAAATCTTCTTTCGACGGGAAGTAATACAGCAGATTGGTTTTGGACACGTCGGCGCGCTCGGCAACCTGATCCAGACTGGTGCCATGCATGCCGTACAACGAAAAGAACTCCAGCGCCGCCGCCATGATATTGCTGCGTTTGGCGGCGACGGCCCGCGAGCGTCGCGTCGGCGCTTTCGCCGCCGTCTGGCGGGATTTTTTCTCTCCGGCGTGAGGCAACGGAGGTTCAACCAATGGCTTCACAATGTCTCCCTGAGACAAACAGCAAGACGGAAATCATAACAAATGGAGGTACAAGCGACTATCGCTAAGCCTGTCGATGATGAAAGTAACACCAAAG
This sequence comes from Rahnella sp. 2050, assembly GCF_040544515.1. NCBI lineage: Bacteria > Pseudomonadati > Pseudomonadota > Gammaproteobacteria > Enterobacterales > Yersiniaceae > Rahnella > Rahnella sp. 2050. The sequence goes on along the minus strand of NZ_JBEPKE010000002.1, from coordinate 1,254,990 downwards.
ACAATAAACATTAACCACAAAGAGTTATCCGTTTAACAAATTTGCACCATTTTTGTTCAATCCTGCCTGATAGATGTGCAGTTATTTTTGACCAGATGGTCTGAAACAGACCATTTGCTCCACCTGAAAACGAAACACATTTTTAACTCATTGATAACACTGCGCATTCTAAAAGTGGCATCACGTTTGCAATAGCTTTCCCGTCAGGAGATTTCAGCACGGTGCAATTCGGAACCCGCAGGACGCACTCAAGCCGCGCAGAGATTTTCGCAATCCCTTGTTTTGGTAATTTTTATTTTCAACCGAGGTGAGCTATGAAAATCGGTGTATTCATTCCTATCGGCAACAACGGCTGGTTAATTTCAGAAACTGCGCCGCAGTACAAACCGACCTTCGAACTGAACAAAACCATCGTGCAGAAAGCGGAGCATTATCATTTTGATTTCGCGCTGTCGATGATCAAACTGCGCGGCTTCGGTGGCAAAACCGAATTCTGGGAACACAATATGGAGTCGTTCACGCTGATGGCCGGTCTGGCTGCCGTGACCTCCCGCATCCAGCTTTACGCCACCGCCGCCACGCTGGTGATGCCTCCGGCGATTGTGGCGCGCATGGCCGCCACCATTGATTCCATTTCCAACGGACGTTTCGGCGTGAACGTCGTCACCGGCTGGCAGAAACCGGAATACGAGCAAATGGGCATGTGGCCGGGCGATGACTATTTCAGCCGCCGCTATGATTACCTGACCGAATACGTCAGCGTGCTGCGCGACCTGTGGGGCACCGGTCACTGCACACTCGACGGCGAATTCTTCAAAATGGACGACTGCCGTGTCAGTCCGCGCCCGCAGAGCGAAATGAAAGTGATCTGCGCCGGACAAAGCGATGCGGGTATGGCGTTCTCCGCCAAACATGCCGATTTCAACTTCTGCTTCGGCAAAGGTGTTAACACACCGACCGCCTTTGCACCGACCGCCGCACGCATGAAAACGGCGGCCGAAGCCGAAGGGCGCGACGTTTCTTCTTATGTCCTGTTTATGGTGATTGCCGACGAAACCGACGCCGCTGCCCGCGCCAAATGGGATTTGTATAAATCCGGTGCTGACGCCGAGGCGCTCGCGTGGCTCACCGACCAGAGCAGCAAAGACACAAAATCCGGCGCTGATACCAACGTCCGCCAGATGGCTGACCCGACTTCGGCGGTCAATATCAACATGGGCACACTGGTCGGTTCTTACGCCAGCGTTGCCAGAATGCTTGACGAAATCGACACCGTGCCCGGCGCAGGCGGCGTACTGCTGACCTTTGACGATTTTGTCGAAGGCATCGAAAACTTTGGCCGTTATATCCAGCCACTCATGAAAACCCGCCAGCACATCGGCACTGAGCAGAAAGAGGTCGCATGATGAACGTTGTTGAGAATCAAACTGTGGTCCGCCGCGAGCCCCACAACACCGGCGAGGAAACGATCCTCACAGCACGTCCTGAAGCCATTGCCTTTACGCCGCAGCAAACGGCGCTGATTGTGGTGGATATGCAAAACGCCTACGCCTCACAGGGCGGTTATCTGGATCTGGCGGGGTTTGATGTCTCCGCCACCGCGCCGGTGATTGCCAATATCAAAGTGGCGATTGCCGCTGCCCGCGCCGCCGGAATCAAAGTGATTTTCTTCCAGAACGGCTGGGACAATCAGTACGTCGAAGCTGGCGGTGCCGGTTCGCCTAACTTTCATAAATCCAATGCGCTGAAAACCATGCGTAAACGCCCGGAACTGATGGGCAAACTGCTGGCGAAAGGTGACTGGGATTATGACCTGGTGGATGAACTGCAGCCGCAGCCCGGCGACATTGTCCTGCCCAAACCACGCTACAGCGGCTTCTTCAATACTCAGCTCGACAGCCTGCTGCGCAGCTACGGTATTCACCATCTGGTGTTCACCGGCATCGCCACTAACGTCTGCGTGGAATCTACGCTGCGTGACGGCTTCTTCCTCGAATATTTCGGTGTGGTACTGGAAGACGCCACCCATCAGGCCGGGCCGGAATTCGCGCAAAAAGCGGCGATTTATAATATCGAAACCTTCTTTGGCTGGGTCTCCAGCGTACGTAATTTCTGCGACGCCGTGGGTTACAAAACTGAACAAAACGCGGCCTGACCGCTTTCTGAAAAGGACAATTAACCATGCCTAAAAGCGCCATTATTCCGGCTGGCAGCGGCGTTCCGCTGGCACCTTTTGTTCCGGGCACCCTCGCCGATGGCGTGGTGTATGTTTCCGGCACGTTGCCGTTTGATAAAGACAACAATGTCGTGCATGTCGGCGACGCCGCTGCGCAAACCCGCCACGTACTGGAGATCATCAAAAAGGTGATCGAAACCGCAGGCGGCACAATGGATGACGTCACCATGAACTCAATTTTCATCACCGACTGGGCGAACTACGGTGCGGTAAATCAGGTTTACGCCGAATACTTCCCGGGCGAAAAACCGGCACGGTTCTGCATTCAGTGCGGGCTGGTGAAACCGGATGCGCTGATTGAAATCGCCTCGATTGCCCATATCGGCAAATGATGCGTGCGATGGAACCTGTCCTGAACTCCCTGAGGTAACAGCATGTATTACAAGGTACTGGGTAAGAAAAATGCTGATGCAGAAACCGTCGTGCTTTCCTCCGGCCTCGGCGGTTCCGGTGGTTTCTGGCAGCCGCAACTGACCATGCTCGCGGAGCATTTCCGCGTGGTGGTCTATGACCAGCACGGTACCGGCGTCAGTCAGGGCACGGTGCCCGCCGGTTACCGGATGGAAGACATGGCCGATGAACTGGCGGGTATGCTCAACGGGCTGGATATCAGCCGCTGTCATCTGGTCGGTCATGCGCTCGGCGGCATTATCGGCCTGCATCTTGCCCTGCGTTATCCGGCGTTGTTGCAAAGTCTGGTGGTGATTAACGGCTGGACGAAGCTCGACAGCCAGACGCGGCGCTGCTTTGAAGTGCGGCAGAATTTACTGCTCAACAGCGGGGTCGATGCCTACGTGCAGGCGCAGCCGCTGTTTCTGTATCCGGGTGACTGGCTTTCTGAACATGACGCGTTATTGCAGGAAGAGCGCCAGCATCAGGTGGCGCATTTTCAGGGGATGGAAAACCTGCTGCACCGTTTGCAGGCGCTGATGAATTCAGACCTGACGGCGTCGCTTGGACAAGTGATCACCCCGACGCTGGCTTTCAGTTGTAAAGACGATTTGCTGGTGCCGTGGTCGCGTTCGGTCGATCTCGCTTCCCGTCTGCCTAACGGCGAACACACGCAAATGCTGTACGGCGGCCACGCCATGAGCGTAACCGACCCGGAAACCTTTAACCCGATTTTACTGGACTGGCTGCTGCGGCACTCATCGCAAGCGTCCGCTACGCCGTCCGGTCACCTGCCCACGGAGACATCATGGCCGAAGCATTAACCGCCACCGCGCTGGCAACCTTATTCACCGAAGCCCGCACACACAACGGCTGGCTGGATAAACCGGTCACCGGTGAACAACTGAAAACGATTTACCAACTGGCACGCATGGGGCCGACCTCAGCCAACTGCAGCCCGCTGCGCATCGTGTTTATTCAGAGTCCGGAGGCGAAAGAAAAACTGGCTCCGGCGCTTTCGGGCGGCAATCTGAAAAAAACCATGACTGCGCCGGTGACGGCGATCATTGCCTGGGATCCGGAATTTTACGAACTGCTGACGGAACTGTATCCCTCCGGCGATGCCCGTTCGTGGTTCACCTCCAGCCCGCAACTGGCGCACGACACGGCATTTCGCAACAGCAGCTTGCAGGCCGCGTACCTGATCATGGCCTGCCGCTCCCTCGGGCTGGATACCGGGCCGATGTCCGGTTTTGACAACGCCAGAGTCGATGAAACATTTCTGGCGCAGGAAGGCTGGAAATCTAATTTCCTGATCAACATCGGTTACGGCGATCACAGCAAAGTGTATCCGCGTGCACCACGCCTTGATTTCGACCGCGCCTGCCGCGTGCTGTAAGCATCAATGAAAAAATTTGAGGACACGACCATGCCATCCACCCTGAACGCCACACTGCCTGTTCCCGATATGCCAGTCGTCGAGAAACACGCTGCCGTTGAGAAACACGCTGCCGTTGAGAAACACGCTGCCGTTGAGAAACAAGCCGCCGTTGAAAAACAAGAGTATCGCGATGCGATGGCGCGCCTCGGCTCAGCCGTCAACATCATCACCACCGACGGCCCCGGCGGACGTGCAGGTTTCACCGCCTCCGCCGTATGCAGCGTCACCGATTCGCCGCCGACATTGCTGGTCTGCCTGAACCGCTCAGCGTCGGTGTATCCGGTCTTCAAAGAGAATCAGGTGCTGTGCGTTAACACGCTGGCTGATTGCCATGAGTCACTGTCCAATTTATTCGGTGGAAAAACGCCGACGGAGCAACGCTTTGAAGCCGCTGAGTGGGAACGCCTCGCCACCGGCTCGCCGATCCTCACCGACGCGCTGGTGTCGTTTGACTGCAAAGTCACGCAAATCACCAGCGTCGGCACCCACGACATTTTGTTTTGTGAAGCCGTTGCGTTACGACGCAACGACGACAGCCACGGACTGGTGTATTTCGACCGGCGCTATCACCCGCTGATGCGTCAGATAGCCTGATAACTCAATCCTCAACTTAGTAAGGGTCGTGCATGGCAAATACCTGGTTTCCACAATGGCGTAAAAGAGAAGGCAATCTGGATGGCGCGGTGATCGCACCGGATGAACGATTGCCGTTCGGATCGACAGTAATCATGGGGCTGCAACATACGGTGGCGATGTTTGGTGCCACCGTGTTAATGCCATTGCTGATGGGTTTTGATGCCAACATGGCGATTTTGATGTCGGGCATCGGCACCCTGCTGTTCTTCCTGGTGGTCGGCGGACGCGTACCCAGTTATCTCGGTTCCAGCGCCGCGTTTGTCGGGCTGGTGATCGCCGTGACCGGCTACAGCGGCCATGGTGCGAACCCGAATATCGGCGTGGCGCTGGGGGGCATTATTGCCTGCGGCGTGATTTATACATTGATCGGTTTTGTGGTGATGGCAGCCGGTACGCGCTGGATTGAACGTCTGATGCCGCCGGTCGTCACCGGTGCGGTGGTGATGGCAATTGGTCTGAACCTCGCGCCGATTGCCATTAACAGCGTGTCGGCCTCGTCATTTGACAGCTGGATGGCGGTAATGACCGTGCTGTGTATCGGCTCGGTGGCGGTGTTCACCCGCGGCCTGGTGCAGCGCCTGTTATTGTTGCTCGGTCTGGTGGCGGCGTACCTGATTTACATGGTCATTACCAACGGCCTCGGGCTGGGCGCACCGGTAGATTTCAGCGCTGTGGCACAGGCGCCGTGGTTTGGCATCCCGGCCATCACCACGCCGGTGTTCAGTTCTCACGCCATGCTGATGATTGCGCCAGTGGCGGTAATTCTGGTGGCGGAAAACCTGGGCCACATTAAAGCCGTGGCCGGTATGACCGGCAAAAATCTCGACCCGTACATGGGCCGCGCGTTTGTCGGTGACGGTCTGGCAACCTTACTTTCCGCCTCGGCGGGCGGCACCGGTGTCACGACTTATGCCGAAAACATCGGCGTGATGGCGGTCACCAAGATTTACTCCACGCTGATTTTTGTTGCTGCGGCGATTGTTGCCATTGTGTTGGGCTTCTCGCCCAAGTTTGGTGCACTGATCCACACCATTCCGGGGCCGGTACTCGGCGGCGCATCGATTGTGGTGTTCGGACTGATTGCTGTGGCAGGTGCCCGCATCTGGGTACAAAACCAGGTGGATCTGGGACTTAACGGAAATTTGATCATGGTGGCAGTCACGCTGGTACTGGGTGCAGGCAACTTTACCCTGAGCCTGGGCGGCTTCAGCATGGGCGGCATCGGCACAGCCACGTTTGGTGCCATTTTACTCAATGCCTTCCTGAGTCGCAGCAAACAGGCAAAAATTCAGCCTGAAATAAAAGCTGGCACAGAAGCTGCATTAAAAGATCACTGACGACCTCAGTTTCTCCTTAGCTCATCATTTTTGATGATCGCCAGCGGTTAGCCGGTCCACCCGTCCGGATTAGCCGCTGGTTTTTTTCTTTCTGCCTCCCGCACATTTTCCCTAATGCCGTTTCCAGCTAACGATTGCAAAATTCCTTCGTTCACCTCCCTCTTAAATTGGTTTGTTATGGGCTCAGCACTTTGGTTCTAAGCACGCCAAAGTCATCACCTGTCACCATGACCAATAAGAAAAAGGGTTTAACGATGAAGAACATTCGCCGGATTAACGCGGTGACCCGCGCACTGGCTTTAGGGGCACTTCTCACCAGCACGTTTTCTGCCATCGCCGCCGACGGCACACCGGTTCAGGGCGGCACGCTGATTTATCTTGAACAGCAGGCGCACACCAACCTGTATCCGCCCGCAGGTGGCTTCTACCCGAACGGCGGCATACTCAATCAGATCACCGACAAACTGACTTACCAGAATCCGAAGACGCTGGAGATTGAACCCTGGATTGCTGAATCCTGGTCATTCAACGCAGATAAAACCGAATACACCTTTAAACTGCGTCCGGGCGTGACCTTCTCCGACGGCACGCCGCTCGATGCCAACGCGGTCGCCAAAAACTTTGATACTTACGGTCTGGGCAACAAAGAGCATCACCTGCCGGTTTCCGAAGTCATCAACAATTATGACCACAGCGAAGTGGTTGATCCGCTGACCGTGAAGTTCTATTTCAAAAAATCCTCGCCGGGATTCCTGCAGGGCACGGCAACCATTGGCTCCGGTCTGGTGTCGCTGAGCACGCTGGATCGTAATTTTGATGCGCTGGGCGACGCCACGCACATCATCGGTTCCGGCCCGTTTGTGGTCAGCAAAGAAACGCTGGGGCGTGAAGTCGATCTGACTGCCCGCAAGGATTACAACTGGGGGCCGAAAAACCTTAAACAGCAGGGTCGCGCGAATCTTGACGGCATCAAAGTGATCGTGACCGGTGAAGACAGCGTGCGTATCGGCGCACTGCTGGCGGGTCAGGCTGATTTCATCCGTCAGGTTCAGGCGTATGACGAGAAACAGGCCAAAGACCAGAGCTTCCCGCTTTATGCCGCGCCGACCAAAGGCGTTAACGACAGCATATCGTTCCGGCCGGACAACGCGCTGGTGTCGGATCTGAAAGTGCGTCAGGCGCTGCTGCACGCCACCAACAGCAAACAGGTGGTCGATACGCTGTTCTCGCCAAACTATCCGCAGGCCACTTCGGTGATTGCCAAAACCGCAGCCGGTTATGTCGATCTGAGCCACAAACTGACCTACGACCCGACGCTGTCCAAAAAGCTGCTCGATGAGGCGGGCTGGAAACCAGGCCCGGACGGCATCCGCCAGAAAGACGGCAAAACGCTGTCACTGACTATTTATGAATCGCTGCCACAGCCGCAGAACAAAGAGGTGTTGCAGCTGGTTTCCCAGCAATGGAGCCAGGTCGGCGCGAAGCTGAATATTCTGGCGGGCGACGCGGGCAGCCGTGTGGCGGATAACCTCGATCCGGAGAAAACCCCGGCTAACGTGGTGGAAGTCGGACGCGCCGATCCGGACGTCATCAAAAGCTCCTTCTACCCGACCAACCGCGATGCGCTGCTGCAAAAAGGCGGCCTGAGCAGCAAGGTGAAAAGCTTCCGCGACGACAAACTTAACGATTTGCTGACCGCGATTTCTGCCGAAGTCGATCCGAAAAAACGGCTTGAACTGACCGGTGACGTGCAGAACTACCTGCTCGATCAGGCGTATGTCATTCCGATTTTCGAAGAGCCGCAGGTGTTTGCCGGTGCGCCGTATTTCAAAGGCGTAAGCTTTGAAGCGGTCGGGCGTCCGAGCTTCTACGGCGCATGGCTGGAAAAGCATTAACTGACGGGGAGTAAATCATGAGCCGATACGTGAGCGGTCGATTCGGGCAGGCTTTGCTGGTGTTGTGGGCGGCGTTTACCGTCTCCTTCATCCTGTTGCAGGTGCTGCCCGGCGACGCGATTCTGATTAAATTCCAGAACCCGGACATGGGATTAAGCCCGGCACAAATCGCCGATATGCGTGCCGCTTACGGCGCGGATGTGCCGGTCTGGCAACAATATCTGCATACGCTGGGCAATTTCCTGCGCGGGGATCTGGGTTACTCGATTCAGGCTGGCGTACCGGTCACCGAATTACTCAGCAGCAACTTTCCGCCGACACTGCGTCTGGCGCTGATGGGTTTTGCTCTGGCCGCCGTGGTGGCTTTTGCGCTGGCATTTCTCTCCAGCCTGCTGCATTTCGGCTGGCTGAAAAATGCTTTGCAGGCGGTGCCGTCGCTGTTTATTTCCATCCCGACCTTCTGGCTGGGCATCGCGCTGATTCAGTTTTTCTCGTTCCATCTGCGCTGGATCCCGGTGATTAATCCGGGTGAATGGGTCGGGCTGATTCTGCCGGTTATCACCCTGGCGGTACCGATTTCCGCGCCGCTGGCGCAGATCCTCATCCGCAGTATTGATCAGGTGCAAACCCAGCCGTTTGTCGCCGTCGCCCGCGCCAAAGGTGCCAGCCGCAGCGGCGTGTTGTGGCGTCATGTGGCGCGCAACGCCCTGCTTCCGGCGCTGACCATTGCCGGTTTGCTGTTTGGCGAACTGATTGCCGGAGCGCTGATCACCGAAACCGTCTTCGGTCTTAACGGCCTCGGGCAACTGACCCAGCAGGCAGTGAATAATCAGGATGTCGCGGTATTGCAGGCGATTGTGGTGATTTCCGCCGCCGCCTTTGTTGGCATCAATTTACTGGTCGATTTGCTGTATCCGCTGCTCGACCCGCGCCTTAAAACCTCTGCCTCTAAACATTCAGGAGGAGCCACCGCATGAGCAGTTTACCGCTTGGCAAAAGCATTCTGTCGTTGCCGGTGACACAGCGCCGCCGCTGGAAACCTGCCCGCCTGCAACCGGGGTTAATTCTCGCCTGGCTGGTGATGGCGACCGTCATTTTGTGGGCGATTGCCCCCGGCTTATTTACGGATTACAGCGGTACCGAAGGGATTGCCGGTGCGCAGCGTCTGGCGCCGCAGGCCGGACACTGGCTGGGCACGGATCAGCTCGGCCGCGATGTGTACGCGCGCATTGTGTATGGCGCATCGCATTCCCTTTCCGGCGCACTGGTTGCGGTGGCGCTCGGGCTGGTGTTCGGCACCGCGCTAGGGCTGGCGGCGGGTGCCAGCGGCGGTCTGGTGGATGCCATTGTCATGCGCATCAATGACGTATTGCTGTCAATTCCCGGCCTGCTGTTGTCACTGAGCGTGATTATTCTGCTCGGCTTCGGCACGGTGCACGCAGCGATTGCCGTCGGTGTCACGTCGGTTGCCAACTTCGCCCGCCTGGCACGTGCCGAAGTGGTGCTGGTACGTCACAGCGATTACGTCGAAGCCGCGTACGGCAGCGGCGGTTCCTTCTTCTCTGTTTTGTGGCGACACATTTTGCCCAACTCGCTGACCTCAGTGATCGCCTTCTCGGCGTTGCAGTTTGGCAGCGCGATTCTGGCGATTTCCACCCTGAGTTTTCTCGGTTATGGCACGCCACCGCCGACACCGGAATGGGGTTTACTGATTGCCGAAGGCCGCAATTACATTTCCACCGCCTGGTGGCTGACCACCTTCCCCGGCGTGGTGGTGGTTTTAGTGGTGCTTTCCGCCAACCGCATCAGCCAGTCATTACGCAGGAGAACGCGATGAACGCACAGGCCACTTTTACGCATGACGCTCCGCCGGTTCTCGAACTGGAAAACGTATCGATTGCCTACGACGGCAAACCGGTGGTGCATAACGTATCGTTTTCCATTAACGCCGGGGAGGTGCTGGCGCTGGTCGGCGAATCCGGCTCAGGGAAAACCACCACCGCACAGGCGATTATTGGCCTGCTGGCAGAGAACGGCCATATCGAACAGGGCGAAATCCGTCTGAACGGTTCCGACATCAGCCAGTGGTCGCAGCGCCGTCTTGATGCCCTGCGCGGTGCGCGCATCAGCCTCATTCCGCAGGATCCGACCAGTTCGCTGGATCCGGTGAAAACCATCGGTTCGCAGGTGGCGGAAATTCTCGATATCCATCAGCGCCTGCCGCGTGTGCAGCGCGACGCCCGCGTGGTGGAACTGCTGTCACACGTCGGTCTTTCGCATCCTGAGCAACGGGCGAAACAGTATCCGCACGAGCTTTCCGGCGGCATGAAACAGCGCGTTTTAATCGCCATTGCCATTGCGCTGCAACCGGCGCTGATCATCGCCGATGAGCCGACCAGCGCGCTGGACGTCACAGTGCAAAAACGCATTCTGGATTTGATCGACGAACTGCGCCGCGAATCCGGCACCGCCGTGTTACTGGTGACACATGACCTGGCGATCGCTGCCGAACGCGCCGACCGGTTGCTGGTGTTCCGTCACGGCAAAGTGCAGGAACAGGGCATCACACGCGAGGTGCTGGATGCACCGAAAAGTGATTACACCCGCCAGCTTTTCGCCGATGCCCCGGCCCTTTCCGGCCGTCACCGTGCACAACTTCGCGCAGCGGAAGATCCGGTGCTGGTGGTCGAAAACATCACCCATGATTTCACGCTGGGTGGCAAACATCAGGCGGCGTTCCGCGCGGTGGATCACGTCTCTTTCAGCATTCCGCGTGGCACCACCCATTCGCTGGTCGGCGAATCCGGCTCTGGCAAAACCACGCTGGCGCGCATTCTGCTCGGTTTTCAGAAACCGGACAGCGGACGCGTACTGATCGACGGTGAAGACATCACACGGCTAAAAGGTGAAGCCTTGCGGCAGTTACGCAAGAAAATCCAACTGGTATATCAGAACCCGTTCGCCTCGCTGGATCCGTCGCAAACGCTGTTTCGCGTGATCGAAGAACCGCTGCTGAATTTCGAAAAAATCCCGGCTGCCGTGCGCCGTGAACGGGTGCTGGATATCGCCCGCCGCGTGGCGCTGCCGGAAGAATTACTCAGCCGTAAACCTCGCGAACTGTCCGGCGGTCAGCGCCAGCGTGTGGCGATTGCGCGCGCACTGATTTTAGAGCCGAAAGTGCTGATCCTTGATGAAGCCACGTCGGCGCTCGACGTCACCGTGCAGGCGCAAATCCTGACGTTACTTCAGCAGTTACAGGACTCACTCGGCCTGACCTATTTGTTTATTTCGCACGATCTGGCCACCGTCCGGCAAATCTCACACAGCGTCTCGGTGTTAAACCGCGGGCAGCAGGTGGATTCCGGCAAGGTGGAAGACGTTTTCGCCCTGCCTTCCAGCGATTACACCCGCCAGCTAATCGATGCTATTCCCGGTCGCCACCGCGCCGCATAAACCAGACCATGAAACAAGAGGGACATTATGAGCAGTAAACGTCTTGGATTTTTCACCCGCCTGCTGGACAACACCAGTGCGCAGGAACGTTACCGGCTGGCGACCGAGCAAATCATTCATGCCGAACAGTTAGGTTTTGATTCCGCGTGGGTCGCGCAGCACCATTTTCATGAAGCCGAGGGCGGCCTGCCTGCGCCACTGGTTTTTCTTGCGCTGGTCGCGGCACATACCCGCTTTATCCGTCTCGGCACCGGCGTGATCACGCTGCCGATGGAAAACGCATTGCGCGTTGCCGAAGACACCGCCGTGCTGGATTTACTCTCCGGCGGACGGCTTGAAATCGGTTTAGGCTCAGGCGGCACACCGTCATCTTTCCCGCCGTTCGGGCTGGAAAGTCACGAACGCGGTACGGCATTTGGCAATAATCTGCAAACCCTGCTCACCGCCTGGCGTGGCGAACCGCTGGCGGGCACCGATAACCGCTTATATCCGGCGGCGCCGCAACTGGCGAACCGCGTCTGGCAGGCGACTTTCTCGGTGGACGGCGGCGCACGTGCCGGTAAATCCGGCGACGGGCTGATGCTCTCGCGCACCCAGCCACGTCCGGTGGACGCGCCGGATTTGCGTCTCGATGAGCTGCAAAACCCGATCATTGATGCCTATCTGGATACGCTGCCCGACGGCGTAGCGCCGCGCATCATGGGTTCGCGTACCGCATTCGTGACCGAAAACGGCGACGAAGCGCGTGAGCTGGCGCAAAAAGGCTTACGCCGTCAGGCCGAAAATCACCGTGCCAGCGGACAGACGGTGCAAGGCGACACGCTGGATGATTACATCCGCGCCTTCGACGTGCATCTCGGCACGCCAGCGCAGGTGACCGCAACGTTGCAGGCCGATACCGCGCTGGCCCGCGTCACCGATCTGGCGTTTCAGGTGCATTCCATCGATCCGCCGCATCCGTATATTTTACGTTCCATCGAACTGATTGCCCGTCACGTTGCGCCCGCGCTCGGCTGGGTTCGCCGCACGCCGCAACGCAGTGTTTCCACCTCTTCTGCCGATTCCTCATTCTCAAGGGAAGCCCTATGACTACCTGTTCGACCGACCTGCTGGAAAAACTGGCCGATATTGCCCCGGATTCCGCATTGAAACAGGCTCGCGATACCCGCGACGCCACCACCCGTCACGCACAGGGCAGCTATGACGCGCTGTTTACCGAACAGGATGGCGTGGATTTCTCACTGGCTGAGCGCCTGCGGCTGGCGCAAAACGTCGCGCGCTGGCACGGCGATTCGCAGCTGACTAATCACTATTCCGAGCGTTTGCAGGATTTGCCGGATATCGACGAAACCGCGCGCCTCGACGCGGCACTGACCCACGGTGAACGTCTGAGCTTCAAACCTGCCAGCGCGACGCCGGCGCATTTGCAGGCACTGAAAAAAGCCGGCTGGTCGGTGGATGCCATTGTCACGCTGTCGCAACTGATCGCCTTCGTCAGTTTCCAGAGCCGCGTGCTGCGCAGCTACCGTCTGATCGGTGGCAAGCCGGTGGAGAACGGCAGCAATAAGCCGGTCGGTGCCGCGTTCTGGCGCACCGAACCCAATACCCACAGCGGCCGCGATGCACCGCAGGCCTTTACTCAGGAAGAACTGGGCTGGGAGCCGTGGATCCCGGCAAAAAAACTGGAAGAATTTGATGAAGCCCAGCAGGCTATTCTGGCGAAATTCGGCCATACCGATTCTGACTATTTCCGCCTGTTAGGTCGTAATTTACCGGTACTCGAACAGCGCACGCTGACCGACAAAGGGATTTTCTATACCTCCGGCGGGTTGCCGCGCAAAGAGCGCGAACTGGCGGCGACGGTTGCCAGCAAAATTAACGGCTGTATTTATTGCGCCTCGGTGCATTCGCGCAAAGCCAGCCAGCTTTCCAAACAGACGGAAGATGTCCAGCGTCTGATCGACACCCCGCCGGGCGGCATTCTCAGCAAAGAACAATCTCCGCGCTGGCAGGCTGAAATTGATTTCGCCGCCGCGCTTTCCGCTACCCCACCGGTCGCCACTGAGCAGCACATTGCGGCGCTGCGCGAGCAAGGTTTAAGTGAGCTGGAGATTGTCGATCTGGCGCAGTCTGCGGCGTTCTTCGCCTGGGCAAACCGTCTGATGTTAACGCTGGGAGAACCGTTTAATGACTGAAGCACAACATTCGCAGCCCCTTCGCCCGCAGCTTGATCACGTGGTGATCAACGTCGCCGAACAACTGGATCAGGCCGGGCAGCAGTTCCGCCGTTTGGGGTTTCATCTCACGCCGCGTGGCCATCACTCGCTGGGATCCAGTAATCATCTGGCGATTTTCGGCGAAAACTATCTTGAACTGCTCGGCTATGAGCCGGGCAACGCTCACACCCGCAAAGACCTGTGGCAGGCGCCGCTCGGCCTGACCGGTCTGGTGTGGAAAACGCAGAATTCATCGGCGGTGTACGAACATCTGCAACAGCAAGATATTGCCGGTTCCGCACCGGCGGAGTTCTTCCGCCCCGTCGGGCTCAACGACGGCACTTCACCGAATGCGCGATTCCGCACCGTACCGCTGGCCGCCAGCCGCGTACCGAATGGCCGCAGTTTCTTTTGTCATCATCTGACGCCGGAACTGGTGTGGCGCAACGAATGGCAACACCACCCGAACGGTGTTGCCGATATCACCGGTTTCGTGATTTCTGCGGCAAATCCGCAGGAAGCCGCTCAGGTGTATGGCGAATTGTTTGGTGTCAGTGCGCTGGAGTTCAAACCGCAGGAAGTCGTGCTGCGCGCAGGCCGCGCCACCGTCCGGTTTATCACACCGGAGCAAGCCGCCGCCGAATTCGGCATTGTGCCGGAAGGCGAGAACGGCAGCGCCCGCATGGTCGGACTGGAATTCGCCACGCGGTCGCTGGAGGCAGTACGGAATAGTTTGCGGGTCGGGGAAATACCTTTCAGGGATGACGTTAACCGTGTGTCTGTCCGGGCAGCGGACGGGCTTGGCGTGGCGCTTGGATTCAGCGAGGAATGATCTGCTTTTAGCTCCTCCCCCTGCGAAGGGGGAGGCCGGGAGGGGGTTTTAAGTATTAACGCAAATGCCTGTCCGGTAACTTAACCCGCTGATTTGTCTTTAATACCCCACCCCAACCCTCCCCTTCGCAGGGGAGGGAGTCGATCGAGTTTCCGCTGAAGACTTTAGATCTTTTCGCTCTTAGTTATCACTTTTATTTTGTTGCTTAAATTCCCTGATATGTTAAAACTCTGCTACTGCGAGTCTTAGACGGCTAAACGTCTAAATCCCCAACCGTCTATTTAATAAGGCCCAACGCCCAGTGACTTCCTCCCTCCTTGAGATGCGTAATATCTCGATTTCATTTGCCGGTTTTCCTGCCCTGCGCCAGGTGGATTTCACGCTGGAAGGCGGATCCGTCCATGCATTAGTCGGCGCAAACGGCGCGGGGAAATCGACGCTGATGGCGGTGCTTTCCGGCACGCATGACCATTACACCGGGCAGATCACTATCGACGGCGAAGCGGTAAATATCCGCCTGCCGCATCATGCCCGCGAGCACGGTATTCATCTGGTGCAGCAGGAAGTGGACGTCGCGCTGGTGCCGACGCTGAACGTTGCCGAAAACATCATGCTCGACCGCCTTTCCGAACCGGGCCATCTGCATAACTGGCCGCAGCTTTACCGCCAGGCGCAACTGCTGACTGAGCAGCTCGGCCTGAACATCAGCCTGCGGGCGCGGATCGAAAGCTGCACGCTGGCCGAGAAACAACTGATTTTGCTGGCGCGGGCGTTATCGCATAAATGCCGTTTTCTGATCCTTGATGAACCGACCGCCCCGCTGGATCAGGCGGAAAGTGCACGCCTGTTCGCGCTGGTCCGCAAGCTGAAAGCCGCCGGAATGGCGATCGTATTTATCTCGCACCGCATTCATGAACTGCGCGATATCTGCGACCGTATGACGGTGCTGCGTGACGGGCGTCTGGTCAGCGATGACAGCATGGACGGCCTGAGCAACGAGCACATTATCGAGAAAATGATCGGCCATCAGCTCGACGATATTTATCCGCCGCGCCGTCCGCCGCACAGCGGTGAAACGCTGCTAAGCATTCACGGGATGCACGATAAAGACAAACTGCGCGATATCTCGCTGCGACTGCATCGTGGCGAAATTCTCGGCATTGCCGGGCTGGCGGGTGCCGGAAAAACGGAACTGTGCAAAGCGTTGTTTGGCGCAACGCCGAGTCAGGTAGAAAGCGGTGAGCTGAATGGCAAACCGTGGAAGCCGAAGGAGCCGCACCTTTCTGTCGAACAGGGGCTGGCGTTAGTACCGGAAGAACGGCGCAAGGAAGGGATTTTCATTGACGAAAATATCCCGATGAACCTGAGTGTGACCGCTGATGACACCTTTTCGCGCTGGAGTATTTTCAACGCGCGCCAGTCGCTGTCATGGGCAAAAGACATTATCAGCCGCTTAGGCATTCGCGCTTCCGGGCCGATGCAGAAGCTGGCCCGGCTTTCCGGCGGCAACCAGCAAAAGGTCGCCATCGGGAAATGGCTGCGCAGTGAGAGTCAGGTGTTGATCTTCGACGAACCGACCAAAGGCGTGGACATCAAGGCCAAAACGGACGTGTTCAGGCTGATCGACGGCCTGGCGCAACAGGGAAAAGGCATTATTTATGCTTCCGGTGAGTTCGCCGAACTGGTCGGTTTATGCGACCGCATTCTGGTGTTATGGGACGGCCGTATCGTCGCCGAACTGAACGCCGCAGACGTCGACGAAGAAACCTTATTAGTCTATTCAACCGGAGGAATACCCGCGTGAACAAAGCCGTGGTGAGTAAAGAAAACGTGCCCGATGCCCGCCAGCCGTGGCGTCATCAGCTGTTCGAATTTTTATATAAATGGGGCATGTTGCTGACCGTGGTGTTGCTGATCGCCGCTTTTGGTCTGGCGTCAGATAACTTCCTCGAACCGTCGAACATCATCAATATCTTGCGTTCGATTGCCATCGTGACGGTGATTGCCATCGGCGTGTCGATTTCCCTGGCGGTCGGCGGCTTCGATTTATCGGTCGGCTCCACGGCATCGCTTGCCAATGCGCTGGTGATTTCGATGTTCGTCTGGCACGGTTTTGGCACGACCGAAGCGATACTTATCACGCTGGCGTTGTGTACGCTGGTCGGCCTGTTCAACGCCTTTCTGATCGTCATCCTGAAAATTCCTGACATGCTGGCAACGCTCGCCAGTCTGTTTGTGATTCAGGGCGCAGCGATGACTTACAGCTACGGCGGTTCCATCACTGAAAACATGTTATTGCCGAGCGGCGACATGGCCGAAGGCACGGTCCCTGCGGTGTTCAGCCTGCTCGGTCAGGTGCCGGTGATTGTGATCGTGATGGCCGTCGTGACCATTGCGGTGCAACTGTTTATGTCGCTGACCAAGCATGGCCGCCGCATGTACGCCATCGGCGGAAATCCGCTGGCCGCACGTCTGGCGGGGATCCGCACCGCGCGCTACCGCGTGATTGCTTATGTGATGTCATCTGTTCTGGCCGGTGCAGGCGGGATTTTGCTGGCTTCACGCATCGGTTCTTCGCAGGTGAATGCCGGTGGCGGCTATCTGATGGACGCCGTTGCCGCCGCTTATATCGGTTTCTCGCTGGCAGGTTCCGGTAAGCCTAATGCGCTCGGCACACTGCTTGGCGCGGTGATTTTAGGCGTGCTGTCGAACGGGCTGGTGATGTTGTCGGTGCCGTATTATGCGATGGATATCATCAAAGGGTTAGTGCTGGCAGTGGCGTTAGCGCTGACGTATATCCAGAAGAGATAGCGGAGGCCGCTGCTATATTTCGGCCTCTTTAAGGTCAACACCGTGGGCTCGCCGCCCACACTGGCCCAAAGGGTTTTAAACGAAACCCTTTGGAATCCTGCGTTTTTTTAACTGCGCGCTTCGCTCGCTGGCTATGTTTCAGAAACCACAGCGACAGGCTGGAAATCTTGCCGCTGCGCGGTACCTTCTCTCGGTCCTGGAGCCTCGGGTCTCCAGGCCGCTCCGTTCAGCAAGATTTCTGAATCGCCCGCACGATCTTAAATTCAAAGGCAGAATGATTTCATCTTTTAGATAAATGGAATGGCGTGCTCAAAATCCAGCTGAACGGAGCGGCTTCGAGACCATAGGCTCGAAGACCGAGAGAAGGCAGTGCGAAGCACCTGGATTTGCGCCACTCACTAATGCCCCAGAACATGTCCGTCATACCTGCGACAGCGCGCAGTGAAAGAGCCCGGGGGGTCTTGGGGGGCGGCGGCGATAAGCCGTCCCCCAAGTCGGTGTGGGCCGACGCCCACGACCTTGAATTTGAAGTTGAAGTTGAAGTTGAAGTTGAAGTTAAAACCGCCCCTGATTCGGTCAAAATCAGATCACACCAGCACCTTATACATCACACTCGTCGACTCCAGCATTCCCCCCGTCGACATCGCATAATGCGGAATCGTCCCGCTCAGGGTGAAACCCTGATTTTCATACAATGTCTGTGCCGGACTGCCGGTGACGGTATCCAGCACCAGCAAGGTTTTGCCCTCTTCCCGCGCCAGCGCTTCAACCGCCGTCATCAGTTTACGCGCGATACCCTTGCGGCGGCCATCGGGGTGAACCATCAGTTTAACCACGTCACCGCGGTGCGCACCGTTGGCGGGCTGATCGACCACCAGTTGCACCGTGCCGATGATTTTGCCTGCCATGCGCGCCACCAGCAGGCGTTTTTCGCCACGCTCAAAAGCCGGTAACAGCTTTTGCCAGAACGCCTGCGCCTGCACAAAACCGAAAGGCAAAATAAAACCGATGCTGGCACCCAACGCCACGGACTGCATCAGGGTTTCGGCCAGCGCATCCAGATCGATTTGCGACAATACGCCGCCCTGCACTTCACTGATCACCACTTCATTGCTGTTTTGCATCATGTTAAACCTTACTCAGTCAGACATTTAAGGACGTGAAATGACGATGGCGTAGCGGGCATCTGCGGGGCCGGGCACATAGAAAGAAGTCCTGCCGTGAAGATGAAAACGCAGGCAGTCGCCCGGTTCCAGCCGGTAGCTGCGGCCATCGAGCGCAAATTCCAGTACGCCTTCAAGCATCCAGATATGCTGTTCGAGTCCCTCTACCGGCGGTGCGTCGTAAGTAATGCTGGCGCCAGCTTTCAGCACACCTGAAATCAACTCAGCACGAAAACCCGGTGCCGGTGCGGAAACGGAACGACGCTCGAAGCCGGTTTCCCGGTCATGCCACACCGGTTGTTGCGATGCGCGGATAAGCTCCGGGGGGTTATCTTCCAGCGCCATCAGCAAACGGGAAGTGGTCAGCCCGTAAGCCGCACTCAGTTTGCCCAGCAACGAGGCCGTCGGGCTGGTCTCTGCCCGCTCCACGCGTGAAAGTGTCGCGCGGCTGATGCCGGTCATCTGCGCCAGTTGTTCAAGTGACCAGCCCTGGCTGACGCGTAATTCTGCCAGCCGTTCCGCCAGACGGAGATCGTGATTGTCCTGCCCTTCTCCCATTTTCTTATCCTGCTGTAAAATCTCAATACAGGGAAAATATCTCTTATATGAGAATGTCGCAAGTTAAAAAAGTGTAACCAAAAGGATTTTCCAAGTTGTACAAAAATAATAAAGTTGTACAACTTTACGATGTGGCGCTAGAGTTAGCTTATAAGTGGTATGAATATTTGGATGGAAATATGTCTCTGTACAGCATCGGTGAAGTCGCCCGAATTTGTGGTATCAACCCGGTCACGTTGCGTGCCTGGCAGCGGCGTTATGGCCTGCTGAAGCCACAGCGCACAGAGGGTGGCCATCGTCTGTTTAATGATGATGATCTCGACACCATCCGCACCATTCTGGGCTGGATCAATCGCGGTATTCCGGTTGGTCAGGTGAAATCTTTGCTGGAAGGTAAAGTGGACGTGCTACCCGTTGGCTGGTCGCAGTCAGAACATCAGCTGCTGACCGCCTTACAGGATGGCCGCCCGCAAAAAGTTCGTCAGTTGATGCTGGAGTTCGGTCGTGAATACCCGGCGGTAACATTTGTGAATAACGTGCTTCGCCCCCTGCGTGAGCGCCTGAGTTCCGGCGATTCACGACTGCTGATGCTGCGCAGCCAGCTTGACGGTCTGATCATTGAACACGCGGTGATGTGCATGAACGCCGCCCGTAAGCGTCCCGGACCGGCTGCCACGTTGATCGGCTGGGGGAATACAGACAGCACCGAGTTGTGGCTTGAGGCCATTGTGCGGTGCGAAGAAGGTTTGCAGGTCGAAATATTGCCGGTTCCTCTCAGCGAGCCGTATCTGGAAAACCTGAGCGGCTCGCAAATTCTGTTGTGGTCCGAAGGCAAGCTGACGCAGGTTCAGCGCCAGCGGCTGCAGCACTGGATGGCGCAGGGTTTGTCGATCATCCTGCTGGGCAGCTCAGCTATCCTGCTCGGCGCAGAAGAAACAGACGCTAAGGAAGATGAGCTCAGCGCCTCCCCCGATGACGATGATCATCGCGCCAGTCTTCGTATTGAGCCTGCTCGTCGGGAGGGGAAAAATGATGCTTAAACATGCTTCTGAACACGCAACCCCGGCCGATGTTCTGGCACGGCTGTGCGAATTTTACCGTCACCTTGATACCAGCCGCCTGCCGCAGCTTTCCCTTATTTATCATCCGAATGTGGTGTTTATCGATCCGGTTTCACATTACGACGGCGTGGATGCGCTGGAACACTATTTTGCGCAGCTGCTTGAGAAAACGAATTACTGCCGCTTTGAGATCCAGCCTCCACTTATTCAGGGTGACGAAGTGTCGCTGTTCTGGCGGATGGAATTCTCACACCCGGCGTTGAAAAAAGGTCAGGCAATGTTTCTTGATGGCACAAGCCATCTGCGCCTGAATGAAAACCTTATTATCTATCAGCGCGATTATTACGATCTCGGTGCCATGTTGTACGAGCACATTCCGGTGCTCGGCGGTGTCGTGCGCGCCGTCAAAGCCAGGTTGAAATAATGGGGCGCGTACTGATTACCGGTGCCAGTTCTGGCATTGGCAAACAACTGGCACTGGATTATGCCAGCGGAGGCTGGGAGGTCATTGCCTGCGGGCGAGATGGCGCAAAGCTGACGGCCGTCGCCGCCACCAGCCCGCTGATCATCCCGCTGTGTTTTGATATCACCGATTTACAGGCTACCCGTGAAGCATTGCAGGGCAGGCAGGCCGATTTAGTGATTCTTTGCGCGGGCACCTGCGAATATCTCGACAACGGCGTCGTCGATGCCGAGAAAGTCATGCGGGTGATGAACACCAATTTTTCCGGTCCGGTCAATTGCCTCGACGCCCTGCTCCCCGGCTTAGCGCCCGGCAGCCGGATAGCGCTGGTGGGTTCCGTCGCCTGGCTGCTGCCGTTTTCACGCAGTGAAGCCTATGGGGCATCCAAAGCCGCGCTGGCCTTTTTTGCCCGCTCTCTGGCGGTTGATCTGGCGAAACGTCAGATTCACATTTCGCTGATTCAGCCGGGTTTTGTCGAAACACCACTGACATCGCGCAATGACTTCCCGATGCCGATGATGGTGAGCGTCGCCCAGGCGTCGAAGCACATTCGTAAAAAACTGGCGCGCGGTGCGAGTGAAATCGCCTTCCCTCCGCTTTTTGCCCGTTTACTCAAGGTGCTCTCCTTGCTGCCCGTCAGTTTGCAACAATGGTTATGCCGGAAAATGGTGAAATAAAATGACAACAAAAGTGGCGATTGTAGGCAGCGGAATTTCAGGGCTGAGCTGTGCCTGGCTGCTGGCAAAAAGTCAGCCCGGCTGTGAGATTACCGTCTTTGAAGCGTCTGAAACCTTAGGCGGACATACTGCCACGCAGGATGTGATTTCCGACGGAAAAGAATACGCCATCGATACCGGTTTTATTGTCTATAACTCCCGGACATACCCGCATTTTATTGCCCTGCTCAAAGAACTGGGCATTGAAGGACAGCCGACGGAAATGAGTTTTTCCGTACGCAATCCGGTTAATAAACTCGAATACAACGGCCACTCGCTGAACAGCCTGTTTGCCCAGCGCCGCAACCTGCTCAAACCGCAATTCTGGCGCTTTATTCTCGAGATCCTGCGGTTTAACAAACTGTGCAAGGCGCGCCTGCTGAATCCGCACAATGACGAAGATACGCTGGCTGACTTGCTCGATCAAAACGGTTTCACCCCGTTTTTCGCCCTGCATTATGTGCTGCCGATGGGGGCGGCCATCTGGTCTTCTTCGCTGAGCGATATGGCGAATTTCCCCCTGTCGATGTTCCTGCGCTTTTTCGATAATCACGGATTACTGGACGTCAGCAACCGCCCGCAATGGATGGTGGTCCCCGGCGGTTCACGGGAATATATCCGCCGGATGCAGGAAAAACTGCCGGCCCGCGTCAGGCTGCTGACCAGCGCACCGGTCAGTAAAGTCGTCCGCACACCCTGCGGTGTGACGCTGCATTCCCCGCATGGCGAGGCGCATTTTGATCAGATTATTTTCGCCTGCCATTCCGATCAGGTGCTGACCATTCTGGGTGACAACGCCACTGCTGATGAGCAAAGCATTCTCACTGCCCTGCCTTATCAGAGCAACGACGTCATTTTGCATACCGATACCCACCTGCTGCCTCGCGAAAAACGCGCCTGGGCGAGCTGGAATTATCAGTTGCCGAACGCGCTGAATCTGGCGGACCACGCGGATATACGCGACAGCAATCCTTCGCACCGCCGCCGCGCCAGCGTGACCTATAACATGAATATTTTGCAGGGGCTGAATACGCCGCAGACATTTTGCGTGTCACTCAATCCGCTGACGCCGATTGATGAAAACAAAGTCCTGTTCCGCACCACGTATATGCACCCGGTTCTCAATCTGGCCAGCCGCCACGCACAGCTGGAACGCCACCGGATCAACGGCCACAACCGCACCTGGTTCTGCGGTGCGTACTGGTACAACGGCTTTCACGAAGACGGTGTCAACAGTGCGCGTGACGTGGTGGAACAACTCAATCTGCAACTTTTCAGTGCGCAGCAACAGAATGAGCAGGAAAAACGGGAGGCGTCATGAACAGCCAGTTGTATGTCGGCACGGTGCGCCATCGGCGGTTTACGCCGGTTGAACACCGATTCGACTACGATATTTTCATGCCGCTGATTGACCTTGATGAACTGGACCAGTTACCTGCACAAGGTATCCAGCTCGACCGGTTTTCCGCCGCCAGTTTTCGCCGCAAAGATTATCTCGGCGGCGGTGATATCAAAACCAAAGCGCAGGCGAGAATCGAAGCGCTGACCGGCGAACGCCCGGACGGGCGGGTGATGTTGTTATGTCAGTTGTGTTATTTCGGCTGTTATTTCAATCCGGTGAATTTTTACTATCTTTATGATCAGCATGGTGTTTTGCGCTGGATGCTGGCCGAGGTGCGCAATACCCCCTGGAACGAACGTCACACCTACGCCGTTCTGCCTGACGGTTCACAACCGGTGCCGAAAGCCTTTCATGTGTCGCCCTTTAATCCGATGGACATGGTCTATCACTGGCGGCTGACACCCCCTGGAAAGCAGTTACACATCACTATCGAAAATCACCGTAAAGAACGGGAATTCGATGCAGCCCTTTCACTGACAGCCCGTCCGCTGACCCGCGCGGCGTTGCGTCAGCAATTGTGGCGGCTGCCTGTCATGACCGCTAAAACCGCACTGACTATCTACTGGCAGGCACTGAAACTGTGGCTGAAACGGGCGCCCATTTATTCTCATCCTCCCGTTGATAAGGACTGACCATGAGCCAACCTGAAATGCAACTCGCCCGTGAAGGGACGAATAACAGGCGCAGCAAAGCGGCGCGCGCGCTCATCCTTAGCGTCCTGAAGCAGCTCAAAGGCGCGGGCCTGACGCTGCGTGAACCCGGTGAGCAGGCGATATTTTTTGGCGATCCGACGGCTATCTTGCAGGGTGAAATTGACATTCTGCATCAGCGCGCTTACCGGCGTGTCTTACTGGGCGGCAGCGTCGCAGCGGGTGAGAGTTTTATTGATGGCGACTGGACCACGCCTAATCTGACCGTCGTGCTGCAACTGCTGGCCGAGAACCTGAAGCTGGTCGATAAAATCGAGGCACGCCTCAGCTGGCTCAACACACCGGCCAAAAAAGTCATTCATTTTTTCCGCCGCAACAGTCCGTCGCAGGCGCGTAAAAATATCTCGGCGCATTACGATCTGGGCAACGATTTTTATCAGGGTTTTCTCGATGAGAAGATGCTGTATTCCTCCGCCTGGTATCAGGAGCCGCAGATGACGCTGGAACAGGCGCAGGAAGCCAAAATGCGCCGCCTGTGTGAACAGCTGCAATTAAAAGCGGGCGATCATCTGCTGGAAATCGGCACCGGCTGGGGCGCGATGGCCGAATTTGCCGCGCGCGAATACGGCTGTCAGGTCACCACCACCACCATTTCCCGCGAGCAATATCGCTTTGCCTGTGAGCGGATTGAAAAAGCCGGGCTGAGTGACCGCGTGACGGTGCTGTTCGAAGACTATCGTTCGCTGCAGGGGCAGTTCGACAAACTGGTGTCGATAGAGATGATCGAAGCAGTCGGCAAACGCTATCTCTCCACCTTTTTCAAACGCTGCAATGCGCTGCTCAAACCGCACGGGCGTATGGCAATTCAGGCAATCACCATCGCCGACCAGCGTTATGCCGCCTACAGCCGTAACGTCGATTTTATTCAGTGCTACGTTTTTCCCGGCGGTTTTCTGCCCTCAATTACCGCCATGAATGACACCATGACCCGCTGCACCAGTCTGGTGGTGCGTGATCTGTTCGATATCGGTTCCGATTACGCCCGCACCCTTCATGAATGGCGTGAGCGGGTGCAGCGCTACTGGAATGCACAGACTGACGGCGTGCAGGACGAATATTTCCGCCGTCTGTGGCTGTTTTATCTGTGCTACTGCGAGGCAGGTTTTCGTGCACGCACCATCAGCACCGTGCAGTTGGTCGCCGAGCGACGCGGATGAAAACCTTGCGCTTCTGGCTGCTGACACTGGGTTTTGATGCCTGGTGGACGCTGGCCGTCTGGGGGCGCGGACGGTTTATCCTCTTCCTGCTTTTAAGCAGTTTTCTGATGCTGGCGTTTGCACCATCAAAACGCCGGTTGTGGGTCGCCACTGCCTGTACGCTGGGCATCATGATGGACTCGCTGTGGTGCATTTTGGGTCTGTTTGAATTTAGCGATTCTTCCGCCGTACCGCCGTGGATGATGGCGTTATGGCTGGGCTTCAGCGCCTGGTGGCTGTGGTTACTCGGCTATTTACGGCTGACATGGTACTGGCTGATGCCTGTCGGCGCGGTCAGCGGCCCGCTGGCCTATTACCTCGGCATGCAGCTCGGTGCCATGCAACTTCTCGCCGCACCGGTTTATGTCTGGCTTCTGCTGGCGGCGGGCTGGGCGATATTCTTACCGCTGATCAGCCTGCCGGTGCTGCTCAGCCATGACACAGAGCGGAAAACCTGATGATGCGCGCATTTCTGGCCGTACTTTCGCTGATGATTTCTTTCTCTGCCTTTGCCGCCACGCCGTGGAACCAATGGCAACAGGTCGGACGTGCCACGCTGAGCTGGGGGCCTTTTGAGGTTTATCATTCGCAACTGCTGACGCCCGACGGTACGTATCAGGCCGGAAAATGGCCGCAGGCGCTGAAGATTGAGTATCTGCGCAGTATTGATCATCAGGAGCTGACCAAAGCAACAGAAGAGCAATGGCAGGCACTGGGATTGCTGGCACAGGCACAGAAAAATGGCTGGCTGGAGGCGGTACAAAACACCTGGCCGGATGTCAGCAACGGCAGCGAAATCATGTTTGTCGCCACTGAAAATGGCGGCCAGTTTTACAGCCAGCCCGCAAACAGCGTGCTGAGCACACCGGTCGGTCAGCCTTTCAGCCCGGCATTCCGCGATGCCTTTCTGGCGATCTGGCTCTCGCCCGCCACGCAATATCCTGATTTACGCAGCAAGCTGACCGGCGCATCCGCGTCCGATTAATGGCATCTTATGGAGGTTTTATGACTGTTCTGCGCAAGATTTTTGTCACGCTGATCGTCGGCGGAATGCTGTTACTCACCGGCTGTAAAGCCAATATTCAGGATTACGCACAAGCGCAACCGAAGCTGGATATTTTCACCTGGTTTGCCGGTGACAGCGTGGCCTACGGCATGGTGCAGGATTACAGCAACAAACAGACCCGGCGCTTCACCGTGAAAATCCGCGGTGATGTGGCGGGCGATACGCTGACGTTGCATGAAGACTTTGTGTATGACGACGGCGAGAAACAGACCCGCGTCTGGCGGATCCGCAAACTGGCAGACGGCAGCTATACCGGCACGGCGGGCGACATTATCGGCACCGCCACCGGGCAATCCGCAGGCAATGCCTTTAACTGGAAATACGTGATGGACGTAAAATCAGGCGGCAGCACCTACCGGCTGACGTTCGATGACTGGATTTATCAGCAGGACGAACAGCACTTGTTTAACGTCACCGCGCTGAAAAAATTCGGCGTGGAAGTGGCGCGGGTGACGATTTTCTTTGAGAAAAAATAGGCTTAACCCGGTCTGATCCCTCCCCTGCGAAGGGGAGGAGCAAAACAAAATCAGCTTTCACATTTGCGAAAAGGAAGCGGTTTAAACCTTCACTTCTTTAATCACCGTCTTCTTACGCCCGAACACCAATTTCCCCAGCGTCACCAGCAGCACCGCGCAGAGGATCACGCCCAACGCCACCCATTCGACCGGAGACAAGGATTCACCGGCGAAGCCGATGCCGAGCAACACCGCCACAATCGGGTTTACATAGGCGTAACTGGTGGCCACGGCGGGACGCACAGTTTTCAGCAGAAACATATAGGCGCTGATGGCAATCATCGAGCCAAATACCACCAGATAACCGAGCGCCAGAAAACCGCTCAGCGAAGGCGTCGCGGTCATGTGTTCCCCGGTGACACGACTTGCCACCAGCAACACCACACCGGCGATAATCATTTCCGCCGCACCCGCCATCAGGCCGGTTGGCAGCGGCAAGCGAGAACTCCACACCGAACCGAATGCCCAGCTTAGTGAGGCGAGCAGGATCAGCGCCGCGCCCCACGGGTTCCCTTCCAGATTACTGCCGGTATTAAGCAGCACAATCCCGAACAGGCCGATGGCGACACCGGTCCATTCCAGGCGGCTGTTGGGCATTCCCCACAGGCGGCTGAAACACAGGGTAAACAGCGGCACGGTGGCGACCATTACGGCGGCAATGCCCGACGGCACCTGCATATGTTCCGCCACCGTCACCAGCCCGTTACCGACAGAGAGCAGCAAAATACCTACGGCACCGGCGGCCATCCACTGTTTCAACGTCGGGACTTTATGCCCGCGCAGCAATAAAAACGTGAACAAAATACATCCGGCGACGAAGAAACGCAGCCCGGCCATCATCAGCGGTGGCCAGCTTTCCACGCCCACGCGGATCACGAAATAGGTCGAACCCCAGATAAAATACAGCGCAAACAGTGCAGCAATTAATGGCAGCAGGGAACGGGTGGCGGAACCAGTCATAGGAATAACTTATTAGCGTGATAATGAAGGCAAACAGTTAACGCTATTGCCCTGATTTCCGGCAAGGGAATCCGTGCGATCGCGTCAAAATGTTGCTAAAAAGTTTCTGTATATGACAAAAAATGCGCTGGCATCACCGTTAAAAGTAATCACAGCATGAATAGTCTGTTGCAGGGGTGAGGAAACGATTTATAATTCGCCGTTCAAAATCCTGAGGTACTGCACATGAATTCGCTAGGCAAAAAATTATTTATCGCGCTGTTTGGTCTGATGGCGATTGGCGCAATTGGTGGCGTGATGGTTGCCGGTTATGCGGTGGTGATTCAGGACGACGCGAAACCGGTCAGCGATAACGACGCCCCTTCCGTGGTGCCTGCGCCGCCGTCTGCATCAACGAACTGATTCGTCCACTGACCGCTGCTGCCAGCGTTGTAACCCTTGGCTCCAGCGTTCAAACAGCATATCTACGCAAATCGCCAGCAACGCGACAATCACCGCACCCTGCAATACGTAGGCGGTATTAAAACCGCTCAGGCCGATGATAATCGGCGAGCCGAGGCTTAACGTGCCGACCGACGAGGCAATCGCCGCCGTCCCGATATTGATAATCACTGACGTGCGGATGCCGGAAATAATCACCGGCGCGGCCAGCGGAATTTCCACTTTCCGCAGCATCTGCCAGCGGCTCATCCCCACGCCCTGCGCAATCTCCCGCGCCGACGCCGGTACCGATTCAATCCCGGCAATCGTCCCCTGCAGGATCGGCAACAACCCGTAAAGCACCAGCGCAATAATCGCCGGTTTTTCACTGAATCCCATCACCGGCACCGCGACTGCCAGTACCGCAACCGGCGGAAACGTCTGTCCCATCGCCACCAGCGTTTCCACCAGTGAACGGAATTCTTTGCCCGCCGGACGTGTTACGCCCACCCCCGCCGCTACGCCGATAATCACCGCAATCAGGCTGGAAATGCCGACCAGCAACAGATGGGCTTCCACCAGCGCGGCAAAGCTTTCCTGCTGATACACCGGCCTGCTGAGTTCAGGGAACATCCAGTGGAACAGCCCGCCGAGCGAGGTCATACCGAAAATCAGCGCCAGCAATAAAGCGAATAACCAAATCAGAGGATCTGCAAATACCCGTTTCATGCGCGGCCCTCCGGTGCGGTCAGATCCGCAAAATGCAGCACGCCGAGCGGTTGCCCTTGTTCATCCACCACCGGTAACTGCTGAGCCTGCTGCACGACAAATTTTGACAGCGCCTGACTGAGGCTCATGGTATCGGTCAGCGGTAACTGGTTGCCGGAATACGACTCGCCGCGCCGCATCAGCGAACCCACTTCGCGCAGCGACAACAAGCGGATCCCCATCTCGCTGCCACCGAAGAAATCACGCACAAACGGCGTTGCCGGTCGGGTCAGCAATTCCAGCGGCGTCCCCTGCTGCACCACTTGTCCGTCATTGAGCAGTACGATGCGGTCGGCCAGCGCCAGCGCTTCGTCGATGTCATGCGTCACCAGTACGATGGTGCGGTGAGTGATTTTATGGATGCGCGCCACTTCTTCCTGCAACGTCGCGCGGGTCACCGGATCGAGCGCGCCGAAAGGTTCATCCATCAGCAATACTTCCGGGTCAGAAGCCAGCGCCCGTGCCACACCGACGCGCTGCTGTTGTCCGCCGGAAAGCTGATGCGGATAACGATGACGGAACTGTTTCGGGTCAAGATTAAGGAGTTCGAGCAGTTCAGTCACGCGGTCACGGATTTTCGCCTTCGGCCATTTCAGTAATTGCGGCACGGTGGCGATATTCTCCTCCACCGTCCAGTGCGGGAACAGGCCAATGGACTGGATCGCATAACCCATCCGGCGGCGCAGATCCTGCGCACGGAATTTTTCTATGGGTTCACCGGCAAATAAAATCTCCCCGCGATCGTGCTCCACCAGCCGGTTGATCATTTTGAGCGTGGTGGATTTCCCCGAACCGGAGGTGCCGATCAGCACCGTGAATTCGCCTTTGGCCATTTCCAGCGTGAGATCGCGCACGACCGCTTTTCCGGCAAAGTGTTTGCTAACCTGCTTGAAATGAATCATCTGCGTGTGGTTTCCAGAATTGAGACTGCAAATTTAAAGACGCTGTCGACAACAACGGCCATCAGCACCGCCGGGATCACCCCGAGCAAGACCAGATCCAGCGCACTGCTGAGCAGACCCTGGAACATGATGGCGCCCAGTCCGCCCGCGCCAATCAGCGCCGCAACCATCGCCATACCGACCGTTTGCACCGCAACAATGCGCACACCTGTCAGGATAACCGGCAAGGCAATCGGCATCTGCACGCGGAAAAACACCTGCGCACGGTTCATGCCCATGCCGCGGGCAGATTCGATCACCGATTCCGGCACCGACTCCAGCCCGGCAATCACCCCGCGCACCAGCGGCAACAGCGAATACAGCACCAGCGCGATAATCGCCGGTGCCAGCCCGATGCCACTGATGCCGTGTTCGGCCAGCCACGGCAGCGCTTTTGCCAGCCCCGCCAGCGGTGCGAGCAGCAGGCCAAACAACGCAATCGACGGCACGGTCTGAATAATATTCAGCACCGACAATACCGGCCCGCGCCAGCGGGGTTTACGGTGACACAGCAACCCGACCGGCAGACCGATCAGCACCGCAGGCACCAGCGTGCCAAACAAAATGCCAAGATGCTGCCACAGCGCATCGTTGAACACGTCGGAACGGTTGTCATATTCCTTAAGCAGCGAAAGTTCGGCAAGCTGACCGTACGCCAGCAGCAAAACCACCGGCACGACCATCTGCACGTTGAGCAAAATACGCAGGCTGTGATTACGGGTAAAACGGGAAATGGCGTCGGAGGCGATCAGCAGACAAAGCGCCGCACCTGCCCAGAAACCGCCGCCGAGCGAGGTGCGCGCGATACTGTCTTCATCGCCCCCCGCAAGTTGCACCGCGCTGTGACCGGCCAGCCAGACCAGCACGGCCAGCAGGATTTCCGCCAGCAGCATCACCAGCAAATGATGGCGGCCATAAAGGGTCAGAAAGGCACAGGCCAGCAGCAAAACGGCAGGCAACAGGAGTAATGCAGAATAGCCATGCAGCAGGCTCGCCAGTGAAATACCTTTACCGGATACCAGCCGGTTGGGCGCATGGCTGACAAAAGCCAGCCCGAAACCGGCCAGCAACAGCAGCAAAACCAGCGTCAGCAGGACGCGGTTTTTAACGGGTGAGTGATAAGTCAAAACATTACCTGATATCAGAGAGCACGACCCGAAGATCGTGCTCAGGGCGGTCACTGCCCGGTTATTTTTTAACGAAACCTTTTTCCTGCAAGTACTTCGCCGCCACCTTCTTCGCATCCTGACCATCAACCGCGATTTTCGCGTTCAGCCCCTGCAGCGTTTTGGTATCAAGCGAAGCAAACACCGGTTTGAGCAATTCAGGAATGTTCGGATGCGCTTTCAGCGCGGCCTCGCGGATGACAGGCGCAGGCGCGTAAATCGGCTGTACGCCTTTCGGATCTTCCAGCGTTTGCAGGCCGAGCGCCGCTACCGGGCCGTCAGTGCCGTAAGCCATTGCCGCATTGACGCCGGAAGTCTGCTCAGCGGCCGCTTTGATAGTCACCGCCGTATCACCGCCCGCCAGAGACAACAGTTGCGCCTGATTAAGCTTGAAGCCATAGGCATTCTCAAACGCCGGTAAGGCATCCGGACGCTCGATAAACTCGGCTGACGCCGCCAGTTTGAAATCGCCGCCGCTGCTGATGTATTTGCCCAAATCACCCAGCGATTTCAGGTTGTGCGCACTCGCGACGTCCTGACGTACCGCGATAGTCCAGGTGTTATTGGCCGGAGACGGATTCAGCCAGACAATTTTGTTCTGGTCGTAATCCAGCTTTTTGACTTTATCGAAACCGGCCTGCGCATTTTTCCACGCCGGGTCTTTATCGTCGGAGAAGAAGAACGCGCCGTTGCCGGTGTATTCCGGATAGATATCGATTTCACCGGCGGTGATTGCGCCACGCACCACTTTCGTCGTTCCCAGCTGTAATTTATTGGTAGTGTGAATACCGTTGGCTTCCAGCACCTGAATAATAATGTTACCGAGCAGCGACCCTTCGGTATCAATTTTTGAGCCGACACGCACGGCATCATCAGCGGCCTGTGCGCTGAAACTTAACACGGAAGCCAGCGCCAGTGCTGCCACTGAAAATCCCCGTACTCGCCCAGTTGTTACAGTCATGTTCTATCCTCTTATCGGGTTATGTTGGTTTTTGTCGCCCGGCGACTGCTCTGTCTTTCGGCTTTCATCTGAATAAACAAGCTGCTAACAAGAATAGTCCAATTTCGCGCAGGGAAACGGAGGGTGAGCCATAAAAGCAGGCGGCGGAAGCGGAGTAAAATGCATAAATGTTCGAAGCTTATCCGCTAAATCACTGAGACAAGACAGGCTGTTTCCCCCGAAGAAGATGTTCAGCGCTGCCTTTTAGATCACTTTGTTTTAACTTATAGCCATTTGTTTTCACGCAACGTCTAATCAGAACTTGTGACCGGCATCACCTCGCCTCTATGCTGGTTTTTTTGTCAAAAAGCGTAAACACAACAATGTCTGATTCAATTGCGGCCTCTCAGACCGCCTCTTCAGGGGATTACAGCGCAGATTCTGCGTCTGACCAGCCGGTGGTGATTCGTTCCGCTGCCGATATTACTCAGTTAGTGAACCGCGGCGCAGCGAAAATCAGCGACGCACGCATCGTGATTGCTATCGCACTCGGCGGCGTCTTCCTCGACGCTTATGACCTCGGTGCGCTGGCTTTCGGAATGAAAGATATCACCCGCCAGTTTGGCCTGACGCCTTCCGGCGCGGGCTTTGTGGCCTCGGCGATCACTTTCGGGGCGATTGTCGGCGCATTGTTCGGCGGCTATCTGACCGACAAAATCGGCCGTTACCGCGTCTTTATGGCTGATATGTTCTTCTTCGTGATTGCCGCACTGGCCTGCGCCTTTGCACCGAATGAATGGGTGCTCGGCGGGTCGCGCTTCGTGATGGGATTAGGCGTCGGCATCGATTTACCGGTGGCGATGGCGTTTCTTGCGGAGTTCTCAAAACTTCAGGGGCGCGGCAATAAAGCCTCGCGCGTGGCAATGTGGTGCCCGACGTGGTACGCGGCGATCAGCGTCTCGTATCTGCTGGTTCTGCTGCTTTACGCAGTACTGCCTGCCACGCACACCGACTGGTTGTGGCGTCTGATCCTCGGCTTCGGCGCGGTGCCTGCGATTCTGATTATCGCTATCCGTCACCGTTATATGAATGAATCGCCGGTCTGGGCGGCCAATCAGGGCGACCTGCAAAGCGCGGCGGCGATCCTGAGAAAGTCTTACAACATCAATGCGGTAGTGGCTGAAGATGCGGACAAAACACCGCAGGTGAAAGTGCGCAAAGCCGCATGGCGTAACTACGGCACGCTGTTGCAGGGCATTTATCTGCGCCGCACCCTGCTGGCGACCGTGACGGCGGTGGCCTCGTCATTTGCCTATAATGCGGTGGCATTCGGGTTACCGGTGATTTTATCCAGCTTCCTCCAACAGTCGATGATCAGCACCATTCTGTTCTCGCTCGGCCTGAACCTGTGCTTCGCCTTCGTCGGTGGTCTGATTGCGGTACGGTATGTGTCGAAATTTGGTGCATGGAAAATGACCTACGCCGGTTACGCCTGCCAGCTGGTGGCGATGATCGGTCTGGCACTGGTCGGCCGCCCGGCAGACGGTGGCGAAGCCGCAATTTCCATCGCCATGCTGGCGTTATTCCTGTTCGGTCAGGGGTTCGGGCCGGGATCGCACACCATGACATTTGCGTCACTGAGCTACCCGACATCACTGCGCGGCATGGGTGTCGGCTTCAACCAGACGCTGATGCGCGCCAGCTCCACCCTTTCACTGTTCCTGTTTCCGGTGCTTTCCGCCGCACTCGGCACCGGCGTGTTCTGGGTGATCGCCTTAGCGCCACTGGCAGGCTTAATCGTACTGACAGCGGTACGCTGGGAACCGTCGGGATATGATGTTGATGCTGAGGATTTTCAGCAGGAAATTAAACCGGTTTAGGTTTTTGCCTTGCTCCTCCCCCTGCGAAGGGGGAGGCTGGGAGGGGGTTTTAAAGACAACACAATAGGTACTGCACTCTTCAACTCTTTGATTCTTCTTTAATACCCCACCCCAACCCTCCCCTTCGCAGGGGAGGGAGCAGATCGGTATTCTTACTCATCTCTGTGAGAAAACTGAGAGAGTGACATCAAACCACCGCACTTCTCGGCGCAAACACATACCCGATATCGTTCTTGATCATCGCGGCGACCAGTTCAAATCCGCCATTCGGTCTGGCCTGCGCAAACTCCAGTTCGCTGGTAAACACCGGACTGACCCAAAACAGATTCACCGGATCCCCGTAAATTTTTGGCAGACGCATTTTGTCTGCCGGACCGCATAATGCGGAGGAAATCACGTGTCCTTCAAAGCCGAGCGGTGCCATCGGCGACATCAGCGTGTGGCCTTCACCCAACCAGCTGAGAGTCGTCCAGGGAATCTGTGCATAACCGGATAACGCGCTGGCCATCTGCACGGCATTTTCTTCTGTCACATATTCTTTGCCGACCGAAAAGGCGAGTTCGATGCGACGATGCTTTTCTGCTTCATCGTTGAAAACAATATCAATTTGCGGCATCGGACGGATACTCATGCCGACCGTGAAGAAGTAATAATTCTCTTCATCTTCATGCTGAGTAATCGCCATCGGCGGCCAGTTGCCCTGATTGATCAGATAATATTTCAGTGATGAGCCAAAGCGATCTTCGTAGGATTCCAGCAGCTTGCGCTGGATTTTCGGCCACGGATTGCTGAATTCATTTTGCCAGTCACGCCAGAACAGGCGGGTCTTTTCTGCCAGTTCACATTGCGTGTTGGTCGAGGCAGAACCCAGCGGGAAGGTCAGCGGATTCTGTTTAATGCAGCCGGCGGAATAACACACCGAATGGTCGATATACAAACTCCAGCCGGGGATCACCGCCAGCAATAATCCCTGATACCACAACGCCGCGCCGTCATCGCTTTCATTCCAGAGGATCTGAATTTGTGCAGGCTCCAGCGGCGCTTCGCCCTCCAGATTGCGGCAGTATTGCGCCGCCAGCATCGGGGCAATCCCCTGCTCCATTGCCTCTGTGTCATCGTTCAGCGGTGCGGGCACCAGATTACGTACCCAGCAGGCGCGCATTTTCGGAAAGCGGTCGCGCAAATCTTCGCGGGCGAAAATATAAAAATACACCACGCGGTTATCCTGCTCGACCAGCGCGGTCAGGGTTTGTTTGTCGTTACTGACTTCAGCAACAATGTCGGACTGGCGCATATGACCTCAACAATATCAGGAAGCTTATTATTCCCTGTGATGGTCAGTGTAGAACGGATAAGCCAGGCCGATAACGGGCAATATTCCCAAAAATCCCCGATAAATCATTAAAACAGGTGCTTTTTTGTCAAAATATCAACATCAGCGGCAATACATCCGAAACAGCTGCGCCAGATGCGCGGCCATCGGCGTCAGCGTGGTATCACGTCGCTGAATGAGATAGAACGTGGCTTTCGGTAGCGGCAGATCAAGATCCAGCGCGACCAGACTCTGGCCGATCACCGGATCGTTAATGACATCGACGGACAACACGCTGAGAAAATCGGTTTTGGCGATCAGGCTGG
Source organism: Rahnella sp. 2050 (assembly GCF_040544515.1). NCBI lineage: Bacteria > Pseudomonadati > Pseudomonadota > Gammaproteobacteria > Enterobacterales > Yersiniaceae > Rahnella > Rahnella sp. 2050. Next base: position 1,220,180 of record NZ_JBEPKE010000002.1, on the reverse strand, counting down.
TGCAGGACATAAAAGTTTCGCAAATCACGCTGATATTCGGCTCGGCATCCATTTCGCTGAACACTTCGCTGAGCAGTTTGTAATAGCTGCCGCGTGGCGTCGGCATCGTCCAGTCGCAATGCAAAAGCTCCTGCATCGAACGGGCATGCTGCATCGGATGACCACGCCTTGCCACCACGCGATACTCTTTATCCATAAGCTTTTCATATAACAGTTCGTTATCAAAGGGTCCCTGATAATAGGTATTCACGGTGAAATCCAGCTCGCCCTGACGCAGCTCCGGGATCATTGATACCAGTTGTCCCTCGGCAATCCGCACCTTCACATGGGGGAATTCACGGTGAAAACGGTCAATGACTTCCGGCATGATGGTGCGGGCAATACTGGCACCGACGCCGATATTGACCCTGCCGCTGGTCCCGCCGAGGCGCTGAGCGATGTCTTCCTGCGCCACCCGCAGCTCTTCCAGAATCAGGCTTGCGCGCTTAAAAAACGCGTCACCACAATCAGTTAGCGTCACGCCCTGACGGCGACGGACAAATAACCTCGCCCCCAGATTTTCTTCCAGTTCTTTAATTGATTTGGTCAGCGCGGGCTGTGAAAGATTCTGCATCCGGCTGGCGGCACGAATACTGCCCTGACGTGCGACCGAAACAAACGCCCGCAACTGATGCATTTTTATTTGTGATGGCATGAGATTCTTTGATAACCCCTGATTATCACTAAGAAGATTTTGGCATCTTATATGCCCTGAACGCTTTATGTACATTGAAAATCATATCAGGCCGCCTTTCGCCGCTTTCTGCGTGCGGGTCTGCACTTCCCGAAGCTTTGATTTCCTCCTTTCTGCCGCTGTGCGGAAAGCCTGCATGTCTGTGTAAAAAGAGAGTCCGTGATGGTTAATGAGATTTCTGAACGTGTAGAAAAGCTGTTCCCTTCCCTGCAAAAGCAACGTCGTGATCTGCATAAATACGCCGAATCCGGCTGGCTGGAGTTTCGTACCTCCACGCTGGTGGCCGATCGTCTGGAAAAACTGGGCTATTCACTGCAACTCGGCAAAGAAGTCATCGACGCTGATTCGCGTATGGGGCTGCCTTCCGCTGCCGTGCTGGCCGAACAGGAGCAGCGCGCACTGGAACAAGGCGCGATTGCCCGCTGGATGCCGCATTTCTCCGGCGGTTTCACCGGGATTGTCGCCACGCTGGAAACCGGTCGCCCCGGCCCGGTAATGGGTTTTCGGGTGGATATGGACGCGCTGGATTTAAACGAAGTACTGGAAGACCAGCATCGCCCGTTCCGCGACGGGTTTGCTTCGGCCAATAACGGCATGATGCATGCCTGTGGTCACGACGGTCACACCACCATTGGCCTCGGGCTGGCAGACGTGCTGATGCAGGTGCGCGACCAGCTCTGCGGCACCATCAAGCTGATTTTCCAGCCTGCCGAGGAAGGCACGCGCGGCGCGAAATCCATGGTTGAAGCGGGCGTGGTGGACGACGTGCAATATTTCACCGCCGTGCATATCGGCACCGGCGTACCGGCTAATCACATCGTGTGCGGTAACGATACTTTTATGGCAACGACCAAGCTCGACGTGCACTTCACCGGCGTGGCCTCACATGCGGGCGGTAAGCCGGAGGATGGCCGCAATGCCCTGCTGGCAGCGGCTCAGGCTACGCTCGGTTTACACGCGATCCCGCGTCACAGCGGCGGTGATTCACGCATTAATGTCGGCGTTTTACAGGCAGGTACCGGGCGCAATGTGGTGCCTTCCAGCGCCACGATGAAAGTAGAAACGCGTGGCACCACTAATGAGGTGAACGAATTTATTTATCAGCAGGCGCTGAAAGTGATTTCCGGCGCAGCCGAAATGCATCAGGTGAAATTCGACATCAAACTGATGGGCGCGGCGCAAAGCAGCACGCCGACGCCCGCCTGGGTGAATTACATCCACCGTCAGGCGGAAAAACTCGGCGAGTTTGAGCAGATTATCGACCGTCAGGAAGGCGCAGCGGGTTCGGAAGATGCCACCTATATGATGGAGCGCGTAAAAGCCCGCGGTGGCGAAGCCTCTTATGTCATTTTCGGCACTGATCTGAGCGCGGGTCATCACAATGAACTGTTTGATTTCGATGAAAAAGTGATGTCTCAGGGCATTAAAACCCTGGCGGCACTGGCGCTGAATATCGCTGAATTCAAAGGGGAACGCTGATGACGTCGCACGTGCCACATCAACAGAACGTCGTGAATTTCATCAATGATTTCATCGATAACCAGCAACCCGCGCTGGCAGAAATCAGCGATGCCATCTGGGATCATCCTGAAACCCGCTTTGTCGAATCCTTCTCTTCTGCATTACTGGCCGACAAACTCGACGCCAGCGGATTTACTGTTGAGCGCGGCGTCGGTGGCATGGAAACGGCATTTATCGCCAGCTTCGGCAGCGGAAAACCAGTGATTGCCCTGCTCGGCGAATTCGACGCGCTGGCCGGTTTAAGCCAGAAAGCCGGTTGCGATGTGGCGCAGCCACTGGTGGAAAACGGCAACGGCCACGGTTGCGGCCATAATCTGCTGGGAACGGCGGCACTCGGCGGCGCGCTGGCAGTGAAAGCCTGGATGGAACGTGAAAACATTCAGGGCACGGTGCGTTTTTACGGCTGCCCGGGTGAAGAAGGTGGCTCCGGCAAAACCTTTATGGCCCGCGAAGGATTGTTCGATGACGTCGATGCCGCACTGACATGGCACCCGGAAACCTACAGCGGCATGTTCAGCAACCAGACGCTGGCCAATATTCAGGCGTCGTTCAGCTTTAAAGGCGTGTCCTCACACGCCGCCACCGCGCCACATCTGGGTCGCAGCGCGCTGGATGCCCTCACGCTGATGAACACCGGGTCGAACTTCCTCCGTGAGCACATCATTCAGGAAGCGCGCCTGCATTACGCGATCACCAACGCGGGCGGGATTTCGCCAAACGTGGTGCAGGCAGACGCCGAAGTGCTGTATCTGGTACGCGCGCCGCAAATGGATCAGGCGCAGGCGATTTTCGACCGCGTAGTGGATATCGCCAAAGGCGCAGCGCTGATGACCGGCACACAGATGTCGATGCGCTTTGACAAGGCCTGTTCCAACTACGTGCCCAACCGCACACTGGAAAGCGCGATGTATCAGTATGTGCAGGCTTTCGGCACTCCGCATTACACCGCCGAAGAGCGGGCGTTTGCGGCGTCGATTCATGCCACGCTGAGCGAACAGGATATCGATAACAATCTGCTGAATATCTCCCGTACCAGCGGCGCGGAAGGCGTGGAATTCGCCGAAACCTTGCGCCATTCCCCGCTGACAGACTCCGTTGCTCCGTATGCCCCGAACGGCAATATCCTCTACGGCTCAACGGACGTCGGTGATGTGAGCTGGCTGGTGCCGACGGCGCAGTGTTTCAGCCCGTGTTTTGCGGTCGGTTCGCCGCTGCATACCTGGCAGATTGTGTCGCAGGGGCGGACCTCCATCGCCCATAAAGGCATGTGTCTGGCAGCGAAAATCATGTCATCGACCGCGATAGACCTGTTCACCCGGCCGGATTTACTGACGGCCTGTCAGAAAGAGCGCGATGCACAACGTGCACGACACCCGTATCAGTGCCCGATCCCGGCAGGCGTAAAACCTTCGCCATTGAAATAAATCACGGGTGTCAGTTAATGATGTAAACCGCTCATTCGCGTCCCGTTCCGGCACGGATGAGCGGCATAAATATAAAAAAAGACAAACACGACAGAGGGTTAACAGATGAGTATTCAGGCGCAAGATTCCGGCCAGAGTCCGGGGGGATTTCTTCAGTGGGTTGAACGTGTGGGGAATAAAATTCCCAACCCGTTTTTGTTATTTGTTTACCTGATCGCCGTGCTGATGGTCGCCAGTGCGGTGATTTCATGGCTGAATATTACGGCAGTAAACCCAACCAACGGTGAGGTAATCCATGTAAAAAACCTGCTGAGCGTGGAAGGTATTCAGTGGATTTTGCCGAACGTCATTAAAAATTTCAGCGGATTTACCCCGCTCGGCTCGATTCTGGCACTGGTGATTGGTGCCGGACTGGCGGAGCGCGTCGGGCTGCTGCAAAGCCTGATGTACAAAATGGCGTCCAAAGTAAACGCCCGTTACGCCAGCTATATGGTGATTTTTATCGCCTTCTTCAGCCACATTTCGTCGGATGCCGCACTGGTGGTGATGCCGCCGCTGGGCGCACTGATTTTCCTCGCAGTCGGACGTCATCCCGTGGCTGGTTTACTGGCGGCTATCGCCGGTGTTGGCTGCGGTTTCACGGCTAACCTGCTGATTGTGACCACCGATGTGTTGTTATCCGGTCTGAGTACCGAGGCGGCAAAGGCGATTAATCCGGCGGTTCAGGTCAGTGTGATCGACAACTGGTACTTTATGGCAGCCTCGGTGATTTTGCTGACCATCGTGGGTGCCATTCTGACCGATAAATTCGTTGAACCGCGCCTGCCGGTGTATCACGGCGAGCGTAACGAAGAGATGAAAAAGCTGACGCCGGAACAGAACCGCGGCCTGATGGCGAGCGGCATTGCGGCGCTGGTGTTTATCGCCCTGGTCGCCTTGCTGGTGGTGCCGGAAGCCGCGCCGCTGCGCAATCCGAAAACCGGCGGCATCATGCCTTCGCCATTTATTCAGGGCATCGTACCGCTGATTATTCTGTTCTTTTTCGTGATTTCAGTGCCTTACGGCATGGTGACCAAGCAGATCCGCAGCGCCAGTGACGTGCCGGATTTGCTGGTGGATCCGATGAAATCCATGGCGGGTTTTATTGTGATGGTGTTCCCGCTGTCCCAGTTTGTGGCGTTTTTCAACTGGAGTAATATGGGGAAATTCATGGCGATCGGGCTGACGGATGTGCTGGAAAACTTAGGCATGACCGGCATCCCGGCGTTTCTCGGCCTGATTTTCCTGTCGGCATTGCTGTGTATGTTTATCGCCAGCGGCTCGGCAATCTGGTCGATTCTGGCACCGATATTTGTGCCGATGTTTATGCTGCTCGGTTTCCATCCGGCGTTCGCGCAAATCGTGTTCCGCGTCGCGGATTCTTCGGTGATCCCGCTCGCGCCGATGTCGCCGTTTGTGCCGCTGTTCCTCGGGTTCCTGCAGCGCTACAACAAAGAAGCGAAACTCGGCACCTATTATTCGCTGGTGCTGCCGTATCCGATTGTGTTTTTCGTGGTGTGGCTGCTGATGCTGGTGGGCTGGTATCTGCTGGGTCTGCCCATCGGTCCGGGCGTTTATCCGCATCTTTAACGGTCAGTGCAGACGCCCCATACGGCGCATGGCCCGGTGCCATGAGCCGTTTCTCACCGCCCAGCGCAATACCCCTGCAATGCAACGGGTGGCGAAACGAATCCTCCGGCGCTTCGGCGGGGAAAGGGAAATCCCCAGTTGCATGGCTGCCCACTCAGGCAATAACTCAATGCCAGCCTGAATCATCAGGCTGCCCACCGGCCTGGCCAGACGGCTCGGCGCAGGTGCATTCTGCAATAATCTTACCACTTCAAGCGTCCGTTCATCGCAGCGCAACTGCGGGCGCATCGCCTGCAGATAGGCCTCTACCGCATCGACACTCTCCGGCACATTTGCCGCCCCCAGGCTTTTCGCCACACGGGAAAACTCCTGATAATAGCGGTTCTGATCGCTCAGGCTGAGCGCAGGATTGCGATAACGCAGATGCGATTGCAGGAAGCTGTACGCTTCAGCTACGTGCACCCAGACCAGTAAATCCGGATCGCTGGCCGCATAAGGCGTGCCGTAAGCATCGGTACCGGTCACCCGCAAATGAATGGATTTTACTTTTTCGATTAACGCGTTGGCGTCATTAACAGGCGCAAAAGTCGTCCCGGAAATGAACTGACTGGTGCGACGAAGTCGCCCGAGCATATCTTCACGAAATGAGGAATGATCCCAGATACCGGCAAGCGCCAGCGGATGAAGCATTTGCAGCAATAAGGCACTGACACCGCCACAAAGCATGGATGAGAAGTCTCCGTGAATTCGCCAGGTGATGCTTTGCGGACCAAACAGTCCCGGGTCACCCGGCGGATTCTCAAAGTCTATACCGCCTAACGCCAGGCCCGAAAGACTCAGCACCTGACGTTCTATTCTCTTTCTTAACAATTATCTTAACTCAGTGATTAATGTGCGGCTTTGCTGACAACCGTGGCTTTGGTCAGCTCCGGCCACAGATTCATGACCACGTCAATCAGCCGGTTGAGTTCATCAGAACTTGCGCCGTCACGGGCCTGTACGGAGAAGCCCTGAATGGTGCAGGCCAGGTATTTCGCCAGCAGCGCGCTGTCAGTTACCGCAGTCAAATCACCGCTCTGTTTTTTCTTCTCGAAATATTCAAACAGAGTGCGTTCCTGCGAAAGGTGGCGCGCACGCAGCATTTCGGCAATATCCGCAGAAGATGAAGACATCCCGGATGATGCGCTGATCATAAAGCAGCCACTTGGCGTGTCGCAGTCGGTAAACAGCTCAACGATGGCACGCAGATAGCGCCCAACCGTATCCTCAACGGACAAATCTGTTCTGCTCAGTAAACATGAGCTCTTTTCGTAAAAGTTTTTCAGATAATGTTCAACGGCTGCGCGGAAAAGCCCTTCTTTGTTACCAAATTCGGCATACAAAGTTGGCGCTTTTGCACCGGTTGCTTCGACCAAATCGGCTAATGAAGTGGCCTCGTAACCATGGCGCCAGAATAAATTCAAGGCCTTGCTCAGAGCAGTTCCACGATCGAACTGTTTTGGGCGACCGCGACTTTTCCGGACCAAAGCCGTCTGTTCAGTGCTCATACACCCTCCTTCCATCACCATTGTGATTATGGTTATTAAAATAGTTATAGAAATAACTTAACGATCATTATTAAAAATAGTTGCGCACAAGTCCAGCGGAGTTTATCATTTAATTATCGAGCGATAAGAAAATCACTCAAACCCGCAAAGCTGCACAACTAAAACGCTTTTATAAGCCTTTTGCAGACAACACATTCAGGACGTAACATCATGAGTAACTTTAAAATCCTTCTTGCAGTTCTGGCATTAACCGCTGTACCGGTTGCCAATGTTGCCGCACAGCAGGTTATCATGATGCCTTTGCAGAGTCAGGAAGTGCGGATGGTCAATGTGACCGGTGACAGTAACTTCTGTAACCCGGCCACCTGTACGAACAAAAAAATCGAACAGGGCCGTATTCCTACTTCTCCCACTCAACCACCTGCGCCTTCAACCTCTGGTCATCAGCCCGCTTCTGTTTATTACTAATGACCACGGAGCCTGATGACAGACCGTCAGGGCAGGAATCACGATAAGGCGGCTTATGTCGCCTTATCGTGATTCCTGGCCGCCCCATGTTTTATCACCCTCGCTGGCCAGAACCAACCATTAACTTAGCGATCATTAAAGATTCATTCAGCAAAATTATGCATAAAGGATTTTCAATTCTTATCGCGAATCATTTTAAAAACATTCATTTAACAAAATGAAAACAAAAACCGCGTTTAGCGTGACATTCATCACAGCACGATTAGTTAACGTTCATTAAAAAAACATCTTGCACAAACTCTCAACACTCCCTATCATTTACTTATCGAACGTTAACTAATAACTAACGTTGACCCGAAACTGAGGTTCCTGAATAAGGCACCCCGAATAAAAAATTGACTAACAGGAATTAACATCATGAAAACTATCGCAATGACAATCGCAGCACTGACACTTGCTACCGCTTCTTTCTCTACCCTGGCGGCGACTGAGGTTCAGTCTGTACCTGCGGGTGAACAAACTATCGGTACTGTCAGCGCCTCTTCAAACGGTGACCTGAGCACACTGCAGTCAAAACTGAACGCGAAAGCCACTGAAGCCGGTGCAAGCTCATACCGCATCATCGGTGCTTCTGGTGAAAACCATCTGTACGGTACTGCTGAGCTGTATAAATAAGGCCTGAAGATTTCGTTAGCAGATTGTTCCGCACAATAAGTTAACGATTAATAAATAAATGAGTTGCATAGAATGTGATCCAGGTCTAACATTTACTTATCAACTGTTAAGAAATAACAGTCGGACCTAATAATCACCTGCTGATAAACAGATAAAAAGGAAGGCCATCATGAAAAATATCACTATGACTTTAGCTGCAATTGCGCTTGCTACCGCCTCATTCTCTACCCTGGCAGCGACTGAAGTTCAGTCTGCACCAGAAGGTCAACAAGCAATTGGTGTGGTAAGTGCTTCTTCAGGCAACGATTTATCAAGCCTGCAGAACAAACTGAATGCAAAAGCCAACGAAGCGGGTGCAAGCTCATACCGTATCATCGGTGCTTCAGGTGAAAACCATCTGTACGGTACTGCTGAGCTGTATAAATAAGCACAAGAATAAGCAATTTAAGGGTACAACAGCATTTAGTTAACGATTAATAAGCTAGATGTTGTATCGGACAGAAGACAGCTTTGCACATTAAATGAACGTTGATGACAACGCCTGGCAAAGCTCAAAAAAAACGAAATGAGGAAAATAACATGAAAAACTTAACAATGACTCTTGCTGCAACCGCACTGGCTACCGCTTCATTCTCGACTCTGGCAGCGACTGAAGTTCAGTCCGCACCGGCAGGTCAGCAGGCAATTGGTGTGGTCAGCGCAACATCAGGTAACAGCCTGAGCAGCCTGCAGGACAAACTGAATGCTAAAGCCAGCGAAGCCGGTGCAAGCTCTTACCGTATCATCGGTGCTTCAGGTGATAACCATCTGTACGGCACAGCTGAACTGTATAAATAAGCTGAAGTAAGCAGTAAAAAGCAGTAAGCAGAAGAGGCGGCGTTTGCCGCCTTTTTCGTGTCTGTGTTTTATGAAAAATTTCTCTGAATGCCCCCTGCCCGCCTGACCTTGTGCTACATTTTTCTCTTCTATTTCCTTAAGGCCCTCTTTCCCAATGTAACGAACTCTCATCACTGACAGTTTTTCTTCTCCCTGTTGCCTGCGGGCAATTCGGGGTTTCTGTTATTTCTGATGAGAATCCCTTTCATGAATTCGTTATTAATTGCGCTCATACGCGCACTGCGCAGCCATCGCTGGCTGCGGCTGCTGGGCTTTGCCTTTATTTTATCATCTCTGGGTAATGGCCTGACGCAGGTGGTGGTTTTTGGTCAACTGCTGCGCTGGAACGCCTCCCCTGCTACGCTGACTTTCGCTTATATGCTGGCAACATTGCCCGGCTTTATCGGAAGTCTGTGGGGCGAACGCCTGTGCAGAAAAATGTCGCCGCTGCAGATTTTGATCCTGACCGAAATTCTCGGCATGGTGGCATTGATATTTCCGCTGTACGGCTTGCTGTCACACAATATTTCCGCGTTGCTGGCTGTTCAGTCTGCCGAGGCGTTGCTCAGCGGGATGAGTTATCCGGCGCTCACGTTGTTATTCAAACGCGGGCTGAGTGTTGATGAGTTACCGGCAGCGACGGCAATGGAAACGCTGATCTTCGCGGCGCAGGTCATGCTCGGCACCGGCACAGGGGTTTTGTTGTTCAATGTTGTTTCGCCACTCAGCATTCTGCTGCTTGATGCCCTGAGTTTTGCCGCATCTGCCATTTTGCTTCTGATCACCCGGAAAATATTTCAGGCCAGATGCGCCGACACAACGCCCGCTGATTCCGCCGTACCCGCGTCACTGCGCTGGAAAAATTACTCACCGCTATTTTAACCCCATGGGAGTGCTTTTCTTCGGCATATCTCGCAAGAATTCTCCTTACTTATCTCGTCAGACGTTGGCTGTCGTATAAAGACGTTGGCGTGAGGCATATTTAGGTATAAAATTTTATACACAAGGAAAGTGATGGTGATTAAAGATATCGACTGGCGTGGAAGTTCGTTGAAGGATTTACGTGATTTCCCCACAGACGCCAGAAAAAGAGCAGGCTATGAACTTGAACAAATTCAGCATGGGCTTCCCCCAACACAATGGAAGTCAGTCAGCGACTGGGGAGCTGGCGTGGTTGAAATCAAACTTGATGTGTTTGCCGGTACTTTTCGGGTTATCTATCTCGCTAAATTCGACGAGGCCATTTACATCCTGCACTGCTTTGCGAAAAAGAAGCAGCAAACCAGCCCGAAAGATATTTCCATTATGAAAAGCCGCTATGCCCAAATTGTCCGGGAGCGCCACAGGAGAGAAAATGAAAAAGGATGTTATTGATGTCGCATCACGACATATCACACCAGCAGGCGGAAATGTTTTCGCCGATTTGGGATTCAGCGCTGTCGAAGCACAGGCTTTACATGCCGATTCACAGCGTAAAATTGCCCATACTCTGGCGCTCAAAGAACAACTGATGACTGAAATTGGCCTCTGGATCGCCCATCAGAATTTACTTCAGAGCGATGCTGCAAAAATTTTGCAAGTTTCCCGCCCGCGCGTTTCTGACGTAGTGAACAAAAAGACGGATAAATTTACGCTCGATGCCCTGATTCTGATGCTGAGTCTGGCCGGAAAACAGGTAAAGCTGGTGGTTGAATAATCAGCAAAGAAAACGACAAAGGCAGGGATTTCTCCCTGCCTTTTCATCTCAATGCAAAATTTGAATAATCAGTTGGCAGAACTCTTCAGTTGGTTATCCTGCTGATGTTGCTCGAGCGCCAGCTCAATCAGGCGGGTGATCAGCTCACTGTAACTTAACCCGCTGGCTGCCCAGAGTTTCGGATACATACTGATGTTGGTGAAGCCCGGTAATGTATTGATTTCATTGATGACGACATCGCCCTGTTCTGTCAGGAAAACGTCCACACGCGCCATGCCGCGACATTCCAGCACCTGAAATGCCTGCAAGGCAATGGCGCGGATACGGTCGTGGGTCTCACGGGGTAAATCAGCCGGAACCGCAATGGAAGCACCGGATTCGTTGATGTATTTGGTATCGTAGGAATAAAACTCGTCGTGCAGGATCACTTCGCCACACACACTGGCCTGCGGGTGATCGTTACCCAACACAGCGCATTCAATTTCACGACCTTTAATGGCCGATTCCACCAGCACTTTGTGGTCGAAGCTGAAGGCTTTATCCAGCGCACGCTGATAGCCATCTTCATCACTGACTTTACTGACGCCCACCGATGAGCCCTGATTCGCCGGTTTGATAAAAAGCGGCAGACCGAGTTGTTGCGAAACACTGGCAAAGGTATTTTTCTGACGGTTCGCACGTGTCAGGCACACAAACGGGGCAACAGCCAGACCGGCATCGCGCAGCAAACGCTTGGTGACATCTTTATCCATGCTCACGGCGGAACCCAGCACGCCGGACCCCACGAAGGCAATATTTGCCATGCGCAGCAGCCCCTGCAAGGAACCGTCTTCCCCCAGCGTTCCGTGCACTATCGGGAAGATCACATCCACTTGCGACAACGCGCTGGCGCTGTGAGTCTCAATTAACTGATTCTCAGTCTGACCGGGGATCAGTGCAACCTGGTTATTCGAGCGGTTCAGGGCAATCAGCGACGGATTTTCAGCATTGATCAGGTAGTTACTGGCATCATTAATATGCCATTCCCCTTTCTTATCAATGCCCAGCAATGTCACATCAAAGCGTTGTTTATCAATCGCATCCACAATGTTTTTTGCCGACTGCAGTGACACTTCATGCTCTGCCGATTTACCACCGAAAATAATACCAACCCGTAATTTACTCACCTGCTGCTCCTTGTCGCCAGCCTCAGCGGACGGCGAACGTTTCTATAAACAACCACGACTAATCAACAACAAACAGTTTCGCGCCAATTGGTGTGGATGAACGGTGTGCTTCAGCATTGTCCGCCACCTGATAACTCATGCCCGGCGATAAGGTGAAATTCCGTCCGTCCTCAAGACGCGTATGAAGCTCCCCCTCCAGGCAGAACAAAACATGGCCTTTACTGCACCAGTGATCAGCCTCATAGCCAGGTGAATATTCAACGATACGCACACGGATATCGCCAAATTTTTGTGTACGCCACAGCGCCATGCCGGTATCACCCGGATGCTGCGTCGGCGTGACATCACTCCAGTCAGTCGTGCAAAACGGAATCGCATCAAGCTTCATGAGTTTCTCAATGTCGGGAAAAGGAAGGAAAGCCAGCATAAAAGTGAGCGGTAAATTTATCAATCGCTTGCTGAAAACAATTCATTAACAGCCGCTCGCAAAGTTGCGTAAAGCCGATTGTTCTTAGAGACAGGCTGCAGCGCACGTATGGCAGGGCCAGGGGAGAATGCGGGCAGCACACGCCATACCGTTGTGTTGCATGAGATGTCTGTGGGACAGCGGTCACGTTTTTTCGACTATGCTTAATGTTCTGTTGAGAACGCAGAAAGGCGCACGCACCTCAATTCCAACGTGCCGTTGTTTTCGACGACACGCCACAAAACAAGGAGCAACATATGCCATATCAAACGATAAATCCGTTCAACAATAAGCTCATCAAAGAATATCAAACACATAACGATCAGCAGGTTGAAGAGGCACTCTCTGCCGCCCATGCTTTATACAAATCTGACTGGGGTCAGGGCGATATTAAGCAACGCGTTAACGTGCTGCATAAATTGTCAGAACTGATGGCTTCCCGTGTCGATGAACTGGCGGAAGTGGTCAGTGTAGAAATGGGGAAACTCATCGGCCAGAGCCGTGGCGAAGTGCAGATTTGCGCGGATATTGCGAAATTCTATGCCGAAAACGCCGAGGAATTTCTCAAACCTGTGCCGTATAAATCCGATCTCGGCGAAGCCTGGGTCGAACATCATCCGATTGGGGTGATCATGGCCGTCGAGCCCTGGAATTTCCCGTTCTACCAGTTAATGCGCGTACTGGCACCGAATCTTGCCTCAGGTAACAGCGTGGTCGTCAAACACGCCAGTATCGTTCCCCATTGTGCGGAAACCTTTGAGAAACTGGTTACCGAAGCGGGTGCCCCAAAGGGCGCTTATACCAACCTGTTTATTTCTCAGGATCAGGTCAGTGCCATCATTGATGATGACCGCGTTCAGGGTGTCGCGCTGACCGGTTCGGAGAAAGCCGGTGCGGTCGTGGCTTCACGGGCGGCATCTAAGCTGAAGAAATCGACGCTGGAACTCGGCGGGAATGACGTGTTTGCCGTACTCGATGATGCGGATATCGATAAAGCTGCCAAAGCCGGTGCGCAGGCCCGTGTCTCTAATGCCGGACAGGTGTGTACGGCGGCCAAGCGCTTCATTATTCATGAAAAAGTCGCCGATGAATTCCTTAAAAAATTCACCGAACACTTCAAGGCACTGAAGATCGGCGATCCGCTGGATAAATCCACCACACTGGGACCGTTGTCCTCTGCCGAAGCGGTGAAAACGCTGAGCAAACAAGTGGATGATGCCGTGAAACACGGGGCGAAACTGCACTTTGGCGGTAAAAAGGTGGCAGACAATCCGGGCAACTTCTTTGAGCCAACGATTCTGACGCACATTACCCGCGATAATCCGGCCTATTTCGAAGAGTTCTTTGGCCCGGTCGCACAGGTGTACGTGGTGAAAAATGATGAGGAACTGGTGAAACTTGCCAACGACTCACATTACGGCCTCGGCGGTTCGCTGTTTACCACCGATCTGACCCGCGCCCGTAAGCTGGCGAGCCAGATTGAAACCGGTATGGTATACGTCAATTCGCCGACGGATACCGCTGCTGAACTGCCTTTCGGTGGTGTGAAACGCTCGGGCTTCGGCCGCGAACTCTCTGATCTCGGTATCAAAGAATTTGTGAACCAGAAACTGGTGGTGCTGGCCGCGAAATCATAAATATTTCAACCAGAGTTCTATACCCAAAATAATTCGGGCTGCAGGACAAAAGCTTCAGCTTTTGAACAGCGCTTGCGCTGGCCCTAATAGGGCGAGGCTTGCCGAGTAACGCGGAAAGTGAAGGGATCCCGATGAGCTTACTCAGGTAAGTGATTCGGGTCACTGAACGCAGCCAACGCATCTGCGGTTCGAATTATGATGGGTAGCCTTGATGCATGACAAAGCGCTGTCCTTATTCCCCTCTCTATAATCAGACCCGTTTGTCTTCCCACGGGTAAATCACATGGCTTATGAACTCAATCTGGACTGGCCGGAATTTTTAGAAAAATACTGGCAAAAAAAACCTGTTGTTATCAAAAAAGCGTTCTCAAATTTTGTTGATCCAATCTCTCCAGACGAATTAGCCGGTCTGGCGATGGAGCCGGAAGTGGACAGCCGTCTGGTGAGCCATAAAGATGGTGAATGGCAGGCAAGTAACGGTCCTTTTGAAGATTTCGACGGGCTGGGTGAAACCGGCTGGTCACTGCTGGCACAGGCCGTAAACCACTGGCATTTGCCTGCGGCAGAACTGGTGAAACCTTTTCGCGTATTGCCGGACTGGCGTTTAGACGACCTGATGATTTCGTATTCCGTGCCCGGCGGCGGTGTCGGCCCGCACATCGATCAGTATGACGTGTTTATCATCCAGGGCATGGGCAGCCGCCGCTGGCGCGTGGGCGATGCTCTGCCGATGCGTCAGTTCTGTCCGCACCCGGCGTTACTGCATGTGGATCCGTTCACGCCAATCATTGATGAAGATCTTGAACCTGGCGACATTCTGTATATTCCGCCGGGCTTCCCGCACGACGGCTTTACCCATGAAACCGCCCTCAACTATTCCGTCGGTTTCCGTGGCCCTAACAGCCGCGATTTCATCAGCAGTTTTGCTGACTACGCGCTGGAAAACGATCTGGGCGGCAGCCATTACAGCGATCCGGATCTCAGGCTGCGCGACCACGTCGGGAAAGTAGAAGATTACGAGCTGGAACGTGTGCGCCAGATGATGGTTGAGCTGATCAGCCAGCCGGAAGATTTCAAACAATGGTTTGGCCGTTTCGCCACTACGCCCCGCCATGAACTGGATATCGCGCCAGCCGAACCGCCATACGAATCACATGAAATTGCCGATGCACTGATGCAGGGCGAAAGCCTGGTGCGCCTGAGCGGTCTGCGGGTTCTCAACGTCGGCGAACGTTTCTTTGTTAACAGCGAGCCGCTGGAAACATCGCAACATGCCGCCGCCGATGCGCTGTGCCGCTATACGCTGATCAGTAAAACAGAGCTGGGTGCTGCGTTGCAGGATCCTGAATTTGTCGCTCTGTTAACAGATCTGGTGAATCAGGGTTACTGGTATTTCGACGAGTAAACTCCCGGCGATTCAATAACAGCAAAGGCGGCATCCATCCCGGATGCCGCCTTCTTTTATTCTGTTTCGACCGTTAACATTTACGAGCGATAAAGCTCCACCGGCGGCTTCATTTTCCGTTCTTCCGGTGCGAATAAACTAATCTCTTCGCCCAGGATATATTTGGCGCGCAGCATCGCGGAAATCTTGTCCATAATCATCACGATAGCCACTAAAATCAATGTGATAAACATCACTACATCCCAGTTCCACAGACGCATATTTTCCGCATACACCAGACCGATCCCGCCCGCGCCAACAAAACCAAGAACAGCGGCTGAACGGGTATTGGATTCAATCTGATACAGCGACAACGCAAGGAATGTCGGGAAGGATTGAGTGAAAATCCCGAAGCGGTGCGTTTGTAGCGGGGAAGCCCCCAGCGCCCGCAGGCCGCGGCTCGGCGAACGATCTACCGCCTCATGCCCTTCCGCATAAAGCTTGCCAAGCAAGCCTAAATCCTGCATCACGATCGCCAGCACACCGGCCAGCGGCCCCATGCCGACAGCACGAACGAAAATCAGCCCCCAGATCGCCATATCCAGCCCGCGTAAAACATCCAGAAGACGGCGGATGACCATGGAAACGGGTCTGAGAACCGGCGTCGACATCACATTACGCGCCGCAAGGAATGAAAGAGGCAATGCGAGGAAAGACGCGGTGATGGTTCCGGAAAACACAATCGCCAGCGTGATAGCTATTTGCGAAAAATAATACATAAACGGCCATTCGGAAACGTTATGCCAGACAAACATCCGCAGGAAATAACGTCCTACTTCGCGGGTGCCGCGCACCACTTCGCTCCATGGAATACCGAAATAACTGAAGAAATAGACGTAGTACAGCGTAATCACGACAGCCAGTATCGCGAGGTAGCGCAGATAGCGGCGCTGCGCGGCAAACAGATGCCCGTGCTTCTGCTTCAGGCTGCTGACCACATGAGGTTCGAGCGCATCAGTTAACATCAGAAAGTGCCCTCCACAACGCGTTTGCGCAATTTACCGGAAAGAAAATCCATCGCCGACACCACCAGAATAATCAGCAGTAAGGTCATGCTGACCTGGTCATATCGGTCCAGTTTGATTGAGGTCATCAGCTCCTGCCCGATACCACCGGCCCCGACCAGCCCGAGGATAGTCGACTGGCGGAAGTTAATTTCGAGGCGCATAAAGCTGTAGGATAAGAAGATCGGTTTCACCTGCGGCCACATGGCGAAACGCATGCGCTGCAAACGCCCCGCGCCACAGGCTCTGAGTCCGCGCACCGGTTTATCCGATGCGGTTTCAATGGATTCGTAGAACAATTTGGTCAGACTGCCGGCAGTGTGTAACGTCAGGGCGATAAAGCCCGGAATGGCACCGACGCCAAACGCCATCACACACATTACCGCCCAGGCCAGTTCCGGCATGGTGCGCAGGAAAGCGACAAAGGTACGGATGCTGAATTTCACCCATTTAGGCGAATCCGTATTGCTGGCGGCGAGAAAAGCCAGCACGACTGCCAGCGCCGTCGACAATATCGTCGAGGACAACGCCAGCTGAATAGTTTCCCAAATCAGCGGCAGCTGAATATTGAGACGATATCCCCAATACGCCAGTGAACCTTCTGTATGTCCGTCAGCAAATAACAATGACCAGTGTAATACCGGCACCGTCTGACCAATATAATCAAAGAAGCTCGGCGCGGAGACAATAATCGTTTTTAAATTAAGTTCGGAAACATTGCCTGACCACAGATATAACAACAACATCAGCCCTGACCAGATCAGCGCTTCCCGCTTTTGTTTACCGCGTATCTGCTGGTAATAACGATTGAAGTCTTTGTTCAAAATAATATTTCCGATTTGCGATAATCATTATTCCTCCCCCTGCGAAGGGGGAGGTCAGGAGGGGGTATTAAAAAAACAATAATGGTAAAAGCTTTCGCTTCCTGAGTTGCCATTAATACCCCACCCCAACCCTCCCCTTCGCAGGGGAGGGAGTTACGGGTTAGCGACCGCCTTTAGTCAGCTCACGCTTCATATCAATAATCTGCTGATATTCAGCCAGGGACGTTTCGCCGATATGCTGTTTGCCGCCCACCGCTTTTACGAAACAAGCGTGGTCATCTTTATCCAGTTTCTTAATGGCAGAAACCAGCTTAGCTTTAAATGCCGGTGGCAAATCGCTGCGCACTAAAATCGGACCATTAGGAATTAATGGCGATTCCCAGATAATGCGGATTTTCTTCATCAGATCCGGATGGTCCATGCGGATCATGCGGTTGAATGCACCGGAGGTATAACCGGTTTCGCGGTCGCCGATCATTGAAGTCCAGGTGACTGCGCCTTCGAACTGGCCGTTCAGCACGCCAAGAATATCCTGCTCATGGCCGCCGGAGAAGGTTACGCTGGAGAAGAAGTTGTTGTATTTGTTATCCGTCGTGCCGCCAAATTCTTTCTTGAATGTCTGGTTTGGGATCAGGTAACCCGAAGTAGAATCCGGGTCAGCGAAACCGAATGATTTGCCTTTCAGGTCAGATAATTTCTGGTACGGGCTGTCGGCTTTCACGACAACCACGGAGTGATAACCCCGGGATTTATCCGTATCGTCAATGACAATGCCGACCAGATCCACCGCTTTCGGATTATTAATATAAACCGAAGCAAAAGATGACGGGGACATGCTTAATACCATATCCACTTTCTTACCTAATAACCCCTGAATAACACCTGAATAATCGGATGAATTACGCAGTTTGGTATCCACATTTAATTCTTTATCGAAGAAATCTTTTACACACTGATTATCGCCGATTTGCTGGGTGGCATTCTGGCCACCCAGAATACCTAAGTTTAATTCTTTAGGAGCATCTTCTGCCATGCTGTGCATTGCAGTAAAAGAACCTGCTACGAAGACTGCCAGACGTAATAACTTCTTCATGTAATGATGACCTTGTGTAGATTGAGAGAAAGTAGAAATAAGCACTGCAAAATAAATAACGTTATTGTTTAACTGTTTATCGCTTCGTGTTCTTCACCGTATAACTGATGCAAAATGCCTTCAGTTAACTGGTCCGGATGGCCGTCGAAAATAATCTGCCCTTTCGCGATGCCGATAACGCGGGTGCAATAATCTTTCACCAACTCGACAGAGTGCAGGTTGACCATCACGGCGATATTCTCTTCGCTGACTTTTTTCAGCGCATTCATGATGCGCAGGGTATTTTTCGGATCCAGTGACGCCACCGGTTCATCGGCCAGCAGAATTTTCGGGTTCTGCATCAGCGCGCGACAAATCGCCACACGCTGCATCTGGCCGCCGGAAAGGTTTTCGGCACGCTGCAATGCATGCGGCAGCATGTGCAACCATTCAAGCAAAGAGATGGCGCGGGCGCGGTCTTCGTCATCGAACTGGTTAAAGAATGATTTGAACGTTGAGGTGTGGCTGAGACGCCCCAGTAACACATTTGTCAGGACATCCAGACGAGGCACCAGGCAGAAATCCTGAAAAATCATGCCACAGCCTGAACGCCAGCGACGCAATGCTTTGCCGGTAAGCCCGGCCAGCTCCTGCTGTTCACCATTTTCGTAATGACATACCACACTGCCATCCGTGAGCGGGATCGTACCGTTGAGCACATGCAGCAGGGTGGATTTACCCGCGCCAGAACGGCCAATTACCGCCACGAACTCACCGGCGTGGAGATCAAAATTGATGTCATTCAGGACACGCTGACCCGATTTATAGGATTTCACCAGGCCTTTGACGTCCAGAACTTTGTTCAGATGCTGTGGCCCGGTCTGAGGATATTCAGCCTGTGCCAGCTTAAGTTGAGCTTGCGCCATGATGCTGTCTCTCGGTTGCTTTCGTTATCTGGCGTTCATTAAGCGCGAGTTTTATGACACATCAATGACGATTTAATGGACAGCGCATGACAAAAATGCAACAGATTAAGTGAAATTACCTAACCCATATCCCGAATGACGTTTAACTTAACAAGTATCATTTAAGTCTATGATTAGATGGCATCCCATCAAAAAAGGAAGATGAAATGGATAATCAGTCACTCATCGCCACGCTGAAAGAGATTGCCGGCAGCCGCCACGTTTTAACCGGCGACAGCAACACCGAACGCTACCGCAAAGGGTTTCGCTCCGGTGGCGGCAAAGCGCTGGCGGTCGTATTTCCACAAACGCTGCTGCAACAGTGGCAACTGCTCAAAACCTGCATCGCCGCCGACAAGATTGTCATTATGCAGGCCGCCAATACCGGGCTGACCGAAGGTTCGACGCCCAGCGGCGACGACTATGACCGCGACATTGTTATTTTCAGCACCCTGAAACTGGACACGATCCAGTTACTCGACGGCGGTCATCAGGTGATCGGCTTTCCCGGCAGCACCCTGTATAAGCTGGAAAAAATCCTCAAGCCCTACAACCGCGAACCGCATTCAGTGATTGGCTCGTCCTGCATCGGCGCATCGGTGGTCGGCGGGATCTGTAATAATTCTGGCGGATCGCTGGTGAAACGCGGCCCGGCGTATACCGAAATGGCGCTCTATGCACAAATCGATGCACAAGGTGAATTGCGGCTGATTAACCATCTGGGCATTAATCTTGGTGAAACGCCGGAAGAAATCCTGACACGTCTGGAAAAAGGCGATTATCTGGAAACCGATATCCAGCATGATCAGCGTCTGGCGTCGGATCACGATTATGCCTCACGTGTCCGCGAAGTGGATGCGGATACGCCGTCGCGTTTCAACGCGGATGAGCGACGTTTATTTGAAGCTTCAGGTTGTGCGGGCAAGCTGGCGGTTTTCGCCGTGCGGCTCGATACGTTTCCGGCAGAAACGCAGCAGCAGGTTTTCTACATCGGCACCAATGACACGGCGGTGCTGACAGAATTACGCCGCCAGATCCTGCGTGACTTCGCTAACCTTCCGGTGGCAGGGGAATACATGCACCGGGATATTTTCGATATCACCGAAGTCTATGGCAAAGACACTTTCCTGATGATCGACAAACTTGGCACCGACAAAATGCCGGACATGTTTACTGCCAAAGGAAAGTTCGATGCACACGCCAGCAAGGTCCCTTTCCTGCCCAAACATTTCAGCGACCGCGTGATGCAGTGTCTGAGCAAAGCCCTGCCGAATCATCTGCCACCGCGTATGAAGCAGTATCGTGACCGGTTTGAACATCACTTACTGCTGAAAATGTCCGGCCCCGGTATTGACGAAGCCCGAACCTTTTTGACACGTTTCTTTAGTGATGGTCAGGGTGATTTCTTTATCTGTTCCGCCGACGAAGGCAAGAAAGCCTTCCTGCATCGCTTTGCCGCCGCCGGTGCCGCCGTGCGGTATCACGCGGTACATGAAAAAGAAGTGGAAGATATTCTGGCGCTGGATATCGCACTGCGCCGCAATGACCGCGACTGGTTCGAGACATTGCCGGAAGATATCGACAATCAACTGGTGGCAAAACTGTATTACGGCCATTTCATGTGCCACGTTTTCCATCAGGATTACATCGTCAAAAAAGGCGCAAACAGCAAGGCGCTGAAACACAGGATGTTAGAACTGCTCGACGCCAAAGGCGCGGAAT
Organism: Rahnella sp. 2050; assembly: GCF_040544515.1. NCBI lineage: Bacteria > Pseudomonadati > Pseudomonadota > Gammaproteobacteria > Enterobacterales > Yersiniaceae > Rahnella > Rahnella sp. 2050. Next base: position 1,199,311 of record NZ_JBEPKE010000002.1, on the reverse strand, counting down.
ATCCCGCCGAACATAACGTCGGCCATTTGTATCTGGCAAAACCACATTTGAAAGAATTCTACCGGCAGGCAGACCCGACCAACAGCTTCAATCCGGGTATCGGGAAAACCAGTAAGATGAAGAACTGGCAGGAATAATGTCCTTCAAAAGAGGAATGGCGTAGTCGGCGCAGGCAGTTTGTTCCCAGACAGCGCGGAGGACCCGGAGCGTACATAAAGTACGTGAGGAGTCCGAGCACTGCCCGGGGGCAAAATGGCAAGTAAGATAGCCATTAAGTTAAAATAACTGTGTTCCGTAACCCCACATAATTACCGTCAGAGCCAGAAGCAGCTCTAATACCAGAACGCCCATTGCCAGTGTTGAACTGGAGAACAGGAACCCTTCGCGACGGTCGATATTGAGGAAGTTAGGAATGCCGAGATACAACAGGTATCCGCTGTAACACAGGCCGATCAGCCCGACAAACAGGCATAACCAGACCATCGGATACAGGGCTACGACCCCGCTGAGGAACATGGGTGTGGCCACGTAGCCGGCAAAGACGATACAGTTGTTGAGTGTCGGGCGGCTGTCATAGCGACGCGCCATTCCGTAGATAATCCGCCCCATCAGTGCGACAGCAGCGAGCATCAGAACATAGAAAATGACGGCGATATAAGACGCGGTAAACATGGAAACCATCAGCTTCTCGCCATCACCGAAGTTCCAGCCAAGTTGTGTTGTTCCGATGAAAGAACAGACAACCGGGATGAGCGCCATTAAAAGAACATGGTGGGAATACACATGTGAAACGGTTTCCCGCTCACGCTGGATTTGTTGCAATTCGGGACCCGGATTGGATATCAGTCCCCAGACATGATTAGCCATGAAACACCCCCTTGTACGCCGAAAGCCGCCAGCAGCGCGCAGTGATAAACCTTCGGGATTGCCCGTCAGACAAGGGCATAAAGAAGGTGGCGACCTGTCTATATTATAGTCGCTCTTGCCAGCTTTGCTGATACGGCCAATTCAGCGTAATGGGAGATCAACCGTATCAGGTCGCCGTTAGTGAATATAGCGTGCAGCCGTAAACGTCACGCCAACCAGTACCAGCATCATGCTGACAATCCATCGGGTCTGTTTAATCATGAGATCGTAAAACATTGCCTGCATTGCACTCAGTGAAGCTTCAATCTTCACAAAGCGTTCATCTACTTTTTCAAAGCGCCGGTCGATCTTCTCAAATCGTTGTTCTATTTTGTCAAAGCGCTCATCTACACGATCGAACTGTTTATCGACCTGTTGAAACTGTTTATCTACCTGTTCAAACTGTTTATCTATCCTCACCAGATGATCGTCAATTCTCAGCAGGTGCCCGTCGATGCGCGCGATGCTCTGTTCGGTTTTCCCGACACGACCCCCGATATCTGTCACCGCTTCAGTGAGCGTGACCATCTGGTGCTCCAGTTTGCCGACACGGAGATTCGTCTCCGTGATCACTACCGTTAGCTGACTGACCTGCTGTTCCACCTTCCCTACCCGCAGATTCAGCCCGGCAATTTCCTCACCATTTTTGATTCCCTGCTTTTCAATATTGTTGATCTGGTTTTGCATGAGCTTTTCCATGAGCGATTTTCCTTTGTAATCTTCCGGCCAGGCAGGCGCGCCTGGAAAATAGAGCATCCTGTTGATCGGCGATAGATCCCGTCTGCTGAGCTGAAACATAGTTGTTGTCCCTCACATGAGCTTTCCCTGTTTAGAAATCCTTAATCTGGCCACAGTTTGCACTGGATAAATAACCACCTCAAATCAATTTCCTTCTCGATAAATACGCGATTGCTTATGTATCTATATATGGTTGAGTTGCATTACCTTAATGAATAAATACCAATGAAAATAACCTGTTACGGGGATCGTTAACAGGTCAAACTTAAGGAATTACGGACGGGCGCGGGTTATGGAAATCATAGCGTGCACCGGGGAAACCGGGCATTTTCCAGCCCGCATTAACTCATCAGTTTTTACAGGTAAAAAAGTCTGCGGTACGGTTAAAAAATCATTAACGTAGAGGCAGACACTTATCAGGAGAATTACATGCGCATTACCTGCTTACACACGGCCGACAGCAATATTGCGGTTTTCGAAAATACGGCTCACGAACTTGGGCTGGATCAGCATAAGTTTGTGCATGTTTCGCGGCCCGATTTACTGGCTGCAGCCGAAAAGGCGGGCGGGCTGACTGCAGAAATTCGTCAGCAAACGGCGGATGTGCTGCTGGCATTGAGTGAAAATGCCGATCGCGTTTTACTGACCTGCTCGACGCTGGGTTCTGCCGCGACGCTTGCCAGCGAAAGTGCCGCGGTGCCGGTGTTGCGTGTCGATCAGACGCTGGCGGAACAGGCCATGAAAACAGCGGGCAGTGTGGTTGCACTCTGTGCGGTCGAAACGACCCTGGAGCCGACGCGGCAGTTGTTCGCGCAGGTGGAAAAACATCCGCAGGCGCAGTTTGAAATCCATCTGGTGGCAGGCGCATGGGAAAAGTTTAAGCAGGGGGATCTGGCCGGATATTTACAGGCTATCGCGGCGGCGGCTGATGTGGAATACAGGCGAGGCGCGGCCTGCGTGGTGCTGGCTCAGGCTTCGATGACCGGTGCGGCACAACTGACCCAAATGGGCAAACCGCTTACCAGCCCGGAATGTGGTCTGCGCGCGGCACTGGCCTGAAATTAGCAAGCACACAGCAAAAATGCAGGCAGAAGCTATACTGATAAGGAATATCATTGGCTTAGCCGGATGGCCGATGACGACTGAAGGTTATGTTAAGGAGAAAACATGAAAATTATTCTGTGGATCATCGCCATCATCTTTATCGTCGGCTTACTGACCCTGACAGGGGTGTTTAAACTGATTTTCTGACCACGTTGTCTGTCCCTGCAAAACAAAAAGTCCGGCATCTGGCCGGACTTTTTCATTTCAATCATCTGCTCAATCATCCGCCTCTTCGACGGAAGGCTGCGTTTTCTGCTGCTCTTTCTGCTTACGGTAGTTTTTGGCAATCTGTGGAACAGGCACTGCTTTGCCGGTTTCCATCCAGGTGCGCAGGCGGTTGGCATCGGCAAAGGCCGTAAATTTCCCGAAGGCATCCATCACGACCAGCGTAACGGGCTTGCCGTTAATGGTGGTACGCATCGCCAGGCAATGGCCGGCTTCATCGGTGTAACCGGTTTTGGTCAGCTGGATATTCCACGACGGATTCATGATCAGATGGTTGGTATTACGGAACGGCAATGCATACGCCGGATGGCTGAAGACAGCCGTTTTTTCAGCAGTCGTACTTAGCTGACCGATCAGCGGATAGCGCTGTGAAGCCAGCAGCAGCCGTGTTAAATCACGCGCGGTGGAGACGTTGCGCGGCGACAAACCGGTCGGTTCAGCATAATGCGTATGGGTCATGCCCAGCGATTTCGCCTTCGCATTCATAGCATTGATAAATGCAGAATAACCGCCCGGATAATGTGCCGCGAGACTGGCCGCAGCCCGGTTTTCTGAGGACATCAGCGCCAGTTGGATCATCTGACGACGGGTAATTTCACTGTTCAGTTTCACGCGGGAGAACACGCCACGCATTTCAGGTGTATTACTGATATCGATATTGATCACTTCGTCGAGTGGCAGATTCGCATCAAGCGTCACCATCGCGGTCATCAGTTTGGTCAGGGAGGCAATCGGCCTCACCTCATCCGGATTTCGGGAATAAATCACTTCGTGGCTTTTCAGATCCACCACCATGGCACTGCCGGAAGCAATTTGAACGATCGGGGCGACGGCCGGCTCATGCTTTGCAGCGGTGGCGGCAGGGGCAGACAACATGCCTGTATTTAAGGCTAATAAGCTCAGAACCAAAAGACGGATTTTCACATGCATTGCTCTGTATTTAGAAAGTTGTCATTAAGATATGTCGTAACAGCGGGCGGAATTATAAGTGAGGCGAAAAGTCTTAGCACCCGCAATTTTCAATTCTATTTGTCACAAAGTCTGTCACCACCACCCACAGACCGTGGAACGACGAGTAAGTGAACACTTGCGTAAGAATGCACTGAAAAAATAAAGGGACGCTCAGAAAGCGTCCCTTCGAAATACACAGGTGAATATTATTGATTGTCGATCAGATAACCAATCTCCTTCGACGTCTTCAGCACGCGCACTTCAGTAAATAACTCTGTCGCCTCTTCGTACTCTTTACGCAAATAACTCAGCCACTGTTTAATGCGCGCAACGTGATACAAACCGGTATCGCCCTGCTTTTCCAGACGGGTGTATTTCTGCAACAACGTTATTACCTCCGGCCACGGCATACGCGGTTCGTTGTACTTCACCACACGGCTGAGATTCGGAATATTCAGCGCACCGCGCCCGAGCATCACGGCATCACAACCGGTGGTGTGCAGACACGCCTGGCCGCTTTCGTAATCCCAGATTTCACCATTGGCGATCACCGGAATACTCAGGCGTTGACGGATTTCGCCAATCGCAGCCCAGTTAATACGTTCCGGCTTGTAGCCGTCTTCTTTGGTACGCCCGTGCACCGTCAGTTCCGTTGCACCCGCCTGCTGCACGGCATCTGCAATTTCAAAACTGTGTTCCAGCGAATCCCAGCCGAGACGCACTTTGACAGTCACCGGTAAGTGAGCGGGCACCGCTTCACGCATGGCTTTGGCGCCCTGATAAATCAGCTCAGGATCTTTGAGTAACGTTGCGCCACCGCCACTGCCGTTAACCAGTTTGGACGGGCAACCGCAGTTGAGATCGACACCGTAAGAGCCCAGTTCCACCGCACGGGCGGCGTTTTCGGCCAGCCATTGCGGATACTGACCGAGTAGCTGAACGCGCACTAACGTGCCCGAAGGCGTGCGGCTGGCATGATGTAATTCAGGACACAAGCGATAGAAGGATTTGGCGGGAAGCAGCTGATCCACCACGCGCAAAAACTCGGTGATGCACAAATCGTAGTCGTTTACTTCTGTGAGAAGTTCACGAACCAGAGGATCAAGCACACCTTCCATCGGAGCCAGTAATACGCGCATCGCAGTTCAACCCTTAAAAATGACGCGCAAGATTACCGCAAGGCCCGCCGCCGGGCAATTACCCCTGAGACAAATCGCCGCTTAATGAGGTTTTCGCCCTGCCCTGCAAGCGTCTGACTCTGACGGAGCGCCAGGCAATCCACACCGCCAGAAGCGCAGGCACCGCAAACAGCAGGAACATCCAGAATGCCGCGCTGGCTGCACCGCTATCCCCCTTATCGACGCCTGCAAAGTTAGCCACCGTTCCGGCTAACGCCGCGCCAAGCGCCGCCGCAAAAGATTGCACCACGGTTATCGACGCACCGGCTTTTTCGCGATCCTCTTCCGGTGCCTGTTGCAGAACGCGGGTCAGCAAATGCGGCCAGCCGAGGCCAATCCCAAAACCGGCCAGCGTCAGCCCGAGCACTACGCCACTGATATTCAGCCACGGCAGGCCGAAAGCGACCGGTACGGTGAACAACAGTAAAAGCAAACCGGCAGCCAGGATCAGTGGCCCGCAGATAATCGCGCCATCCGCGCGACGGCCTGTCCAGCCGGAACTGGCCACTTCACTTAATGTCCAGCCCGCGGCCGCCGCGGCAGTGATGTATCCGGCAGCCAGCGGGGTCTGACCGTGTAAATGTTGCAGCAGATACGGCACAAACAGTTCGCAACCGAGGCCGATAATCAGCAACGTCATCACCAGATACAGGCCATAGAGCGGTGAGGAACGGCGTAAAGCGTTGCGCGGCAGCAGTCTGACATCCGCCGTAAATTCGCGGTGGCGCAAGATTAAAATCATCGCCACCGCGACCACGAAACCGAGCAAGTTAATCAGCCCTGATGAAGACAGACTGCCCGCCGATACCACTAACACTGCGCCGGTCAGCAAGGCCAGTTGCATCAGCGGCAGCGGTTCGTCCGGCTGCCGGTCGTGCCGGGATTTTGGCAAAATCCGCCAGACCCACACCCCGAACAGCGACGTCACCGGCAACAGCAAACCAAACGCCCAGCGCCATGCATGCAGTTCGGCGAAGATACCCCCTACCGCCGGGCCGACCAGCGTCGCAATGCCCCACATCGCCGAAATCAGCGCCATGGCGCGCGGCCAGAGAGATTCTTTAAACAGGAGGTTGATCATCGCGTAGGAGAGTGCGAACAGGAATCCGCCCCCCAGTCCCTGCAGCGCCCGTCCGAGCAGCAGCACCGGCATATTCGGCGCGGCGGTACAAATGGCGGCACCGGCAATAAAAATAGCGGTCGCCATCAGATAGCTGCCACGCGGCCCGGCGGTGCGCATCAACCGTGCAGAAAGTGCTGAGCCGAGAATGGAACACACAACGTACAGCGTAGTGTTCCAGGCATACCACGCCAGCCCGCCGATATCCTGCACAACGGAGGGTAAAATCGTGATGACGATGTAGCTGTTAGTCGCATAAAGCGCGACGCCTGCGCTCAGGGTAATGGCACTGCCGCGGTTTTCGGCGCTGAATAAATCCGCCCATCCGTTCTGACTTCCCGACATTTTCTCTGCATCCCTTTGGTTTGTACTTTCCACGCATTGAAGCGTGCTGTGGTTATGATATGATTAAAACAAGAAATAACTTGGAATATTTTTTACGTAATCTAGAACCCGTCGAGGCAATATGTCAAGCAATGACCTGGAAAATAAAAATGACGTACGGCAAAGCGTCGCAGAGCGCTTACTGATGCTGCTGAAAACCCACGGGCAACTTCAGGCCAGCGATGGCGGCCATCTGCTGGGTACCACAGGTGAAGCCGCGCGCCAGCAGTTTGTGAAGCTGGCGAAGGAAGGACTGGTGGACGCCAAATCTGTCTCACAGGGTGTCGGACGCCCGGCGCAGTTCTGGCAACTGACCGCCGCCGGTCATGCGCGATTTCCCGATGCCCACGCTGACCTCACCGTACAACTTTTGCAACTGATCCGCACCTCTCTGGGGGATTCGGCGCTGGATCAGCTCATCACCTCGCGGGAAAAAATCACGCAGGAACACTACCGCCAGGCGATGCTCGGGGCGGTGTCGATGGAAGACAAATTGCAAAGGCTGACGGATATCCGTACCCGTGAAGGCTATATGGCGGACTGGAAAATGCAGGAGGATGGCAGTTATCTGTTTGTCGAAAATCACTGCCCGATTTGCGCTGCCGCAGCCACCTGTCAGGGATTTTGCCGTGCGGAACGCGATGTATTCAGCGATGTGCTGAACGCCAGTGTCGAACGCACCGAACATATTTTGCAGGGTGCACGCCGTTGTGCGTACGTGATTCGTTAGATTACCCGCGAAAAAAAACCGCCTTCAGTGAAGGCGGTTTGATTGAATTACAGGGGATCCGGAAACTTATTTGTTGCCGCTGCCTGCATTGCCGGTGCGACGCTGGCCTGCATGGGCAGGACGCGAACGTGCCGGACGGTTCTCAGCTGAACCACGGTTTTCTGAACCCCGGTTTTCAGACGTACCGCTGCGCTGACCGTTACCGCCCTGACGCGGAGCGCCTGAACGTGGAGCACCCGTACGCGGTGCGCCAGGACGCTGGCCCTGACGTGGCGCGCCACGACTACCACCACCGCCGCTGCCCTGACGACCATTGATGATCGGCTCAGCTTTGATGCTCGGATCGGGCTCGTAACCTTCCAGTGCGATGCGAGGAATTTCACGTTTCAGCAGACGCTCGATATCACGCAGCAGTTTGTGTTCGTCCACACACACCAGAGAAATCGCTTCACCGGTGGCTTCCGCACGACCGGTACGGCCGATACGGTGAACGTAATCTTCCGGTACGTTTGGCAGCTCATAGTTGACCACGTGCGGCAACATATCGATATCCAGGCCACGCGCAGCGATGTCTGTTGCCACCAGAACACGGACAGAACCGGCTTTAAAATCAGCCAGTGCACGGGTACGTGCGCCCTGACTTTTGTTGCCGTGAATAGCAGCAGCCGTGATGCCATCTTTATTGAGTTGTTCGGCTAAATGGTTTGCACCATGTTTTGTCCGGTTGAACACCAGCACCTGTTTCCAGTCGCCTTCACCGATCATCTGCGACAGCAATTCTCTTTTGCGTTTCTTATCAACAAAATGAACGCTTTGTTCAATTTGCGCAGAAGCGGTGTTACGACGCGCGACTTCGACAGAGGCCGGGTTGGTCAGCAACTTGCTCGCCAGACCTTTAATCTCATCAGAGAACGTCGCGGAGAACAGCAGGTTCTGACGCTTGGCAGGCAGTTTTGCCAGCAGGCGACGGATATCGTGAATGAAGCCCATGTCCAGCATGCGGTCGGCTTCATCCAGCACCAGAATTTCAACCTGAGATAAATCAACAGCACGCTGATGTTCCAGATCCAGCAAACGACCCGGCGTTGCGATCAGCACATCCACACCACCGCGCAGTTTCATCATCTGCGGGTTGATGCTCACACCACCAAATACCACCAGAGAACGCAGGGTGAGGTATTTGCTGTAGGCCTGTACGTTTTCACCAATCTGCGCCGCCAGCTCACGGGTTGGGGTCAGGATCAGCGCACGAACCGGGCGACGTCCTTTGAATTGCGCGTTGGTATGGCTGAGCATATTGAGCAGCGGCAAGGTAAAACCAGCGGTTTTACCGGTACCGGTCTGCGCACTCGCCATCAGGTCACGGCCTTCCAGCACGACAGGAATAGCCTGACGCTGAATAGGCGTAGGTTCGCGATAGCCCTGTTCTTCAACAGCACGCAAAATTTCGGCACTTAAGCCGAGGGAATCAAATGACATATAAGGAAAAGCTCCAGTCCACTCTAACCCGAACGGGGTTCGGTGCAGTTTCAAGAGTGGATGATCAGACGAGGCAAATGAGGCATTACCACGAGGATTCGGCACAAACTGCAGTGCGCCAGTTGGGGCGATAGTAGCACAAAACGCCGCTCTGCGTGAAGTTATCTCCTTCAGGCCTGTAACTGATGGTTACAGCCGCAGATTCTGGTAACAGTTTCAGGCCGCATAATCTGCCGCGATAATCCGAAACTTTGACACAGGATAATCAATTATAAACCTGATGAATGGGTTCCCACTTTTTGCGTCCCACTTCACAGATTTGATTGCTATGCTTCTTTTCTCTCACTCCTCTGTCCATAAGGCTACATCGCTGCAACATGGAAACCTGGAAAGTAAATTTAATCTCCGTCTGGCTGGGCTGTTTTTTTACCGGCATGGCGATGAGTCAGATCCTGCCTTTTTTACCCCTTTATATCGAACAACTTGGCGTAACGTCTCATGAATCCCTGAGCCTGTGGTCAGGGCTGGTATTCAGCGGCACGTTCCTGGTTTCCGCCATCGTTGCGCCGTTGTGGGGCAGTCTGGCTGACCGCAAAGGCCGCAAACTGATGTTGCTGCGCGCCGCGCTGGGGATGGCGATTGTCATGATGTTGCAGGGGTTCGCCACCAACGTCTGGCAGCTTTTCATTCTGCGCACACTAATGGGCCTGACGTCCGGGTATATTCCCAACGCGATGGCGCTGGTCGCCTCGCAGGTCCCCCGCGATAAAAGTGGCTGGGCGCTCGGCACGCTGTCTACCGGTCAGGTATCCGGCGTGATTATCGGCCCGCTGCTCGGCGGCTTTATGGCTGACCATCTCGGCCTGCGCACGGTGTTTTTCGTCACCAGCGGCATGCTGTTTATCAGCTTTCTGATCACATTATTTTTGATTAAAGAACGCGTTGTGCCGGTCACCAAAGCCAACCGTCTGAGCGGCAAAGCCGTATTTACTACGCTGCCCTACCCGTGGCTGATTGTCAGCCTGTTCGTCACCACCATGATGATTCAGCTCGCCAACGGTTCCATCAGCCCGATCCTGACGCTATTTATCCGCGAACTGTCATCGGATACCAGCAATATCGCCTTTATCAGTGGCGTGATTGCCGCCGTGCCGGGCGTTTCCGCGCTGATGGCCGCCCCGAAACTTGGCAAGCTCGGCGACCGCATTGGCGCGCATCGCATTCTGATTGCCGCGCTGGTTTTTTGCTTCATTCTGTTTTGCCTGATGGCACTGATTAATACGCCGACCCAGCTCGGGATCCTGCGTTTCATGCTCGGTTTCGGCGATGGCGCGCTGATGCCTGCGGTACAGGCGTTGCTGGTGAAATACAGCAGTGATCAGGTCACCGGCCGGATATTCGGTTACAACCAGTCTTTTATGTATCTCGGGAATGTGGTCGGGCCGCTGATTGGCTCAAGTGCCTCGGCACTGCTTGGCTTCCGCTGGGTGTTTATCGTCACGGCGATACTGGTGCTGTTCAATACGGTGCAGGTTTGGTGGAGTTTTCGGCAGGTGCCGACGGGGCGGGTCAGGTTTTGATTTGCTCCTCCCCCTGCGAAGGGGGAGGCCGGGAGGGGGTTTTAAGGGCTGACACCATTATCCCTGCACACTTCAGCTTTCATTTTTTGATCTTAATACCCCACCCCAACCCTCCCCTTCGCAAGGGAGGGAGCTAATAAATCTAACCTGTCAGCATAAAAAAAGGGACACTTCTCAGTGCCCCTTTCTCATATTTGAAATCAAAAAACCTTACCGGCGGTTGCCGAAGATCCGCAACAACATCAGGAACAGGTTGATGAAATCGAGATACAAGGTCAGTGCGCCAACAATCGAGTATTTACGAAAGTTATCGCGGTCATCCGCTGACAACTGCGCACCCATATTTTTCAGCTTCTGCGTGTCATACGCCGTCAGACCGACGAAGATCAGCACACCAGCGTACGAAATGATGTTCGCGAGGCCGGAGCTTTTCAGCCACATGTTCACCAGTGATGCCAGCACCAGACCAATCAGCGCCATGAACAACATGCTGCCGATCCCGGTCAGGTCGCGCTTGGTCACGTAACCGTAGACACTCATTGCGCCGAACATACCGGCAGCGACGATGAACGTTCCGAAGATTGAATCACCGGTGTAGACCAGAAAAATGCTGGAAAGCGTCAGACCGGTCAGTGCGGAATACAGCATAAACAGGCCGGTGGCGACCGTGCCGCTCAGGCGGTTCACCATGCCTGAAATCACGAACACCAGCGCCAGTTGCGCGATGATCAAGCCGAAGAAAGTAATCTGGCTGGAGAAAACAAAGCTCATGATTTTTTCAGAGCCGGAAGCGTACCAGGCCACAAATGCGGTCAGCAGCAAACCACAGAACATCCAGCCATACACTTGCGCCATGTACGCCTGAATGCCGGTATTCGCGCGTTCAACAATTGAACCGTTACTGCGTGGATATCGATCCATGATGATTACCCTTTTGCATGGAGGATGAAAAATGAGGCCAAAACAGCCTCCCGATTTGTAAAGCGTATCACAGATAGAGAGAAAAGCATGGGAGGTCTGCGTGTGGTTGAGGCGCTATTTACCAGCGCGCCGCCGCCTGTTTATCACTGTCGCGGGCATCGACCCAGCGATCACCCTCTTCTGTGGCTTCACGCTTCCAGAACGGCGCGCGGGTTTTCAGATGATCCATAATGAATTCATTGGCTTCAAAAGCCATGCCGCGATGTGCGCTGGTCACGCCGACAAACACAATTTCATCGCCCGGATACATGGGTCCCACACGGTGATAAACAGACACACGTTGCAGCGGCCAGCGGGTACGGGCTTCAGCAACAATCTCAGCCAGCGCTTTTTCGGTCATGCCCGGATAATGTTCCAGCGTTAAGGCGCTGACATGATTACCCAGATTATGATTACGCACTTTGCCGGTAAACGTGACCACGGCACCGTCGGCGTCCGATTGCGCCAGCCAGTTGTACTCATCACCCACGCTGAACGGCGCGGCATCAACAACAATTTTCGTCTGATCCATCTCAGCCCCCGGTGACCGGCGGGAAGAACGCCACTTCATCGCCCGCATGCAGCGGATGCGCCATCGTGGTCAGCGTCTGGTTAACCGCCACCAGTAATTTCCCGGATTCCAGCGCCAGTGCCCAGCGGTCGCCGCGTCCGGTGAGCGAAGCGCGCAGCTCTTCCACCGTGGCGAAATCAGCAGGGAGTTGCAGACCGGAGGTGCCGGTCAGTTCGCGTACCTGCGCGAAGAACAGAATGTCGATCATACTTCCACCTTACCTTCCGCCTTAAAATCTCCTGATTTACCGCCGCTTTTCTCCAGCAGGCGGATCGGGCCAATCACCATATCTTTTTGCACGGCTTTGCACATGTCGTAGATAGTGAGTGCCGCCACAGAAGCCGCCGTCAGCGCTTCCATTTCCACGCCGGTTTTACCGCTCAGACGGCAGCGGGATTCGATGCGCACACGGTTATGTTCCGGCTGTGCTTGCAGATTCACTTCCACTTTGGTCAGCAGCAGCGGATGACACAGTGGGATCAGATCCCAGGTTTTCTTCGCCGCCTGAATGCCAGCGATACGCGCCGTAGCAAACACATCACCTTTATGGTGATTGCCGTTGATGATCATCGCCAGCGTGTCAGCGGCCATTTCAACAAAAGCTTCGGCGCGGGCCTCGCGGACCGTTTCGGCTTTACCGGAAACATCCACCATGTGAGCGTCGCCGGACGCATTAATATGGGTCAGTTCAGACATACTTATTTCTTCAAATGTGGAGTGAAATTGCACGGCCCCTGACGGGCATCGAGCTGCGCTTCAATAATGTTGTCCCAGGCGGTCTGGCAGGCGCGGGTTGAGCCGGGCATAGCGAAAATCACCGTCTGGTTGGCGATGCCGCCGATGGCGCGCGACTGAATCGTCGAGGTGCCGATATCTTCAAACGACACCATGCGAAACAGCTCGCCAAAACCTTCGATTTCACGGTCAAACAAAGGCTTCAGCGCTTCCGGCGTATTGTTGCCCGCGTTAAAACCCGTGCCACCGTTGACCAAAATCGCCTGAATCTTTTCATCCGCAATCCACGCAGATACAACAGCGCGGATGCTGTAAATGTTCTCTTTGACAATTTGCTGCGCGACGACATGATGGCCGCCTTCGGTCACCGCTTCTTTCAGGTAATGCCCGGACGTGTCTTCAGCGTCGGTTCGGCGGTCAGAAACCGTCATGATCGCGACAGATAAAGGCAAGAACTCTTTACTGGCTTTGCTCATCAGTTTGCTCCTTAAACGATCAGTACCGGGTTTAGCCGCCGATAAACGACAGGTTCTGAGTAATTCCGGTATTGCCTTCATGCAGGAAGTGGGTTTGTTTTTTACGGCTGAGGCCGCCCTGAATGCGGTCCATCAAATCGTCCTGTTGCATGTCGTCGGCTAATAAATCCCGTAACGGAATGCCTTGCTCGCCGAACAGACACAAATGCAGATTGCCGAGGGCAGACACACGCAGCCGATTGCAACTGGCGCAGAAGTCTTTTTCGTACGGCATGACCAGACCGATTTCACCCAGATAATCCGGATGACTGAAGACTTGCGCGGGGCCATCACTGCGTGAGCGAAGTTGTAACTGCCAGCCCTGACGCACCAGTTGCTCGCGCAGCACCTCACCGGAAACGTGGTGTTTGCGGAACAAGTCGCCGCCGTCGCCGGTTTCCATCAGTTCAATGAAACGCAGCTGGATCGGACGGGTTTTTATCCAGTCGAGGAAGGTATTCAGGCTGGCGTGATTGACATCGCGCATCAGCACGGTATTGACTTTCACCTTGCTGAAACCGGCGTCAAAGACCGCATCTATACCCGCCATAACGTCGCGGAATTTATCCTGACCGGTGATGGCGTGAAACTGGCGGGCGTCGAGACTGTCGACGCTGACGTTGATGTTGGTCAGCCCCGCATCGCGCCATTTCGCAATATCACGTGCCATGCGGTAACCGTTGGTGGTGACTGCCAGCGTTTTGATGGAGGGGTTTTCGCGCACTGCGGCAATGATCTCGCAGAAATCGCGGCGCAGCGACGGCTCTCCACCGGTCAGGCGCACTTTTTCCGTTCCCAGATTGGCGAACGCGCGGCTGACCCGACGGATTTCATCGGGCGAGAGAAAGCTTTTATTGCTGTGTCCGTGCGGCTTGTAGCCATCCGGCAGACAATAGGTGCAACGAAAATTGCACACATCTGTGATCGACAGCCGCAAGTAATAAAACTTGCGGGCAAAAGCATCAGTAAGTTGAAGCACCTTAACACCTTTCCAGATACGGGAGATGCGGGCATTTCTGCCATGCACCCTGGTGACTTTCGTCACGGCCAGGGCTCCATATTGTTTCTGTGGGAACGACGTCAGAAAGGCAACTTAGGAACCAGGGCTAGGAGTTGATTCATGCCGTCCGTAGCGGATCGAGAATGAATACGGGGGTAACGGGGGATATTCTAACGCCGCAAAGTCCTGAACGCCAAGATGGTTTTTCGTTATGTATTTTGATACATAACGATTTTTTACGACAAAAGGCTGCATTTTCAACGCTGAAACTGCCCGGTTTTTAATGTCCTGAGAGTGGCGTGAAGGGATAACATCTTGTTGCAAAATTAGGTAAAATCCGCCGCAGAAAACGATGTAAACCCGCCGCTCCCCATTTGAAAGGAAAACCATGCGCAACCGAACATTAGCAGACCTCGACCGGGTGGTGGCATTAGGCGGAGGTCACGGGCTGGGCCGTGTGATGTCTTCACTCTCGCTGCTGGGTCCGCGCCTGACCGGCATTGTGACGACCACCGATAACGGCGGTTCGACTGGCCGTATCCGCCGTTCCGTTGGCGGCATTGCCTGGGGTGATATGCGCAATTGCCTGAATCAGCTGATCACCGAACCGAGTCTGGCGTCGGCGATGTTCGAATACCGTTTCAGCGGCCAGGGCGAGCTGGATGGCCATAATCTTGGCAATCTGATGCTGCGCGCGCTGGATCATCTCACCGTGCGCCCGCTCGAAGCGATCAATCTGGTACGAAGCCTGCTGAAAGTCGACGCAGAACTGATCCCGATGTCAGAACAGCCGGTCGATCTGGCGGCCATTGATGCCAATGGTGAACACGTCCACGGCGAAGTCAACGTCGATAAACTGACGCTGATCCCGCGAGAACTGCGGCTGGAACCTCAGGTGCCGGCCACGCGCGAAGCGTTACAGGCCATTGCTGAGGCAAATCTGATCCTGATCGGGCCGGGGAGTTTCTTTACCAGCCTGATGCCGTTGTTACTGATGAATGATCTGACAACCGCGCTGCGCCGCAGCCGGGCGCATATCGTGTATATCGGAAATCTGGGGAAGGAACTGAGTGTCGCCGCCGCGTCGCTGACGCTGGACGACAAACTGGATATGATCGAGAAACGCATCGGCCGCCGCGCCGATGCCGCGATTGTCGGGCCGAAAGTCAAAATCGGCGGAAGTGCCACTGAACATCTGATTATTCAAAGCCCGCTCGAAGCCAGTGATGTGCCCTATCGTCATGACCGCGACATGTTACGCATGGCGATTGAAGAGGCGCTGCAAAAAATGATCTGATTGGTAAACATCAGAGATAAGAAAGGCCGCGCGATGCGGCCTTTTTTGCGTCCGAAAACTGAATTTACTGCCAGTCAGCCAGGATTTCCGCAGTGGTTTTTACCGTTACCGGATTTCCCGGCACAGATAACTCACGCCACACTTCATTATGCTGCCCGATCAGTTGCTGCGCCGTCGCGTGTGTGCGATCGCCGGTAGTGTGCGCATCTGACGCAACCGTCACGGCATAGCCTTTGCTGGCAGCGATTTTGATGGTGGTGTCTACGCAATAATCCGTTGCACAACCGCAAAGGGTAAAACGGGTCGCATTCAGTTCCTGCAGAACGTTATCGAGTGAAGTGCGGTAGAAGGAATCACAGGCGGTTTTAGTCACAGAAATCGCGCCTTCCGGCTGATGCAATTCCGGTAATATCTGCCAGAATTCGCTGCCTTCGGTCATTTCACCTTCAGCGTGCTGAATGAAAATAACCCGCCCTGCCCGGTCAATCAGCTGATTAATGCGCTCAGCCCGTCCGCTGCGGTCATAACGCGGGGAAGCGAACACCCCGTTTTGCATATCCACCACGATAAGAACATGTTGCTCTGACACGATCCTTCCCCTCAAATGAACAGAATGAAATGCGCCTAAATTACTTTTTCACCAGCGGATGGTTATTCCACGGGCTGTCGGCAGCCGGTTTGGCGGTGCTGACTTTTGGCTTTTGCGGAGCCTGTGCTGAGAGCGGTGTGCGGCGCTTGCTGCGGGTCATATCCGGGCGCAGATGACCTTCAATGAAATCCAGATACAGCGTTTCCACTTCCTTACGCGCCCACGGCGTGCGGCGCAGAAATTTCAGGCTGGATTTCACACTCGGGTCGCTTTTGAAGCAGTTGATATTCACCTGCGAGGCCAGCGCCGGCCAGCCAAAGTTATCCACCAGCGTTGTCAGCAGTTTTTCCAGCGTGACGCCGTGCAGCGGATCTTTCGCTGCGCCAGGGTTTTGTGGTGTATCAGTCATTGGCTCGCTCTTCGTTAAAATGTCTGGGTCATGATTTTTAAGCCGCGCAG
The DNA here is from genome assembly GCF_040544515.1 of Rahnella sp. 2050. NCBI lineage: Bacteria > Pseudomonadati > Pseudomonadota > Gammaproteobacteria > Enterobacterales > Yersiniaceae > Rahnella > Rahnella sp. 2050. Next base: position 1,182,790 of record NZ_JBEPKE010000002.1, on the reverse strand, counting down.
TCTACCACCCTTCTCGTTACGAAATCGCAATAAACTGCTCACGCAAGGCATGCAACTCGTCGCGCGTGTTGGCCGCCTCTTCGAATTCCAGATTTTGCGCGTGCGCATACATCTTGCTTTCCAGCTCTTTGATGCGTTGCTCCAGCGCTTTCGGCGTAAGCGATTTGAAGGTTTGCGCCGCTTCGGCATCGCGTTTGTCTTTGTTCTTTTTGGTTTTCGGCTGACCGAGTTGCAGGATGTCGGAGATCTTCTTGTTCAGCCCCATCGGCGTGATGCCGTTTTCGAGGTTGTACGCTTCCTGTTTGGCGCGACGTCGTTCAGTTTCTTCAATGGCGCGGGCCATTGAATTGGTAATTTTATCGCCATACAGAATCGCTTTACCGTTGAGGTTACGCGCCGCACGGCCGATGGTCTGGATAAGCGAACGTTCAGAACGCAGGAAGCCTTCCTTGTCCGCATCGAGAATCGCCACCAGCGACACTTCCGGCATGTCCAGCCCTTCGCGCAGTAAGTTGATGCCGACCAGCACGTCAAATTCCCCCAGACGCAAATCGCGGATAATCTCGACGCGCTCGACGGTATCGATATCAGAGTGCAGGTAACGCACCTTCTCGCCGTGTTCTTCCAGATACTCAGTCAGATCCTCGGCCATACGCTTGGTGAGCGTGGTGACCAGCACACGCTCGTTAATCGCCACACGCTTGCGGATTTCAGACAGCAGGTCATCAACCTGCGTGGTTACCGGTCGCACTTCGATGATCGGATCCAGCAAACCGGTCGGACGCACGACCTGATCGACCACATCGTCACCGGATTTCTCCAGCTCGTATTTGCCCGGCGTGGCCGAGACATAAATACTTTGCGGCGCCAGGGCTTCGAATTCCTCAAAGCGCATCGGGCGGTTATCCAGCGCCGAAGGCAGGCGGAAACCGTATTCCACCAGCGTTTCTTTACGCGAGCGGTCGCCTTTGTACATACCGCCGATTTGCGGAATGGTGACGTGCGATTCATCGACAATCAGCAGGCCGTCAGCCGGCAAATAATCAAACAGCGTCGGCGGCGGCTCGCCCGGCCCGCGGCCAGACAGATAACGTGAGTAGTTTTCGATACCGGAGCAATAACCCAGCTCGTTCATCATTTCGAGATCAAACTGCGTACGCTGGCTGATGCGCTGTTCTTCCAGCAATTTGTTGTTGGCCAGCAACACTTTGCGGCGATCCGCCAGTTCGACTTTAATTTCTTCCATCGCCTGCACAATACGTTCGCGTGGCGTGACGTAGTGCGTTTTCGGGTAGATGGTGAAACGCGGCACTTCATGCTGCACCTGGCCTGTCAGCGGATCAAACAGCGAAAGGCGTTCAACTTCCTGATCAAATAACTCAATGCGCAGCGCCAGATCGTCCGATTCCGCCGGGAACACATCAATCACTTCGCCACGCACGCGGAAAGTACTGCGCTGGAAAGCCTGATCGTTGCGTGCATATTGCAGTTCCGCCAGACGACGCAGGATCGAACGCTGATCGATAATCATCCCTTTGGTCAGGTGAAGCATCATTTTCAGGTATAAGTCCGGGTCGCCCAGACCGTAAATCGCAGAAACAGAGGCCACCACAATGACATCGCGCCGTTCGAGCAGCGCTTTGGTGGCAGAAAGACGCATCTGCTCAATGTGTTCGTTCACCGAGGCGTCTTTTTCGATAAAGGTATCGGAACTCGGAACATACGCCTCAGGCTGATAATAGTCATAGTAAGAGACGAAATATTCGACGGCGTTTTCCGGGAAGAACTCTTTCATCTCGCCGTATAACTGTGCGGCCAGCGTTTTGTTGGGGGCAAGCACCATCGTCGGACGGTTCAGATCCGCAATCACATTCGCCACGGTAAAGGTTTTTCCTGAACCGGTTACCCCGAGCAATGTCTGGTGCGCCAGTCCGTTCTCCAGCCCTTCTTCCAGACGGCGTATTGCCTCAGGCTGGTCACCTGACGGTTTAAATTCGGAATGCAGTTTGAACTCTTTACTCATGACGGGCTACCTGACTGAAATGGGAATGCATAGGGCCGTGCGCGCTGAACGGGTGAACAGTTTGCGGAAAAATAGTATGAAAGACTTCGCGATTTTTGCCAGCCCTGATTTTACCTTCGCTATAATACTGTATATAAAACCAGCTTCCAATCGATAAAAAGTGTTGGCGTTTTAACGTGCTGTCGATGCTGCACTTTTTTAGGATATGACGAATGAGAATTCTCACCATCAGATGACATTTTTTCCCAAAATCCGCATTCCCTCCATTTTCTGACCACAGGTTGACGAAGATTGACACAACTATGACGAACGAATTACGGCTGTATTGCTTTTAACTAACTCGTTGATTAAAAACAGTATCATTAAAAAGCTGCGAATACGGGCAAACTAAGCGGAACCCGCATGCTGACTCGTCTGTAGCAACTTTTCTCACTCTCATGCACAAGGTTATCCACAGGAATAGTGGATAAGTCCCAGCACGCCCCGCGCTGCGGGAGTTGGTAAAAAACTGAATTTTGCCTTCCGTGGGTCTGAAAGGTCTTTTTTAGTTATTTTTTATCTTTTTTATCTCCTTATTTATGCCTATTTTGCCTAAATTTCTGGGCTGATGTTTCTTGCAAAAAACAAAAGTGCATCTCACCAGAATTTTTTGCTCACGTTTGTCCATGTGTTTGCACCAAAAACAGTGAAGACGGCACTGGCAAAGTGCAGGTCACCGTGGACTACTCCTTATGGGGTAATCTCAAAAACCTCAGAAATGCTAATGAATAATCCGAAATCATCAGCGGCGCGCCTGTTAACACCCCTGTAACTTCTCTTTCCCTGGCCGTTTTTACAAACTTGGCCTGAGAGTTGCAACGTCTCTGCATGTGGAGGTTGCGACAGCCGGAACTGCTTTTTTCGCCCCGCCATAAAAAATGAGAATTTCCCTGCTTTCAGGCAGGAAAAATCATTTTTAGCGCAAGGAAATGCCCCTTAACCCCATTTATCACTGATTAAGGGGGATTTATCTGTAATTGATGCTGTCAGGTTAGCCGTCAACAAACGGAATTAAATTCTGCGTTGGGGCATTAACAGCGGAACATAAATGTCAGAAATATGACAGTGGCCGTCAAAATGAAGTTCAGCGGAAGGCTCCGTGCGGGAGGGAGGTCTGATGTTAAGTGTAAAATCAGTTAATCAGTATTATGGGCAAAAACATATTCTGTGGGATATCAATCTCGAACTGTACCGCGGTCAATGTACCTGCCTGATCGGGCGAAATGGCGTGGGAAAAACCACGCTGGTGAACTGCATCATGGGGCATCTTCCGGTGAAAAGCGGCGCCATCTCCTGGCAGTCGCGTGACGAAGAGCCGCAAAGTCTGCTGAATTTGCCGGTCGAAAGCCGCGCGCAAATGGGGATTGGTTATGTGCCACAGGGACGGCAGATTTTTTCGCAGATGAGCGTCGATGAAAACCTGCAAATCGCCATGATGGCCAGCCGGAATAAGACCCGTCGCGTGCCGGAAGAGGTGTATGACCTGTTTCCGACATTAAAGGAGATGGGGGCGCGCAAAGCCGGTGAGCTCGATGAAAGCCAGCAGCAGCAACTGGCAATCAGTCGTGCGCTGGTTCAGGAACCTGAATTACTGATTCTGGATGAACCGACCGAGCACACCAGCGCATCGATGGCGGCAAACATGGGCAATATCATTCACCGCCTGAACCGTGATCTCGGCCTGACATTGTTGCTGGTCGGTCATAAACTGCCGTTCATCCGCAGCGTTGCCGACCGGTTCTGCCTGGTCGACGGCGGACGCAACATCGCGCAAGGCACACTGGCGCAGCTTGACGATACATTAGTCAAAAATTATCTGACCGTCTGACGTCTCATGCCGTGAGACGGTTAAGATGAAGATACTGTCCCAAATTAACGTCAGTTCCGGCACTCAGGTACGGGATCTCGCCCAGCAAAGGCGCAGGCAGCATACGCGTGAGCGTATCCATGTATGCCTGATGATGCTTCCCCGTTTCCTGTACGTCGTTAGCTATCCAGCCCGCCAGATGCAACCCGCTTTGTGTGATGGCCTGCGCCGTCAGCACGGCGTGGTTAATGCAACCCAGCCGCATGCCTACCACTAACACTACCGGCAACTGCTCGGCGATAACCCAGTCAGCAAAGGTATAATCTGCCGTCAGCGGTGTGTACCAGCCGCCTGCGCCTTCCACCACCACCCAGTCCGCCAGCGGTTCGAGATGACGTAATCCGTCTGATAGCACCCGCGGATCAATCGGCCGTTTTTCCAGTTCGCTGACGATATGTGGCGAAGTCGGTTCGATAAAGGTGCAGGGGTTCACTTCGTCATAACGCAGCCCGACGGTGCTGTAAGCCTGTAACGCCAGCGCATCACTGTTGCGCGGGCCTTCGCCGGTCATTTCACTGCCGGATGCCACCGGTTTGTATCCGGCTGTTTTGTGTCCTGCCTGCGCGGCAGCCTGCAAAAAAGCGGTGGTCGCGACGGTTTTACCGACTTCAGTGTCGGTGCCGGTAATAAAGTATTTTTGTTTCATGAAAAGCCTGGTGTTGGTTTTAGCTCCCTCCCCTGCGAAGGGGAGGGTTGGGGTGGGGTATTAATGGCAACTCTGACTTTCAAGTTGCCTGCAAAACCCCCTCCCAACCTCCCCCTGCGAAGGGGGAGGAGTAAATCAGCGTGGGATAAGTTCTTCGACCTGCAAAATGCCGTAGACCAGCCGGTAGTTGAGCGGCAGGATGCCGTCGCGGCGGGCATAGTGTTTGTCCAGCAATTGCAGACGTTCACGCCCGCCCAGACCGCCGAGGCGACCATTTTTGATGTGCGTCGCACCGATGCCTTTCAGCGAGCGCAGCAGCGACATCACATCGGGGAATTGAGCAACATGATCGCTGAAGGTCACATCATGGCGATACGGCGCGCAGGCTTCGGCGATTTTGTCCGGCGTCAGGAACTGATTCACGTGACGTCGGCCATCGACCTTCATCCATGCCGCGGCCAGCTCATTGAGCGAACCTTCTGCCAGCGTGGAAAACAGCACCAGCCCGCCGTTGCGGGTGACGCGGTGCATTTCTTCCAGTGCGCGTGGCAGCGCGTTACACCACTGCACCGCCAGATTGCTGAAGCAGATGTCGACAGAGTTGTCGGCAAACGGCAAACGTTCGATGTCGCCCGGCACGTATTCATCAGCAGAATCCAGCTCACGGGCGCGATTTAACATGCCCTCAGAGAGATCCAGCGCAATGACATGTTTACCCTGCGCACGCCAGTAACGGCTGAAGTGGCCGGTGCCACAGCCCGCATCGACGACAATCTTACCGGCGTCTTGCAGATACGGCGCAGCCAGCGCCAGTAATTCCTCACCCACATCACGCTGCAACTGCGCGGCGTTTTCGTAACTGATAGCGGCACGACTGAACGCATCGGCCACCGCTTGTTTGTTCACTAATTCAGTGACTGCACCCATGAAGGGACTCCAGCAAAAAATCGATATCTTCCGGCTCATGCGCCGCTGTCAGGGTAATGCGCAGCCGCGCACTGCCCGGTGGCACCGTCGGTGGACGGATGGCGCTGACCCACAATCCGCGATCGCGCAAGGTGGATGCCAGATCCAGCGCGGGCTGGTTTTCACCCACAATCACCGGCTGGATCGCCGTCTGTGAACCGGTCAGCGGATACGGCAAACCGGCGGCACCCGCGCGAAAACGGGCAATATTGGCGGCCAGTTTATCACGCAGACCGTCATCCTGCCGGACTCGTGCCAGTGCAGCCTGTAACGCGCACACCTGCGCGGCGGGCATCGACGTGCTGTAAATCAGATGGCGGGCAAACTGCAACAGGTAATCGGCGGTAGCATCATCACACAACACCGCCGCGCCGCTGCAACCGAAAGCTTTTCCGAATGTGACCACCAGCAGTTCCGGCCGGATGCCCTGTTGCCAGCAACTGCCGCGCCCTTCTTCACCGGTAACGCCCACACCGTGCGCGTCATCAACCATCAGCCAGCTACCGTGCGCTTTGGACAAGTTATGCAGATCAGCCAGCGGCGCGGCGTCGCCGTCCATACTGAATACACCTTCGGTCACCACCAGCGTTTCACCGGCTACGGGTTTTTCCAGCAGGCGCTGCAGGGAATCCGGCTGATTGTGGTGAAAACGCCGCAACTGCGAAGGTGCATGGGTTGCGGCTTCCAGTAAAGACGCGTGACTGAGTTTGTCAGCCAGCACGCGATCCTCAGCCTGCATCAGCGCCGCGAGAATCGCCTGATTCGCCGCAAAACCGGAGATAAACAGCAAAGCCCGCGGATATCCCTGCCACTGCGCCAGTTGTTGCTCAAACGCGGCATGCACCTCGCTGTAACCGGTGACGTGTCCTGAACCGCCGCTGCCGACACCGTATTTAGCCGCACCCTGCTGCCACGCGGCGATCACCTCAGCGTCCTGACTCAGGCCGAGATAATCGTTACCGGAAAAATTCAGATAACGCCGCCCGCCCTGCGTCAGAAAACGCGCACTGCCGCCCTCATTCGGCTGCCGTACACGAAATGCCGCCGCCTGTTTGCGCGCCGCCACCGCGTCGTTGATCCGCGTTTGCCAGCTCACCGGTTATACCGCAGCGTTGTAGAACTGATCGGTATCGGCGTGGACCAGCTGCTCGGCAAGCGCGGCCTGCTGCTGGTTATCGCCCATTTCTGTTTCAAATGACTGCGGGTTAAGCCCCAGCTTGCCGAACAGAATCAGGTCTTTATCTTCTGCCGGGTTTGGCGTGGTCAGCAGTTTGCAGCCGTAGAAGATGGAGTTGGCACCGGCCATAAAGCACATCGCCTGGGTCTGCTCACTCATCTGCTCACGTCCGGCAGACAGACGCACATAAGATTGCGGCATCATGATGCGCGCGACCGCGATCGTGCGGATGAAATCAAACGGATCCACATCGTCATTATCCGCCAGCGGCGTACCTTTCACTTTCACCAGCATGTTGATCGGCACACTTTCCGGCGGCACCGGCAGGTTCGCCAGTTGCATCAGCAAACCGGCGCGGTCTTTGACGGTTTCACCTAACCCCACAATGCCGCCGGAACAGACTTTAATGCCCGCGCCGCGCACTTCCGCCAGCGTATCCAGGCGTTCCTGATAGCTGCGGGTCGTTATGATGCTGCCGTAAAATTCCGGCGAGGTATCAAGGTTATGGTTGTAGAAATCCAGCCCGGCGTGCGCCAGACGCTGTGCCTGCGTAGTGTTCAGCGTGCCGAGGGTCATGCAGGTTTCCATGCCCATTTCTTTCACGCCCTGCACCATCTGCTCGAGGTACGGCATGTCACGATCGTGCGGGTTTTTCCACGCCGCGCCCATACAGAAACGGGTTGAACCGGCGGCTTTCGCCTGTCGGGCAGATTCGAGCACCTGCTCGACTTGCATCAGACGTTCAGATTCCAGCCCGGTTTTGTAACGGGAACTTTGCGGGCAATATTTACAGTCTTCGGGACAGGCACCGGTTTTGATCGACAGCAAGGTGCTGACCTGAACCTGTCGCGGGTCAAAATGCTGACGGTGAATTTGCTGCGCTTCGAACATCAGCTCCAGGAATGGCTTATCGAACAGGGCCTGCGTTTTTTCCAGCGTCCAGTGGGTGCGGGCAGTCATTGCGACTCCTTTAAAAAGTGTTCAGTTGTATTTTTTTCATAATCCGTAAACCATTTTTAATTTGTTTTGGTTTACCGTCAACGTTAAAATTATTTTTTAGTTTACAGCTTACGCCTCAGGATTCGTTTATGACTCCCGCCGATATTGAATTCGACCAGCGCCACATCTGGCATCCGTATACCTCCATGACCAAACCGCTGCCCGCCTATCCGGTGGAATCCGCGTCCGGCGTGATGTTGCAACTGGCTGATGGCCGCAAACTGGTTGACGGCATGTCGTCCTGGTGGGCGGCAATCCACGGTTACAACCATCCGCAGTTGAACCAGGCGGCCATCGAACAAATCGGAAAAATGTCACATGTGATGTTTGGCGGGATCACCCATCCGTCGGCGGTTGCGTTGTGCCGCCGTCTGGTAGAAATGACCCCCGCCGGGCTGGAATGCGTGTTTCTGGCGGATTCTGGTTCGGTGGCCGTTGAAGTAGCACTGAAAATGGCGATGCAATACTGGCAGGCGCGCGGTGAAAAACGCCAGACGTTGCTGACCCTGCGCAACGGCTATCACGGCGACACCTTTGGCGCGATGTCAGTCTGTGACCCGCAAAACTCGATGCACAGTTTGTATCAGGGTTATCTGCCACAGCATCTGTTCGCCGATGCGCCGCAGAGCCGTTTTGACGGGGAATGGGATGAGGCGGATATCGCGCCATTTGCCAAAATGCTGGACGAAAATCACCGCAAAATCGCCGCAGTCATTGTAGAACCCATCGTTCAGGGGGCGGGCGGGATGCGGATTTATCACCCGCTGTATCTCAAACGCGTGCGTAAGTTATGCGATGAATATGGCGTGTTGCTGATTGCCGATGAAATTGCCACCGGATTTGGCCGCACCGGCAAGCTGTTTGCCTGTGATCACGCCGGGATTTCGCCGGATATCCTCTGCCTCGGCAAAGCCCTGACCGGCGGCTACATGACACTTTCCGCCACGCTCACCACCCGCCATGTGGCGCAGGTGATCAGTGACGGCGAGGCGGGATGTTTCATGCACGGCCCGACATTTATGGGCAATCCGCTGGCCTGCGCGGTCGCCAGCGCCAGCCTGCATTTACTTGCGGAAAACCGCTGGCAGGCGCAGGTATTGAGCATTGAGAAACAGCTGAATGCCGGTTTACTGCCGCTGGCAGCACATCCGGCGGTCGCCGATGTGCGGGTGCTCGGGGCGATTGGTGTGGTGGAAATGCGCCAGCCGGTAGACATGGCGCAATTGCAGAAGCATTTCGTCGGTCAGGGCGTGTGGATCCGCCCGTTCGGCAAGCTGATTTACCTGATGCCGCCGTACATCATTTCACCTGAAGAACTGAGCAAACTGACCGGCGCAATCGCCAGCGCACTGGCTGCGCTTTACTGATTAGCCTGTGGTGACTAACCGGTGTGAGGTAGATAACAGCGCGCTCAGTTTTTCCCGGCTGAGCCGCGCTTCTTCATTAAGAAAATCAATTGCCACTTTCAGCGCAGGGGTCGGGTTTTCCGGATACAGCAACGTATAAGACGCGCCGCTTGCCACGCACAACGGGAACGGCGCAATCACCCTTCCCGCCTGCAAATCATCTTCAATTAATGTCAGATCGCCTATCGCCACACCGTAGCCCTGCAACGCCGAATTGATCGCCAGATCCAGCGTATCGAAATGCTGTGATTTGGCTGACGGCAATCCCTGTACGCCCTCCTCCCGCAGCCACAACAACCAGTCGCGACGGTCACGCGTCGGGTGAAGCAGCGTTTTATCGGCCAGATCCGCCACTTTCGTTTTCCCTTTATGACGCGGCAGAAACTCCGGCGTACACACCGGCGTCAGCACTTCATCAAACAGATGATGCGCCCGGCGCTGTGATTCCGGCGGACGACCAAACACTACGGCAGCATCAAAATGTTCGTTGCTGAAATCCACGCCGTGGGCGATGGAAGCTGTCAGCTCAATCTGCAAATCCGGCCTGTCGTTTTGTAGCTGGATAACACGCGGCAACAGCCAGCGCATGGAACAGGTCGGGCATTTAATGCGTAAGGTATCCGGATGCGAACCCACACGTTGCAGGGCTTCTCCCATCAGCGCCAGTGCCTGTTGTACCGGCGGCAACAACTGCGCCCCGCGCGGGGTCAGCGTCAGCCCGCGGGCCTGACGTAAAAACAACGGATAACCCAGCGTGGCCTCAAGTCCGGTGATCTGGCGACTGACCGCGCCCTGGGTGATGTGCAGCAACGCCGCCGCGTGTGTCAGATTCAAGGTTTGCGCAACCACGGCAAAGGTTTTCAGCACGTTGAGCGAGGGTAAATTCAGATACGGCAGTTCAGGAGAAAAACTCACAGTTACCTCGTCAGAAACGTTATAAAGCCATGACTTCAGATCATAACGAGTATGACAAACTTTCCATTGTCGGCACAGGGGAACTATTGCTTAATCATTCAACACCCGTTTTTACCTTCTCATGGCCACCCGGCCTGCTTTTTGGGGAAAATGCTATGAAGAGCGCCATGTCGCCCCTGTCAAAATTACCTGACGTCGGCACCACCATTTTTACCGTTATCGGCCAGCTCAGCGCTGAACATAACGCCCTGAACCTGTCACAGGGGGCACCGAATTTCTCATGCCAGCCCGCGTTAATCGACAGCGTCGCAAAAGCCATGCGCGAGGGGCATAACCAGTACGCACCAATGAGTGGCGTGGCGGCATTACGCCATGCGTTGTCCGCCAAAGTCGAAGCGCTTTATGGCTGCAAATATGATGCCGACAGCGAAGTGACGGTGATTGCCAGCGCCAGCGAAGGCCTGTATTCCGCCATCAGCGCCCTGGTACATCCGGGCGATGAAGTCATTTATTTCGAGCCGTCATTTGACAGCTATGCACCGATCGTCCGTTTACAGGGCGCGAAGCCGGTGGCTATCGGCCTGTCGCTGGATGATTTCAGCATCGACTGGGATCAGGTCGCCAGCGCGATCAACAGCCGCACGCGAATGATCATCATCAACAGTCCGCATAACCCGACCGGTGCCATTTTCACTGAATTTGATATCGAACGACTGACCGCGCTGACCCAAGACACCGACATCGTGATTTTGTCCGATGAAGTGTATGAGCACGTGGTGTTCGACGGCGAGCGCCACGAAAGCATGGCCTGCTATCCGCAACTGGCTGAGCGCAGCGTGATTGTGTCGTCTTTCGGCAAAACCTATCACGTCACCGGCTGGCGTGTGGGTTATTGCCTGGCACCGGCAGAACTAATGGATGAAATCCGCAAAGTGCATCAGTTTATGGTGTTCTCTGCCGATACGCCGATGCAGGTCGCATTCGCCGAAGCGCTGGCTGACCCGCAAAGTTATCTGGGACTGGCCGATTTTTATCAGCAAAAACGCGACCTGCTGGCCGAAGCCCTCAGCGAATCCCGCTTTGAATTACTGCCAAGCCGTGGCAGTTTCTTTATGCTGGCGCGTTTTAGTCATTTCAGTCCGCTGACCGACGACGAATTTGTGCTGAGCCTGATCCGCGATCATCAGATCGCGACCATTCCGCTGTCAGCCTTTTACAGCAATAACCAACCAACAGGGCTTATCCGTCTGAGCTTTGCCAAAGATAACGACACGTTGTACGAAGGCGCACGCCGGTTGTGTCGCGTCTGAACCTTTGTATTCATCTCAATAACGCCGGGGAATTGTGAATAATGAAAAAATTGAAAATCGCATTGCTGTTAGGTTGTGCCGTCGCGTCTTTCTCCGCACTGGCGGACGGTTCCACGCTCAAATTTGGTCTGGAAGCGCAATATCCACCGTTCGAATCGAAAAGTGCGACCGGTGAATTACAGGGTTTTGATATCGATCTGGGCAACGCCGTCTGCGCCGCCGCCAGTGTGAAATGCGACTGGTACGACACTTCTTTCGACGGCCTGATTGCGGCCCTGCAGGCGCGTAAATTTGATGCGATTAACTCGGCGATGAACGTGACGGATAAACGTCGTCAGGCGATTGATTTTACCAACGTGATTTACCGCGTCCCCACCAAACTGATTGCGAAGAAAGATTCCGGCCTGCTGCCGACCACGGAGTCGCTGAAAGGCAAGCATATCGGCGTGTTACAGGGGTCGATTCAGGAAAGTTATGCGCAGGCACACTGGGCACCGAAAGGCGTGGATATCGTCTCTTATCAGGATCAGAATCAGGTGTATCTGGATCTGTCATCCGGTCGTCTCGACGGCACATTAGTGCTGGCCCCGGCCGGTCAGACCGGTTTCCTGTCGCGTCCGGACGGTAAAGATTACGGCTTCGTCGGTGACGCCGTACGCGATGACAAAATTCTCGGCAGCGGCATCGCCTTCGGCCTGCGTAAAGGCGATACCCAGTTGAAAGAAAAGCTGGATACAGCGATCGCTAAAGTGCAAAAAGATGGCGTGGTGAAAGAGCTTTCGAAGAAATACTTTGGTGATATTGATGTGAGCGTGAAGTAAAGCCGCCAGGAAGACAGGTTTAACTTTTGCGCCTCCCTCTGCGAAGGGGGAGGCCGGGAGGGAGTTTTTAAGGGCTAACACCTCGTCAAAAAAACTTCAACCCATTGATTTTGCTTTAATACCCCACCCCAGCCCTCCCCTTCGCAGGGGAGGGTGCCACTTAATACTCCGAATTTACAATGACTTCTTCGCCAAACGCACCGGCTTGTGGCAATGGTTTGTAGCTTGAGTTAGAGGCGCGCAGTACGCGGATCCCCCTCGCGCTCACGGCCTGAGCGGCAGTGATATCATTGTCAGAGTCGCCATAAAACACTTTAATTTGCTTATCTTTCAGCCACTGCGTTTTTGTGTTCTGACCGGCTTTGTCACCGGCGAAAATAACCGCATTCACTTTGTCCTGCGGGATTTGGAAATCGTTCTGCAGCGTCTTCGTCACGGTCTCAGTTTTGGTTTCGCTGCGGCCGGTCACGAAGTAAATGCTGTCGCCGCGTTTAAGGTGCATGGCAATCAGGCTCTTTGCCACCTCTTTTGGCATGCTGAAATCATCCCAGCCGTTGTTCATTTTCTCCCAGAATTTCGGGTTCTTCAGATAATCCTGTTTTCCGGGGGAAAACTCGACCTGCCCGCGGTAAAAGCCCGGCGAGGAAAACAACACCGTGTCATCGATATCAAAACCGACAGCTATTGGCGGGCGGCCGTTCAGGCTGTTTTCAATTTGCGCGACCGACACCCAGTGAACCGGCGATTGCTGCGCGAGTTGCGCCACATTGACGCCCGGCCAGAGCGGCGCGGGCGCGGGCTCTTTGGCGAAGGCAGACTGATTCAGGCTGAGCAACAGGAAAACGGCACTCAGTGCCAGAGGAGTTTTACGCATTAGGATCCCTTTTTTATGCTTATTAATCTTGCAGATAAAGTGGAGCAACGGGTCAAAAATCTTACCGACCATACCTGTGCAACCTGCAGATTTAAAGGAATTTTCCGGCAGATGTCATAGGAAAAGATGATGGTCACATTTCAGGGAAAAATCGCAGGGTTTATTCAAACATGGCATAAAGCGCTTGGTTCGAAAACTGTTTAGCGTCCTATACTTATTCCCAATTACGTTAGCTTTTAACTTTCTTATAAGAAAACGAAAAGGAATGACTATGCCCCAGTTACAGTCTGAAAACCGCCGCATCGTGCTGGCTTCACGCCCTCACGGCAAACCCGTCGATGACAATTTCCGTCTGGAAAAAGCGCCGTTACCGCAGGCCAGAGACGGTCAGTTATTGCTGCGTACCGTGTGGCTTTCGCTCGACCCGTACATGCGCGGACGTATGAGCGATGCGCCTTCTTACGCTGCGCCGGTACAAATCGGTGAAGTAATGACCGGCGGCGCAGTTTCCCGCGTGGTGGAATCAAAAAGCCCGGATTTTAAAGCCGGGGATTTCGTGGTCGGCAGCACCGGATGGCAGGATTATTCCGTGGCCGACGCCAAAGCCGTGAAGAAACTCGAAGGCGCGGCACTCAAACAACCTTCCCTTGCACTCGGTGTTTTAGGCATGCCGGGCTTCACCGCTTTTATGGGGCTGCTGGATATTGGCGAACCCAAGCCGGGGGAAACGCTGGTCGTTGCTGCAGCGACCGGGCCGGTCGGCTCGCTGGTCGGACAAATTGGTAAAATCAAAGGCTGTCGCGTGATCGGGATTGCCGGTGGTGAAGAGAAATGCCGCTATGCCGTTGAACATTTCGGTTTCGATGAATGCCTGGATCACCGCGCCCCGGATCTGGATAAACGCCTGAAAGCGGCCTGCCCGGATGGCATTGATGTGTATTTTGAAAACGTCGGTGGTGCGGTGTTTGATGCCGTATTGCCGCTGCTCAATACCAAAGCGCGTATTCCGCTGTGCGGGCTGGTTTCCCAATATAACGCGACCGGTCTGAAAGAGGGACAAGATCGCCTTTCCCTGCTGACCGGCACCATTCTGAAGAAACGCATGCGTGTGCAGGGCTTTATTATTTTTGATGATTACGGCCATCGCTATCCGGAGTTTGCAAAACAGATGAGCGAATGGTTTGAACAAGGGAAAGTGAAATTCCGCGAAGATATCGTGGAAGGATTAGAGAATGCACCGCAGGCGTTCTTTGGCCTGCTTGAGGGTAAAAACTTTGGCAAACTGGTCGTTCGTGTCGGTCAGGACTGATTACTCCTTAACTAAAGCTGACGGCGTCCACAGGAGGTAACATGAAATTACTGATTGTATTGACATCACACGATAAGCTCGGCGAAACCGGTAAGAAAACCGGTTTCTGGCTGGAAGAATTTACCGCGCCTTATTACGAGTTTCTGGATGCAGGCGCCGGGCTGACGCTGGCCTCGCCGAAAGGCGGACAGCCACCACTCGATCCGAAAAGTGATGAGCCGGATGCGCAGACCGAAACAACCGAACGCTTCCGCAGTGATAAAGATGCGCAGAAGGTGCTGGCGAACACGCACAAACTTGCTGATGTTAACGCTGATGACTTCGATGCCATTTTCTATCCGGGTGGTCACGGACCGTTGTGGGATCTGTCTGAAGACCCGCATTCCATCGCGCTGATCCAGGCTTTCTGGGCAGCGGGCAAACCGGTTTCTGCGGTCTGCCACGCGCCGGGGGTGTTGCGCAATGTGCTGGTGGAAGATGGCACGCCGCTGGTGAAAGACAAGCGCGTAACCGGCTTTAGTAACAGCGAAGAAGACGCGGTTGGCCTGACCGACATCGTGCCTTTTTTGGTCGAAGACGAGCTGAAGAAAAATGGCGGCGATTACAGTAAGGCAGCGGACTGGCGGCCTTATGCCGTCACCGATGGCAAACTGATCACCGGTCAGAATCCGGCCTCTTCCAGAGCAGTCGCGCAGGCATTACTGAAAATGCTGGGCGGCGGCGAGGTCGGCAAGTAATCTGCCCGTGACTATTTCATCATCTGAAGAGGGTTCTATGGCATTTACACTCACCAGTAATGATTTGCGCGATGGCGACAAAATGCCGGAAACGCAGGTTTTTAACGGCATGGGCTACAACGGCGACAACCTTTCGCCGCATCTGGCCTGGTCCGGTGCCCCCGAGGGCACCAAAAGTTTTGTGATAACCGTTTATGACCCGGATGCCCCGACCGGCTCCGGCTGGTGGCACTGGGGCGTCGCGAATATTCCGGCAGACGTCACCGAATTGCCGCAAGGCGCGGGCTCCGGCAAAGGCGGTTTACCTGCCGGTGCCGTGCAGACCCGCACCGATTTTGGCAAAGCCGGTTATGGCGGCGCAGCCCCTCCGCAGGGCGAACACCATCACTATCATTTCACCGTATACGCCATCGATACAGAAACGCTGGAAGTCGATGAGAATGCCAGCGGCGCGTATCTCGGCTTCAATGTGCATTTCCATACTCTCGGCAAAGCATCACTGACAGTGATATACAGCTGATTCCTGTGGTATAAAAGACGCAGAAAAGGTGGTCAGTTTTACTGGCCACCGTTTTTTTATTGCGGCGATGACCGCAACATTGAAAAAAAAGAACAATCTTCTTCATCAAGGAGTCAGTCACAGTGAAAATTTCCACCCTGTCGCGCGCGTGCGCTATGTTGTCTGCCAGCCTGATCCTGGCGGCATGCAGCAGCAGCCATCAAGGCTTATCCAGCCAGGTTGCTCCGGGCACCGCGTCACTGCCCGTGTTATCAGCGGACGAAGCGGCCAATTTTACAACGAAAAATTATCTGGCCTTTGGCGGCCCTTCTTTGCAGGTTCAGCAACAGGGCTGGTTCCCTAAACTGGCCAGCACTGACGGTGTGAACACCCATTTCGTGGTCGGCCCGCAGTTAGGCACCGACGGCGCAGAATACTCTAACGTTCAGATGGCGGTAAACGCGGCACTGGCTGTGCGTAACCACGGTGAACGTATCTTCATTAAAATCCTGCCAGGCACTTACAACGGCGCCGTGTACATCCCGGCGGGTTCACCACCGGTCACCTTATTCGGTGCGGGCAACAGCTCTGCTGATGTGACCCTCGCACAAGGTCTGGAAGCCGCAGCGGCACCCGCCACTTACCGTTCAACAGTCAGTCCTAACGGCCAGTTCCTGCCGGGCGATCGCGCGTTCTATATGTTCCAGAACTGCGCCACCCTGACCACTGAAACCATCGGCACCGGCTGTACCGCGACCGTGTGGTCACAAAGCAACGGTGTGCAGATTCAGAACCTGACCATCGGCAATTCCCTGCTCGATACTGTTGACGGGGGCGATCATTCCGCCGTTGCGCTGCGTACCGACGGTGACAATGTGATTCTGGATAACGTGCGCCTGATTGGCCGCCAGAATACCTTTATGGTGAACACCGCCAACATCCACAACCAGACTGACAACAGTCGTTACAGCCGTGCATACGTGCATAACAGCCTGATCGTGGGTGATGTGGATTACGTATTTGGCCGGGCGAATGCCGTCTTTGACCACGTTGAATTCCACTCCGTCAGCAGCCGTGGCGTGAAACAGGCGTCTGTCTTTGCGCCAAACACGCCAGCCGCTGCGCCGTATGGCTTCCTGGTGATCGACAGCAACCTGACCGGCGACCGTGGCTTCGAGCAGGCTGCGAAAGCGAAAATGGGGCGTGCGTGGGATGCTGATGGCGCAAGCAGCCAGCTGGTAATCCGCGACAGCAGCTTCGACAACAGCTATGACCAGATGAATCCGTGGGGCGCTTCTGTCTTCTCCGGCCAGCCATTTGCCGGCAACGTGCCAAAAGATGAGAAACAACAGCGCAATCTGAATGACACTAACTTCAACCGCCTGTGGCAGTACAACAACGTGCTGACACAGCCTGCGAAGTAATTCAGTCTGATGCCATGAAAAAACCGCCGGGGTTGCCTCCGGCGGTTTTTTTTCGTTCTGCGGACTTCGTTCTGCGAAAATGTTACAACGCTTCGTTGCCCAGACGGAATACCGACACCGTGCGTTCCAGATTCACCGCCTGCTCATCGAGCGAAGCCGCCGCACTGGCAGACTGCTGAACCAGCGCCGAGTTTTGCTGGGTGACGGTATCCATCTCTGCCACCGCCTGCGCAATCTGACTGATGCCGCGACTTTGCTCGTCAGACGCCGATGCGATCTCATGAATGATTTGCGTGACATGACGGACAGAGCCGACGATTTCTTCCATGGTGTCACCCGCTTTGCCAACCAGCACAGAGCCGTTATTGACGTTAATCACCGATTTACCAATCAGCCCTTCAATCTCTTTCGCCGCCTGCCCGCTGCGCTGCGCAAGGCTGCGGACTTCGCTGGCGACCACGGCAAAACCGCGGCCCTGCTCCCCTGCCCGCGCCGCTTCAACCGCAGCATTCAGCGCCAGAATATTGGTCTGGAAAGCGATGCTGTTGATGACCGTGGTAATTTCGGAAATCTGCTTCGAACTGACAGTAATCTCTTTCATCACGCCCACGACATCGGCCACCAGTTTACCGCCCCGCGCTGCCGTATTGGCCGCATCGGAGGCCAGCTGACTGGCCTGCGCTGCATTGTCGGCGTTCTGTTTCACCGTTGAGGTCAGTTGTTCCATGCTGGCCGCTGTTTGCCCCAGCGCTGCCGCCTGCTCTTCGGTACGGGCTGACAGATCGATATTACCTGCGGCTATTTCGCCCGAAGCGCGGGTCACCTGCGTTACGCCTTCGCGGATATCACCGATGATGCCGTGCAGGTTCTGGTTCATGGTTTCAATGGCGCGGCTCAGTTGCCCCACTTCGTCAAAACTGTGGCTGGTGGCATGAGTAGAAAGATCACCGGCAGCGATACGTTCTGCGGTTTGCAGCGTGCGGCGCAGAGGAAGTGTCAGCTGACGGGTCATGCGCCACGAAATCAACACACCGGCAACCACAGTCGCCACAATGATCACCAGCATTTCAGAAATGGTGCGCGTCACTTCGTTATGCAGATTGTTCATCTCATGATCGAGCAACGTGTTAGACGCAGAGGTCAGGGCCAGCCCGGCTTCGGCCAACTGCGCGGTGATTTTTTCCGCATCGCTGCCTGCCGGAGGATTCAGCGTGTGCTGCCAGCTTTCACGATAACGGCGGATATTTTCCGGCATGGTTTCCACCAGACGCTGGTCTTGCGGATCCCAGGAGTACGCCTCAACATCAGCCTGACGGGCTTCCAGTTTATCCAGCGCCTGGCGGTTTTCTTCAACAAATTTGGGGTCTTTGCTGGCCATATATGAAAGCCGGGTAAATTTGGCATCGCTCAGCAAATCGTTAACGGTCTTAAGCAAGGACGCCTTTTCAGCGCGTTGATTGATGCTGGTCAGATGGTAGACACCGGACACAGCGATAAAGGATCCCAGAAGCAACACCAGCGCAAATCCTGCACCGAGCTTGCTGGCAATTGTGGCATGGCGAACCCGGCCAGCGATCCCTGAAAGTACATTCATTTTCTTCTCCCTGATAACCAAAAGGACTGACTCTGAAGTGGCAACGCCACCGAAGAATGAGTGAATAACGGGAGAGTTATCGACCAGCAATGTTCAACATTTATAGAAACATTAAAATATTTCTTATCAATAGCACGTATAGCACAGGCAATAAAAAAGCCCCTTATTACAGGGGCTTGATCATTATTTCAGAGCGGTATTATTGATCAGTTAAAAATAAATCATTAGGTAAACTAACCAGTAAACAGCCGTGATTAATTAATTTCCAGAATGCTTACCCACATCGGGCCTTTACCCACTGCGTAGGTTTTCAACGTCGTCAGCTGACCGTTTTGCGGATCAATTTTCGCCACTTCAATCGCATCCGATTTCTGCCCTGCGGTGATCACATACTGGCCGGAGTGATCAATATTGAAACCACGCGGCTGTGTCTGGGTGACGTGATGCCCGGCCAGTTCAAGCACGCTGCCATCTTCTGAGACGGTCAGCACAGAAATCAGGCTGGCAGTACGGTCTGAGGCATACAGGAATTTGCCGTCCGGCGTGATGTGCAAATCGGCCGCCCAGCAGGTGCCGGTGAAATCAGCGGGCATAATCCCCAGTGTCTGCACCTGACGGTATTCGCCGCTGGTGACGTCTTTCTGGTACACATCCACGCTGCTGTTCAGCTCATTTACACAGTAGGCAAAATGATGATTCGGGTGGAATGCCATATGACGCGGGCCCGCACCCGCTGCGGTTTTCAGCTCCGGCGCGTTATGCGGCGTCGCTTCGCCGTTCACACTGAAGTCAAACTGGCGGATACGGTCTTCTTTCAGCGCCGGGATCATCAGCACCTGATTGGTCGGGTCAATATTGGCTGAGTGCGGAGCCTGGATGTTTTCCAGCACCTGCACCGGGGCCAGCGCGAGGCCTTTTTCATCCAGCGGATGAATGCTGACATTGTTAAAGCTGTAGGACGCGGAGAACACAAAACGCCCCTGAAGGTCTATACCCAGATGCGTCGGACTGCCCGGCAGAGGTGCCATCGCGGCTTCTTCCAGTTTACCTTCATGGTCGATGCGGTAGGTCAGCACGCCGAACTCAGGACGTACGCCGACGTAAAGACGATGACCATCGGGATGAATCACCATCGGCTGAACCTGTCCCGGAACGTCCACCGTTTGCAGCAGGCTCAGTTCACCATTGTCTGCCAGACGAAAAGCGTGGATTTGCTGGCTCTCAGGGCTGGCAATGTAGACAACTTGCTTCATCACATCTCCTTATTAAGACTGAATGAGTCGTTATGTTTTTTACAGCGTAGCTCAGGTTAGCACGATACGACGGCACCTTTAGTGCCGGATACCCGGTTTAATTAGCAGGCTAAAAAAGGTAATATGGCGATAATTTCCCCTTATTCCCCCTCACTTACGATGGACTGCTCATGACTTATCGCATTATTGCGCTCGATCTCGACGGGACGCTGCTGGACCGCCAAAAACGTATCCTTCCAGAATCCCTTGCCGCACTGGCCGATGCCCGTGCACAGGGAATCAAAGTGGTCGTCGTGACCGGACGCCATCATGTCGCTATCCATCCGTTTTATCAGGCATTGCAGCTCGATACACCTGCTATCTGCTGTAACGGCACCTATTTGTATGATTATCAGGCACGTAAGGTCTTAACTTCTGATCCGCTGGATCCGGTCAAAGCAAAAAAAGTGGTCGACTTGCTGGAATATCACGGCATCCACGGTCTGTTGTATGTCGATGACGCCATGCTGTATCAGCAACCGAGCGGCCACGTCAGCCGGTCCATTGCCTGGGGGCAAACCCTGCCGGAACATCAGCGCCCAAACATTATTCAGGTGAACAGTCTTCGCGAAGCCGCTGATGATGCGCAGTCGATCTGGAAATTCGCCACCTCACATCAGGATCTCGATGCCCTGCATACGTTTGCCTCGCAGGTTGAAAACGAGCTGGGTCTGGCCTGCGAATGGTCATGGCATGATCAGGTGGATGTGGCGAAAGGAGGCAACAGCAAAGGTCGCCGCTTGCAGGAATGGGTCGAATCGCAGGGTATGAGCATGCAGGATGTGGTGGCGTTCGGTGATAACTACAACGACCTGAGCATGCTGGAAAATGTCGGTCTGGGCGTGGCGATGGGCAATGCAGCAGATGCTATCAAAGAACGTGCCGCGCTGGTGATTGGCGATCACGAAACACCCGGCATCGCTGAAGTTATCCGTAATAAAGTGTTGAACTAATTTTACCAATGCACCTTCCTCTGCCACAGAGGAAGGTGTTTTTTTTGCAGGATAATCAGTCGCTTTTCAGCGTCTTATTCCTGACCGGCCGGACGGCGCGGGTAATTAATTGCTTATTCTCGTCGAAGTACCGGCTGGGCCAGATCACCGACGGATGGATATCCAGAGCCTGAGCAATGATCAGTTCCCCTTTCGGCCACGGACGCGCCAGCGCATTGGCCAGTGTGGATGAGCCTAAACCGGCTTGACGCGAGACCGCCGCCAGTGAGGATTTTTTCTTACGTAATGCAGCAATGATATCTGCCGGATGCCAGTCATTTTCCATTTTTATCCCTCTTCCTTATGTTGTTTGTTCAACTATCTGAATTGTGAATTACACTGACATATAACGATGTCCAGTAACTCTAAACAACAATAATGTTAAGTGATGCTAAACATAACGTCAATACAGTTTCTATGGTTATTGATAATGATCCCACATCGACTGAAATCCGCACGGACAAAAGCCAGACTTACGCAGGAAAAATTGGGTGTTTTAGCCGGAATAGATGAGAGCACTGCGCGTTCGCGGGTGTCGCAATATGAAAACGGCACGTACAGCCCGAACTTCGACACCATGTGTCATTTCGCCCGGGTGCTTAACGTGCCGGAATGCTATTTCTATATTATTGATGACGCGTTTGCCGAAGAGGTTCTGGTGCTTTACGCCGCCTTTAACCCGTCAGAAAAGTAAGGTGCAATACGATTAACGACTGACCGACACACTTTTGATCTGCGCATACAACCACTGGCCTGCGCGGATCATCAGTTCGTCCCGCGCCCACGGCGAGATCCGCGCCCAGATGATGTGATCGGCCATCGCCAGTTTGACCTCCACCTGATTCCCCAGATCCAGACATTCGAGCACTTTCGCTGGCAGAATATTGCGGATACTGCTGTTGTTAGCCGTCGGTTGCAGCACCAGCGAAACGTCCGTGGAATTCACGCGAATGCGCAACGCCGTGCCGGGCGCCTCTTCGACTTTACTGATCCATAAACGCTGATCGCCAATCGCCAGTGCGGTCATTTCATAGCGCGGATGATGTTCCAGTACGCTGACATTCAGCACGCTGCTTTGCTCTTCTTTCGGCAGCCACGGCCGCATCACATTGCTCGCCCACACGTCTTCCAGCGTGCCCATTGCCAGCACTTTACCGCCGTCGAGCACCAGCACTTTTTCCGCCAGACGTAAAATCTCATCGAGGCTGTGCGTCACATACAAAATCGGAATGCTGACTTCCTGCGCCAGACGCTCCAGGTAAGGCATCAGTTCGCGTTTACGCGGGATATCGAGCGCGGCCAGCGGCTCATCCATCAGTAAAATTTCCGGTGCTGTCAGCAGCGCACGACCAATTGCCACCCGCTGTTTCTCGCCACCTGAAAGCGTGAGCGGGAAGCGGTCCAGCAAGGGGGTGATACCGAGCAACCGCACGATGTTATCGAACTGTCCGCGCATCGACGGCGCCATGCCGTATTGCAGATTGCCTTTCACACGGTAATGCGGGAACAGTCGCGCATCCTGAAAAACATAACCGACGCGGCGTTTTTCTGGCGGCAGGAAAATGTTGTTTTGCTTATCCGATAAGATGCGGCCGTTCAAGGTAATGCGGCCACTATCAGGTTGGGTCAGGCCGCCGATCGCATTAATCAGCGAGGTTTTTCCTGCGCCTGACAAACCAAAAATGGCCGTTATCCCCTGCGCCGGTAAGGTCTGCGACACCTGTAATTCCAGGCTGCCCAGCGTCTGGCTGAAATCGAGTTCAAGCATGTCAGCCTCCCAGCCGGATACGGCTGCGTTTTGCCAGCCAGTCAGAAATCAGCAATGCCGCCAGAGACAGCAGGATTGCCAGCACGCAAAGCCGTGCGGCAGCGCCTTCCGCGCCCGGCGTTTCAATCAGGGTATACATCGCCAGCGGAATGGTGCGGGTCTCACCCGGAATATTCGAGACGAAGGTGATCGTTGCACCAAACTCGCCCAGCGAACGGGCAAATGCCAGCACCACGCCGGCAATGACGCCCGGCACGGAAAGCGGCAGTGTGATGGTGAAAAAGACCCGCCACGGCGAAGCACCGAGCGTGCGGGCGGCGAGTTCAAGTTTGGGGTCAACCGCCTCCAGCGACTGGCGTATCGCCCGCACCATCAGCGGAAATGCCACCACCGCCGAGGCCAGCACTGCACCGTGCCAGCTGAAACTGAAGCTGAAACCAAACCATTCGTACAGACGCTGGCCGATAAAGCCGCGCCGCCCCATCACCACCAGCAGCAAATAGCCAATCACCACCGGCGGTAATACCAGCGGCAAATGAATAATACTGTCGAGCAGGGACTTGCCGGGAAAGCGGCCGCGGGCGAGGACCCACGCCATCAGAATACCAAGCGGCAGACTGCAAACAACGGCCAGGCTCGATACTTTCAGACTAAGAAGTACCGCCTGCCACTCATATTCACTCAACATCATGTCGGTTTCTTAATCCTGAATTTATGTGTCGCAGAGATAAAATATCGGCAAAAATTTCGCAGGCTTTAATTTACGTCAAAGTATAGAGAATCACACACGGGGAAAGAAACCGGGATGGACAGATAAAGCCTGCGCTGCGCCAGGAGGCTTTATCTGTTTTCAGCAACAGCGATGAACTTAGCCGCGAGGCGTGAAACCGTATTTTTTGAAGATTGCAGCCGCTGCCGGGGTTTTCAGATAATCATAAAAACCGCTGACGGTGGCATTTTCGTGCCCTTTCACCATCGCCATCGGATACTCAACCGGCTTATGGCTGGAGGCAGGGAAAATCCCGATCACTTTCACTTTTTTACTGGCGACGGCGTCAGAACCATAAACTATGCCCACTGGCGCTTCTTCGCGTTCAACCAGCGCCATGGCCGCACGGACGTCGCTGGCGCGCGCCAGTTTAGGTTCCAGCGTGGTCCAGGCCCCCAGTTTTTGCAGCGCTTCTTTGGCATAAATCCCGGCCGGGACATGATCAGGGTCACCCACCGCCAGGCGGCTGTCGCCCGTCAGTTTGGTCCATTCGGTTTTCTCAGAGATGTCGACTTTGTTGATTTTGCTGTTAGCCGCAGAAATCAGCACCAGTTCGTTGCCCAGCAACGTGTAACGGGTGTTATCGACCATCTGCTGCTTGCTGATGGCATAATCCATCCATTGCTGATCGGCAGAAATAAACAAATCTGCCGGCGCGCCCTGTTCAATCTGGCGGGCCAGTGTCGAAGATGAGGCGAAGGATGAGACCACCTGCACGCCTTTTTCTTTCTGGTATTGGGTGGCGATATCCTGCAAAGCATTGGTGAGTGATGCAGCGGCAAACACCGTGATTTTCTCTGCTGCCTGCGCCTGAACGCCAAGCCCTGCGACCAGAATGGTTGCGGTGAATACTTTACCCCATTGATATGTCATCGTTTTCCTTCGCCTTTATGAAGAGATATTTCGCTATGTAATCTTTAATATAGCGCGACGAAAAACGATGTCATTCATTTTTATGAGTCAGGGGGAGATAACCTATGTTTTTTTGATCTGAACTATAAAAAGAAAACCCGGAAAAAAGAAAACCCGGCGCAAGGGCCGGGTTCCGGAAACAAACAGTCTCATTAATCAGTAATGAGGTTTCTCACGGGATTCTTTAGAGTGGCCCACGTGAGAGATGATGTTGAATACTTCGCCCAGCCCCCAGATCAAGCCCAGGATCACAGCGATGAAGACCGGCACCATGATGGCAGCGAAAATCAAACTTTCTAATAGTTCTAACATGATAGCCTCACTTAACTGGCTGAATCGCCCTGAGGCGATGTTGGACTTCGTACATGAAGTCAAAAACGAAAAATCAAACTGTTGCGGATAATAACAGCACGGGACGGTAATTACTTTAGCATTTAGCCAACTTGCCTGCCTGCAGGTTTAGCGGCGACAATAAGCCATGATTCTAACAAGGAAGCTGCGATGCAAGCCGAAATTCTCTTAACCCTTAAACTTCAGCAACGTTTGTTTGCCGATCCGCGCCGTATTGAATTACTGCGGCAGGTGCGCCACACCGGTTCAATCAGTCAGGGGGCTAAGCTCGCGAACATCAGTTACAAAAGCGCCTGGGATGCCATCAATGAAATGAATCAGCTTGCCGATCAGACGCTGGTCGATCGCAGCACCGGCGGGAAAGGCGGTGGCGGCGCAGTGCTGACACCTTACGGCGAGCGCCTGATCCAGCTTTATGAATTACTGGCGCAAATCCAGCAAAAAGCCTTCGACGTGCTAAAAGAAGATTCGCTCCCTCTCGACAGTTTGCTGGCGGCCATTTCACGCTTCTCCCTGCAAACCAGCGCGCGCAACCAGTTCTTCGGCAACGTGATTGAACGCGATAACAGCACCGTTCAGCAGCATATTGATGTCCTGCTGGCTGACGGCAAAACAAAAATCCGCGCCGCGATCACTGAACAAAGCGCAGACCGTCTGGCGTTAACGCCCGGCAAGGAAGTGCTGGTGCTGATCAAAGCGCCCTGGATCACCCTTGGCTTCACCGCAGAAAATCCGCATAACGCCTTGCAGGGCAGTGTCACCCACATCCAGCGCGGTGAAAACAGCAGCGAAGTGCTGATGAAACTGCAAAGCAGTGAAATTCTGTGTGCGACGGTACCGAATGCCGAAGCCGATAAACTGGCTCTGAAAAACGGTCAGAGCGTTTACGCGCAGTTTGATGACGACAAAGTGATCCTGGCCACCCTGTGCTAAAAGCAGAATTTAATCAGTATCTTGCAAAATCAGCGTTTTCATTTTGCAGATTTGTCAATTGACTTGCGAAGGTGCAGCGCTTATCCCTTGTTTTATAATCATTTGAAAATGAGAGATTAAGATGTCGTCGTTACATATCTCGCAAGGCGTTTTCCGTCTCAGTGATACCCGAACCCTCACACTTTCTGATCTGAATATCCAGCAGGCCGACAGCTGGGCGTTTGTCGGCTCAAATGGCAGTGGAAAATCCGCACTGGCACGAGCGCTGGCAGGCGATTTAACCCTGCTGAAAGGTACCCGGGAAAACAATTTTCCGCATATTGTGCGTCTCTCATTCGAACAGTTGCAGAAGCTGGTGGCCGATGAATGGCAGCGTAACAACACCGACTTACTGAGCGAAGGTGAAGACGATACCGGCCGCACCACCGCTGAAATTATTCAGGATGAAGTGCGCGACCCCGCCCGCTGTGCTGCCCTTGCCGCACAGTTTGGTATTGAGAAATTGCTCGACCGCCGTTTCAAATATTTATCGACCGGCGAAACGCGCAAGACACTGCTGTGCCAGGTGCTGATGCAAAAACCCGATTTGCTGGTGCTTGATGAGCCGTTCGATGGCCTCGACGTCAACGCCCGGGCGCAACTGGCACAGTTGCTGGAAACCTTGTCCGGCAAAGGTCAGACGATGGTGCTGGTGCTTAACCGCTTTGACGACATTCCTGCATTTGTGAAAAATGTCGGCGTTCTGGCTGACTGCACGCTGGCCTCGGTGGGTGCGCGCGAACAGGTGATGGCTGATGCGCTGGTCGCGCAACTGGCACACAGCGAAAGCCTGAACGGCATGGCTGTGCCGGAAGCAGAAGATCCGACAGCCCGCGTCAGTCCGCCTGCCGACAGCCCTTTGATCGTACTGCGTGACGGCGTGGTGCAGTACAACGACAAGCCGATCCTGCACAATCTGAGCTGGCAGGTCGATCACGGTCAGCACTGGCAGATCACCGGCCAGAACGGTGCCGGGAAATCCACCTTACTGAGCCTTATCACCGGCGATCACGCACAGGGCTACAGCAATGATCTGACGCTGTTCGGTCGCCGGCGTGGCAGCGGTGAAACCATCTGGGACATCAAACGCCATATCGGCTACGTCAGCAGCAGTCTGCATCTGGATTATCGCGTCAGCACCAGCGTGCGCAATGTCATTACTTCCGGCTTCTTCGATTCGATCGGCATTTATCAGGCGGTATCTGACCGGCAGAGATTGCTCACCTCGCAATGGCTGACACTGCTCGGACTGGACGGCGATGCCGGTGATAGCCCGTTCCACAGTTTATCCTGGGGACAACAGCGGCTGGCGCTCATCGCCCGCGCGCTGGTCAAGCATCCGGCGCTGTTAATTCTGGATGAACCTTTGCAGGGTCTGGATCCGATCAACCGCCAGCTGGTGCGCCGTTTTGTCGATATTCTGATCGGCGAAGGCGAAACCCAGTTGCTGTTTGTTTCGCATCATGCGGAAGATGCGCCGGAATGTATTACTCACCGGCTGAGCTTTATTCCTGATGGCGAAATCTACCGTTATCAGATTGACGCGCTGTAACGTTATTTTGCTTCGCCTTTGCGGGAACCATCAGCGCGGTCACGACACCAGCCAGCGCCAGTGCCGCCAGCAATGCAAATCCGTTTTCAATCCCCTGCTGGCCGGGGTTATTTCTCAGTAGCAGAATGAGCAGTGCCAGTATCACTATGGTACTGCTCACCCGAACCCAACCTCCCAGCAGGATTGCATAATGGTATTCGGCCCCGGTGAGCAGATCCCTTTCTGCCGCGGCGGCCTGGCGAACCATACCCGCCCCGAATCCGGTCAGTAACAATCCCGGCAGCAGCACCGGCCAGAACGAGGGTGTCATCGCCATCCCCTCCAGTCCGCCCGCCACAATCATAAAACCCCACAGCAAGGTGCGGGCAGATGTCATTCTCCGCCCGAGCTTTTCGCTGAGCGCTTTGCCCGGCAGCATTATCAGCAATAAGGCAACAAAGCTGAGAATAATGCCCGGTACGCCCAATCCGTAAAGCTGATACATCGCCACCGCCAGCATGAACCACGTGGCATAAGTGACCGCTGTGACGAAAATACGCGTCCAGAGACTTATCTGTAACAGCAACGACGACCGCAGATGACGTGGCAGTAGCGGTTCGGGGTGATAACGTTCGCTGATGATAAACAGTACAAAAAAGAGTGCGGCAGCCCCCGCCAGCGAGTGGGACAGCGGTGTGTCCAGACCGTAAAAGGCGACGCTCAGCAGTGTCAGCGCCAGGTTCAGCACAAACAGCGTGCCCAGCGCAGACGCCAGCAACGGCATGGGTAATTTTTTGGCGTTCATAGCAAGTTCCTTTATCAACATTCATCGGCTCAGCAGATGAATATGCTTCATCTTCATCGTGTTGATAAAAGAGCTTACACCGCCTATTTTAGCTAACTCAAAGTCATAGATTTCAGCAATGGATGAAAATAACTCATCATGAAGAAGATCCGTTTACCGCCGCTGGGTTCGCTCAAAGCGTTTGATGTCGTGGCGCAGCAAAGGAGTTTCAAACGCGCGGCAGAAGATATCGGCGTGACGGCCACCGCCATCAGCCATCAGATCCGTGTGCTTGAAGAAGCACTGGGCACGGCGGTGTTTGAGCGCAGCGCCCGTGAGGTCAGGCTAACCGCTGCGGGGAAAATTCTGCGCCACGCCACCCGGCAGGCATTTGCCGGATTACAGGCAGCCGTCGAAGAAATCCATCACGCCGGGTTGCCTGCGGCACTGACACTGACCACCACGTCCAATTTCCTGACGCACTGGCTGGTGCCGCGGCTGGCGGACTTAAAAGCCGCAGCGCCCGAAATGGATTTACGCCTGCACACCGGCATCGAACTGGTGGATTTAACCCGTAATACCGTGGATGTGGCGATCCGTTACAGTGAATCCGCCAATGAAAGCCTCGATTCAACGTTGCTTTATCACGACACTTTTGTGCTGGTTGCCAGTCCTGCACTGGCGCTGAAAACGATGGAAGATCTGAAAGAGGTGACGTTGTTTCATGTGGAAAACCGTCATATTCCCCATCCTTCTCCCGACTGGGAAAACTGGAAAAAACACGTCGGTCCCGCGCAATTAAATACCGACAGCGGCCTGCGCTTTACAGATGAAACCCATGCCATTCAGGCGGCAATTGCCGGTCAGGGCGTGGCGATTGTCAGCAGTTTGCTGGCACATGACTTCATTGAAAAAGGCATTCTGACCACGCCATTCCCTCAATATCTTCCCGGCGCAAACTATTATCTGGTGACCGCAAAAGAGAAAGCACTGCGCGAGGACATCGTGACGCTCCGCCGCTGGTTACTGGACAAAATGTCGGCATTTCCCCGGCTGGAGTCTGAAAATGAGCACGGAAAACTGATTCAGACAAAGCATAAATGTTAGTGTAAGCGATTACACAACCCATCCTTTCTGGATTACTGCCGGCTGCAGAAGGCTTTCTGCATGGCACGCAGCACCTGTTGAGTCATGTTGAAAGGTGGTAAACTGTTTGTGTAAGCGATTCCATTTTATTGGGGATGGATCACCTTTTTCAGCCTTGCAGCGTGATATCGTTGCATCAAGATAATCATCGGGGAGCTCTTATGTACGTCTTAGTCACAGGTGGTAGCGGTTACATCGGTAGTCATACTTGCGTGCAACTGATTGATGCAGGCTTTACGCCAATCATTCTTGATAACCTTCATAACAGCAAAGTCAGCGTACTGGAACGCATCCACAGCCTGACCGGCAAAACGCCGCTGTTCTACGAAGGTGATATTCGCGACCGCGCGCTTCTCGATAAAATTTTCAGTGAGCACCCTGTTCATTCCGTCATTCATTTCGCTGGCTGGAAAGCCGTGGGTGAATCGGTGGCAAAACCGCTGGCTTATTATGACAACAACGTCACCGGCACGCTGGTGCTGGTTGAAGCCATGCGTGAAGCTGGCGTTAAAAACCTGATTTTCAGCTCTTCGGCGACCGTGTATGGCGATCAGCCAAAAACGCCTTACGTCGAAGATTTCCCGACCGGCAATCCGTCCAGCCCGTATGGCCGCAGCAAACTGATGGTCGAGCAAATTCTGCAGGATGTGCAGCGTGCAGAACCTGAATGGAGCATTACGCTGCTGCGTTACTTCAACCCGGTCGGCGCACATCCGTCTGGCCTGATGGGTGAAGATCCCCAGGGCGTGCCAAATAACCTGATGCCATTTATCGCGCAGGTAGCGGTAGGCCGTCGTGAGTCCGTGGCGATTTTCGGCAACGATTATCCGACCCCGGACGGCACCGGCGTGCGTGATTATATCCATGTGGTGGATCTTGCCGACGGCCATCTGGCGGCAATGAAAACCCTGCACAACAAAGCGGGCGTACATATTTATAACCTGGGCGCGGGCTTCGGCCACAGCGTGCTGGATGTGGTAAATGCCTTCAGCAAAGCCTGCGGCAAGCCCGTGAATTACAAGTTTGCACCGCGCCGTGAGGGCGACTTACCGGCTTACTGGGCGGATCCGACCAAAGCGGCGAAAGAGCTGAACTGGAAAGTCACCCGAACGCTTGAAGACATGGCCAACGATACCTGGCTATGGCAGTCGAAAAACCCGCAAGGCTACCCGGACTAAGGTGCACTAAGGAAAGTTTATGACCACGTTTAACCCGATTGATCACCCGCATCGCCGCTACAACCCGCTGACCGATCAGTGGGTGTTAGTCAGCCCGCACCGCGCAAAACGTCCGTGGCAAGGCCAGCAGGAAGCCGTTTCGCAGGAAACGCTGCCTGCGCATGACCCGGACTGTTTCCTGTGTCCGGGCAACACCCGTGTGACTGGCGATGTGAATCCGAAATACACCGGCACGTTTGTGTTTACCAATGATTATGCCGCGCTGATGCCGGATACCCCTTTTGCGCCGGAAAGCGATGATCCACTGATGCGCGTTCAGAGCGCACGCGGCACCAGCCGGGTGATCTGTTTCTCGCCGGATCACAGCAAAACGCTGCCACAACTGTCGGTTGAAGCCCTGACGGAGATCGTCAGAACCTGGCAGGAGCAAAGCGCGGATCTGGCAAAAACCTATCCATGGGTGCAGGTTTTTGAGAACAAAGGCGCGGCGATGGGATGCTCCAACCCGCATCCGCATGGTCAGATCTGGGCCAACAGCTTCCTGCCTAACGAAGCCGAACGCGAAGATCGCCTGCAACGCACCTATCTTGAACAGCAAGGTTCGCCGATGCTGCTGGATTACGTGCAGCGCGAACTGGCCGATGGCAGCCGTACGGTGGTCGAAACCGAACACTGGCTGGCGGTGGTGCCTTACTGGGCAGCGTGGCCGTTCGAAACCTTGCTGTTGCCGAAAGTTCACGTCAAACGCATTACCGAACTGAGCGATGCACAACGCGGTGATCTGGCGCTGGCGCTGAAAAAGCTGACCAGCCGTTATGACAACCTGTTCCAGTGCTCTTTCCCGTATTCGATGGGCTGGCATGGCGCGCCATTTACCGAAGACGACAACGAACACTGGCAGTTGCACGCACATTTCTATCCGCCGTTGCTACGTTCAGCCACGGTGCGCAAATTTATGGTCGGCTACGAAATGCTGGCTGAGACCCAACGCGACCTGACAGCGGAACAAGCCGCCGAGCGTCTGCGGGCGGTGAGTGATGTCCATTATCGTGAGGCCGGAGAAAAATAATGAAACTGAAGACCAAAACCCTGGAAATCTTTGCCGATAAATTCGGCTACCCTGCCACCATTACCATCAAAGCACCGGGCCGCGTAAATCTGATCGGCGAACATACCGATTACAACGACGGTTTCGTGCTGCCATGCGCCATCGATTATGAAACAGTGATTGCCTGTGCACAGCGTAATGACCGCACCATCCGCGTGATCGCCGCCGATTTCGATAACGACGAAGACAGCTTCTCGCTCGACGAGCCTATTTTGCACAGCGATGCGCACCCGTGGGCCAACTACGTGCGTGGCGTGGTGAAGCATCTGATGCTGCGTAACAAAGATTTCTCCGGCGCGGACATGGTGATCAGCGGCAATGTGCCACAGGGTGCAGGCCTGAGTTCATCCGCATCGCTGGAAGTGGCGGTCGGTCAGGCGCTGAAATCATTGTACGATCTGCCGCTGGACGGCGTTGCGCTGGCACTGAACGGTCAGGAAGCGGAGAACCAGTTTGTCGGCTGTAACTGCGGCATTATGGATCAGCTTATTTCTGCGCTGGGCAAAGAAAATCATTCACTGCTGATCGACTGTCGCTCGCTGGAAACCCGTGCAGTGTCCATGCCGAAAAACGCCGCGGTGGTCATTATCAACTCCAACGTGAAACGCGGTCTGGTGGACAGCGAATACAATGCCCGTCGCGAACAGTGCGAAGTGGCGGCACGCTTCTTTGGCGTAAAAGCGCTGCGTGACGTTGACCCTGCCCTATTCTTCTCCATTCAGGATGAGCTGGATCCGGTCGTTGCCCGCCGTGCACGTCACGTCATCACAGAAAATGACCGTACGCTGGCAGCAGCTGATGCGCTGGCCAGTGGCGACCTGAAACGTATGGGCGAGCTGATGGCAGAATCTCACGCCTCAATGCGTGATGATTTTGAAATCACCGTGCCGCAAATCGATAAGCTGGTGGAAATCGTTAAAGAAGTGATTGGCGATAAAGGCGGCGTGCGCATGACCGGCGGCGGCTTTGGCGGTTGCATCGTGGCGCTGGTGCCGGAAGACATGGTGGAGAAAGTCCGTCATGCCGTTGAACAGCAATATCACGCGCACAGCGGTCTGAAAGAAACCTTCTACGTTTGCACAGCTTCCCAAGGAGCAGGCATATGTTAAAACCTGAAAACACGCAACTGGCGCCCGATGGCCAGCCGTTTGAACAGGTTACGCTACAGAATGCGGCGGGTGCCACCGCCACATTCATGGACTGGGGCGCGACCTGGTTATCCTTTACCCTGCCGCTGACGGATGGCTCCACGCGTGAACTGCTGCTGGGCTGCCAGTCGCCGCAGGAATACATGAACCAGAGCGCGTATCTGGGCGCGACCGTCGGACGTTATGCCAACCGTATCGCCCGCTCGCAGTTTGATATCGACGGCAAACCGCATCTGGTGGTCGCCAATCAGGGCGTGCATCAGCTTCACGGCGGGCCGGAAGGTTTCCATGCGCGTCGCTGGACTATTCTCGAACAGACCGCGCAGAAGCTGACGTTTCAGCTATTTTCGGCCGACGGCGATCAGGGTTATCCGGGCAACATGACGGCGAAAGTGCATTACCAGCTGACTGACGATAACCGTCTGGAAATCCGTTACGAAGCGACGGTTGATAAGCTGTGCCCGGTCAATCTGACCAATCATGCCTATTTCAATCTCGACGGCGAAGGCACCGATGCGCGCCAGCACAAGCTGCAACTGTTTGCGGACCGTTTCCTGCCGGTCGACAGCGATGGCATTCCCTGTGCGGATCCGACCCCGGTTGAAAACACCGGCATGAATTTCAACGCAGCCAAAACGCTGGCGAAAGATTTCCTCACCGACCGCGACCAGCAACGCGTGAAAGGCTATGACCACGCCTATCTGCTCAACCGCACCTGCAACAGCGGCAGCAATCCGGCAGCGCATTTGTGGTCTGCCGACGGCAAAGTCAAAATGACAATGTTTACGTCTGCGCCCGCCGTGCAACTCTACAGCGGTAATTTCCTGGGCGGAACACCGAACCGCAGCGGCGGTGAATACGCCAGTTACAGCGGTGTCGCGCTGGAAAGCGAATTTCTGCCGGACAGCCCGAATCACGCCACCTGGCCGCAACCGAGCTGCTGGGTCAAACCGGGTCAGACGTATAAATCCTCGACGACGTATCAGTTCTTCGCGTTGTAATTCGTTCAGGACAGGGCTTCCAGGCTCTGTCCTTTTCCCAAACTTCTTCGAATTTGTGACTGACTGCGCATCTGCTTCCGCACTTTCTCAGCTAAACATCTAAACTCAGAGGGTGTCCTGCATAAAAGGACGTTTATTAAGGAGTTTTGATATGCGTTTACCTGTTGTGCTATCCCTGCTGGCAACGCTGTGCGCGGCGGGTTCCGCTCTGGCGGCGGACCCGGTGAAAGTCCCTTCTCCTGCTCAGACTGAGCAACGCCAAAAAATGACCGATTGTAATCAGCAGGCCACTACGCAGTCCCTGAAAGGGGATGAACGTAAAAAATTCATGAGCAATTGTCTGAAAGCAGAGACTAAAACTGACGATAAAATGAATCCTCAGCAGATGAAAATGAAAACCTGTAATGCCGATGCCGCGAAGCAAAATCTGAAAGGCGATGCGCGTAAATCCTTCATGAGTACCTGCCTGAAAAAAGCCAGCTGATCACGCTGACCTGCTTGTACAAAACGCGCTGTCAGGGTGACCTTCTGCGCGTTTTGTTTTACATCGTCGCAGCAAATTCGTTATGTTTAATACAAACAGCGTCCCGCAAAGATTTCCTGAGGAAGTTTCAGATTGCTGAGTGGGATGCCCAGACCCTATAATGATAACTGTTATCATTGAAAATTGAGTTAACTGAGGAGTTTAGCTATGGCTGTAACCAAGCTGGTGCTGGTAAGACACGGTGAGAGTGAGTGGAACAAAGAAAACCGCTTTACCGGTTGGCATGATGTTGAACTGTCCGATAAGGGCCGCACCGAAGCAAAAGCTGCTGGTCAGCTGCTGAAAGACGAAGGCTTCCAATTCGATTTTGCATACACCTCTGTGCTGAAACGTGCCATCCACACACTGTGGAGCGTTTTGGACGAACTGAACCAGCCATGGCTGCCAGTTGAGAAATCCTGGAAACTGAACGAACGTCATTACGGTGCGTTGCAGGGTCTGGATAAAGCAGAAACTGCACAGAAATACGGTGACGAGCAAGTTAAACAATGGCGTCGTGGTTTTGCTGTGACGCCACCAGAACTGGATCGCGCTGACGAACGTTTCCCTGGCCACGACCCACGTTACGCTAAACTGACTGCGGCAGAACTGCCAACGACAGAAAGCCTGGCGCTGACCATCGAACGCGTCATCCCTTACTGGACTGAAGTGATCAAACCACGCATCGCCAGCGGCGAGCGCGTCATCATCGCGGCACACGGTAATTCCCTGCGCGCACTGGTTAAATATCTCGACGACCTGAGCGAAGAAGAAATTCTGGAACTGAACATCCCTACCGGTGTTCCACTGGTTTACGAGTTTGACGAAAACTACAAACCAATCAAACGTTACTATCTGGGTAATGCCGACGAAATCGCAGCGAAAGCAGCGGCCGTGGCAAACCAGGGTAAAGCGAAGTAATTTCACGTTTTCTTCTGCGTTAAGCAGGAAGATTGGCAAGGCACGCACACGCGTGCCTTTTTTGTTTTCTGAATCCGACACTCCCCCGCCCTTATCCGGATTTCCGGTAAATCCTCCCTGTTGTGAAAATCGTGATCCAACGCCGGCTTTTCAGATAACAGTTTTGCTACATTCATTTAAACTTTCGAATGAAAGTAATTTAATATTCGTACGAAATAATCATTTCAGCAACCTGCCGGAGGTTTTATGGATAACAGATTTACGTCAACGACATTACCTGTTGATTATAAAAAGAATATTATCGAGATGAAAAAACAACTCCGCGCACAGATTAGCGATGTTGAAGGACTCTTCCGTCAGGTATGCGAAAAAATTGAAACGGAGATCGCCGCAGCACGGGCGGAGGAGGCAGCGAACGGGACTGCATGGCCACAAATCAGCTGGGCAGCGCTGGCGGAAGGCCGGGTTTCTGATGCGCAAATTGCTCAGGTGAAACGCCGCGGCTGTCTGGTGGTCCGTCAGACATTTGACCGCGATGACGCGCTGGCGATGGATAAATCCATGCTGCATTACCTCGATGCCAACCATTTCGATGAGGTCTACCGCGGGCCGGGTGATAACTTCTTCGGATCGCTGGAAGCTTCCCGGCCTGAAATTTATCCGATCTACTGGTCTCACGCGCAAATGGAAGCCAGACAGAGCCAGGAAATCGGCACGGTTCAGTCATTTTTAAACCGTCTCTGGAAGTTCGGGGACCATCAGGGCGCATGGTTTAATCCTGACGTAAATATTATCTATCCGGACAGGATCCGCAGGCGTCTTCCGGGCACCACTTCTAAGGGGCTGGGCGCGCATACCGATTCCGGCGCGTTAGAACGCTGGCTGTTACCGGCGTATCAGAAAGTCTTCCGCAAGATTTTCACCAACCGTTTTGAGGAATACGATCCATGGGATGCGGCTTTCAGACCCGACGTCAATGAATACGATGTGGAAAACACGACGAAATGCTCAGCGTTCCGGACATTCCAGGGCTGGACTGCGCTATCTGATATGCAAACCGGACAGGGCTTGCTGCACGTCGTTCCGGTGCCTGAGGCGATGGCGTATGTGCTGCTGCGTCCGCTGCTTGATGATGTGCCGGAAGATGAACTCTGTGGCGTTGCGCCTGGCCGCGTTTTACCTGTTTCAGAAAAATGGCATCCGCATCTGATTAAAGGCCTGTGCAGTATTCCGGAACTTCAGGCGGGCGACTCGGTATGGTGGCATTGTGACGTCATTCATTCCGTCGCGCCGGTTGAAGATCAGCAAGGATGGGGAAATGTGATGTACATTCCAGCCGCGCCGCTGTGCGAAAAGAATGTCGCTTATGCCCGTAAGGTACACGAAGCGCTGAAGACAGGCGCTTCACCAGCGGATTTCCCCCGCGAAAACTATGAAGCAAACTGGACAGGCCGATTCCTTGAACGAGATCTCAACGCTAACGGACGGCTGGGCGTAGGGCTGAAGAAGTAACTCCGCGGCTACGTTTTCAGTAATGCATAAAACAATAAGCCCCGATAATTAACCGGGGCTTTGACTTTCTCATCAGGCAAAATCAGAAACACGTTAGCACTGAAAATAACGTTGTATTAATTGCGCAAGGAAAGCCATAAACAAGCCAAACCACAAGATTTTGATAAACCAGCGAGCGTACCGCCAGAGATAACGTTCCCTTTCATTAGCTTTGTGAATGGCTTTATCCAGTTCGTCTTCTGTCATCATCCTGCTCTTGCTTTATCAGGTATTTGAATCTTCTACTATCCTGATATTCATCCGTTTAATACGTGAGTAAATCCACAATCCCAGGCAAATAAATGTTCCAAAGAATAGCGTGAACACTTGTGACATTAAGCAGGCAAGGACCGGCGCGGTGATAAACGCTGTAATGCCATAGACGTATTCGCCATTCAGTAAAATCACGTCATACCCAAAAGCCCCCATAATTCCCATCAGCAAACCCACAGGTAAGGCTGCAAACAGCATGCCGACAGACACCAATTTATAGACAGTCCCGGCGGTGATTTTTCGGATTTCTATTGTTCTTATCTGTACTGCGTTCATCTCTCATCCCTGTCAGTTTTTATTGTTAGCAAAAGATAATGTTACACCTCGCGGTGAAAAAATAAACTTCATATTCAACACATTGAGCGATGAATTCATGTAAGTTATTTCTGAACGCCATCAAAAAGGAGATAACAATGCCCGTCAGACTCGCCTGCCCCGATGAAGCGGAAATACTCTGGGAAATCAGAAATCAGGCTATCCGCCACGGATGTAAAAATACCTATGGCGCAGACATTGTGATGGCGTGGACGCCCGAACAGATGCCTGCCGGATATCGCAAAGCTATTGCGGAGAATCCTTTTTTTGTCGCACAGGTGCACGGGCTGGAGACACCGGCGGCAACAGGTTTTCTCGATCTGAAAAATGGCAGTGTTGAAGCGATTTTTACGTTGCCGGAATTCGAAGACAAAGGTCTCGCCACGCAAATTCTTGCTGCCATAAAAGCGGAAGCCAAATCGCGGGGATTCACAGCACTTACGCTGGCTTCCACACCGAATGCTTTTGAATTTTATAAGAGGAACGGTTTCAGTCTGGTAAAAGAGAGTCTTTACCGCTCTGAGATGGCGAATGCTGATTTGCGTTGTATGGATATGAAATGCACGCTCTGAACATATTCAGGTAATAAAAAGCCCCGCAAAAGCGGGGCTCAGAAAGATATGCTGGCGTTAAAGAATTATCCGCGACGCGCTTTAACGGCGTTCGCGAGATTACGCAGCAGCACTTCGGTATCTTCCCAGCCGATGCAGGCATCGGTCACGCTCTGGCCGTAAACCAGTGGCTCGCCGCTGTCTAGGCTCTGATTCCCTTCGACCAGATGACTTTCGACCATCACGCCCATCACCGCCTGTTCGCCACCCGCAATCTGACCACAAACGTCTTCACACACTTCCATCTGCTTTTTGAATTGCTTACTGCTGTTGGCATGGCTGAAATCGATCATAATACGGGCTGGCAGTCCGCCTTTTTTCAGGCCTTCTTTCACTTCCTGCACATCCTGAGCACTGTAGTTTGGCTTTTTGCCGCCGCGCAGAATGATATGACAGTCGTTATTCCCGCTGGTGTTCACGATAGCGGAGTGACCCCATTTGGTGACAGACAGGAAGCAATGCGGCGCGCCAGCCGCGTTGATGGCGTCGATCGCCACTTTAATGGTACCGTCGGTGCCGTTTTTGAAACCAACCGGGCAAGATAAGCCGGAGGACAACTCACGGTGTACCTGAGATTCCGTGGTACGTGCGCCGATGGCGCCCCAGCTCATTAAATCCGCCAGATATTGTGGCGTAATCATGTCCAGGAACTCGCCCGCCGCTGGCAGACCGCTGTCATTAATATCCAGTAACAGTTTGCGGGCAATGCGCAAACCGTCGTTAATCTGGTAGCTGTTATTCATGTGCGGATCATTAATGAGCCCTTTCCAGCCCACCGTAGTGCGCGGTTTTTCAAAATAAACACGCATCACCACTTCCAGCTCACCTTGCAGCTCTTCACGCATTTTCAGCAAACGGGCAGCGTATTCTTTCGCGGCTTTCGGATCGTTAATGGAGCACGGCCCGATGACGACAAGAAGGCGATCATCGTTTCCTTTCAGTATCTTATGAATGGCATTGCGAGCCTGAGAAACTGTTTTTGCCGCTTTGTCAGTGGCGGGAAATTTTTCGAGCAGGGCAACCGGAGGTAAAAGTTCTTTGATTTCTTTAATGCGTAAATCGTCGTTTTGATAATTCATAACTGTTCCATTCGGGTGTTCATAAGAGACAAAGCGAAACGCTGACCGCGTTCAATCTAGCCGTATTGAATGTCAGTGTAAACCTGCTTTTACACCTACGATTCGTCTCATTTTGATTTAGGACATAATTTATTTAGCTAGGCTTTTATCAGGCACATGAAAAACGACCATGGACCTTTAACGAAACAATGGAGATGAACATTATGAAAAAGCTCGCAATCATGTTACTGACCGCAACCATGGCGCTGACCACCGGCGCTGCTTATGCTGCCGGCGAATCCTCAGCCAGCGATAACAATGGCCAGGCAAATCAGTCCGGATCGCCGGGTTCAATTCAGAAAATTGCGCCAAAAAGTGTGAGCAACGATCAGATCAACAATACCAGTAAACCTGTGAATGAAGTGAATACCAAAACGGATACCACTACGCATCACATGAGCAAAGACAAACAGCATAAGAAAACCATGTGCAAAGATGGCCGTTGTCCGAATCAGACCCCGGGCACAACACCGTCGAAAGAAACCGGTAACTAATCCCGTCACGGTTGTTCACACAGGAGGAACTTTGTTTCCTCCTTCTTCCTTAACTTCCCCTTCTTGCAACACGTTATGATTACGCTATTGTGATTGTCTCGGTTCATCATTTTTGTGAATATAATTATGTCTTCTTCCCTGTTACCACAGGACAAAAACAGTCGCCGTTTGTTGCTGGCTTTCCTCGTTACTGTGATTTTCATGGTGGCCGAAGTGATTGGCGGGCTGGTCTCCGGCTCTCTGGCGCTTCTGGCCGATGCAGGACACATGCTGACTGACGCCGCCGCGCTGCTTGTCGCATTGCTTGCCGTACGCTTTGCTAAACGTAAGCCGAATACCCGCCATACTTTTGGCTATTTGCGCCTGACGACCATGGCGGCCTTCGTCAATGCCGCTGCGCTGCTGGTGATTGTCGTTCTGATTGTCTGGGAAGCCATCGCGCGATTCTTTAATCCACAGCCGGTGATGGGCACCACTATGCTGGTGATCGCCATCGCTGGCCTGTTTGCCAATATTCTGGCCTTCTGGCTGCTGCATCAGGGCCAGGAAAAAGCCAACATTAATGTGCGTGCCGCCGCGCTGCATGTTCTGGGTGATTTGCTGGGGTCAATTGGGGCGGTCGCTGCGGCGCTGATCATCATGTATACCGGCTGGACACCTGTGGACCCGATTTTATCAGTGCTGGTTTCCTGCCTGGTGTTAAACAATGCCTGGCGGTTGCTGCGGGAGAGTTTCCATGAGTTGCTGGAAGGCACACCGGAAGAGATCGATATCAATAAACTGCGCCGGGATTTATCCCTGAGTATCCCGGAGGTGCGCAACGTGCATCACGTTCACGTCTGGCAGATTGGTGAACAGCGTCTGATGACCGTGCACGTGCAGGTTGTTCCACCGCACGATCACGACGCGCTGCTTTACCGCATTCAGCACCATTTACTGGAAAAATGCCGCATCGGCCATGCCACGATACAGATGGAATATGGCCAGTGTGAAGCACCGGATTGTGAGATGAATGAAATTCCCGTGACCAGCGCCGGGCACGATCATCATGGTCATAGCCATGCACATCATCACCACTGATTCCTCAGGTCAGAACGAGAAAGCAAAACGCCTCCGTTATGGAGGCGTTTTTTATGGTCGCAAAATCAGGCCGGTTGCAAAGGCTGAGAACCGTTTTGCTTTGCACTTTTGATCCACAGCCACGAACCGTTCAGTGCAATCAGCGTCAGCAGCACGTATTCAAGCGCCATCGCATAAACGCCCTGATAAGCGAAAATCGCGACGCTGATGACATCAATGATGACCCACAGCAGCCAGTTCTCGACATATTTTCGGGTCATCAGCAGCATTGCCACAATCGACAACACCATCATTGACGAATCCCAGAACGGGAAGGCATCAGGTTGCAGTTCAGGCATCTGCACATTCAGCCCCAGCGCCTGCATCAGATTCACCGCCACTAGCGTCAGGGTGGCAAAAACACGGTCAATGTTGAAGGTCATCAGCAGAATGCCTGCGACGCACACTACGCCCCATATCAGCGCTTTGCCACGCGGCAACCAGCGGATCTGCAATTCAGCTTCCTGATCGGCTGTCTGACGACTCCAGGCATACCAGCCGTAGATATTCGCGGCAAAGAAGAAAATCTGCAGCAGCAGGCTGGCGTAAAGCTGGATCTGGAAAAAGATGATCGCAAACAATGTGACGTTGATCAGACCGAACGGATAGTTGATCAGCTTTTCTTTGCTGGCGTACCAGATGCAGAGCAATCCAAAAAGGGTGCCTACAGCTTCAATCCACGACAGGTCATATCCGCCCTTTCCAAGCGGTATATGAACCAGAATATTGCTGGTACTGAAAAAATCCATCATCACATCCTTTTCCTTTTATTGTCAGTCACAAGACATTATCAGTCACAAAAAATGCTTACAGCGCTTTAGCCTGCGTCCGTAATCTAAGTTGGGCAGCAAAATCCAGCATGCGATTCAGGGGGATCAGTGATTTCACACGCAGCGCTTCGTCAACCTCGATAGCATGTTCCGTGCCGCCGTGTTCCAGACCTTCAGCAATGGCTTTAAGGCCATTCATCGCCATCCACGGACAATGCGCGCAGGTTCGGCAACTTGCGCCCTCACCCGCCGTCGGCGCTTCAAACAATTCTTTGTCCGGGCACGCCTGCTGCATTTTGTAAAAAATGCCACGGTCAGTGGCGACGATCAGTTGCTTCTGAGGCAACGTTTTTGCCGCCTGAATAAGCTGACTGGTAGAACCGACCGCATCAGCCATATCAACGATCGCCTGAGGAGACTCCGGATGCACCAGAACAGCGGCGTTCGGATACAAGCCTTTCATTCGGGCCAGGGCCTGTGTTTTAAACTCGTCATGGACGATACAGGCGCCCTGCCAGCACAAGACGTCTGCCCCCGTCTGCTTACGGACGTAATTTCCGAGGTGCCGGTCAGGTGCCCAGATTATTTTTTCACCCAGACTATCGAGATGTTCAATCAGCTCAACCGCAATGCTTGAGGTCACGACCCAGTCGGCTCTGGCTTTTACTGCTGCTGAGGTATTAGCGTAGACCACAACGGTGCGGTCGGGGTGCTGGTCGCAAAAATCTGAGAAAGCTTGCTCCGGGCAGCCCAGATCCAAAGAACATTCAGCGTTGAGGGTTGGCATCAGCACGGTTTTTTCCGGGCTGAGGATTTTGGCCGTTTCTCCCATGAAGCGCACACCCGCGACAAGCAGGGTCGAAGCAGGATGCTGGCTGCCAAAACGCGCCATCTCTAAAGAATCCGCGACAATACCACCGGTTTCTTCAGCGAGCGCCTGAATTTCAGGATCGGTGTAATAATGCGCCACCATCACGGCATCACGTTCCTTCAGCAGTTTTCTGATCTTCTCTTTATAGAAGGTCTTTTCATCTGCATTCAGCACGGCGGGTTTCGGAGGGAAAGGATAAACCGTCGCATTCAGATCCAATGTTTCGCTCATACTCGTTATCTCATTCAGTCAGGCAACTTGCCCGGATAGCCATAAGCCACAACAGATCCCACCCGGGAATCCTTAGTTTTGTATGCTAAACAAAATACCGCAAAAAGCAGGGAAAGTCGTCCAAATAATAGACGCAGGGCTTAAAATGTTTACTGGACTTAAAAGAGTCTCGAATGAGACACGCAACGGGGGAACAAAAAGCGAAGACTTAAGAAAAAATGAGGTCTTTTGGGACTCACATGCGAAAAAAGCGCCAAAAGGCGCTTTTCTCTGAATTCTGCAATTTAGATGGCTTCACTAAAAAAGTGGTGGGCCGTGCTGGATTGACTCGGTTTCACCTCGCCCTGCGGGCAACGCTTGCGCGTTGTCGTCTCGCTTCGCTCGGCTCGAACCTATGGTTCTCATCCTGCACTGCTTCACTACATTTTCCACTTTGAAAGTGGTGGGCCGTGCTGGATTCGAACCAGCGACCAATTGATTAAAAGTCAACTGCTCTACCAACTGAGCTAACGGCCCATCTAAATGCTGCGTACTGCTTTTACTGTCGGCTTCTAAAATTATTCAGGACATTACACTCTAAAGAGTGGTGGGCCGTGCTGGATTCGAACCAGCGACCAATTGATTAAAAGTCAACTGCTCTACCAACTGAGCTAACGGCCCTTCCTGAATACTGCTTATTGCCAGCGTGTCTTGCAGTTGGTGTGCAAGCCACATGCAAT
The DNA here is from genome assembly GCF_040544515.1 of Rahnella sp. 2050. Lineage (NCBI taxonomy): Bacteria > Pseudomonadati > Pseudomonadota > Gammaproteobacteria > Enterobacterales > Yersiniaceae > Rahnella > Rahnella sp. 2050. The sequence goes on along the minus strand of NZ_JBEPKE010000002.1, from coordinate 1,139,716 downwards.
GCTGATTTAGATTGGTGGCCGTGCTGGATTGACTCGGTTTCACCTCGCCTGCGGGCAACGCTTGCGCGTTGTCGTCTCGCTTCGCTCGGCTCGAACCCATGGTTCTCATCCTGCACTGCTTCACTGCATTTTCCACTTTAAAAGTGGTGGGCCGTGCTGGATTCGAACCAGCGACCAATTGATTAAAAGTCAACTGCTCTACCAACTGAGCTAACGGCCCATCTAAACCTGCTGCATATTGCCTAAATCTCTGACAGCGTTAGCCGTTTGGAGTTGTCTGGGCAACGGCGGCATATATTACTTATTTAACTTTTCAGTGCAACTTTAATTTTCAGAAAGAGTGCTAACTGATGGCGTTTCACACACTCAAGCCCAGAAAATGCACGATATGTACATTTTCCGGACCTGAACGAGGAACTATTTTGCAGATAAACGTTTTTGAGCTTGTTTTGCCGCATCGGTATTTGGGTACTGTTTCACGACCTGTGCGAAGACGGCTTTGGCTTTATCAGCCTGCCCTTTCTCCTGCATGATCACCCCAACCTTGAACATTGCGTCAGAACTTTTTGGAGACTTAGGGTAGTTTTTGACCACAACTGCAAAATAATAGGCAGCATCGTCTTTTTTACCCTTGTTGTAATACAACTGTCCCAGCCAGTAATTGGCATTAGGCTGATAAGTTGAATCAGGATATTTTTTTACGAAACTCTGAAAAGCCGCAATGGCTTCATCATACTGTTTCTTTTCCAGCGCCAGTGAAACTGCAGCATTGTAGTCACTGTTCACGTCACCGGTGCTTGCCGGGGCTTGTGCAGCACCCGCATCAGGCGTTGTGGCAGCAGAACCGGAAGCGTCACCTGTGGCTGCTGCAGCACCCGTGCTGACGGCTCCGGCAGAACTCTGGCTTAAGCTGTCCAGTTGATTAAAAATCTGCTTCTGGCGATCACCAAGCTGACTCAACTGATATTGGTTCTCCTGGATTTGACCACGAAGAGTATCCATATCACGTTGGGTATCAGAAAGTTGTTGCTGGAGTTGAGTTAATAGCTGGCTGTGAGCGTTAGAAATACGCTCCAGAGAGGTGACCCGATCTTCAATCGAGCCTGAGCCGACATTACTGATTGGCGCTTGGGCAGTAGCGGCCCATGGGACCGCTACGCCAACCAGTAACGACAGACTCAACAAGTGAGTTCTGAAGTTACTGCTCATACTACTCTCTTAGTATACCAGTACGGCACGACGGTTTTTAGCGTATGCCGCTTCGTCATGGCCCAGTACAGCTGGTTTTTCTTTACCGTAAGAAACGATAGAGATTTGGTCAGCAGAAACGCCTTTGCCTTGCAGGTACATTTTAACAGCAGTAGCACGACGTTCGCCCAGGGCGATGTTGTACTCTGGAGTACCACGTTCGTCAGCATGACCTTCTACAGTCACTTTGTAAGACGGGTTGCTACGCAGGAAAGCAGCGTGCGCGTCCAACATCTGAGCGAATTCAGAAGACACATCGTATTTGTCCAGGCCAAAGTAAACGATGTTGTTTTTCTGCAGTTCTTGCATCTGCAGACGAGCTTGCTCTTCTGAAGACATGTTTGCGTTTTCAGTGCCTGCGCCAGAGTTCAGACCCATACCGTTGGATTGGTCGTTGTCTGCGTTCTTGTGAGAACTACAAGCAGCTACTGCCAGTACAGGCAACGCCAGCATCAGCCCTTTCAGCACTTTATTCAGTTGCATCTATTCGATCCTTTTATAATTTTTTGCCATACATAGTTTTTCTATGCATTACAGATACGGCGACCAGGCAGGAAATTTGACCTGTCCATCAGTTGCCGGAAGACGCGCTTTGAAGCGCCCATCAGTCGATACCAACTGCAATACGGAACCCAGTCCTTGAGAGGAACTGTAAATTACCATGGTGCCATTTGGTGCGAGGCTAGGCGTTTCATCCAGGAACGTGTCCGTCAATGTTTGAACGGCTCCCGTTGCCAGATCTAGTTTAGCGATGTGCTGTGTACCGCTGGCGCTGCTCACCATAACCAGGAACTTGCCATCTGTACTTACGTCAGAGTCCTGATTCTGCGAGCCTTCCCAGGTCAGACGCTGAGGCGCACCGCCATTAATGTTGACTTTATAAACCTGCGGACGACCGCCCTGATCCGACGTGAATGCCAGATTCTGGCTGTCCGGGAACCAGGTTGGTTCCGTATTGTTGCTACGTCCGTTAGTCACCTGACTAATCTGGCCAGAAGACAGATTCATCACATACAGGTTCAGGCTACCGTCTTTAGACAGTGCGAAAGCCAGTTTGCTGCCATCCGGAGAGAAAGCAGGTGCACCGTTGTGACGAGGGAATGAAGCAATCTGCTTGATTGCACCGTTTGCCAGCGTCTGAACCACCAATGCTGAACGACCGCTCTCAAAGGTGACGTAAGCCAGTTTGCTGCCGTCCGGAGACCAGGCCGGAGACATCAGAGGCTCAGGTGAACGGTGAACGACAAACTGATTGTATCCATCGTAATCCGCTACACGCAGTTCATACGGGAATTTCCCGCCGTTAGTCTGCACGATATAAGCGATACGGGTACGGAATGCGCCTTTAATACCGGTCAGCTTTTCAAACACTTCATCGCTGGCGGTATGGGCGGAATAACGCAACCATTGTTTGGTCACTTTGTACTGGTTTTGCGCCAGCACGGTACCTGGTGCGCCAGAGGTATCCACCAGTTGGTAAGACACCACATAGCTGCCATCGGCTGCAGGCTGAACCTGACCGATAACAACAGCATCAATACCCAGCGCGGTCCAGGCTGCAGGGGTCACTTCTGCGGCGGAGGTTGGCTGCTGAGGCATACGTGATGCATCAATAGGATTGAATTTGCCACTGTTACGTAAGTCAGCAGCAACGATACCACCCACATCTTCAGGTGGTGTACCCGGGCCAGCCCATTTGAATGGCACAACGCCAATCGGACGAGCTGTATCTACCCCTTGGGTAATTTCAATGCGAACTTCTGCATGAACCACAGATGCCCACATCATCAAAAGGCCGAACGCTACTCGAAATGCCTGCTTCATTGTATCTCCCTTATCTGGACGTATCTGCCCGCGATAATTTAGCAGAATTTTAACAAACCAACGCACACAAAACTAGAATCACACCCTGCAAACCATCGTAAAAATCTGAAAAGTTATCATTTTCATCTTTTATTGAGGTTTGAAATCTATCGGAGCATTTTTAAATACTTCATAGACGGCTTCAGAAGGCGGTTTCGGGAACTTCGCCTGTCGGGCTGCGGCAAGCGCCGCCTGACACAGTGCAGGATCCCCACCTTCTGCCGACACACTGATTAATGAGCCATCAGGGTTCATTTTAACGCGCAACGCACAGGTTTTGCCTGTATAAGATGACGCGTCATAGAATCTGCTCTCGATGGCAGCCTTAATCTGGCTACCATAGTTCGCAATATCAGCCCCGGATGCCCCCGCCTTTTTCTGAGTCCCCTTCCCTGAAGGAGCAGAAGCGCCGCCACCTGTTGCGCCTTTCGGTGCATTTTTGGAGTCGGCAAGGCCATCAAATAAGTTATTCGCATCAGCGGCTTCTTTGGCTGCGGCGGCGGCGGCAGCTTTTTTATCCGCTGCAGCTTTCTTGGCAGCAGCGGCAGCTTCCGCTTTTTTCTCTGCGGCAGCGGCAGCTTTTGCATCGGCGGCGGCTTTGGCATCGGCGTCAGCTTGTGCCTTCGCATCAGCCGCGGCCTGAGCTTTTGCCTCAGCAGCAGCCTGTTTTTTGGCTTCTGCGGCCGCTTCTTTCTTAGCGTCCACTTCGGCTTGTTTCTTCGCTGCGGCAGCGGCGGCGGCAGCTTCAGCCTCTGCTTGTTTTTTAGCATCAGCTTGTGCTTTAGCCGCTTCTTTCGCAGCATCTGCTTTCGCCAGAGCGGCCGCTTTGGCCGCTTCAGCCTTCGCTTGTGCGGCAGCAGCTTCTGCCTGTTTCTGCTGTTCTTTCGCCTGCTCAGCGGCTTGTTCAGCCTGCTTCTGCTGCTGAGCCTGTTCCTGAGCCTGCTGCTTGGCATTTTCCTGCGCTTGCAGACGCTCTTTCTCAAGTTCTTTCAGGCGTTGCTGTTCTGCGGCCTGTTTCTGTTGCAGCTCTTCAGCCTGTTGTTCTGATTTTTTCTGACGCGCTGCGGCAGCACGTTGGGAATCAGCCTGCTGCTGCTGCTGACGGTTGTACTGATCGACCACGGCACTTGGATCAACCATTACGGCAGAGATATCGCTACCGCCACCGCCGCCACTCATGCTGGTATCTTCGTCCAGCGATCCCCAAATCAACAGGGCTATAATGATGATATGCAGAACGACCGAAACAATAACGGCGCGTTTGAGCTTATCGTTTTGTTCAGTTGCAGTTGCCTTTACCAAAATAGATTTCCCAAGACAGGATTACTAAAAACCCGGTTTCCTGTATTGCCTGTCATACTTTTAACAAGCCAGAGAATGCCGGGTTTCAAATAAGTGTTACAAATTACCTATCCTCAGATAGGTTGTGTCATCAATCCGACAGACTTCACGCCAGCCTGATGCAGCATGTTCAGCGCCTTAATAATTTCATCATAAGGCACATCTTTCGCACCACCGATCAGAAATACCGTCTTCGGATTGGCCTGAATACGGCTGGTCGCTTCCGCGATCACCTGCTGTTCAGGCAATTGTTCCATACGCTGATGGTCAACCACGATGGTGTATTGACCCACGCCAGACACTTCAACAATCACTGGCGGATTATCATCGCTGGACACCGTTTTAGAATCCGTTGCGTCAGGCAAATCAACTTCCACACTCTGGGTAATGATGGGCGCTGTTGCCATAAAAATCAGTAACAGAACCAGCAGTACGTCCAGCAGCGGAACGATATTGATCTCCGACTTACCTTCGCGACGGTTACGACGACCTCGTGAACGAGCCATACTCTCCCCCTTTAGTTACTGCTGGTTTCGCGAGAGAAAGCCTGACGGTGCAGGATAGCCGTGAATTCTTCCATGAAGTTATCGTAGTTTTGCTCAAGCTTGTTCACACGCTGGTTCAGGCGGTTGTACGCCATAACAGCAGGGATAGCGGCAAACAGACCAATCGCGGTGGCGATCAGTGCTTCTGCGATACCCGGAGCAACCATTTGCAACGTTGCCTGTTTCACAGAACCTAAACCGATAAAGGCGTGCATGATCCCCCAGACTGTACCGAACAGACCGATATAAGGGCTGATAGAACCGACAGTACCAAGGAACGGAATGTGAGTTTCAAGTGATTCGAGTTCACGGTTAAAAGAAATACGCATCGCACGTGAAGAACCTTCAATCACGGCTTCTGGCGCGTGGCTGTTGGCACGATGAAGGCGGGCGAACTCTTTAAAACCGGAATGGAAGATCTGCTCTGCCCCGCTCAGGGTTTCGCGGCGGCCCTGACTTTCCTGATACAGACGGGAAAGTTCGATACCGGACCAGAATTTATCTTCGAACGCTTCTGCCTCGCGGGTGGCGGCATTCAGCACTTTGGTGCGTTGAATGATGATCGCCCAGGACGCGATAGAGAAGCACACCAGGACAAGCATAATCAGCTTGACCAGGATGCTGGCCTTCAAAAATAAATCAAGAATGTTCATGTCAGTCACTGCTTAAACTCCGCGACAATAGACTTAGGAAGCGCTCGGGGCTTCATTTGGTTTGGATCAATGCATGCGATCAACACTTCTGCAGAACTCAGAAGGTTTCCATGCGAATCAAGAATTCGTTGTGCAAAAGTAAGAGAAGCTCCGCGAATGGACGTAATCTCACTCTGAACATCCAGCAGGTCATCTAAGCGAGCTGGTGCAAAGTATTCGACCGTCATGCGGCGGACAGCAAAAGCGACGTGTTCACTCAGCAACTGCTGCTGGTGAAAATTGCGTTGGCGCAACATCTCTGTGCGAGCCCTTTCATAAAAGGCGACGTATCGGGCATGGTAGACCACACCTCCCGCGTCTGTGTCCTCAAAATAGACACGAACCGGCCATCGGAACAACGAATTACTCACTGTACATCCCGTAATGCAATTTGACGGCACTACTATACGCAAGAGAATTGGGGTTGGGAATGGGTAGGATTGCTGGAATGAAAATAATTATGGGCCAGCACGGCCCATAAGAAAATTACTGTAAATTTGTCTTTTTTTTATGCAAAAAATCAGCTGAAAAAGTAATAAAGTCCTGCAGCTAGCGCAATCATCGCCAGCAATGGCGAGAAGAAAGCCTTCCAGACTGATTTATTCGGGCGAAAACCCAGGCCGTGGATCACGCCACTGCACACAGCCCATATCAAAATGAGCCCATGCCAGACTTCAAGCTGACTGGTCGACGAGGCAAACATGCCCGGTTTCCAGAAAACGCAACCGGCCAGTGCCAGTGACATCACAAGCGAAAGGGCCCGCAAGGGGCCCTTGTCTGTGATGGCGTAGAGTTTATCCACGATCACACTCATTATTACTTCTCTTCTTTAGCCGCTTTATTGGCTTCGCTGTGTTCAAACGCCAGCGCGGTAATGATACCGAATGAGCAAGCCAGTAAGGTGCCGAGGATCCAGGCAAAATACCACATGGTGTTCTCCTTAATACAACGAATGCTTGTTGTTCTCGATGTAGTGTTTATCGAGGCGCCCGAACATCTTGTAATACGCCCATGAGGTGTAAATCAGGATGATTGGCACAAAGATACAAGCGACAACGGTCATCACTCTCAGCGTCAACAGCGTAGATGTTGCATCCCACATTGTCAGGCTGGCATTCGGTTCAGTGATAGAAGGCATCACGAACGGGAACATAGTGATACCGGCAGTCAGGATCACACAGGCGATAGTCAGTGAGTTACTGATGAACGCCAGCGCGGCTTTATTCATGCGCGAGAACAAAATGGTCAGCAGCGGCAAAATCACACCTAACGCAGGAATTGCCCACAGGCCCGGCGTCTTGTTGAAGTTCGCCAGCCATGCACCCGCTTCATGAGACACAGTTTTGCGCAGCGGGTTAGACGGACCCGCGTGATCCATAACGGATGTCACGGTGAAGCCATCAATCCCTTTCACTAACCAGATACCCGCCAGCAGGAAGCACACCATCATCACCAGCGCAGAAATCTGCGACGCGGTACGGGTACGCAGGTGCAGTTCACCCACAGTACGCATTTGCAGGTAGGTAGCGCCCTGGGTGATCAGCATAGTCAGGCTCACCAGACCGGCCAGAATGCCGTACGGGTTCAGCAAGCCCAGCAGATTACCGGTGTAGAACAGACGCAGGTCGCTGTCGATATGGAACGGCACCCCTAACAGAAGGTTACCGAAGGCCACACCGAACACCAGAGCGGGCACGAAGCTGCCGATAAAGATGCCCCAGTCCCACATGCCACGCCAGCGAGCGCTCTCGAGTTTTGAACGGTAATCAAAGCCCAGCGGACGGAAGAACAAGGCGCACAACACCAGCACCATCGCGGCATAGAAGCCGGAGAAAGCCGCTGCGTAGACCATCGGCCAGGCAGCGAACAATGCGCCACCGGCCGTAATCAGCCAGACCTGGTTGCCGTCCCAGTGCGGGGCGATGGCGTTAATCATCACGCGGCGGTCAGTATCGGTTTTACCGATAATGCGCACCAGGATGCCTACGCCCATATCAAATCCATCGGTGACGGCGAAGCCGATAAACAGCACGCCAATCAGCACCCACCAGATGAACCGTAAAACTTCATAATCAAACATAAGTGGACTCCCTATTACCGAGCTTGCTCAAGTGGCGCTGAAGTTTGTTCATAATGATAACGGCCAGTTTTCAGGCTGCTTGGGCCCAGGCGCGCATATTTGAACATCAGGAACATTTCAGCGACCAGGAACAGGGTGTACAGACCGCAGATGAGGATCATCGAGGACAGTACATCACCCACAGTCAGTGAAGAGTGTGCAACCGCAGTCGGTAACACTTCACCAATCGCCCAAGGCTGACGACCATATTCAGCCACGAACCAGCCCGCTTCGACAGCAATCCACGGCAATGGCAGGCCGATGAATACCGCGCGGTGTAACCAGCGTTTCTGACCAATCTTGCCGCGCAGGACGGTATAGAAGGACAGCGCAATCAGGACGAACATCAGGATGCCGCAGGCAACCATGATACGGAATGCGAAGTACAGAGGCAGAACGCGTGGAATAGAATCTTTGGTCGCTTTCTGAATCTGTGCGTCAGTCGCTCCCGCCGGGTTGTCGGTATAGCGTTTGAGCAACATACCGTAGCCCAGATCCTGCTTAGCATTTTCAAAATCGCTGCGGACTTTCGGGTCAGTATTGCCCGAACGCAGTTCTTCCAGCAGGGTGTACGCTTTCATACCGTTGCGGATACGCACTTCATGTTGCGCCATCAGGTCTTTCAGACCAGTAACCGGCGTATCCACGGAACGCGTAGCAATCAGGCCGAGCAGGTAAGGAATTTGAATGGAATATTCATTTTCCATTTTGTCCTGATTAGGCATGCCGAACAGCGTGAAACTTGCCGGTGCAGGTTGGGTATCCCACTCTGCTTCGATAGCCGCCAGTTTGGTTTTCTGTACGTCACCCATTTCATAACCGGATTCATCACCCAGTACGATAACGGAGAGCACTGCGGCCAGACCGAAGCTTGCAGCGATAGCAAATGAACGCTTCGCAAAACCTACGTCGCGGCCTTTTAACAGGTAGTAAGAGCTGATAGCCAGAATGAACATCGCGCCAGTCACATAACCAGACGCTACGGTATGAACGAATTTAACCTGTGCGACCGGGTTCAGAACCAGCTCAGAGAAGCTGACCATTTCCATACGCATGGTTTCGTAGTTGAAGGTCGATGCAATCGGGTTTTGCATCCAGCCGTTCGCCACCAGGATCCACAGTGCTGACAAGTTTGAGCCAAGGGCAACAAACCAGGTCACTGTCATATGCTGAACTTTAGAAAGACGGTCCCATCCGAAGAAGAACAGGCCCACTAAAGTGGATTCCAGGAAGAACGCCATTAAACCTTCAATCGCCAGAGGCGCACCGAAGATATCACCGACGTAATGTGAGAAATATGACCAGTTAGTCCCGAACTGGAATTCCATGGTTAAACCGGTTGCAACGCCCAATGCAAAGTTAATTGCAAAAAGTTTGCCCCAGAATTTGGTCATATCTTTATAGATTTGTTTGCCGGAAAGCACATAAACCGTTTCCATAATTGCCAGTAAAAACGCCATACCCAGCGTTAATGGGACAAATAGGAAATGGTACATGGCTGTTAAAGCAAACTGTAAACGCGACAGTTCAACGATATCAAACATCTTGACCCCTTGCTCCTCGGAGGAAGACCCCAAATTGCGATCTCTGACGAACCGGTTGCCGGAACGCCTCATGACTACCAGTATTCAAATGTGTGCAGAACAGAGAGCCAGCATTCAGTGCGAGTAACGCTGTCAGCGGGACACTCTGAACCCGGAAAAAGCGCGATCAGCGGGCCTGTAACAGGCTGATGAACGGGCAAAATCACGGGAAAAATAATCATACAAAAAACGGATGGTTACAGGAGCATTATGTTACGCCAGTAATCCCACACATTAAATAGGTTTTTTAGTGACCCAAAGCGGATTTCCGTGTACAGGTCAATTTAAGAACAAAACAGTGATAATCGCTGTAATTGATCTGACGCAATTTAAGCCTATCTCATTGTTTATTTCTATAATGTCTTCATCAATTTCGAAAAAAATATTTCAGGATGTTAACCGTTGGTTTCATTGAGCTTTAAGGGTGGCCTTTATGTTAATTAATTGTGTTTATATGGTTATCGTTAATATTTATTTTGCTACCTGTTTAAACCTAATTATTAACCTTTTATTTCCAATGAACCTATCGTGCTGTGTTAATAAATATAGCTCAATTCAGCGAATGTTAACTATTTCGCTTAAAATAAAAAAGGCCACCCGAAGGTGGCCAACATGTCGAATCTTTTTCTTAAATAAATCGGCTTCACCCGCACCGTAATTTCACCGGTGCGGGTGGGTAATACTTATTGCGGAAGCAATGATTTCACGGCTTCGCCGATATCGGCCAGGCTGCGAACGGTTTTCACGCCTGCCGCTTCCAGCGCTGCAAATTTCTCATCAGCAGTGCCTTTACCACCGGCAATGATGGCGCCTGCATGGCCCATACGTTTGCCTTTAGGCGCAGTCACACCCGCGATATAGCCCACAACCGGTTTGGTCACGTGTGCTTTGATGTACGCGGCAGCTTCTTCTTCCGCGTTACCACCGATTTCACCGATCATCACGATCACTTCAGTCTGTGGATCTTCCTGGAACAGCTTCAGGATATCGATGAAGTTAGAGCCCGGGATCGGGTCACCGCCGATACCGACGCAGGTAGACTGGCCGTAACCGTAATCAGTTGTCTGTTTAACGGCTTCATACGTCAGCGTACCGGAACGGGAAACGATGCCCACTTTGCCTGGCAGATGAATGTGGCCCGGCATGATGCCGATTTTGCATTCGCCCGGCGTGATAACACCCGGACAGTTTGGCCCGATCATCACTGCATCGCTCTGATCCAGTTTCACTTTAACCACCAGCATATCCAGCGTCGGGATGCCTTCAGTGATACAGATGATCAGTTTAATACCTGCATCCAGCGCTTCCAGAATAGAGTCTTTACAGAACGGTGCCGGCACATAAATCACAGACGCCGTTGCGCCGGTAGTTTCTACCGCTTCACGCACGGTATTGAACACTGGCAAGCCCAGATGCTCGGTGCCGCCTTTGCCTGGCGTAACGCCGCCAACCATTTTGGTGCCGTAAGCGATGGCTTGTTCGGAGTGGAAAGTCCCCTGGCTACCGGTGAAACCCTGGCAGATAACTTTGGTGTTCTTGTTGATTAAAATCGACATTATTTCCCCTCCACTGCCGCGACAACTTGTTGAGCCGCATTCGTCAGGCTGGTCGCTGCAATGATGTTCAAACCGCTGTCTGCCAGTTTTTTGGCACCCAGCTCGGCATTGTTACCTTCAAGACGCACCACAACCGGTACGCTGACGCCCACTTCTTCCACCGCGCCGATGATACCGTCGGCGATCAGGTCGCAACGAACGATACCGCCGAAGATGTTAACGAAGACAGCTTTGACTTTTTCATCGGACAGGATGATTTTGAAGGCTTCGGTCACGCGTTCTTTGGTTGCGCCACCGCCAACATCCAGGAAGTTAGCCGGTTCGCCACCGTGCAGTTTCACGATATCCATGGTACCCATTGCCAGACCGGCACCGTTCACCATGCAACCGATGTTGCCGTCGAGTGCAACGTAGTTCAGTTCCCACTGCGCTGCCTGAGATTCACGGGCATCTTCCTGGCTGTAATCGCGCATTTCACGCAATTCTGGCTGACGGAACAAGGCGTTGCCGTCTGCACCCAGTTTGCCGTCGAGGCAGATCAGGTCGCCAGCGGTAGTCACCACCAGCGGGTTGATTTCGATCAGCGCCAGATCGCGCTCAAGGAAGATGTTCGCCAGACCCATGAAGATCTTGGTGAACTGCTGAACCTGCTTACCGGTCAGGCCCAGTTTGAAAGCCAGTTCGCGCCCCTGATAAGGCTGCGGACCTGCCAGCGGATCCAGTGCCACTTTATGGATCAGGTGTGGCGTCTCTTCTGCCACTTTCTCAATTTCCACGCCGCCTTCTGTAGACGCCATGAACACCACGCGACGGGAGCTGCGATCCACTACCGCACCGAGGTACAGTTCCTGATCGATATCCGTTGCCGCTTCAACCAGGATCTGGTTAACCGGCTGACCGCTGGCGTCTGTCTGGTAAGTGACCAGACGTTTACCCAGCCAGTGCTCAGCAAAAGCGCGGATCTCTTCTTTGCTTTTGACCACTTTCACGCCGCCCGCTTTACCGCGGCCACCGGCATGAACCTGACATTTCACCACCCACGGACCGGCACCGATTTTCGATGCAGCCTCTTCCGCTTCACGCGGGGTGGAACAGGCGAAGCCCGTCGGTGCTGGCAGGCCGTAGCGCAGGAACAGCTGTTTCGCCTGATACTCGTGTAAATTCATGATGTTCTATCCATTCTTAGTAGGAAGGCTTATCAGGGCACAGCGAACTGTGCCGCAGATTTTTCGATCTCTAATCTTTCGCAGTGCCGGGACTAGACGTCCAGCAGCAGACGAGCCGGATCTTCCAGCATCTCTTTAATGGTCACCAGGAAGCCGACCGATTCACGGCCATCAACCAGACGGTGATCGTAGGACAGCGCCAGATACATCATTGGCAAAATCACTACCTGACCATTGACCGCCATAGGACGATCTTTAATGGCATGCATGCCGAGGATCGCACTCTGTGGTGGGTTGATGATTGGCGTGGACATCAGGGAGCCGAAGACGCCGCCGTTGGTCACAGTAAAGTTACCGCCGGTCAGTTCTTCCACTTTCAGTTTGCCGTCACGACCTTTGATCGCCAGCTCTTTGATTTGCTTCTCGATATCCGCCATGCCCAGCGTATCGACATCACGCAGAACCGGGGTCACCAGGCCGCGTGGCGTGGATACCGCGATGCTGACATCGAAATAGTTGTGGTAAACCACATCCTCGCCGTCAATAGAGGCATTCACTTCCGGGTAGCGTTTCAGTGCTTCAACCACGGCTTTCAGATAGAAAGACATGAAGCCCAGACGCACGCCGTGACGTTTTTCGAAACCATCACCGTACTGCTTACGCAGATCCATGATTGGCTTCATGTTGATTTCGTTGAAGGTCGTCAGCATCGCAGTGCTGTTCTTCGCTTCAAGCAGACGCTCAGCAACACGCTTACGCAGACGGGTCATAGGCACACGTTTTTCGCTACGTGAACCCAGAGCCGGAGCGGCGCTGGTCGCTGCCGGAGCGGCGGCTGGCGCGGCTGCCGGTTTCGCGTCTTTGGCTTTCGCCAGATGCTGTTCGATATCTTCACGGGTCAGACGACCACCAACACCGCTGCCTTTAATCGCGCTGGCATCCAGAGAATGTTCAGCAATCAGGCGGCGGATAGCCGGGCTGAGTGCGTCGTTGTTCTCTTCTTCCAGTGCTGCTGTGTGGCGTGCCGCAGGAGTCGCTTCTTTATCGGAGCTTTTCTCAGTGCTTGGCTTACCGCTGCTGTTACCCGGACGAATACGCGCCAGGATCTGACGGGAAATGACCGTCGCACCTTCGTCTTCGATAATGCTGTCCAGGATACCGGCTTCACTCGCCGGGACTTCCAGAACCACTTTGTCGGTTTCAATTTCTACCAGTACATCGTCACGCTCAACACTGTCGCCCGGCTTTTTGTGCCAGGTGGCAACCGTCGCATCCGCAACGGATTCAGGAAGGTCAGGGACCAGAATATCTACGCTACTCATTATCAATCCTTCTTATGTTCCATATAGTTAACTGACACCGACGCGGTTATTTAACGTTCAGCGCATCGTTAACCAGATCTTGCTGTTGCTTCTGGTGAACGGACATGTAGCCCACTGCCGGAGAGGCAGAGGCCGGGCGTCCTGCGTAACGTAAAGAAGCCCCGAAAGGAATCACTTCACGGAAATTGTGCTGGCTGCAATACCACGCGCCCTGGTTCAGTGGCTCTTCCTGACACCAGACGAAATCATGAACGTGTGAGAATTTCTCAAGCACTTCCTGAATTGCCTTGTGCGGGAACGGGTAAAGCTGTTCGATGCGGACAATCGCCACATCGGTTTGCTCGTTTTTGCGACGTTGTTCCAGCAGGTCGTAATAAACCTTACCGGAGCACATCACCACGCGCTTAACCTGTTTCGGATCCAGTTCGTCGACTTCACCAATCGCTGGCAGGAAGCTGCCGTCAGCCAACTCCTCAAGCGTAGAAACCGCCAGAGGATGACGCAACAGAGACTTCGGTGACATCACGATCAGCGGACGGCGCATACCGCGCAGTGCCTGACGGCGGATCATGTGGTAAACCTGCGCCGGGGTAGACGGGATACATACCTGCATATTTTGCTCAGCGCAAAGTTGCAGATAACGTTCCAGACGCGCGGAGGAGTGCTCCGGCCCCTGCCCTTCGTAGCCGTGCGGCAGCAGCATCACCAGACCACACATGCGGCCCCATTTCTGTTCGCCGGAACTGATGAACTGGTCGATAACCACCTGTGCACCGTTGGCGAAGTCACCGAACTGCGCTTCCCAGATGGTCAGGGTGCGCGGTTCAGCGGTCGCGTAACCGTATTCAAAGGCCAGCACCGCTTCTTCGGAAAGCACGGAATCCCAGACATTGAATTCGCCCTGGCTGTTATGAATATTGGCCAGCGGCACGTACACGGAACCGTTTTTCTGGTTATGGATCACCGCATGGCGATGGAAGAAGGTGCCGCGGCCGGTATCTTCACCGGACAGACGAATCGGAATACCTTCATCTACCAGCGTAGCGTAGGCCAGATTTTCCGCGCCACCCCAGTCGAACTTCTTATTGCCTTCGGCCATCTCGTTACGGTCGCCGTAAATCTTGGCAACGCGGGATTGCATTTCGATAGCATCAGGCACATGGCTGACACGACGCGCCAGTTCCTGCAGGCGTTTCAGCTCGACCTTGTTCGGATAAGCCTCATCCCACTCATGATTCAGATACGGTGACCAGGTGAAAGTGTGCATGTCATTCTGACGCCACTCTTCCACCACGCATTCACCGGCATCCAGCGCATCGCGGTACAGGTTGACCATTTCCGTGGCATCTTCGAGGCTGGCTACGTTTTGCTCAGTCAGGACATCAGCATAAATCTTGCGTGGCGTCGGGTGTTTCTTGATCTTGTTGTACATCAGCGGCTGGGTTGCGCTAGGTTCGTCGGCCTCGTTATGGCCGTGGCGACGGTAGCAAACCAGGTCGATCATGACGTCACGTTTAAAGGTGTTACGGAAATCCAATGCCAGGCGGGTCACGAAAGCCACCGCTTCAGGGTCATCGGCATTGACGTGGAAAATCGGTGCCTGCACCATTTTTGCAATATCGGTACAGTAATCGGTAGAACGCGCATCTTTCGGATTCGAGGTGGTGAAGCCCACCTGGTTATTAATGACGATACGCACGGTACCGCCCACTTCATAACCGCGTGCCAGCGACATGTTCAGGGTTTCCTGAACCACACCCTGACCGGTAATGGCCGCGTCACCGTGAATGGTGATTGGCAGAACCATGTTGCTGCGCGCTTCGTCCAGACGGTCACGACGGGCACGAACAGAACCGATGACCACCGGGCTGACGATTTCCAGGTGCGACGGGTTAAACGCCAGCGCCAGGTGAACCATACCGCCTTCGGTTTCCACATCAGACGAATACCCCATGTGGTATTTCACATCACCGGTGCCCAGGTGTTCTTTATGCTTACCGGAGAATTCGTCGAACAGGTCCTGAGGTTTTTTGCCCAGCACGTTGATCAGTACGTTCAGACGACCGCGGTGCGCCATACCCAGCACGACTTCGCGGGTTCCGTTTTTGCCGGCATGACGGATCATTTCTTTCAGCATCGGAACCAGCGCATCGCCACCTTCGAGTGAGAAGCGTTTTGCACCCGGGAATTTCGCCCCCAGATAACGCTCCAGACCTTCTGCAGCGGTCAGCTCTTTAAGAAACGTTTTCTTCTCATCATTGGTGAAGCTCGCACGACCTGCCACGGATTCGATTCGCTGTTGGATCCAGCGTTTCTCTTCAGTGTTGGTAATGTGCATGTATTCCGCACCAATGGAACCGCAATAGGTTTGCTTCAGGGCTTTATACAGCTCGCCGAGCTGCATGGTTTCCTTGCCAATGGCAAATGAACCGACGTTGAAGGTTTCCTGGAAATCAGCTTCAGTCAGATGGTGGAACGCCGGGTCCAGATCAGGCACGGCGTCCAGCTTCCACAGGCCGAGGGGATCAAGGTTTGCGTTCTGATGACCACGGAAGCGGAAGGCGTTGATTAACTGCAGCACCTTGACTTGCTTGGCATCCGTTTCCGGATCGCTGATGGAGGAGTTATAACGTGACGCGTCTTTCGCCAGGCGGCGGAAGTAGTCCCGAGTTTGAGAATGGAGTTGCTCTGGTTTCACACCCACTGTTGGTAGCTGTTTAAAAATCGAACGCCAGCTATCGTCAACGGAACCAGGATCGGTTAAGTAGTCTTCATAGAGTTGCTCTATGTAAGACTGGTTTGCACCCGCCAGATAGGAGGAATCCAGCCAGGCCTTCATTGCGCCGTTCTGCATCGTGATCCCTTAAGCTTTGAAGCTTTAGTTTTCGCCGTGGTTAATAATAATGACCGTGATACACCGCGGTAAAACGGTTTTCCATACTAAAACAGTTCGTTGGTTGAGCGGTTGGCTCTTCAAGGAACCTTCAGAAATCCGCCATGCGCGTGACTGATTTTTGAAGTTACCCTGCTTATTTCTGCTGCCTTTCGGGGGATTTTTATCTCCCGGTTTTTGACCCGGCTATCTTACTCCAGTCAGGCGCAACTTTGTTGCACTTGTTGCTACTTTGTTATTAAAAAATTAATTATTTGCTATCCCCACCTCAGTTACCACATTTGTAACTAAAGAAAGCGAAAAACCGGTGGTAACTAAATAACAGCGGGAACCTGAGTTCCCGCTGTGCGTGCTTATCAATCAGGCACCGCGTTGTAGCAGCATCGATTTAATATGGCCGATAGCCTTGGTCGGGTTCAGCCCCTTTGGACATACACTCACACAGTTCATGATGCTGTGGCAGCGGAATACACTGAAAGCATCATTCAGATCGTCAAGGCGCGATTGTGTCTCGGTATCGCGGCTGTCGATCAGGAAACGGTAAGCGGCCAGAAGACCTGCCGGACCGACAAACTTGTCGGGATTCCACCAGAAAGACGGGCAGGACGTTGAACAGCAGGCGCAGAGAATACATTCGTACAATCCGTCCAGCTTTTCGCGGTCATCCGGCATTTGCAAATGTTCACGCGCCGGAGGATTTTTCCCATCATTCAACAAGTAAGGCTTAATCTTCTCATACTGCTTATAGAATTGTCCCATGTCTACTACAAGGTCACGGACAACCGGTAACCCCGGCAACGGACGGATTACAATTTTCTTGCTGCCGTTACGCAACGTCGAGACGGGGGTGATACACGCCAGGCCGTTTTTGCCGTTCATGTTGACGCCATCTGACCCGCAAACACCTTCACGGCATGAGCGGCGGAAAGCCAGCGTCGGATCCTGTTCTTTCAGCAAAATCAGCGCGTCGAGCAACATCATATCGCGCCCTTCTTTAGCTTCCAGCACGTAATCTTTCATGTACGGCACGTCATCAACGTCCGGGTTGTAGCGATAAATCGAAAATTCAATTTTCATAATCTGTCTCCGCTCCGCCCTAGTAAGTACGCGCTTTCGGCGGGAACGCCGCGCGAAGCTTAGGCTGCATGTTCACCTCACGGCGGGTCATGCTTTCTGTTTCTGGCTGATACAGCGTGTGGCACAACCAGTTCGCATCATCACGCTCAGGGAAGTCGAAACGGCTGTGAGCACCACGGCTTTCAGTGCGGTAGTTTGCAGAGACAGCGGTGGAGAACGCAGTTTCCATCAGATTATCCAGTTCCAGACACTCAACGCGCTGGGTATTGAATTCTGAGGACGTATCATCCAGACGGGCAGATTTCAGACGCTCGCGGATCACTTTCAGTTCTTCCAGACCTTTCGCCATCGCATCACCTTCACGGAATACCGAGAAGTTGTTCTGCATGCACGATTGCAGGTCTTTACGGATAGCCACCGGATCTTCACCTGAACGGGTGTTGTTCCAGCGGTTCAGACGCTCCAGAGATACATCAATGTCGTCCTGAGAAGCATCACGGCTTTCGCCCTGTTCGGTGATAGATTCCTGCAGATGCATACCCGCCGCACGGCCAAACACCACCAGATCCAGCAGTGAGTTACCACCGAGACGGTTAGCGCCGTGTACCGATACGCAGGCAATTTCACCCACCGCGAACAGACCCGGAATCACTTCATCCTGACCCTGTGCGTTAACACGCAGCGCCTGACCGGTCACTTTGGTCGGAATGCCGCCCATCATGTAGTGACAGGTTGGGATAACAGGGATCGGTTCTTTCACCGGATCGACGTGTGCGAAGGTACGCGACAGTTCAAGGATGCCCGGCAGGCGGGATTCCAGAACGTCTTTACCCAGATGATCGAGTTTCAGTTTAGCGTGCGGGCCCCACGGACCTTCGCAGCCACGGCCTTCACGGATTTCGATCATGATGGAACGCGCCACCACGTCACGACCCGCCAGGTCTTTGGCATTCGGCGCATAACGTTCCATGAAACGTTCGCCGTCTTTATTGAGCAGATAACCGCCTTCACCACGGCAGCCTTCTGTCACCAGAACGCCTGCGCCGGCGATACCGGTCGGGTGGAACTGCCACATTTCCATGTCCTGCACCGGAACACCTGCACGTAACGCCATGCCAACACCGTCGCCAGTATTAATGTGGGCGTTGGTGGTGGACTGGTAAATACGGCCTGCGCCGCCGGTCGCCAGTACGGTCGCTTTGGCTTTGAAGTACACCACTTCGCCGGTTTCAATGCAGATTGCGGTACAGCCGACGATCGCGCCGTCCTGGTTTTTCACTAAATCCAGTGAATACCATTCGGAGAAAATCGTGGTGCCTTTTTTCAGGTTTTGCTGATACAGCGTGTGCAGCAAGGCGTGACCGGTACGGTCAGCGGCGGCCGCAGTACGTGCCGCCTGCTCGCCACCGAAGTTTTTCGACTGGCCGCCAAACGGACGCTGATAAATGCGGCCATCTTCAAGACGGGAGAAAGGCAGCCCCATGTGTTCGAGTTCCAGAATCGCTTCCGGCCCGGTTTTACACATATATTCAATGGCGTCCTGGTCACCGATATAGTCGGAACCTTTTACGGTGTCGTACATGTGCCATTCCCAGTCATCCTCATGGGTGTTACCCAGCGCGACGGTGATACCGCCCTGCGCGGACACCGTATGGGAGCGGGTCGGGAAGACTTTTGAAATCAGGGCGCAAGACAGCCCCATTTGTGAAATCTGTAACGCGGCACGCATACCGGCGCCACCTGCACCGATGACGACAGCATCAAACTCTCTGACTGGCAGATTCATTTACTACGCTCCCCAAACAACAATTGTTCCGTAAAGTAGGTAAACCACTAACACCACGACGATAGCCAGTTGCAGCATCAGCCGGACAGCCAGCGGTTTCACATAGTCCGTTAACACCTGCCACATGCCGATCCACGCGTGTATCAGAATTGAGAGCAGCGCCAGCAGTGTGAATACTTTGGTGATGGAGGAAGAGAAGAAGCCATGCCAGACATCAAATGTCAGTTCCTGAGCCAGAACCACGAAGCCCAGAATATAGAGGATATACAGGGTGAGGATAATTGCGGAAGCACGCAGTAACAGCCAGTCGTGCACACCATTACGCCCTAACGCAGAAACGTTGCTTACCATACGAGAACTCCAGCCAGAATTGACAGCACGACGGTCAGCCCGATTGCCACCTGGGCAGAACGGGTACCGGCAGCCAAACTCTCTTCGATATAGCCAAAATCCATCAGCAAATGGCGTACGCCACCGCAAACGTGATAGGCCAGCGCAGTGAGTATTCCCCAAAAGATGAATTTGACGAAGAAGCTATTCATGATGGCGGCAGCATGCGCAAACCCTTCAGGAGAAGAGAGAGACAGGCCTAACAGCCAGAGGAGGATACCGACGGCGACGAAGGTAATTACGCCAGAGACTCGGTGTAAGATGGACGCTATCGCAGTAACAGGAAACCGGATCGTTTGCAGATCCAGATTGACAGGTCTTTGTTTTTTCACGGTTTTGCCCACACAGCTCTTATTATTTTTCCTCCGGTCCGGAGCAGTATGTCAGACAGCACCCTTTCCTTCGTTCTTGTCGTTGTGGATGCGTTGACTTACCGCCTCCCCACAGAACCAATAACGTTGGAAAGCTGAGCTAAAAGCCCAACATTTCACGCGCTCAAACAACGACATCCGATGTGCTTAAACGGCGCAGAAATGTGTTTTCCTTTAAGTCCATTTTCATAAAATCTGAGACAAAAAAGAGAGTGCTGGGTGCTCCTACTTCGGATTGCCCGGAGACCTTGTAGGAGTATAGGTTGATCACATTCCTATTACAATTGCCCTACAAATGCTTTATTCACATTTCTCCGAAACAGTGAGTTAGCTCCCATTTTTCACAAAAGACACGAAATAAATTATCCAGTTTGACATTTGATCAACATTTCCATTACAAATGAACTATCCCTATAGGACTGTGATTCTGCGCACATACCGGCTTCGCCTTCACGCACCAAAATGGTGAAAGTTTCTGAAGAATCAGTGGATCACACAATCGCAATGCAGGGTCTTCCCTGACGGCTCAAGTTATGCAAAAGTGGTGATTGTGTAAATCCTCATACTCTTCACAGGTACTGAGCGACAGAACAGTAATGATTTACCGAATCGTTAACAACGATGAAACGCCGCTTGTTTGTCACAGAGCAGTCTGAGACTGCACTTCGACTCAGCTCTACGTTCCCTTCCCATTCGATCGCAGAGCTAAGGCTGACAATAATAATGACCTTACAAGGCGTCGCTTCCAGGCATTTCTGTTGTTACTGATTTTTAAAAATAAGGCGCTAAGGAGACTGTAAATGGCTGATAAGAAAGCGACACTTACCCTACAAGGTCACGACCCGATTGAACTAAACGTGCTGTCCGGCACACTGGGCCAGGATGAAGTGGATATCCGCACCCTCGGTTCTAAAGGTCTTTTCACTTATGACCCCGGTTTCACCTCTACTGCATCCTGCGAGTCCAAAATCACCTATATCGACGGTGACGAAGGCGTTCTGCTGCACCGTGGTTTCCCGATTGACCAGCTGGCACAGGAGTCCACTTTCCTTGAAGTGAGCTATTTGCTGCTGAACGGCGAAGTGCCGACTCAGAAACAGTACGATGAATTCAAAACCAATGTCACCCGTCACACCATGGTGCATGAGCAAATCACCCGTCTGTTCCACGGCTTCCGTCGCGACTCTCACCCGATGGCTGTGCTGTGTGGCGTCACCGGCGCACTGGCCGCCTTTTATCACGACTCCATCGACGTAGAAAACGAACGTCACCGTGAAATCGCGGCTTACCGTCTGCTGTCTAAAATGCCGACCGTCGCTGCCATGTGTTACAAATATTCTATCGGCCAGCCGTTTGTATATCCGCGCAACGACCTGTCCTATGCAGGTAACTTCCTGCACATGATGTTCGCCACCCCATGTGAAGAATACAAAGTGAATCCAATTCTGGAACGCGCGATGGATCGTATTCTGATCCTGCACGCTGACCATGAGCAAAACGCCTCCACGTCCACCGTGCGTACCGCCGGTTCTTCTGGCGCTAACCCGTTCGCCTGTATTGCTGCCGGTATCGCGTCCTTGTGGGGACCGGCTCACGGCGGCGCGAACGAAGCTGCACTGAAAATGCTGGAAGAAATCAGCAGCGTTGATCACATCCCTGAATTTGTGAAACGTGCAAAAGACAAGAATGATTCTTTCCGCCTGATGGGCTTTGGTCACCGTGTTTACAAAAACTACGACCCGCGCGCAACCGTGATGCGTGAAACCTGTCATGAAGTGCTGAAAGAGTTGGATCTGAAAGACAACCTGCTGGAAGTAGCGATGGAGCTTGAACATATCGCACTGAACGACCCGTACTTCATCGAGAAGAAACTGTACCCGAACGTCGATTTCTACTCCGGCATCATCCTGAAAGCCATGGGTATTCCCTCTTCCATGTTCACCGTGATCTTCGCGATGGCGCGTACTGTTGGCTGGATTGCTCACTGGAGCGAAATGCATCAGGAAGGTATCAAAATTGCCCGTCCTCGCCAGCTTTATACCGGCTATGACAAACGCGATTTCCATTCTCAGCTGAAAAAATAATTCCCTCCTGTCCTAATATACAAGGCCGATGAATAATTCATTGGCCTTTTTATTTATTCAACCCAAAGAGACCTTAATTATATATTAAGCATAAATTAACGATTCAATATATCAGTACCAATATTTGACGCTTATCCTTCCGTGATATACCATCCCCCCGAAATTCATCTGACAATAAACTCATAGTCATCAACAATATGATTCATTGCAATCCGCCAATTAAAAAAGCGTATTAATGAAACATGTAAGATAAACACGCCATTATTAAAACAAAGGACATTTTGACATGGAAGAATATCGGGAACACCCGCATTCATTTAAAAAAACATTATTATCGAGCGCCATCTTTAGTCTTTTATTACCGTCATCTATTGCACTTGCAACAACCACATTTTCAACGGGCATAACCCCTGCTGATGCCTTGAGTTTCGCTACGACGGGTACGG
Source organism: Rahnella sp. 2050 (assembly GCF_040544515.1). Classification (NCBI taxonomy): domain Bacteria; kingdom Pseudomonadati; phylum Pseudomonadota; class Gammaproteobacteria; order Enterobacterales; family Yersiniaceae; genus Rahnella; species Rahnella sp. 2050. The sequence goes on along the minus strand of NZ_JBEPKE010000002.1, from coordinate 1,117,234 downwards.
GCGATCACGCTTACACCATCACCGGCGCGGGTACAGAAGTTATTGTTGATGGTGAAATCACTATTCCCGGAATACCTTCGCCAGTGCCCGTTCAATCCGTGGTTTCCACGACCGGCAGCGAAGCTTATGCATTCAATATTATTAGCGGAGGTAAGTTAATCCTTAATTATGCTGATGTCAGCACAACAGATTCCAGCAAAACATTTAACATTATTACTGGCGCATCAGCCGAAATTAATAATACCGACATCCGTACGGGTAAAGATGACAGCAGTGTTATTTATGTCTCAGATGTCGGTTCAACATTAACAGGTAATGATATACGTATCACCAGTGATGCCGCTCAGGCACAGGGAATTAATATCCAGTCGGGTGCATCGGTGAACCTGAGTAATGTAAACATAGAATTAACTAACGCAAAACATGCGCTCACCGTTTCTGACGCCTCATTGAGCATTGAAAATCTCACGGTTAAACAAAACTCTGCAGGTTCCCAAAATGTCATTTATGCGTCAGGTTCCAGCGATGCCAAAAGAACTACCGTTGACATAATAAACGGCAACGTCGAAATGACCGGCACTGACGATATCATGGTGAATAGCAACGCCTATAGCGATGTGACGTTGACAGGCGGGACCTACACCACGACAGGCAATAATAACATCGGTTTTTTTGCCAGTCAGGGCGCAACGCTAACGGCCAAAAATATAGTGCTCAAGACCGAAGGTACCCGTTCAGCCGCTGCTTTAGCCACAGGCTCCGGGGCTATGGCACTTGATACCGCTGAGATCACCACAACCGGTACGGGAAGTAATCTGCTGGTTGCGATGAATGATTCTACCCTTGATGCCAATGCGGTTACGGGGATTTCTACCGGCGAAGGGGCTTCCGCTGTCCGTTCCTACGCCAACAGCCAGATGACCATCAGCAACAGCGAGTTATCGGCCTCCGGTGCATTCGCAAATGGCATCTATACGCAGGGTTTTGATGCAGATCATCAGGCTATCGTGACGCTGGGTAACAGCCTTGTCAGCAGCGCCACCAGTGAGGGAATACTGGCTGCAGGTGCCAATACCCGGATTAACGTGAACAACCGGTCAACCGTGCAAAGCGGAAACGGTATTCTGCTGAGAGCCGGAAGTTTCACAGATACTGATACGGGCGTTACCGCGCAAAGTCAGGTGAATTTATCTGCCAGTAATTCTTATATGGAAGGCGATATCATTGCCGATACCGGCAGTGTTGTGGATGTCTATCTTAACAGCGGCTCTGAATGGCAAGGCATCACCGCCAGTACCAACAGCATTAATATCGACGATTCCAGCCGGTGGACGCTGACCGGTGATTCCACGATTTCGCAGATGAACTCCGGTGGCACCACGTTCTTCACACATAACGGTAATGAATACTCTGAACTTACCGTGAACAGCAATATGACCGGCGACGGCACATACCGTATCAATACCTATCTGGATGACAGCAACTCGCCGACAGACAAGATCCACGTAACGGGCGACATTACCGGTCAAAATACCTTGTTTGTCACCAGCACAGGCGGCAACGGTAACTATACACAGGGCAACGGGATTGAAGTGGTTACCGTGGATGGAACCAATACACAGGGAACCAATGCCTTCACGCTGGGGAATTCTGTCTCAGCGGGTGCGTTCAACTACGGGCTGCGTAAAGGTGATATCACCACCGGTGAGGGTGAAAACTGGTATCTGAGCACCTGCGCTAATTATGATTGTTCAACGCCGATCCCTGCCCCTACGCCTGATCCAACGCCTGATCCAACGCCAGATGATAATCCGGACGCGAATCCGGACGCCAATCCGGATGTGAACCCAACTCCGACGCCATCCGACGACATCCAGCCATGGCGTGAGGAAGTGCCGGGATATATCGCGGCACCGGCGCTGAATATGCAGTATGGCTTTGATGCGATTGGCACTTATCACCAGCGTACCGGCGGTGATGTGCTGCATAAAGACGGCGCATGGGGTCGGATTGTCGGTACTCACACCGAGAATGACGCAGGCCGTTACAGCTATGATACCGATACCTGGTATGCGCAGTTGGGTATGGATCTGATATGGGATAAAAACGAAGAAAACACCGAACGCAGTGCCGGTATTCTCGTGACACTCGGACGTCAGAATACCGACGCGGAAGACAGCCTTCGCAGCAATAACCCGATATATTCCGTACAAGCTGGCAGTGTAGACAGCGACATCTATAGCCTCAGCGGTTACTACACGCTAAAAGCGCAGGATGGCGGCTACATTGACGCGGTGGGTATGGGCAGCTGGTATAAAAACAGCTATGACAGCACGCATGATGCCGATCAGGACGGTTATGGCGTCGCGTTATCAGTAGAAGCCGGCAAACCCTTTACACTGCATGAAAATCTGAAAATTGAACCTCAGGCGCAGGTGATTTATCAGTATCTGAATCTGGAAGATTTCAACGATGGCATCAGCAATGTCTCCGGCGTATCAACCAGTAATGCGCAGGCACGCGGCGGTGTGCGGTTGTTCATGGATAATCCAACCTGGACGCCTTATCTGACGCTGGATGCCGTCACGACTATTGGCGATGAACCCGAAGTACAATTCGCGACTCAACGGCTTAAAGCGGAATTCAGCGACAGCTGGTGGCAGACTGGCGCAGGGCTGGCGGGCAAACTCAGTGAAAATACCACGATTTATACAGACGTCCGCTACCAGAAAGGATTTGATTCAGATCTGGAAGGTTACAGCGGTAATCTGGGTATCAAAGTGAATTTCTGATTCTGAAAACACTGAGCAAGGGCACTCCGGTGCCCTTTTCTTTTTTATCTTTCAGACCTGGCACACCGGACACCAGAAGAATGGTCGCGATGACACACTGGTTTTCATGATCGGATCGCCGCAACGTTCACATGGCTGGCCTGTGCGGCCAAATACCTTAAAACGGAACAGCGCGCCGTGATGCACATTTTCATCCATCGTACCTCGCGTGGCGTACGACAACCGCGCAACAGACAAACAGGCATCGGCCAGCGCATCCCGTTCCGTGTCATTCAGCTCTTTCGGTTTATGATCCGGCAGCAGTTTCGCCAGCCAGAGAATTTCCGCCCGCAGATAATTCCCCAACCCGGCCAGAAAAGCCTGATCCAGCAACATTCCGCCTAACTGCCGGTTGCAGAATTTAGGTGAAAGTAACCGTTCACGTACCTGTGCGACCGTCAGTCGCTCATCCAGCACGTCGGGGCCGATACGTTGCAGGAACGGATGCTTTTCGATTTCCGCCGTATCGTAAATACTGATTTCGGACGCGCTGTAGAGCAAAATCGCCGCTTCGGTGGTTTCCAGCTTTACCCGCAGCGAGCGTTTGGTTTCTTTCGCCACTTCACCGGCATTGACCACCCGCCAGACGCCGTAAAGCTGATTGTGGCTGTACAACGTCAGTCCGTTGGAAAAGTGCGTCAGCAGGGCTTTCCCCCGCGTTTCAATCGACGTGATTCTGGTTCCACGCAGCGCTGACTGATAAGGTTTCAGCGCAGGAAACGCAAACCAGACATCCGTCAGAGGCTTATTCACTACCGCCGTAGCCAGCACATCGGCCGCACGGCGAATTTCAGGACCTTCAGGCATCAGTGAGTCGCACCCCCGGCAATTTTCAAATCTTGTTCCGTGTGCAGCGCGATGGCGATCGTCAGCTCAAGGGCGTTCAGAACAGTATGTACTGACATACTTGGCGCCCCCGGATGATGCGCGGCCTGTTCAGGCAGATAAGGAATATGGATAAAACCGCCCTTCACCACCTTACAGGCAGGCTGCGCCAGACGATGCATCAGGCCGTACATCACGTGGTTACAAACGTAGGTACCGGCGGTTTGCGACACCGATGCCGGGATTCCCGACTCGCGCAATCCGTTGACAATTGTCTTGATCGGCAGAGTGGAAAAATACGCCGCCGGGCCGTCGCTGACAATCACCTCATCCACCGGCTGATTGCCGTCGTTATCGGCAATACGCGCGTCATCGACGTTGATCGCCACGCGTTCGATGCTGAAATCATTGCGGCCACCGGCCTGTCCGACGCAGATCACCATTTCCGGCAGCACTTCATCGATCGCCGCATTCAGCGCATCAATGGCTTTGCCGAACACGCACGGCAACTGACGAACCACAATCTGCGCGCCCGACAATTCCAGGTCGCCCAGTTGCTTTACTACTTCCCATGATGGATTAACGCGCTCGCCGCCAAAAGGCTCAAAACCGGTGACTAAAACTTTACGCATAGAGGTACTCCTCAGATTTTGCAAAAATCAGCCTGCGCTGATCTGAATATCCTGTTCAGCAAACGCGTGCCTCAACCGGCGGGCAAACGTCAGCGCGTGCTCACCATCACCATGCAGACAGACAGTCTCCGCATTAACGGGCACCCAGACACCTTCGCGGCTGAGCACTTTTTGTTGCTGTATCATCGACAATGTCTGATCCAACGCCAGTTCGTCGCTTTCGATCATCGCATCCGGCTGAGTGCGCGGCACCAGTGATCCGTTGTTCTGATAACGCCGGTCAGCGAACACTTCCTGACGGGTTTGCAGGCCAAGGCGTTCGCCAGCACGAATTAATTCGCTGCCCGCCAGCCCGACCAGACGCAATGCCGGATCCACCGCATGTACCGCTCGGGCGATGGCATCCGCCAGCACGGCGTCGGTTGCTGCCTGGTTGTACAACATGCCGTGCGGCTTTACATGCACCATATGTCCGCCCTCCGCACGGGTGATGGCAGCCAGCGCACCCAGCTGATACACCACCTGCGCATACACGGTTTCGGCAGGGAGTTGCATGGCGGTGCGGCCAAAATTTTCCCGATCAGGGAAACTCGGGTGCGCGCCAATCGCCACACCGTATTTCAGCGCCCGGCGCACGGATTGCTGCATGGTCTGCGCGTCACCGGCATGAAATCCGCAGGCGATATTGGCTGAACTGACGAGCTGCAACAGCGCCTCGTCATTCCCACAGCCTTCGCCTAAATCGGCGTTAAGATCAACAACCATGCAGCCCCCGTTTAATCTGTTCGATAAAGAGTGATTGCTCACGTAAGGCCTTCTGCGCGTCTTCCGGTGTGCATTTGACGAAATGAATCGGTTCGCCCAGGCGGATTTGCGCCAGATTATACAAATCCGCCTCAATAACACAGGCAATACGCGGATAGCCGCCAGTGGTCTGAGCATCGGCCATCAGAACAATCGGCTGGCCACCATGTGGCACCTGCACAACGCCCGGCAATAAGCCGTGCGACAGCATTTCACGGTCAGTTTCGCGTTTCAGGGTATGCCCGTGCAGACGGTATCCCATACGGTTACTTTGCGGGCTGAGCTGCCAGGCGGCGCGCCAGAATTCATCGCGCGACTTCTCGCTGAATTCCTGATACTCCGGCCCCGGCAATGCACGAATGCGGTTGCCAAACAGCAGTTGTTTAATGCCACCGGTTTTTTGCGGTTGCCGGAACGAATCACCGATGGGCAACATATCGCCATCCTGCAACGGACGCCCGTGGAAACCGCCGAATTTGGCTTTCAGATCGGTACTGCGTGATCCCATAACTTCCGGCACATCAATGCCGCCGGAAACTGCCAGATAGCTGCGCATGCCGCGGGTGGGCATTTTCAGAGTCAGCACCTGCCCCGGTTTCACTTCGTAACACCAGCCGGTCCACACCTCTTTACCATCAAGTTGTGCGTGACAACCGGCGCCGGTCAGCGCGATCCAGCCTTCGCGGTGAAACCCGGCACTGAACTGACCGAGGGTAATTTCCAGCGCAGCCGCATTTTCGTCATTGCCAACCAGCAGATTGGCAGACCGCAGCGCCGGGGCATCCAGCGCGCCGGACTGACTGACGCCCTGCTGGCGGTAACCATTGCGGCCTAAATCCTGCACCGTGGACAACATCCCGGCGCGTAAAACCTTCAGCATACGCCCTCCTTCTGTGGCACAAAACGCACGCTGTCGCCCGGCAGCAATAATGTCGGCTGTTCCCGCAGCGGATCAAACATCGCGATGAGCGACTGGCCGATCAGTTGCCAGCCCCCCGGGGTCTCAAGAGGATAAATACCTGTCTGACTGCCGCCAATGCCAACCGAACCCGCAGGCACTGACAGGCGCGGTTCGCCGTGACGTGGCGTGGCAAGTGTCGCAGGCATGCCGCCCAGATAAGGGAAACCTGGCTGGAAACCGAGAAAATAGACGATGTAATCAGCACCTGCATGACATTCGACGACCTGCCGCGGCGTCATGCCGGTATGACGCGCCACGTTGTCCAAATCCGGCCCCTGCGCCTTCCCGTAAATCACCGGAATTTCGATCAGCCGCGATTCAGGCTCGATGGCTTCGCTTTCTTCCCACCAGTTTTGCAGACGCTCAATGGCATCCAGCGCCGAACTTTGCGCCTCGGAGAGTAATACCGTCAGATTATTCATGCCGGGAATGACTTCACGCACGCCCGGATACGCGGCGCGATCCTGTAAACGTTGCGTCAGCCCCCAGATCCGTTGCTGGCTTACCAGTGATACCGGGGGTTCAAGTTCCAGCACTACCGCGCGTTCGCCCAGCAGGTAACATCGTGCTCGTTGCACTCAGGCACTCCTTAAAGAAGGGTTGTGGATCATTGGGTTATTCATCGAATCAATAGCGTGAGATTTGTTATCAGTTATGCGTGAAACAGAGTGCTGATGTCAACTCATCTGCCTCTTTGCGCAGGCGACGGAGGTTTCGCCCGCCGCCTGCAACTGCTACTCTCAGAAACGTTGCTGTTTTTTAGCGTTTGGATAACGCCTTCGTTACACAATAGGGATGGCCTGTGAGAAAACCATTAGCACTCTTTTTTCCGCTCTACACCACGACATTACTGATGTTACTGGGTTCCGGCCTGCTGACGACTTACATTTCCCTGCGTCTTTCCGCGATTCATGTCAGCGGCGCGATGATCGGGGCGATCATCGCAGCCAACTACATCGGGCTGGTGATCGGCGGCAAAGTCGGCCATATCCTGATCGCCCGCGTCGGCCATATTCGTGCCTACGTTTCCTGCTCCGGCATTATCACCGCCGCCGTGCTGGGCCATGGCCTGACTGACATCATCCCGGTCTGGGTGGTGCTGCGCCTGATCATCGGCTTATGCATGATGGTGCAATATATGGTGCTGGAAAGCTGGCTCAACGATCAGGCCGAAGCCAGTCAGCGCGGCGTGGTTTTCGGCTTTTATATGGTGGCGTCTTATCTCGGGATGGCGCTTGGTCAGGTCGTACTGATGCTCAACAGCGATTTAGGCGTCAGTACGCTTATCGTTATTGCCTTGTGTTTTGCCCTGTGCCTGGTGCCGATTGCGCTGACTACACGCACCAACGTCGGCCATATGTCGCCAGCGCCGATGGAACTGAAATTCTTTATTGGTGCTATCCCCAAAGTGCTGGCTATCACGTTGCTGATTGGCATGGTCGTCGGTTCGTTCTACGGGCTGGCGCCGATTTACACCAGCCAGCAATCGCTGAGCACACAACAAACCGGTCTGTTTATGGCGCTGGCGATTTTCGCCGGGCTGCTGGCACAGTTCCCGCTCAGCTGGCTTTCCGACCGCTATAACCGCAACATGCTGATGCGCATAAACGCCATCCTGCTGGCCGTTACCGCCCTGCCGCTGGCGTTGTTCAGCCACATCTCATTCCCGCTGTTGCTCGCCATTGGTTTTGTCGTCAGCCTGATGCAGTTCACGTTGTACCCGCTGATCGTCGCACTCGCCAATGACATGATCGAACCGGAGCGTCGCGTCTCGCTTTCAGCCTGTCTGCTGATGGCTTTTGGCGTCGGCGCCTGTATCGGCCCGCTGGCGGTAGGCGCGCTGATCGAACCGCTGGGTGGCAATATCCTGTATGCGTTTTTTGCCCTGTGCGGTGCCGGGATTGTGGCACTGAGCCGGACGTCGAAAAAGGAAGAAGAAACACAGATGGCGGTCGATGCACCGGTTCCGCACATCGCCATGCCGGACAGCCTGAGCAGTTCCCCGCTCTCGCCTGCGCTAAACCCGGCGTTTGACGAACAGATGATTCAGGAAACCATGCCCGCACCGGAAAACGTGGTGGAACCGCAGGTTGAGGAAAGCGAAGCCGCAGAGGAAGAAGAAGAGGAAAGCAAGTATCCACCGCAGGGCGCAGACCCCGAAGTGGATACCGGATTACAGCGGGCGTTTACCCTGCTGGAAGACAACGTTTCTGAAGAGACGGTCGAAAAGAAAAATTAGGCAGGATTGTCGATGTCGATGAACATGACGTCTAACCCGTGTTCCGCTGCCAGCCATTCGCCCAGCGCTTTCACGCCATAACGTTCGGTGGCGTGATGGCCTGCGGCAAAGAAATGCAGGCCCATTTCACGGGCAATATGAATGGTTTGTTCAGACACTTCGCCGCTGATAAAGGCATCGACGCCAAATTCTGCGGCTTTCTGAATGTAGCCCTGACCGCCACCGGAACACCATGCCACGCGACGGATTTCGGCAGGTGCATTCTGTGAACTGTGCAGCACGTTGCGATCCAGCGTCACTTCAATGCGCTGGCGGAATGCTTCACCGGTCAGTGGTTTTTCCAGCTCGCCCCACGGCAACAGCAGGGCAATTTCCCCCTGCACGTCGATACCGAACAGTTTCGCCAGTTGCGCGTTATTCCCCAGCTCCGGATGGCCGTCCAGCGGCAGATGGTAGGCGTACATATTGGTATCCGTTGCCAGCAACGTCTTAAGACGGTTACGCTTCATGCCGCGGATTTCAGCCGGTTCGTCTTTCCAGAAATAACCGTGATGCACCAGAACCGCATCAGCTTCGACAGCAATCGCGGCATCCAGCAGATCCTGCGACGCCGTCACGCCGGTCACCACGCGCTGCACTTCACGACGCCCTTCAACCTGCAATCCGTTCGGTGCGTAATCTTTGTAATTGCTGATATCCAGTTTCTGATTAATCAGCTTTTCAAGCTGGAGATTATTCATGGCGTTTCTCGTTATTAATGGATGGTCTACTTGATCTCTAATTTATCACCCTGCGCCATCCTGACAAAATTCACGCCCAGATTATTCCCTTTTTCCAGCTGCGCCATGATCGCCTGTTCAGGATCTGCCCCGGCTTTCAGGCTGGGTTTAACGTGGCTGATAATCACCGTCAGGCCTTTCAGCGAACCTTCGCCACCGGCGTATTGTTGCAGCGTTCCCAGCTCTTTCAGCAGCCAGTGCGGCGTCAGATGCCCAAACAGTTTGCTGTCGGGTACGCCATCGGGATACGACGTTTCGATAATCAGCCCTTTCAGCCGTTGTGCTTTCACTTCATCGCCCAGCACGCGCCACACGGTATCGAGATTTTTTGATTTCTCGACTTCATCCGGGCCGGTGTCGCCGAAGAAGGCAAAAGACTGATTATTGCGGCTGACCAGGATCATGCTGGATGGCGTACCGCCGTGACTCAGAGGATAAATAATGCCGTCCAGACCGGTCAGCCCGAGAGAAAATCTCTGTGCCGGACGCTGCTGGTTGAGGCGATAGGTGCCGATACGTAAACCACTGCCGGAGTCGGTAAAGTTCGGCCAGACGCGACCATTGAAATAATGCTGACGCAGCGTGCCAATGGTATCGGCCATGCCGTAAATCGGTTTTTTGCTGTCTTCCGGCGAGCTGATAATCAACCCTGCAAGATGGTCGAGATGACCGTGACTGATAAAGTATCCGCCAATCAGGTTACGGAAAACCGCGCCCTGCGGGGTCAGCGGTGCGGCATTTTCGGCGGTGACCTGCGGAAAACTGCCTTTCTCCAGCGCCTTGCGGATGCCCGGTAAAACAGAACCGGCATCCAGTCCGAGATAGAGTTTTTGATCGTCACTTCGGATCAGATAGGAGGTGAGGTTACCTTCTTCGACGCCGCCGTTCACGCCGAGCGCCACAACATCAAATCCCGCATTGGCCTGGCCCGCCCAGCATGCCAGCATCATCGCCAGCAGGTATTTTTTCATCACATCGCTCCTTGTCGTGGTGAGAGAGTAAAGTCAGTCTGACCGGTTTTTTGCCGCCTCAAACGCCGCGAGCGTGTCTTTTCTCGCCTGCGCGTGATCAATAACCGGCAGCGGGTAGTCTAGCACGCGATGATGTTTTTCCGCCCAGCGATGCGGTTGATGAATGTCTCTTTCCGGCACATCCGCGAGTTCAGGCACCCAGGCTTTGATAAAGCGTCCGGCTTTATCAAAACGTTCGCCCTGTGTCGTCGGATTGAAAATACGAAAATACGGCGCGGCGTCAGTACCCGTCGAAGCACCCCACTGCCAGCCGCCGTTGTTGGCGGCCAGATCACCATCCAGAAGTTGCGACATGAAATAGCGTTCGCCTTCACGCCAGTTGATCAGTAAATCCTTCACCAGAAAACTGGCGACAATCATACGCAGACGGTTATGCATCCAGCCAGTCGCATTCAGCTGACGCATAGCCGCATCTACAATCGGATAACCGGTTTTCCCGTCTTTCCACGCCTGCAAATCATCGGGCGCATGACGCCAGCGCACGTTGTCAGTCCATGCAACGAACGGCTGATGTTTGCAAAGTTTCGGCCAGGCGACGATCAGATGGCGGTAAAACTCGCGCCACACCAGCTCATTCAGCCAGCCGAACGCGCCGCCGTCGGTTTTCTCCAGCACGTCCGGGCATTCGGCGCGCAGACGGTTCAGACACTGGCGCGGCGAAAGCACGCCAATGGCCAGATACGGCGAAAGCGAACTGGTGCCGTCGGCCGCCGGTAAATCACGTTGTTCGAGGTAATCCTGCACCTGTTCACGACAAAAACTTCGCAGCCGGTTACGCGCGGCTTCCTCGCCAATCGCAAAATGATCGCCGATATCCGCCAGCGGATAATCGAACGGCATCAGCCGGTGTGTCACCACTTTTTCAGCATTTTCTCGCGCCTGTGGCGCAGGCAGCGAACGGCTGTCAGATTCGGTCAGGCGGGATAAAAACGCGCGGCGAAAAGGCGTATAAACCTTGTACATTTCATTATTGCCGGTCATTACCGAACCCGGCGGCAGCAGCAGACTGTCGTCAAAAGCGTGGCAGATGACCGATTCACTGACCGCGTTCTCCAGCGCCGCATCACGCTGACGCTCGTTGAACTCATACTGTTTATTGTAAAACAGCGCATCCACTTTTTCGGTTTTGCAGAAATCTTTCAGCCACGCCACGCTGTCGGCAAAATCATCACACTGGTGGTAATGCAGACCGATGCCACGCTCAGCCAGCGCATGCTGTAACGCCTGAAGATGTTGATAAATAAACATCGCCTGCCGCGGTGCCATTTCATGTTGTTTCCACTGTTCGGGCGTGGCAACAAATACGGCAATAACACGCGCCTGCGGGTCTTCACAGGCGGCATGCAACGCGCGATTGTCGGTTATCCGCAGGTCATTACGGAACCAGACTAAATGCGTGGTCATATTTTCCCTTTTATATCCGTATTAATGTCCGTATCGAAGTTTTAAAGCTTCCGGATAAGGCTCGAAATAACGCTGGTCAGCCAGATAGGCATCCGGGTATTCCGACATGTAATGTTTGAGCAAGGTGATCGGCGCCAGCAACGGCTGCATGCCCTGGCGATAGCGGTCGATCAGGCCCGCAAGTTCCTGACGCTGCGGCGAACTCAGCTGTTTGCGGAAATACCCCTGCACATGCATCAGCACGTTGGTGTGATTGCGGCGCGTGGCTTTGTGGAGCAACAGGTTCATCAGCCGTAACCGGTATTCAGTGAAGTAGTCCTCAAGGGAATCCCACTCTGCCATCGCAGCCACAAAGCGCCCCAGCTCACGATATTCCGGCTGAGAATGGGCCAGCAAAATGAGTTTATAACGGCTGTGAAATGCCATCAGTTTGCCGCGCGTCAGGCCACTTTCGCGAAGCTGGTTCAGTTCAAACAGCGCAAAAACGCGCTCAACAAAATTCTCCCGCAGCACCGGATCGTTTAACCGGCCATCTTCTTCCACCGGCAACCACGGATGCTGTTTCATCAGCTCGGCGGTATACATCCCGATACCGGCTTTTTTGGCATCTTTACCGTTAGCGCTGTACACCCGCACCCGCTCCATCCCGCAGCTCGGGGATTTTGCACAGACGATATAACCGCAAAGGCCGGTCAGCGGCGCCACGCGTTTTTCGGCGTAACTCTGCATCTTTTCGGTGACGTCGATGCACTCGTCATTGCTGAAACGCATCACGATACTGTCATCCATTTTCACCAGACGCAGCGCCGGACGCGGCGTCGGTAAGCCTATCGCCATTTCCGGGCAGATCGGCTCGAACCGCACATAAGGCGCCAGTTGCTCTACGGCAAACGCCAGACGTTTATGCCCGCCATCAAAGCGGACATTTTCACCCAGCAGGCATGCACTGATACCAATCGGAATTGTTTTCGTCATTGTCGGCGCCTTGTGTCCCAGAAAGGAAAGTAAGAGGTGGCATTGATTCATCACCCTTATGTATAACTTTAGCACAAGTTATACATAAAAATAATATTGTACAAGTTTATCGACAGGCAATAAAAAACCCCGCGGGGAACGGGGTTTCTGGCTCCTCCCCTTCGCAGGGGAGAGAGCTAAATCAGTAAAAGTCTTGGGTCGCCATCTCGGCATGACTCAGCCATACCGGCTTATCGCTGGTTTTCATCCAGACACGGTGTAAATAGCTGTAAAAACGGGCGCGGTCAGCGCGGAACAGCATGACCGGCAGGGCCAGAACACCGGCAGCGATAACAAAAGCGCGGCGGGCCAGTATGCGGGTCATTGTGTATGGCGTGTAATCATTCATCGCGTTGCTCCTGTGCAATTTGGAAAGTTTTCGGAAACTGTAAGTTGTGAAAAATATACTGCAATTGATGAAATTTTACTACTCATCTGACCACTTTAAAGTGTAAATTTTCGCCAATTTTGGCCTGTTGCTGTAATTGAGTTACAAAATGGTTAAATAAATACGTAACCCAGGTTAACCACCAATTCCTAAGTCATTGGAGTAACAGCAAGGCAGCAGGCGAAAGCATCCCGATGAGCGGACTCAGGTCAGTGATTCGGGTTAGTGAGCGCAGGTAACGCCGCTGTGGCTTTAAGGACGAAGGAATTTTTATACTTTTTTTACACGCAGGAACGCTTTCTTTTCAGGATCTTTTCCCGCCTTTCCTTATTCTCGCCACAACATAAAAACACACCTGTGGAGGTGGATTGTGAGTGTTGGCGTAATCTGCGGCGCATTACTGGTTCTTCTGCTGCTCGGCTATCTGGTTTATGCCCTGCTGAATGCGGAGGATTTTTAAATGGCTGCAACCGGATTCTTACTGATTGCCAGTTTTATGCTGGTGCTTTTGCTGCTGGCAAAACCACTGGGTAACTTTATTGCTCAACTGATTGAAGGACAGCCCGGCGCATTTATTCAGCGCATAGAAAACGGTGTTTTACGCACGTCTGGCAGCAGCAATGCTGAAATGAACTGGTGGCAGTATGCACTGGCGATCATGGTATTTAACATTCTGGGCATTATCGTGCTGATGGCGCTGCTGATGGCGCAAGGCGTATTGCCGATGAACCCGCAGCATTTCGGCGGATTGTCATGGGATCTGGCCTTTAATACCGCAGTGAGTTTCGTGACCAATACCAACTGGCAGGCTTACAGCGGCGAAAGCACGTTGAGCTATCTCAGCCAGATGGTCGGGCTGACTGTGCAAAACTTCCTCTCCGCAGCGACCGGTATCGCCGTGGCGTTTGCCCTGATCCGCGCCTTTGCACGCCCTTCAGCACACACCATCGGCAATGCCTGGACGGATTTATGGCGCATCACACTGTATCTGCTGCTGCCGGTGGCTTTCCTGCTGGCACTGTTTTTCGTCAGTCAGGGTGTACTGCAAAACTTCGAAGCGTACCAGCACATCACCACACTGGAAGGCCTGCAACAGACCTTACCTATGGGGCCGGTGGCTTCGCAGGAAGCGATCAAAATGCTCGGCACCAACGGCGGTGGCTTCTTTGGTGCTAACTCTGCCCATCCGTTTGAGAACCCGACCGCACTGACCAACATGGTGCAGATGCTGGCGATCTTCATTATCCCTTGTGCCTTGTGCTTCGCTTTTGGCCGCGTGGTCGGCGATAACCGTCAGGGGCACGCGCTGGTCTGGGCGATGTCGGTGATTTTCGTGGTGTCGGTCGTGGTAGTGATGTACGCCGAGCTTAAAGGCAATCCGCACTTCATAGCACTTGGTGCCAGCAGCAATTTTAATATGGAAGGTAAGGAAAGCCGCTTCGGCATTCTGGCCTCCAGCCTGTACGCCGTCGTCACTACGGCGGCCTCGTGCGGTGCGGTCAACGCCATGCACGATTCCTTTACGGCACTCGGCGGTATGGTGCCGATGTGGCTGATGCAGATTGGCGAAGTGGTGTTCGGCGGCGTGGGTTCCGGTCTGTACGGCATGCTGCTGTTTGTACTGCTGACGGTGTTTATCGCCGGGCTGATGATTGGCCGTACACCGGAATATCTCGGTAAGAAAATCGACGTTTACGATATGAAGATGACCGCGCTGGCAATCCTGGTGACACCGACGCTGGTGCTGCTCGGCACGGCACTGGCGCTGGTCACCGACGCCGGTCGCGCAGGCATTTTAAACCCCGGCGCGCACGGATTCAGTGAAGTGCTGTATGCGGTGTCTTCCGCCGCCAATAACAACGGCAGTGCGTTTGCCGGGCTGAGCGTCAATACGCCGTTCTACAACCTGTTGCTGGCAGCCTGTATGTTCTTCGGCCGCTTCGGCGTCATCATTCCGGTGCTGGCGATTGCCGGTTCTCTGGTGATGAAAAAACGCCAGCAGGCAGGCAACGGCACGTTGCCGACATCCGGCCCGCTGTTCATCGGTCTGCTGGTCGGTACCGTGTTGTTAGTCGGTGCACTGACCTTTATTCCGGCGCTGGCGCTGGGACCGGTGGCAGAACATTTGCAGGTCTGGTCAGCACAGTAATGCTGCGTAACTCGTTGAACTGATGAATATAGAGACTAAAAAGATGAGTCGTAAACAACGTGCGTTATTTGAACCCCGTCTGATCCGCACTGCCCTGCTGGATTCGGTGAAAAAACTGGATCCCCGTGTTCAGTGGCGCAATCCGGTGATGTTCGTGGTGTATCTGGGCAGCATTCTGACCACACTGATCTGGCTGGCAATTCTGCTGCACCGGACCGACGGCAGCGCGGCTTTTACCGGCAGCGTGTCGCTGTGGCTGTGGTTTACCGTGCTGTTCGCCAACTTCGCCGAAGCACTGGCGGAAGGCCGCAGCAAGGCGCAGGCGCAGAGCCTGAAAGGCGTGCAGAAAACCAGTTGGGCGAAAAAAATCTACGAACCACGCCCTGAATCGCCGGTGATTAAAGTCGCCGCCGATACCCTGCGCAAAGGCGATTACGTGCTGATCGAAGCAGGCGATACCGTGCCATGCGACGGTGAAGTGCTGATCGGCGGTGCGTCGGTGGATGAAAGCGCCATTACCGGTGAATCTGCGCCGGTCATCCGCGAATCCGGCGGCGACTTCTCCTCGGTCACCGGCGGGACGCGCGTCTTGTCAGACTGGCTGGTGGTCGAATGTTCGGCGAACCCTGGCGATACCTTCCTCGACCGTATGATTGCGATGGTCGAAGGTGCGAAACGCCGCAAAACGCCAAACGAAGTGGCGCTGACGATTTTGCTGGTCGCGCTGACGCTGGTGTTCGTGCTGGCTACCGCCACGCTGTATCCGTTCTCGCTGTTCAGCGTTGACGCCAGTCACGCCGGTATTCCGGTGACTGTCACCGTGCTGGTCGCCCTGCTGGTGTGTCTGATCCCGACCACCATCGGCGGTTTGCTGTCGGCGATTGGCGTGGCGGGTATGAGCCGCATGCTGGAAGCGAACGTCATCGCCACCAGCGGCCGTGCGGTGGAAGCCGCCGGTGACGTGGATGTGCTGCTGCTGGATAAAACCGGCACCATCACGCTCGGTAACCGCCAGGCATCGCAGTTCCTGCCCGCGCCGCAGGTGACGGAACAGGAACTGGCCGATGCCGCGCAGTTATCCTCTCTGGCTGATGAAACGCCGGAAGGCCGCAGTATTGTGGTGCTGGCGAAGCAGCGCTTTAACCTGCGTGAACGCGATATTCATTCGCTGAATGCAACCTTCGTGCCCTTCTCCGCGCAAACCCGCATGAGCGGCGTCAACGTCGGTGACCGCAGCATCCGTAAAGGGGCGGTTGACGCTATCCGTCGCCATGTGGAATCCAACGGCGGTACCTTCCCGAAAGCCGTCGAGGGGCTGGTGGAAACCGTGGCGCGTAAAGGCGGCACGCCGCTGGTGGTCGCTGAAGGCGCGAAAGTGCTGGGCGTGGTTGAGCTGAAAGATATTGTCAAAGGCGGTATCAAGGAACGCTTTGCCGAGCTGCGCAAAATGGGCATTAAAACGGTGATGATCACCGGGGATAACCGCCTGACCGCCGCCGCGATTGCCGCCGAAGCGGGCGTGGATGATTTTCTGGCGGAAGCCACACCGGAAGCCAAACTGGCATTGATTCGTCAGTATCAGTCAGAAGGTCGTCTGGTGGCGATGACCGGCGACGGTACCAACGATGCGCCGGCGCTGGCACAGGCCGATGTCGCGGTGGCGATGAACTCCGGGACGCAGGCAGCGAAGGAAGCCGGGAACATGGTCGATCTCGACTCCAACCCGACCAAGCTGATTGAAGTGGTGCATATCGGTAAACAAATGCTGATGACACGCGGCTCGCTGACCACCTTCAGTATTGCCAACGACGTGGCGAAGTATTTCGCCATTATCCCGGCGGCGTTCGCGGCAACCTATCCGCAACTCAATGCGCTGAACGTCATGCACCTGACGTCGCCGTCTTCGGCCATTATGTCGGCGGTCATTTTCAACGCCCTGGTGATTGTGTTCCTGATCCCGCTGGCGCTGAAAGGGGTGAGCTATAAAGCCATGAGTGCCGCCGCCCTGTTGCGCCGTAACCTGTGGATTTATGGTGCGGGCGGGCTGCTGGTGCCGTTTGTGGGTATCAAGCTGATAGACGTGATCCTGACCGTTTTACATCTGAGCTGATTTTTAAGGAAGACCATTATGTCCGTTACAAGAATGTCCTATGTGCGTCCGGCTCTGGTGATGACAGTTCTGCTGACGCTGGCAACCGGCGTCGTTTATCCACTGCTGACCACCGGCGTTTCAGAGCTGGTATTTCGCCCGCAGGCGATGGGTTCGCTGATTAAAGACAGCGGCAATAAAGTGATTGGCTCAGAACTGATCGGGCAGAATTTTACCCGCAATGATTACTTCTGGGGCCGGCCGTCCGTCACCTCCGATTCGCCGTATAACCCGATGGCGTCGGCAGGGAGTAATCTGGCGGCCAGTAACCCGGCGCTGGATCAGGCAGTGAAAGACCACGTGGCAGCGCTGCGCAAAGCCAATCCGCAAAGCCCGGCAACGGTGCCGGTGGATCTGGTGACCAGCAGCGGCAGCGGACTGGATCCGCAGATTTCAGTGGAAGCGGCACAATGGCAGGCTCCGCGCATTGCTGCCGCACGCGGGCTGCCACTGGCGCAAGTGAATAAATTGATTGATGATAATACATCATCACCGCTGATTGGTTACCTTGGCCCCGACGTCGTTAATGTGCTCGGCCTGAATCAGGCGCTGGATGAACTGAAAACCCATTAACCAACCTCACAGGATAATATGACAGAAGATCGCCCCGATCCCGACAGCCTGCTGGCGCTCGCCAACGAGAAGCCACGCGGGCAACTGAAAGTCTTTTTCGGTGCCTGCGCGGGCGTCGGTAAAACTTTTGCCATGTTGCAGGAGGCGCAGCGCCTGCGCGCCACCGGCCTCGACGTGCTGGTTGGCGTGGTGGAAACCCACGGCAGGCAGGAAACACAGGCGCTGTTGCCGGGGCTTTCTCTGTTACCGCCGAAACGCATTCAACACCGCGGACGTCAGGTGCAGGAGTTTGACCTCGACGCTGCGCTGGCCCGCCGCCCTGCCCTGATCCTGATGGACGAACTGGCGCACAGTAATGCTGCCGGTTCGCGCCATCCGAAACGCTGGCAGGATGTCGAAGAGTTACTCGATGCCGGTATCGACGTATTTACCACCGTGAACGTTCAGCATCTGGAAAGCCTGAACGATGTGGTCAGCGGCGTCACCGGCATCATTATTCGTGAAACGGTTCCCGACCGTCTGTTTGATGGCGCCAGCGAAGTCGTGCTGGTGGATTTACCCCCCGACTCCCTGCGTCAGCGCCTGAAAGAAGGCAAAGTTTATATTCCCGGTCAGGCCGAACGCGCCATCGAACACTTCTTCCGCAAAGGCAATCTGATTGCCCTGCGCGAGCTGTCCCTGCGTCGTACCGCCGACCGGGTGGACGATCAGATGCGCGAATACCGCGATGATCAGGGCATCAGCCGTGTCTGGCATACCCGCGATGCGCTGTTGCTGTGTATCGGTCACGGTGGCGGCAATGAGAAATTAGTCCGCGTCGCCTCGCGCCTGGCAGCGCGCCTCGGTTGCGTCTGGCACGCGGTGTATGTCGAAACCCCGCGTCTGCACCGTTTACCTGAAGGTCAGCGTCGCGCCATTTTGCGTTCCCTGAAACTGGCGCAGGAACTGGGGGCAGAAACTGCCACGCTCTCCGATCCGCAGGAGGAACAGGCGATTTTGCGTTACGCCCGCGAACATCGTTTGGGCAAAATCATGACCGGCAGACGCCGTGAAAAGCGCTGGAAATTCAGCGCCAGTTTTGCTGATAAGCTGGCGGAAATCGCGCCCGACCTCGATTTAATCGTCGTCGGGCTGGAAGATGCACCGGTCACGCCCCTGCGCAAAGAGCAGGACTCGCGCACGTTTGCTGATCGCTTCAGTCGCCAGTTGTGGGGCTGTGCACTGGCCGTGGCGCTGTGCGCGGTGATCACCGTGATGTCGCAATGGCTGGTGCCGACGTTCGATCAGGCCAATCTGGTGATGGTGTATCTGCTCGGCGTGGTGATTGTCGCGCTGTTTTATGGCCGCTGGCCGTCGGTGCTGGCGGCGGTGATTAACGTCATCAGCTTTGATCTGTTTTTCGTGCAACCCCGTGGCTCGCTGGCGGTGACTGACGCGCAATATCTGGTGACTTTCGGCGTGATGCTGACTGTCGGCATACTGATCGGGAACCTGACAGCAGGGGTGCGTTATCAGGCGCGTATCGCCCGTCACCGTGAAAAGCGTGCGCAGCATCTGTATGAAATGTCCAAAGGGCTGAGCCAGTCGCTGACGCCGGAAGCCATCGCGCAGACCAGCCGCCACTTTATTTCTTCCAGTCTGAATGCCAAAACCGCCATTTTGCTGCCGCAGGAGAACGGTGAACTGGCGCAGCCTGCGGGTGAAATCACCTCGATTGTGGTGGATGACGCTATCGCCCGCTGGAGTTTCGACAAAAAACTGCCAGCCGGTGCGGGCACGGATACCCTGCCTGGCGTGCCGTACCAGCTTCTGCCGCTGATTGCATCCGGCGAATCACGCGGCCTGCTGGCGGTCGAACCGCCGAATATCCGTCAGTTGTTAGTGCCTGAACAGCAGCGTCTGTTGCAGACCTTTACCGTGCTGATTGCCAATGCGCTTGAACGTCTGCATCTGGCTGCCCGCGCGGAAACGGCACGGCTGGAAACCGAACGCGAACAATTGCGCAACTCGCTGCTTTCAGCGCTTTCCCACGATTTACGTACCCCACTGACGGTGCTTTTCGGGCAGGCGGAAATCCTTACGCTGGATCTGGCGTCGGAGGGCTCGAAGCACGCACCGCAGGCCAGCCAGATCCGCCAGCAGGTGCTGAGCACCACGCGGCTGGTGAATAATCTGCTGGATATGGCGCGCATTCAGTCCGGCGGATTTAATTTGCGCAAAGAGTGGCAGTCAGTGGAAGAAATCACCGGCAGCGCATTGCGGATGCTCGAACCCGTACTGGCGCACGACAACATCGAAATTGATTTGCCGAAGGAAATGGTGTTGGTTAACTGCGATGCCAGCCTGATTGAACGGGTGCTGATCAATTTGCTGGAAAATGCCCATAAATATGCCGGAACCGGTGCGACAATTGGCATTAAAGCCACGCCGCTGGATGAATGGCTGGAGATGGAAGTCTGGGATAACGGCCCTGGTATTCCGGCTGGCGCCGAGCACACCATTTTCGAAAAATTCGCCCGCGGTAATAAAGAATCCGCCATTCCGGGTGTGGGGTTGGGATTAGCGATTTGTCGTGCCATTATTGAGGTGCACGACGGACGGATCTGGGCGGAAAATGGCCCGAACGGCGGTGCGCGTTTTCGTTTCAGGCTGCCGCTCGAGGCATCGCCGGAGATGGAAAGTGACATGGAATCAGACATCGACGAGGTATCGTGAGCGCATCCCCGATAAATATTTTAATTGTTGAAGACGAAAAAGAGATCCGCCGCTTTGTGCGTACGGCACTGGAGGCGGAAGGCCTGCGGGTATTTGAAAGTGAAACGCTGCAACGCGGGCTGATTGAGGCCGGCACGCGTAAACCGGATCTGGTTATTCTCGACCTCGGTTTACCAGACGGTGACGGCCTGACGTATATTCGTGATTTGCGCCACTGGAGCGCCATCCCGATTATTGTGCTGTCGGCACGCACCCGTGAGGAAGACAAAATTGCCGCGCTGGATGCCGGTGCCGATGATTTTCTCACCAAGCCGTTTGGCGTGGGTGAACTGCTGGCGCGGGTTCGTGTGGCCCTGCGCCGCCATACGGGCAGCGCGCAGGAAAGCCCGCTGGTGACGTTTTCTGATGTGACGGTAGATTTGATCAACCGGCGCGTACAGCGTAACGGTGATGACTGTCATCTGACGCCGATTGAGTTTCGTCTGCTGGCCGAACTGCTGGCGAACAGCGGCAAAGTCATTACTCAGCGTCAGTTACTGAGCCACGTGTGGGGCCCGAATTACGTCGAACACAGCCATTATCTGCGCATCTACATGGGGCATTTGCGCCAGAAACTGGAAGCCGACGCCACCCGGCCACGTCATTTACTGACCGAAACCGGCGTGGGCTATCGCTTTATGCCTTAGGTTCGTCAGTCTGCGGTTTGGTTTCGGCAAATTCGGCTTCCAGACTTTCTGCAGCCTGCTGCAAAATCGCACTCACCCGCACCACCTGTTCCGGCGTTAAATCCGCACGCATCATGTTACCGCGCAGTGCATGCCTCAGGCGGTGCATCGACTCATGAATGCCCTCTGCCAGGTTGTTTTCACGCGGACGCTGCGCGCCAGCCAGACGGGCAAAAATCACATCAACCACCGCCTGATGTTGCGCCAGTTCCACTTTACCGGCTTCGGTGATCTGATAACTTTTCCGGCCATTACCGGTGGCGACAGGCTCGAGGAAATCCTGCTCTTCCAGCAGCGTCAGCGTCGGATAAATCACGCCAGGGCTTGGTACGTAAAGACCTGACGATGCCTCTTCAATCGCTTTGATCAACTCATAACCATGGCTCGGTTTTTTCGCCACCAGCGCCAGCAGGACGCGGCGTAAATCACCGTGTTCGAACAGACGATGTACACCGCGCTCGCCACGACCACCCCGACGACCATCGCCACGCCCGCGATGTTCACGCCCTTCCTCACCCCTGTCTTCCCCACGATGACGACCATCACGGCGTAACATGTGACGCTCACTGTGATCACTGCGTTCTGATTCATGACGGCAATGGCCGCGATGCCCTTCTTCCCGGCTACCGTGACCGCGATGGCGACCTTCAAACATTTTGCTAAACATAATTTATGTCCCATTTAGATATATCGAATTATTTCGATATATCTAAACTAGATCGGTTTTCAGAAACTGGCAAGCCGAAAAACGCATTTAGATAACTCTTTTTGATGTCTGAACTTCCGGCAAAAAATGGACAAAAAAAAGCGCTGAATAATCAGCGCCTTTGATGAGAAGCAGAGAACGGCTTATTTAGCGTCGGCAAGCACTTTGCTGACGATTTCTACCGCTTCTTTCTCGATTTGCTCACGGTGTTCAGCACCGAGGAAGCTTTCACAATAAATCTTGTAAGCTTCTTCTGTACCGGACGGACGAGCCGCGAACCAGCCGTTTTTGGTCATCACTTTCAGGCCGCCGATGGACGCGCCGTTGCCCGGTGCGTTGGTCAGACGGGCGGTGATCGGGTCACCGGCCAGCGTGTCGGCTTTCACCTGTTCAGGAGAAAGTTTAGACAACGCGGCTTTCTGCGCATGAGTCGCAGGTGCCTGAATACGGTTGTAGCTTGGTGCGCCAAAGCGGGCAGCCAGCTCATTGTAATGTTCCTGCGGGTTCTTACCGGTAACGGCAGTAATTTCCGCCGCCAGCAGGCACATGATGATGCCGTCTTTGTCGGTAGACCACGGCGTGCCGTCGAAACGCAGGAAAGAAGCCCCTGCACTTTCTTCGCCACCAAAACCGAAGCTGCCGTCAAACAAACCATCAACGAACCATTTGAAACCAACCGGCACTTCCACCAGTTTACGGCCCAAATCTTCCACCACGCGGTCGATCATCGCACTTGAGACCAGCGTTTTACCGACGGCAACGTCTTTGCCCCACTGCGGACGGTGCTGGAACAGATACTGAATCGCCACCGCCAGATAATGGTTCGGGTTCATCAGACCCGCAGGCGTCACGATACCATGACGGTCATAGTCAGGATCATTAGCAAAGGCCAGATCGAATTTATCGCGCAGCGCCAGCAGACCCGCCATTGCGGATTCGGACGAGCAGTCCATACGGATCACGCCGTCGTGGTCGAGATGCATGAAACGGAAAGTCTGATCGACTTCATCGTTCACCAGCGTCAGATCCAGTTTGTAATGCTCCGCGATGCGTTTCCAGTATTCGATACCGGAACCGCCGAGGGGATCCACCCCCAGTTTCAGACCCGCTTTCTGAATCGCAGCCATATCAACGATGTCGGTCAGCCCTACGATAAACGGCTGAACCAAATCTTTCGCTGCCAGATGACCACTTTTCCACGCCAGATCCAGAGACTGACGTTTCACACCTGTCAGCTTCGCGGCCAGCAATGCGTTAGCACGTTTCTCAATCACGGAGGTCAGGTTGGTATCCGCCGGACCGCCGTTGGTCGGGTTATATTTGATGCCGCCATCTTCCGGTGGGTTGTGCGAAGGCGTGATGACGATGCCATCCGCCAGCGCGCCGCCGTTGCGGTTATGCGTCAGAATGGCGTGAGACACAGCCGGTGTCGGCGTAAACCCGTTGTTTTCCTGAACAATGACATCAACGCCATTGGCGGTCAGCACTTCCAGCACGGAAATAAACGCCGGTTCAGACAACGCGTGCGTGTCTTTACCCACGTAGCATGGCCCGGTGGTGCCCTGCTCTTTACGCACTTCGGCAATCGCCTGAGCAATCGCCAGAATATGCGCTTCATTAAAGCTGTGACGCAACGCGCTACCGCGATGGCCGGACGTGCCGAATTTCACAGCATGCGCCGTGTTTGCCGGATCCGGTTGCAGAACGTAGTACTGTGACGTTAACTGCGCCACATTGATCAAATCGCTTTGCTGAGCAGGTTGCCCTGCACGGGGGTGATTAGCCACTGGCGCTTCTCCCTTACGCTGAAATTAAAGGGTGCCGCAAACTTTGTCAGTCAGTTCCGTCGGGAACTGCATGAGCTGCATGATGTGTTCAATCATGCTGCGTTTGCGACCTGTGTTGGTATTCGTAATAACCCAATACGGCGTTCCGGGAACGTGTTTAGGCTTGGTATGAATGCCGTTTTGCAGCAAGGTTTGCTGGTCACCGGCAAAGTAAGTCCGCGTGCGCCCGGTCAGAGAGTCGGTCGCCGTCGCAAATTCTTTAGGGTTCAGGGTATACAAGGTCGAGAGGATCAGCATAAAACGGTTAACCGCTTTAGTCTGTTCTGCGTATTCGTCGGACAGCAACAGTTCACGAACGGCGCGGACTTTATCACGCGACGTCGGTGCGGCGGCGGCGGCAGGTTTTTCCTGCGCGACAGTTCCGGCGATAACAGAAGTGGTCACTGGTACGGCAGGAGCGGTCTGACCGGCAGTAAACTTCAACATACGGCGTAAAATATCAGACGCACTTTCACCGATTGCTTGCGTGTGGCTGGCAATGTAGCGGTAGAGTTCTTCGTCAACCTCAATAGTTTTCATCTTTATCCAGTACTGTTTTTCTACTTAATTCATTCGAAAGGATTATACAAATTTCTACGCAGTAACAAACAGAGGAATTGCGCCGCGAAGTAAAATCCAGACAACTTCCCGATTTTGCTGCATGCAGGCTCCGGCCCGTTCTGCTCCTGGTAGTCAAATCCCGCTCAGGCATCTGGCAGAAACTTTCTGTTTTAAAAAATTATCCGCAAGTCATGATAACCTAATGAGATTGTTTATCTGTATGAACTTCTCTATGAAATTACATTATCGCCTGCAAGAATCTGAAGTCGCTGGCAGCACTGCACTGCCGGTTTTGCTCATCCACGGATTGTTCGGCACCCTTGATAATCTGGGCATTCTGGCCCGGGACCTGAGACAACAGCATAACGTGTTACAGGTGGATTTGCGTAATCACGGCCAGTCAGGACGTTCTGATGAAATGTCTTACGCCACCATGGCGCAGGATTTAGTGGAAACGCTGGATGCTGTTGGTTTCCAAAAAGTCATTGTGATCGGCCATTCAATGGGTGGGAAAGCGGCGATGGCGTTGACGGCACTGATCCCCGACCGTATCGAAAAGTTGATCGCCATTGATGTCGCGCCGGTGGATTATCACGTGCGTCGCCATGATGAGATTTTTGCGGCGATTAATGCCGTGACCGAGGCAGGACTCCGCGACCGTACCTCCGCTACCGAATGTATGCGCACGTATATAAAGGAAGACGGCGTGATCCAGTTCCTGCTCAAATCATTCCAGCAGGGAGAATGGCGCTTTAACGTGCCGGTGCTGCTCAGTGAATACGAAACTATTACCGGCTGGGAAGACGTGCCTCCGTGGGATCACCCGGCGCTGTTTATCCGTGGCGGGCTATCGCCGTATGTGCAGGATGAATATCGCGACGCGATTGCCCGACAATTTCCGCAGGCCAAAGCGCATGTGGTGGCGGGAGCCGGTCATTGGGTGCACGCGGAAAAACCCGATGCAGTACTGCGCGCGGTGCACCGTTTCATCGATGCGGCCTGAGGTTTAACATCCTGGGGATAAATTGTGCAAAAAGTCTGCACAACTTAAGAAGTTATCATGAAATCAGGGCAATCAGGCGTTGTGAACCCCTGGTGCGCCAGTGTATGATTGCGCGCTATAATTTTGCCGCCCCGTTTACTCACAGTGAGTCGCGGGAGGTGAATTGGGTCAGGGTTTCTTAGCCCGAAATGTGTGAAACGCTCGTCAGGAACCGGCTTGCGGTTTTCCGATGTAAAAACTTCCCTGGTTGTACCGCTACCTATGGCAAAAGAACAACTGGATCGCACGACGATTGATCTGTTCGCAGATGACCGTCGTCCGGGGCGTCCAAAAACAAATCCGCTATCCCGTGATGAACAGCTCAGGATCAATAAGCGCAACCAGTTACGCCGCGATAAAGCGAGCGGCCTGCGTCGTGTGGAGCTGAAAATGAATGCCGATGCTGTTGATATGCTCAATAAGCTGGCAGAAGAACGCAATATCAGTCGTAGCGAATTGATTGAAGAGATGCTGCTGTCGCATCTTAACGGTCATGAAGGCTGATTGAAAAGCGGGTAACCCTCTCAGGCTACCCGTTTGTTTTTTCTTACTTATTCCATATTAATTCACGTCTTCCTGCTCAGAACGTTTCCCAGTTTTCAGCACTTTTCGCCGAAAGCA
Organism: Rahnella sp. 2050; assembly: GCF_040544515.1. Taxonomy (NCBI): domain Bacteria; kingdom Pseudomonadati; phylum Pseudomonadota; class Gammaproteobacteria; order Enterobacterales; family Yersiniaceae; genus Rahnella; species Rahnella sp. 2050. The sequence goes on along the minus strand of NZ_JBEPKE010000002.1, from coordinate 1,091,259 downwards.
TGCTGGTATCCGGACGCAATAACGGTGCGGAAATTGACTTCGCCGGACGTGAACCGACGCTCGTCACGCTATCTTTAAGTTTGAACGTAGCAACGGCATTGTTCAGCAATGAAGCCTGCTCTTCCAGTGATACCGCAGCCTGCGACGCCTGTTCTACCAGCGCGGCGTTCTGCTGTGTGACGCTGTCCATTTCTGTGACGGCAACCGCCACCTGACTGATTCCTTTGCTTTGCTCATCGGATGCAGAGGCGATTTCCGCCATGATGTCAGTGACATGCGTAATTGAGCGCACCACTTCATTCATCGTCTGACCGGCGTTTTCAACCAATTTCGAACCGCTGTCGACGCGGGAAACCGATTCGCTGATAAGCTGCTCGATTTCTTTCGCCGCCTGCGCACTGCGTTGTGCAAGATTGCGCACTTCGCTGGCAACCACTGCAAAACCGCGCCCCTGCTCGCCCGCACGTGCCGCTTCGACGGCAGCATTCAGCGCCAGAATGTTGGTCTGGAAAGCGATGCTGTTAATCACAGAAGTGATTTCAGCAATTTTCTTCGAGCTGCCGGAGATATCTTTCATGGTGCTGACCACGTCTGCCACGATGTTGCCGCCCTTCTGCGCGGTGGTGGAAGCCTCCATCACCAGCTGGCTGGCGTGATGCGCGTTATCGGCATTGTGTTTAACGGTAGCCGTCAGTTCTTCCATGCTGGCAGCGGTTTCTTCCAGCGCCGACGCCTGTTCTTCCGTACGGGAAGACAAATCGTTGTTCCCGGCTGAAATTTCTGACGCGCCCTGATAGATGTGATTGGTGCAGTTGCGGATGGTCTGAACGGTATTGACCAGGCTCAACTGCATCTCGTTCAGCAACGGAATCAGCTTACCGGCGCAGTTTTTACCGAATTCTTCCAGATAAAACGTCAGATCGCCGCTGGCGATCACCGCGAAGTGACCGCGGATTTTATCCAGCGGCTTCACCAGCGCCATCACCAGATAACGGTCAGTCAGCAATAAAATCACCAGCCCGATACCAAATGCCGTCAGCAGAATCACTTTGCTAAATGACGTCAGATGGGTGGATTGCCGTTGTGCCGCATCAAAATCGACAGCGATCTGACCGCTGACTTTCTCCATCGATGAGCCAAAGCTGCGGCTCAGTGCAGGTACGGTGGAATTGGCTAGCTGGTTATAGGACTCCGTATTTTTGCTGCGGGCTGCGTCGAACAATGGCGTGACGCCCTGCGTGATCAGATTTTCCCAACTGGTGATTAATTCCTGCACGGAGGAATCTTCCAGCCCCGGATGCGGTGCCGCTTTAAAACTGGCCAGAGCCTGCGTCAGCCCGCTGAGTGATTGTTTGGCGGTATCAAAAATTTCCGGACCTTTTGACGGATCGGCCTGAAGCTGTGCCACGGCGCGGCTCAGGCGCGTCACGGTACGAAAATACTGATCATTTCCTTTATTGATCAGCGCCATATTGTTGACCAGCTCGGTACTATTTTTGGTATTTTGGGTCAGTGTGTCCAGTGAGGTGACGGTGTAAAGGGAAACACCTGCCCACATGACGCAAAAGATGCCAAGAATGGTTAATAAAGCGGCCCTGATGGTGATATTTTTTAAAAACTGCACGATATGCCTCTCTCGAAACATGTCTGTTTCTGGCCTGAGGATTGACGGGGATGCGGAGAATCAAGACAGGTAACCAGCAGGCAAGTGCCCCAGGACATGTTTGAACACCTCTCCGGGCATCGATTTCTTTATTATGTTGAGATTGCTCCCGAATCATCTATCGGCGGAATGTTCTCGAAATTTAGTATTGTGACGACTTATTTCTCAAACTTGCTTTTGACCTCATTAACCCTGAGGTTAATTCGCCGCAGGTGAAAGCACACAAAGGCGATAACACTTAAAAATATTGCCCGATAAACTTATTTCCCAGTTAAGAAGGCGAGCAGAAGCATATTCTCCGCCGCACGAGTTTGCTATCATCTGCATTATTATTGCCTGCGTTGCAGAGCACTTCATTGAGAACAAGAGGTTAGGTAATCTTATGGCCGTTGTAGGTATCTTCTTTGGATCCGATACAGGTAACACCGAAAACATCGCAAAAATGATCCAGAAGCAATTGGGTAAAGATGTTGCAGAGGTGCATGACATTGCGAAGAGCAGCAAAGAGGATCTGGAAAAATTCGATATTTTGCTTATCGGCATTCCAACCTGGTATTACGGTGAAGCGCAGTGTGACTGGGACGACTTTTTCCCAACGCTGGAAGAGATAGATTTCGAAGGTAAGCTGGTGGCACTGTTTGGTTGCGGTGACCAGGAAGACTACGCCGAATATTTCTGCGATGCGCTGGGCACCGTGCGCGATATCATTGAGCCACGCGGCGCAGTGATTGTCGGACATTGGCCTACCGAAGGTTACCACTTTGAAGCATCTAAAGGCCTGGCGGATGATAAGCACTTCATAGGACTGGCAATTGACGAAGATCGTCAGCCCGAACTGACCAGCGAACGTGTTGATGCCTGGGTGAAACAGATCACAGAAGAACTTAGCCTTTCTGAAATTATTGGCTAAAAACCCTGTTGGCCCTGAGGATTTATTCTACAATTGAAGGGCCAAACTATTACTGAAATTAACAATTTAACTGCTACAAAATTGTAACTTTCGGTCGTATCAAGGTACACTGAGTTCCTCTGTTTTTTCTATTGATCAAGTCGTTGCATTACAAATGTGACCGGCAATTTGTGATCTTTATTAACAGGCTGTCGTTGACGAGAATTGGCACATTGCGTTAAACGAAGAGACTAAACGAATAATTTTGTGCCGCCGATGCCACAGGCTGCATGCCTCAACTTGATTAGCACATAGTAACAGGACTGAATCCGCATGACTGACAACAACACCGCACTGAAGAAAGCCGGCTTAAAAGTCACGCTTCCGCGCCTCAAAATCCTGGAAGTGCTGCAAGCGCCGGAAGGTCATCACGTTAGTGCGGAAGATCTTTACAAGCAACTGATTGATATGGGTGAAGAAATTGGCCTGGCGACGGTTTACCGCGTTCTGAACCAGTTTGACGACGCCGGTATTGTCACCCGTCATAACTTCGAAGGCGGCAAGTCCGTATTCGAACTGACCCAGCAACATCACCACGACCACCTGATCTGTCTGGATTGCGGTCGTGTGATCGAATTCCGTGACGAATATATTGAAGGTCGTCAGCGTGAGATTGCTAAGAAACACGGTATCAAGCTCACCAACCACAGCCTGTATCTGTACGGCCACTGTGAAGCAGGCGATTGCCGCGAAGATGACTCTTTGCACAACGATAAACCTGCGCAGTAATCTGCACAGGCTTTGACTAAATTAACCGCTGAAAAGCGGTTTTTTTATGTCTGATATCGACGCAGATTGAGCCCGGATAGCAGGCATAAAAAACCCCGGCAAGCCGGGGTATGTTTCGCTGCTGAGATTCACGGCTTAGGTGAATTGTTCGTTTTTATTTCCTGCCAGATTTTCCCGCAATCAGCAGCATATGCCTGACCGTCGCCAGTTTTACGCGCCGTCAGACATCGCTGATAATCCACCACGCGCACCGTCTCCTGTTCTGCAAATTGCTGGTGGGCTTTTTCCTGTTTCAGTTTATTCAGTAACACCTCGCAGGATGCCAGTTTGTCCGGATTGCCTTCTGACGTATTGATACAGGCACGGTAATCTTCCCGCGTTTGGGATATTTGTGCCTGATCGGCGGTGGGTGCACAACCGGCCAGCAAAACAGCCGAAACCATGATCATCAGTAATTTATTCATCGACATAGCGACCTCAGAAAATAGTAAATGGAGCGATAACGATGAATTTCACGTCTTTTTCATCCTGGAAAATGTTGCCGTAACCGCCGCCCCAGCTCGGTATGTCCGAATGGTTGTCGTACTGGGTGTAATGCAGTTTGAACAACGTCCCTTTGGCGCGCCCTTCCTGAATGGTGTACAGCGCATCCAGGCTCCATGCGCTTTCTTTCAGACGCTGGCTCTGGTCATAAGCGGCGTTGGTGCTCGGTTTGGCATCCCACGCATAGACGTACGAACCACCGACCGCGAACCCCGGCAGGTCCCATTTCGCCAGATCATAAAGCACGCCGGCATACACGGCTTTTTCACCATTGGCGTTGAAGTCCGAGCGGTTGTCCCACCACACATCAAGACGGCCGTTTGAGGAAGAATAAGTCGGGGTCATGCGCTGCAGGAAGTAGCCCTGATTCCCTTCCGCTTTCACCATCGTCCCTTCCAGACGCCAGTTAAACTGCCCGGTGGTATAGCCAAAGGTCAGTGCCTGCAACCATGCCAGACCGTCATACAGACTGTTCGGATCATTCTTGTCACTGATGCGGTCTTCTGCACCATAGAACTGATAGCTGGTGGTCAGCGGATTGCCCAGCAGATCCATTTTGTACGAGGCTTTAGCAAAGTACTGATCGACATAACTTTCAGCCTGGCCAAATGCGCCTTCCAGTACGAAGTCATTTTTAAAATCATATTTCGCACCGAGCGAATGAATATAAGAAACGCCGGTTTTCTTGTCATTCTGGCGGAAATCATCCATTTCCAGATGCCACGGCGATTTATATTCATCAGCCCACATATAGGAGAAACTCAGTTCACCCGGGTCACCGAAATCGTGTTTATAACCGGCTTCCGCACCGCGATACGTACCCGGCATAAAGCTCCAGTGCGGTGCGATCAGCGTCTGTCCGGTAGGCTGAATATACCCTGCGTGCCCCCAGAATCCGCCGTATTTGAATTTACCGGCTGCCTTATAAAGACTGACCCCACTTTTATCCCCGGAGTAATCTTCGTCGTAGGCGCGGTTGCTGTTGGAAAAGGCGATTTCGTTGGGATGGCCGCTCTCGCTGCTCTCGGCCATTTCAATCGCCGTAAAGGCTGCGATATCAATACCAAACATGTCCCAGGCATAGCCGGAAGAAAAATCGAGGTTCAGGTTAGCGGTAGAATGCGAAAGGTTGGTTGTATAGTCTTTGTAGTGGTCACTCGCCGGATCCATGTCCTTGCGGTCACGTTCACGCTGCCAGTAGTACACACCGCCGGTCAGTGTGGAATCATCAATAAAACCGGCTGCTTTGGTCTCTTGTGAAAACATCATTCCGCCACCCAGTAAGGTGCCGGCGAGAGAATACATGGCAGGTTTCAGGTAAGCCGATCCCTTGCCCCTGTTACGGTGCTTGTGCATAGAGATTCCTCATGTTGACTAAAAAAACGAGCAAAACCCAAACGGGTATAAAAAGCGGTCGCCAGAGGCGTAACCGGTTAAATCAACATCAAGAGTATTTTTCGCGACGCGAATTATCAATGAGTAATTAATCATTAATTATCGAAATATGACAAAGTGCACATAAAGATGAAAAAGCATTACAGAGGTATGCAGGAAAGGATTAAAGCAATGGACTATAATAATATATAATTAAAACATACGATTAAACAAAATCATCTTACAGTTTAAACGTTTCAGCAATATGAACGGCTGTGGCACAACGTTTTAAAAGTAAGCATAGGAAATACATTAATTCGCGACGAAAAACAAAAGGCATCTCTGACAAGAATAACAGGCGAAAAAAAACGCAGCCTGAACTGCGTTTTTATTACCTCATACTGAGGGCTTACGCGACGGGTTTGCTTTCCCAGGTATCACGCAGGCCAACGGTACGGTTAAACACCAGATGTTCAGCACTTGAGTAGCGGTTGTCGGCACAGAAGTAACCTTCACGCTCAAACTGCAGGCTGATTTCAGCCTGTGCAGCCACCAGTGATGGCTCCACGAAACCGTGGGAAATCACCAGGGAATCCGGGTTGATGGTGGTCAGGAAGTCTTCCGCCTGGCCCGGGTTTGCGACGCTGAACAGACGGTCATACAGGCGGAACTCAGCCGGTTTGCCTTCAGACGCGGACACCCAGTGGATCACGCCTTTCACCTTGCGGCCATCGGCAGGATCTTTGCTCAGCGTGTCGATATCGTAAGAACAGAAGATAGTGGTGATATTCCCTTCCTCGTCTTTCTCGATACGTTCTGCTTTGATCACATACGCATTACGCAGGCGCACTTCTTTGCCCAACACCAGACGCTTGTACTGCTTGTTGGCTTCTTCGCGGAAATCAGCCTGATCGATGTAAATCTCACGGGTAAACGGCACTTCGCGGGTGCCCATTTCCGGTTTGCCCGGATGATTCGGCATCTTCACCATCTGCACATCATCACCGGTAAAGTTTTCAATGATCACTTTAACCGGATTGATAACCGCCATGGCGCGCGGTGCGTTCTCGTTGAGATCGTCACGGATGCAAGATTCCAGCGCCATCATTTCGACGTTGTTATCCTGCTTGGTAACGCCGATACGACGGCAGAATTCACGGATAGACGCCGCGGTATAGCCCCGGCGACGCAGACCTGAAACGGTCGGCATGCGCGGGTCATCCCAGCCTTCAACAATCTTCTCGGTCACCAGCAGGTTCAGCTTGCGCTTGGACATGATGGAGTATTCGAGATTCAGACGGGAGAATTCGTACTGACGCGGGTGGCATGGAATAGAAATATTATCCAGAACCCAGTCGTACAGACGACGGTTATCCTGGAATTCCAGCGTACACAGCGAATGGGTGATCCCTTCCAGCGCATCGGAAATGCAGTGGGTGAAATCGTACATCGGATAGATGCACCATTTTTTACCGGTCTGGTGATGTTCTGCGAATTTAATACGGTACAGAACCGGATCACGCATCACAAAGAATGGCGAGGCCATATCGATTTTTGCACGCAGACACGCAGCGCCTTCGGCGAACTCACCGTTACGCATTTTTTCAAATAACGCAATGTTCTCTTCCACGGTGCGATCGCGGTACGGGCTGTTTTTACCCGGCGACGTCAGGGAGCCGCGATATTCACGGATCTGGTCAGGAGACAGTTCATCAACATACGCCAGACCTTTGTTGATCAGTTCAAGCGCATAAGCATGCAGTTGATCAAAATAGTCCGAGGAGTAATGAATATCGCCGCTCCAGTCGAAACCTAACCACTGGACGTCGCGTTTGATTGACTCAACGAATTCGATGTCTTCTTTTGCCGGGTTGGTATCGTCAAAACGCAGATTACACTGGCCCTGATAGTCTTGCGCGATGCCGAAATTCAGGCAGATAGATTTTGCATGACCGATGTGCAGATAACCATTAGGCTCAGGTGGGAAACGGGTGTGAACGGTATTGTGTTTCCCGGTCGCCAGATCTTCATCAATAATCTGACGGATAAAATTTGTTGGGCGGGCTTCAGCCTCACTCATTGTGCAATTCCTCTACGCAACATTGACTCTACGGATAACCGCTTATGTTCCAACAAGCCACGCCGGGAAACAACCGTTAGTTGCATTAAATCGTGGTTATCTCTGCTGCCTCTGTCCTCAGACAATAAAAAGCGGGAAGAGATCGCTCTCTTCCCGCTGTCACTACGTCGACCTGTTACGTCATCCGCAGGGTTATTTGCCCTGGATATCGAACAGTTTCGTTTGACCGGCAACCACTGAACCGCTGGCCAGTGACGTCACACCGGTATAATCATCAATATTGCTGACGACTACCGGGCTGATCATTGAGCGCGCATTGGCATTCAGATAATCCAGATCCAGTTCCAGTACAGGCTGACCGGCAGTGACTGTTGTCCCTTCTTCAACCAGGCGGGTAAAGCCCTGGCCGTTCAGTGCAACAGTATCAATCCCCATATGCACCACGATTTCAGCACCGGAAGTCGTTTCCAGGCAGAACGCATGATTGGTATTGAAGATTTTCACCACCGTGCCCGCAGCCGGCGACACAACGATTTTATCGGTAGGACGGATGGCAACACCATCACCCACCGCTTTGCTGGCAAAGGCTTCATCAGGCACCTGATCCAGCGCCACAATGTCACCGGTAACCGGAGACACTAAAGTTTCCACTACCGTTTTCACGCTGTTTGGCACTGCCTGAGGTTTGATTTCAGACACTGGCGCAGCCGGAGTCACGGTAGCCGCAGCAATCGGGCCTGCATTCAGTGCGGTACGCATCGCACCGGCAATGATTTCGGCACGGGTACCGACAATCACCTGCACGCTTTGTTTATTCAGACGGATAACTCCTGAAGCGCCCAGACGTTTCGCCAGTCCGTCGTTGACCAGTGCGGAGTCTTTCACGTTCAGGCGCAGACGGGTGATACAGGCATCAATGCCGGTCAGGTTTTCTGAACCGCCGATGGCACTGATATAACGACGTGCCAGAGCAACGGTTTCATCACCTTTGTTGCCAGCAGATTCCACATCAACGTCGTAACCGTCCGCTTCGTCACCGGCCACTGCCAGTTCACGTCCCGGGGTCAGCAGGTTGAATTTCTGGATGGTGAAACGGAACACCACATAGTAAATCACGAAGAACACCAGACCCTGAGGGATCAGCATGTACCAGTGAGTCGCCAGCGGGTTACGGGAAGACAGCACCATATCCACCAAACCTGCGCTGAAGCCGAAACCGGCAATCCAGTGCATGCTTGCTGCGATGAAGACCGAAATCCCGGTCAGTACGGCGTGAATCACATACAACACCGGCGCAACGAACATGAAGGAGAATTCCAGCGGTTCGGTGATACCGGTAAAGAAGGAAGCGAAAGCAGCAGCCAGCATGATACCAGCAACTTTTGCTTTGTTTTCAGGACGTGCGCAGTGGTAAATCGCCAGTGCCGCGCCCGGAAGACCAAACATCATGATCGGGAAGAAACCTGCCTGATAACGACCGGTGATACCCACCACCGCTTTACCTGACTGGATAGATTCCTGACCACCGAGGAAGTTAGGGATATCGTTAATACCTGCAACATCAAACCAGAACACGGAGTTCAGTGCATGATGCAGACCGACCGGGATCAGTAAACGGTTGAAGAAGGCATAGATACCGGCACCGGCAGAACCCAGTTGCTGGATATGCTCACCGAAGGTCACCAGACCGTTGAAAATCAGAGGCCATACATACATCAGGATGAAGGCAACGATGATCATCAGGAAAGAAGTCAGGATCGGAACCAGACGACGACCACTGAAGAATGACAGCGCTTTCGGCAACTCGACGTGGCTGAAACGGTTGTACAACTCAGCAGAAATGATACCGACTAAGATACCGACAAACTGGTTATTGATTTTACCAAATGCCGCCGGCACCTGGTCTAACGGGATCTTCTGAATCATGGACACGGCTGCAGGCGAACACAGCGTGGTCAGCACCAGGAAACCGACAAAACCCGTCAGTGCAGCTGCACCGTCTTTGTCTTTGGACATGCCATACGCCACACCGATCGCAAACAGTACGGACATGTTTTCAATAATGGCGGAGCCAGATTTAATGAAAAATGCCGCCAGCGCATTGTCTCCCCCCCAACCCACAGGGTCGATCCAGTAACCGACGCCCATGAGGATTGCGGCGGCTGGCAACGTAGCAACGGGCACCATTAATGCCCGGCCAATCTTTTGTAAATAACTCAGTATATTCAACATTCCCCCTACTCGCCCGTAAGCGAATCACCAAAGTAGTTTAATTAGTATGTTTACTACCTTTTACATTTACCGTTCCGATTTAACCAACTGCAATTGCGAGTGTAAAAATATTATTTCGTATCGCAAATTAAAACCTCTCTTTTTGTGAGATTTGTCACCAAAAAGAGGTCATAACATGCCATTTCACTGGTCAATACACCAAACTTATTTTATCATTAAAAAAATCCAGACGGTATTGTGCCAGTCATAAACCGTTGCGGTGGTTTACGCTTAACAAGACCGCCCTGAACCCAAAACTGCTTTCTGACTTATTGTCCCGCGCTAGCACTTCTGCGGAGGACAGACACATTATATTCAATATTCTGAAACTAAGAGGTATCTGATGAGACTTATTCCATTAAACACCCCCACTGAAGTTGGCAAATGGGCTGCACGTCATATTGTTGAACGCATCAACGCATTTAAACCCACTGCTGACCGCCCTTTTGTTCTGGGCTTACCAACCGGTGGTACGCCGCTCGAAGCTTACAAACATTTAATCGCCATGCATAAAGCAGGCCAGGTTAGCTTTAAGAACGTAGTGACCTTCAACATGGACGAATATGTCGGTCTGCCGCAGGAACACCCTGAGAGCTACCATACGTTTATGTACAAAAACTTCTTTGACCACGTTGATATTCCACGCGAAAACATCAATCTGCTGAATGGTAATGCACCAGACGTCAACGAAGAATGCCGCCAGTACGAAGCGAAAATTAAGTCTTACGGCAAAATTCACCTGTTTATGGGCGGCGTGGGTAATGACGGTCATATCGCATTCAACGAACCAGCCTCTTCTCTGGCTTCCCGTACGCGTATCAAAACCCTGACCCATGAAACCCGTATCGCGAACTCACGTTTCTTCGACAACGATGTCTCTCAGGTGCCAAAATACGCCCTGACCGTTGGCGTGGGCACGTTGCTGGACGCAGAAGAAGTGATGATTCTGGTGACCGGCCATGCGAAAGCGCAGGCGCTGGAAGCGGCAGTTGAAGGTAATATCAACCATATGTGGACCATCAGCTGCCTGCAATTGCACGCGAAAGCCGTTATGGTGTGTGACGAACCGTCCACCATGGAACTGAAAGTCAAAACTGTTAAATATTTCCGCGAGTTAGAAGCGGAAAATATGAAAAATCTCTGATCCAAAATTATGCCCAAAGCCAGTCGGGTTGCGGCAAGGCGGCAACGAGCGAATCTCCGGGAGCTTACTGAAGTAAGTGACCGGAGTGAGTGAGGCCGCCAACGCAGCAGCAGCGTGACTGGAGAAGGGCAAACGTACTAGGGGGCATGATGTACGCTTTAGTGAACGGCCGGGTCTATACCGGTCATGACGTTCTGGATAACCACGCGGTGGTCATTGCCGATGGCAAAATTGAACGTGTCTGCCCGGTAAGTGAATTGCCGGCGAATGTGGAAACCCGCAGTCTGGATGGCGCCATTCTTGCCCCCGGATTTATCGATCTGCAACTTAATGGTTGTGGCGGCGTGCAATTCAACGATTCACTGGAAGCCATTTCAGTAGAAACGTTAGAAATCATGCAGAAAGCCAATGAAAAATCCGGCTGTACCAGTTTCTTACCGACGCTGATTACCTGTAGCGACGACTACATGAAACACGGTATCAGCGTGATGCGTACCTATCTGGAAAAGTATCCTAACCAGGCACTGGGTCTGCACCTTGAAGGACCCTACCTCAGCCCGCTGAAAAAAGGCACGCACAACCCGGCCTTTATCCGCCTGCCAGACAGCGCGATGATTGATTTTCTGTGTGCAAACGCGGACGTGATCACCCAACTGACGCTCGCACCCGAACAGGTTGATGCAAAATATATCCGCCAGATGCGTGATGCAGGAATAGTGATTTCCGCAGGCCATTCAAATTCCACCTATGCTGAAGCCCGTGCCGGTTTTGCCGCAGGTATCAGCTTTGCTACGCACCTTTATAATGCAATGCCAGCCATCACGGGCCGTCAGCCTGGTCTTATTGGTGCAATCTTCGATACGCCAGAAGTCTATACCGGCGTGATTGCTGATGGTCTTCACGTTGACTGGGCGAATATTCGCAATGCGAAAAAGCTCAAAGGCGAGAAGCTGGTGCTGGTCACTGACGCAACGGCTCCGGCTGGCGCGAATATTGATGAGTTCATTTTTGCCGGTAAAACAATATACTACCGTGACGGACTCTGTGTGGACGAAAACGGAACACTGAGCGGCTCTGCGCTGACGATGATCGAAGCGGTACAAAATAGCGTCGAACATGTTGGCATCGCGCTGGACGAAACGCTGCGTATGGCAACGCTTTATCCGGCACGCGCCATTGGTGTTGAAGACCAACTGGGCAGCATCGAAGCAGGTAAAGTCGCCAACCTCACCGCGTTCACTCATGATTTTAAAATCACAAAAACTATCGTTAATGGTGACGAAGTTTAATTGAGCGGATAACAGCATTGATGACAACTGGCGGACAGCAGGCACAAATCGGCAACGTTGATCTGGTTAAGCAGTTAAACGGCGCGGCGGTTTACCGCCTGATTGACCAACAAGGTCCCATCTCGCGCATTCAGATTGCTGACATGAGTCAGTTAGCGCCCGCCAGTGTGACCAAAATTACCCGACAATTGCTTGAGCGCGGGCTGATTAAAGAAGTTGATCAGCAGGCTTCCACCGGAGGGCGCCGCGCTATTTCTATCATCACCGAAACCCGCCCTTTCCATACCATCGCAGTACGTCTTGGTCGCCATGATGCGACGATAACGCTTTATGATCTCAGCGCAAAATCGCTGGCCGAACAACATTACGCCCTGCCCGAACGCACTCAGGAAACCCTGGAGAACGCGCTGTTCGAGGCTATACAGCAATTCATTGAACTAAATCAGCGCAAAATCCGCGAACTGATTGCCATTTCCGTCATCCTTCCGGGGCTGGTCGATCCGAATAAAGGCATCGTGCGCTATATGCCGCATATCAGCGTGGGCGCGTGGAAATTAGTCGATGCGCTGGAAGCCCGGTTTAAAGTCACCAGTTTTGTCGGCCACGATATCCGCAGTCTGGCGCTTGCCGAACACTACTTCGGTGCAACCCGCGACTGTCAGGACTCCATTTTGGTTCGTTTACACCGTGGTACCGGTGCCGGAATCATCGTTAACGGCCAGATTTTTCTCGGCAGTAACGGCAACGTCGGTGAAATCGGCCATATTCAGATCGACCCGCTGGGCGAACGCTGCCACTGCGGTAATTTCGGCTGTCTGGAAACCGTTGCGGCTAACGCTGCCATCGAAAATCGGGTGCGCCATTTACTGACGCAAGGCTACGCCAGCAAGCTGAGTCTGAATGACTGTTCAATTTCGGCGATCTGCAAAGCGGCCAACCGCCACGATCCGCTGGCAACCGAAGTCATCGAACACGTTGGCCGCCAGCTGGGTAAAGGGGTGTCGATCGCGATAAATCTGTTCAACCCGCAAAAAGTCGTGATTGCCGGCGAAATCACCGAAGCCGATAAGGTTCTGCTTCCGGCAATTCAGAACTGCATTAATGCGCAGGTTCTGAAAGATTTCCGCCGTAATTTACCGGTAGTGACCTCTGCCCTGAATCATCAGTCAGCGATTGGTGCGTTTGCCCTGGTTAAACGGGCGATGCTGAATGGCGTTCTGTTACAGCGTCTGATGGAAAATTAAGACGTGCTATAGTATCTGGCTGCCAGGAATGGGACTGAAAATGTGGGTTTGGAAATTATGACGATAAAGAACGTAATTTGTGACATTGATGGCGTGCTGTTGCACGACAATACCGCAGTACCTGGCGCCGATCGTTTTCTGGCGCGGATTCAGGAACAGGGAATGCCTCTGGTTATTCTCACTAACTACCCTTCCCAGACAGCACAGGATCTGGCAAACCGCTTCGGCGCTGCCGGTCTCGACGTGCCTGAAAGTGCATTTTTCACCTCTGCGATGGCCACAGCCGATTTCCTCAAACGTCAGGAAGGCAAAAAAGCCTATGTCGTCGGCGAAGGTGCGCTGATTCATGAACTCTATAAAGCCGGTTTTACCATTACCGATATCAATCCTGATTTCGTGATTGTCGGCGAAACCCGTTCTTATAACTGGGACATGATCCATAAAGCCGCCTATTTCGTGGCAAACGGCGCGCGCTTTATCGCGACAAATCCTGATAACCACGGACACGGTTTTGTTCCTGCCTGCGGCGCATTGTGTGCACCGATCGAAAAAATTACCGGACGCCAGCCATTTTATGTCGGCAAACCGAGTCCGTGGATTATCCGTTCGGCGTTAAATAAAATGCAGGCGCATTCCGAAGATACCGTCATTGTGGGGGATAATCTGCGTACTGACATTCTGGCGGGCTTCCAGGCAGGTCTGGAAACCGTTCTGGTGCTGACTGGCGTTTCAACGCTCAACGATATTGAGGGAATGCCTTTCCGTCCGACCTGGATTTACCCTTCAGTTGCCGATATCGACGTGATTTAAGCGTTTCCGGCCACTGCCTGAAAACGAGCCTGGATCTTTATTCAGGCTCTTTTTTTTGTCTTGCCGTCTGATTTTTATCCACTTTTCTCTTTTTTGAATCCTCCTCAATTTTTGGCGATTAAATTAATAATCCGCTAATAAAATCGCCATAAAACTGGTGATTCATCAAAGATCACCCACCATCAACCAACTATTTATCAGAAGAGCGTTAAACCACTTGCACAACATAGGGGTTTTGACGCATTTTCATAGTCAGCAACGCAACAACGCCGGGCTAAAACTGAAAGAACGGCAACGTTGATCCTCATTCGTAATCATAAAAATAACAGCCAGAGAAAGGTCGTTAGGGAGAAAGTCATATGTGTTCAATTTTCGGTGTGCTCGATATCAAAACTGACGCTGTCGAGCTGCGCAAAAAAGCGCTGGAACTGTCGCGCCTGATGCGTCACCGCGGACCCGACTGGTCCGGTGTGTTTGCCAGCGATAAAGCCATTCTGTCGCATGAGCGTCTGTCCATTGTCGACGTGAACAACGGCGCACAACCTTTGTACAACGCAGCACACACCCACGTTCTGGCTGTGAACGGCGAAATTTACAACCATCAGGCATTGCGCGCAGAACTGGGCGACAAGTATGAATTCCAGACCGCATCTGACTGTGAAGTCATTCTGGCGCTGTATCAGGAAAAAGGCCCTGCCTTCCTCGATGAACTGCAAGGTATGTTCGCCTTTATTCTGTATGACACAGAAAAAGACGCGTACCTGATTGGCCGCGACCATCTGGGCATTATCCCGCTGTACATGGGCTACGACGAACACGGCAACATGTACGTCGCTTCAGAAATGAAAGCGCTGGTGCCGGTTTGTCGCACCATCAAAGAATTCCCGGCAGGCAGCTATCTGTGGAGCCAGGACGGTGAAATTCGCGAATACTACCAGCGTGACTGGTTTGACTTCGAAAACGTCAAAGACAACGTCACTGACGCTGCGGCGCTGAAAGATGCACTGGAAGAAGCGGTAAAAAGTCACCTGATGTCTGACGTGCCTTACGGCGTGCTGCTGTCTGGTGGTCTGGATTCCTCCGTGATTTCCGCCATCACCAAGAAATTTGCCGGCCGCCGTATCGAAGATAAAGATCAGAGCGAAGCCTGGTGGCCGCAACTGCACTCCTTTGCCGTCGGTCTGCAAGGTTCACCGGACCTGCGCGCTGCTCAGGAAGTCGCCAACCATTTAGGCACCGTGCACCACGAAATTCACTTCACCGTGCAGGAAGGTCTGGATGCTATCCGCGATGTTATCTATCACATTGAAACGTATGACGTCACGACTATCCGCGCATCAACGCCGATGTATCTGATGTCGCGTAAAATCAAAGCGATGGGCATCAAAATGGTGTTGTCTGGCGAAGGCGCAGACGAAGTGTTGGGCGGCTACCTGTATTTCCATAAAGCACCAAACGCTAAAGAATTCCATGAAGAAACCGTGCGTAAATTGCTGGCCCTGCATATGTATGACTGTGCGCGTGCCAACAAAGCCATGTCAGCCTGGGGTGTTGAAGCCCGCGTCCCGTTCCTGGACAAAAAATTCCTCGACGTCGCGATGCGTATCAACCCGAAAGACAAGATGTGCGGCAACGGCAAGATGGAGAAACATATCCTGCGTGAATGTTTCGAGTCTTATTTGCCACACAGCGTGGCCTGGCGCCAGAAAGAACAGTTCTCTGATGGCGTAGGTTACAGCTGGATCGATACCTTAAAAGAAGTGGCCTCTCAGCAGATCACCGATCAACAGCTTGAAACTGCACATTTCCGTTTCCCGTACAACACGCCGACCTCGAAAGAAGGCTACCTGTACCGTACGATTTTTGAAGAGTTATTCCCGGTGCCAAGCGCGGCTGAATGTGTGCCTGGCGGGCCGTCAGTGGCCTGTTCTTCAGCGAAAGCTATTGAATGGGACGAAGCGTTCAAAAACATGGACGATCCTTCTGGCCGTGCCGTTGGCGTGCATCAGTCCGCTTATAAATAACCGATTTACCGGTAAATATCCTTGTAGCAAACGGGCCTCTTCAGGCCCGTTTTTTAATGGGTAAAGTCAGTAAAAATAATGTCTTTTGTCCAATTAATCACCAGAGTGGTTATAAGCCAGACAAATGGACGCCGTCAGGCCTTTTTCTCCAAAAAAGGTGTTGACGCAAAACGGTCATATACGCATAATGCGCCCCGCAACGCCGATGAAGGTAGCGCGAAAAAAGATGGCTACGTAGCTCAGTTGGTTAGAGCACATCACTCATAATGATGGGGTCACAGGTTCGAATCCCGTCGTAGCCACCATCTTTTTGCGGGAGTGGCGAAATTGGTAGACGCACTAGATTTAGGTTCTAGCGCCGCAAGGTGTGCGAGTTCAAGTCTCGCCTCCCGCACCATTTCCAGACATCGGCAGCACAGTTGGGGTATCGCCAAGCGGTAAGGCACTGGTTTTTGATACCAGCATTCCCAGGTTCGAATCCTGGTACCCCAGCCATTTTCTTACCTTTCACATTGTTGTACTGATGTGGTTGTGAGGAAAATCCAATTTGAAGAAGTTGTACTGTTGGGGTATCGCCAAGCGGTAAGGCACTGGTTTTTGATACCAGCATACCCTGGTTCGAATCCAGGTACCCCAGCCATACTTCTTTCTGTATAATTGGTAAGCACTTGAAATTTATTATTAAGTTAGTTAAATTAGTGCTTGAAGTTTTGAAGTAAGTCAGTAGAATTTGGCTACGTAGCTCAGCTGGTTAGAGCACATCACTCATAATGATGGGGTCACAGGTTCAAATCCCGTCGTAGCCACCATTTTACTTGCAGTACACTACTCAAAAGGTAGTGAGAAACAAAATTGGGGTGTCGCCAAGCGGTAAGGCTCTGGTTTCTGATACCAGCATACCCAGGTTCGAATCCTGGCACCCCAGCCACATTAGAAAGGCCTGCTTTTTAGCAGGCCTTTTGCTTTTCTGTATTTTAAATATTTATCTAAAAATAGAGGTCTGGTGGAGATGTTTTCCCACCAGCCTTGACGTCATTAAATCCCCAATGCGTATTTAAGTGCTTTGGTTTTCAGTGCGCCCGTACGTTGTGCGGTCATCAGCGCCAGATTACGCAACGCTTTCACCGGTGCCAGATCGTTACTGAAGGCGGTATAGAATAAATCCATCCCGCTTTGCATCAGCAGATTATCCAGACGACGCTGACGCTGATAGCGCAGTAAGACTTTCTCGCTGCTCCACGCTTCATCATGGTCACGCGCCTTTTCCAGCACCGATAACAATGCTTCCACATCACGGTATCCCAGATTGACGCCCTGCCCTGCCAGAGGATTGATGGTGTGCGCTGCGTCACCCACCAGCGCCAGCCCCGGTAAGACATAACGCTGAGCGTGACGGCGAACCAGTGGGAATGCACCTGCGGATATTGCTTTCACTGTGCCCAGCCGTGCCGGGAAAGCCTGCATCACTTCTGTCGTAAGTTGCTGCATATTCAGCGTTTTCAGATAACGGATACGCTGCGGGCTGTCATACCAGACCAGCGAGGCCTGATTATCAAACAGCGGCAGGAACGCCCGCGGGCCGGAAGGGAAAAATTGCTGCCATGTCACGTCCTGATTCGGCGTTGCGGTTTCGACATGAATCAGCATACAGTGCTGGCGGTATTCCCAGCCATCCACACCAATCCCCGCTAACTGCCGCACCAGGGAATTCGCACCATCGGCAGCGACCACAAGTGGCGTGCGCAGTAATTCACCCGTAGTCAGTTGCAAAGACCAGGTTTTATCATCGTGCTGCAAAAGGTGACGCAATTTTGCCGGGCACAAACGGGTCAGACTGGTGAGGGCATCAAACTGTTGCCACAGCGCCAGCTGAAGTACCCGGTTTTCGACCATGAAGCCCAGTTCCGGCAATCCGAGAGACTGCGCATCAAATTTCACTTCAGAACCGTCAACTTCCCAGGTTTCCAGGCGGCGGTATGGGACTGAGCGCATTTTCTCAACCGCCCCCCACGCCCCCAGTTTCTGTAAAAAGCGCACAGACGCACAACCAATCGCGGAGATACGCAAATCAGCCGGCGCTGACGGATCAAACCCGGCAGGTTCTTCATTCTCTATCAGAGCGACCTGCAATCCCTGCTGCGCCAGCCCCAGGGCTGTGGCAGCGCCCACCATGCCGCCACCCACAATGACTGCATCAAATGTCTTCTCAGAATTATTCATTTTATTCCGGCTTTCTGTTCAGTTCATTATGCGAAGTGTACCGGATTTTTGTGTTGGCATCAGGGCCTAAGCTGCTTTCCTGCACTGGTCAGCACTGGAGTGAGGGTTTACAATAGCGCCCCTGAACTATGCTATGCACTGCGGCACTGCCGATCTAACGTTTCCCGTATTGAGTACTGACACGCTGATGACTAAAAAACTGCACATAAAAACCTGGGGCTGCCAGATGAATGAATATGATTCATCCAAAATGGCTGACCTTCTCGACAGCACCCATGGTTACCAGCTGACGGATAACGCTGAAGAAGCAGACATTCTGCTGCTGAATACCTGCTCAATAAGGGAAAAGGCGCAGGAGAAAGTGTTCAGTCTGCTCGGACACTGGAAATTACTGAAAAAGAAAAACCCGAATATTATCATTGGGGTGGGTGGCTGCGTCGCATCACAGGAAGGCGAAATGCTGCGTAAACGTGCGCCTTGTGTCGACATCGTCTTCGGTCCGCAAACCTTGCATCGTTTACCGGAAATGGTGAACCACGTACGTGGCACCAAAAGCCCGGTCGTGGATATCAGCTTTCCTGAAATCGAAAAATTTGACCGGCTGCCGGAACCGCGCGCAGACGGCCCGACCGCTTTCGTTTCCATCATGGAAGGCTGCAACAAATATTGCAGCTTCTGTGTAGTGCCTTATACGCGCGGTGAAGAAGTCAGCCGCCCGTGCGATGACGTATTGTTTGAAGTGGCACAACTGGCCGCGCAAGGCGTGCGTGAAGTTAACCTGCTGGGCCAGAACGTTAATGCGTATCGTGGCGATGCGTTTGAGGGTGGCGTGTGCACCTTCGCTGAGCTGCTGCGTCTGGTGGCAGCGATTGACGGTATCGACCGTATTCGTTTCACCACCAGTCATCCGGTCGAATTTACTGATGATATTATAGAAGTCTATAAAGATACGCCTGAAGTGGTGAGCTTCCTGCATCTGCCGATCCAAAGTGGTTCCGATCGCATTCTGACGATGATGAAGCGTCCTCATACAGTGCTGGAATATAAATCGACTATCCGCAAGTTACGCGCCGCGCGTCCTGATATTCATTTCAGTTCAGATTTTATCATCGGTTTCCCTGGCGAAACGAACGAAGATTTTGAACGCACGATGGATTTGATTGCGCAGGTGAATTACGACGTCAGCTTCAGCTTCATCTATTCTCCGCGTCCGGGCACACCGGCGGCAGATATGGTTGATGATGTGAGCATGGATGAGAAGAAACAGCGTCTGGCGCTGTTACAGGACAGAATCACACAGCAAGTCATGCGCTTTAGCCGCGCCACGCTGGGTACTGTTCAGCGTATTCTGGTGGAAGGCACGTCCCGCAAGGACATTATGGAGCTGACCGGCCGTACCGAATGCAACCGCGTGGTCAACTTCGAAGGCACACCGGACATGATTGGTAAGTTCGTTGATGTCGAAATTGTCGACGTGTATGCCAACTCACTGCGCGGTGTGGTTGTCCGTACGGAAGAACAGATGGCGCTTCGCCTGCATGAATCACCACAATCAGTTATCGAACGCACCCGCAAAGAAAATGAATTGGGCGTTGGACTATATCAACCCTGAACCACCAGAATAATGCACAGCCTGAAATCAACAGGGCGCTCCGGCGTCCTGTTTCTTTTGAGATTTTCGGTAATAACCTCATCATAAGGGTTTAATTTTCCAGCAAAGGCCGCATATCCGGATGACGGTGCCTGCAACTGCTGCCACGGCGCAGCATATTTTGCCAAGGGCATGTATTATTAAGTCAGGTATGGTTGGCGGCTGAAAGCAGTGACTCAGCCGGGTGAAATGACAACTGGTCCGAAGTGACCCAGAGGATTCGTTTGAACGTTGTAACACAAGAGATTTTACTGGAGCCCGAAGACAACCAGCGTTTGCTGAGCCTGTGCGGGCCGTTTGATGACAATATCAAACAACTGGAGCGCCGGTTGGGCGTTGAAATCAACCGTCGTGATAACGCGTTTAAATTGGTCGGAAAGAGCCTGCCGGTTGCGGCAGCCGCCGACATCCTGCGTGATTTATACGTTGACACTGCGCCGCTGCGCGGTGAGATCCAGGATATCGATCCTGAAAAAATTCATCTGGCGATCAAAGAAAGCCGGGTACTGGAACAAACAGCAGAAAGTGTGCCCGACTTCGGCAAAGCGGTCATCATCAAAACCAAGCGTGGCATGGTGAAGCCGCGCACGCCCAATCAGGCGCAGTATATCGCCAACATTCTCGACCACGACATCACCTTCGGGATCGGTCCTGCAGGTACCGGTAAAACATATCTGGCCGTGGCTGCTGCGGTGGATGCGCTGGAGCGTCAGGAAGTGCGCCGCATTCTTCTGACCCGCCCTGCCGTTGAAGCCGGTGAAAAACTGGGCTTCCTGCCGGGGGATCTCAGTCAGAAAGTTGACCCATATCTGCGCCCGCTGTATGACGCATTGTTCGAAATGCTCGGTTTTGAGAAAGTTGAAAAACTGATTGAGCGCAACGTTATTGAAGTCGCCCCGCTGGCTTACATGCGTGGACGTACATTGAACGACGCTTTTATTATCCTTGATGAAAGCCAGAACACGTCTATCGAACAAATGAAGATGTTCCTGACCCGTATTGGCTTTAACTCCAAAGCGGTGATCACCGGTGACGTGACGCAAATCGACTTGCCGCGTCATCAGAAATCAGGGCTTCGTCATGCGATTGAAGTGCTGTCGTCAGTCGAAGAACTCAGCTTTAACTTCTTCCACAGTGAAGACGTGGTACGTCATCCGGTCGTTGCGCGCATTGTTGTCGCGTACGAAGCCTGGGAAGAAGAAGATCAAAAACGCCGCGATGCGATTGCCGCAGAGCGTAAACATGAACATCAGAACAGCTCAACACAACAGGCCAGTCAATGAACACGGTAATCCTCGATTTACAAATTGCCTGCGAAGATGCAGCAGGTTTACCGCCAGAAAATGATTTCCAGACCTGGCTTGAAGCGGTTCTTCCTCAGTTTCAGGAAGAATCAGAAGTCACAATCCGTCTGGTCGATATCCCTGAAAGTCATGAACTTAATATGACTTATCGTGGGATGGATAAACCGACCAACGTGTTATCCTTTCCGTTCGAAGCACCTCCTGGTATGGAGATGCCGCTTCTTGGCGACCTGATTATTTGTCGCCAGGTTGTGGAGAAAGAAGCAAAAGAGCAGGACAAAGAACTTCTGGCTCACTGGGCGCATATGGTCATTCACGGCAGTTTGCATTTGCTGGGCTATGACCATATCGTTGACGAAGAAGCCGAAGAAATGGAATCGATTGAAACTGAAATCATGCAGGGTCTGGGGTATCCGGATCCGTATATTTCAGAGAAAGAAGATAACTAAGCTTCACAGTAAACTCGCGTAATGCCTGCCTGATAACGTGTTTATCCGCAGGCGTTTCGCATAATTTTCACTAACTACGAGTAAAAAAAACCAAACGCCATGAGCGATGACCATTCACAAAATAGTGACAGCCCCAGTCCCAAGAAGGGCTTCTTTTCCCTTATCCTTAGCCAGCTTTTTCACGGTGAACCAAAAAACCGTGGCGATTTGGTTGAGCTGATCCGTGATTCAGAACAAAACGATCTGATCGACCCCGATACCCGTGACATGCTGGAAGGCGTGATGGATATCGCCGAGCAGCGCGTCCGGGACATCATGATCCCACGTTCACAAATGATCACGCTAAAACGCAACCAGCCGCTGGAAGAGTGCCTCGATGTCATTATTGAATCTGCACACTCACGCTTCCCGGTGATCAGCGAAGATAAGGATCACATTGAAGGCATCCTGATGGCCAAAGACCTGCTGCCGTTTATGCGCACAGAGTCTGAGCCATTCAGCATAGATAAAGTGCTGAGAACCGCGGTCGTTGTCCCTGAAAGCAAACGCGTAGACCGCATGCTGAAGGAATTCCGCTCACAGCGTTACCACATGGCGATTGTCGTTGATGAATTCGGCGGCGTTTCAGGTCTGGTAACCATAGAAGATATTCTCGAACTGATCGTCGGCGAAATCGATGATGAGTACGATGAAGCAGAAGATCTGGATATCCGTCAGCTCAGCCGCCATACCTACACCGTCCGCGCACTGGCACCGATCGAAGATTTTAATGAAGTGTTCCGGACCCATTACAGTGACGACGAAGTCGATACGATTGGTGGTCTGGTCATGCAGTCATTCGGCCATTTACCGGCGCGTGGTGAAAGCATTGAAATTGACGGTTACCTGTTCAAGGTTGCGATGGCTGACAGCCGTCGTATCATTCAGGTTCATGTAAAAATACCGGACGACGCGCCGCAACCGATACTGGAAGAATAATTACTTCATGGCAATTGCCTCTTTATATCAACGCCAGCGGGTTCGCGCCCTGCTGGCGCTCTTTTTCGGTGCCTGTGGCACGCTGTCATTTTCCCCTTATGACTTCTGGCCTGCGGCGATCATTTCGCTGTGCGGTCTGCTGGCATTAACGCTCGATCGTCGTCCGGCTCAGGCCGCGCTCATCGGCTTTTTCTGGGGAATGGGTCTTTTTGGCAGCGGCGTAAACTGGGTTTATGTCAGCATCGCCACGTTTGGCGGCATGCCGGAAGCGATCAACCTTTTCCTGGTGGTCTTGCTGGCAGCGTATTTATCGCTGTACACGATGTTGTTTGCCGGCTTGTTCAGCAAACTGTGGCCGAAAACCACCTGGTGGAAACTGGCACTTGGCGCGCCCGCCTTGTGGCAAGTTACTGAATTCCTGCGCGGCTGGGTGCTGACCGGTTTCCCGTGGTTACAGTTCGGCTACAGCCAGATCGACGGTCCGCTGAAAGGCCTCGCGCCGATTACCGGCGTCGACGGCATCACGATTTTACTCACCTCGCTGAGCGGACTGATTGTGTACGCAGTACATCAGCGTCGCGTCACACCGGGAATTATCGCTGTTGCCATGCTGTTACTGCCGTGGCCGCTGCGTTATATCCACTGGTATCAGGAACAGCCAGATAAAACGGTCGATGTGGCACTGGTTCAGGGCAACATTCCACAGTCCATGAAATGGGATCCGAAAGCACTGGAAAGTGCGCTGCAGACCTATCTGGATCTCAGCCGCCCGTACGTGGGTAAATCCAGCATGATCATCTGGCCGGAATCAGCAATTTCAGACATTGAATCCGATCAGCAGGGCTTCCTGAGCATGGTGGATAATATCTACCGCTCACACGGCACCCAGTTAATCACCGGCATTATCGATGCCCGTCGCAATGAAGAAGGCATGAAAGTGTATAACAGCGCCATCGTGCTCGGCGGTGAAAAGCCCTATCACTATCCTGACGAAAACCGCTTCAACAAACATCATCTGGTGCCTTTTGGAGAGTTCGTACCGCTGGAAGCCATTCTTCGCCCGCTGGCACCTTTCTTCGATTTGCCGATGTCCGGGCTGACCAGTGGTGATTACGTGCAGAAACCGTTGTTTGTCAGTGGCCTGAATCTGACCACGGCGATTTGTTACGAAGTCGTCTTCGGCGAACAGGTGCGCGACAATCTGCAACCGGATACTAATTTCCTGCTGACGATTTCAAACGATGCCTGGTTTGGTCATTCGATTGGCCCATGGCAACACTTCCAGATGGCGCGAATGCGTTCGCTGGAACTGGGCCGTCCGTTGCTGCGCAGCACCAATAATGGCATTACCGCCGTCGTTGATGCTCAGGGCGATGTGACCCACGAAATTCCGCAGTTTACCCGTCAGGTGCTGAACGTGAAGGTCACACCGACAACGGGTATGACACCTTATGCCCGGGCTGGCTGGTGGCCGGTGTGGTTTGCTACGGCAGTCATGGCGGCAGTTGCGCTGTGGTTGGGTCGCCGTAAATCCTGAGTACAAGCGTTTTGTTTCTAAAACAGGCACCTCCGGGTGTCTGTTCTTTTTTGTAGCACCCCTTTTTAATCTCAATACCCCTCCCCTTTTACCTGCTGCCGATTGTTTCGACTGCGGCATTAAGCGCTGCCGATTTGCCCGCTTATGAAGTTAAATCAGGCCATTTGGCACGACTCTTGCTACATCTGATTGAAAGATATCTGATTAGTTACTTTTTATGACGGGATGCATCATTTTGGTACAAACAGGCTGCTCCTCATGCACTTTCCGGGTGCATAGCCGTTTGATTGCTTTGATTTGGTGCGTGTCTCGTCTCAAAAAAGAAACAATGTGGTTTCATAATATTCACATTCAGCTATTTTCTAGCTTCATATGACGAGGCATTAGTACTTTCTGATCCCTGAGTTTGGATCCCTAATGACAGCAAGGAGTTGGACATGCAATTGCGCAAATTGGCGTTATCAGTACTGTTGGCAAGCGTTACCGTGAGCAGCTTTGCTCACGCAGAAGAACTGACCGGCACCCTGAAA
This sequence comes from Rahnella sp. 2050, assembly GCF_040544515.1. Lineage (NCBI taxonomy): Bacteria > Pseudomonadati > Pseudomonadota > Gammaproteobacteria > Enterobacterales > Yersiniaceae > Rahnella > Rahnella sp. 2050. The sequence goes on along the minus strand of NZ_JBEPKE010000002.1, from coordinate 1,066,470 downwards.
AAAATTAAAGACAATGGCGTTATCGTGGTGGGTCACCGTGAATCCTCAGTGCCATTCTCTTACTACAACAACGAACAAAAAGTTGTGGGTTATTCACAGGACTATTCTGACGCTATCGTTGACGCAGTGAAGAAAAAACTGAACCTGCCTGACCTGCAGGTCAAAATGATGCCAATCACTTCGCAGAACCGTATCCCGCTGCTGCAAAACGGCACCTACGATTTCGAATGTGGTTCAACCACCAACAACCTGGAACGTCAGCAACAAGCAGCCTTCTCTGACACCATCTTTGTGATCGGTACACGTCTGCTGGTGAAAAAAGGTTCAGAGATTAAAGATTTCACTGACCTTAAAGGCAAAACTGTTGTTGTAACCTCCGGTACGACTTCCGAAGTTCTGCTGAACAAGCTGAACGAAGAGAAAAAACTGGATCTGCGCATCATCAGTGCCAAAGACCACGGTGACTCCTTCCGTACGCTGGAAACTGGCCGCGCAGTGGCCTTCATGATGGATGACGCCTTGCTGGCCGGTGAACGTGCGAAAGCCAAGAAACCAGACAACTGGGAAATTGTCGGTACGCCGCAATCCAAAGAAGCTTATGGCTGCATGATGCGTAAAGACGATGCTGAGTTTAAAAAACTGGTTGATGACACCATCGTGCAGGCACAAACCTCCGGTGAAGCAGGCAAATGGTTTGAAACCTGGTTCAAAAAACCAATTCCTCCGAAAAACCTGAATATGAACTTTGAGCTGTCCGATGACATGAAAGCTCTGTTCAAAGCGCCAAACGATAAGGCGCTGTAAGTCATACCAAATGGACGGGTATAACCAAGAGAAGAGTGAAAAGTGACTAAAATACAAGGTTGGACCACCAACCTGTGATGATACAGATGCGGGGTGGTCGTTCCCCACCCCGCATTCTTTCCCATTCACTTTAGGCGAATTGCGTCATCACTCAGATGGGTAAGCCTTTACCCGCTTTACGGAGTTTTTATGTCAATAGATTGGAACTGGGGCATTTTTCTGCAACAAGCCCCCTTCGGTAACACCACTTATCTGGGCTGGATTTGGAATGGATTTCAGGTCACTGTCGCACTGTCAATTTGCGCATGGATAATCGCCTTCCTCATCGGTTCTCTATTCGGTATTTTGCGTACCGTCCCCAACCGCATCCTTTCGGGTATTGGTACCTGTTACGTCGAATTATTCCGTAACGTGCCATTAATCGTGCAATTCTTCATTTGGTATCTGGTGGTCCCTGAACTGCTGCCTGAAAATATCGGCATGTGGTTTAAATCCGAACTGGCGCCTGACGTACAGTTCTTCACTTCCTCGGTAATTTGCCTCGGGTTGTTCACCGCCGCCCGTGTATGCGAACAGGTGCGTGCAGCCATCCAGTCCCTGCCAAGCGGACAACGCAATGCCGGACTGGCGATGGGCCTTACGCTGCCGCAAACTTACCGCTATGTGCTGTTGCCCAATGCTTACCGCGTGATCGTGCCGCCAATGACCTCTGAGATGGTTAACCTGGTGAAAAACTCCGCCATTGCCTCGACCATTGGTCTGGTTGATATGGCCGCACAAGCCGGTAAGCTGCTGGATTACTCCGCGCATGCGTATGAATCATTCACTGCAATCACCGTTGCTTATGTCCTTATCAATGCCGTCATCATGCTGCTGATGCATTTCGTAGAACGTAAAGTCCGCCTGCCGGGCAACATGGGAGGGAAATAAGCATGCATGAATTCGACTGGAGTTCTATTGGTCCCGGCCTGCCCTATCTGTGGCAAGGCATGGTCATTACGCTGAAGATAACGTCGCTGGCGATTGTAGTCGGTATTTTGTGGGGCACCCTGCTGGCGGTCATGCGCCTGTCAACGTTCAAGCCGATCAGCTGGTTTGCCTCGGCTTACGTCAACCTTTTCCGCGCGGTTCCGCTGGTCATGGTGCTGTTGTGGTTCTATCTGATTGTGCCGGGCTTTCTGCAAAAAGTGCTCGGACTGTCACCTAAAACCGATATCCGCCTGATTTCTGCGATGGTCGCGTTTGCGTTATTTGAAGCGGCGTATTACTCGGAGATTATCCGCGCAGGGATTATCAGCATCGCACGCGGTCAGTCTTCTGCAGCGCTGGCGCTGGGTATGACGCAATGGCAATCCATGAAGCTGGTTATCCTGCCGCAGGCTTTCCGCGCGATGGTGCCGTTACTGCTGACGCAGGCGATCGTTTTGTTCCAGGATACTTCGCTGGTGTACGTTCTGGGCCTCGCAGACTTCTTCCGCAGCGCATCTAATATTGGTGACCGTGACGGTACACTGGTTGAGATGGTGCTGTTTGCAGGACTTATTTACTTTGTTATCAGCCTTTGTGCTTCCTTGCTGGTGCGTTATTTGAAGAAAAGGACCGTTTCATGATTTCACTGAAGAATGTTTCTAAATGGTACGGGCACTTTCAGGTGCTTACCGATTGCAGCACCGAAGTTAAAAAAGGTGAAGTTGTGGTGGTTTGCGGGCCTTCAGGCTCAGGGAAATCGACGCTGATCAAAACCGTTAACGGACTCGAACCAGTTCAGAAAGGTGAGATCCTGGTCAACGGGACGCCGGTCAATGACAAGAAGACCAATCTGGCGCAACTGCGTGCAAAAGTGGGCATGGTTTTCCAGCATTTCGAACTGTTCCCGCACCTTTCCATCATCGATAACCTGACACTGGCACAAGTCAAAGTTTTAAAACGTGATAAAGCGGCAGCGAAAGACAAGGGCCTGAAATTACTGGATCGTGTCGGTTTGTCCGCGCACGCCAATAAATTCCCCGGCCAGCTTTCCGGTGGTCAGCAACAGCGTGTGGCGATTGCCCGTGCATTGTGTATGGATCCGATCGCGATGTTGTTTGACGAACCGACGTCCGCTCTTGATCCGGAAATGATCAACGAAGTGCTCGACGTTATGGTTGAGCTGGCAAACGAAGGTATGACAATGATGGTGGTGACACACGAAATGGGCTTCGCCCGTAAAGTGGCCAACCGCGTGATTTTCATGGATGAAGGCAAGATTGTAGAAGATCGCAATAAAGACGATTTCTTCAATAATCCGGAATCCGATCGCGCCCGGGATTTCCTGGCGAAGATCCTGCACTGACCGGCACTGAAAAAAAGAAAGCACACCTGCCCCGACTCTCCGGGGCAGGTGTCTGACGCTTAAGGTTCAAACGGACGACGCGTAAACTCAGTGTTACCACATTTCGGGCATTTACTCAGAATTTCCGGCGTATACACCGCTAAGTGAAAATGACAGTTTTCACACACCAGATTGCCCAGACCGACGACTTCTCCGCTGTGATAAATCCCGTGATGGCTGACATCTTTAAAAACCTCTTTCCATTCCAGCTGGGTTTTATCGGTCATATCGGCCAGCTCTTTCCACAAGCTTTCTTTAATGACCCGCATGAACACACTGTCCGTGCCGTCATCTTCTTCTGCCACGGCTTGCTGGTTTTCTTCATAGTTGCGGGCAAATTCGTGCAAATCGCGGCGTACCGCCGACGTTAACTGTTCAATCTGGATTTCCGTCAGCTTGCCCTCTTCCTGCAGTCTGACGCGGGCATCCTGTACCAGCGCGCTGATATCACGTTCACCGTGTTTTAACCGCTCGGTCAGTGATGTCACCAACTGACGGTAAGATTGCGTAATATTGCTCATATTTCCTCTCCTTGAACTGTCATAACCATTTTCACGGCGGGAACGCACTGCCTTTATTTTAGTCGTAAATCCCTGATCCGTTGCGCAGATTATCTCGCGCTGACTCGCAGATTATGAATATTGCGCCAGAAGCGGACAGAAATTCCCTTTAGCCTTCGCTGGGTGTTGTTGCTCCAACCGCTTATCAGCTATGCTATGCGGATCTTTTGATTAAAACTTTTTGAGCTACAGGCGTAGCTGTTTTCACTCACAGGACCACCGGCCGCCATGCAAGAGCAATACCGTCCAGAAGACATCGAGTCACACGTTCAGCTTCACTGGCAAGAGAAGCAAACCTTCAAAGTTACCGAACAGCCTGGCAAGGAGAAATATTACTGCCTCTCCATGTTGCCTTATCCATCAGGCCGTCTCCACATGGGACACGTGCGCAACTACACCATCGGTGACGTGATTTCCCGTTACCAGCGCATGCTCGGTAAAAACGTTCTGCAGCCGATTGGCTGGGATGCGTTTGGCCTGCCAGCGGAAGGAGCAGCGGTTAAAAACAACACCGCACCTGCGCCGTGGACTTACGAAAACATCGAATACATGAAGAACCAGCTTAAATTGCTGGGCTTCGGCTATGACTGGGATCGTGAAATCGCGACCTGTAAGCCTGATTATTATCGCTGGGAACAATGGTTCTTCACCAAGCTGTACGAAAAAGGTCTGGTTTATAAGAAGACCTCCGCAGTGAACTGGTGTCCGCATGACCTGACCGTTCTGGCGAATGAACAGGTTATCGACGGCTGCTGCTGGCGTTGCGATACCAAAGTAGAACGTAAAGAAATTCCTCAGTGGTTTATCAAAATCACCGATTACGCCGATCAGCTGCTTAACGATCTGGACACGCTGGAAAGCTGGCCAGAGCAGGTGAAAACCATGCAGCGCAACTGGATTGGCCGTTCCGAAGGCGTGGAAATCACCTTTGATGTGGCTGACAGCGATGAAAAAGTCACGGTGTACACCACCCGTCCTGATACGTTTATGGGCGCGACCTACGTCGCTGTGGCTGCCGGTCATCCTCTGGCACAGTTGGGCGCACAGAATAATCCTGCGCTGAACGATTTCATCGACGAATGCCGTAACACCAAAGTTGCCGAAGCAGAAATGGCGACGATGGAAAAGAAAGGCATGGCAACCGGTCTGTTTGCCATTCACCCGCTGTCTGGTGAAAAGCTGCCAATCTGGGTCGCTAACTTCGTGCTGATGGAATACGGTACCGGCGCAGTGATGGCCGTGCCTGGTCACGATCAGCGCGACTGGGAATTCGCCACCAAATACGATCTGCAGATCAAGCCGGTTATCCTGAATCTGGACGGCAGCCATCCTGACGTCAGCGCAGAAGCCATGACTGAGAAAGGTACACTGTTCAATTCTGGCGAATTTGATGGTCTCAGTCACGAAGACGGTTTCAATGCCATTGCCGATAAACTGGTTGCTCAGGGTGTCGGTCAGCGCAAAGTGAACTATCGCCTGCGCGACTGGGGGGTTTCCCGTCAACGTTACTGGGGCGCACCAATTCCGATGATCACGTTGGAAGACGGCACCGTTATTCCTGCGCCTGAAGATCAACTGCCGGTTATTCTGCCCGAAGACGTCGTAATGGATGGCATCACCAGCCCGATTAAAGCGGATCCTGAGTGGGCGAAAACTACCGTCAACGGTATGCCGGGTCTGCGTGAAACCGACACCTTTGACACCTTCATGGAATCTTCCTGGTATTACGCGCGTTACACCTGCCCGCAATATGACGAAGGTATGCTGGATCCTGCGGCCGCCAACTACTGGTTGCCAGTCGATCAGTATGTCGGTGGTATTGAACACGCCATCATGCACCTGATGTATTTCCGCTTCTTCCACAAACTGATGCGTGATGCAGGTTTGGTGGAGTCTGACGAACCGGCCAAGCGCCTGTTGTGTCAGGGTATGGTTCTGGCTGACGCGTTCTACTACACCGGTAACAGCGGCGAACGTATCTGGGTTTCCCCGGCGGATGCCATTGTTGAACGTGATGAAAAAGGTCGCATCACCAAAGCCACTGACCCGCAAGGCCACGAACTGGTTTACGCGGGCATGAGCAAGATGTCCAAGTCTAAAAACAACGGCATCGACCCGCAGGTGATGGTCGATAAATACGGTGCAGATACCGTGCGTCTGTTTATGATGTTCGCTTCTCCGGCAGAAATGACGCTGGAATGGCAAGAGTCCGGCGTTGAAGGGGCAAACCGCTTCCTGAAACGTGTCTGGAAACTGGCCTTCGAGCACACAGAAAAAGGTCCTGTTGCCGCTCTGGATGTGGCTTCTCTCAATGAAGCACAGAAAGATCTGCGTCGTGACTTGCATAAAACCATCGCCAAAGTGACCGATGATATCGGTCGTCGTCAGACCTTCAACACCGCTATCGCGGCAATCATGGAACTGATGAACAAGCTGGGTCGTGCACCTCAGGATAGCGAACAGGACCGTGCGCTGCTGCAGGAATCCTTGCTGGCGGTTGTCCGTATGCTTTATCCATTCACTCCGCACGTCTGCTTCAGCCTCTGGCAGTCGCTGCAAGGAGAAGGCGACGTGGATACCGCGCCATGGCCACAAGCTGATGAGCAGGCAATGGTTGAAGATTCCAAGCTGGTCGTTGTACAGGTGAACGGTAAAGTGCGTGCTAAAATCACCGTAGCCGCTGATGCTACCGAGCAACAAGTGCGCGATCGTGCGGCAGAAGAACATTTGGTCGCAAAATATCTGGATGGGGTTACGGTTCGCAAAGTAATCTACGTCCCGGGCAAACTGCTTAACCTGGTTGTAGGTTGAGTCAAGGAGGATCTGTGCGACATCCCATAATGACATTGCTGCTCACCGCAGCAGTGCTGGTTACAGCAGGTTGTGGATTCCATTTACGTGGGAAAACCAATGTTCCTGACGAACTGAAAACAATCGTTTTGGACAGTGGGGATCCATATGGTCCGTTGACTCGTAATATCAGGACCCAGTTGCGTCTAAGTAATGTGACCATTGTTGATGATCCGACCAAAGAACAGCGTAAGGATATCCCGTCGCTGCGCATTGGGGCTGAGTCAGTGGGTCAGACTACCGCATCAATCTTCCAGGACGGTAAGACTGCGGAATATCAGATGGAAATGAACATTAATGCGACGGTTCTGATGCCTGGCAAGGATTTGTATCCTATCCATGTAAAAGTGTTCCGTTCCTTCTTTGACAACCCGTTAACGGCGCTGGCCAAAGATAACGAACAGGACATCATTATCGAGGAAATGCGCCAGCAGGCTGCGCAGCAACTGATCCGTAAGTTGCTGACCGTCCATGCTTCAGAATTGCAGAAAGCAGAGGATGTCGGCGGGCGTCAGGTAGAAGTCATTTCTACCGGTTCATCAGCCACGACGTCGTCTGATGCCTCTGCGGCATCTTCCACGGCACCGGCCACCCCTTCCGCACAATGATCCGAGTTTATCCGGAACAACTTGCCGCGCAGCTCCGTGAGGGGCTGCGCGCTTGTTATGTGTTATGTGGAAACGACCCTTTGCTTTTGCAGGAAAGCCAGGACAGCATACGTCACGCTGCCCAGCAGGCTGACTTCCAGGAGCACTACACCTACATTCTTGACGCCCATACCGAATGGGAGTCCATCTTCAGCATCTGTCAGGCCCTGAGCCTGTTTGCCAGCCGGCAGACCCTGATGCTTATTCTGCCCGAAAATGGCCCGACGGCGCCGATGGCAGAACAATTACTCAAACTGACCACCCTGCTCCACGACGATATTCTGCTGCTGTTGCGCGGTACAAAACTGACTAAAGCGCAGGAAAACAGCGCCTGGTTTAAAGCGTTAAGTGACAAAGGTGTTTTCGTCAGTTGTCAGACGCCCGAACAGGCACAACTTCCCCGCTGGGTGACCCGTCGCGCCAAAGAACTTTCACTTGAACTCGATGAACCGGCTAATCAGCTTTTGTGCTACTGCTATGAAGGAAATTTGCTGGCGCTGGCGCAGTCGCTGGAGCGTCTTTCCCTGCTCTATCCGGATGGCAAACTCACGCTACCGCGCGTCGAAGAGGCCGTCAACGATGCGGCACATTTCACACCTTATCACTGGCTGGATGCGTTACTGGCCGGGAAAAGTAAGCGAGCCTGGCATATTTTGCGTCAGTTGCAACAGGAAGACAGCGAGCCGGTTATTTTACTGCGAACCGTACAGCGTGAGCTGCTGATGCTGCTCAATCTGAAACGGAAAATGGACACGACGCCGATCAGGACCCTGTTTGATCAGCAAAAAGTCTGGCAAAACCGCCGGGCGCTGGTGACTCAGGCACTGCAACGCCTGTCTCTTGCCCAGCTGTCTCAGGCCGTTCGCTTACTGACCCAGATGGAAATCACACTAAAACAGGATTACGGTCAGTCAGTCTGGGCCGAGCTTGAAAGCCTGTCTATGCTACTCTGTGGGAAATCCTTACCCACCGGATTGACGGAGTTGGGTTCGTATTGAAGCAGGACACCGTTATGCCGCGCCGCGCCGCACATTCTTCTGCAACCGCTGAAAAGCTGCTGGCTTTTTTTGGCGGTACGTTTGACCCGATCCATTATGGTCATCTGAAACCCGTTGCAGCGCTGGCAGCGCAGGCCGGGTTTGATCAGGTGATCCTGCTGCCCAACAACGTTCCTCCCCACCGGCCACAACCCGAAGCCACGCCGCAGCAACGTCTGCATATGGCGAAGCTGGCTGTGGCGGATAACGCGCTGTTTTCAGTCGACCCCCGCGAGCTGGCTGTTGATACGCCCTCCTACACGATTGAGACACTTGCAACGTTACGTAAAGAACATGGCGACAAATGCCCGCTGGCGTTTATCATTGGCCAGGATTCGTTACTGACGCTGCATAAGTGGCACCGCTGGGAATCGTTACTGGATTTCTGTCATATCGTGGTGATGGCGCGTCCGGGTTATCAGGAACAACTTGATACACCGGAACTGCAGAAATGGTATGACGCCCATCGGGTGAATGATGCCAATGCGCTTAAGCAAAAACCGGCCGGATTCATTTATCAGGCCAATACCCCATTGCTGGATATTTCAGCGACTGAAATCCGTGAACGCCGTCATGCGGGTCTTGATTGCTCAGATTTACTGCCTTCCGCCGTTGAGCGTTATATAGAATCACAGGGCTTGTACCGCGAGTAGCTAACGCGTGCTATACTGCGCCGCTTAATTTCGGCTCTCGATAACGCTGCGTAATCAACCAATACAATGTATTGATTGTTAAACGTTTTAAGCTGTTTTCCAGACAACCGCTATGTTTATCCTTCATGAGATTGATCATTGCTTCGGTGCCACACCGGCGGACATCTCGTGAGGTCAATTGTTTCAAACATCCCCAGGGGGAACCTTTGCAAGGTAAAGCGCTCCAAGATTTTGTTGTCGATAAAGTCGATGACCTGAAAGCACAAGACATCATCGCCATTGATGTTAAAGGTAAATCCAGTATTACTGACTGCATGATTATCTGTACCGGCACGTCAAGCCGCCATGTCATGTCCATCGCCGGGCATCTGGTTGAAGAAATTAAAGCCGTTGGCCTTGATGCCATGGGTGTGAAAGGCATTAATGAAGCTGACTGGGTGGTTGTCGATCTGGGCGAAGTGATCGTGCACGTTATGCAGGAAGAAAGCCGTCAGTTGTATGAGCTTGAGAAACTCTGGGGCTGATGCGTGAAGCTGCAACTTGTCGCCGTCGGCACCAAAATGCCTGACTGGGTGCAAACCGGTTTTAACGATTATCTGCACCGTTTCCCTAAAGATATGCCGTTTGAACTGACAGAGGTTCCGGCCGGGAAACGTGGGAAGAACGCAGACATCAAGCGCATTCTTGAAAAAGAAGGCGAGCAGATGCTGGCCGCTGTCGGTAAAGGGAATCGCATCGTGACGCTGGATATTCCAGGGACACCATGGGAAACCCCGCAACTGGCGCAACAACTGGAACGCTGGAAGCAGGACGGACGCAATGTCAGCCTGTTGATCGGCGGTCCGGAAGGGCTGGCACCGGCCTGTAAAGCAGCAGCGGAACAGAGCTGGTCGCTCTCTCCGTTGACGCTTCCTCACCCGCTGGTGCGGGTTCTGGTGGCGGAAAGTCTTTATCGCGCCTGGAGTATTACCACTAATCATCCATATCACCGCGAATAACGGGTGGTGAATGTCAGCAACATGAATTAAGTAGTGGGATGAAAATAGATCGTAACCCTTTTCGCGACTATACGGCTGAATCAGCCCTCTTTGTGCGCCGTGCACTGGTGGCGTTTATCGGCATTCTGCTACTTAGCGGCGTTTTAGCTTTTAATCTTTATAATCTGCAAATTGTCCGTTTTCAGGATTACCAAACCCGTTCTAACGATAACCGTATCAAGCTGGTGCCGATCGCGCCCAGCCGCGGCATTATCTATGACCGCAACGGTACGCCGCTGGCGCTGAACCGCACGATCTATCAGCTTGAACTGGTGCCGGAAAAAGTGGACGATTTGCAGGCCACGCTTGAAGGCCTCAAACCGATAGTTGACCTCACGCAGGAAGATATCGATAACTTCAAAAAAGAGCGCCAGCGTTCGCGACGCTTTACGTCTATTGCCGTCAAAACGGCCCTGACTGAAGTTCAGGTTGCGCGTTTCTCCGTCAACCAGTTCCACTTCCCCGGCGTTGAAGTCAAAGGCTATCAGCGTCGCTACTATCCGTATGGTTCAGCGCTGACGCACGTTATCGGCTATGTATCGAAAATCAATGACCGTGACGTTGAACGCCTCGATAAAGATGGCATTCTGGCCAACTATGCCGCCACGCACGACATTGGTAAGCTCGGCATTGAGCGCTATTACGAAGATACGCTGCACGGTAAAACCGGCTATGAAGAAGTTGAAGTGAACAACCGTGGCCGCGTTATCCGCCAGCTACACGAAGAACCGCCGCAGGCGGGCAAAGATATTTACCTGACGATCGACTTGCCATTACAGCAATATATTGAAGTCTTGCTGACCGGCAGCCGCGCCGCTGTGGTGGTTACCGATCCGCGCGATGGCGCCATCCGTGCACTGGTGTCTAACCCGAGTTATGACCCGAACCTGTTTGTGGATGGCATCTCCAGTAAAGATTACAACACGCTGCTTAACGACCCCAATAAGCCGCTGATCAACCGGACAACGCAGGGGGTTTATCCGCCAGCGTCTACTGTGAAACCGTATATTTCAGTTTCTGCGCTGACAACGGGTGTTATCAATAAAAACACCTCCCTGTTTGATCCAGGCTGGTGGCAGTTACCGGGTTCAGACAAGCGTTACCGCGACTGGAAACACTGGGGGCATGGTCGCCTGAATGTGACGAAAGCCCTTGAGGAATCGGCTGATACCTTCTTCTATCAGGTTGCTTATGATATGGGGATTGACCGTCTTTCCGAGTGGATGGGCAAATTTGGTTACGGCCAGTACAGCGGTATCGATTTATCAGAAGAACGTAGCGGGAATATGCCAAACCGCGACTGGAAATTTAAACGCTTCAAAAAACCCTGGTATCAGGGCGACACCATTCCGGTGGGTATCGGTCAGGGCTACTGGACCGCAACTCCAATCCAAATCATGAAAGCCATGACCACGCTGATTAATGACGGCAATGTCAAAACGCCACATTTGTTGCTGAGCACCAAAGTTGACGGCCAGCAGGTGCCGTACAAACAACAGGAAACGACCCAGATTGGCGATATTCATTCCGGCTATTGGGAAATTGCCAAAGACGGTATGTATGGCGTAGCAAACCGTCCGAACGGTACGGCCCGCAAGTACTTTGCTGACGCGCCTTATAAAGCCGCCGCAAAATCCGGGACAGCACAAGTTTACGGTTTGAAAGCCAATGAAATCTATAATGCGCATAAAATCGCTGAGCATCTGCGTGACCACAAGCTGATGACCTCTTTTGCACCCTATGACAAACCGACCGTGGCCGTTGCCGTAGTTCTGGAGAATGGCGGTGCGGGTCCGGCAGTGGGGACAATTTCACGCCAGATACTCGACCACATTTTACTGGGCGACAACACGACACAATTACCGGCTGACGCGCCAGCGCCACCGGGAACCGAAGGTGATTAACCGTCAATGACTGAGAACCAACAAAAAAGATCATTGTGGTCGAAAATGCATATCGACCTGACGATGTTGCTGATCGTGCTCGCGCTGCTGACCTACAGTGCGTTCGTGATGTGGAGCGCCAGTGGTCAGGACATGGGCATGATGGAACGTAAAATCGGCCAGATCCTGATGGGTCTGGTGATTATGCTGGTCATGGCACAAATCCCGCCGCGCGTTTACGAAAGCTGGGCACCTTATCTCTACATCTTCTGCGTTTTCCTGCTGGTGCTGGTGGATGCCTTCGGCAGTATCAGTAAAGGTGCACAGCGCTGGCTGGATCTGGGGATCATTAAATTCCAGCCGTCAGAACTGGCGAAAATCGCCGTGCCTCTGATGGTCGCGCGCTTTATCAACCGCGACGTTTGCCCGCCTTCACTCAAAAATACCGCGATTGCCCTGGCATTAATCTTCATCCCTACCCTGCTGGTCGCGGCACAGCCCGATCTGGGCACCTCGATTCTGATTGCCGCATCCGGTTTATTCGTGCTGTTCCTTTCGGGCATGAGCTGGAAACTGATTGCCGTCGCCGCCCTGCTGGTTGCCGCATTTATCCCGATCCTGTGGTTCTTCCTGATGCACGACTATCAGCGCGACCGCGTCATGATGTTGCTTGATCCTGAAAGCGATCCGCTGGGTGCGGGCTATCATATTATTCAGTCTAAAATTGCCATCGGCTCTGGCGGTTTTTCCGGCAAAGGCTGGTTGCATGGCACGCAGTCTCAGCTGGAATTCCTGCCCGAGCGACATACCGACTTTATTTTCGCTGTACTCGCCGAAGAATTGGGGTTGATTGGTGTTCTGGTGCTGCTTGGGCTGTACTTATGCCTGATCATGCGCGGTCTGGTGATCGCCGCCCATGCACAGACTACTTTTGGCCGCGTGATGTCCGGCGGACTGATGCTGATTCTGTTCGTTTATGTGTTTGTTAACATCGGCATGGTCAGTGGTATTGTCCCGGTAGTTGGGGTACCTTTGCCTCTGGTCAGCTATGGCGGGTCAGCACTCATCGTGCTAATGGCAGGGTTTGGTATCGTTATGTCGATACATACTCATCGAAAAATGTTGTCGAAAAACTTATAGAGGTGAGCAATGCGTAAGGAGTGGCTTGGAGCTGTCATTATCGGTTTGCTGTTAAGTGGTTGTGCCACTGAAGATACACAGCAACAACAACCGGCACCGCAGCAAGCCTACAATGGCCCTGTGGTAGAAATCGGCGGGGCTGATCCGCGTTACGAACCTTATAATCAGGGCACGATGCAGGATTATACCGTTAACGGTAAAACCTATAAGATCATCAAAGACCCGTCCAACTTTTCGCAGGTAGGGCAAGCGGCCTGGTACAGTCAGGAGAATGGAGGCAACACTACCGCGCTCGGTGAAGAATTCGACCCGACAGCCATGACCGCTGCGCATCCGACATTGCCGATCCCAAGCTATGTCCGCGTCACCAACATGGCGACAGGACGCATGCTGGTCGTGCGTGTTAACGATCGTGGCCCTTATGTGCCGGGCAAAATTATCGATTTGTCTCAGGCTGCGGCAGACCGTCTGAACCTGACCAACAGTACCAAAGTACGCATTGATTTTATCAACGTTGCGCCTGACGGTACGCTTTCCGGCCCGGGGACTATTGGTACGACCGTCGCCAAACAATCTTATGCATTACCGTCTCGTCCAAGCTTAGGCGCCAGCAACATGGGTACGCCTACGCTGACAGCAGAGCCGGTGAATACGTCAGATGTACGCCCGATCAGTAACAGCACCCTGAGTAATCCTAATGCTGCGCCATTAACGAATGACGAAGATAACAACGGCGCCGTAGCCTCTGCGCCAGCAGCGACCACGATGTCCGGTAACAGCAGCGGCGGCGGGTTTCTGAGCGCGCCAACACCTCTGCGTCAGGGTGTGTTAGAAGGCAGCGAACCGGTAACAGCACCGGTTGCTGTCGCCAGTGCCGCGCCGGTAGCAGCAGCTGCGGCCTCCGCAGCGCCTGCGCATACCACTGCCATTCCTTCCTCGGGATTTATGGTACAGGTTGGCGCACTGAGTAATCCTCAGAACGCGCAACTGTGGCAAAAAAGCCTCAGCCAGCGCTTCTCTGTACCCGGTAAAGTACAGGCGAATGGCAGCACCTATCGCGTGCAGCTTGGTCCGTTCAGCACCCGCCAGCAGGCCGAACAGCTGAAACAGCGACTGGCCAGCGAAGCTCAGCAGCAGTCTTTCGTCACTGCTGGCATGTAATCTCAAAATACGGGGCATCGGCCCCGTTCTTATAAGTCCCCTGCCTTATAAGTAAAAGTCAGTAAGCGCCGGTAATCGAAGATGTCTGACTTATGACTCTTCTGCTATAGTGGCGCACGTTTATCACTTACTCCCACGGATGTTGTTGTCCCGATCATGAAACTTGTAAATACTTCACGTTTAGTCAAAAGCCTCGCATTTGGCACCGTAATCACTCTGAGTGCAGCGTCCGCCTATGCCGACGATGTTAATTTAAAAACAATGATCCCTGGCGTTCCGCAGATTGATGCTGAAGCCTATATCCTGATCGACTACAACTCCGGCAAAGTTCTGGCAGAAATGAATGCCGATGCGCGCCGCGACCCAGCCAGCCTGACTAAAATGATGACCAGTTATGTTATCGGTCAGTCCATCAAAGCCGGCAAAATCTCTCCGACCGACATCGTTACCGTGGGTCCGGACGCCTGGGCAACCGGCAATCCGGTGTTCAAGGGCTCTTCCCTGATGTTCCTCAAACCCGGCGACCGTGTACCGGTTTCTGAGCTCAACCGCGGGATCATTCTGCAATCCGGTAACGACGCCTGTGTGGCAATGGCCGACCATGTGGCCGGAAGTCAGGATGCTTTCGTTGCCATCATGAACAATTACGTGAACTCTCTGGGTCTGAAAAATACCCATTTCGGCACCGTTCATGGTCTTGATGCCGCTGGCCAGTACAGCTCAGCCCGCGATATGGCGCTGATTGGTCAGGCGCTGATCCGTGATGTACCGGAAGAATATGCCACCTACAAAGAGAAAGAATTCACCTTCAACAATATCCGCCAGATGAACCGTAACGGTTTGTTGTGGGATAACAGCTTGAATGTTGACGGCATTAAAACCGGTCATACTGATTCAGCGGGCTATAACCTGGTAGCTTCTGCGACAGAAGGCCAGATGCGTCTGATCTCCGCAGTGATGGGCGGTCATACGTATAAAGGCCGTGAAGTTGAAAGTAAAAAATTGCTGACCTGGGGCTTCCGTTTCTTCGAAACCGTTTCTCCGCTGAAAGCCGGTAAAGAGTTCGCGTCAGAACCTGTCTGGTTCGGTGATACCGACCGCGTCGCACTGGGCGTTGAGAAAGATGCTTACCTGACGATCCCACGTGGTCGTATGAAAGATCTGAAAGCCAGCTACGTGCTGAACACACCGGAACTGCATGCGCCCTTGCAGAAAAATCAGGTGGTTGGGTCGATCAACTTCCAGCTTGATGGCAAAACCATTGATGAGCGCCCTCTGGTGGTCATGAACGAAGTGAAAGAAGGCGGCTTCTTCGGTCGCATCGTGGATTACATCAAACTGATGTTCCACCACTGGTTTGGCTAAGTTGCCCGCTTGAAAAAGTTTGCAACAATCCCCATATAACCGGTATAGATTATAGCTCCCGCTACGGCGGGAGTTATACTTTCAGAGACAACACTTAATACGCTGTACAACACGCTGGAGTGCACATGAAAACCAAACTGAACGAACTGCTCGAATTCCCTTGTCCCTTTACCTACAAAGTAATGGGCCTGGCACAACCCGAGCTGGTAGACCAGGTTGTGGAAGTCGTGCAACGCCATGCGCCTGGCGATTACAATCCTCAGGTAAAACCGAGCAGTAAAGGGAATTACCACTCCGTTTCGATTACGATCACTGCGACTCACATCGACCAGGTCGAAACCCTGTACGATGAACTGGGCAATATCGAAATTGTCCGCATGGTGCTGTAAGCCCTTTCTGACCGATCCGCGCGGGAGTCACACTGTCGCGCGTTTTCCCCCTCTTCAATGACGATAACTGCCGTGCAATCACAAAATCCGCAAGAACGTATCGTACTGCGCCAGCTTGGTCTTCAGCCCTATGAACCGGTTTCTCTGGCCATGCACCATTTTACTGAGCACCGAAATGCCGACTCGCTTGATGAAATCTGGCTGGTTCAGCATCACCGTGTCTTTACGCAGGGTCAGGCAGGCAAAGCTGAACATGTTCTGATGCCCGGTGATATTCCGGTTATCCAGAGCGATCGCGGCGGTCAGGTGACGTATCACGGTCCCGGTCAGCAGGTAATGTACGTGATGGTGGATTTAAAACGAAAAAAACTCGGTGTCCGTCAACTGGTGACGGCCATTGAGCAAACGGTGGTGGATACGCTGGCACACTTCTCTATCGACGCTTATCCGCGTGCGGACGCGCCGGGCGTGTATGTCGATGGCAAAAAGATTTGTTCGCTGGGGTTACGCATCCGCAAAGGCTGTTCGTTACACGGCCTGGCATTAAATATTGATATGGATCTGGAGCCTTTCCACCGCATCAACCCCTGTGGTTATGCTGGCCTTGAAATGACGCAGGTTAGCCTCGAAAAACCGGGGCTGACGGTCGATCAGGTGATGCCGGTTCTGGTGAAATCCTTCAACCATCGCCTTGATTATCAGCAAGTTGATTATCTGCCCTGGCAGATAGAACATTACGCCCCTTCTCCGCCGTGATTTTTGGGCAGAGTTGATACGGCTGTACTGATCTTTTCTCGCGTACCTCGTGTTTTTGTCATTTATCGGGAGCGCGAGAAAATATTTACACACCATTAACACCCCATCAGCCCCTTCAGGGAACCGTTAAAATAATTAGTATTTTCAAAATATTACATTCAATTAATGACTCCTTTTTTGATAACCCTTCCTGTTTAAGGTTAAAAAATTGCAGCATTTAGCACTTCCGGTCATGACGAAGGGCTGAACGAAGGGATGCTTCAATGATATAATTTCCGCATTATTTCTACTTTTTTTGATGAATCAGCCAGTTCATTGAATGTCCTGAAAAAACTCGGATAACGAGTGACAAACCTGGAAGCTGCAAGATTATGAGTAAACCGATTCAGATGGAACGCGGCGTCAAATACCGCGATGCAGATAAGATGGCGTTAATTCCGGTGAAAACCGTGGTCAGTGACCGGCAGGAAATGTTACGTAAGCCGGCATGGATGAAAATCAAACTGCCTGCCGACTCAACAAAAATTCAGGGCATTAAATCAGCACTGCGCAAGAATGGCCTGCATTCCGTTTGTGAAGAGGCGGCCTGCCCTAACCTTTCCGAGTGCTTCAACCACGGTACCGCAACGTTCATGATCCTCGGTGCCATTTGTACCCGTCGCTGCCCGTTCTGCGATGTGGCACATGGTCGTCCAACCGCACCTGATACCAACGAGCCGGAAAAACTGGCACAGACTATTTCTGATATGGGTCTGCGTTATGTCGTGATCACCTCGGTTGACCGGGATGACTTGCGCGACGGCGGTGCTCAGCATTTTGCGGATTGTATTACGGCTATCCGTGCAAAAAACCCGACCATCAAAATCGAAACGCTGGTACCAGATTTCCGTGGACGTATGGATCGTGCGCTGGAAATTCTTAACGCCAGCCCGCCGGACGTGTTTAACCACAATCTGGAAAACGTGCCGCGTGTTTACCGCCAGGTTCGTCCGGGTGCTAACTACGAGTGGTCCCTGACGCTGCTGCAACGTTTTAAAGAAGCGCACCCGGAAATTCCAACCAAATCAGGTCTGATGGTGGGTCTGGGCGAAACAAACGAAGAAATTATCGAAGTGATGCGCGATCTGCGTCGTCATGGCGTAACGATGCTGACACTCGGCCAGTACTTACAGCCAAGCCGTCACCATCTTCCGGTGCAGCGTTATGTGAGCCCTGAAGAGTTTGATCAGATGAAAGAAGCAGCGATGGAAATGGGCTTCACCCATGCAGCCTGCGGTCCGTTCGTGCGTTCTTCTTATCACGCCGACCTGCAAGCCAAAGGGTTAGAAGTTAAGTAATATCTCGTTACTTTTTCGCTTCAGAAAGACAAAAAGGTTGTTCGCAAGAACAACCTTTTTCGTTTGCTAAGAGGCCGGAGACTGGCGTTCTGAAAACTCAGTCTTTGTGCTCAACACGTTGAGCTGGCTTTTCTTCTGCGGTTTTTTCAGCAGAAGCGGGAGCCGGATCATCGTTCATGGCTTTCTTAAAGCCACGCAGTGCCGCGCCCAGGTCACCGCCCAGAGAACGCAGTTTGCTGGTACCGAACAACAGAACGATCAGCACGCCGACCACCAACAATTTAGTAATACTTAAACCTTCCATACATACCTTCTTTACACTGAGTGCTGGAAAACAGCAGTGACAATTTGCCGTTATTAACGGCTATTCGCGACGTTAATACAACCCGAAAATGTAACAGAACGGATCCGGAACTGTGCGCATTGTGACCAGAGTGAGTTATTATGAGCGTGAACAGCACGCCCATAAAGGGTTTCTGTCTTTATTTACAGCAAACCACCTGCAAACTTGATTTCGGATCAGATAAAGCGGCTCAGGAAAGCCTGTGTCCGCTGATGTTTCGGATTGACCAGAACATCATCCGCTGCCCCCTGCTCAACGACAACGCCGCGATCCATAAACACCACGCGATCTGCAGCCTCTTTCGCAAAACCGATTTCATGCGTCACCACAATCATCGTCAGCCCCTGCTTTGCCAGATCCCGCATGGTAGCCAGCACTTCGCCCACCAGTTCAGGGTCGAGGGCGGACGTTGGCTCATCGAACAGCATCAGTTTAGGTTTCACCGCCAGCGCACGGGCGATAGCAACGCGCTGTTGCTGACCACCGGAAAGATGACGCGGGTAGGCATTCGCTTTATCACTCAGGCCGACTTTTTGCAGCAATTCACGCGCATATTTCTCCGCTTCATGACGGCTTTCTTTATGCACACCAACCGGCGCTTCAATGATGTTTTGCAATACGGTCATGTGCGGATAAAGATTGAATTGCTGGAATACCATGCCGATATCCCGGCGTTGCCGCGCAATCGCCCGTTCGGGCAGTTTATGCAGACGGTCACCGCGCAGTTCATAACCGATTTGCTCGCCACCGACCATAATGGAACCGCGATCAATATCTTCCAGATGATTTATACAGCGCAAGAATGTCGATTTACCTGAACCCGACGGCCCGAGGATCACCACCACTTCGCTGGGTTTCACATCCAGATCAATCCCCTTCAGCACTTCGTTATCACCATAACTTTTATGCACATTACGGGCGACCACCAGTGATGCTTGTCCGGATGACTGTACGTCAGCGGGCAATTGACTCATAAGTCCTCCTTTTGGGCCATGCCCGGTGAATTGATGATCGGCGCGGTTTTTTCTTCCGCATTGCTCTGACGCCGTTTGGCATTTGGCAACGTCCGGCGTGTACCGCGGGAATAATAGCGTTCAATCGCAGACTGTCCGAGATTGAGCAATGACGTGATAAACAGATACCAGATCACCGCTACCATCAGCATAGGCACCACTTCAAAGGTCCGGTTGTAGACAGTTTGCACGGAATACAGCAAATCGCCCATCGCGATAACGCTGACCAGCGACGTCGCTTTAATCATGCTGATCAGCTGGTTACCGGTCGGCGGAATAATCGAACGCATGGCCTGCGGAATGATGATCCGGCGCAGCGCACGGCCACGACTCATGCCAAATGCCTGCGCGGTTTCCGCCTGACCGTTATCGACTGACAGCAAGCCTGCCCGAATGATTTCTGCCATATATGCCGCTTCATTCAGCGCCAGACCGGCAATGGCAGCGGTCAGCGGCGTGATCAGATCATTGGTATTCCAGCTCATGTACTCCGGGCCAAACGGGACGCCGAGTACCACGCGCGGGAACAGCGTCGACATGTTGTACCAGAATAATAACTGTACCAGCAGCGGCGTGCCGCGGAAGAACCAGATATACAGCCCTGCTAATCTTCTCAGCAACAGGCTGTCAGACAAACGGGCAATCGCCAGCATCAGCCCGATGAACACACCGAGCAGCATCGACACCACGGTAAGGCCGAGCGTGACGCCCAGACCTTTGATCACCGACCCTTCCGTGAACCACTGCGCCACCACATGCCATTCGAAGTTCGGGTTGTGCGAAACGGCCCAAACCACATCAGCGGCAATCAGCAACACCACTATCCAGGCAATCCAGCGGCCGTAGTTACGCGGTGCGTGGGAAAACTCAACGTTACGTCGCGGATCCTGCGTATAGTCGTCCTTGACTGCCGGCGTTGAACTATACGATTTATCCGTCATTTAGACTGCGCCTTTGCCAGGTTAATGCCCGGTGCTGAAATCATATTGCCTTCCAGCCCCCATTTTTTCATGATGATGGCGTACGTGCCGTTGTCGAACAGTTTCTGATAACCGGCGAGGATCGCGTCACGAACCGGTGAGTCTTTGGCGACGACCGTCCCCTGGAAGATATCGCCAAAGCCGTTGGATTTGCCGGTGCCGGTCAGTTCAAGCTGACCGTTGGCTTTTTCCACAAAATAGGTCAGCGGTGCCTGAGAAGAGAAGAACGCGTCGGAACGGTTAGAACGAACCGCCAGAATCGACGTAGGCTGATCGGCAAATGACTGTACAGTCACGGCCGGTTTGCCGTCTTTGACACACACATCAGACTGCTTACGGATAACCTGTTCAGCCGATCCCCCCGCCATCACGGCAATGCGTTTACCGCAGGTATCATCAAGGGAATTGATATTTTCCGGGTTACCTTTGCGCACCCCGAAGACGACATATTCTTTGACGAAATCGATGAAATCATTTTTCGCCTGACGATCAGGATAATCGCCGATCGGGCCGATGCCCATCTGGTAGCGTCCTGCGGCCATGCCGCTGAGGATGCCGGATAAGCCGCTCACGGAAGCATGCTCTATTTTTACCCCCATGACTTGTGCCAGCGCATGCGCCAGATCCGCACTCGCGCCATCCAGACCGTTGGCGCTGGTCACGATTTCATACGGAGGGAAAGAGCCGTTATTCACAGAGGTCATCACACCTGACTTCTGAATATCCGCAGGTAATTTTGCGTGGATCGCCGGATCCATCGTCTGAGTCGGGATTGTCACGTTTTCAGCAGCAAAGGCATTTATGGAAGATACGGAAAGTAATGCAGCGGTCAGTACAGCAATCTGACGAAGTTGTTTTGCCATCATTCTCTTGTTTCCTCTGTGTAAAAAGTCGGTCTGTGAGTTTATGAATGTTGTGGTTTTATAGTGATTACCTTCCGTGGCAACTTTCCGGGTTTTTCTTTTTATGGCTGTTTATCTATAGAAAAAACAAACGCATCCCCTGGTGAGGGCGCGGTACTGCATGAGCGCTGAGGCAGCCGTTGAGGACCGGCCGCGCACAGACTCAGTCGTTACGCAGTTGCGGTAAACCAAAACGACGGTTTGCCAGCACCGGTAACACTTTTCTGGCATGCGCCAGACGATCTTTATCCAGCTCGGCAAACACCAGTGCCGGGGCCTCGGCTGCGCGGGCGATAGCCACACCCAGCGGATCAACCACCATACTGTTGCCGATATTGCGCTCGCCACATTCACCCACGGCCACCATATAGGTGGTGTTTTCCAGTGCGCGTGCCGTGACCAGCACTTCCCAATGCATTTCTTTCAGCGGGCCTTTCACCCACGCGGCAGGCAGCACCAGTACATCGGCACCGTCGAGCACCAGACGCCGCGCCAGTTCCGGGAAACGCACGTCATAACAGGTCATCAGGCCGACGTTAAACCCGGCGACATTCACCAGCGGCGGTACTTCGTCACCCGCCGTGACATTTTTTGATTCCTGAGAGGAGAACGCATCATAAAGATGCAACTTTTGATATTCAGAAATAATCTCGCCATTACGGATTGAAATCAGCACGTTATATGCACGGCCATCCGGTGCAGGCGTATGCACGCTCATCATGGTGGTCATCTGATTGCCACGACTGGCCGCCAGCAACTGACTGACAAACGGGCCATCCAGAGGTTGTGCTGCTTTTAAAACCAAATCCGGATCGGTAATGTCACGCGCCAGAATGCCTTCCGGCAGCACCAGCAAATCCACGCCCGCTTCGACAGATTTCGCCATCAGCGAAAGACAGGTTTCGACGTTGGCTTCCCATTCACGGGAAACCGCAAACTGACCTAATGCAACTTTCATTTTTGACTCCCCCCGTCGCTTATTTATGAAAGCGATCGGTTAAGTGTGACTGAGCAAAGTTCGGGAACAAATCTCCCGGCGTCAGGCGCCTGGCAGTCAGCCCCTGGGCATGTAATTCCTGCGCAAAATCGTCGATCATCTTTTCATTGGCGGCGTAACCGTTTGCATTCCAGTCCGCAGGTAAATCGACCACAGTGCGACGTAAATCATCCAGCAACCATGGCGTGGTGTCGGCATATTTCGCGCGCTTATCCATCCAGACTTCATAAGAGCGATCGATGATTTCGCTCAGCGCCTGCGGTAACCACGGATGCTCTTCGGCCAGCGCAGGTTTGATTGCCAGCAGGTGAATACCGGGGATGTACCCGACGCGGTTGAAATAGGCCAGTTCGGCGGCACGAAAATCCGGCTGGAACTGACGGAAACCGGAATCAGGCTTGAAGAATCCCTCAGGCATAAACGGTGTAAATACCGCATCCAGCCAGCCTTCCTGTAACAACTCCATCATAGGACGTTCTTCCGGCACGGCTTCGATGCGCCCTTCGCGGCCAAAACCGGCCAGACGGTCAACAATCGGGTGCGCTTCGGTCAGGCGGCCGACATACCAGTTCGCATCTTCAATGCCCACACCTTCAAGTGCCAGCAACGTGCGGGTCCAGGTATTGCCGGAATCCTGCCAGCCGGTCAGGCCAATACGTTTACCGGCCAGTTGATAAAGTTCGGTCAGCGGGCTGTCTTCACGGGTGATGATGCAGCGCTGACGGAAGCCGCGCATCAGAAAATGCGGTATCGCCAGTAAATCAGATTCGCCCCGCGCACGCCCTTGTGCATAACGGCTGAAAGACACTTCACCCGCATCGTATTTATCGCTGGTCCCCAGGTTATCAACCAAAGTGCCCACGCGGTCTATCTCGAGATTAAACCCTTCCGGTTTAAGATCGCCTAATGCCAGCGGCGTAAAATAATCCCAGTCACGAACCGCCAGCCTGATGGTAATCGTCACATCTTTCCCCTTAAGTGTCAGCATGGTTAATATGCAGAAAAACAACTGTGCGTTTACAAACCTGCCCGAAAACACACCAAATTCTTTTACTAAGGCCATCATCTTCACGGCAAGATGATTATTTTATCGCCTGCGTTGGCTAAGTTTGATACTAATGGCATAAATTAATATGTACAATAGAATCTTTGTTACTGAACAAAAGGCAAAAAAATGACAGAAAACTCTCTCGAAAAAACGCTGGATGCAGAATGGTTGGCGACGCAATTACAGGATCGTTCCATGCGGGGCATTGCGATTGAAACCGCAGCGATGATCCGATCCGGTGTGATCGAGATTGGTACGCATCTTCCCGCCGTGCGTGAACTCGCGCAGGCGCTGGGCGTCAGTCCGGCCACGGTTTCAGCCGCCTGGGGTCAGTTGCGACGTCAGAAAGTGATCGCCGGACGGGGGCGAAACGGCGTCTGGGTGTGCGGCGACATGCTGTCTCCACGACCTGCACGCTTCGAGAAAATCGGCAATTTTGGTGAGCATATTATTGCGGATCTGGCGCTGTCATCGCCGGATCCGGCACTGTTGCCTGACTTGCACGAAGCCATGCAGCGCGGTGTTGGCGCAGACAATCTGAACAGTTATCAGCGTGAGGCTATCGCGCCGTCGCTGCTTGAGGCCGCACGCCAGGACTGGCCTTATGACGCCCCCGCTTTTATGGCGGCGGATGGCGGATTTGACGGCATGAACCTGACGCTGCAAACCCTGCTGATGCAGGGTTCGGTGGTGGCAATTGAAGACCCGACTGCCACACGCCTGCTGGATATGCTGGACAATCTCGGTGCGCAGGTCATTCCGGTGAAGTGCGACGAATTCGGCCCCACGCCGGAATCACTCAGTCAGGCACTGCTGAAAAATCCTTCAGCCTTTATTTTTCAGCCACGTACCCATTCGCATTGTGGCCATGCGATTAACGCAGAACGTTATGCTGCGCTGGCCAACATTCTCAGCCAAAGTAACACACTGATTATTGAAGATGACGGAATCGGACAGTTGTCACGTTACGCGCCGCTGAGTATGGGCAGCAAACTGCCGGACCGCACGGTGCATGTCCGTTCTTATTCCAAAGCGTACGGCCCGGATTTGCGGCTGGCGGTGATTTCGGGATCGGTGGATTTAATCAAACAAATCAAATCATTCCGTAACTTTGGTGCCGGCTGGTCGAGCCGTATTTTGCAGGAAGCGCTGGCGTGGCTGATTAACGATCCGAAAACGCAGGAAGGGATTACGCAGGCTAAAAAAGTGTATGCGGAGCGACGCAAAGCCATGTCCGATGCGTTGCGCATTCGCGGCGTGAATATCCCCGACCGCGACGGACTGGCGATGTGGATCCCCGTGCCATCGGAACAGTTTGCGCTGGTAACGATGGCCGCGCGTGGTATTGCGGTTCTGCCCGGCGAACGCAGCCGCATCGGGCCGGGGCAATTTATCCGTATCAGCACCAGTCAGATGAAACCGGAGCAGGTTGATCTGATCGCCGACGCTATCGTGCTGGCGCTGGATGTCTGATCATTCAGAGTTTTTTCAGCAGATACTTTGGCGATTCCTCGTACTGCGCCCGCGCATAAAAAGTGTGGGCGCGTACACGGCGGGTATGGCTGTGAACTTCCATCCGGTCACACCCCCGGTCCGCTGCCAGACGTTCGGCCTCATCCAGCAATTTCTGGCCAATACCGCCGCCACGCGCGTGATCGCTGACGCACAAATAACTGATACGACAAAATTCGCCAGCCAGCGCAATTTGCGGAATAAAATGCAACGAAATAAACCCGACAGCCTGACCTTCTGTTTCGGCCACTAACAGGCGGCTGTCCGGGTTCACGGCCATTTTTGCCACACGTTCTGCTATCGCTTCAGACCTGTTGGGATAATCCAAATCCCCCAGCAATTGTGCCAGAACTGGCGCATCCTGCACGGTACCTTCTCTGATTAACATCGCCTTTTCCTTTTCAAAAACTGTTTCCGAAACGCGTCTACACAAGCGCCATCACACAATGTAAACTGAGCGCCTGCATTACTTTACACTGTGGAGATGACATTCCTCCCAAACCGCCTTTACCGGCTGATGATGTCTGCGCAATCTCGCGAGAGGTTCGTAGCGTCATGTCCGGGCCTTTCTGAATTTCATCTATTTTTTAAGGTATCACTATGTTTAGCACCTTACTTGCAGTCTTTATTGGCGGTGGTATTGGCAGCGTTGTGCGCTGGTATGTCAGTCTCAAAATGAACGGAATGAGTCCGCTACTGCCCGCCGGCACCCTGACCGTGAATCTGGTCGGCGCCTTTATCATTGGTCTGGGCATCGCGATTTTCACCCGCCTGACCCATATCGACCCGGTATGGAAGCTGCTGATCACCACCGGCTTCTGCGGTGGTCTGACAACCTTCTCCACCTTCTCTCTGGAAGTGGTTTACATGCTACAGGATGGTCGCTTTGGCGCCGCCCTGCTGAACATGGCGCTGAATCTGGCCGGCTCACTGGCCATGACATTACTGGCGTTTATGCTGGTCAGCTGGTTCAGCGCACACTGATCCTATCCTCCGGCGATGCCTTTTTAATGACAAAAGGCATCGCTGTGATAAATCTGTGACGCGGGTTCACCTCCTCCCGCCGTATCTTAATGTTTCCTTCATCTTATCTGCAGATAATAGCGTCAGTTCACTCTGGTTTATCTTTGAGGTATGACATGTTTTCTGTTCCAAAAACGTCTTCTGAGTTCCTGGTTGTTGCCCTCTGTGTTCTGACAGTTGCGGCTTTTTTACAGGCATACTTTGCTTAACAGCCCCGCCTGACCCGCAGCCCCCCTTCCCGTAAACGGCGCATTCCTCTGGATTGCGCCGTTTGCCTTTGTGCGTCACGCTTAATTGCGCGGAAACGAAACGCCACTTTTTATTTCATTCATAATACAAATATTTACCTGTTCCTCCTTATTGCCTATACTTGAGAATGATCGTTCGCAACCTACATCAGTCACATTACCGGGTATCTCATGCTTCACCCACAACAATGCACTAAAGATGCGCGCATCAGCGCACGACGCGACCAGATTATTGCCGCCGCCCGCCTGTGTTTTCGCAAGCATGGTTTTCATGGTGCCGGTATGGCTGAAATCGCTAAAACTTCACAGCTCAGTGTGGGGCAGATATACCGCTACTTCGCCAATAAAGATGCGATCATCGAAGATATCGTGCGGCGAATAGTGATGAAAAAAATCAGGCTGATGACCGGCAACGCGCATAATTTGCAGCAGGTGGCTCATAACCTGGCGCACCGTCGGATTGGCAATTTAAGCGCGCCGTATAAAGAAGATCAGTGCATCGAACAAAAAGAGCAGGCCGAAATTGACCACGCGCTGATGCTGGAAGTCGCCGCAGAAGCGACCCGTAATCCGATCGTGGAAAAAATCTGGCGTGACTCCGAAAAACAGCTTTTTAACGAAGCAAAAACGCTCCTCAGTGCCACCTTCCCGCAATTTTCCGATGCTGAAATGACCGCAAAAGTCGAATCATTAGCGGTCATTTGCGAAGGCACGGCTTTTCGTCGCCTGACGACTGTTCACGCCGACGCTGAGATTCTGGAAGCCTTATACCATCGCTACTTCCGGAGCCTCTTCGAAACGGATTTAACCACCAGCAAACTGGAATAAACTTTCACCATGAGCGCTCACCTGCACGAAAAACGCCTCGGTTACGCCCTTGTTCTAGGCTCGCTTGCCGCACTCGGGCCGTTATGTACGGATTTATATTTACCGGCATTGCCGGAGATGGCTGGCGACCTGAATACGTCCACCGCCAGCGCGCAGTTAAGCCTGACCGCCGGTTTACTCGGCCTCGGTTTCGGCCAGTTACTGTTCGGCCCGCTGAGCGACCGCTATGGCCGTATGCGCCCGCTATTATGGTCACTGGCGTTATTGCTGGCTGCCTCGGTCTGGTGTGCGGTGGCACAGGACATCAGTCAGCTGATTGTCGCTCGTCTGTTGCAAGGGATCGCCGGTGCCGGTGGCGCGGTATTGTCACGCGCGGTGGCAAGGGATTTGTATAACGGGCACGAACTGACACGGTTTTTTGCGTTGCTGATGCTGGTGAACGGGCTGGCACCGATCATCGCCCCGGTACTGGGCGGCGCAATGTTGCACTGGGTTAACTGGCGGGGAATATTCGGCGTACTGGCGTTTATTGCCATCTTACTGTTCAGCTTCTCCTCGCTAAAACTGCATGAAACCTTAACGCCCGAACGCCGTTCAGGGGGCGGTATTTTCAGCATGCTGGGCTCGGTATTCAGCCTGCTGAAACATCGTCCGTTTATGGGGCTGTGCCTGACACAGGGCTTTATTATGGCCGGGATGTTCGCGTATATCGGCGCGTCACCTTTTGTGCTGCAACAGATTTACCATCTCAGCCCGCAGATGTTCAGCCTGTGCTTTGCGATTAACGGCATCGGCCTGGTGATTTCCGCACAGGTGTCTACCCGTCTGAGCCGCCGCTTCGGCGAAATGGCGCTGGTCAAGGCCGGTTTGTGCATCGCCGCAGTGGCCTCGGTGGCGCTGGTGATTTCCGCCAGCCTGAATGCGCCACTCGTGATGTTACTGGTGCCGCTGTTCTTCTCGGTGATGGTGATAGGGATTATCAGCCCGAATGCAGGCTCGCTGGCGATGCAAAGTCAGGGGAAAAATGCAGGCAGCGCGTCTGCCCTGCTGGGCGTGTGTATGTTTGCGCTCGGGGCAGTTGCCGTACCGATAACGGGTTTCGGCAGCCATCCGGCGTTGTCGATGGGGCTGACCATTCTCGGCTGCTACGCGATTGCTATCCTGATGTTCGTGACGCTGGTGCGTAAACCGGCATAAGGTTCTGGCGAACGGCAGGCAAAAAAAAACCCGCTTCGGCGGGTTTTTCAATAAATCGGCTAAAGTCAGATAGCGATAACGTTAGCAGCCGACGGGCCTTTGGCACCATTGGTGATTTCGAACTCTACGCGTTGGCCTTCAGCAAGGGTTTTGAAACCGTTGCTGGAAATAGCAGAGAAATGAACGAAAACATCTTTGCTGCCATCTTCAGGGGTAATGAAACCAAAACCTTTAGATTCATTGAACCACTTAACGCTACCTTTAATCTTAGACATCAAACTTACCTTTACGTGAATGTTGGACACAAAATGTGTGTCAAACACAGTACAGCAACAGATTTGGCTTTTGTCCAGAATTCTGATGGCAATAAGCGATAAACCTCTCACTCTTCACCTTCTGCTGCTTTTTTCTGCTGCCAAAAAGCCCCTTAATAGCCTTATGACATCAACCGGTTAGAAGAATGAGTCATCATCATTGTTGAAATCATCAGTGTTGAAGTCATCATTTCCAAACCCCAAATCCGAATTGTCATTACGCAGCGACGCATCTTCCCATGACGGCTGATTGCTGTCGAAACCCTGACTGTTATCGAGGAAGCTGCTGTCGGCAGGATTGAGATCCTGCACTGGCGGTTCTTCGATGATATTGACGATTTCCTGCGGCTGGCTGTGATGGAACATGCCGGTCAGCATATCCGCCAGCACCACCCCACCCGCGACGCCCGCCGCCGTGCGCAATGCACTGCCCAGAAAACCCGGCTGCTGGGGTGCAGCTTGTGCCGGTGCCTGCTGTTGCGGCTGTTGGGCATATTGCTGTTGCTGAGGCTGACTTCCCCAGCCTTGCGTACCGGGAATGGGCTGGCTGCCCTGCGAAGCCTGGCGTTGCGGTTCAGGCTGAGACGTGCCACCGCCAAACAAGCCAGCCAGAAAACCGGTGCTTTGCGGTTTGGCCGTCTGCGCCTGTTGTTGCAACTGCTGAACCTGCTGTTGCAATTCTTGTACCTGCGCATTCAGTTTGGTCAGCGCCGCTTCCTGAATAATCATTGCCTGCGCCATGTAATACGGGGCAGATGGCTGCTGACGAATATGGGCCTGAATCACACGTTCAGCTTCCGCATCACGCGGTGCCGTGTTGGACTCAGCCTGTTGTAAGCGACTAAAAAGCCCGTCAATTAAACGCTGTTCTTCAGATTGCATAAATTCACCTTGTTGATATGTCGTACTGCGTCAGGAGCGACGCCGGTCGGCGTTATTCAGATACAGTAATACAGTTAGTTTTTTGTATAAATTAACGGAGTGTCAACAAATGTGACGGAGGTAAAGTTAGTGCAGAAAGCGCGCAGAGGGATTGAAAAACCGCCTGCGGGGCCACAGGCGGGGGAATTATCAGCACTTACTTTTTCGGTGTCCAGCCAAGGATGAAATCCTGATCCGGCAGGTTGGTATAGTTACGTACGATGTCGTGGTAAGTCTTCGCCGGGTCCAGATCTTTAAACTGTTGCGGATAAATAAACTTCGCCAGATATTCCATCCCGACAATGTTATACGGATGGTTGTAGAACTGGTGATAAATACCGTAAACGTGGCCCGCATTCACCGCAGGGATTTGCGCCACGCCGGTGCGTGAAAGCAACACTTTGGCTTCTTTATCCACATCCGCTTCATCCGCACCGTAGCCAAACGGCAGAATATGCGTCACAGAGCCACTTTTCGGACGTGCCGAACCGGTCATGATGTAAACGTCCGGCTTCATGCTGATCACCTGTTCCAGAGAAACGGTGCCTGATGCGCCCGGCAGGAGGCTGGAACCGATGTTATTGGCATCTACCGCCTGGATCAGTTTTCCCCATCCCGCATTACCGTGTGTGAAACAGCAGGAGTCGTCGCGACCGGCAATTGGCTCGATAAACACATTCGGCCTGGTTTTAATCGCCTCTGCGGCTTTCTGAATAGCCTGGAAATGCTGGTTATAGAACGTGGTGTAGGCGCGGGCGTTATCCTCCTTATTCATCACTTTGCCGAGCAGATCAATACTTGGCGCGGTGTTTTTTGCCGGATCCAGTTCGTAATCGACAAACAGTACAGGGATGTGCAACGCGGCGAGTTTATCCAGCACCCCGGCCTGCGCCAGTGAATCTTTCGCCCTCATCTGCGCAATCATCAGATCTGGTTTTTTAGCGATCACCGTTTCCAGATCCACCTGCCCTTTGTCGCTGAATCCCATATCGAGGATTTTCGCCGATTCAGGCCATTTGCTTTTCAGCATCTCCCAGGTGCCGCTGTCAGTTTTCTTCAGCAGGTTATTCCAGGCCACCACATGCTGAAAAGGATTGGCTTTATCCAGCACCGCCAGCGCCAGAAGATCGCGCCCGTCCTGCAAAATGACCCGTTGCGGCGCTCTATCGATGGTGACTTTCTGACCGGCTATGTCCGTGACCGTCAGCGGATACGTGGTAGCAAAACTGGCAAAGGAGGCCGCCATCAGACCGGCAACAGACAGCACGCGAGCAGTATTCTTTAACATGCGATTACCCGAAAATGAGAATGAATGAGAAATGATTTTGATAATTGTTATCAACACAAGCCGAAATAATAAACAAGGAAAGGTGAAGGGGGCAACGTTTTTAAAGCGGACAGAGGGAGTTAAAACATGTCGAAATATTAACGGGATACCACAGAGGCATCCCGTTTTTCATCAGACTCTCGCGGGCAATATCAGCCGCTGGCTTTGTCACGGCCAATAAAGTGCAGCAGAAATTCGCTCACCATCACCCGTTTAAACGCGGACTGTTTTTTGTCAGCCGCGGCGCTGTGGCCGCCGTCAGTATTCTCGTAAAAATAGACCTGCGGGATACCCAGCGCCTGCATTTTCGCTGCCATTTTACGTGCATGGTCAGGCCCGACGCGGTCATCGCTGGTCGCCGTTGAGAACAATACCGGCGGATATTTTTTTGCCGGATCGATATTGTGATACGGCGAAAATTCGCGGATAAACGCCCATTCTTCCGGTTTCTGCGGGTCGCCGTATTCAGCCATCCACGAAGCGCCAGCCGAGATTTGCGTGTACCGGTACATATCCAGCAGCGCCACTTCACACACGATGGCCCCGAATAATTCCGGGTAGCGTGTCAGCATATTGCCGACCAGTAAACCGCCGTTGCTGCCGCCCTGCGCCGCCAGATGGGCCGGTGAGGTGATCTTGCTGGCAATCAGCGCCTTCGCCACGGACGCGAAATCTTCGTAAGCGCGCAGACGTTTTTCTTTCAGCGCCGCTTTATGCCATTCCGGCCCGTATTCGCCACCGCCACGGATATTTGCCACCACAAACACGCCGCCGCGATCCAGCCACGACACACCGCTGACCCCGAGATAATACGGCTCAAGGGAGACTTCGAAACCACCGTAGCCATAAAGCAGCGTCGGGTTCCTGCCGTCATACGCCACATCTTTGCGCGAGATGACAAAATACGGCACGCGGGTACCGTCGTCGGACACCGCGAAATGCTGGCTGACCTGATAACGGGTGGCATCAAAATGCGACGGATCTTGTTTCAGCAGTTCGGCTTCCACGTCCGCGCCACTATCCAGATTTCCGAGCGACAAACTGGCCGGTTGCAGGAAACCGCTGACACTCATGAAATATTCATTGGTCTCATCATCCACGCCCCACGCATTGATTTTGCTCAGTTCCGGCACTTTGCCGAACGGCTCACGCTGCCAGTCGCCGTCTTTTGGCGTCAGCACTTCAAGCCGGTTGACGACATCACGCGTGATACTGAGGATGATATGATCACGGGTGTAGGAATAGCCGTTGAGCTGGTCACGGGTTGCCGTCACGCCGCTGAGAGAAGAATGCGCACCCGGCATAAACAGGGGTTTCAGCGTGCGACCGCCTGCCATAAAAGCGTCAAAATTCATGGTCAGCAACGAACCGGACGGCCAGCTTTCGCCGTTCACCTGCCATTCACTTGAAGGCTGGATCAGGATCCACTCGCGCCAGCTACTGAATTTGGCATCCGCCGGCAGATCGATTTTGATTAAGTTTTTGTCGTCATCAAGCAGGAACACTTCACGGTGATAGAAGTCGGTGACACGCACCACATAATTGCGCTCAAACCCTTTGGTGGCATCGCTATAACCCGCCGCCATCATGTCTGTCTTTTCTGCGCTGAACACCGTGACCGCTTCGCACAGCGGTGTACCACGCTGCCAGATTTTGACGATGCGCGGATAACCGGAACCGGTCATTGAGCCTTCACCAAAATCAGTGGCGACAAACAAATGGTCGCGGTCAATCCAGCTGATGCGGCTTTTCGCGACCGGCAAATAAAAACCGTCCGGCACAAAATCCTGAGTGATTAAATCAAACTCACGCACTTCAGAGGCATCACCGCCGTCTGGCGACAGCACTAACAACGCACGCCCGAAATCCGGTTTTAAATTCCAGAAACCGTGAAACACCCACTCCTTCCCTTCGGCTTTACCCAGCGCATCGATATCCAGTACGGTGTGCCATTGCGGTTCGGCTTTACGGAATTCATCAAGCGTGGTCTTGCGTAAAATGCCTTTCGGGTTCTTCGCGTCCTGCCAGAAGTTGTACCAGTCGTTGCCACATTTCCACACGCCGGGGATTTGATCCGGCGAATTCAGGCCTTCCAGCACTTTCTCCCGCAGCGGCTCGAAATCGTGACCCTGCGTAAACGCTGCCAGCGTGATGGCATTTTGCTCACGCGCCCATTCAAGGGCTTTTTCGTTGCGTAAACCTTCGAGCCAGATGAAATCATCCTGCGGGGGAGTGCCTGAGTCAGTTGTCATGTCATTCTGCTCCTTCAGTCAATACAGCCATTTTGAATGCTTTTACATCAACGCTTTTACTCTCAGCGATAACTTTTACTCTCAAGATAAAAAGTGTCGCTTATCGCTTCAGGAATTTATTGCACCAGGATGCCCTGGATCAGGCTGGCTTTGACAATCGTCACCTGTGAGATATTCAGCGCCTGCATAAAGCCCTCCACCAGCAGTAAATTGCTGACATCGGTCGCGCGGTATTCGCCGGTAAGTTCACTGTCCCCTTTCCACACCTGATTTTTCGACACGCGTTCTACATCAGCCAGACTGTAAGTATTGTTCGCCGGATGGATCTGGTCTTTCAGCGAAAAACCATGAACGCCGCCGATACCAATCACCCGGCGGGTTTGCGCATCCTGTTTGATTTGAGGACTGACGTGGGTCCTCGCGTAGAAATTCACGTAACGCAGCACCGTATTGCGCAGCGATCCAATCGGGTTCGGCGAGGCGGCTTTATCCAGTTCCTGATTTTTAAGCACGCTGATAATGAATTCTTTCAGGGTTACCGATGCCAGTTTGCCCTGATATATATCCGTCACTGGCTGACCGTTTTGTTCGCGGATGGCGGTCATTTGCATCGAGCCGCCGCCGATATCCCAGACCAGCAGATCCTGATTGTTGATGGTGTTGTCATGCAGCGCCGCCTTCGCCGACAGGAAACCCAGCTCCGCCTCCTGTTCCTGAGAAATCACACGAAGCTGGATTTGTGTCTGCTGGTTGAAACGGTCAATAACCTGCTGACCGTTAGCCGCTGAACGAAACACTGCGGTGGCAACGCCGGTAATGCGCTGCGGATGAAAGCTGCGGGCTTTATCAACCATCTGTTTCAGCGCCGTCACGCCCTGTTGTTGCATGGCCTCGCTGATCTGGTTGTTGCCGGATTTGCCCAAATCCTCATTAAAGCCCAGCGGTTTTTGGTCTTCATACAGCACTTTTCCCGGCAGATGTCGGCAAATATCAACCTGCGCCACCTGAATTTTGGTGGTGCCGGATCCCATGTCAATTGCCCCGCGGGTTTCGATACAGTTTTCTGCCAGCACAGAAAATGTGCTCAACGCGAATAAGGTGCCCAGAAAACCCTTTACCCAATAATTCATCTCATCCTGCCCCTGAAAAATAAAAGAAAAGTAGAAAGCATCCAGAAATACCCGTTTTATGGCGGTGATTTCAAGTCTTTTAGTTTCCTTTTACGTTCTGAATAACCTTCCGAAAAATGCAAGATTGTCCTTAAATAATCCATTCTGCGATCTGCATGGTTTCGGCAATCCTTTTTTGTGAGTCACTTCAAGCAATGAAATAACAGGAACGCCTATAAAGAAATCATTACTTTGTCATGACAAAAAATGACAGGGATTTGAGGTAGAAAAGGGAAACGAAAATCAGGCAGCCACAGAAAAGGAGTGAATGTATGGAATGGAAGATCATCGACATCCTGAATATCCCGCAGACCGGACTGAAATATATCTGTATCCAGGCTTTTAAAAACCTGAAGCTGATTTTGTCCGTAGACAATGATTTTAAGCTGCAAACCGGCGATACCTTAGAGATTACGCCGGAGGGCTATTCACTGAACCGTCATCAGGCACAGAGCCTGAAAATTCACCGAATGATGCCGTATTGTCAGCAACGCTGGCAGTCGCTTTCCATTCAATAAATGGGTTTACACGCACGTCAGCCATAGAAAAGCCGGCATTCAACTGACCGGCTTTTTCTTTTGTTCACGTCGCTGGTCCGAAATGCCGTCGTGATCACCAAATTGTTGCTCAGGTACATCCACCCAGCGGTCTTTGCGCGTCGCTTCATATTCCTGATTCAGAGGGTAATAAATCCGGTTTTCCGGCTTATTTGCCTCCCCCACCACCAGCAGCCGCACTTCCTCATCGCTGTTATTAATGAAGGTGTGACAGATACCGGTGCCGTGCGGAAAGGCCACGGCATCGCCCGGTTTCAGCGGATGCAGATGGCCGTTAATCCACGCGTCAGGATACCCTTCCAGCACGTACACAAATTCATCTTCCGCACTTTCCGCATGGGCGTAACAGGTACGACGCCCCGGTAATAAACGTTCGTGATGAATACCAATTTTCGTCAGGCCAAGCGCTCTGCCGAGCGGTGCGCCAATCGACATCAGTTCATCATCGCCGGGATAATTGCCGTCGTCTGGACCTTCCAGCTCGGTCCAGTGTCGGATAAAATCAGGTCTTTCCTTGCTCATAAAATCTCCGGATAACATTGCCAATAGTCAATTTTAGTACAGCGAAGGCGACTTCTGCTGCATTGAGTACGGACTTTGCGTCTGCGCAATATTTTTAGGCAGACAGGCAAATCTTATGTGTACCTTCTCGCCGTCGTTGCTTTCACCCAGCGTCTGGAATTTGCCGCTACAAAAATCGAAGATCTTTTTGTAGGTATCCGCGCGACGCTGCCGCTCAAGGATTGAAAACACGGATGTCGTATAACTTGCTTCGCCCTGCGTAAACGACGGGTCAAAATTGGCCGGGCGATAGGTAGCATCACCAACCGGTTTATCGATAGATGAACAGCCTGCCAGCAAACCTGCGGCGACGGCCGCAGCGACCCACATTATGGTGATATTTTTCATTACTCATCCCGGAAAACGTTAACGTTATTCAGTGTAGCTGAGCAGAAGTATCTGTCCTGCTCACGCTGCCAATACTGTTTTTGCCATTTTGTTTCACATTCACCAATGCCCGTTCGGCAGCCGCCAGCCACTGGTTATAATCTTCATGATTGCGGGATGTCGCCACGCCGATACTCAGCGAACACTGGAAACCGGAATCCTGCGATAAGCGGATTTCTGAGGTTTTCAGTAATAACCGGTAACCCACGGCATACGCTTCTTCTTCAGAAACCCCCGGCAGGATCACCACAAATTCATCGCCCCCCAGAATAGCCGGGAAATCATTTTGCCCGGTTTCCTGCCGTAAAATCGCTGACACCGAGCGCAACACATAATCCCCCGCTTCGCGCCCGAACAAATCATTTACCATTTTCAGGTCATCAACGCCCAGCACCATCAGGCAGGATAAATCATGTTTTGCGCGTTCAAACTCCAGCATCAGACGCCGGTCGAGTAACCGCCTGTTAGGCAAACCGAGAAAAGGATCCATCAGGGCGGCCTTTTCCAGCTCGTGTTGTTTATCCCGCAGCTTTCTGGAAATGGAATAATTCGCTGCACTGAAAGCAATAATATAAATCGTGGAAAGCGGCAACGTCAGCCACAACGTCCGGTCAGTGACGGTGAAATAAAACGTCATTCCCGACAACAGCCAGCAGACAATAAAACCGGCGCAATAAAACAGCGCAGCGCGGCGCAGCAACTGCCAGCCACCGGCAGAAAAACGGTCAGCGATGAGAATAGCCGTAATAATGGCCGACGGCAGCGGACAAACGCCCATCAGCGCAACCCAGGCTCCCCCCGCGATGGCATCAAATGCCAGATTTCGGAATTCCGCCTGATTAGGGTGATTTGAGCGTTGTGAAATCAGCATAGCGACATGCGGCCAGACAAAGGCATTCAGCGCCAGCAGGCTGATGGCGATCCAGGAAGCATTGCGTTCAAGAAGGACAGAAAACACAGGAAAAAAGCAGAGAAAAGTGCCAAGTATCCGCATTAAGTACATTCGCCGTAAGAAGCGCTCTGAGCGCTCACGGACGAGACTTTCACCTGGAGAATAATATGGCATACGGGAAACGGCTCTTGAGTTGATTTCTATTTATATTAGTCGAGTTACTTATCTCAGAGCTACTGAAAGCGATAATTTTAATGCGCCGAACAACGGGGGTTTTTAGCGTTAAATAAGACAGGTTAATGGTTAACCAGAGAATTTAGGATAAAAATTCGGAAATACAGAAATAACTGTATCGATTTTATGCAGTCACAATATATTGCCACAAAAAAGGCGGCTTTTACGCCGCCCTTTTGAGCAAAGGTTATATAAATTCCACCAGGACAGGTGATTACTTACTGTACTGCGCGTCCGTCACCTTTTCCATCCACTCAACCGGACTGCCGTTCAGGGACTCGGCAATCGCGATGTGCGTCATGGCATTCTCCGGGGTCGCGCCGTGCCAGTGTTTCACCCCTTCCGGGATCCACACGATATCGCCCACATTCATTTCGCGAATTTCGCCGCCCTCCTCCTGCAACCAGCCACGGCCTTGTGTGATGATCAACGTCTGACCCAGCGGATGCGTGTGCCAGGCGGTACGCGCACCCGGTTCAAAGGTCACGATTGCGCCACCGACACGGGCAGAGGCAGTGCCGCTGAACGGCGAGTCGATACGCACCTTGCCGGTGAAGTAATTTTCCGGGCCGTTTTGTGAAGGGACAGAACCACTTTTGGTAATTTTCATTTTATCAGTCATTTCATTCTCCGCCTGGGGGACTGCTGCTGGAAAGTTCGTCATGTCATAAACAATAGCGCCGTTCGTTTATGACGACCAGAGGGCAAAATATGAAAGGAGCTATGAGATAAATTCATAAGTCAGCACGCGCGGCAGGACAGCGATATAAAAATAACAATAAAGATCACGATTTGATCACAATCATCTCTAAAAAACGGACACTTATTTCAGGAAGATAATTAATTGATTTTATTTAAATTTTGTCTCATTCTGTTCGCACTTTAAGAAATATTGTATTTTTTGCATTTGCAGCCCGCCTCAGAGCGGGCTTTTTTATGTCGGAGAGACGGTCAGGTAAACATTACGTCAGTTTCCGCACCACCTTGCAGGGGTTTCCACAGGCAACCACGCCCGCTGGCACCGGTCGCGTGACCACACTTCCGGCGCCAATCGTGCAACCATCGCCAAGGGTCACGCCGGGCAAAATCACGCATCCGCCGCCAATCCAGACATCGTTGCCAATAGTGACTGGCCGGGCGCTGCCAATATGTTCACGACGTAAATCAATATCCAGCGGATGCTGTGCGGTATAAATTTGCACATCAGGGCCGATAAAAACGTTATTCCCTATTGTGACCGGCGCGCAATCAAGTAACACAAAATTAAAATTGATGAAAACATTATTGCCGATTCGGGTATTTATGCCGTAATCAATGCGCATGCCTTTTTCAAAATGGACATTGCTGCCCACTTCCCCAAATATTTCCCTGATCAGGGCATCTTTCTCCGCCGTCTGACGGGCGCTCAGCGCATTAAATCCATCCACTTTATCGCGGGTCTGATAACGAATTTCACGTAATTCGTTATCATTAATATAGTAATCCAGCCCGCTGGTCATTTTGAGTAAGTCGCGCATCAACTGTTCCCTGATATTGTTCACATCCACAATGAATCACCGGCGTGTTTACTGCCCGATATCGCGCAGTTTTTTTCCGGACATAAGGTTTCTTTCTATTTGCTCCAGCGTGACGTTTTTCGTTTCCGGTATCAGGATGAAAGTGATCACCACGAACACCACGTTCAGCGCGGTGTACAGCCAGAATGTCCCTGCTGCACCGATATTGTCCATCAGCGTCAGGAAAGTAGCGCCGATAATCATGTTCGAAATCCAGTTGGTGGTGGTCGAACAGGTGATACCAAAATCACGGCTTTTCAGCGGCTGAATTTCAGAACACAGGATCCATACCACCGGCGCCGCACTCATGGCGTAACCGGCAATACACATCATGGTCATACCGACCGACAGCCAGGAAAGCGCGGCACCGGCCGTGCCCTGATTGAATTGCTGAAGACAATATCCCAGCACCAGCGTGCCGAGCGCAATCACGCTAAAGCCAATTTTCAGTGCCGGTTTGCGTCCCGCTTTATCAACCATGCCGATGGCAATAAACGTCGCGAGCACAAACGTCAGACCGACAATAATCGTGGCGATCATCTGCTGGCGTGTACTGGTAAATCCCGCCAGATTAAAAATCTTCGGCGCGTAATACATGATGATATTCATGCCGGTAAACTGCTGCATCGCCTGCAACAACATGCCTAAGCCGACGGCCCGGCGCACATTACTGTTGGCTTTAAATAATTCCCATCCGCCCTGTTTCAGTTTCAGGCTTTCACGGATTTCATTCAGTTCCTGGCGGGCCTTTTCCGAGGTATCACGCAGCATTCTCAGCACACGCTCGGCCTCAATATGCTGCCCTTTGGCGGCCAGCCAGCGCGGGCTGTTTGGTAAAAAACACACCGCAATCATCAGCACAAACGCCGGAATCGCCAGCACGCCCAGCATTGCGCGCCAGTCACCGCTGCTGCTGAATGCGGTATCAGAAAGGAAAGCCAGCAAAATGCCGATCGTCACCATCAGCTGATACATGGCAATCATCTTGCCGCGAATGGTTTCTGACGCCATTTCAGACAGATACAGCGGTGCGGTGTAGGACGCAATGCCGACAGCAAAACCGAGGATCAGGCGCGACACCATCAGGATTTCAATGCTGGAAGCGAAGGCGGAGCCGAGAGAACCGAGAATAAACAACAGCGCTGCCGCCATCAGGCTGTATTTGCGTCCCAGCCGGAAAGAGAGCCAGCCATTGGCCAGCGCACCGAACGCTGCGCCGAGCATCATGATGCTGACAACCCATTCCTGCTGGCGGCTGCTCAGCACAAAATGCTCAGTAATAAAGGGAAGCGCACCAGAAATCACACCAATATCGAGACCGAATAACAGCCCCGCCATCGCCGCCGCAAAAGACACAAACAGGTTCATCACTTTGGTGTTTTTGAGCGAACTTTCAGTCAGTTTAACCACATCAGATGACGACATTTTTTTCTCCGGAAAGGGGGAATACAGCAACGGACATCAGAAAAAAATCATTCAGCCATTACGATAAGCACAAGTGCCCTGTGGGGTGAGAGCAGGAAAGGCACATATATACACAATCGTGCTGCACCGGACTTTCTGTGATCGGGATCACTGGGGAGAAGATGGCGGCGATATGGTGCAGGGGAATAAAAGTCAGGCAGAACCGATCCTTGCGAGATATCTTCCAAATCTGATTACAACTCCCTGTAAATGCATCCAGCCGGTTTCTTTGCTTCGGCAGCAGGAATAAAGTCTCCTTGCTGCGGCAAAATCCGCAGCCGGAATTAGCGTTCCGAAAGACATAACTAGGCGACATTGTGTAATAATGCCGCGCACTTTGATTCACCCTAAATAATGGTGGCTCAGGTGGGGGCTTCGAAAGAAGCACCGGTTTTCCTAGTGTGTCCGGTACGCTAACCCCGTCTGAGCTGCCACCCAAGTTTAGCGTCTTGTGTTGCAGTCATTTAATCATCTAGGAGGTTTTAAAATGACGAACACCGAAACTGCTTTCTCTGAAAACTCAATCACCGTCTTCCGCTCACTGATCGCCGAGCTGGATTTCAGCCGCTTCAAAGATGCTCAGCTTTACGATCTCAGCGCGCTGGCGTCGGACTCTGCCGAAGGATTGTGCCACGGCCTGCTGTGCCTGAGCGAAGGGCTGGAGAATGGTGAGATATTACCGCCGGAAGGTATCCCGCAGGTCAGCGCCTATCTCAAGGCGACCGCGCATTTATTACCCGTATTGTTTGAGCTGAGTGAACGGGCGAATGACAGCTTAGGGAAAGCGGGAAAAGTGAGTCCTGCCGCGATTAACTGACAGGTATCAGACATGAAAAGGCCCGCCGCACTGTTCTGGCGGGCTTTAAAGCACCCACTCTCCCCACATCCTTTAATCCGGAAAATTTTTTACTTTTCAGTTTGCACTGAGTCGTGTCTGGCGTCAGGATTTACCCTGATTCCCCATTGGCAGTGATAAAGGCTTATCGATAATGACGACTCAGACACCTAAAACGCCGGTTGCGGCAGGGACAATTTTTAGCGCAGCCGGTCTGCAATTTCTGAATAAACTCGCGCAAAACAACACCCGGGACTGGTTTAAGG
This sequence comes from Rahnella sp. 2050, assembly GCF_040544515.1. Taxonomy (NCBI): domain Bacteria; kingdom Pseudomonadati; phylum Pseudomonadota; class Gammaproteobacteria; order Enterobacterales; family Yersiniaceae; genus Rahnella; species Rahnella sp. 2050. The sequence goes on along the minus strand of NZ_JBEPKE010000002.1, from coordinate 1,025,654 downwards.
CTAATCAGGACGAATACGAGAATACGCTGAGAACGCCCGCGCTGCGCTTTATCGAGCAAATGCAGCCAGAGATTATTGCCATTTCCCCGAGACTGACTGCTGTCGCGAAAAAAGTGGGGGGCAGCCTGATGCGCCCGCAGCGCGACAGCCGGTTCAGCAAAGATAAAACGCCGTATAAAACCAATGTCGGCATTCAGTTTCGTCATTTCCAGGGCAAAGATGTGCACGCACCCGGCCTCTATCTGCACATCGCCGAAGACGGTTGTTTTATTGCGGCAGGGATCTGGCACCCGGAATCAAAAGCGTTAAACGCGATTCGCGCCTGTATTGATGAGAACCCGAATGCCTATCAGAAAGCGCTCAAGACATTGCACGATAACGGGTTTGTGATGGACGGCGACAGTCTGAGTCGTCCGCCAAGAGGCTACGACAAAAACCACCCGCTGTTAGCTGAATTAAAACGCAAAGATTTTATCGCGATTAAAAACATCGCCTTTGAAGATCTGTGCAAGCCAGATGTTATTGATTTTTGCGCAGAGCAGTTCAGACATTGCGCGCCGTTGATGTCCTATCTGTGTTTTGCACTTGAGCTGGACTTCTGAAGCTGATGAGACGACAGGTTTACCCTGCCCGGTGAAGTGCGAAGCATTCTTGACACCTGAAACAGCCAAAATTATATTTTCACTGTCATGACAGCAACCGGCCAGAGGCCTCGTGGTTGAATGCGCTGGCCGGTTTGCTAAATCCCTTTCCCCTGACAGCATGTGTACTGTTGCGCTCAGGGCTGTGATGTTCTGCTCATTTCAACCCGGCTAGCGGACCGGGCTTTGGTGCGTGTAACCCACTACTCTCTAAGACCTTCTATCGCCTGACACAATGCATCATTAGGCTTACCTGTTATTGTCACAGCTGATTGTTGAACACGCTCTAAACGACTGGCAATTCTAGAGCGACTTATCTCTTCCCCATTCTGAGCAAGCATAAAGCAACATTCACCTACCATCCTGCACGCTTCTTCAAAAACGGGATTCAAAATCTCCATAAAACCTCCAAACGGACTAAAAAAACCCCCGTAGAGTAGCTGAAGATTTCAGAAAAAATTTTTCCATTAGAAAAATTAACAATCATCTCTGAATGCGCATCAAAACGGTTTTAGCTGACAACAGATCGTCTGCCAGCCCCAGGCATTATTTTGCACTGACGAAAATCCCCCTGACAGGGTGAGTTCAATCGATAGCTGCAACTTGTTCAGCTTCGCACGCGGCAACGTTCAGCCGCGAACACTAGCCGATGATAAACGCAGTGCTGATTCGCTTTGCGTTGAATCAGAATCGCAGGCCGTTAAATCCGCCCGTAGAAGGTCATTCTGGCAGACTCAGACAACGAAATATCAGGCTGAGAATTGTAAGCCAAAACCACCAGCATGCGCGTGGTCTCCCCCTCCGTTGGAGTCACACGATGAATCGCATTCCGGCCGCGGAACAGCACCAAATCGCCTGCCTCAATGCCGAGTTTTTTCGGCTCAGTTTGCTTATCCAGTAATTTTTCCACGCCATCAAAATTCATGTCGCCAGCATCAGCGTCGCGTAAGTTCTCAACGTATTCAAACACACCGCCAGCCTGAGGTTTTTGAATCAGCAGGGTGATGGCAAAAGAGGAGTTATCGAAATGCCAGCCCAGCTCCTGGCCTTCGCTGGCGTAATGCAGGTTGATTGAAGAGAGTTTATCAGCGTAAGGATACAGTTGCGCCTCACCCAGCACCGCGCAAAGAAACGCACGAAACACTGGCGCGTTATACAGTGCGCGCAGTGCCGAATCCTGCGGGATCTCTTCATCGGTAATACAGCCCTTTGAGGAAACAATCTGCCGATTTCTTGGATGCGAATCTGGCAGCCCGGCATCAGGTTTCAATAGATAAACATTATGATTATTGCTGGTGTAATAGGCCAGATGGCGATTTTCATCCCCCTCACGCTTAATCGCTTTCAGCGCAGCAGGATTAAGAAAGTCATGCAAGACCAGGGCGCCCTTTTCATTCAGCGTCTGTTTACACTGAGAAAGAAAATTCGTATCCAATATCGGATTCGCCGCGAAATTTACGATCGTATCGAGTTCTTGCATCATTAATTCTCATGAATTATTCAGGGGGAAAATAGTCGCTTCTACTTTAACCAAGTCATTAATAGCTGGGAAATGAAAAATAGTGATCACATTATCGCCATGAATCCCCATTGGGGTAAGTTTGCAAGGGGTTTAGCCGCCTGATGTCTCTCCCTTTGACGCAACACGCAAATATCATATTAAACATTTCTATTGATAAAGATTCTCCTCATCCCTGCCGATATTTCTGATACAGGCGGCAACACCGCCTCTCATTCCAATGTGCGCCAGCGATAGCACGCCCCCTGCCGCTAATACAGTTTAGTCAACATGCTTTCCTCCCCCCTTATGAAAGGCGTACATATGAATTGCATCTTCAGCGTGATCTGGAACCACAGCCGTAATGCTTTTGTGGTCGTCAGTGAGCTGACCACTCGCCGTGGAAAACGCAGTGACGTCCGTGCGATTCAGGTCGATGATCATTCAACCCCATTCAACGGCGCGATCACGCCGCCACCGTTTGCCATTGCCCTTATCTCATTCATTGTTTCATTCATGCCTGTTATCAGCATGGCCGCAGATTTGCCCACTGGCGGTAATGTCGTTCTCGGCAGCGGCCAGATTGGCGCGGCGGCCGATCATCAACTGACGATCAACCAGTCCGGCCAAAAAATGGCAATTGACTGGCAGAGTTTTAATATTGGCAAAGACAACAAAGTGACCTTTGTTCAGCCCGGCGCTGATTCGGTTGCCCTGAACCGGGTGATCGGTGCTGACGGCTCGAAGATCATGGGCCAACTCAACGCCAATGGCCGGGTGTTCTTAATCAACCCCAATGGCGTGCTGTTTGGTCAGGACGCCTCCGTCAGTGTCGGCGGGTTGGTGGCTTCGACACTCAATATCTCGAACCAGGATTTTGCTAACGGCAAGTACAGGTTCAGGGGGGATGGCAGCAACGCCAGCGTCATCAACCAGGGCACGATTAACGCTGCCGACGGGGGAGCCGTGGTGTTACTCGGCGGCACCGTCAGCAACCAGGGCGTGATTGTTGCGAAACAGGGTACCGTCGCATTGGCCGCCGGCAATGCGGTGACGCTGGACTTCGCAGGTGATGGCTTGCTTAACGTCCAGGTCGATGAAGCGACCAGAAATGCCTTGGTGGAAAACCGCCAGTTGATTCAGGCCGACGGTGGCCAGGTCATTATGACCGCGGCGGCCAGCAATGCGCTGCTCAGGACGGTGGTCAACAACACCGGTGTGATTGAAGCGCGAGGCTTGCAGAACAAGAACGGTAAGATTTCCCTCGGTGGCAGTGACAGCGGTCTGGTGCGCGTCGCCGGTACCCTGGATGCCTCTTCAACCCGGGGCACGGGCGGCGCGATTCAAATCACCGGCCAGAACATTGCGCTCACATCCGCCACTCTGAATGTCTCAGGTGCCAGCGGTGGCGGCAGCATCAAGATCGGCGGCGACGCTCAAGGCAAAGGCCCCCTGGCTAACGCACAAGGTGTCAGCGTGGATGCGGGCAGCAGCCTCAAGGCTGACGCCGGAACCACGGGAAAAGGCGGCAACATAGTCGTCTGGTCCAACGGAACGACCGTGGCCAAGGGCAATTTCTCAGCCAGGGGCGGCACGCAAAGCGGTGACGGAGGATCCGTAGAAACCTCCGGCCATCACGTTGACTTCACTGGCATCCAGGTGAACACCTCGGCAACCAAAGGCAAAACGGGTAACTGGCGGGTGGATCCTGAAGACCTGAACGTTGATGACGCTTCAGCGGCCACGATCAACGCCGCTCTCCTGAACACCGACGTCACCCTGCAAACCACCGGCACCCTCACATCCACGGCAACAGGCCTCGGTGATATTTCCGTTAATTCAGCCCTGAGCTGGAGTTCACCAAACACCCTGACGCTGGACTCGTTCCACTCTATTGCGATCAATGCCAATGTCTCCGTCACCGGTGCAGGTGGTCTGGTGCTGGTGACGAATAACAACAGCAACGGTACCAGCAGTGGCAGCGGTGATCTCACGTTTGCCAAAGGCGTCTCGGCCAGTTTCACGGCACCGGAAGGCAGCGGGCAGCGTTTGAACATCAACGGTTCGGCTTACACGCTGGTTTACAGCATGGCCGACATCGACGGAATCGACGGGGATCCGGCTTCGTCTGGCGCAATTACAGACCAGACAGCGGCAGGCGGACTGGCAGGGCATTACGCCCTGGCCCGTAATCAGGATGCCAGTGGCGTCATATATACGAACGCACTCGTGGGGAGCAATTATGATTATGATTCGCCCTTCTCCGGCACCTTTGAAGGCCTGGGTCATACCCTATCGAATCTGACCATCACGGCTCCGGACGCAAACAACACGGGGCTGTTTGGCGACAATCAGGGGGCAACGGTTCGGGATCTGGGTGTAGTTAATGGCGCTATCAGCGGCGGATCTTACGTCGGCGGTATCGTCTCTATGAACCAGAGTTCCTCCTCTGTATTAAACAGCTATTTCAGCGGCACGGTGTCAACGTCATCCTCCGGCATAATGGTCGGGGGGATCGCCGGCTTTAATGGAAATAACTCGACGATTGCAAACAGCTATAGCATGGGCACGGTAACGGGCACCCGCTGGACAGGGGGAATAACGGGCTATAACGGCAGTGCCCTGGTGACAAACAGCCACAGCTCCAGCAACGTAAATGGCGGTAATGGTGACTACGTTGGCGGGGTCGTGGGCGCTAACGAAAGCGCCACCATCACTAACAGCTATAGCACCGGCAACGTGTCGGGCAATACACGTGTTGGCGGGGTGGCAGGCAACAGCTACCGGGGGTCGATTTCTGACAGCTACAATACGGGCAACATATCGGGCAACAGTTTTGTTGGCGGTGTTGTTGGCCTTAACGATACTGCCAGCTCCCTCGCCAATAGCTACAATTTCGGCAATGTCCAGGCTGACTATAATGTGGGCGGGGTCGCAGGCTATAACGACAGCGCTATTTTCTCCAGTTATTCCACCGGTCAGGTGCGGGGGGCGACGGGCAGTAACGCTGGCGGTGCTATTGGCTACAATCAAGCCAATAGCACGGTGACAAACGTTTACTGGAATAGCGTCACCAGTGGCAACACTGTCGGGATTGGCGGCGGCGTCACTTCCGGGGTCACCGGTTTAACCCTCGCACAGTTACAGGGCGTATTACCTTCTTATTTCGATAATACCGTTTGGGGCACAGCCAGCGGTCTTTACCCCTATTTGAAATCCCAATATCCGAACGGCACACCGCAAGCCATTTCCGGCTTCGCTCAAAACAGCGATGCGGCTGGCCAGGTCTCCACCGTGATTAACGGCCTGGTGGTCGGTACCTCCTCCATCGGCGCCGGGGGTTACTACTACAGTCTGCTCGCGCCCGGCACCCTGGCGAACACTGATGTGTTCACCTATGCGCAAAGCGGCGGCAATCTGGCTAATACCTTCACGCAGGGTGTGACGGGGACGACCAGTAACATCAATCTGACGGCTGACACGCTGGTACTGACGGGCAATGAAAACTCTCTGTCCTCGCTGCTGACAGATTTGAACACGGCCAGCGGCAGCGCAGACAGCGCCCACAAGCTGTTTACCCTCGATGCCAGTGGTCTGAACGCCACCGGTAATGTGCAATTCACCCGGGCCGGGAGTTTCATTTTTGACCAATCCCTGAGCGCGGTCGGCAACAGCAACGTGAGCGTCGCAGGGGATTTGACCATCGCATTGGGCGAGCATGTCAGCGGGTCTGATGTGGTGTTATCCACCACGGGTGCCTTTATTAACAACGCGGGCAGTCATGCCGTTACCGCCTCAACTGTCGGCGGACACCACTGGGTGATTTATTCCAATACCCCCGCCACCGGTACCTTTACCGGACTGAACAGCAACAATACTGCTATCTGGAATGCCAGCATTAATACCCTTCCGGCGAGCTCCGTAACCGGTAACCGGTACGTGTTCCGCTATCAACCGACGGTCACCTACACCCCGGCAAATGTCAGCAAGACCTATGGTGATACGGCAGATGTCAGCTCTGCGTATACAACCTCTGGAGTAAGTGCCGGGGTTACAGGAGCATTTGCAGCCGATACCCTGGCTAACGTGGTAGCGGGCACTTTAGCGATATCTTCAACGGGAACAGCGGCTACTGCGGGTGCAGGCACTTACGCCATCCTGGCAAGCCAGGGGACTTTAAGCGGTTTGCAGGGTTACCTGGTCGCACTTGCAAGCCACGGAAACTTAACTGTCAATGCCAGAAACATCACCGTGGCGGCCAGCAGTGGCAGCTCAACGTACGGCGCGACCCCTGTCCAGCCAGCCCTGAGCGCCATCGGCCTGGTCAACGGCCAGGATGTGTCGGTACTCAGCGGTTTGAGCAGCACAGGCATTAGCGGCACCACCAACGTCGGCACCCATGTGGTGCGCGTGGAGGGCGTCCTGACCAATGGCAACTACAGCGTGACTCAAACATCCGATGGCCAATGGATCGTCGCTCCCCGCGCCCTGGCCGTTATTGCTAACAACCTTGGCAAAATCGTCAACACCAGCGACCCGGCACTGACCTGGTTCACCAATGGAAATCTGGTTAACGGTGACCACCTCAACGGCAATCTGACGCGCAGTGCTGGCGAAACAGTCGGTCAGTACAGGATTGAACAAGGCTCGCTAAACAACAGCAATTACGCCATCGCTTTCACTGACGGTACGTTCAACATCGGTGTAACGCCGCTAAACCAATTGCTCAGTTTGCTCAATGCCCCCGAAAACGTAGCGGTGGTGACCACCCAACCTCTGCGTAAATTACCGACCCCCACCACGTCTCTGGCGGTGCAGTTGCCGTCCGACGGCCTCTATAGCGTAATTGAGCAAGGCTTGCGCCTTCCGGAAGGACTTTGATTTATGCGTATCCGTCTTACTCCCATTGCCCTGGCTCTCCTGACGTTAACTGCCAGTACGGCCCGGGCTGAAATTGTGCCGGACGCGGGTCAGTCAATCCGTGAGATCCAAACTAAACCGCCGGTTTTACCGCCGCGCCAGACGCTGGAACTGAACCTTCCCGACACGCCGGACACTCATCCGACTGCCCGCGGGCCAACGATGCAGGTTGCGCAATTCAGGTTGACAGGCAATCAGGCGATCAGCAGCGCCGATCTGCTGCCATTGCTGGCTGACCTGCAAAATCGCACGGTCAGCTTTGGTGAGTTGCAGGCGGCGGCCGGGCGTATCACCCTGTTTTATCGACAGAAAAATTACCCGCTGGCACGGGCTTATTTGCCGGCTCAGGACGTGGAGAATGGCGTCGTCACCATTGCCGTCCTCGAAGGTCATTTTGGCGAAGTGAAGCTTAATAACGCTTCGCGCATCAGCGACGGCACGTTGGCTGCGCCGCTCCGCGCGCTGAAAAACGGTGAAGCGGTGCGCGCCGGCCCTCTGGAACGCAGTCTGCTGTTGCTTCAGGAAATCCCCGGCGTTGAAGTCCGGTCCACGCTGAAACCCGGTACCGCCGTGGGTGCCAGCGACCTGGTGGTCGATGCCCGCTCGGCGCCGATGGTTTCGGGTCAGGTGGATCTGGACAACTATGGCAACCGCTTCACCGGTGAATACCGTCTGGGCAGTACGCTGAACCTCGCCAGCCCGTCAGGCATGGGTGATCAGGCCAGCATACGGATCATGGGTTCTGATGAAGATCAGCATTACTTCCGGGCAGCGTATCAGTTACCGATCGGTCCGTGGGCGACGCAAGTCGGTGTCGCTTACTCGTACATGAATTATCAGTTAGCCAGGAACTTTGACAATCTTGATGCCTCGGGTAACGCGAAGATTGCCAGCGTGTTTGTGCAGCAGCCACTGATTCGCCTCCGGGATTTCAGCCTGACTGCGCAACTGCAATTCGATGACAAACGCTTAAGAGATGACATCGATCTTTACGACTATAAAAGTCACAAACAGTCGCATGTCGTGACTGCCAGTCTCAACGGCAACTCCCGCGACAATTTTTTGGGTGGCGGTTCGAATGCATTCTCGCTGGCCTGGAGCCAGGGCAACCTGACGCTGGATAACCCGCAAGACAAAGTGCTGGATGATCTCACAGCCAGGACTCGCGGCACCTTTCAGAAGATCAATCCTGGCATCGTGCGCCTGCAGCGCCTGACGGATCGGATCAGTCTTTATGGTCAGTTCCAGGGCCAATGGACTGACGGCAACCTTGATTCCTCTGAAAAAATCAGCCTCGGCGGCGCGTATGGCGTACGGGCTTACCCGGAAGGCGAAGCACAGGGTGACCAGGGGTATGTGACCAGCGCCGAACTGCGATACGCACTGACCGAAATGGTGCAGTTGTTCACCTTCGTCGATCATGGCGAAGTACGGCTGAACAAAGACACCTGGGCTGACGGCGAAAATCACCGCAGCCTTTCTGCTACGGGTGTGGGCTCGACATTGTCTGCCGGCAACTGGCATCTGATGGCGGTCGCGGCATGGAAACTGGGTAATGCCGATGCACAAAGCGACACGGATCGCACGCCCCGGGTGTGGGCACAGGCTAGTCGTACGTTTTGAGGGGATGTTTACGATGCCAACACATGTACCAACAGATAGTACTTGATGTCGGTTGATATAGGTAAAATCAGCTTGAACCATGAAGCGCTAAAACCTGATAACTCACTGAATTTAATGCATAAAAATAGACGTCAGTTGACGTCTATTGACCTGAACCCTACAGGGCCCGAGCCTGTGACCTGCGGCTTAGAATCTCTAAGAACCGTGCAATAAATCATTAACTTACCGCATATAGCCCCGCTCACACGTCCCAACATGCAAAAAGATGACAAGCGTTGTTTCGATCGCTTTCAAACGTTCAGACAAAGTAGCGATAAATTCTGCCTGGTCTTCATTACGTTTCTTTAATGCTTTTATCGCAGCGCCAGAATATGCGGCTGATACTCCAAGGGTGAGTTCACCCTACAGAAATAAATCGGGTTGCAGTCTGAAAATTAAATGAGAGAAGCTAATCCCTTTTGGTAAAAAAACCCTGCTGATACACTTACCGATTGATTCTTTTTAAAAATTTACTATTTATCGTCGAGGGCTACGTTTTGCTTTGGAATATCCTGACCTATTTTGGCGACAGCATGCTCATTTTGCCAACCGGAATAACCCTCGCTTTATTTATGTTATGGAAGGCTGACAACCCAGTCACAGCATTAATCTGGCTGATTATACTGGGTATTTCTGGCCTCGCGGTGAGCATCTCAAAGCTGTTGTTTCTCGCCTGGGGCATTGGCAGCAGTACATTTAATTTTACAGGCTTCAGCGGGCATACCACGATGTCAGCCACTTTATGGCCGGTCATGTTCTGGCTGATAGGCCAACGTTTTCAACCTGACGGACGCAGGCTGATGATTACTGCTGGGTATTTCATTGCCATTATGGTGGGTATCAGCCGGCTCGCACTGCATGCTCATTCCGTCAGCGAAGTGATCTCAGGATTTATTCTCGGCAGTCTTTGCAGCGTAATCTTTTTATATACACAACACGACCGCAACATGCGCTATTTCACATTCACTCCATTAGCTATTCTGCTTATTCTCCCTCTGTCACTGATGAGCTTTGGCAAGAAAGCACCCACACAGCAGCTTCTCGAACATATCGCTACGCAAATCACAGGCAAACAACCCTGGACGCGGGAAGAATATCAGCTTATGGCTGAGAAACCGGAAATCTCAAAAAGCGCGTGGAACTAAAGCAGAGATACTTACAATACCACTTGATTTGGGTATAACTGAGTTGACTTCGATAGAACCCGGGACAGAAAAATTCAGTAATTTCAGGGAATATAAAGGAGAAAAAGCGAATTCAGCAGAGGTGTGTTGACTTGAAATGGTACGCCCTACAGGGCTCGAACCTGTGACCTACGGCTTAGAAGGCCGTTGCTCTATCCAACTGAGCTAAGGGCGCATTGCTTGTCCCTTTCGGGAGCGTTGCGGGTTCGGATTATACGGGCAGACCGGGATGAGTCAATGGCTTTCGAACTCACTGCTTAATGCCTGAACAATTTGCCGATATTCCCGGACTGTCTTGCAACGTTATGTGATCAGTATCGGCTATTTTTCGGATTTCAGCGCGGCAGCAATCACGCGGGCAGACGCGTGATAGGCTACACCTTCGTAAGCCGTCAGTTCCGGTCGTAATGTTTGTACGATACCTTTTTTACCAATCACCGCTGGCTGGCCGATATAAACGCCCAGTTGTTCATCGAGGGCAGACACCGGCCAGACACTGCGGGCGTCGGACAAAATGGCATCCACCAGCCGCGCTGTTGCAGTAGCGATGCCAAAACTGGTCCAGCCCTTGCCTTGCAGGATTTCCCAGCCACCGCCGCGCACAGCGTCGTTCATTGTTGCCCAGTCGACGTCACGGTCGCCTGCCAGTTCTGCCACCGGACAGCCGCCAAGTGTCACGGTGCTCCAGGCCACAAACTGTGATTCGCCGTGTTCGCCCATCACGTAGCCAGTGACGCTTTTCGGATCGAAACCGAAGAACTCACCGACCACGCGTTTCATGCGCGCGGTATCGAGCGAGGTGCCGGTGCCGAACACCTGTGCGTCAGGGAATCCGCTGGTCTGCTGAATAATCTGAGTAATGACATCGCACGGATTGGTGATATTGACGATCACGCCGCCAAAGCCGCTGGCAATCACGCGCGGGATCACTTCACGCACGGCGGCACGGGTCTCAGCAAGTTCTTCCAGACGATCTTCACGCAGCAAGGTTTTCGGGCCGACGGCGATGACCAGCACATCGGCATCATGCAGTTCGCTGTAGTCGTTGGCGATAACCTGCACGCGTGAGGTCGTCAGCGACGCCATATCCCGCAACTCCAGCGCCTGACTGGCCGCTTTAGGTTCGTTTTCATCCAGCAAGACAATCACGTCACACAGCCCCAGCGTGACCAGAGAGAATGCAACGTCAGCGCCCACATGACCGGCACCGATGATCCCCACTTTGCGTGTCATTTGTTTCTTTCCTTATGATTTAAAAAGAGTCATACCTAAAATAGACACTTTTTTCGCCACTGTCGCAGGTTAAATTCTCATCCGCAGATAACAAGTTATTCGCATTCAACGCCTGACAGCGCCCGCGGCTTCTGACAAAATAGGCGCATCCCCCTGCATTTATTAATTAATGGATTTATTCCCTGATGGCAGCAAAGATTATTGACGGTAAAACGATTGCGCAGCAAGTCAGAAGCGAAGTTGCAGCGCGTGTTCAACAACGACTGGCTGAAGGAAAGCGTGCGCCCGGTCTGGCCGTGGTGCTGGTCGGTGAAAATCCGGCGTCACAGATTTATGTCGCCAGCAAACGCCGTTCTTGTGAAGAAGTCGGGTTCATCTCCCGCTCTTACGACCTGCCAGCCACCACCACTGAAGGTGAGTTGCTGGACCTGATCGAAAAACTGAATAACGACAGCGAAATCGACGGCATCCTGGTTCAGCTTCCGCTGCCTGCCGGTATCGATAACATCAAAGTGCTGGAACGTATTCATCCGGATAAAGACGTCGATGGCTTCCATCCTTATAACGTCGGCCGTCTGTGCCAGCGCGCGCCGACGCTGCGCCCTTGTACGCCGCGTGGCATTGTGACGCTGTTAGAACGTTACGGTATTGAAACCTTCGGCCTGAACGCCGTGGTGATTGGCGCATCCAACATTGTGGGCCGTCCGATGAGCATGGAATTACTGCTGGCCGGTTGCACCACCACCGTCACCCACCGTTTCACCAAAAATCTGCGCCATCATGTTGAGAATGCCGATCTGGTGGTTGTCGCTGTGGGTAAACCGGGCTTTATTCCCGGCGAATGGATTAAACCGGGCGCGATTGTCATTGATGTCGGTATTAACCGTCTGGAAAGTGGTAAAGTTGTCGGCGATGTGGAATATGATGCCGCCGCCGAGCGTGCTTCCTTTATCACACCGGTGCCGGGCGGTGTTGGCCCGATGACGGTCGCGACGCTGATTCAGAATACCTTGCAGGCGTGCGAGGAATATCATGACGTCAGCGCCAGTAAGTCTTAAACCCTTTGCACTACACAAAAAGTCAGGAATACATGGAAACTTTCTTTCTCGAAAAACACCCGCACGTTGAACTGTGCGATCTGCTCAAATTTATGGGCTGGTGTGACAGCGGCGGTACGGCGAAAGCAGTGATTGCCGAAGGCCAGGTTAAGGTCAACGGTAAAGTCGAAACCCGTAAGCGCTGCAAAATCGTTGCTGATATGAACGTCGAGTTCGCCAGCAACAAAGTCGTGGTGAAAGCGTCCGAATAATCTTTCCGGTAGCGTTGCACGACAAAAGAAAATGCCCTGCAAGCGAAAGCTCACAGGGCATTTTTTTATTTATCGGCAGAGTGACAGGCCGAAGGCAAATTACTGCTGCGTCACCCACAACACCGGCCATTCGCCACCGCTGCTGTAACCGTCGCAGCTGGGTTCAGAGGCAAATGCCGCCAGACGGAACTGTTTACCATCAAACACCCAGCGTGAAGACACGCCACAATCACCGATGCCGCGCCCTTTATCGTAAGTCGAGAGCATACCGGTTTTCGGGTCGAAATCAGCGTTGATCAGTTCCGGCGAATCATCATCTTCGCCCAGTTTGAACGGCATATTCAGCGCCAGATTGTCCATTTTATAAGGCGCCTGACGCGAAACCAGGAAGCCCAGCGCATACAGGTTATACGCGCCCATGTCGCAGTTGACAGTCATCAGGGCTTTATCGTTGCTCAGCGCGAAAATATGCACTTCCCGTTCGGAAGGGTCGAGGCTGCAATCATTATTCTCAATGGTGGCGGCGGCGTTCTGCGTGATGGCCGAAATCTCAGTTTCGGATAATGCATGCGGTTCACTGAAACGCGGCAGAACCGGCGTGGCAGGAATGGGCGGCACGGTATTCGCCGGTTTCGCACCACGATTAATCCAGGCCGTTTTGGTGCCAACGCGCCCCTGCTGCGCATCAATGGCCAGCAAGGCGGCTTTGATCCCTTTCAGTGAAACTTCCGGTTTAACGGGCTGAGCCGGGTCAGCTTTCACTGCCAGCTGAATACTGCTGCCTTCGCGGATCGCGGCAATAAAATCATTCACCACCAGACGGTTAGTGGTGGAAAGATGTTTTTTACTGACATCCCATTCACGGTGATTAAAACTCAGTGTCTTACCGTTCATCTGCAAGCGGCTGGCAACCGGCGCATCCGTCGTCTGCTCATCACTGTTACGCTGGTAATCAATGCTGACGGAGGATTTCCCTTCCGGCCCGGCTTCGCGGGTGATTTTCATCACCAGTTCCTGCCCGTCCTGCGAATTACGCGCGACGCAGTGATTCAGGTTGTCACAGCTGACCTGCCAGTCGTTATAAATAGCCTGCAACGGCTCAGCCTGGGCGCTAAAAGCCAGCATGGTGGCCAGCAGGCATAAAGGGGCGGTTATCCATCTGCACATTATAAGTTTCAGCTCTGTTCGAAATTATCTTTCTGATAATAGCGTAACCCTCGCCAGGAGACTGCCTTCAATGCAGCATTTTTTACCCGAAATTATAAAGAGATACTCCACCCGCAGGGTTTGCGGCAGACAATAATTTTTCATGACATACGAGAAGCCGCAATGGTGACGCAGGGAAACTTTCAGTACACTGGCTGAGCCAAAAACAAACAATAATGGCGAAAAGGATGAAGATCATTTCTCTGGGAGATACGGATGAAGTTATTGATTTTGATGATAACGCTGTTATCACTGCCGGCGCTGGCTGAAGAGCCTCCGGTGGTGTACGCCGGCACACTGGGTAAAACCAGCATTGTCGTCGAACTCGATTTAAATAAACCTGACGAAGTGACCGGACGGTATTTCTATCAAAAATACCGTCTGGATCTGCCGCTCAACGGAGCGCTGGATGGTCAGGAACTGAAATTACAGGAAGGTCTGGATGATTTCGACGATACACCGCGCCCTGAACTGACGCTGACCAAAGATGAAAACGGTGACTGGCAAGGCAACTGGACCAACCCGCAGGGCAAAACACTGCCGGTTAAGCTGCAACCCGCGCAGTTACCGGCAGCCGCCACGGACGACGGCTATCTCAGTTCGCTGATCCACACCGATCCGTACGAGTATTTGCGTTTATCCGCGCTGCAACTGAAAGCGGGCAAAAACGAAAACTTCATGGGCTATCAGCTGCAATGGTGGACGGAACCGCAATCAAAAATCAGTTTCTTTGAGATTGTCTCCGGTTATCCGGAAGCCAGTTTACCGGCCATTAACCAGAAGCTGCGCGCCCGTCTATGGCAGGAAGTCAGCGGCTGGCATGCCTGTATGCTCGGGGCAAGCCGTTTTGGTCAGGGAGAATATCAGCAAACGGTGACGCCGAAGTTCATGAGTCCCGATGTGGTCAGCATCAGCGTATTTACCTCTTATGACTGCGGCGGTGCGCATCCTGATTTCGGCGAAGCGCCGATCAACCTGAACGCCAAAACCGCAGAAACGCTGACGCTGGAAGATGTGATTTGGGTGGGCGATGGCGCACCGTTCCACTATCTGAATGCTGAAGATCGCGCCCTTACGGGTAAAAACGATGTGGATTTCGATACCTTCGCGCAGTACCGCGATAAGAAATGGGCGCCGTGGCTGGTGAAACAACTGACCGCGGCTTATCCGCAACAGATGAAAAAGCCGACGGAAGAAAGCGAAGACGATTGTGATTATTCAGACCCGTCGGTCTGGCAATTCCCGGCCTGGTATTTCACGCAAAAAGGGCTGTATTTTGATCCGACGTTTGCCCGTGTCATGCGTTCATGCGAAGGCCCGGAATGGTCCGTTCTGCCATGGTCTGCCATGAAAGGCCACGCGGGCAGCACCGCAATAAACCTGGAACACTGAAATAACAAAGGCACCCGCGGGTGCCTTTGCCTCAGATGCATTTTCGCCGGTCATCTTTACGCCAGCCAGCCCTGAATCTGCGCATATTGCAGCAACATAATGGTTTTGCCATCTCTGATGCGGCCATCTTTGATCATCGCCAGCGCCTCGGTAAACGGCACCTCCAGCACATCAATGTCCTCGTCTTCCACGCCGCCACCGGCGTTCTGACGCTGCGACTCATCGTATTCTGCCGCGAAAAAATGCACGATTTCGGTCACGCTGCCCGGCGACATATAGGCTTCAAACAGTTTATCTACCTTGCCCACTGCAAAACCGGTTTCTTCAATGGCTTCTTTACGGATGCAATCTTCCGGCGAATCGTTGTCGAGCAAACCGGCGCAGGTTTCCAGCAACATACCGGTCGGGTTGCCATTGACGTAGGTCGGCATACGGAACTGTCTGATCAGCAGAACGGTTTTTTTAGGACGGTTATAAAGCAGAATAGTCGCGCCATTTCCCCGGTCATACACTTCACGGGATTGCGGCTGGCGTTCGCCATTACGTTTGATTAAATCGTAGGTGTATTTGCGAAGAACATACCAGTTATCAGAGAGTAACTGGTTTTGAACGTTTTCGATCCGGGATGACTTGTCATCAGATGACATAAAGCGTGCCTCCGCTCAGAGGGTGAGAGAAGCCAGACATCATAGCGGCATTACATCGCGCACGCCAGATTCAGCCGTGCTCAATTGCATTAAGCAGTTGTTCCCGATGGCGTTCAACCCACTTTGCATCCAGCGGCCCCCAGCCTGAAAGCTGATAATAACCGTCATTATTGCGCACACCCTGCTGCACAAATTCCAGTTCGACACCCATACCCGGTAGCGCTTTCAGTACGTCCTGCAAGGTGCGGCGCGGCCAGCCGGTGATTTCCATCAGTTTTGGTACGTTCGGTTTTTGTTCAGAGTCCAGCAACCAGCAAAGGTAGAGACGACGGGCGAAAACCGAATTTAACATCAAACTCATCTGAACGGCTCCAGTGTGGACATACGAATGCGTGTCATAAAAAAGCAGGCTGTCAAAGCGTAGACGGTATCAGCGAATCTGTCTGCGGCATAACCCTGTGTACAGGGAGGTTTTTTTTACATTATCTCCTTTATTTCTCCACGTTTTATGCGACATGAGAAGGTAAAGTGCATTGACGTAGAACTCCACTCTAACACTTGCTCAGTCCCGTCGGGACGGTTCCGCCTCTGAGACTGCCTATGAGAAAATAGCGCTCAGGGGATTTTTTTGTCAGATTACTGACGTTCTGTTTGTTTGCTGATGTTAGTTACTCACGCCAGAGTGACAACGAGGTTCCTGAAGCATGGCTAACTTTTTTATCGATCGCCCAATCTTTGCCTGGGTTTTAGCGATCATCATTTCCTTGTCCGGCGCACTCGCTATCTATTTTCTGCCGGTTGAACAGTATCCCGATCTGGCTCCGCCAAACGTCAGGATTTCTGCAACCTATCCCGGCGCATCAGCACAAACATTAGAAAATACCGTTACCCAGATTATCGAACAGAACATGACCGGCCTCGATAATCTGATGTACATGTCATCGCAAAGCAGTAACGACGGTAAGTCGCAGATAACCCTGAGCTTTACCGCCGGTACCGATCCCAACGAAGCGCTGCAACAGGTGCAAAACCAGTTGCAGCAGGCGCTGAAACGCCTGCCGCAGGACGTGCAGACGCAGGGTGTGACGGTGTCAAAAACCGGTGACACTAACCTGATGATGGTGGCGTTTGTCTCCACCGACGGCAGCATGGATAAGCAGGATATCGCCGACTATGTGGCGTCCAACATTCAGGATCCGCTGAGCCGCGTGCCTGGCGTCGGCAGCATTGATGCTTACGGTTCACAGTACGCGATGCGCATCTGGCTGGATCCGGACAAGCTCAATAATTACCAGCTGACCACCGCCGATGTGGTCACCGCCATCAAAGCGCAAAACAGTCAGGTCGCTGTCGGTCAGCTCGGCGGCGCACCTTCTGTGGATTTTCAGGCCCTGAATGCCACCATTAATGCCCAGGCACAGTTACAGACGCCGGAACAGTTCCGCCAGATCACCCTGAAAGTGAATCAGGACGGTTCGCAGGTCAAACTTGGCGATGTCTCCACCATCGGTCTCGGCGCGGAAAACTACGCCCTGCTCAGCCGGTATAACGGACAGGCTGCATCAGGGATGGGCGTTAAACTGGCGTCCGGTGCCAACGAACTGCAAACCGACAAAGCCGTCCGTGCGCGCCTTGATGAGCTTTCTCACTATTATCCGCACGGTCTGAAAGCCGAAATCGCTTACGAGACCACGCCGTTTGTTAAAGCGGCGATCACCGACGTGGTGAAAACGCTGTTTGAAGCGATCGTGCTGGTGTTCCTGGTGATGTATCTGTTCCTGCAAAACTTCCGCGCTACGCTGATCCCGACAATTGCCGTGCCGGTGGTCTTGCTGGGGACGTTCGCCGTGCTGCATCAGTTCGGTTACAGCATCAATACTCTGACGATGTTCGCGATGGTGCTCGCCATCGGCCTGCTGGTGGATGATGCCATCGTGGTGGTGGAAAACGTCGAGCGCGTGATGAGTGAAGAAGGCCTCAGCCCCAGAGAGGCCACGCGAAAATCGATGGGACAAATTCAGAGTGCGCTGGTCGGTATCACCATGGTGCTGTCGGCGGTGTTCGTGCCGATGGCATTCTTCGGCGGTACCACCGGCGCGATTTACCGCCAGTTCTCCATCACCATTGTCTCGGCGATGGTGCTGTCAGTGTTCGTCGCGCTGACGCTGACACCAGCGCTGTGCTCGACCATTCTCAAACCTGTCGCGCAGGGACATCATCACGGTAAACGCGGTTTCTTCGGCTGGTTTAACCGCATGTTTGACCGCAACGCGCGTCGCTACGAAAATGGCGTGGCGAGGGTTCTGCGTAACAGCCTGCGTTATATGCTGGGATATGCCGCACTGGTCGCCTTGCTGGCCGTTATGTTTATCAAACTGCCCACCTCCTTCCTGCCGATGGAAGACCGTGGCGTGTTCACTGTTCAGGTTCAGTTGCCGCCGGGTTCAACGCTGCAGCAGACACAAAAAGTGGTGGAAAAGGTCGAAAAGTATTTCCTGACTGAAGATAAGAAAGACGTGCTTTCGGTGTTCTCAACCATCGGTGCTGGCCCCGGCGGTAACGGGCAAAACGTTGCGCGTATGTTCGTGCGCCTGACGCCATGGGATGAACGCACCGGCACCGACGATTCTTCCTTTGCACTGATTGAGCGGGCGACCAAAGCGTTTAACAAGATAACCGAAGCCCGCGTGATCGCCAGCAGCCCGCCTGCAATCAACGGTCTGGGCAGCGCCACCGGCTTTGATATGGAATTACAGGACCACGCCGGGCTTGGTCATGATGCGCTGATGGCGGCGCGCGATCAGTTGCTGGCCATGACATCCAAAGACAGCAACCTGACCCGCGTGCGTCACAACGGTCTGGATGACAGCCCGCAGTTGCAGATCGATATCGATCAGGTGAAAGCGCAGGCGCTGGGCGTGGCTATCTCTGATATCAACAGCACGCTGAGTACCGCGTGGGGCTCAACCTACGTCAATGACTTCGTTGACCGTGGCCGTGTGAAGAAAGTCTACGTGCAGGCCGCTGCACAATACCGCATGCTGCCGGACGATATTGACCGCTGGTATGTGCGAAACTCCGCCGGAACCATGGTGCCCTTCTCCGCTTTCGCCACGTCGAAATGGCTGACAGGTTCGCCGCGTCTTGAGCGTTACAACGGCTATTCCGCGCTGGAAATTGTCGGTGAACCGGCAACGGGCATCAGCAGCGGTACTGCGATGGATGACATGGAAAAACTGGTCGCGAAGTTGCCGGTGGGTATTGGTCTGGAATGGACCGGTCTGTCGTATCAGGAAAGACTGTCAGGTTCTCAGGCACCGGCGCTGTATGCGATTTCCCTGCTGGTGGTGTTCCTGTGTCTGGCGGCGTTGTACGAGAGCTGGTCCATTCCGTTCTCCGTCATGCTGGTGGTGCCGCTCGGCGTGCTCGGCGCGGTAATTGCCACCTGGCTGCGCGGGCTGGAAAACGATGTGTATTTCCAGGTCGGTATGCTGACCATCATCGGTTTGTCAGCGAAGAACGCCATTCTGATTGTCGAATTTGCCAATGACCTGAATGTTCGCGGGAAGGAACTGCTGGAGGCCACGCTCGAAGCCGCCAGAATGCGTCTGCGTCCGATTCTGATGACCTCGCTGGCATTTGTTTTCGGCGTTCTGCCGATGGCGACCAGCATGGGGGCCGGTTCAGGCAGCCAGCACGCCGTCGGTACCGGTGTGATCGGCGGGATGATTTCCGCCACGGTGCTGGCGATTTTCTTCGTACCGCTGTTCTTTGTGTTGATCCGCCGTCGTTTTCCGGGCAAACACACTGCACCGGTAATTGCTGATATCGTGGAAACGGCCCCCGCCGAACACCGGTAAAAACGCCGGATCGCAGGCAACAAAAAAGGCGTTAATTCACATTAACGCCTTTTTTATTCATGATTTACTGGCTGTGAGAATCGTCGCTAAATGCAACGTAATGGTCTTCCTGAACAAACGTTTTTATAATGACGTGCTGCACTGAGAATAAATCTTTTCTTTGCTTTGTCGGTAACGATGTGGGCAATTACGCTTTCAACATACGGTCGATAAAGTCTTTCCAGTGACCTAATTCTTGCTCTAACATTTTACTCCCCTTGATTGGACGCTGGCAGTATACGTTTATTTTTTGACCATGCAAAAACTCCGTGACTAATTTTTAAGCGCGATCACAATCCCGCCCCGTCTGGATCCTGCCGGCGTTTTGCCTCATTATGTGTCCTTCTCTGACGCCACTTATCAGCGCAGCTAAAAAGCGCTTATTTTACTGACAGGTTACGTTTTTCTATGGCAACAACTTCAGCTCAAAACTCATTTATTCTCTACGGCATAAAAAATTGCGACACCGTTAAGAAAGCCCGCCGCTGGCTGGAAGAAAACGGTGTTGAATGCCAGTTTCATGATTATCGGGTCGAAGGGCTGGATGCCGCGTTGCTGCAGGATTTGTTAGATAAACAAGGCTGGGAAGCGATGCTCAATACCCGTGGCACTACCTGGCGCAAGCTCGATGAGGCCACGCGCGCAGCCTGTGATAACGAAGCCAGCGCCAAAGCGCTGATGCTCGAACATCCGGCTGTCATCAAACGTCCGTTTTTACTGGCGCCAGAAGGCCAGTCTCTGCTGGGATTCAAACCAGAAAGCTATCAGCAATTCCTTGCACAGGTGAAGTAACATGAGTTGTCCGGTTCTCGATTTAGCGCAACAGTTAATCCGCCGCCCTTCCCTCAGCCCGGACGATGCGGGTTGCCAGGAGATTATGATTGCCCGCCTTGAGGCCATTGGTTTTCACATTGAGCCGATGCATTTTGGCGATACCCTGAATTTCTGGGCGACACGTGGTGAAGGCAAAACCCTGGCCTTTGCCGGGCATACCGATGTGGTCCCTACCGGCGATCACAAGCTGTGGGTTACCGGCCCGTTTGAGCCAACGCTGCGCGACGGCATGTTGTATGGTCGCGGCGCGGCAGACATGAAAGGCTCACTGGCGGCGATGGTAGTGGCAGCAGAGCGGTTTGTCGCCGCCAATCCCCATCATCAGGGTCGTCTGGCTTTTCTCATCACTTCTGATGAAGAAGCCAGCGCCGTCAACGGCACCGTCAAAGTGGTCAACGCGCTGATGGCACGCAATGAGCGCCTTGATTACTGTCTGGTCGGCGAGCCTTCCAGCACCACGCGCGTCGGCGATATTGTGAAAAATGGCCGTCGCGGTTCCATGACCGCCAACCTGCATGTGCATGGCGTTCAGGGGCATGTGGCGTATCCGCATCTGGCGGATAATCCGGTACACCGCGCCATGCCCGCGCTGAATGAGCTGGTCGCCACCGTGTGGGATAATGGTAACGAATTCTTCCCGCCAACCAGCATGCAAATTGCCAATATCAACGCGGGCACCGGCAGCAACAACGTCATTCCGGGCGAACTTTATGTGCAGTTCAACTTCCGTTTCAGCACCGAGCTGACTGATGCCATCATCAAACAGCGCGTCGCCGAATTACTGGATCGCCATAACCTGCAATACACCCTGAACTGGGTGGTTTCCGGCCAGCCATTCCTGACATCACGCGGTGAGCTGGTGGATGCCGTAGTCAATGCGGTGCGCCATTACAGTGAAATCACGCCGGAACTGCAAACTACCGGTGGTACCTCTGACGGGCGTTTTATCGCGCTGATGGGGGCGCAGGTGGTTGAACTCGGGCCGGTCAACGCGACTATCCACAAAATCAATGAATGCGTACATGCCGCCGATCTGCAGGTGCTCAGCCGCATGTATCAGCGCATCATGGAACAATTAGTCGCATGATCACTCACGAGATGCTGACCGGACGCTCCGCTGCGCATCTGGTGATTATCGACGACGGGCCGCATCGTTTGCAGAAGGAAGCGGCGCAGGCATTCGAAAAAATGCGTCTGGCAGCCCGTGAAGCCGGTTTTGACTTGCAACCGGCCAGCACCTTTCGTGATTTCGATCGGCAACTGGCTATCTGGAATGGCAAATTTCGCGGCGAGCGACCAGTATTAGATAAGAACAGTCAGCCGGTGGATGTCAGCGCGCTGACGACAGCAGAACGTTGCGAGCTGATTTTGCGCTGGTCTGCGCTGCCGGGTGCAAGCCGTCACCACTGGGGCAGTGACCTGGATGTGTACGATCCTTCATTGTTACCGGCGGGTAAGACGCTGCAACTGGAGCCGTGGGAATATGAAGAAGGCGGGTATTTTTATCCGCTGAACCAATGGATGTCAGCGCATATGACAGAATATGGTTTTTACCGGCCATATGCGGAAGATCGCGGCGGTGTGGCTGTCGAACCCTGGCATCTGAGTTACCGCCCGCTGGCGGCAGAATGTGAAAAACAGCTTACGCCGCAGGTGTTGATCAGTTCCTGGACCGGAAAAGACGTCGCTGCTGCAGACTGGTTAGCCGGGCAAATGGACACTCTTTTCCCGCGATTTATCGCCCTCTCACCCTTTTAAGGAGTACACCATGGAGTGGATTAAAGATTACTGGTGGATCGTTCTGATCATTCTGGTCGGCATGTTTATCAGCGGCATCAAAGAGCTGAACCGCGTTGATGTGAAAAAGTTCCTGAAAGATAAACCTGAGATCCCGCCGCATCGCGACAACAATGCCGAGTGGGATAAAGATGACGACTGGCCAAAGAAAAAGTAATCCCACCCCGGTAGCATCTCACTTTTAATCAATATTAGTCGGCGGATAATCTAGCGATTCTCCGCCGATTGACTTTACCTCCTGCCGTTATCATTCAACATGAAACTGATGCACGGAGAGAACAAGTCTTTGCAAACATTACCTATTACCCGGGCGGATCAGGCAGTGCCTGAACGCTTTGACGCGTCGAAATTTCTGGGTCTGGCTCCGTTTCTACGTATGAGCATCGCGGGCGAGGAATGGTCTGACATCGCGCAGATACTGATCACCCGTGCGCAACAGACCCCGGATGACGCCGTATTATGGATGAACCTTTCCACTGTCATGCTGTGCCTGCAACGCACTGAACTGGGTTTGACGATTCAGAATCAGGCACTGGCGATGCAGCAGGTCTATACCCTTTGCCCCGCGCTACAACCGGCGAAGTTACGCTTACTGATACTCATGGTGCCCGGCACGCTTTCCGCGAATGTGCCGCTGGATTGCCTGCTGGAAAACAGCGACATCGAGCTGATTTATTACTACATCACGCCCGAAGCCCCTTTTGAAGCCCCGATCCCTGAACATGATTTACTGATGGTCGGCATCAGCGCCACTACCGAAAATCTGTTCCTGTTGCAGCAACTGGAAGATGTCACGGAACATTGGCCGGTGCCGGTGATCAATGCGCCACAGCATATCCCGAGCTCTGAACGCCAAACCGCCAGCCGCCTGTTGCAAAACCAACCGGGTTTAGCCATTGCCCAGGCGCATGCGATGACGTTTGCGGCGTTATCTGCCGTCGCTGCCGGAGAAACCACGCTGCACGCTGCGCTGCCTGACAGCAGTTATCCGGTGATCCTGCGCCCTGCGGGTTCGCACGGTGGTCACGGTCTGGAAAAAATCACCGGTCAGGAAGAACTGGCTGATTATCTGACCCGCGTGCAGGTTGAAGATTATTTCCTGTCGCAGTTTATTGATTACAGCAATGAAGACGGTCAGTTCCGTAAGTACCGCATTTCGTTGATCGACGGCGTGCCGTATGCCTGTCATATGGCGATTTCATCCCACTGGATGGTGCATTACGTTAACGCCTTCATGTATGAAGATATCCAAAAGCGTGAAGAAGAAGCCGCATTCCTGAACAACTTCCACGAATTTGCCACCCGTCACCAGCAGGCGCTGAAAGCGATTTATGACACCACGCAGCTCGACTATCTCGGCATCGATTGCAGCGAAACACCGGACGGCGAATTGCTGGTGTTTGAAATTGATCCGGCGATGGTGGTGCACGCAATGGATCTGGAAGTGATGTTCCCGCACAAAAAAATCCACATGAATAAAGTTAAAACAGCATGCCGCGAGTTGCTGTTATCCCGTGCCTTTGCGCACACCGACACCTCTGCTGATGCGTTTAAAGGACAAGAATAAACATGATTTCACGTAACGCCCTGAACTTCTCCGGTGGCCCTGGCGCATTGCCGGAAACCGTTCTCACTCAGGTTGAAGCCGCGATAAAAGAAGTGCCGGAAGTCGGCCTGTCGATCCTCGGTATCAGCCACCGTTCAGACTGGTTTGCCGCCATTGTGCAGGAAACCGAAAACAACATCCGCACCCTGCTCGGCTTGTCGAAAGATTTCCATATCCTGTTCCTGCAGGGTGGCGCAACGCAGCAGTTTTCGATGGTGCCGATGACGCTGTTGCGCGGTCAGAAGCATGCGGCAGAATATCTGGATACCGGTTACTGGAGCAGTAAAGTCGTGACCGAAGCGCGTCGCGAAGGGCCGGTAAAAGTGTTGTGGAGCGGCGAATCGTGCGGATTCAACCGTCTGCCCTCTGACGAAGAACTGGCATTCTCGCCTGATGCGCCCTATCTGCATTATGTCTCGAACGAAACAGTGGAAGGGTTACAGTTTCAGCGCGTTTTGGGCCGCGACGACGTACCCCGCGTCTGCGATATGTCTTCCGATTTCCTGTCCAAACCGTGCGATGCCAATAAGTTTTCAGTCATCTACGCTCATGCGCAGAAAAACATCGGCCCGGCGGGCGTCACCATCGTGCTGGTGCACGATACCGTGGTGAAAGCGTCATCTGACGAATTGCCATCATTCCTGAATTACCG
Organism: Rahnella sp. 2050; assembly: GCF_040544515.1. NCBI lineage: Bacteria > Pseudomonadati > Pseudomonadota > Gammaproteobacteria > Enterobacterales > Yersiniaceae > Rahnella > Rahnella sp. 2050. The sequence continues at coordinate 1,001,174 of NZ_JBEPKE010000002.1, read as the reverse complement.
CCGCCAGGTGGAATCTCATTCCAACCTCAATACGCCGCCGGTATTTGCGATTTATGTGGTGCTGCTGGTCACCCGCTGGCTGCTTAACGACGTCGGCGGTCTGGAAAATATGGAACAAACCAACCGCCATAAAGCAGAACTGCTGTATGCAATGCTCGACAACAGCGACGGTTTCTACAATGGCTGGAGCAGCAAAGCCGACCGTTCACACATGAACGTTGCGTTTAAGTTGCCGGATGCGGATCTGGAGAAGAAATTCCTGGCCGAAAGCCAGGAAGCTGGCTTCTCAGGTCTGGCAGGGCACCGTGCGATTGGCGGCATCCGTGCCTCTATCTACAACGCCCTGTCACTGCCAGCGGCAGAAAAGCTGACGAACTTCATGGATGATTTTATGCGTAAAAACCGCAAATAATCGCCTCAGTCAGACATTAAAAAAACGCCCCCGGTTGTGATGCAGCCGGGGGCGTTTTTCAATAAAAGTGGCAATGAAATCAGTGCTGATGCGACTTCGGTTCGTAATTTTGCAAATGCGCTATCGCCGTATTAATCATGTGCGAATCCAGCCCGTGTCCCATACCTGGCTGAAGATTGAGCGTACATTCACAGCCCAATGATTTCAGACGTTCTGCCGCACTTTTCGACTGGAACGGATTAATCACCGGATCCTGTTCGCCATGAATGAAATGCACCACCGTACTGGCGGCAATCGGTTTTTCCGGAAGCGTTGAAAAACGCCCGCTGAACGCAATAATGCGCGACGCCAGATGCTCTTCCACTTTCGTCGATTCCAGCGCCATGATGGTGCCCTGCGAAAAGCCGACTAATGTGGTGTGTTCCGGCGTAACGCCGGTTTTTTGCTGCCAGTCACGGACAATCTGCACAAAAGCTGGCATTGCGGCATCCACTCGCGGCTGACGGTTTTGTTCGGTCACGCCCTGCACGGAAAACCACTGGAAGCCCCGGCCAAAATCACAAATATCCGGGCTGCCGACGCTTATCACCTGCGCCTGCGGGAATGAAACAGCGAAAAACTTACCGATTTCGCCCATAGAAATCGGGTTATCACCCACGCCATGAAATAATAAAATCAGCTGGTTAGCGATTTCTTCCGGCTGCTGGACGATAATTTGTTCTGAGCTCATTGCTCTCTCCCGTTGTCATTTAATGAGTTCACTATACGCCGCCCGCCGGTCAGTGAAATCGGGTTTTATTGAACGAGTCTTTCCATTTTTTGCAATGAAACCGCTGATTTATTCAGCCATTCCCGCGGCTTTCAGCGCCTGTCGTGTCTCCTCACGCCAGCGCGAAACCAGCGCTTTACGGCCGGAAAGCTTCAGCGACATGACGACTTGCGCGACACTTTGCCCCTGTTGCAGATGCGCACGCAACGCCGTCAGTGGCAAAGTGCTGTGCAACAGCACGCGACTGAGCGCCGGTAAACTGCTTTCCAGCGGACGATGGGCGAACGCAAATCCGTTCAGCTCGCGCCAGTCGGCATCATCGGGTTGCGTATCCGCAGTGGTGCCGAGCGGCAGGGTTAAATCCATCTGAGGCGCCAGCCAGCGCCAGTCACGGTCAAGCTGATGCACGGCTCTGTCCGCCAGTGCCTGCCCCGCCACGCTCAGCGGTAATATCGCCATTGCGGCATAACAGCCGCTGCTGGCTTCTTTCTGCATACTGACGCGCACCAGCCGGAATCCGGCCTGTTGCCACAATGCCGCCAGCGCCGTGGTGTAACCAAAACTGACGGACAGAAAATCCAGCCCCGCCTGCTGCGCCTGCTGTTTCTGCGCTGCTAACAAATCACGGGCAATACCCTGACGGCGAAACGCGGGATGTACCGCAATCCGGCTGACACGCCGTGAACGCATAACGGCAGCCTCGGGGAAACCCGCGTGCGCGGCGAGAGACTGCGCCACCAGATTGCCGCGCGGACGTCGCCTGCCCGCCCAGACTTCCTGCGCCAGTTCAGCACTCAGCCCGCCTTCATCCACCAGCCATAACGCGCCGGTCAGGGTGTTTTTCTGTCGTGACGCGCTGAATGTCATGCCCGGCGCATCCAGCAAACGCCGCAGATCCAGCGGCGACGTGCGGTAGTGCGCGCTGGTCAGCAGGCCGTAGAATTCCTCTAACAGCGCCGGTTCACTCAGCCAGTCGTCGGCATCAATGGAGAAAATTTCTGATGTGCCGCCCGTCTGTTCTGCTACAGGCAAATGCTCGTCAAACAACAATAACTGACTGATAAACGGCTCAAGCGTGTCGGATGATGACCAGCGGATCGGGGAATTCAGACGCAGGTCATGCCACCGCGGCAGGGACGCACAGAATTTAAGTAAGAACCCGCGTCCGGTGCCTTCGTATCCCTGAACCGTAGTGGTCAGTAACACACGCGGAAAAGCCGCGATAATTTCCGAAAGCATCGGCGTCGGAATTGCTGCCGCTTCGTCGATAATCAGCCAGTCAATGTCCGTTACCGCGCCTTCGCGGCATAATGAAAGCAACGCATCCGGCGCGATAAAGCGGGCAGACTCTGTTTGATGATTGAGAATCTGGCTGGCTGAGGCTTTCGCCGGTGCGGTTACCCAACAGGTGCCCGGCCACTGTCTGGCAAGCATTCCCGCCAGCGTCGATTTGCCACGGCCACGGGCAGCCGTCAGCACCCATACGCCGGACTGAGCCTGCATCAGTTGTTGTAAAATCTGCGATTGTTCAGCGGTGGGCTGACCGTCGGGTGGCAGCCAGTCGGGTGCTGCTGGCAGCGGGGGGATATCAAAAGGCTGATCCTGCTGGCAAACCGTAATGTTGCGATCTTGTTCGAGTAAAGACCGGAAACGGCGGATGAAACGCGGCGTCGGGATCGCCTGCGGTTGTTCGCTCCAGCGCAGGCTGTCCGCGTCCGGCGTGTCAGGCCAGGCGTTCCATTCCGGTATTAGCAGAATCAGCCAGCTTCCGGCTTTCAATGTGCCGGAAAATACCGCCAGCGCCTCGGTATTGAGGCCATAACGCGCATCAAACACACCGTGAAAAATGTCCTGTCCGAGCAGCGTCTGCGCCGCTGAAGGCGGGCAGGATGTGACGCCATCAGGCGGTGAATCACTCAGCCACAGCCAGTCACCGGCACTTTGGGCAGAGAACAGGACAGCCTGTTGTTCACACCACTGCGTCCCGCCACTGAACACCAGCAAACGCCGGACACCCAGCCGCTGCATCTGCTGCTGTAGCAACGTCGCAGACATGTCAGGTTTTCCCGACAATCATCGATAACAGACCGGCAGCAATCAGCGGCCCGACCGGTACGCCTTTAAACAACGCCACGCCCAGCACGGTGCCGACTAACAGGCCAGCCACCAGATGCGGCTGCGTGCCCATCAGCGTCAGGCCACGTCCGCCAAGCCACGACACCAGCACACCCACCAGAATGGCGACAATAGATTTCCAGTGGAGGAAAGAATGCACCATGGTGCTGGCGCTGATTTTTCCGCTGGCAATCGGCGCCATCACGCCAATGGTCAGAATAATAATGCCGATAGTCAGGCCGTATTTTTCTATCCACGGAAAAAAACTGTTCAGTGGCGTAATACGCACCGTGAGGAGGAAGAACATTGCGATGGTGACGGCGCTGTTGTGGCTGATAATGCCCAGACCGGCGAAAACAAGTAAGATCAATAGGGTTGGATCGAGAAAAGCCATGGCATTCCCAGCGGTTCAACATGAAAATGAAAGAGAGGCCCGGGGAGCCTCTCTGGATCGGTCATTGATTATTGAACAGTTTTTAGCAGCAGACCAGCGCTTCCTGCCACTTAATCAGCGGCTGGCAAAGGTATTACACTGGTCCGGATTACCGGTATCAAAGCCGCGTTTGAACCAGGTATAACGCTGCTGGGAAGTACCGTGAGTGAAGCTGTCCGGCACCACGCGCCCCTGACTTTGCTGTTGCAACCGGTCATCGCCGATGGCCTGCGCGGCATCCAGCGCTTCTTTCAGATCGCCCTCTTCGAGAACATTTTGCTGCTGCATCGCGTGCCCCCAGACACCGGCGTAACAGTCAGCCTGTAATTCCATTTTCACCGACAACTGATTTACCACAGTCTGCGACGCGCCCTGCTGCATCTCGCGAACCTTGCGTTCGGTGCCCAGCAAATTCTGCACATGGTGGCCGACTTCGTGCGCCACCACATAGCCCTGCGCAAAATCACCGCCCGCGCCGAGTTTGTTCTGCAATTCCTGATAGAACGACAGATCGATATACACCGTGCTGTCCGCCGGACAATAGAACGGCCCCATCACTGACTGGCCGGTGCCACAACCGGTGCGGGTCGCGCCGCGATACATCACCAGTTTGGGTTCACGATAAGTCATGCCCTGCCGCTGGAAAATCTCTTTCCAGGTGTCTTCCGTCGAAGCGAGGATCACCGAGGTGAATTTTGCCTGCTCGTCATCTTTCGGGCTGATGGATTGTGACTGTGTTTGCTGCATGCCGCCGGACTGACCGCCGTCAATCAGCGGAGTGAGGTCGATACCGTAATAACCAGCAACCAGCACCACGATGATGATCACGATACCGCTTTTGCCACGGATCGGCAGGCGCATTCCTCCGCCGCCTAGACCGCCGCCGTTAGATCCCTGTCCGCGTCTGTCTTCTACATTGTCGCTTTCGCGACGCCCTTGCCAACGCATAGATACCTCCAACCTGTTTTTTTAAGACTAGCCAGCACACGCAGTTAATACCATCTGCGAAAGGACGTAAGTTTAGTGGCGGAGGAATTAAATGAAAGGAATCAGTGTTAAAACAAGAAAATTAAATGCAGGAAAGAGAACGGGTGACGGAGGCCATCACCCGTTTAGTGCATACCGCGTAAACGATTGCGTAGTCTGGCTAAAAAAATAACGTGCAGCTTAGTCCAGTTTCACACCGATACGGTGAGCGACTTCTTCGTAAGCTTCGATCAGGCCACCCAGGCTCTGGCGGTAACGGTCTTTGTCCATTTTGTTCAGGGTTTCTTTATCCCACAGGCGGCTGCCGTCTGGAGAGAACTCATCACCGAGCACCACTTCCCCGTTGAACAGACCGAATTCCAGTTTGAAGTCGACCAGGATCAGACCGGCATCATCAAACAGTTTGCTCAGCACGTCGTTGGCTTTGTAGCTCAGCTCTTTCATGCGCGCGAGGTTTTCTTCGTTCACCCAGCCAAAGGTCTTGCAATACGATTCGTTGATCATCGGGTCGTGCATGGCGTCATTTTTGAGGAACAAATCGAACAACGGTGGGTTCAGTTCCAGACCTTCTTCAATGCCCAGACGTTTTACCAGCGAACCAGCAGCACGGTTACGGATCACGCATTCAACCGGGACCATATCCAGTTTTTTCACCAGCACTTCGGTGTCAGACAGCAGGCGTTCCATTTGAGTAGGAATACCGGCTTCTTCCAGCTTAGCCATGATGAAATGGTTAAATTTATTGTTAACCATGCCTTTACGGTCGAACTGCTCAATACGCTGACCATCCAGTGCTGACGTATCGTTACGGAACTCCAGTACCAGAAGGTCCGGGTTTTCGGTGGTGTAGACGGTTTTCGCCTTGCCGCGATACAACTCAGCTAACTTTTGCATCTTTACTTACTCCAGTGGAAAAAACAGATGTAAAAAGGGGCCGGAGCCCCTTGGTATTATTTTGCGCTACTCTGGCTAAACGCGGCCTGCATGACCGCCACCATCGCATCGTTCTGCGACTGGCTGAGAGCATGTCCTTTCGGATCAAGGAACTGCAAACTACTACGGTTGTCGAGGTCGCCAACCTGAAGTTTGTAATCACCGGAAGTCAGCCCCGGATCTTTCGCACCCAGTGTCTGCCACGCATCGTCATTCAGCGGTTTGTAGGTCACAGACAATGTGCCTTGCGGACGGCTGCTGTCGGTCACTTTCATGCCGACTTTTGTCAGGGCATTTGGCAGGCGATCCCACACAACACCGTAGCTCTCACGAACAATCAGCACCGGCAGGCCGGTATCATCTGCACCGCTCTGAACATCAATCTCACCAACACGACGGTTGTCGAGGCGTGCCTGAGTATCCTGCTGCACTTTATCCAGGCTCGCCGTGATGGCGTTCATCATCTGGCTGTTGTAACGCTGGATTTCAGCAGAAGAGGTCACAGGTTTATCCTGTTGTTTCAGCTCAAGCGTTTTCACCGTCAGCGCTAACTGGTAACTCTGCTGTTTCACGCTGATCTGATAACGCCCCTGATACTGGAAGTCTTCATCCGCACGATTCCAGTCAACGAAATCGGTGGTCAGTGTCTGGTTAGCATCATCACGGTTGGCAATTTTGAAATTATTTTGCTCAACCGCTTTCACGACGTTATTCCACAGATCACGATTCTGCGCGGTATTTTCCAGCAACACGGTGCTGCTGTTGCCAGAGAATTGCGTCTGGGAACCGCTCAGCAGCGCCAGTGGCTGGGATGGTGGACGGATGTCGAGCTGTTTGCCCACGGCGCCCTGCATCGATCCTGCCTGAACTTCATACGTTCCGTTCTGCACGGGAAGAATCATCCCGACCGGCGCTTTCAGCTCATGCAGACCTGACGCATCCAGGTAGGCTTCATCGCCACTTACCTGGCGTTTGTAACGTTGATCGCTTGAACAGGCGGCCAGCAGCATGATCAGGGAAACCCCGACCACTTTTGCTACGGCCGTTTTCTGCAATCGGGTCATCTGGAAACTGTTCTTGTCAAATAAAGAGGCCATCAAATCTTCCTAAGAGTTACAGCAAACCGGCGCTTTTTAATGCTTCTTCCACGACCGGACGGGCAGCATCTGTTAACGGCGTCATAGGCAGACGCATCGTATCGGTTGCCATCAAACCCAGTGCCTTACAGGCCCATTTCACCGGGATTGGGTTTGCTTCTACAAACAAATTCTGATGCAAAGGCATCAGGCGCTGATTCAGGCGACGCGCTTCGGCAAAGTTGCCAAGCGCTGCCAGCTCACAAAGTTGGGCCATTTCACGGGCAGCTACGTTAGCCGTGACGGAAATAACGCCCTTACCACCGAGTTGCATAAAGTCCAGACCGCTGGCGTCATCGCCGCTCAGCAAAATGAAATCTTCATCATCAACCAGCACTTGGATCTGACTAACCCGACTTAAGTTCCCTGTTGCTTCTTTAACAGCAACAATATTCTTCAATTTTGCTAAACGCGCGATAGTCTGCGGCAACATATCGCAGCCGGTACGTGAAGGCACGTTGTAGAGAATTTGCGGCAAAGAGGTATTTTCAGCGATGGCTTTGAAGTGCTGATACAGACCTTCCTGCGTCGGACGGTTGTAATAAGGGGTGACTGTCAGGCAACCAACAACGCCACTTTTTTCAAAACGTTGCGTAAGAGAAATCGCTTCAGCAGTCGCGTTTGCGCCAGTGCCTGCGATAACAGGGATGCGTCCATCAGCCAGTTCCAGCGTCTGTAAGACCACGTCACCGTGCTCTTCATGGCTCAACGTGGCCGACTCGCCGGTCGTGCCAACGGAAACGATCGCCGCAGTACCACTGGACACATGATAATCAATCAGTTTTTTCAGACTCGCGCGATCGACAGCACCTTTGGTGTCCATCGGCGTAACCAGTGCAACAATACTTCCCGTAAACATTGACCTTCCCCTCCACAAACAGGTCACTCATGGTACTTTTGACACCACTGCAAAAGCAAGCAATCAACGAGCGGTAACCGCTTGTCCGGCGGTTTTTTTTATGTTTACCTTGGGAATACTCCCAAGCACGACAGGAAGACCTATTTTGCCGCAGCCACAACAACATTATCTCGTGATCACCGCCTTAGGCGCTGATCGTCCGGGTATCGTCAACACCATTACCCGTCAGGTCAGCAGCTGCGGCTGTAATATTGAAGACAGCCGTCTGGCGATGCTCGGTGATGAGTTTACGTTTATCATGCTGCTTTCCGGAAGCTGGAACGCGATTACACTGATCGAATCCACTCTGCCGCAAAAAGGCGCAGAGCTGGAATTATTGATCGTGATGAAGCGAACCAGTGCACATGAACGCCAGCCAATGCCTGCTACGGTCTGGGTGAAAGTGGAGGTGAAAGACTCTCCGCATCTGATCGAACGTTTTACCGATTTATTCGATACGCATCAGATGAATATCGCCGAACTTGCCTCAAAAACGCGCCCGGCAGATGCCGCCACGCCAGCACAGTTATCGATTCAAATAACGGCGCACAGCGCAGCCAATACCGATGCGGCAATTATTGAGCAGGCGTTTCATCAGCTATGTACAGAACTGAAAGCGCAAGGCAGTATTAACGTGGTTAGTTATTCTGAGAATGAAGATAAACTGCAGTAATCGCTAAGAGATATGGAGAAAGACAATGAGCCCACTGAAAGCCGGTGACCCTGCGCCGCAATTTAGTTTGCCCGACCAAGACGGTGAACAAATTAATCTGGCCGACTTCCAGGGACAGAAAGTCCTGGTCTATTTCTATCCTAAAGCCATGACGCCGGGCTGTACCGTACAAGCCTGCGGACTGCGCGATAACATGGATCAGTTAAAAAATGCCGGAGTGGAAGTGCTGGGGATCAGCACCGATAAACCGGAAAAACTGTCGCGTTTTGCTGAGAAAGAGTTGCTGAACTTCACCTTGTTGTCCGATGAAGATCATCAGGTCTGTGAGCAGTTTGGCGTCTGGGGTGAAAAATCCTTTATGGGGAAAACCTACGACGGCATCCATCGCATCAGCTTCCTGCTCGACGGCAATGGCAAAGTCGAGAAAGTGTTCGACGATTTCAAAACCACCAATCACCATGACATCGTCATGGCCTACCTCAACGGTAAATAGCCGACACGGTCAGATTGTGGAGACAAAAAAAGCGCAGACGCGCTTTTTTTATTGGGTGCGGTAAGCAGAAAAAATCAGACCGTTTCGTTGAGTGATTCATCCGGCCAGACGTGAACCACGGCTTTGACCAGCGTCGCCAGCGGTATGGCAAAGAACACCCCCCAGAATCCCCACAGACCGCCAAACACCACGACAGAAAGAATAATCACCAGCGGATGCAGGTTCACGGCCTCGGAGAACAACAGCGGCACGATCACATTACCGTCCAGCCCCTGCACCACCAGATAGGCGACGAAAAGCGTCCAGAAATCCGCGCCCAGCCCCCACTGGAACATCGCGACAATCACCACCGGAATGGTCACCAGCATCGCGCCGATATACGGGATCAGAACGGATACGCCGACCAGCACCGCCAGCAGCAGCGAATAATGCAAATCCATCACCCAGAACACCAGATACGTGGCCACTCCGACGATAATCATTTCGAGCACTTTGCCGCGAATATAGTTGGTGACCTGCTGATTCATCTCCACCCAAACCTGTCCGGCCAGCCCGCGATCGCGGGGCAGAACGCGACGCACGGCACTCAGCATCTGCTCTTTATCTTTGAGCAGAAAGAACACCATCATCGGCACCAGAATCAGGTAAATTGCCAGCGTCAGTAAACCGACCAGCGAGGCCAGTGAATATTTCACTACTGACTCACCCAGCCCGGATAATTTGCTGCGCATGTTTTCCGCCATCATATCGATGATGCCCGCATCCACCAGCGCCGGATAACGCTTCGGCAATGTTGCGGCGAAATCATAAAAGCGGTTCAGCATGCTCGGTAAATCGGTCATCAGGTTCACCCCCTGCTGCCAGGTCACGGGGGCAATGACAAACATACCGAGCAGCAAAATACCGGCAAAAATAATCAGCACCACGCTGACCGACAGCGTGCGGGAAAGCCCGACATGTTGCAGACGCACCGTCGGCCATTCCAGCAAATAGGCGAGTACGATCGCCACCAGAAGCGGCGCAAGGATACCATTGAGAAAATAGAGGATGCAGAATCCTGCGACCAGAATCGCCAGCAGCGCGATAGCCTGCGGGTCGGTAAAGCGACGGCGATACCACTGTAATAACATATCCAACATTAATAAAACGCTCCTGTAATTTCGGGTCTGGCATCTACGCGCTGTTCGTTCCCTGCGCGCTCAGACACAAGTAACTATTTAAAAAATTCGTTGTCACACGACTGTAGCTTCGGAGTGTTTTAAACTCTCACGCGGATAGCTACTATAGAGACCAGCGCAGAGAAAAGCGCAAGAAAATAATGGTCTGACTGACTGTCCGCAGAAGAAAGGCTCGCAAAGCTCATCGGTATCGCGGTTAACTTATTGGGAAGCAAATGTTTATGGTCATGCGGTTGAAAAAAAGGGTGATTGCCCTGTGTCTGGGCAGCCTGCTGGCGGGTTCCATACCGCCCGCCGGTGCGGATGACAGTTCATTCTGGTCAACCCCCGTGAGCCCCGTAAAAAGCCCTAACTCGCCGTTAGCCCCGCCGGTGAGCGACCAATTACCGGACATCGGCACCACTGCGGGCGGCACGCTCAGTATTAATCAGGAATTACAGATGGGCGATTTTTATGTCCGTCAGATGCGCGCCAGCACGCCGCTGATTAACGATCCACTGCTCAATCAATACATCAACGAACTGGGGCAACGGCTGGTGGCGCATGCCTATTCCGTCCGCACGCCGTTCCATTTTTTCATCGTCAATAACGATGAGCTGAACGCCTTCGCCTTCTTTGGCGGCAATGTGGTACTTCACTCATCACTGTTCCGTTATACCGATAACGAAAGCCAGCTGGCGTCCGTCATGGCGCACGAAATTTCCCACGTGACCCAGCGCCATCTGGCGCGTGCGATGGAAGACCAGCAACGTAACGCGCCGCTCACCTGGGTGGGGGCGCTGGGGTCAATTCTACTGGCGATGGCCAGTCCGCAAATGGGCATGGCGGCGCTGACCGGTACACTAGCAGGCACGCAGCAAGGCATGATCAGCTTCACGCAGGGCAATGAGCAGGAAGCCGACCGTATCGGCATTCAGGTCTTACAGCGTTCGGGGTTTGATCCGCAGGCGATGCCCGCCTTCCTGCAAAAACTGGCAGATCAGGCGAGCTACTCAACCCGTCCGCCGGAAATGTTGCTGACGCACCCGTTGCCCGACAGCCGTCTGGCCGATATCCGTAACCGCGCCAACCAGATGCCGCACCCGATTGTGCAATCTTCACAAGATTATACCCTGGCGAAAGTACGCATATTGGGGATGTACGGTTCAGAGAGCTTCCCGCTGAGTGACGACTATCTGCTGAAACTGAGCAATGGCAATATCCGCGAGCAACTGGCGGCAAAATACGGCCATGCACTGCAATTTTATAAAGCAAAAAAATATGATCAGGCGCGGACGATCCTTGAACCGCTGCTGGCTCAGAATCCGGGCAACGAATGGTTACTCGATTTAGCCACCGATAATGATATCGACAGCAAACGTGCGCCGCAGGCGATAGCGCGTCTGGAGCAGGCCGGTGCGGCCAGCAGTGCCAACGCCGTGCTGCAACTCAATCTGGCCAATGCTTATCTCGAAGGTGCGAAGCCGGCCAATGCCATGAAAATCCTCAACCGCTATACTTTCAATTATCCGGGTGATCCGAATGGTTGGGATTTGTTGTCTCAGGCCGCCGCAGCACAGGGTTTACGTGCGCAGGAACTGGCTGCCCGTGCGGAAAGCGTGGCATTAGTCGGACGTCTGGATCAGGCGATTGAAATGCTGAGCAATGCCAGCGCATTACAAAAATTAGGCAGTCTGGAACAGGCCCGTTATGACGCACGAATCGACCAGCTTCGTCAGTTGCAGCAACGATTCCGTCAGTATCAGAAAGGCTGATTTCAGTGCCAGAATGGAGAAACTTTTATGCAACACGATGTCGCAATCTATCATAACCCGGCATGCTCGAAGAGCCGTGAAACCCTGAAATTGCTGGAAGCAGAAGGCATTGAACCGCAAGTGATTTTGTATCTGGAAACGCAGCCGTCAGTGGATAAGCTGAAAGAATTGATCGACCTGCTGGGTTTCAGCTCTGCACGTGAACTGATGCGTAAGGGTGAGCAGATTTATAAAGACATGAATCTGAAGGATACCAGTCTGAGCGAGGACGCGCTGTTACAGGCGATGGCCGATCATCCGCGGCTGATTGAACGTCCGATTGTGGTGGCCAACGGCAAAGCGCGTTTAGGGCGTCCGCCGGAACAGGTCAAAGAGATTTTATAACCCCGCGCTTTCAGTTCGGGTTCAGTGCTAACGAACCCGGACATCCCTTCCTGTCACAACCCGAGAATTTCTTTCACGAACGGGATCGTCAGTTTCCGCTGCGCCGTAATCGAAGCGCGATCGAGCTGATCCAGGGTCATAAACAACGTACGCATTTCCCGATCCAGACGTTTGAGCAGGAAACGGCCCACGTCTTCCGGCAGTTCAAACCCGCGCAGTTTAGCGCGTAGCTGCAATGCCTGAAGTTTTTCTTCATCGGAAAGCGGCTGAAGTTTGTAGATTTGCCCCCAGTCGAGACGGGAAGCCAGATCCGGCAGGCTGAGATTGAGCTGACGCGGAGGTCGATCGCCGGTAATAAACAGGCGCGTACGGCCGGTTTCAAGAATGCGGTTATAGAGATGGAAAACAGCCGCTTCCCATTCATCATCACCGGCAATGCCTTCGATATTATCGATGCACACCAGCGCCAGGTGCTCCATACCGTCCAGCACTTCAGGCACGAAATACGCGCGTTTGTCTAATGGCACATAACCGACGGCTTCACCGCGCTGTGATAATTCGGCGCAGGCTGCATGCAGCAAGTGGCTGCGGCCGCCGCCCTCGCGTGACCAGAAATAAATATAAGTGCCGTGTTCCTGATGCAATGCGCTCTGAATGGCAGAAAGCAGAGAGGGGTTTTCCCCCGGATAAAAACTGGCAAAGGTTTCATCATCGGGAAGATAAAGTGGCAAAGAAAGCTGTGCCGGCGTATTCAGAAGCACCTCAACCAAAGCGGTATAATGACCGCAGATGTTGTCACGTCAATAAAAGGAACTGCCGAATTCTAGCAAGGATCCGTTGTGAAATGAACTGTGCCGGGTGCAACCGCTTGCGATCCGAGCACCTGACCGGCTGGCAATACACCCGCCGGTCAGGGATTCACTTAAAAACGTGCAGATCAGACCGGCGGATTTTCCCGCTCATCTTCAACATCAATGATCTGTTCTTCGCCACGGAAAATCTCGATAACTTTGAACAGCAGACTCAGGAAAATGCCCACGATCGTTGCCAGCGCCATGCCTTTCAGCTCCGCTGCACCAATGTGGATTTTCGCGCCGCTGACACCGATGATCAGGATCACTGCGGTCAGGATCAGGTTTTGTGCTTTATTGTAATCCACTTTCGATTCAATCAGCACGCGGATACCGGATGCACCAATCACACCATAAAGCAGCAATGAAACGCCGCCCATCACCGGTACCGGCACAGCCTGGATGGCTGCCGCCAGTTTGCCGATACAGGAAAGCAGAATAGCCAGAATGGCCGCGCCGCCAATAACCCAGGTGCTGTATACCTTGGTGATGGCCATGACGCCGATGTTTTCACCGTACGTGGTATTTGGCGTTGAGCCGAAGAAACCGGACAACACGGTCGACAAACCGTTTGCCAGCATCGAACGGTGCAGGCCCGGATCACGCAGTAAATCTTTCTTCACAATGTTTGCCGTCACAACCAGATGCCCGACGTGTTCGGCAATAACCACCAGCGCCGCAGGCAGGATCGTGAGGATGGCGACCCATTCAAAACGTGGCGTATAGAAGGTTGGCAGCGCGAACCAGTGCGCATTCTCGATCGTTGAGACATCCACCACCCCCATAAAGAACGACAGTGCATAACCCACCAGCACGCCGATCAGGATCGGGATAATCGCCAGGAAACCACGGAACAGCACGGACCCCAGAATGGTCACAGACAGTGTCACCAGCGAAATGGTAATGGTGGTGGAATCCACCGCCGCGCCCTCGGCAGGTAACAGACCCGCCATATTCGCCGCCACGCCCGCCAGTTCCAGTCCGATGACGGCAACGATTGCGCCCATCGCCGCAGGCGGGAATATCACGTTAATCCAGCCAATTCCGGCTTTCTTAACAATCAGCGCCACCAGGCAGAACAACAGCCCGCAGGCAATAAAACCACCGAGCGCCACCTCATACCCCATCGGTAACAGCAACAGCACCGGGGAAATAAACGCGAAGCTCGAGCCAAGGTAAGCCGGTATTTTCCCTTTACAGACAAATAAATACAGCAAAGTCCCTATGCCATTGAACAGCAGCACCGTTGCCGGGTTGATCTTAAACAGAATGGGCACCAGGACGGTGGCACCAAACATGGCAAACAGATGCTGGAAACTCAGGGGAATCGTCTGCAGCAATGGCGGACGTTCGCTTACCCCGATGACACGACGGGTCATGAATGTGATCCTCTCAATGGTGTGATGTTGTATATGACGAGCAAAAAAAAGCCGACTGATTAGTCGGCTAAACGCTTATTTATTTCGTACCAAATATCTTGTCGCCCGCATCGCCTAGCCCCGGGATGATGTAGCCTTTATCGTTGAGTCCCTGATCCACCGAGGCGGTGTACAACTCAACGTCCGGGTGTGCGGCTTCGAGAGCGGCGATCCCTTCAGGCGCGGCAACCAGCACCAGCACTTTAATGCTCTGGCAGCCGGCTTTTTTCAGCAGGTCGATGGTGGCAATCATAGACCCCCCCGTCGCCAGCATCGGATCAACCACCAGTGCCAGACGTTCTTCAATGTTAGAAACCAGTTTCTGAAAATACGGCACAGGCTTGAGGGTTTCTTCATCACGGTACACGCCGACCACACTGATACGCGCACTCGGAACGTGTTCCAGTACGCCTTCCATCATGCCCAGACCGGCACGCAGGATAGGCACTACGGTAATTTTCTTGCCTTTAATCTGATCGATTTCAACCGGGCCATTCCAGCCTTCGATCGTCACTTTTTCAGTTTCTAAATCAGCAGTCGCTTCATACGTCAGCAGACTTCCCACCTCAGAAGCCAGTTCGCGAAAACGTTTCGTGCTGATGTCGTTTTCACGCATCAGGCCCAGCTTGTGTTTCACCAGCGGGTGTTTCACCTCGACGATCTTCATTATTTATTCTCCTAAGGTGGTTGAGCTGCAAAAAAAATCGCGAGATTATAACGCCATTTTTTTTGAACGCCATACCAAATAGCCTGATCTGGATCATCAGTAACCCGGTTAGAGTATAGACAGCCTAAAACTCATCATCGAATAAGGCGCTCGCAAACGTTTGCTTCCACTGTTAGAATTGCCCCGCTTTATTCTTCAACCACCAACCCAAACCGCCGTGGGGACTTCGCAGTGACCGACAAAACCTCTCTCAGCTATAAAGACGCAGGCGTAGATATCGATGCCGGTAACGCATTGGTAGACCGCATTAAAGGTGTAGTAAAACAGACTCGCCGCCCTGAAGTGATGGGTGGACTGGGCGGTTTTGGTGCCCTCTGCGCGCTGCCGCAAAAATATCGTGAACCCGTACTGGTTTCGGGTACCGACGGCGTTGGCACCAAGCTGCGTCTGGCGATGGATTTGAAACGCCATGATACTATCGGTATCGATCTGGTCGCGATGTGCGTCAACGATTTAATCGTTCAGGGCGCTGAACCGCTGTTCTTCCTCGACTATTACGCCACCGGCAAACTGGACGTCGATACTGCCGCCAGCGTAATCACCGGTATCGCAGAAGGCTGTAAACAGTCTGGCTGTGCGTTAGTCGGTGGTGAAACCGCTGAAATGCCGGGCATGTATCACGGCGAAGATTACGACGTGGCAGGCTTCTGCGTGGGTGTGGTGGAAAAATCAGAAATCATCGACGGCAGCAAAGTGGCTGACGGGGATGTGCTGATCGGCCTGGCCGCCAGTGGCCCGCATTCCAACGGTTATTCTCTGGTGCGCAAAATTCTGGAAGTCAGTAAGACTGACCCGGAAACCACCGTTCTGGCAGGCAAACCGCTGGCCGATCACCTGCTCGCACCAACCAAAATTTACGTGAAATCGATTCTGAACCTGATCGAAAACGTGGATGTTCACGGCATCGTCCATCTGACCGGTGGCGGCTTCTGGGAAAATATCCCACGTGTATTGCCGGACAACACGCAGGTGATTATCGACGAATCAAGCTGGCAGTGGCCGGATGTCTTCACCTGGCTGCAAACCGCCGGTAATGTCAGCCGTCACGAAATGTACCGCACCTTTAACTGTGGTGTGGGCATGCTGGTGGCACTTCCGGCAGAACTGGCCGATCAGGCGATTGCATTACTGAACGATAATGGCGAAAAAGCGTGGAAAATTGGCTACATTAAAGCCTCTGACTCCGCTGAACGCGTGGTTATTGAATAAAACCAGTAAATCAACTGACTGAAGACGGGTAGCAAAATGAAAAGGATTGTGGTTCTGGTATCGGGCGAGGGGAGCAATTTACAGGCCCTGATTGATGCCTGCCAGCAGGGACGAATTAACGCAACACTCAGTGCGGTCTTCAGCAATAAAGCAGCTGCATACGGGCTTGAAAGAGCCCGTTTAGCCGGTATTCCCGCGCATGCACTGGATGTTAAGGCTTACCGGGACCGGGCGGAATTTGACGTTGCACTGGCAGATGCCATTGACACTTTCCAGCCTGATCTGGTGGTACTTGCCGGTTATATGCGTATTCTGACCGCTGAATTCGTCCAGCGCTTTGCCGGACGCATGATCAACATCCACCCTTCCCTGCTGCCAAAATATCCGGGTCTGCACACCCACCGTCAGGCCATTGAAAATCAGGATGCGGAACACGGTACGTCCGTGCATTTTGTGACTGAAGAACTCGATGGCGGTCCGGTGATTTTACAGGCCAAAGTCCCGGTGTTTGCTGACGATACAGAAGAAGAGCTGATTGCCCGCATACAAACGCAGGAACACAGCATTTATCCGCTGGTCGTCAGCTGGTTCGTTGACGGACGTTTGTCGCTGCAAAAGGGTCAGGCGCTGCTGGATAACAATCCGCTTTCTGAACGCGGATATGCAGAAGATTAATCTACCACTGCATCATGATTTCACTATAAACCGGCCATGCGCCGGTTTTTTATTTTCCGTCATTTGACATTTGTTTACATTTCGTCCGATATAATGCACATCCCGGCGCACGTTTAAACGTCGTTTGTGCGCCGACCTTCATCGGGAACACGGTTGTTTCCGATTTCATATTTACGAAGGTTACCCTCATAAAACGGCTTTTATAGTTGAGGAACACCCCATGTTTAGCCATAACAGCGTCAGATTACGTCCACTGGAAAAGGACGACCTGTCGTTTGTTCATCGTCTTGATAATAACGCCAGCATCATGCGTTACTGGTTTGAAGAACCTTACGAGGCTTTCGTCGAACTGACCGACTTGTATCACAAGCATATTCACGACCAAAGCGAACGCCGCTTTATTATTGAATACGAAAGCGGACCGGTCGGCCTGGTCGAGCTGGTGGAAATTAATCATATTCACCGCCGCGCGGAATTTCAGATCATCATCGATCCGCAGCATCAGGGCAAAGGCTTTGCCGGTGACGCTGTCCGTCTGGCGATGGATTATGCCTTCTCCGTTCTTAACCTCTACAAACTGTATTTAATCGTGGATAAAGAAAATAAAAAGGCGATCCACATTTACAGCAAATTAGGCTTCGAGCTTGAAGGTGAACTGAAACAGGAATTCTTTGTGAACGGCGAATATCGCAGCGCCATCCGCATGTGTATTTTCCAGCCGCAGTTTCTGGCGAAATACAAAACCAAGCCTGTTCAGGTCAAACCGGAATCCCTGATTGGCGCCAGCGCGGTTTAATTCCATCGCGACATAAATCGGTAAAATAATGACCGGTGAAGGATGCAAATGTCCTTCATCGGTAACACTTTTCTCTCTTTTGACTCCCCGTTAAAGACTCTCCTGAAATCATCCCTTGTTATGTTGGACTTTCCTGTCAATCTTTCGCAATATTGATAGTAGACACTAGGCCCCTCTCACAGATGACTTCCTGCTGCGCTGGCCGCTTAAAAGGCGGGCAACACGAAGAATATGTTGAGCTACATTGCGGTGTTTTCAGGCAAATTTTCCTGTATGGGCCAGGTTGCAAGCTAAATGAACGGAGTGAAAATGGGTCAGGAAAAGCTTTATATCGAGAAAGAACTAAGCTGGCTGTCCTTCAATGAGCGCGTGTTGCAGGAAGCGGCTGACAAAAGCAATCCCCTGATCGAACGGATGCGTTTTTTAGGGATCTACTCCAATAACCTGGATGAGTTTTATAAAGTCCGTTTTGCCGATTTAAAACGACGGATCCTCATCAGTGAAGAACAAGGTTTTCTGGGCGCGTCCCGTCATTTGCTGAAAAAAATTCAGGCGAAGGTGCTGCGCATTGATCAGGAATTCGACAGTCTTTACAACGATTTGCTTCTGGAAATGGCGCGTAATCAGATCTTCCTGATTAACGAACGCCAGGTTTCTGAAAACCAGCAAGCCTGGCTGCGTCAGTACTTCAAACATCAGCTGCGCCAGTACATCACACCGATTCTGATTAACCACGATACCAATCTGGTGCAATTCCTCAAAGACGATTACACCTATCTGGCAGTAGAAATTATCCGTGGCGAAGAGATCCATTATGCGCTGCTGGAAATCCCGTCCGATAAAGTGCCACGTTTCGTTAACCTGCCGCCGGAAGCACCACGCCGTCGTAAGCCGATGATCCTGCTGGATAACATCCTGCGTTATTGTCTGGATGATATTTTCAAAGGCTTCTTCGATTACGATGCACTGAACGCGTACTCCATGAAAATGACCCGTGACGCCGAATATGATCTGGTCACGGAAATGGAATCGAGCCTGCTTGAGCTGATGTCATCAAGCCTGAAACAGCGTCTGACCGCCGAACCGGTACGTTTCGTTTATCAGCGCGATATGCCGGATGAAATGGTCGAACTGCTGCGCGGTAAACTTGGCATCTCCAATTATGATTCGGTGATTGCCGGTGGACGTTATCACAATTTTAAAGATTTCATCGGCTTCCCGAACGTCGGCAAAGCCAATCTGGTCAACCGTCCGCTGCCACGTCTGCGCCATTTGTGGTTCGATAAATTCCGCAACGGCTTTGCAGCGATCCGCGAGCAAGACGTGCTGCTGTATTATCCGTACCACACGTTTGAGCACGTACTGGAACTGTTGCGTCAGGCATCGTTCGATCCGAACGTGCTGTCGATAAAAATCAATATTTACCGCGTGGCGAAAGATTCCCGCATTATCGAATCGATGATCCACGCCGCGCACAACGGTAAGAAAGTCACTGTTGTCGTCGAACTGCAGGCGCGCTTCGATGAAGAAGCCAATATTCACTGGGCGAAACGTCTGACTGAAGCCGGTGTGCACGTTATTTTCTCTGCGCCGGGCCTTAAAATACACGCAAAACTCTTTCTTATTTCCCGACGCGAAGGCGACGAAATTGTCCGCTATGCTCATATCGGGACCGGTAACTTTAACGAGAAAACGGCGCGCCTTTATACCGACTATTCACTGCTCACCGCCGATGCGAGGATCACCAACGAGGTTCGCCGCGTCTTCAACTTTATTGAAAACCCTTACCGCCCGGTGTCGTTCGAGCATCTGATGGTGTCACCGCAAAACTCGCGTGACATGCTTTACCGTTTGATCGACCGTGAAATTGCCAACGTTCAGGCGGGCGGAACAGGCGGAATTACGCTAAAAATCAATAATCTGGTGGATAAAGGGCTGATAGACCGCCTCTACGTCGCGTCTAACGTCGGGGTGAAAATCCGTCTGCTGATCCGCGGGATGTGTTCTCTGGTGCCGAATTTACCCGGCTTTAGCGAAAACATTCAGGTTACCAGCATCATTGACCGCTATCTGGAACACGATCGCGTGTATGTCTTTGAAAATGGCGGCGATTCCAAAGTCTTCCTGTCTTCAGCCGACTGGATGACGCGTAATATTGATTATCGTATTGAAGTGGCCGTCGCCCTGCTCGATCCGCGTTTGAAACAGCGCGTTCTGGATATCCTTGAGCTGCTGTTTAGTGACACAGTAAAAGCCAGAGTGATTGATAAAGAACTGAGCAACCGGTATGTTCCACGCGGAAATCGCCGCAAAGTCCGTGCGCAACTGGCGATTTATGAATATCTGAAAGAGCTGGAACAACAAAGTCAGCAAGCCTGAACCCCTGGAGCGTTACACAACTATGCCCCTTAAAAGCAGCCCACTGAATGCCAAGCCACAGGAAATTGCGGCGATTGATCTCGGGTCGAACAGTTTCCATATGGTCATTGCACGCGTCGTTAACGGCGCGCTGCAGGTCCTGGGACGCCTGAAACAGCGCGTCCATCTGGCCGATGGTCTCGACAGTAAAAATGTGCTCAGTGAAGAAGCCATTCAACGCGGGCTGGATTGCCTGGCTTTATTCGCCGAACGCCTGCAGGGTTTTCCGGAAAATAACGTCACTATCGTCGGTACACATACGCTGCGTCAGGCAGTGAACGCCGAGGAATTTCTCAAGCGTGCCAAAGAAGTCATCCCCTACCCGATTGAAATTATTTCCGGGCAGGAAGAAGCACGACTTATTTTTATGGGTGTTGAACATACGCAGCCTGAAAAAGGCCGCAAGCTGGTGGTCGATATCGGTGGCGGTTCAACAGAACTGGTCATCGGAGAGGACTTCGAGCCGTTGCTGGCCGAAAGCCGCCGTATGGGCTGTGTCAGTTTTGCGCAGATGTTTTTCCCCAATGGCGAAATCAGCCGCAGTAACTTCAAACGTGCCCAGCTCGCTGCTGCGCAAAAGCTGGAAACCCTGGCGTGGCAGTACCGCCTGCAGGGCTGGCAGTATGCTTTGGGTGCCTCCGGCAGTATTAAAGCGGCACACGAAGTGCTGGTCGCGATGGGCGAAAAAGACGGCTTAATTACCCCTGAACGGCTGGAAATGCTGTCCGAAGCGGTACTGAACTTTAAACATTTCAGTGCCCTGGATTTACCAGGCTTATCGGAAGACAGGCAATCGGTGTTCGTGCCGGGGCTTGCCATTCTGCGCGGTGTGTTCGATGCGCTGGCGATCAAAGAGCTGCGTCTTTCTGACGGCGCACTGCGTGAAGGTGTGCTGTATGAAATGGAAGGCCGTTTCCGTCATCAGGATATCCGTACCCGTACTGCCAAAAGTCTGGCTGAGCATTACAACATTGACCGTGAACAGGCGCGCCGTGTGCTGGATACCACAGAGCAATTGTATGCCCAGTGGCTGGCGCAAAATACCAAACTGGTGCAGCCACAGCTGGAATCACTGTTGAAATTCAGCGCCATGTTGCATGAAGTCGGTCTGAGCATTAACCACACCGGCATGCACCGCCATTCCTCGTATATCCTGCAAAATACCAACTTGCCGGGTTTCAACCAGGAACAGCAAACGCTGCTGGCCACACTGGTCCGCTTCCACCGAAAAGCCATCAAGCTGGAAGAACTGCCGCGCCTGAATCTGTTCAAGAAGAAACACTACATTCCGCTGATCCAGCTTCTGCGTCTAGGGGCGTTGCTCAACAATCAGCGTCAGTCAACGACAACGCCTGAATCCCTGCGGTTATCTACCGATGATAATCACTGGACGCTGCGTTTCCCGGCCGGATATCTGGCTCAGAACAACCTGGTTCAGCTGGATTTCGAAAGAGAACAGAGTTACTGGGATGACGTGACAGGCTGGAAACTGATGCTTGAGGAAGAAGACGGTATTGTGAAAAACTAACCGTTTCGCTGCAATAAAAGAGCCCTCTGGCATCTGATGCGCAGAGGGCTTTTTCTTTCCGGACATCGCTCAATGTCAGACGTTCGGGAATTCCAGTAGTTTGTTTAACGGTTGCGGTTTACCCACCAGATAACCCTGCATGTAATCCACACCCAGCTCGTGCAACGCGATTTTCTGTTCTTCAGTTTCCACATACTCCGCCACAATCGACAGATGCTTCATGCGCGCCACCTGACAGATTGACTGCACAATGTAGGCGTCCAGCGAATCAGTGAGCATATTGCGCACGAAGCTGCCGTCAATTTTCAGGATATCGGCCTGAATAGCCTTCAGACGACCGTAACTGGCGTAGCCCGTACCGAAGTCATCAATCGCAATGCGGCAACCGTAGGAACGCAATTCCCGCATCGCCAGGTCGGCATATTTCATGTTCTGCAGCAGATGGGATTCGGTCACTTCCAGCACGATCTGGAACGGTTCTACCTCATATTCCAGCATCAGCGTTTTAAAATCGCGGCTAAAGGTCGGGCGGCACAGCGTCGAGGGCGTGAAATTCACCGCAAAGCGCAGACTCGGCAAACGAACACGGTTCTGATTAATAAACATCAGTGTATGTTTCAGCACCCACATATCCAGCTGATACGACAAACCGAACTCATGCACCACCGGCAGGAATTTATCCGGTGTGATCAGCGTTCCTTCTGCGCTGTCAGACAGACGCAGCAGGATTTCATGATAACTGTCGCCACGTACCCCGAAGATGGGTTGCGCCATCAGCACAAAGCGATCGTCATCCAGTGCCCGCTGAATTTTATGCAGCATGTCGACTTTTTCTCTGATCTCCAGTTGTACCTGACTGTGGTCGTTTTTATTGGATTCCGGCTGCCCGGTGGTCAGGGAAACTTCAGCAATACCGCTCAGTTCGCCCAGCAAAATCGGCAGATGTTCCACTGGCGAATACACGGTACAGTACGATAAGCCTATATTGGGATGCAGCGGCAAGCCGTTCCAGATCAGGCGGAAATCTTCCAGATAGTCATGCAAATTCTGCAATTTTTTATCCGAATCTTCGCAGTTAAGCCGCAAGACCAGATCATAACCCGGTAAATGATAAACCCGCTCACCCGGTTGCAGATAAGGCTTCAGCCCGTGGGCCAGTTGTTGTTTAAACTGGATACGCAACTGCATGCCGTAGTTACGGCTCAGCACGTCCATATCGGAAACACGGATAAAACACAGCATGGAACGCGGATAGCTCGCCAGATCGCGGTTGAAGGCACGCAGGTTTGGCAGACCAAACACCGGATCCTGCAATGCGGCGGCGCTGGATTTTTTCATCAGCAGACGCTGACGTGAGGCGATGGCCGCCATCAGCAACAACGTCATCGTATAGACCAACATCAGGGCGGACACGAACACCAGATTATGAACAAAGCCGTGTTCGGAGATAAACCCCTGATAAAATTCAAATAACACAGTCAGGGTGACGGTCCAGACGATACTGATAAAGTAATAACCGTAGCGCCAGGCTCCAAACAGCAATACCGGAAACAGTAGCGTCAGCGTGTAATCGCTGAGTAAAATCTTCATGAACGGTTCACTCAGCCCCGGCAGGCACAACAACGTGACCATGCCCCCCAGAACCGCAAACCACAGCATAATCTCAGCAAACTTCACGCCTGGTGCCATTTCCTGACGCAACCTCGTGCAGACCACACGTAAATAATGCGGCTTGCGGATAATGCGTATCACCAGATAAATCACATGCGAGTTAAGCAGAATACCAAGGACCATCCCCTGTAAATTGACCAGGGTCCTGAGCGTGAAAAAGTCCCGCGTCGCCATGCCGAGATAATCGGGCAGCAATCCGCTTTCAATCACAATTTGCAGCACGATGACTAAGAATAATGTCAGGAAAATCAGCAACCAGCCTACCCGGGCTTTCGCCAGATTCATCAGACCGAGCGGTGCGGACCAGCGACTTCCCGCCTGCCAGCGATAGCCCAGCCAGGCCAGAGACAGCGCGGCGAAATAAATCACCGTCATCAGCATCCCCATCTCGAAGCCAATCCGCAGGTAATAGCGCAGGAAAAGCGTCAGGACGATGCCCGGCAATGCGGCCCAGTCAAATACCATCAGCAACGCGACGCAGGTCGCCATCGGCATATAAATGAGATAAGTACGGCCATCCGGCAGGGAAATCATCGGAGAAAGCCACGAGGTCACCGGGATCAGCACCAGAGCAAAAATCGCAGGAAGGCCCCACCATTTATGTCGCATGTCTTGCCAGGAAAATTTTTTACGCATCAAGTCCATCTAAGTTTTGCGCATGAACTTCATGCTGCAGTGAAGGGTTCAGGGTGTAATAGACATCAGACAGACAGTCCGATGACGATGGCCACAGGTTCCGTCCTCAATTATCGTTGTAAAAACGTCATCTCACAGAAAAAACGCAGAAGAAAAAAGAATACAGCGGAGGTCGGGATATAAATTTTAAAATATGGCTGGATTCTAATGTGACTTATCTTAAATCCCTTGATGCATATCAATAAACACAATCTTTGTGATTTGACAAAAATTCATCTCAGACAAATTCATCGCGTGATGCATGAAATAAAATTTTTTGGCAATTTCATGCGATCCTTCTTAAGGAGAACGAAAAGTCTTAGGTTTGATGGATTTATACCCCTTTAAACCGCGCGTTTGCCCTTAATCCGATTATCTGGCTGCCTGTTTAGATGTGTTATATATTGTAAACGTTATCATTTGCACACCTTCATTCCTTCACCGGAGCAACGATTTACTTAAGCGATTAAATTATGTCTCGAAAAACCAACATCAGAATGACGAAAATCGTTTTAGCGATAAGCTTCATTATTTTGTTCGGGCGTCTGGTCTACTCCGCTATCGGTGCGTATTCACATCATCAGAATCAAAAACAAACCCGGACCGATACGCAAACTGTGGAGTTACAGGAACAGACTCCGGCAAAAACCTGTACCGGCACGCTGAAAACCTGTCGTTACTCAAAGGACTAAGGATCACAAATGTCTGGTGGAAAACCAAAGAATTACGGCCAGAAACTGGCTGAAAGCCGCAGCAGGATCCTCGATCTCCTTCTGAACACCGATGACCTCGCCGACAGTATTCTGGGCGAGGAACCTGATGTTGATGACGCCACCCGCGCACAACTGATGGACAACACCGCCGAGCTGACCTCGCGGGTACAAAGTCTTCACGCGGCGGACGTTGCGGACGTACTGGAAGCACTGCCGATCCGTGAACGTCTGGCGCTGTGGCGGCTGGTCGAACCCGCTGCACGCGGTAAAGCGCTGGTGGAAGTCTCAGAAACCGTCTGGGACAGTCTGATCGAAGAAATGAGCGATAAGGATTTGCTCAAAACCATGTCACTGCTGGATGTGGACGATCAGGTTTATCTGGCGGAATATCTGCCCCGCGACCTGATTGGCCGCGTACTGACCTCACTGGATCCCCGCCAGCGAGAGAAAGTTCGCGAAGTGATGAAATTCAGCAAAGAATGTGTTGGCCGTATCATGGATTTCGAGTTGCTGACCGTTCGCCCGGATGTCTCACTGGGCACCGTTCAGCGCTTTCTCCGCTCACGTAAGTCAATCCCGCAGGCAACCGATAAAGTCTTTATTACTGACCGGAAAAATACGCTGCTTGGCGAATTGCCGCTGACCACGATTTTATTGAACGCGCCGCATACGCTGGTTTCCGACGTGATGATCACCGATCTCACCAGTTTTGAACCGGAGGACAAAGCCGAAGACGCCGCCAGCGCGTTCGAACGTTATGACCTGATCACCGCAGCCGTCGTGGATAAAAAAGGTAAACTGATGGGCCGCCTGACGGTGGAAGAAATCGTCGATTTCGTCAATAACGACACCGACAGCAACTTACGCCGCATGGGTGGCTTAAGCCCTGAAGAAGACGTTTTCTCGCCGGTAACCAAAGCCGTGCGTAACCGCTGGGCGTGGCTGGCCATCAATCTGTGTACGGCGTTTGTGGCTTCCCGTGTGATCGGCCTGTTTGAACACACGATTTCGCAGCTCGTTGCGCTGGCCGCGCTGATGCCCATTGTCGCCGGTATCGGCGGAAATACCGGCAATCAGACCATCACCATGATTGTCCGAGGGCTGGCGCTGCACCATGTTCAGCTCGGCAATCTGAAATTCCTGATGTTCAGGGAGCTGGGCGTGGCACTGATCAACGGCCTCGTCTGGGGCGGATTAATGGGGATTGTCACCTGGCTGCTCTATGGCAACTGGGAGATGGGCGCGGTGATGACGCTGGCGATGGTGCTAAATTTACTGCTGGCCGCGCTGATGGGTGTCGTCATCCCCCTCACCATGGTACGCCTGGGCCGCGACCCTGCGGTCGGATCCAGTGTGATGATTACCGCGCTGACAGACACTGGCGGATTCTTCATTTTCCTCGGCCTTGCCACCATTTTCCTGCTTTAACGAAATGAATTCCGGCTTTCTGGCCGGAAAATTCGTTATCTATTACAGCGTAATGTAGAATTTATATTAATCATTAGCGCTGATTTTCCGGTACTCATTAACCCCTGCCGCAGTTCGCCCTGCGGTAGTGCATTGATAACATTAATCAATAAGTATCACTGCGACTGCCTGCAACGCTCCGTCAGCCAGAAAAAGGTTTTCACCGTGGAAAATAGCAAGCCGCCCTCAACTGGGGCTAATCGGGCAAACTGGACATCCTGCTTACTTTTAGGCATCTCAACCTGCCTGCTGGCCTTTGCCTGTTTGAGTATCATTCAGAAGTCGTCCAGCCTCGCCGGATTGTGGCTACCGACAGCATTGCTGATCCCTGTTTTATTCCACCATCGCTATCGCGACTGGATCCCGCTGCTGTGCGCCGCCGCACTGGGCATCGCGGCATCACATACGATCCTCGGTACGCCCTTCTTTCGCTATCTGCCTTATCTGCTCAACAACCTTATTGAGGCTTCTCTGTGTGCGGATTTATTGCGCAGAATATTGCCGGCGCAGGATCCGCTTTCGGGGCTGAGTTCCTGGATGAAATTCCTTTTCGTCGCGGTGATCTTCTGCCCGCTGGTCAGCGCGTTAATCATGCTGTTGTTTATTCTGCATGTTCATTCTCCGGCAGAATTACAAAGTCGCTTTACCACCTGGTTTATGTCAGAAGCCGTGGCGATCCTCGCGCTCACGCCGCTGGGGCTTATCTACCATCGCGGCTACCTGGTTAAACTGATCACCTCGCCGCGTCTTTTCGGACTGCTTCTGACGTTGATCCTGACGCTGGCGGCCGGTTTTCTGGCCCTGAAATGGCTGCCTTACACTTTCGCCTTTATCACCATTCCGCTGTTATCGGCCGCCATCCGTTTACCCCGTATGGAATCGTTCATCATTTTCCTCTCGATGACACTGATGATTGCGTTACTGCATACCAGCGGCATTATTTCCGTTCAGCCGCACCTGGCGGATCAGCTCCCTCAGGGATTGATTTTCCTGCCGCTGCTATTGATTCTGATGCCTGCGAATGCCATGGCGATGGCAATGCATGCGTTGCGTACTGAAAAATCTCACATCACGCAAAGTGAAAATCGCTTCCGAAACGCCATGGAATATTCCGCAATTGGCATGACGCTGGTATCACCGGAAGGCAAGCTGCTGCAGGTGAACAAAGCCCTGTGTCATCTGCTGGGTTATGAGGCGGAATATCTGACCACCCTGACGTTCCAGGAAATTACCTATCATGAAGATCTGGGCAAAGACCTGGCGCTGTTGCAGCAATTGCTGAACGATGACATCCAGAGTTACACCCTGGAGAAGCGTTATCTGCGCCGCAGCGGAGAAGTTATCTGGGCATTCCTCGCCGTATCTCTGGTGCGTGATGAACACCATAATCCGATGTATTTCATTTCTCAGATTGAAGATATCAACGAGCTTAAACACACCGAAATGACTAACAAGCGCCTTTCGGAAGCGCTGCATGAAGAAAAAGAGCTGCTGCATATCACGCTGAATTCTATCAATGAAGCGGTGATCTCCACCGACCGGAATATGAATATCACTTTCATGAATCCGGTCGCAGAGAAAATGACTGGCTGGACAGAACAGCAGGCGCAGGGGCAACCGGTAGGCCGCATCGTGCGCATCAGCAAAGGAGCGGGAGGGCCGCTTATCGACGATCTTTTGCAGTTTGATATCAATGAAAATCTGCACTCTTCCGTTGAGCGTTCGCTGGTTCTGCACGGCCATCACACGGCTTTGTTTGATGTTCAGCTGGCAGTGTCACCGCTGCGCACCCTGAAAGACGAACCGATTGGCATTGTGCTGGTGCTACAGGACGTCAGTAAATCCCGCGAACTGATGCGAAAACTCAGTTACAGCGCCTCTCACGATTTACTCACCGGGTTGTCGAATCGTGGCAGTTTCGAATCGAGCCTGAAAAAAGCGCTGAATCTGACTGCAACACAACGTCAGCCTCACGGTCTGGCGTTTATCGATCTGGATCATTTTAAAGCGATTAACGACACCGCAGGACATGCCGCAGGAGATGAACTGCTGCGCCAGATCAGCGCACTGATGCAGGAGAACATCCGCAACAGCGACCGGCTGGCAAGGCTGGGCGGCGATGAATTTGCGCTGATCTTATTTGATTGTCCTCAGGAAGAAGGGCTGGCAACGCTGCAGCATCTGGTGGACAAAATCAACGATTTCAAATTTATCTGGGAAGGAAATGCCTACCGGATCGGAGCCAGCGCAGGAATGACGCAAATAAACGATGCGAACATCACCGGCAGCGAATACATGGCACAGGCGGATATGGCCTGCTACATCGCCAAACACAACGGACGCGGGCGGGTTTATAAATATGAACCGGCGCAAAAAACGGCCACTGCACATACCAGCGGTGCCATCCCCCCTGAAGACCATCAGTCTGGCACAGAAGTGTCACGTTAATCCCCGCCTACGGCGTATCCGGCTGCCACTCATTATTGAACCACAAATGCAGCGTGGCGTAGGTGCGCCAAGGTTTCCAGACTTCGGCATAGCGGGCTATCTTCGCGGGCGTCATGCCCGGAAAACGCTGTTTAATCAGATAGTCACCGCCGAGAAAAATATCAGGCGCAGACCAGGCGCGCATTGCCACATAACTGGCAGTCCAGTTGCCAATCCCCGGCATCGCCTGCAGCTGTTTTATTCCGTCCTGCACATCGGTGATGTCATCCAGCGGCAAGCGCCCCTCATCCACTGCCTGCGCAATATTAATCAGACACGCTGCACGTTTGGCCTGCACACCAATACCCCGTAAATCGTCTACCGTTAACTGCCCGATGGCCGCTGCAGACGGAAACAAATGCGTCAGCGCGGCAAACGGCGTACGCACCGGTTCGCCCCATTTTTCAGTCAGCCGCGTCGCCAGTGTCGCCGCCATTTTCACGCTCACCAGTTGCCCGAGGATCGCGCGCACCATCAGTTCAAAACGGTTGACGCAGCCCGGCAGGCGTAATCCCGGCGCATTGTCAGCCAGTCCCCCCAGACCCTCGGCGATAAGCGTGGGTTGCGCGTCCAGATCCAGCAACCGCCGCACCCGGGCAGCTATGTTCTCCGTGACCGGCGAAAGCGACGCCGACACTTCCAGCTCAACGCCATTTCGCTCAGGCAACGGACGCAACCGCAACCAGCCGGTCAGCCGTTCGCCGTGGTGCATCACCGCCAGCGTACGCTGGTAATATTCGCCATCCTGCTGTTCAACACCCTGCAATGCACGCGCGCCGAGAAATGCCGTCATCCATTGCCAGTCATACGGAGGCTGATAGGTCAGAAACAGGGTTGTCACAGCATGATCCTTATAAAAATGGCCCCCGGTTGGGAGCCATAATTCAGTATTAAGAACAAAAGAATAGACTATTTTCTACGCCAGGTGGTCCCTGCCGCGCCGTCTTCTAACACGATACCCATTTCATTGAGACGATCACGCGCTTTATCCGCCATGCCCCAGTCTTTGCTGGCGCGGGCATCGTTACGCTGTTTAATCAACGCTTCGATTTCAGCCACTTCGTCATCGTTATCCGCCTGAGCACCGGATTTCAGGAACTGCTCCGGATCCTGCTCCAGCAGGCCAAGTACACCTGCCAGTTGCCGCAGTTCCGCTGCCAGACCGTTGGCCGCAGACAGGTCTTCCGTTTTCAGACGGTTGATGTCACGTGCCATATCGAACAACACGGAATAAGCTTCCGGTGTGTTGAAATCATCGTCCATAGCCGCACGGAAGCGCGTAACGAAAGCCTCACCACCGGCTGGCGTTGCAGCGGCGTCAGTGCCGCGCAGTGCGGTGTACAGACGCTCCATTGAGGTACGCGCCAGTTTCAGGTTCTCTTCGCTGTAGTTTAGCTGGCTGCGATAGTGACCCGACATCAGGAAGTAACGCACGCTTTCAGCGTCATAATATTTCAGCACATCGCGCACGGTGAAGAAGTTATCCAGTGATTTGGACATCTTTTCGCGGTCGATCATCACCATGCCGGAGTGCATCCAGGTATTCACATACGGGCCGTCATGGGCACAGCTTGACTGCGCAATTTCGTTCTCGTGGTGCGGGAACATCAGGTCAGAACCGCCACCGTGAATATCGAAATGCGCACCGAGCTGTTTGCAGTTCATCGCAGAACATTCGATATGCCAGCCCGGGCGACCTTCGCCCCACGGAGATGTCCAGCTCGGTTCGCCCGGCTTGGACATTTTCCACAGTACGAAATCCATCGGATTGCGTTTCACGTTGGCTTCGACTTCGACGCGCGCACCCGCCTGTAACTGATCCAGATCCTGACGGGACAACAGTCCGTAATCCGGATCACTTTCCACCCAGAACATCACATCACCGTTCGACGCGACATAGGCGTGGTCACGGTCAATCAGCTTCTGCACGATATCGATAATTTCGTGAATGTGCTGCGTGGCGCGCGGTTCGGAGTCCGGCGGCAGAATGTTCAGTGAAGCAAAATCAGCATGCATCTCGGCGATCATACGGTCGGTCAGCGCCATAAACGTTTCGCCATTTTCAGCGGCACGTTTAATGATTTTATCGTCGATATCGGTGATATTGCGCACGTATTTCAGGTCATAACCGAGGTAACGCAGGTAACGCGACACCACGTCGAAAGACACAAAGGTGCGACCGTGGCCGATATGACACAGGTCGTAAACAGTGATCCCACACACGTACATCCCGACTTTACCGGCATGAATTGGCTTGAATTCCTCTTTTTGGCGACTCAGGGTATTAAAAATCTTCAGCATCAGGCTATTCCGTGTGTTGGGCGTAGAAAATGACGTTGGCGCGTTTAAGCGACACTAACGCGTATAATATAACGAAAATGATTTCACCGAAACGGCATAAGGCCGCCGGACGGGCTTTAGTCGTCACAAAGCCGCTGCTGACGGCAACTTTTGAGTTATGGTATAAGAAAAGGCTATAGTAGCCGCTCTTACTAAGAGCACACATCAACATTAGCAGGATGATAATTATGGTCACTTTCCACACCAACCACGGCGACATCGTCATTAAAACTTTCGCTGACAAAGCGCCAGCCACGGTTGAAAACTTCCTGAACTATTGCCGTAAAGGCTTCTACGACAACACAATTTTCCACCGTGTGATTAACGGTTTCATGATCCAGGGCGGCGGTTTTGAGCCAGGCATGAACCAGAAAAACACCGATGCACCTATCAATAACGAAGCAGACAACGGCCTGAAAAACACCAAAGGCACGCTGGCGATGGCGCGTACCAACGATCCGCATTCCGCCACGGCACAGTTCTTCATCAACGTAACTGACAACGACTTCCTGAACCACAGTGGCAAAAACGCACAGGGTTGGGGCTACTGCGTATTCGCAGAAGTGGTTGAAGGTCAGGACGTGGTTGACGCGATCAAAGCCGTCAAAACCGGCCGCAGCGGTATGCACCAGGACGTTCCAAAAGAAGATGTTGTGATCAAAAGCGTCACAGTCAGCGAATAATCAACGTCGGGATGACCACGTTTTTTATCGCAGATATCCATCTTTGCGCACAGGAACCGGCAATCACTGCCGGTTTTCTGCGTTTTCTACGTGAAGATGCGCCGCAGGCCGACGCCCTGTACATTCTCGGTGACCTGTTCGAAGCCTGGATTGGCGACGATGATCCGCAGCCGCTTCACGCTGAAATCTCGGCGGCCCTAAATCAGTTACACCAGCAAGGTGTGCCCTGCTTCTTCATTCACGGCAACCGCGATTTTCTGCTCGGCAGACGTTTCGCCCGCGACAGCCTGATGACGTTGCTGCCGGAGAAAAAAGTGCTGGAACTGTATGGCCGCCGCGTCCTGATCCTGCACGGTGACACGCTGTGCACCGACGATGTCGCGTATCAGAACTTCCGCAAAAAAGTCCACAATCCGCTGATCCAGAAACTGTTCCTGATGCTGCCGCTGAAATGGCGACTGGGCATTGCTGCCAGAATGCGCGCCAACAGCAAGGCGTCGAATCAGGGCAAATCACTGGAAATTATGGATGTGAACCCGCAGGCGGTTGTCAGCGAAATGCAGATGGCAGGCGTGGAGTGGATGATTCACGGTCACACCCATCGTCCGGCAATTCACGATGTGCCGCTGGAAAATAAAACCGGCCACCGCGTGGTACTCGGCGCATGGCACGAAGAAGGCTCGATGGTGAAAGTCACCGCCGATAACGTGGAGCTGATCAGCTTCCCGTTTTGAGTCACCTCAAAGTTACCCAAAATAATTTGAGTTGCTGGAAGGCGACAAGCTCATGAATCCCTGGGAGCTTAGCTGACTAAGTGACCGGGGTGAATGAGCGCAGTCAACGCATCAGCAGCCCGAAGTATGAAGGGTAACGGGTACGCCTGAATGGAAGCGGAATTGTTCGTCCGGCGTGAGGATCAGTTCCGCTTCAATTCTGCCAAACTCCTCTACCCGCTCACTGATATCCGTTCCGGCATATTGCTCCGCCAGCGCCAGATAATCGGCAAAATGCCGTGATTCTGAACGCAGCAATGAGGTGTAAAAACGCGACAAGGTTTCGTCGAGATGCGGCGCAATTTTGGCAAAACGCTCACAGGATCGCGCTTCTATGTACGCCCCGATAATCAGCCGGTCGACCAGAATATTCAGATCATCGTGATGACGGGTATGTTTGATCATACCGCTGGCGTAGCGCGAGGGGGAAAGCTGGGTATAAGTAATATTGCGCTTTTGCATGATTTCCACCACTTGTTCGAAGTGATGAAGCTCTTCACGCGCCAGACGCGCCGCACAAAACAGCAGCTCGGTGCGATCCAGATATTTGGTCATCAGGCTCATCGCCGTGGCCGCCGCTTTCTTTTCACAGTTAGCGTGGTCGATCAGCATCACCGTCTGATTTTCCAGCGCCACATCCACCCACAGAGCGGGTGTTTCACAGTGAAGAAAATCATAAATCGGTGCCAGTAAAGCCTGCGTCATAAATCAGTTTCCAATGAAGTTTGTCATTAATATATTGGTTTGGATTATACAAATCTGCCGCCAACTTCTCATCAAAAATGCGCCGTTTTCCGGCGACGCAACCGTTTTCCTCCCTCACGGAGCGTGCTATCATTTGCGCCCTCGCAGTTTCTATTTCCGAATCACAGGAGCTTTACAGACATGTCATCCAACGTTACCCCGGCAAAAATCGCCATCGTTATGGGGTCTAAAAGTGACTGGGCGACCATGCAGTTCGCCGCCGACGTCCTCACAACGCTGAATATTCCTTTCCATGTCGATATCGTCTCCGCTCACCGTACGCCGGACAAATTGTTTACTTTCGCTGAGCAGGCTTCCGCTAACGGTTTTGATGTGATCATCGCGGGTGCCGGTGGCGCAGCGCATTTACCGGGCATGCTGGCGGCGAAAACGCTGGTGCCGGTGCTGGGCGTGCCGGTGCAAAGTGCTGCACTCAGTGGCATCGACAGTCTCTATTCCATTGTGCAAATGCCGCGTGGTATTCCGGTCGGTACGCTGGCGATTGGTAAAGCCGGTGCCGCAAACGCCGCATTGCTGGCGGCACAGATTCTGGCGCTGCACGATGCTGAGATTGCTAAAAACCTGGCCGCGTGGCGCACCGCACAAACTGACGAAGTGCTGAATAACCCCGACCCGCGGGAGGAAGCATGAAACCGGTTTGCGTACTCGGAAACGGCCAGTTAGGCCGAATGCTGCGTCAGGCCGGTGAACCGCTGGGCATCGCCGTCTATCCTGTCGGCCTTGATGCTGAACCGGAAGCCGTGCCGTATCAGCAAAGCGTGATCACCGCTGAAATCGAACGCTGGCCGGAAACGGCACTGACCCGCGAACTGGCGACGCACAATGCGTTCGTTAACCGCGACATTTTCCCGCGTCTGGCCGATCGCCTGACGCAAAAACAGTTGCTCGACCAGCTCGGTCTGGCGACTGCGCCGTGGCAATTGCTGGCCGATGCCGCCGAATGGCCGCAGGTATTCTCCCGGCTTGGCCAACTGGCGATTGTGAAACGTCGCGTCGGCGGGTACGACGGCCGGGGTCAGTGGCGTCTGCGTTCTGGTGAAGAAAATACCCTGCCGCAGGATTGCTATGGCGAATGCATCGTTGAGCAGGGTATCAACTTCTCCGGTGAAGTTTCGCTGGTGGGCGCGCGCGGTCACGATGGTAAAACCGTGTTTTATCCGCTGACCCATAACCTGCATCAGGACGGCATTCTGCGCACCAGTGTTGCGCTGCCGCAGCCGGACGTCACCCTGCAACAGCAGGCAGAAAACATGCTGTCAGCGATCATGAACGAACTGAATTATGTCGGCGTGATGGCAATGGAGTGTTTCGTGGTCAGCGAAGGTTTGCTGATCAATGAGCTGGCACCGCGTGTGCATAACAGCGGGCACTGGACACAGAACGGCGCCTCTTACAGTCAGTTTGAAATGCATCTGCGCGCCATCCTTGGTCTGCCGCTGCCGAAACCGGTGGTGAGCACACCGTCAGTGATGGTGAATCTGATTGGCACGGATGTGTCAGAAAAATGGCTGAGCCTGCCGCTGGTCAATCTGCACTGGTACGAGAAAGACGTGCGTCCGGGTCGTAAAGTCGGACACCTGAATCTCAACGACGCCAGCGCCAGCCTGCTGAAAGACAATCTCAACGCACTGGTCCCGATGCTGCCGGAAGAATACGCCAGCGGGATTGAATGGGCGATTGAAAAGCTTTGATTTGATCGGCTCCCTCCCCTGCGAAGGGGAGGGTTGGGGTGGGGTATTAAGGTCAAAATCTCATAGTTAAAGTGTGCTTTGACAAACAGTTAGCCATTAAAACCCCCTCCCTGCCTCCCCCTTCGCAGGGGGAGGAGTTTAGAAACTACGAGTCGTATTGCCGGAACAACGCCCGCCCCCGCAGCAACCGCACACCCAGCCAACCGCCGCAAACCGACAGCAGCACCGCGCTGACCACCGGTACCGCAATCCACATCAGATAATTCGGTTCCCATGGGAAATCGAAAACCTGGCGTTGCAGTAGCCACAATGCAGCTTCCGCGCCGATGGCGGCGGCGATCCCCGCCACCAGCCCGAGCACGGCAAATTCACACCACAATGTCCGGTGCAGCATTTTTTTGCTGGCACCCAGCGTGCGGTAAACAATCAGCTCCTGACGGCGCTGACGCATGCCAACCTGAATCTGCGCCAGCAGCAGCAATCCGCCGCACAGCATCACCAGGATCACCATCACTTCCAGCGCCCTGCTCACCTGCTGTAATACCTGGCCGACCTGACGCAGGATCGAGCCGATATCCAGCAAACTCAGCGTCGGGAACTGACGGTTAAGCTGCGTGATGGTGCTGACATCACCGTGATAACGGAAACTGGTCAGCCAGCTTTGCGGTTGTGCATCCAGCGCACCCGGCGGGAAGATGAAGTAGAAATTCGGCTTCAGGCTGTCCCAGTCCACTTTACGCAGGCTGGTGATTTTGGCGCTGAATTCCTGCGTATCACCGCTGAACGTGACGGTATCGCCCAGCTTCAGTCCCAGACGCCCCGCCAGCCCTTCATCTACCGACACTTCACCGGCTTTCGGCGGTCCGTTGCCTGCAACCAGCGGATTGTGATCCGGCAGTCCCTGCATCCAGGTCAGATTCAGTTCACGGTTGACCGCCTCTCCCCCTGCGTCATCCGGTTTGATGATATCAGTGGCAACTTTGTCGTTAATCTTCGTCAGACGTACCCGCACAATCGGGTAGAAGGTTTCCGGTTGCGCGTTATGCTGATGCAGGAAATCCGTCACCTGCGGGATTTGGTCTTTGGTGATATTAAGCAGGAAGTAATTCGGGCTGTCCGGCGGCAGTTGTTGCTCCCAGCGATCCAGTAAATCCCCGCGCATCACCAGCAGCAACGCCAGCAACATAAATGACATCGAGAATGCCGCCAGTTGGCTGAGCGTCACCCACGGCTGACGCAGCAGACGGTTGACCGCCAGACGCAGCGGTAACTGACGGAATGTCAGCTTGCGTAACAGCAGCAGCGCCCCCCAGCCAATCAGACCAAGCAGCAGCGAAAGTACCAGTACGCCCGCCAGCAATGACCAGAGCAGCGAACTGCCGCCCATCAGCGCCGCCAGCAAACCCACCACTACCACAACCATCACCGGCAGGAAATAACGCAGCGGCCAGACATTTGCCACCACATCATGGCGCAGCACCCGCAGTGGCTGGGTCGCAAGCAACTGGCGATACGGACGAATGCCGATCAACAGCGAGATCACCACCATCGCGCCCATCGACCACACCCACGGCCAGCCACCGGCAGGCGGTAATTCTGCAGGCAAAACCGGCGCCAGCACTTTCATCAGGATGGCTTCAAATGCCAGACCAACCACGCTGCCGCACAACCCCGCCAGCGCCAGCACCGCCAGCCACTGACCGATAATCAGTTTTTGCAGCGCCTTTTTCCCGGCACCCAGCGTTTTCAGGACCGCAACCAGATCATAACGGCTGCGGCAGTAATGCCCCATCGACACGGCAATCGCGGCGATTGACAGCATCAGGGTCAGCAGTGCCGACAGCGTGAGGAATTGCTGAGAGCGCTGTAATGATTTGCCCAGCGCCCCGTCGGAATCCTCCATCCCGCTCCAGCGTTGTTCAGGCTTAAGCAGCCCTTTTATCGCTTCGCCGTAACTTTGAATCGCTTGCGGCGAACCGGCAAACATATAGCGATAGGTCAGACGACTGCCCGGCTGAACAGCCCCGGTTTTCGGCACGTCTTCCAGATTCATGATCACCCGGGGCGCAGTCTGGAACGGGTTAAAGCCCGAATCCGGTTCCTGAACAATCACACCGGCAATTTTCAGCGTGGTATCTCCGACATCCAGATTGTCGCCGACTTTTACGTTCAGCAGTGCCAGCAGGCGCGGCGCGACCAGCACCGTTCCCGGTTCAGGTTTCAGTCCTGCCGGTTCGGTTTGTAACGCGCCATACAGCGGATATGCCAGATCGGTGGCTTTCACCGCCGCCAGTTGCGGCGTTTCGCCGGCAAACGTCATGGTCATAAAAGAGAGCTGACGGCTGACTTTCAGCCCCTGCGACTGTGCATCCTGCAACCAGGCTTCCGTAATCGGATGCGCGGAACGCAGGACGCGATCCCCGGCGATAAACTCACGGCTTTGCTGACTCAGCCCTTTGTCCATGCGGTCGCTGATACTGCCAAGCGCCAGCACACAGGCCACTGCCAGGGTCAGCGCCAGCCAGACGATCAGCAGCGAAGGCGAACGCCATTCCCGCCAGAACCAGCGCCAGATCATGCTTCCTCCCATAATTTCCCGTCACGCAGACGCAACCGCCGCTGACAGCGCGCCGCCAGCTGTTCGTCATGGGTGACCAGAATCAGCGTCGTTGCCGCATCGCGGTTCAGTGAAAACAGCAAATCGACAATACGCTCGCCGGTCACGCGATCCAGATTGCCGGTCGGCTCATCGGCAAACAATAATTTCGGCTTGCCGATGAATGCCCGCGCCAGCGCCACACGCTGTTGTTCGCCGCCGGAAAGCTGCGCCGGAAGATGATGCAGACGCCCGCCCAGCCCGAGACTTTCCAGTAACTGCACGGCCTGCTGACGACTGCTGCTGTCGCTTTCACCGCGCAACAACGCAGGAAGCTGGACGTTTTCCAGTGCGTTGAGTGTCGGCACCAGCATGAAAGACTGGAACACGAAACCGACATTTTTTGCCCGTAGCGCCGCGCGCCCTTCCTCATTGAGTTCGCTGAGGGATTTGCCCAGTAATTTCACATCACCCTGGGTGCCATCATCCAGCCCGGCAAGAATGCCCAGCAAGGTGGATTTACCGGAACCGGATTCGCCAATCAGGGCAATTGTCTGGGCAGGTTTGACAACCAGCTCCACACCGGACAGGATGGTGAGCTGACCTTCACCCTGACCGACGTGCTTACTTAGAT
Organism: Rahnella sp. 2050; assembly: GCF_040544515.1. Classification (NCBI taxonomy): domain Bacteria; kingdom Pseudomonadati; phylum Pseudomonadota; class Gammaproteobacteria; order Enterobacterales; family Yersiniaceae; genus Rahnella; species Rahnella sp. 2050. Next base: position 962,892 of record NZ_JBEPKE010000002.1, on the reverse strand, counting down.
GATGAACTTCAAGAACATTTTCCGCTGGCATCTCCCCTTCCTTATGTTGTTAGGATTATTGAGTTTTCGCGCCGTTGCTGCTGATAACTTGCTGATTATTGGCGACAGTTTGAGTGCAGTCTATCGCCTTCCGGTAGCCGAATCCTGGCCGACATTACTGAATAACACATGGCAAAAAGAAGGTGGTAAGCCCACCATAATTAACGCCAGTATCAGCGGCGATACCGCTGAACAAGGGCTGGCACGCCTGCCATCCTTGCTGCAACAACATCACCCCCGCTGGGTGCTGATTGAACTGGGCGCCAACGACGGATTGCGGGGTTTCCCGCCACAAACCCTTTCCCGGACGCTGCAACAGGTGATTGAACAGGTAAAACAGAGCAATGCCCAACCGTTGCTGATGCAAATCCGTCTGCCACCCAATTATGGCCGCCGCTACGGCGACGCGTTCTACGCCATTTATCCGGCGCTGGCAAAGCAGGAAAACATCCCGCTGGTGCCGTTCTTTATGGAGCAGGTCGCCGTGAAACCTGAATGGATGCAGGACGACGGTTTACATCCTGCGCTGGCAGCACAATCGTTTATTGCCGGATGGATGTCAGAAAAACTCACGCCGCTGCTGACGCATTAGGGTTAAAATACGACGAATAAAAATAATACCGGGACGTGAGCAAAACCAAGACGTTACCTTTTTCACCCGACTCCCTAGTAAATCACAGTCATAAAAAATAGGGACACCTCACAGGTAAAGTTATGCAAAAAGCAGTATTAATCACCGGTTGTTCCAGCGGTATCGGGCTGGTTGCCGCACAGGATTTGCGCGCACGCGGTTATCGGGTACTGGCGGCATGTCGGAAAACGCAGGATATCGACACGCTGCAGCAGATGGGGTTTGAAACTATTCAGTGTGATCTTGATGATAAACAGAGCGTCGAACTTGCGGCCGCCGAGGTCATTGCGCTGACAGGCAACCGTCTGTATGGCTTGTTTAATAATGCGGGTTACGGCGTTTATGGCCCGCTCAGCAGCATCAGCCGTGAGCAGTTCGAACAACAATTTTCCACCAATTTATTTGGTACACATCAGCTGACGCAGCTTCTGTTACCCGCCATGTTGCCACACGGCGAAGGCCGTATTATCCAGACCAGCTCGGTGATGGGGCTGATCACTACGCCGCGCCGGGGCGTGTATGCTGCCAGTAAATTTGCACTGGAGGCCTGGTCCGACACACTGCGCATGGAGCTGCACGGCACCGGTATTCAGGTCAGCCTGATTGAACCCGGCCCGCTGAGCAGTAATTTCACCTCCAATGTGAGTCAGTCGCAGACCGACCAGCCGGTCGAAAATCCGGGTATTGCCCGTCGTTTTACACTCAAGCCGGAGGCGGTTTTACCCAAACTGCACCATGCTTTAGAACATCCGCGCGCGCGCCTGCGTTATCCGGTCACACTGGTCGCCCATGCACTGACGGTGCTGAAACGCCTGTTGCCCGCGCGCGTGCTGGACAAAATATTACGCGGAAACAGCTAAGTAAAAGCGATACGGGGTTGAAGCAGCTCGCGTCGCCCCCATTTCTTTAGTAATGCTTTAAACGCCTTAGTCAGAGAGAACGAATTCATGCTTGCACAACCTACAGTAATCGATATCAACGAAACCAACCTGCACCAGACGCTGGAACAATCCATGTCTGTGCCGGTGATGTTCTATTTCTGGTCTGAACGCAGCCAGCATTGCCTGCAACTGGGTCCGGTTCTCGACAAACTGGCCGTCGAATACGCCGGTCAGCTAATCCTGGCAAAAGTGGACTGCGATGCCGAGCAGATGATCGCCCAGCAGTTTGGTCTGCGCTCGATCCCTGCCGTTTATCTGTTCAAAGACGGTCAGCCGGTCGATGGTTTCCAGGGTCCGCAGCCGGAAGAAGTGATCCGCGAACTGCTGCAGAAAGTGTTGCCGAAAGAAGAAGAGCTGAAACTGGCTCAGGCGCAGGAAATGTTGCAAGCGGGCGATGTGAATGGTGCCCTGCCGTTGCTGAAAGAAGCATGGCAGTTGAGCAATCAGCGCAGTGACATCGGTTTGTTGCTGGCGGAAACACAAATTAATCTGAACCGTACTGACGATGCCGAAGCCGTGCTGGCGACCATTCCGTTACAGGATAAAGATTCCCGTTATCAGGGGCTGATTGCGCAGATCGAGTTGCTGAAACAGGCCGCCGATACGCCGGAAATTCAGCAACTTCAGCAGGCGTTGTCGCAGGATCCTGAGAATGCCGAGCTGGTGGTCAAACTCAGCCTGCAACTTCATCAGGTCGGGCGTAATGAAGAAGCGCTGGAACTGCTGATGGCTCCGCTGAAGAAAGACTTAGGGGCGGCGAACGGTGCGGCACGTAAAACGCTGATGGATATTATGGCAGCACTCGGCACCGGCGATGCGCTGGCCGCCAAATACCGCCGCCAGTTATATTCCCTGCTCTATTGATTCATCCGGTTTCACCGTAAACGCCCTGCGCACGTCACTTCTCCGGACGTGCGTTTTTTTTAGCATTTCCCCCGTCTTTTATCCTCTGAACTATCCTTTTATTAATACGATGACTTAACGATTTGTGCGACAATTGAACACGCGCCTGACCGGTCGGTGAGTGCGCCAGGGACATGTTTTTATTCGATTATTCCCCCGTGGATAGTCAGAACACAGTTTTACAGGAGTTTCATACTATGTTTGACCTTATTCCCATCCCTATCCTTATTCTGATCGTACTGGCGCTGCTGATGGTGTACGCCGGGATCAAGATCGTGCCCCAGGGCTACCAGTGGACCGTCGAACGTTTTGGCCGCTATACCAAAACCCTGATGCCGGGGCTGAACCTGGTGGTGCCGTTTGTCGACCGCATCGGTCGCAAAATCAATATGATGGAACAGGTACTGGATATTCCTTCTCAGGAAGTGATTTCCCGCGATAACGCCAATGTTGCCATCGATGCGGTGTGTTTCATTCAGGTGATTGACCCGGCGCGCGCCGCCTATGAAGTCAGCAATCTGGAGCAGGCGATCGTTAACCTGACGATGACCAACTTCCGTACCGTTCTCGGCTCGATGGAACTGGACGAAATGTTGTCACAACGCGACAACATCAACGCACGTTTGCTGCATATCGTCGATGAAGCTACCAATCCGTGGGGCGTGAAAATCACCCGTATCGAGATCCGTGATGTGCGCCCACCGGCTGAACTGATCTCTGCGATGAACGCACAGATGAAAGCCGAACGTACAAAACGTGCCGACATTCTGGAAGCCGAAGGTGTACGTCAGTCCGCCATTTTACGTGCTGAAGGTGAAAAACAGTCGCAAATTCTGAAAGCCGAAGGTGAGCGTCAGTCAGCATTCCTGCAGGCAGAAGCGCGTGAACGTGCGGCGGAAGCGGAAGCCCAGGCCACCAAAATGGTGTCCGAGGCGATTGCGGCCGGTGATGTGCGGGCGATTAACTACTTCGTGGCACAAAAATATACCGATGCCCTGACGAAAATCGGTTCTGCCAATAACAGCAAAATCATCATGATGCCGCTGGATGCCACCAGTCTGATGGGCTCCATTGGCGGAATTGCTGAGTTGCTGAAAGAAACCAAAGGCGGCAAATAATGCTGCATGATTTCATGGCAAATCCGCACGTATTCTGGCTGTCTCTGGGTGGCCTGTTACTGGCAGCTGAGCTGGTGGGTGCGAGTGGTTACTTGCTGTGGAGCGGCGTGGCGGCGGCCCTGGTGGGTGCTGTCACGTGGATCCTGCCGCTGCCGTGGGCATGGCAGGGCACGGCATTTGCCCTGCTGACCATTCTGGCGGCGTGGCTGTGGTGGAAGTGGCTGAACCAGCGGGTGGATAAATCTTCCGGCAATGCCGCACTCAATCAGCGAGGCCAGCAATTAGTGGGCACTTACGCTACGGTGCTGGAACCGGTAACTAACCAGTTCACACGGGTACAAATCGGTGACAGCAGCTGGCGTGCGATCTGCAGCTCCCCTCTGAACGTCGGGGACAAAGTCGTTATCACCGGCGTGGAAGGGGCGACGCTGCGCGTAGAACCCGATGCGCGTTAATGTTTGTTATGACAGCAGCCGCTGAGATTATCGATGATCGGGCAATCCGCCCCCTCGTCGCCGGGGCAGGATTCCGCCAGCGTCAGTAAGCGCTCACGCATCACTTTCAGTTCTTCAATGTGCCGCGCAATTTCGGCGGCCTTTTCTAATGTCCGCGCTTTTACGTCAGCACTGTGCCTGTCAGGATTGTGGAATAATGCCACCAGCTCCTGACACTCTTCCAGCGTAAAACCAACCTGCCGCGCCTGGCGCAACAACGTCAGTTCTTCGATATGTTTTTGTGCATAGCTGCGGTAGCCGTTTTCACTGCGAGCCGGTGCGGTGACCAGCCCTTTCTCTTCATAAAAACGAATCGCTTTGCTGGTCAGCCCGGTTTTTTTCGCCACATCACTGATGTTCATTTTGCCTCCTTGACCTTACCCTTGCTGGAAGGTTTATGCTCTATAACTAGTGAAATTTGACAATCAGGTCAAGGCAAAAAGGAAATTCATCATGACGACTACCATATTATCCCTGCAAGGCTTGTCCTGCGGGCACTGTGTCGCTTCAACGCGGAAAGCGCTGGAAGCGGTTGAAGGCACCACCTCTGTAGAAGTCTCTCTGGATAAAGCCATCGTCAAAGGCGATGCCAGCAGCCAGAGCCTGATCGACGCCGTAGTGAACGCCGGCTACGACGCGCAGGTTGCAGGAGATACATCCCCAAAATCTGAGCCGCTGACCGATAAGGCGAGTGTTTTGCCGGAACCCCTGTCAGCGGCTGCGTCACCTGTTCCGGCTGAGACTCACGCCCCGCAAGCCGCTGATGACAGCGTGCAATTATTGCTCAGCGGCATGAGCTGCGCCAGTTGTGTCAGTAAAGTGCAACGGGCGCTGGAAGGCGTGAATGGTGTCGAGCAGGCACGGGTCAATCTGGCGGAACGCAGTGCGCTGGTCAGCGGCAAAGCTGATCAAAACGCACTGATTGCCGCCGTTGAACGTGCCGGTTATGGCGCTGAAATTATTATCGACGAAACCGAACGCCGTGAGCGCCAGCAACAAACCTCACGCAAAAGCATGATCCGCTTTAGCTGGCAGGCAGCGCTCGGCCTGGCTGCCGGTATCCCGATGATGTTATGGGGATTGCTCGGCGGCGAAATGATGGTCACCGCCGGTAATCAGACCGGCTGGCTGATTATCGGCCTGCTGACATTGCTGATTATGATTGTCGCTGGCGGGCATTTTTACCGCAGTGCATGGAAAAACCTGATGCACGGCAGCGCGAATATGGACACGCTGGTGTCACTCGGTACCGGCGCAGCGTGGATTTTCTCCTTCGCTGTCAGCCTGTGGCCGGACGCGTTCCCGATGCAGGCGCGCCATCTTTACTATGAAGCCAGCGTGATGATTATTGGCCTGATTAATCTGGGTCACGCGCTGGAACAACGCGGACGTCAGCGTTCATCAAAAGCACTCGAACGCTTGCTGGACCTGACCCCACCGACCGCACGCGTTGTCACCGCAGAAGGCGAAAAAACCCTGCCGCTGGCTGAAATACAGCAAGGCATGACGCTGCGGCTCACCACCGGTGATCGTGTGCCGGTTGACGGTGAAATTCAAAGCGGCGAAGCCTGGATGGATGAAGCTATGCTGACCGGCGAACCCATCCCACAGCAGAAATCCCAGGGTGAAAAAGTGCATGCGGGGACGCTGGTCAAAGACGGCAGCGTGCTGTTCCGCGCTGACGCTATCGGCAGCCAGACGACCCTTTCGCGGATCATCAAACTGGTGCGCGAAGCCCAGAGCAGCAAGCCTGAAATCGGTAAGCTGGCAGATAAAATATCTTCTGTCTTCGTGCCCGCCGTAGTGCTGATTGCTTTGTTCAGTGGCGCAATCTGGTACTTCTTTGGTCCGCAGCCACAACTGATGTATACGCTGGTGATCGTCACTACCGTGCTGATTATCGCCTGTCCTTGTGCGCTGGGATTAGCGACGCCGATGTCGGTTACCGCGGGCGTCGGCCGTGCGGCGGAATTCGGCGTACTGGTGCGTGATGCCGATGCGCTGCAAAAAGCCAGTACCCTCACCACGCTGGTATTTGATAAAACCGGGACGCTGACGGAAGGCCAGCCGAAAGTGACGGATACATACACCTTTGGCGGTATCCGTGAACAGCAGGCGCTGCGCTTTGCCGCCGCGCTGGAAAAAGGCTCGCACCACCCGCTGGCGCAGGCGATTGTTGAAAAAGCTGGCGGGCTGGACATTCCTGACGTGCTGAATTTCCGTACCCTTGGCGGTCTGGGTTTACGCGGCGATGTTGACGGTACGGCGTTATTACTGGGTAATCAGGCGCTGATGCAGGAAAATGGCGTGGATACCGTGGATGCCAACACTCTGCTGGAAAGCATGGCAGGCGAAGGCGCAACACCGGTATTACTGGCGGCAAACGGACAACTGGCGGCGCTGTTCGCACTGCGTGACCCATTACGTGAAGACAGCGTCAGCGCCTTACAACGTCTGCATCAGCTTGGGTATCAGCTGGTGATGCTGACCGGCGACAATCCGCGTACCGCTCAGGCAATTGCCGCACAAGCAGGAATCGATAAAGTGATTGCCGGTGTGCGTCCCGAAGGCAAAGCCGATGCCATTAAAGCGTTGCAGGACAAAGGCCGGCAGGTCGCCATGATCGGCGACGGCATTAATGATGCCCCGGCACTGGCGCAGGCCGATGTCGGGATTGCGATGGGCGGAGGCAGCGATGTGGCGATCGAAACAGCGGCCATTACCCTGATGCGTCCGAGTCTGCACGGTGTCGCCGATGCGCTGGCGATGTCTCAGGCGACGCTGCGTAACATGAAGCAGAACCTGCTGGGCGCTTTTATCTATAACGTGATTGGCATTCCCGTTGCGGCTGGTGTGCTTTATCCGCTGACCGGTACCTTGCTCAGCCCGGTCGTGGCAGGTGCAGCGATGGCACTGTCATCCATTACCGTCGTCGCTAACGCAAATCGCCTGTTGCACTTTAAGCCGAAAAAACAAGACGTTTCCCCTGTTCGCTAAAACGATGACGCGTTAGCATGGTCTCTCATTTTTCGGGAGACCATGCACTATGGCGCATTTTTTCAACCGGGTATTAAGCGGGTTCCGCAAGTTGTTTCCCGTCGAGTATTCTTATCCCGCCATTGATATTCAGCTTCCCGGCAACCGCTCCCTGCATCTGGTCGGCAGCATTCATATGGGCACGCAGGACATGCACCCCCTGCCCGCCCCCCTGTTGCGCCGCCTGCAAAAAGCCGATGCACTGATTGTCGAAGCCGATATCAGCGGCACGGAATCTCCCTTCAGCATGACCGGCGAATTTCCGCCACTGGCCGAACGTCTGCCCGAATCCCAGTATCTGCACGTCGAACGTTTATGCGAAGAACTGGGCGTATCCATGTGGACGCTCAATCCGCTGCCCTCGTGGCAGGTGGCACTGATGTTGCAGGCCACGCAGGCGCAGCGCCTCGGGTTGCGCGGAAATTACGGCATTGATTATCAGCTGTTGCAGACCGCCAAAAAGCAGGGGACGAAAATCATCGAACTGGAAGGTCCGCAGGAACAGTTCGAATTATTGCAGCAGTTGCCAGATGGCGGACTCACGCTGCTGGAAGATACCCTGACGCACTGGCACACCAATGCCCGCTTGCTGCAAACCATGATCAGCTGGTGGCTGGATACCAAACCGGGGCTGGCGACCGAGCAATTGCCTAACACTTTCAGCAGCGATTTGTACGATATCCTGATGAATCAGCGAAACATTCGCTGGAAACAACTGTTGCTGGATCTCCCGGCGGGAAACTATGTGGTCGCAGTAGGTGCGCTGCATTTGTATGGCGAAGGGAATCTGCCGGAATTACTCGCAAAGAAGAGATAGCCTGAAGGATGACGGAGATTAAAAAAATGGCCGATATTTCTATCGGCCAGTCAAAGAGGAATTTCATTTTATTAGTTATAGCTTCAGTGTCAGCCTTTACAGGCGCAACACCGGCTGGCACAGGGTAGCAATCTGTGTTGGGTCTTGGCAATAACCATTCATTGCTCTACTATTTCTCCTTCGCTTATTAAGTGCACTTTATTGTTTAATTTCATCAGATTGAACAGGTGATGAAATTTCGAACAACAACATAAAATAAAACAGAGGAGACAGGCTATGACCCCTGCCGTATTACTCCTGGAAAAGAATAAAGTCAGCTTCACCCTTCATCCGTATGAACACAGCAGCGATGAAACCAATTTTGGCGATGAAGCCGTAAAAAAACTCGGTCTGGACGCCCGTCAGGTTTATAAAACCCTGCTGGTTTCGTTGAATGGCGATGCTAAAAATCTGGCCGTGGCGGTCACGCCGGTGGCATCCCAACTGGACTTAAAAAAAGTCGCGAAAGCGCTGGGGGCGAAAAAAGCCGATATGGCGGATCCTATGATTGCACAACGCGTTACCGGTTATCTGGTCGGTGGCATCAGTCCCCTCGGACAGAAAAAGCTGCTGCCCACGGTGATCGACAGCCCGGCGCAGACGTTCAATACCATTTATGTTTCAGGCGGTAAACGCGGCCTTGATATTGAACTGGCGGCAGGTGATCTTTGTCGCTTACTGAAAGGTCAGTTTGCTGAGATCGCGAAAATCAGCTGACAGGCCGGTACTCTGCACCTCTACAATAAGAAGGCTTCCTCTGCTATGACAGACACGACGTCAACGCCAGCCAGCCCGCAGAAAGACGCAGTCAAAAAGACTGCGTTTTCTATTCTGGCGGCGATCAGCGTTTCTCACCTGCTTAATGACATGATCCAGTCGCTGATACTGGCGATTTATCCGTTGCTGCAAAACGAGTTCTCTCTGAGCTTCACACAGATCGGGCTGATCACGCTGACGTATCAGATCACCGCATCACTGTTGCAGCCGCTGATCGGCTATTACACCGACAAACATCCGCAACCCTATTCTTTGCCGGTCGGCATGGGCTTTACGCTCTCCGGGCTGCTGCTGCTGGCTGTGGCGCAGAGTTTCCCTGTCGTGCTGCTGGCGGCGGCGCTGGTCGGGACGGGTTCTTCGGTTTTCCACCCTGAGTCTTCGCGCGTGGCACGCATGGCTTCCGGCGGTCGTCACGGGCTGGCGCAATCGCTGTTCCAGGTGGGCGGTAATTTCGGCGCTTCCCTCGGCCCGCTGCTGGCTGCACTGATTATTGCGCCTTACGGTAAAGGCAATGTAGCGTGGTTCTCACTGGCTGCGCTGCTCGGCATTGTGGTGTTACTGCAAATCAGTAAATGGTATCGCCAGCAAAACCTGATCGCCAAAACGCGCGGGCCGGTGAAAAGTCATGTGACCCTGTTGCCACGTAAAACGGTGGCGATGTCACTGGGTATTTTGCTAATCCTGATATTTTCCAAGTACTTCTACCTGACCAGCCTGAGCAGCTATTACACCTTTTACCTGATCCATAAATTTGGTGTATCGGTGCAAAGCGCACAAATCCATCTGTTTGTTTTTCTGTTTGCAGTGGCTGCGGGCACCATTATCGGCGGGCCGGTGGGTGATAAGATTGGGCGCAAATACGTCATTTGGGCTTCAATTCTCGGCGTCGCGCCATTTACACTACTTTTGCCGCACGCCAGTCTGATGTGGACCAGCGTGCTTAGCGTGATTATCGGCGTGATCCTCGCCTCGGCATTCTCAGCCATTCTGGTGTTCGCGCAGGAGCTGATGCCGGGCAAAGTCGGCATGGTTTCCGGCCTGTTCTTCGGTCTGGCCTTTGGCATGGGCGGGCTGGGGGCTGCGGTGCTCGGCTATGTGGCCGATAAAACCAGTATCGAACTGGTGTATCAGATTTGTGCCTTCCTGCCGTTGCTCGGGATCCTGACAGCATTCCTGCCAAATATAGAACGCAAATAGCCATTAACCTTTCCTTCCCGGCTGCCGATAGTTAAATATCGGCAGCGTCTGAACCCTTATTCCCTTGATATCTGCCTGATAAAACCCATTTAAATCCCGCGTTGGAATTTTTTTTATCGTCTGCTGATGATTTTAAATAAAAAAGGCCAAAATTCCCCAACGTGAAAACGATTTTTACCATAAACTTAGAAACAATCAGCAACATATTTGCTTTATGCATAACCAGAAGGAGTCTGAATGCATCATTCTACGCCTCTCATCACTACCATCGTTGGCGGTCTGGTCTTAGCGTTCCTGTTAGGAATGCTCGCCAACCGCCTGCGAATTTCTCCTCTGGTTGGCTATCTCGCTGCTGGCGTGCTGGCCGGTCCGTTTACACCGGGCTTCGTTGCAGACACTTCACTGGCACCGGAGCTGGCAGAAATCGGCGTCATCCTGCTGATGTTTGGCGTAGGTTTGCATTTTTCTCTGAAAGATTTACTCGCCGTAAAGTCGATAGCCATTCCCGGCGCTGTAGCGCAAATCGCGGTTGCAACACTGCTTGGAATGGGATTATCAAGCCTGATGGGCTGGGATCTGGCCACCGGACTGGTGTTCGGGCTGTGTCTGTCCACCGCCAGTACCGTGGTGTTGCTGCGGGCGCTGGAAGAACGGCAACTGATTGAAAGCCAGCGCGGGCAAATCGCCATCGGCTGGCTGATTGTTGAAGACCTGGTGATGGTGCTGACGCTGGTTCTGCTGCCTGCGTTCAGCGGCATGCTGGAAAGCCATCACTCCAGCCCGGTAGAACTGCTCACCGGCCTTGCCGTGACGATTGGTAAAGTGATCGCGTTTATGGTGCTGATGATGGTGGTGGGCCGCCGTGTAGTGCCGTGGATCCTCGCCAAAACCGCCAGCACCGGTTCACGTGAACTGTTTACGCTGTCAGTTCTGGCACTGGCGCTGGGCATCGCTTACGGCGCCGTGGAATTCTTTGATGTGTCGTTCGCGCTGGGCGCGTTCTTCGCCGGTATGGTGCTCAATGAATCCGAACTCAGCCAGCGTGCCGCGCACGACACGTTACCACTGCGCGATGCCTTCGCGGTGCTGTTCTTCGTCTCGGTTGGCATGCTATTCGACCCGATGATTCTGGTGCGTGAACCGCTGACCGTGATCGCCACACTGGCGATCATCGTGTTCGGTAAATCCATTGCCGCGTTCCTGCTGGTGAAGATGTTCGGGCATTCCAAACGCACCGCGCTGACGATTTCCGTCAGTCTGGCGCAGATCGGCGAATTCGCCTTTATTCTCGCCGGTCTGGGGATTTCGCTGGGACTGCTGTCTGAACATGGCCGTAATCTGGTGCTGGCGGGGGCAATTCTGTCGATTATGTTTAACCCGCTGCTGTTCACGCTGCTGGAAAAATATCTGGCGAAAACGGAAACCATCGAAGACCAGAGCGTTGAAGAAGCGGTTGAAGACGAGAAGCAAATCCCGTTCGATTTGTGCAATCACGCACTGCTGGTCGGTTACGGACGCGTCGGCAGCCTGCTCGGCGAGAAACTTCAGGCTGCGGGGATCCCGCTGGTGGTGATTGAAAATTCGCGTCCGCGTGTCGAGGCGCTGCGTGACCAGGGCATTAGTACGGTGCTGGGCAATGCCGCCAATCAGGAAGTGATGGATCTGGCGCGTCTCGACTGCGCCCGCTGGCTGCTGGTGACCATTCCCAACGGTTATGAAGCCGGTGAAATCGTCGCATCAGCCCGCGTCAAGCGGCCAAATATCGAAATTATCGCCCGTGCGCATTATGACGATGAAGTCACCTATATCCTGGAACGCGGTGCGGATCGCGTGGTGATGGGCGAGCGGGAAATCGCCAACAGCATGCTGGGTATGCTTCAAATCGATATTATGACCGAAGACGAAAAGCGTCCGTTTTGCCCGATCTGATCATCTGTTAGTGATTAAAAAAATAAGGGCGCAGTTCATCACTGCGCCTGTTTAAGTGGCTTTATAAAAAATGGCTTCTATCTCAACGCCCTTCTGATTTTCATCAAAATGTTGACAGCCGCCTGACTCCCTAGCGCTCCCAGTAACTCTCTTCCAGGCTGTCTTCACGTTCCGGCAGGCCACGCGTCAGACGCGGCGAGTGCTGGTTCAGCACCTGATAACTCACACGGTTGGCGTATTTACACACCTGCGCCAGCGAGGAATAGGTCAGATACTCGCGGGAATGTTTGCTGGAATTCGGCACAGAAGTCCGGTGGAAACCGTTGGCGGCGATATCATGCAGCAGCGCCGATAATGCCCCGTCACCCGCTCCGTTGGTGTTCATGATTTTCTCCGGCCCGCCCATATACGGCGCGATGTGGGAATAAATCTTCAACGGTTGCTGACAACAGTCACGACGCATCGCGCGGCTGAATTCGTACTGATTGAATTCGGCAATCGCCCCCGGCAGCAGCGGATGCTGGGTGGTGCGCTTGAACTCGTCTTCGGTATAACTCGCCATAAACAGGCCGTTCGGCCCGGCGGTACACAACACCAGATCGACCCAGTCCAGCGCCTTATCCGCCGCCATCAGCGGATCTTTCAGACCAGTCAGCGCAAAACCTTCATCTTCGTTCATCGCAAGAATCGACACGTTATCACGGATGAAATCACGCCATGCCTGCGGATCTTCGGCGATAACGTATTGTGTGCCCAATGTTAAGACCACCGGCACATGGTACTTCTTCGCGTACTCAATCGCCTGCATGGTGGCTTCCGGCATCGGTTCGCCCGGCTTGCTGCGCAGCAAATACGAGGTCAGTAACAGCGCGGAGGCTCCTGCTATCACATCTTCCGGCACATTTTCCGCACGCAGACCGTTCATTTTGCCCGGACTGATGGCAAAGGTGCGCTCGCCGGTATCGCTGATCAGCGTAAAGCAACGACCTATCGCGCCATCCACGCCCTGCAGGAAGTTAAGATCTACGCGGCTGGAGGTGTTGCAAAGATAACGGTAAGCATAATCGCCAATTTTAACGTTATTACACATCACGCCGAGCAGCACAGAACGGTCATCGGCCAGCACGGAATAGTTGTGCAGTGTGTTACCGACAGTACCGCCCGCAAACTGGTGCGTGATCAGGGCGTTGCTCATCAGTTCCTGATACAGCGTTTCCGACATCTCATCATCCAGAATATTGGATTCACCGGGCGTCAGCCCGTAGCGGGCAACAAAATTCTCATCAACACGCGCTTCGATATCGACCATCGTCTGGTCAATGCCGGCGATGTACGAGGCACCGGCTTCTGACTCCGGCTGCATTGCCTGTAACATAGAATCACGCAATAAAGGGTCGCGTGCGCTGACCGGAAAATAGTGTTTGGACTTACGTTTACCAGGAAATTTCATGCATTATTCTCGGGAGATTCAAAAAACTCAGGCTTCAGTCAGAAGTGCTGAGTGACCAGCTGTTGCAGCAAATCAATATGTTCCGGCTGGTCGTTTAAGGCGTCAATATATTCGAAGCGCTCGCCGCCTGCATGAATAAAAATCTCGCGGTTCTCGCCTTTGATTTCCTCCAGTGTCTCCAGACAGTCTGCCGCAAAGCCAGGGCAGAGGATCTGAATATGCTTAACACCCTGAGCCGGAAGGCCTTTCAGCGTTTCATCGGTGTAAGGCGTCAGCCATGGTTCGCGACCAAAGCGAGACTGGAAGGTCAGCATAATTTTGCCCGCAGGCAGTTGCAGCGCATCGGTCAGCGCCTGCACTGTATCGCGGCAACGCTGTTCGTAGTCATCACCCTGCGCGACAAAACGCTTTGGAATGCCGTGGAAGGACAACACCAGACGGTCCGGTTCGCCATGCTGAGCGAACGAACGTTCGATGCTAGCTTTCAGCGCGGAAATATAAGCCGGATGCGTGGCGTAATCACGGACAAAGCTCATTGAAGGCAGGCGACGCTGCGATTTCAGCACACGCGCCACGCCGTCAAATACCGCGGCGCTGGTTGAGCAAGAGTATTGCGGATACAGCGGCAGCACCACCATTTTGGTCACGCCCTGCGCCAGCAGTTTTTCAATCGGTTCTTTCATGCCCGGCTTGCCGTAACTCATCGCCAGTTCAACCGGCGTACCCGGCAGGCGTTCTGCCAGCGCTTTCTGCTGACGACGGCTGTAAACCATCAGCGGTGAGCCCTCTTCCATCCACACGGCTTTATACAGTTTGGACACGCGCGGGGAACGCAGCGGCAGGATCACCAAATTCAGGATCGGCCACCACAGCCAGCGGGGGGTATCAACCACACGGATATCACTCAAAAATTCAGCCAGATATTTTCTAACGGCCTGCGGGGTCGGAGCTTCCGGCGTCCCGAGGTTGACCAGGAGAACACCGAATTTGGTCTGCGTCATGCTGAATTTCCTAAATTGAAGGCACTGAAGCCAGTGCGAAAAGTTATGGGCGCCACCGTTTATTTGTGATGCGGCAAAGAGGCGCAGGTCATTGTAACGAAAACAAAGACGATGGGAACAACGGCAGAAACTATCAATGCGAATTGTTATTATTAATCCCCGTCACGCTCGCTTGCCGCCGCTCGAATTATTTTGGGTATTGGAAATGGAGACCCTAAAAAAACAAACGGGGCGACCGTAGTCACCCCGTGATAGTGCGCAGAACAGACGATCAGCTCAGAATAGCAGCCAGTTCGTCACGCACTGCAGAGACCTGTTGTGTACCGTCAATTTTGACGTACCTGGTATTGCCCGCTTCAGCTTCTTTGCTGTAGTAGGACACCAGCGGCTCAGTCAGCTCATGGTATTCCACCAGACGTTTACGCACGGTTTCTTCCTGATCATCTTTACGGGTGATCAGTTCTTCTCCGGTGACATCGTCTTTACCTTCCACTTTAGGTGGATTGTAATGGATGTGGTACACACGGCCGGAGCCAGGGTGTACGCGACGACCTACGATGCGATCGACGATCAGTTCGTCAGGCACGTCGAATTCCAGCACGTAATCCACTTTGATGCCCGCGTCTTTCATGGCATCAGCCTGCGGAATGGTACGAGGGAAACCGTCTAACAGGAAACCGTTGCGGCAATCTTCCTGCTGAATACGTTCTTTCACCAGTGCGATAACCAGTTCGTCGGTCACCAGTTTACCGGCATCCATAATCTCTTTTGCTTTCTTGCCGAGTTCACTTCCGGCCTTCACAGCGGCGCGCAACATATCACCGGTAGAAATTTGCGGAATACCAAATTTCTCCATGATGAATTGAGCCTGAGTACCCTTACCTGCGCCCGGAGCGCCCAGCAGAATGATACGCATTGCGTAAATCCCCTTGCATGTAATTTTTATGAATCTCGAAAAACGGTCAACCATACCATTCTGAGCACTTTTGCTCAAGGAACAAGCCCTGCTGAAATTGGGGTTAAGCCTGCGCCATCCGTCGTTCCACCCGCCAGTTTGCGGGACCACGACCAGCGAGAACATCACGCTACCGGCATGATTGCTGAACTTGACTCACAGGCTTTCAGGGAATGGAAACGGGAAGAAGCAAAGCAATAAAAAAGGGTGTCGCTTTCACGACACCCTTTTCGTTTTACGCCAGCTGATTACGCCTGTAACAGCGTATTCATGCGACGGATGAACAGGTTTGGATCTTCCAGCGTGCCGCGTTCTGCGAACAGCGCCTGATCCAGCAGCAGCTCAATCCACTCGCTGAACTGATCTTCATCAGCCACATCAGAAGCACGTTTCACCAGCGCGTGTTCCGGGTTCAGCTCAAAGATGTATTTCACTTCCGGCGCATCCTGACCGGCAGCGGCAAACAGTTTTGCCATCTGCGTGGTCATTTCGTCGGCACCGGTGGTAACGATGGCTGGCGTATCGGTCAGACGGTGCGTCAGACGCACTTCTTTCACACGATCACCCAGCAGCGTTTTCACGCGCTCAACGAACGGCTCCATCGCTTTTTCAGCTTCTTTCTGCTCTTCGCTTTCGTCAGCCAGTTTGTCCAGTGTATCGTCGGCCTTGCTGACGGACTGGAAGACTTTGCCATCAAACTCAGTCAGATAGCTCATCATCCATTCGTCGATACGGTCAGACAGCAACAGGACTTCAATGCCTTTTTTGCGGAACAATTCCAGATGCGGGCTGCTCTTCGCGGCCGCATAGCTGTCGGCAGTGATGTAATAAATTTTGTCCTGGCCTTCAACCATCGACGCTACATACTCTTCCAGCGACAACGTCTGCTCGCTGCTGTCGTTGCGGGTGCTGGCGAAACGCAGCAGTTTGGCGATCGCTTCTTTGTTCGCACCGTCTTCTGCCGGACCTTCTTTCAATACCAGACCAAACTGTTTCCAGAATTGCAGGTATTTTTCGTTGTCGTCTTTCGCCAGTTTTTCCAGCATTTGCAGAACACGTTTGGTCAGCGCACTGCGCAGGTTCTGGGTGATGCGGCTGTCCTGCAGAATTTCACGGGACACGTTCAGCGGCAGATCGTTGGAATCTATCAGACCACGAACAAAACGCAGGTAGTTCGGCATGAACTGCTCGGCTTCGTCCATGATAAACACGCGCTGCACATACAGTTTCAGGCCGTGTTTATGGTCGCGGTTCCACATATCCCACGGTGCCTGTGAAGGGATGTACAGCAGGCTGGTGTATTCCTGCTTACCTTCAACGCGGTTGTGGCTCCAGCTCAGCGGATCGCTGAAATCATGGGAAATGTGTTTGTAGAATTCTTTATATTCGTCGTCGGTGACTTCCGCTTTACCGCGGGTCCACAGGGCCTGTGCCTTGTTGATTTGTTCCCAGGTGACGGTGTCGTCTTCTTCGTTACGGGTTTCGACTTCAACCGGCAACGCAATATGGTCGGAATATTTACTGATGATGGAGCGCACGCGCCAGTCATCCAGGAATTCGTCCTGATCTTCGCGCAAATGCAGGGTAATTTCAGTCCCGCGATCGGCTTTCTCGATATCCGCCAGGGTGTACTCGCCTTCACCGGCAGATTCCCAGAATACGCCTTCGTCAGCGCTGGCACCGGCTGCGCGGGTGCGCACGGTGACTTTGTCTGCCACGATAAAGGCAGAGTAGAAGCCCACACCAAACTGACCAATCAACTGGCTGTCTTTCGCCTGCTCGGAACCGACAGATTGCAGGAACGCTTTGGTGCCGGATTTGGCGATGGTACCGAGGTTATCGATAACTTCGTCACGGCTCATGCCGATACCGTTATCACTCAGCGTCAGGGTGCGTTTTTCTTTATCAAATGCCAGACGGACATGCAGCTCGCCATCACCTTCATAAAGTTCAGGCGCAGACAATGCGCGGAAACGCAGTTTATCAGCGGCATCTGAGGCGTTGGAAATCAGCTCGCGCAGGAAAATTTCTTTGTTTGAATACAGGGAATGGATCATCAGATGAAGCAGTTGTTTTACTTCAGACTGGAATCCGCGTGTCTCTTGTCCTTTCATACTCATCAAATTACCTCAATCCAGATACTGTTATTGACCAAATCAGACGTTGAGGAATAAGTGGGGTTACGTGTCAGGCTTTTCAAGCACAGGGAGAAAATTTTAAGAAGAAATGCAGAGGGATAGCTGAATAAAACGGGGCGCAGAGAACCGCGCCCGCATAACAGTCAGAACCGAAAGGGATGGCGTCCGGCAAGGGAATGCGACAGCGTGGTGCCGTCGACCATATCCAGTTCGCCTCCGACTGGCACACCGTGCGCAATGCGGCTCGCCAGTACGCCATACTGGCCGCACATTTCAGCGATGTAGTTGGCGGTCGCTTCACCTTCAACCGTCGGGTTAGTCGCCAGGATCACTTCCTGAATATTTTCACTTTCAAGACGCTCTTCCAGACGGCCTAAACCGATGTCGTCCGGCCCGATGCCATCGAGTGGTGACAGGTGTCCCATCAGCACAAAATAGCGACCAGAGAACTGACCGGTTTGTTCTATCGCATGAATGTCCGCCGGGCTTTCCACCACACAAACCTGACCGTTTTCTTTACGCCGTGGATTGGCGCAAATCGTACAGACTTCCTGCTCGGTGAAGGTACGGCAATCGGCACAATGGCCGATCTCAGACATGGCACGCGTTAAAGACTGCGCCAGCCGCATTCCGCCGCTGCGATCACGTTGCAGCAACTGGAATGCCATACGTTGCGCGGACTTCGGGCCGACGCCCGGCAGGCAACGCAACGCCTCCATTAAAGATTCAAGGAGAGGGCTGGTTTGCATCAGAATGGCATCTTGAAGCCTGGTGGCAATTGCATGCCGCCAGATACGGCTGCCATTTTTTCTTTCTGAGTTTCATCGATACGACGTGCAGCATCGTTGAACGCCGCAGCGATCAGATCTTCCAGCATGTCTTTATCGTCTTCCAGCAGGCTTGGATCGATTTCAACGCGACGCACGTTGTGCGCACCGTTGATGGTGATTTTCACCAGGCCAGCGCCTGACTCACCAGTCACTTCCAGCTGAGCGATTTCCGCCTGAGCCTGTTGCATTTTTTCCTGCATTTGCTGGGCCTGTTTCATCAGGTTACCAATGCCGCCTTTTCCAAACATAGTCTTCTCTCTCAGCAATGGCCGCGTCACAATCGCGGCGTTTAAATTGGGCGAATACTTTCTTCATCCAGCTCAGCGTCGAAGAAACGGCGCAAAGTCTGAATGTTGTTATCCGCAATAATAGACTGACGCGCCTGCGCCAGTTTTTCTTCATAAATGGCCTGTCGCCATTCCAGCGGCGTCTTCACCGCCAGATTATCATCTTCCAGCACGGTCAGTTCAACCGGCGTCTGATGCAATGCCGATAAAGCATCCGTCAGCACTTTCTGCGCGGACGGCGAATTCAGGTGCTTTTGCGAGGAACGCAGGTGCAGGCAAATTTTGCCTGGTTCCGGCTGCTCACGATACGCATTCAGCGCCAGTTGCTGCACCAGTTTCGGAATGGTCATCCGGCTGATCTCAGCCGCCCATTCATCACGTTCAATCGCTTCTTCCGCCAGGCGGGAAGCCAGTTCCGGCGATTTTTCATGTTCCAGCGCGGTGCGCAGCGCTTTCGGTGTCGCCACCGGTTCCGGTGCGACTTCCGGTTCCATCATCGCTTTCCAGCGATACGCTTCTTCTTTTATCGGCGCGGCAGGTTCTTTCTTCACAGCCAATGTCTGCGCACGCTCAGTCACCGAAGCGAGACGCTCCAGTGCTGAGGTTGCCGGCCGCGCTTTTCCTGGCGCTGCCGGCTCAGCTTTTTTTGGGGTGGTACTCCCCTGCCTGAGCAATTGTGTTCGTGCCTGTAAAAGTTGCGCGGTGGAATCCGGCATTGACGCCGGTTCTGCATTTCCCTGCGGCGCAGGCGCATTATCGTTTTGTTGCGGCGGTGCGTTACGCGGTGCCGCCGGTTGTGATGGAGCCTGCGGCGCCACATAAGCTGGGGCTGCGACTGGCTGAGGAGCCGGTTCAGCAATAATCACTTTAGGATGGAAGGCCAGCGCGCGCAGCAGCGTCATTTCAACGCCCATACGTTTGTCCGGCGCATAGGCCAGCTCTTTGCGGCCAATCAGTAAGGTCTGATAATAAAGCTGTACGTCCGCAGGCGGAATGACACGCGCCAGTTCGCGCAGGCGTTGTTCAATCGCCGCGTAATGATTATCGAGAACCGATGGTAACAACTGAACCATTGCAATGCGGTGCAGCAACGCCAGCGTTTCCACCAGCAAATTTTCCCAGTCCACGCCACGGGACGCGGCCTGTTCGACCTGCGCCATCATCTGTCCGCCATCGGCGCTGACCAGCGCTTCCAGCATTGCCAGCGGTTGTTCGTCATCCAGTGTACCGAGCATTTGTGCCACGGTTTCGGTCGTCACCGCGCCCTGCCCCATCGCGATCGCCTGATCGGTCAGGCTCAGCGCATCACGCATACTGCCGTCGGCAGCGCGCGAAAGCAGCTGTAAAGCGCGCGGTTCCGTGGTAATGGTTTCCTGGGTTAATACATGTTCGAGCTGTTTACGGATCTGTTCAGCGTCCAGCGCTTTCAGATGGAACTGCAAACAACGCGATAAAATGGTGACCGGCAGTTTTTGCGGATCCGTCGTTGCCAGCAGGAATTTGACGTGTGCGGGCGGCTCTTCCAGCGTTTTCAACAGCGCATTAAAACTGTGACGCGAGAGCATGTGCACTTCGTCAATCAGGTAAACTTTGAAGCGGCCCCGCGCCGGTGCATATTGCACGTTATCCAGCAGCTCACGGGTGTCTTCGACTTTGGTACGGGAAGCGGCATCGATTTCAATCAGATCGACAAAACGGCCCTGCTCGATCTCGCGGCAGTTATCACACACGCCACAAGGGGTGGAGGTAATGCCAGTTTCGCAGTTAAGGCCTTTCGCCAGCAGACGGGCGATGGTGGTTTTCCCTACGCCACGGGTACCGGAAAACAGGTAGGCGTGATGGATGCGCCCGAGCGACAAGCCATTGGCCAGCGCGGTCAGCACATGTTCCTGTCCGACGACGTCGGCAAAAGTTTGGGGGCGCCACTTACGGGCAAGAACCTGATAGCTCATTAACACTTCATCGTTGATTTATAATGAATAATTTGACGATACACGAAAAAACATCGTTTAACCCGTCTTTCTGCGCTGGTCTGCGAAACGGAGACTGAAGACTCAGCATAATGATGCCGGAGCCAGACTGCCACTTCTTAGTGTACCAGCAGGGTCGCCATCATTCCTATTACTTTACTTTTTGCGCAGCGCGCCGCAGTTTCTCCACCTTCCTCCTCCTCCTGACAATTCGCCTCACGGGATGAGGGCAAATTTTGCCCACTCATTACACTTAAATTCACCTCTGTTCTGATAATGCTTCCTGCCTTTCGTAAGGAGAGCCATGAAACACCTGACACTGCCTTTATTATTGCTCATTTCTCCCGCCGCACAGGCCGACTGGACGCTGCAAGGCTTCCCCGGTTTCGCCGAACCGGTCAGCGGAATATTCACCAGCCACGCCACATTACCTAAGGGACAACGCACACTGGAATTACATCAGGATAATCAGTGCTGGCAACCCACGGGTGCGGTAAAGCTTAACGAAATGCTGTCGCTGCAACCTTGTGAAAGCCAGGTGCCGGTTAACTGGAAACTGTTCCGCGCGGGGGATTATCAGGTCCGAATTGATACCCGCAGCGGCACACCCACGCTTCAGCTCAGTTTGAAAACGGTGGAGGAAACCGTCGCCCCGGTGGCGAAAACCTGTCCGCGTGGAGATGGAAAACCGCTGACCGTCGATGTCTCCGGCACTTTTGCTGAGGGTGAAACTGTTCGCGATTTTTATTCTGGTCAGAGCACACAGGTCAGCGGCGGCCACATCACCATGATGCCGGATCCGGCCAGCGGCGGCCTGTTGTTACTGGAAACAGCAGAGCGCAAAGCGCCCGCGGCGTTTAGCTGGAAAAACGCCACAGTGTATTTCGTACTGACCGATCGCTTTGAAAACGGCAATCCGGATAACGATCACAGCTATGGCCGTCACAGTGACGGAATGCAGGAAATCGGCACTTTCCACGGCGGTGATCTGGCCGGGCTGACCAGCAAACTCGACTATCTGCAACAGCTCGGCGTTAACGCACTTTGGATCAGTTCGCCGCTCGAGCAGATCCACGGTTGGGTCGGCGGCGGCACAAAAGGCGACTTCCCGCATTATGCCTATCACGGCTATTACACGCTCGACTGGACAAAACTCGATGCCAATATGGGCACCGGCGAAGATTTACAGAAACTGGTCAGCGAAGCGCACAAACGTGGGATCCGCATTTTATTTGACGTTGTCGTCAATCACACCGGCTACGCCACGCTGGCAGACATGCAAACCTTCCAGTTCGGCTCGTTGTATCTGAAAGGTGATGACATCGGAAAAACACTCGGCAAAAACTGGACTGACTGGAAGCCCGGTCCAGGCCAGAACTGGCACAGTTTTAATGATTATATTAATTTCGGCGACAAAGACGGCTGGAGCACCTGGTGGGGGAAAAAATGGATCCGCACCGACATTGGTGACTATGACTCGCCCGGTTATGACGATCTGACGATGTCATTGGCCTTCCTGCCGGATATTAAAACGGAATCGACGCAAGCCAGCGGCCTGCCCGTTTTCTATCGCAACAAACCCGATACGGCCGCACGTGAAATTCCCGGTGCAACACCGCGTGATTATCTGGTCACCTGGCTCAGTCAGTGGGTGCGGGATTACGGCATAGATGGATTCCGTGTGGATACCGCCAAACACGTCGAAAAAGCGACACTGGCATTACTCAAAGACCGTTCAGCCGAAGCCCTGAAGCAATGGAAAACGGCCAATCCTGCAAAGGCGCTGGATGACGCACCATTCTGGATGACCGGCGAGGCATGGGGCCACGGTGTGATGAAAAGCGATTATTACGCCAATGGTTTTGACGCAATGATTAATTTTGATTTTCAGGATCAGGCCGCGGCGGCGCTGAGTTGTTTTGCCAGCATCGATGCAACTTATCAGCAGATGGCGGAGAAAATGCAGGATTTCAATGTCCTCAGTTATTTGTCATCGCATGATACCCGGCTGTTTTTCGCTGCCGATGCCAAAGGTTCTCTACCGTTACAGCAGCGCGCCGCAGATTTCTTGCTACTGGCACCCGGCGCGGTGCAGATTTATTACGGCGATGAAAGTGGTCGCCAGTTTGGCGCGACGGGTTCAGATCCTTTACAGGGAACGCGTTCTGACATGAACTGGAGTGAGCTGACCGGCCCGAAACAGGCTTTACTGAAGCATTGGCAAAAACTGGGAACTTTCAGGGAACAACATCCGGCGGTTGGCGCAGGCGTGCAGAAATCGCAGCTGACGGCGCAATATTATGCCTTCAGCCGTCAGCAAGGTGACGATAAAATAATGGTGGTCTGGGCAGAAGAAAGAGGGAAATAACGGCGCAGAAAGCAAAAGGCCTCGCGTTAACGGCGAGGCCAGTTCACATCAACGCGCATGAATCAGTGGCCGTCGAAACAGACCAGGCTGTAGCAGTTGATATTTGAATCGTTCAGGCGTTTTTCACCGCCCAGTTCCGGCAGGTTAATGATGAATGCAGCATCAGTCACTTCTCCCCCCAGACGACGGATCAGTTTCGCGGTGGCTTCAATCGTGCCGCCTGTTGCCAGCAAATCGTCGATCACCAGAATTTTTTCGCCAGGTTGAATCGCATCAACGTGGATTTCAAGACTGTCAGTGCCGTATTCAAGATCGTAGGTTTCGCTGATGGTTTCACGCGGTAATTTGCCCGGTTTACGCACGGGAACAAAGCCCACGCCCAGAACCAGCGCAACCGGTGCGCCAAACAGGAAACCTCGTGCTTCAGTGCCCACCACTTTGGTGACGCCGGCATCGCGGTAACGATCGGCCAGTAACTGAATGCTTGCAGCGTAAGCTTTTGGGTCTTCCAGCAAGCTGGTGACGTCACGGAACAGTATGCCTGGCTTAGGATAGTCAGGGATGGTTTTGATACTGTCTTTAATAAACTGTAGCTGCTGTGCGGTAGCGGTCATAATGTAATTGCCTGATAAAGCTGCTGTTCATACTTAAACGCGGGCGGTCAAATGTCCCCCGCCATGCCTGTATAAAGCATGTCGTTCAAGGAAGGAAATTGGGAGCGCACCGACGTACGAGATGCCCAAATCTATGCAAAGCTGCTTTAAAAAGCAACCCGCAGCCGGACATGATCGCCTGTTTTATTGCTCAAGGTCAACCACTGGTAATCGCCACATCATGATCAGCAACGCAAACATCATGCAAACCAATAAAATACGCACCCACAATAACGGCACAAAATATATCGAAATCGCGAAAGTCACCACAATCAGCGCAACCGCTTTCGGTTTTACACCTTTCGGTAACGCGCGATGTGTCTGCCAGTGGCGCAGATAGCTGCCAAACCATGAGCGGTACAATAACCACTGATGGAAACGGGGTGAGGACCGGGCAAAGCACCAGGCCGCCAGCAGTAAAAAGGGGGTTGTCGGCAACAACGGTAACACCACGCCGAGCGTCGCCAGCACCACACACAACCAGCCAACGGTAATCAGTAGTACACGTTTCATGCATTTCCTTCAGCTTAAAACAGGCTGCATAGACGATTTACGGTTTCTCAGTGTAAACAAGTGCGCAGAGGCTGTCATACCGGTAAGCTACGCCAGAGTTTAAGGGAGATTATCGTGAGCACAGAACGAATTTTACATGTCCTCGATCAGCAGATCGAAACACTGGCTCGGGAAATTGAACCGATCGGCCATGTTTCCGCCTCACAGGCACGGTTTGATGTCGCACTTTTCTCAACCAAAGGCACCCGGTTGCGCGATTATCTGGCAGAAATTAAAACCAATTTGCGGCAACTGAATCAGGAAGTACTCGAAAAACGCTCTGCGCAGGTGGCGTTTATCGCCGAACGGCTGGTGGCACAAATTACCGCCATGCAGCGCGAGCTGGCGACCCAGTCTCTGCGCAAAACGCACCAGACACCGGAACGCAAAAGCCATGATAATTACACCAAACTGGCGGAAACTCAGCAGTTCGAGCGACGTCTGATTGCGATGATTGAAGATCGGGAAACCACGCTGGGTCAGCTGGCGACATTCAGCGATCAGCAGCGGGTGCAGAAGGAACTGGCGGCGCTCGAAGGACGTTTAATGCGTTGTCGTCAGGCGCTGGCCAAAATAGAGAGACAAATCGAGCGGCAGGAAAAAGGTTTTTGAATCTTTATCACATTTTTTTAATCCGGCATTCAGGCCGGACCTTTTCTTATCTATAATAGTAAGTCCAAAACCTGCTAATCATAATGTTGGCCTATATGTCCGTAGAAAATGCGCCCCCCGAACTTCAGCTTGCTGTCGATTTGATTTACCTGCTTGAGTGCAACGAAATTGCCCCTGAAACCGCGCTTGCGGCGCTGGAAATCGTACAACGCGATTATCAGGAAAAGTTGAAAAACAGTAAGAGTACACTTTCGATCAGTTACCTTTAAGCTGACCGGCTGCCTGCTTCAGGGGAACCCGTCAATTTCCCCTGAATGGCAACGAATTTCTCAGCTCTGTGGCAATGCATCCGGTTCATCGCCCGGTTGTCGCATTACACGTTTCACTTCCTGCACTTCACTGCCGTCCTGATTATGCAGATACACCTCCAGCTGATTGAACGCGATATTAATGCCGTTTTCGCGGCAAAGCTTATCAATGCTGCGATTGAGTTCATCCACGGTATAACTGCGATCCCCCAGCTCACGTACATACACTCGCAGTTCGTGATCGAGCGTGCTGGCTCCGAAATTCAGGAAGAACACCAATGGCGCGGGGTCACTCATCACACGGGCATTTTCATGCGCCGCCTGCAATAAGATCTCTTTCACTTTGTCGAGATCGGAACCATACGCCACACCGAGTTTGATCAACACGCGGGTGACGGTGTCGCTCAACGACCAGTTGATCAGCCGCTCGGTCACAAACGCTTTATTCGGGATGATCACTTCTTTGCGGTCGAAATCGATAATCGTGGTCGCACGGATACGAATGCGGCTGACGGTGCCTGAGAATGTCCCGATGGTCACGGTATCGCCAATACGCACCGGGCGTTCAAAGAGAATGATCAGCCCTGAAACAAAGTTCGCGAAGATCTCCTGCAAACCAAAGCCCAGCCCCACCGACAGCGCGGCCACCAGCCATTGCAATTTATCCCACGAGACGCCGAGCGATCCAAGCGCTGTCACTGCGCCAATCACCGTAATCGAATAGGTCAGAATGGTCGTAATGGCGTAGGACGTCCCCTGCCGCAATTGCAGCCGCGACAACACGACAACCTCAAGCAATCCCGGCAAATTTCGCGTTAATACATACGCCACAATCACCGCGAGGAAACCGAGCAGGAAATTCCCCAGCGTCACCGTTTGCTGAATAACCGCGCCCGCCACCGTGCTGGAGTAATGCCACAAGGTAATGCTGTCCAGATACGAAATCACCGTCAGCAAATCCGACCAAATCCAGTAAAACACTGTCGCGAAGATAAAGAACAGGCCCATCGTGGTCAGGCGTAATGACTGCTGGTTGATCTGATCCAACCCGATCTGCGGCTCTTCGACCGGCTCGTTGCCCTCCGCGCCATCTTTCGCCGCTATGGTCTGGCGACGCGCCAGCGCTCGGCGATAAGCCAGGCGCCGCGCGGCAACACTGAGTCCGCGCAATGCCGCAAGATAGGCAATGTTCCAGAAAATCAGCAGATACAGGCTGTCAATCCAGCGACCTGCCAGTCGCAACGTGGTGTAAAAATACCCGCTGACCACCAATCCGACGAAGAAAATCGGTGCCAGGGCAATCGCCGTCACCACCACCAGCCGAATACTGTGCGAATCTTTTTCACGCCAGCCATCGCGCGCAATCGGGAAAACCAGAACAGTCAGGGCTAGCATCGTCAGGAAAATCACGACCTGACCGATGATGTCATCCACCAGCCCGAGCGGCGCTTTCTCACCGCGTACCGACCAGAAAATCAGCGGTAACATCACCAGACTCAGACGAATGACAGAACGACGATAGTGAGCACAAGTGGCCGCCGGCGTATTGAAGTGCCGTTCATTTATGCCGCCCGGTTTGAGAATTCGATAACAAAAGCCCATCACCAGCTGGAAAACCGCCAACCGTTGCGCCAGTGTCCAGAAGAAATCACTCGGCTCGATATCACACACTGAAAGCCAGTAGCCGATGCCGAGCATCAGCAGGACGCCGGGCAAAACATTCAGCGCCATTAATGCCAGCGCCTGCGGCGTATGCAGTTGGCTGTCCCGCTTGAGCTGTCCGACATCATTGCTCAACATTTCAATCCGCTGGTTAATATATTTCCTGCGCCACAGCAGCAACAAAATTACGGTTAACAGCGGAATAGTCACCGGCAGGGAATGCAGTGCACCCAGCATCAGCTCACCCGGCGGAATACTGACATGCAGGCTGCTCAGCTGATTTTTCACTTCATCTGGCAATGACTTGATGAACTCCCAGTTCATCGGTTTATTGCTGCTCACCCAAAAAATCTGCTGGGTCAGCGTTTCGGTCAGCGACTGGTTGATGCTCAGCAATTGTTGCTGGTTAATCTGCAAACTGATGGCCAGCGACAGCTGATTACCGAGCTGTTTATTCAGTTGATCAAGTAGCTCACGTCGCATGTCGACAATCTGATCCAGTGCATCACTGATATCGCCGTTAATCGTCTCTTTGCTGTTGGCCACTACGCCCTGAATGTAGCTGTCGCCCTGGAATAAGGCATCACGCTGCTGATTGATCTTGAACTGTTCGAGACGCAGATCGGCAATGTGCGTGCTCATGTCCGTTATCAGGCCGGAAGGCGGGATGGTATTTTGTTGTTGCTGATATAAAATGCGCGACAGCAATAAACTGCCCTTCAGTACAGTGATTTGCTCTTTGAGGTCATGCTCAGCCTGCGCCGAACGGTCGAGCCAGTTTTTCACCGTGATGTT
Organism: Rahnella sp. 2050; assembly: GCF_040544515.1. Taxonomy (NCBI): domain Bacteria; kingdom Pseudomonadati; phylum Pseudomonadota; class Gammaproteobacteria; order Enterobacterales; family Yersiniaceae; genus Rahnella; species Rahnella sp. 2050. Next base: position 935,390 of record NZ_JBEPKE010000002.1, on the reverse strand, counting down.
TTTCTGCACCAGCTGGTTGCCCTCTTCCGTGGCGGCAATCAGGCGTTCACTGAGCTGGCGGTTAATCCCCAGTTCCTGCGCAACAAGCGGATCATTTTGGATGTCCGAGGTGTCGTCCGGGGTCTGTGCTTCTTTTGCCGTGCGTTCAGACAAAATCAGCCGCTTTCCGTTGACCACTTCCTGCAACAGCTGCGCGGTATGTTCCAGCTGGCTGATGTGCGCATTGGTGTAATCGCGTTGTTTTTGCAGTAAATCCTGTAACGTAGTGTTGGCCTCGAGGCTCTTACGTTGCAGATCAATCTGCGCAGTCAGCAAAGCCTGCTGCGTCACGAGCATATTTTGCTGAGTAGTTCGTAAATCTTGCTGACCAGGCGACATGCCATTGAGCTGATTGCGGATTTTCTGGATAGCCAGCGAATAGGTGTACATCGCGTTCTGCACGCGTTCCGGCTGGGTTTGCAGGGAAATCAGCTGGGTATTGAATGTGGATAAATCTTCCTGAGAAGACTGAAGATCATCGAGGGTATCGTTAAGACGATTTTCCAGCTGACGCAGCGATAAAGCGCCAAGTTGCGCTTTGTTGACGTCATCTTTGGGGTTGTTTTTGATTTGCTCGAGGCCATCCATCGCCACCCGTAATTTCTGCGGTGCTTCTGCGACCTGTTTTTGCAGCTGATTAACTTCCTGTTTCACCCGATCAAGCGCATCAAGGTATTCCAGCGTGTGGATCAAATCCTGTTGCGATAGCTTATCGACCGGCGTCAGGTTTTTTTGGCGATTTAACGCATCAAGCTGGTTTTGAACTTCATTACGGCCCGGAATATCATTACTGGCAGCATGACCGGGGAAGGAGAAAAGAAACAATGCAACGCATATCACAAACGTAAAAAAACCTGCCATTCCCTTTTTTTTCAGGAGAGAAATTACGTCAGAAGCGGCGGCCAGAAACCAGATAAACATACGTCGGTGTCAACTCATACCAAATGAATAATAGGTGATGACAATAGCAGCGTTCACGATGAAAGGAAGGAGAAAAGCGTATCTGAATACAACATCAGTGTGTTTATTTTGTCGCCAAAATGGAGAACAGATTTGCAGGCTTATTAATACAGCGGAAAGCAGTAAGACGTTATTTTATCATGGTAAGAAAGGATGAGTGGCGAAGCATATCTATATACGTATCCACAAACCTTCCGGCATTGCCTTCTAAATCAAAGCTTTCAGGAATAAATAACCAGTTTTCCATTAAACCGGAGAGATAGGCGCGTAAAATAACGGCGGCCTGGCGGGTATCGAGATTGGCCGGGAGTTGCTTTTCTTCTATGCAGCGTACGAGAATACGCTCAATTTTACCGTATCCTTCCATATAGAGCGCTTTGCGCGCTTCATGAACCGATGTCATCTCCCCAACAAATTCACATTTATGGAATATAATCTCCATCAATGCTTTACGCTGGCTATCTGTGACGGTGGCGACCAGTATGTAAATAAGGATTTCGCGCAAAATACGCAGTGGATTATTCGGAAACTTTGTCTGATACTCTACTTCGAGCACTTTTATCCGGGATTCATAAGCTTCCCAGATCGCGTTAAACAGTTCCACTTTGTTCCTGAAATGCCAATAAATTGCGCCCCGCGTCACACCGGCTGCATTTGCAATATCAGTCAGTGATGTCGACGATACTCCACGGGCAGAAAATTCACGCACAGCAGCATCCAGAATCTGTTGTCTGGTTTCCAGTGCCTGTGATTTGGTTTTTCGTGCCATAGGTTTATCTTTATGGGGAGTTTGATTTACATACATTCTTGAATGTATGTAACATAGCACGCACATACTAAAAGCGCAGCAATGGATTTGGGATGTTGTGATCCATTGGACAATTTGAAATCGGACACTTGAGGTTTATTTATGAACAAAAACAGAGGGTTAACGCCTCTGGCGGTAGTTCTGATGCTATCCGGAAGCTTAGCACTTACAGGATGTAACGATAAAGAAGCTCAGCAAGGTGCGCCACAGGCTCCGCAGGTTGGCGTCGTTACTCTGAAAACTGAACCGCTTAATGTGACTACCGAACTTCCTGGTCGTACTGCTGCTTTTCGCATTGCTGAAGTGCGCCCGCAGGTTAACGGTATCATTCTCAAACGTAACTTCGTTGAAGGTAGCGACATCAAAGCCGGTACCTCCTTATATCAAATTGATCCTGCCACTTATCAGGCCGCGTATGACAGCGCTAAAGGCGATCTGGTAAAAGCTCAGGCGAATGCACAAATTTCCCGTCTTACCGTGACACGTTACAAGCCTCTGCTCGGTACCAGTTACATCAGCAAGCAAGATTACGATACGGCTGTCGCAACTGCGGCACAGGCTGATGCTGCAGTAGTCAGTGCGAAAGCAGCCGTTGAGTCTGCACGCATCAATCTGGCTTACACCAAAGTGACCTCCCCGATCAGCGGACGTATCGGTAAATCGTCTGTGACAGAAGGTGCACTGGTGTCTAACGGCCAGGCCACTGCGCTGGCAACCGTGCAACAGCTCGACCCTATCTACGTTGACGTAACACAGTCCAGCAATGATTTCCTGCGTCTGAAACAGGAACTGGCTGACGGTTCACTGAAACAGGCTGACGGTAAAGCGCAAGTCAAACTGCTGATGGATAACGGTAAAGAATATTCACAGCCGGGTACATTAGAATTCTCTGATGTGACTGTTGATGAAACCACCGGTTCCATTACTTTACGAGCCATCTTCCCGAATCCAAATGATTCCCTGCTGCCGGGTATGTTTGTGCGCGCACGTCTTGATGAAGGTGTTAACAACAACGCACTGCTGGTTCCGCAGCAAGGTATCACTCGTAACCCACGTGGTGATGCAACAGCGATGGTTATCGGCGCTGACAATAAAGTTGAACTTCGTACTGTGACCACAACACAAGCTATTGGCGACAAATGGGTTGTTACTGACGGTTTAAAAAGTGGCGATAAAGTTATCGTGACAGGACTGCAAAAAATTAAGCCAGGCGTACAGGTTACTGCACAGGAAGTCGATCAAAACGCAGCAGCGCCCGCTACAGCGACGAAGTCTTAATAGGAGCCGGTAATTCATGGCTAAGTTTTTTATAGATCGTCCCATCTTTGCATGGGTGATCGCCATCATAATCATGTTGGCGGGGGGATTGGCAATTCTTAAATTGCCAATTGCGCAGTATCCAACCGTTGCGCCACCGGCTATCCAGCTGACCGCAACCTATCCGGGCGCGGATGCGCAAACGGTACAGGATACCGTTACTCAGGTTATTGAACAGAACATGAACGGTATCGACAACATGATGTACATGTCGTCGACCAGTGATTCATCCGGTACTGTTCAGATTACCCTGACCTTTGCTTCAGGTACTGACGCGGATATCGCACAGGTACAGGTTCAGAACAAACTGCAGCTCGCAACGCCGTTGCTGCCGCAGGAAGTTCAGCAACAGGGTATCTCCGTTGAGAAATCGAGCAGCAGCTTCCTGATGGTGGCCGGTTTTATTTCCAACAATGGTTCAATGACTCAGGATGACATCGCCGACTACGTCGGTTCCAACGTCAAGGATCCTATCAGCCGTACCGCCGGTGTGGGTGACGTTCAGCTGTTCGGTGCTCAGTACGCGATGCGTATCTGGATGGATCCGAACAAACTGAACAACTTCCAGCTGACGCCGGTGGATGTGATTAACGCCATCAAAGTTCAGAACAACCAGATTGCAGCCGGTCAGTTGGGTGGTACGCCACCGGTTCCGGGCCAGCAGTTGAACTCCTCTATCGTGGCCCAGACCCGTCTGAAGTCACCGGATGAATTCGGCAAAATCATTCTGAAAGTGAATCAGGATGGTTCTCAGGTTCGCCTGAAAGATGTGGCTAAAATCGAACTCGGTGGTGAAAACTACGACGTTATTGCCCGTTTTAACGGACAACCTGCGTCAGGTTTGGGTATCAAACTGGCAACGGGTGCGAACGCCCTGAACACCGCAGCGTCTGTAAAAGCCACGCTGGCTAAACTTGAACCGTTCTTCCCGGCTGGCTTAGAAGTTGTTTACCCATACGACACTACGCCGTTCGTAAAAATCTCGATTAAAGAAGTCGGTAAAACGCTGTTCGAGGCCATCGTCCTGGTATTCCTGGTGATGTTCCTGTTCCTGCAAAACTTCCGCGCAACCCTGATCCCAACGATCGCGGTTCCTGTGGTCTTGCTGGGCACCTTTGCAATCCTGGCGGCATTCGGTTATTCGATAAACACCCTGACGATGTTCGGGATGGTGCTCGCGATAGGCTTGCTCGTCGATGACGCCATCGTCGTCGTCGAGAACGTCGAACGCGTCATGGTCGAAGAAGGGCTGCCGCCTAAAGAAGCCACCAAAAAATCCATGGAGCAGATCCAGGGTGCATTGGTCGGTATCGCGATGGTGCTGTCCGCAGTATTCATTCCGATGGCCTTCTTCGGCGGTTCAACCGGTGTTATCTACCGTCAGTTCTCCATCACCATCGTTTCTGCCATGGTGCTGTCGGTTCTGGTGGCGATGATCCTGACGCCTGCGCTTTGTGCGACCATGCTTAAGCCGGTTGCCAAAGGCGAGCATCACGAGAAGAAAGGTTTCTTCGGCTGGTTTAACAAGAAATTCGAGCAAAGTACGCACCACTACACCGACAGCGTAGGCAACATTCTGCGCAGCACCGGTCGTTATCTGGTGATTTATCTGTTGATCGTTGTCGGCATGGCATTCCTGTTTATCCGCCTGCCAACCTCCTTCCTGCCGGAAGAAGACCAGGGTGTATTCCTGACCATGGCGCAGTTGCCAGCAGGTGCAACCCAGGAACGTACGCAGAAAGTGCTCGATGAAGTTACCGATTACTATCTGAACAAAGAAAAAGCTAACGTGAACTCGGTGTTTACGGTTAACGGCTTTGGCTTCGCAGGTCGTGGTCAGAATACCGGTATCGCGTTCGTCAGTCTGAAAGACTGGTCTGAGCGTAGCGGCGCTGAAAACAAGGTTCCTGCGATTGCAGGCCGTGCAATGGGTGCGTTCAGTACCATTAAAGATGCACTGGTGTTCCCGTTCAACTTACCCGCGATTGTTGAGTTGGGTACGGCGACAGGCTTCGACTTCCAGCTGATTGACCAGGCTAACCTTGGGCATGACAAACTGACACAAGCACGTAACCAGTTGCTGGGCATGGTGGCTCAACATCCTGACTTGCTGACTCAGGTTCGTCCGAACGGTCTGGAAGATACACCACAGTACAAAATCGAGATTGATCAGGAAAAAGCAACGGCACTTGGCGTTTCAATTTCCGACATCAACACCACATTGGGTGCCTCGGTTGGTGGTAGCTACGTCAACGACTTCATCGATCGTGGTCGTGTGAAGAAAGTGTACGTTCAGGCTGAAAATAAATACCGTATGTTGCCATCAGACATCAACAATCTGTATGTCCGTGGCAGCGCAGGCCAGATGGTGCCGTTCTCCGCGTTCTCAAGTGCGAAATGGGAATACGGCTCACCGCGTCTGGAACGTTATAACGGCCTGCCATCAATGGAAATTCTGGGTCAGCCAGCTCCGGGTAAAAGTTCGGGTGCTGCCATGGCGATGATGGAGTCTCTGGCTTCTAAACTGCCAAACGGTATCGGCTATGACTGGACTGGCCTGTCTTATCAGGAACGTTTGTCAGGTAACCAGGCCCCGGCCTTGTACGCTATCTCCCTGATCGTCGTCTTCCTGTGTCTGGCAGCGTTGTACGAAAGCTGGTCAATACCGTTCTCGGTTATGCTGGTGGTTCCGCTCGGTGTTGTCGGTGCACTTATTGCAGCTACGATGCGCGGTTTGAGCAACGACGTATACTTCCAGGTGGGTCTGCTGACCACTATCGGGCTGTCTGCGAAGAACGCCATATTGATTGTTGAATTCGCCAAAGACCTGATGGATAAAGAAGGCAAAGGTCTTATCGAATCAACGCTTGAAGCGGTTCGTATGCGTCTGCGCCCGATCCTGATGACATCGCTGGCGTTCATCCTTGGTGTTATGCCGCTGGTTATCAGTTCCGGTGCAGGTTCCGGCTCACAGAACGCTGTAGGTACCGGCGTAATGGGCGGGATGATCACGGCGACCCTGCTGGCGATCTTCTTTGTTCCGGTCTTCTTCGTGGTGGTTCGTCGCCGCTTTGGTAAGAAGAACGAGGATATCGAACATACGCACAAAGTAGAGCATCCGACGCTGTAACCGGATCTCCCATCTAAACGAAAGGCCGCTTATGCGGCCTTTTTTTTCGCCTGAGACTTGAACCGGAAAAAGGATGAGTGCATAATTAATGTTATAGTATAACATAACACTTAGAGGCATTATGAAACCCACTATCCATCCTGCGTACCGCACCGTGGTTTTTCACGACACCAGTGCTGACGAATACTTCAAAGTTGGCTCGACTATCTCGACGGACCGCACCATTGAACTGGAAGGGGCTACCTACCCGTATATCAGCATTGAAGTGTCTTCAGCCTCTCACCCTTACTACACCGGTAAGCAGAAAGAGTATTCCAAAGAAGGCAGTACCGCGCGCTTTAACCAACGCTTCGGCAGCTTCCTCGGTAAGAAATAAATGACATCAGGGAAATCGTTATGCAGGTTCTGAGTTCATTACGTTCAGCGAAAAATCGTCATCCGGATTGCCGCGTAGTCCGCCGCAAAGGCAGGGTTTATGTGATTTGCAAAAGCAATCCACGTTTTAAAGCCGTACAAGGTAAGAAGAAAAAGCGTTAACACCTCGTCTTCTCATTCCTTCTGTACTAAAAACAAAAGCCCCGTCGCTTGCCCGACAGGGCTTTTTCTTATGCTAAGACATGATGTAAAGCTCCCCACAGCATAGCCGTGAGGAGCGAAGATCTTATTTCATGCTGGCGACAATCGTCTCAACGTTATGCTTAAACGCTTTCACGTAAGTTGTCGCTGGTCCTTTCGGGCCGGACAATGCTTCAGGGTACAACTCCCCCCCTGGCTCAGCACCGCTGGCTGCTGCTATCTGTTTAACCAGACGCGGGTCGGTCTGATTTTCGATGAAGTAAGTTTTCACCTTCTCTGCTTTAATCTGCTTAATCAGAGAAGCCACACCACTGGCACTTGCTTCAGCTTCCGTAGAAAAACCAACGGGCGCCATAAAGCTGACGTGATATTCCTGACCAAAATAGCCGAAGGCATCATGGCTGGTCAGCACTTTACGTTTCGACTGTGGGATACCGGTAAATTCAGTTTTTGCCCACGCATCCAGCTTTTGCAATTGTTCAATATAAGCAGTGCCGCGCTGACGGAAATAATCCGCATCTTCTGGATCCACTTTGATCAGCGCATTCATCACGTTAGTGGCATAAATCACGCCATTCGCCATACTGTTCCATGCGTGAGGATCGGTGATTTGCTTACCGTCTTCTTCCATTTTGCGGGAATTTACGCCTTCCGATGCTGTTACCAGATGACCTTTATAACCCGATGCAGTCACCAGGCGATCGATCCACCCTTCCAGGCCCAGACCGCTGACAAAGACAACATCAGACGCATTGATGGCTTTGCTGTCTTTAGGTGAAGGTTCGAAGCTATGCGGGTCACCGTCCGGTCCGACTAACGTCGTGACTTTCACATGCTCCCCCCCCACTTCCTGAACGATATCTCCAAGAATTGAAAAGCTGGCTACCGCATTGACGGTTTTAGCCATCGCCAGCGGACTCGACAGCAGGGCAGCTACTGCGAGTGATACAGGTAATAATTTCATCATGTCCCCTTAATTGTGGTACTGCTTATTAACGTATTGCTGCTTAACTTCGCGAGGCGGTTAACATGCCGCCCCGCTTTCCGAATAAAACCGAAATGAAGAAGATCACTGTCGCACTCAGCACTATCGCGGGCCCGGCGGGCAACGAAGCATAATAAGACCAGATGAGTCCTACAACGCTGGCAATCACACCAATAATCATCGCGCTCAGTAAGGTATGAGGCAGGTCGCGAGCCCAGAAACGGGCACTGGCGGCAGGCAACATCATCAGCCCGACAGACATCAGAGTGCCGAGGATCTGGAAACCCGCCACCAGATTGATCACCACCAGCGCCAGAAACATTCCATGGATCGCTGCCAGCCATTTTCCGGCGCTGACGCGCAGAAATAGCGAATCAAATGACTCAATGACCAGTGCACGGTAAATGCATGCCAAGACCAGTAAAGAAAGACTGGCGATAATACCGACCATAATCATGGCGGATGAATCGATGGCAAGAATTGAGCCAAACAGCACATGTAAAAGATCCACGCTCGAACCGCGCAGGGAAACCAGCGTGACCCCAAGTGCCAGAGAGCCAAGATAGAAACCGGCAAAACTGGCGTCTTCTTTCAATTGTGTACGACGACTCACCAGCCCGGACAGCATCGCAACAGCCAGGCCTGCGATAAAACCACCAATCCCCATGGCGACCAGCGACATCCCCGAGATCAGATAGCCAATCGCTGCGCCGGGTAAAACAGCATGCGAAAGTGCATCACCCACCAGACTCATCCGGCGTAATAACAGGAAAACGCCCAATGGCGTGGCGCTGATTGATAATGCGATGCAGGCAATCAAAGCGCGCCGCATGAAACCGAATTCAATGAAAGGATCGGCAAGCAGATGAAAAAGCATCATGAATTTGCGACTCCCGTCGTCAGGGAGAAAGGTTCTGTCGAAATGCAGGCATGCGCCTGATGAGGAAAATGCCCGAGGACATCCTGTGCGCTTCCCCATAAATTCTGCTGTCCACTGAGGTAAAGCACGTGCGGAAAGTGTCGTGCAACCATCGAAATATCATGCAAAACCGCGATGACAGTTTTTCCTTCCTGATGCCATTGCGCGATGACTTTTAACAGTAAATCGATGGTTTGAGTGTCGATACCTGTGAACGGTTCATCAAGCATAATGAGGGGTGCCTGTTGCACCAGTAAGCGGGCAAACAGCGTACGTTGCAATTGCCCGCCAGAAAGCGATCCTACGGGCAGATGCGACATTTCCGTCATCCCCACCGTCTCCAGCGCCTTATCGACGGCTATCGCAGACTGTTGGTTTATGCCACCGAATAACCCGCTTTGCGGCCAGCATCCCATCGCGACCAGATCAAACACGCTGATAGGGAAACTGCGATCCAGCTCAGCCTGCTGTGGCAAATACGCCAGTCGGGGGCGTTTCCCGCCCGTGAAAGTTATATTCCCTGCCACAGCCTGCTGCAAACCGGCTAATGTTTTGAGAAAGGTGGATTTCCCGGCACCGTTGGCACCAATGACAGCTGTCAGGGAACCCGGACAAAACTGTCCGTTAAGGGGCATGGCCACCGCCTGACGGTCATACCCCACTTCGAGGTCATTAACAAAAATCATGGTAGTGAAATTGCCCAGTAAATAGCTGCCCATAACAAAGCGAGCACAGCCAGTACAGCGACGCAGCGTACCGGCGAAGAAAGTGTAAAGAGTGTTTTTGTCATACCCCCTCCAAAAAGTTATAATATAACATCACAATAGGGTATGAGTATCAATACATGAACTGTTTCAGTTTTTTACGGCAGAAGGGATAGCAGGCCGTTTTTGAGAGAACACGGATCTTAACTGTTAAAAAAGAGTAAAAATTGATGAATGAGTTGTAATTTGCACTACAATCAAAAAGTTATGGAATTTTGGTTTGGAAATTTTTTTCTCTGCCCAAAACACATCCTGATGAAAATATGCGATAATGAAGGGATATGTGCTTAAGAGGTAAATGCCTTTGAAGAAATTGATCCATTGTGATATTAATGGGAATATTCTTACGGTTGATGAGTTACAACAGATTATTGAACCTGCTTTGTCTGAAATTGAAGAGTCCTTAATTGGAGATTTAACTTATTTTTCAGAAAATGCACGTTATGAAACAAATTCTTTGCAGATCGTGTCAATAACACAAATTGGCAAAAACTATTATTCAATGACTTACCAGTTCAAATGGACGATTTTCAATGGTTGTCTGGACATTAATGCTGATGAGTTAACGAAGCAAAGTGTCAGATTCTGGGTTAAACCTGACGGATTGGAGTTTGATATTATTGAGTCCTTCAAAGGCTCAACGGCTGAAGAATTGTAAGTTTGAGTAATACGTTTGCACAGCTTTCTAAAAATGAATTATATTTAAAATACCGGCTGTATATTAAATCCTTTAAACCTCATCCCGAACACTGTTCATTGTGATTGTCTTTGATGTTTAAGCCAGTTCATAGCGTTTTAGTGAGAGCCGTTTCCTGTAAGCCATTAAGTTTTGTTGTTTACTCACAGAGTGTTATCAACACCGAATAAACCATTACGGAGGGGATGATATGGATGAGTACTCGCCTAAGCGGCACGATATCGCTCAGTTACGCTACCTGAATGAAATGCTGTATGATGAAGGGATTGCGACACTGGGTGACAGTCATCATGGTTGGGTTAACGATCCGACTTCGGCTGTTAACTTGCAGCTCAATGAACTGATTGAGCACATTGCATCCTTTGTGATGAGTTTTAAAATTAAGTATCCAGACGATAACCATTTAAGTGATCTGGTTGAAGAGTATCTGGATGATACCTACACGCTGTTCAGTAATTATGGAATTAACGATTCTGATTTACGCCAATGGCAAAAGACCAAGAAGCGGTTATTCAGAATGTTCTCAGGGGACTACATCTGTACCCTAATGAAGACTTGAGTAATAATTTATATGCAGTCATCAGATAAAAATCAAAAGGCTAAGATGAACAAAATCGACTATTTGATGCGTTTACGAAAATGCACCACTATCGATACACTTGAACGTGTTATTGAAAAAAATAAGTACGAACTTTCCGACGACGAGCTGGAATTGTTTTACTCGGCAGCTGACCATCGTTTAGCGGAGCTAACGATGAACAAGTTGTACGATAAAATCCCGGTATCAGTGTGGAAATTTGTACGCTGATCTATAAAGCCAGGCCGGAATATCCCCCGGTCTGGCTGGTTAATATTTAACCATATTATCGTTAATATTATTTAACTATATCTTTGAGTTAAGTTTTTCTACTTTCTCTTTGATCTGCCGATGAAATGTTTGCAACAGAAACTGAAAACATTGTTCCGTTTTCGGTGAACGCAATGGTGCGGGTTTGCGCATCATCGCCACTGTTCTGCTTAATGTGGGCTGCTGCAAGTGAATCACTGTTAATTCATTATCGTTAAGTGTTGCAGTATATAACTCTGGTAATATTGCTAATGCCAGACGCGAACGCACCAGTCCATATAACGTCTCCTGAAAATCTACGCGATAACTCACCCGTAAATTCAAACGATGACTCTCACTCAGTGATGTCACCAGCCTGCTAACATTCCCCTTTGAGAACAAGGCAATATCTCTTTTCAGCAGTTGTCGCCAGGGAATATTGTGATCCTGAGAAAGCGGATCGTCGCGTCTGATAACCGCCACAAAAGGATCTTCCAGCAGTGGATAAACAGCTATGGATTCCGGCACTGTACTGTCTGTTGCACCGATACCAAAATCCACTGATCCCTTCTCCAGTTCCAGTAATAATGCATCGTTTGTCAGGTCATGAAATTCCACACGCATATCAGGGAAATATTCCGCCAGTAATTGTGGAACGGCCGGAAATAACAATGTACTCACCGAAGGTACTAATCCAATGCGTAATGTGCCATCCCCGCCCTGACGCATAATTTGCTGCATATCATCGAAAACACTAAGCGCGGTATTCAATAAACGTTCTGCATATGGCAGAACAGCCTCACCCTGTTCAGTCAGACTCACACCTTGTGCCGTCCGGTTGAGTAGTTTGCCCCCTAATACCGATTCAATTTGCCGAAGCGCGCTACTCAGCGCGGGCTGACTGATCGCCAGACGATTCGCCGTATCGGTGAAACTGCGCAGTTGTGCCAGCGTCACAAAGTATTGAATTTGCTTGAGGGAAAGGGCAGGTAACCGGCGCCAGGGTTCAGACATATGAGCAGCTATTCCGCGAAAAATAGAAAACGTTTGCTCAGCATAACCGTATCTTATAAACGGATAAAATAATTCATCTGTGCAAAGCCCCCCCTGCTCCCTACATTAGCCTCACCATTGTTTAAATCCGGACACTGATATGACCGACGGCATCACCTCCCAGCCCCTGCGCCAGCGGGCTATAAACGCAGCACTGGGGAACATCCCTTTCGACCGTCTGCTGATTAATGCCCGTGTCATCGACATGGTCACAGGGGAAATTCGCGAAGCCGATGTCGGCATCACCGGCAATATGATTGCCAGCGTTCATTCACGCGGGAAATTCACGCAGACTGAAAACGTTGATGATTTATCAGGAAATTACCTCTCTCCCGGCCTTATCGACACGCACGTTCACATCGAAAGCTCGCATTTGCCACCCGAAAAATACGCCGAAATCGTCGTCGCTCAGGGCACAACAACGGTGTTTTGGGATCCGCATGAACTGGCGAATGTGCTGGGCGTTGCCGGGGTGCAGTACGCCATCCAGTCCAGCCGTAATCTGCCATTACGCGTGATATGCGCTGCGCCTTCCAGCGTGCCGTCAACACCGGGCTTAGAGATGTCCGGTGCGGATTTCACAGGCCAGGAAATGCAGACAATGCTTAGCTGGCCGGAAATTGCAGGTGTCGCCGAAGTGATGGATATGCATGGCGTGCTCAATGGCAGCGGGCGAATGCTGGAAATCCTCGAAGCCGGACTAAACAGCGGAAAGCTGATTGAAGGCCACGCACGCGGCCTCAAAGATGAACAATTGCAGGCGTATCTTGCCGCAGGTGTGACATCAGATCACGAACTGACCTCGGCTGATGATGCCCTGGAAAAGCTGCGTGCCGGTCTGACGCTGCAAATTCGCGGCTCACATCCTTATCTTCTGCCCGATATCGCAGCCGCTTTGCTCGCACTTCCCCATCTTTCATCACAAATAACATTGTGTACTGACGACGTACCGCCCGATCATCTGCTGGAAAAAGGCGGGCTGATCGCCTTAATCAAACTCCTGATTTCCTACGGATTACGTGCAGAAGATGTACTACGCATGGCGACGTTGAATGCCGCTATTCGCATGCAACGTTCTGATTTAGGGCTGATTGCCGCAGGCCGCACGGCTGATCTTATCGCGTTTGACTCGCTGGAAAATCTTCTTCCGCGTGCAGTATATGTCGGCGGAACCTGTGTAGCTCAGCAAGGCAAGCTCCTATTTACACCTGCCGCCGCGCGCGGAGTGGTTCCACCACGAGACACCATGCGCTTAACGCCGCTTAATGCCACTGATTTCAGGCTAAAAATTCCGGGGCTGAACAACGGCAAAGCGCGTCTGCGCAATATTAAAGGCGCACGCTTTACACAATGGAGTGAAGTAACCGTGAATGTGCGGGATGGCGCCGTACAGATACCCGACGGCTTCAGCCTGATTTGGGTTCAGCATCGCCATGGCCGCCACGACGCCACACCGAAAATGGCATTACTTGAAGGCTGGGGAGCATTGCGCGGTGCCATCGCGACCTCTTACTCTCACGACGCCCATAATCTGGTGATTATCGGCCGGGATCCTGTCGACATGATGATAGCGGCCAATCAGCTGATCGCCAGCGGCGGCGGTATGGCGTTGAGCCAGCATGGCAAGTTGCTGGCCAATATCGATATGCCGATTGCCGGAATGCTGTCTGATTTACCGGCCACGGAACTGGCGAAGCAGTTTAAAAACCTGCGCGACCTCAGTGCACAGGTCGCAGACTGGGAACCGCCTTATCGCGTTTTCAAAGCTATCGAAGGAACGTGCTTAGCCTGTAATGCAGGCCCACATCTGACTGATTTAGGGCTGACAGATGGCGGTTCACGGGAAATCGTCAACCCGGTTCTGGAAATCTGGCCAGAAGAAATCTGAAGCATTCTCAAAACCACCAGACGTAAAAAGATAGCAAACACAACATTATAAAAATTATTTTCAGGGGAATTTAAGCATGTCCGAAAGTTCTGTGAAAAATGTTACCGTCTCAGCAGACGAAAGCTGGTTACAACGCCGCTTCCATCTGCACCAGCGCCAGACCAAGATTAAAACGGAATGTCTGGCTGGCATCACCGGGTTTCTGGCGGCAGCGTATTTACTGGTGGTGATCCCGGGCTTACTGGCCGTCAGTGGTATAGATAAAGGCGCAGCCACCACCGGCGTGATCCTGGTGTTTGTACTGGGCTCTCTGCTGATGGCTTTTTACGCCAACCTGCCCTTTATGGTCGGGCCTGGCATTGGCGGCTCGGTACTGGTCGGTATTACGCTGGCGGGCGACGGAGTTACCTGGCCCGTCGCGCTGGGGATTGCATGCTGGTCGGGGATTTTATTTTTCGTGATGACAGTGTTTGGCTTACGCGAAGTAGTCACCCGTTCTGTTCCGCAGTCGATCAAGCTTGGGCTGACCGCTTCTATTGGCATTTTTGTCGCCCTGCTCGGCTTCCGCAATGCCGGGCTGGTAATGGCAAATACCAAAACACATGCGCTGGCTCTGGGAGATTTTACTGCGCCGGGTGCGTTAATTGCGCTTCTTGGTCTGCTGGTCGCCGTGGGGTTACAGGCTCGTAAAGTACCGGGTGCCATTTTATGGGCCATTTTGCTGGCGACGGTGGCGGGTATACCGTTTGGCGTAACGCATTTACCTGAGCAATGGATCTCGCTGCCTCACTCGGTTGCTCCGTTATTGGGCAAAGTCGATCTTATCGGTGCTATCAACATCGCCTTTCTGCCATTCCTGTTTATCTTCTTCGCCTCGGAGTTCTTCTCTACGATGGGCACCACACTGGCTGTCGGTGGTGAGGCTGGATTGCTCGATGAACACGGCGATATGAAAAACATCAACCGGCCTTTCATGGTGGATTCCATTGCAGCAGCGCTGGGCCCGATCGTCGGTATCCCTGCCGCCACTGCGCTGATAGAATCCTCCGCGGCTGCCGAAGCAGGTGGGAAAACTGGCCTGACGGCGCTGGCTGCGGCCATAATGTTTCTGCTGATGCTATTATTTACCCCGATTGCGCTGATGATCCCGAAAGAGGCGACCGCGCCGGCACTGATTCTGATTGGCCTGAACATGTTCAGTAATTTGCGAAAAGTGGACTTAGCGAATTTTACCGACGCGCTGCCGGTACTGATGATGGTAATGATTACGCTGATTTCCAACAGCTTCGGCACCGGTATCGCCGGCGGGCTGCTGTTTTACGTCATCATTAAAGTGGTCGCAGGAAAAGCACGTGAAGTGCCTGTAGGCCTTTATATTCTGGCAATCCCGCTGGTGTATTATTTTGCGACGCTGGTTCATCACTGAAACTTTCGGGTTAACAGAGGGCGCGTGAAAACGTGCCCTTTTTTATGGGCGCAGCCTGGCTTTGAAGATATTTTTTAGGGGGAAATCAAAGAGAAGAGATAATTCCGGAGGCCTGAAATGGTGGAGGCCCTGCCAGCTACATCCCGGCACACACGACACCTGCCATGGCTGCTTCCTTCCGGACCTGACCAAGTTGACAAGTTAGCGTTGCGGGAGAACCAACAGGGCCCCCATTGACGTTGTCGGCTTCATTTCTCTGCTAAGAGAATCGAAGCGGTGGGCATTATCTGTGATGGCCGAAACAAAAGCAAGTTAACTGCCGACAACCGTTGTTTTCTTAAACAATACGCCTGAATCAGAGCCTACAAAACCTTAATTTTTGCGTCATACTGGCGCAAATCACTGAGGAGGATGTCATGTCGGAACCCGATAACTTTCGCCAGCGCGTATTTCAGATTATCGCCGCCATCCCGGTCGGGCAGGTCACAACTTACGGTAACGTCGCGCAACTGGCCGGTTCACCCCGCGCGGCACGCCAGGTCGGTGGCGTACTCAAGAAATTGCCGGAAGGCAGCACCCTTCCCTGGCACCGGGTGATAAACCGGCACGGTGAAATCTCTTTGCAGGGCGAAGACTTTAAACGTCAGCGTCAGGCACTGCTGGCAGAGGGCATCACGTTTAAGAAAGGCAAAGTCGATTTGGAGAAATACGGCTGGAAATGGTGAGTGCCTGCCTTCAAAACGCCCATAAAAAAGCACCGCGAGAGCGGTGCTTAGCCATCATAAGTGATGAATTAATAGGTCGTTGGTTGTGCAGGTACCATACTAACCGGTGCAGGCGAAGTGCCCAGTCCTGGATTTGACGGGTTAGTCATTGGTCCCAGGGCACTGGGTTTGGTCGCTACAGGGACGGCGACAACCGGGACAAGTTGCAGATCGGCACGTGTACCCTGACCGTGATTAATCACTTCTTTAATGGAGTCAGTGATGAAGGTCATCTGACCATTGATGGTTACCGCCGCACTCAGCAGAATACGCGCGTTAGGAGCAATTTCCTGCGGGTTATACGGCAGGATGAAGGTAAACGGTGCCTGTTTACCCTGAGTTCTCGCCACTTTTTGCGAAATCACGCGGGATGGCGCATCCGCCACCGAAGCATCAGACAATGTCACCGTCAGGACAGCATCCGGTGGCAAGGCTACACGCTGATTGATAAACACGCTACCCGATACATTCGGGCCGGTGATCGCAGGTCCGGTGTCCGGGCTAGCCGCCGTATTCACAGGAGGTTGCTGCGCTGGTGCCTCATGATGCTGTGCGCACCCGGCAAGAGTCAGAGACAGCGCGGTTCCACCTACTATCTGCCAAAGTTTCATTGATCGTACTCCCTTTTTTATTAGTCGCTTGTCGACAAGCTGTAATAAACGCCGACGATGAATTTAGTGACTTTAACCAGCTTACCTACTAATCATGGCACAAAAGTCTGAGGTTTTCCTGTCAGCGGCCAAACAGATCTTCTGACAAAACGTAAGATCCACTATGATTAACAGGTTAGACCTGTCGGTTAAGGCGTATTTCAGAAAATTCCTGCCTGCATTACCCCGAACAACTTAGGTCGATTTCTCCGGTAACTTTCATGAGGCCACTATGAGTCAGGCATTAAAAAATCTGCTGGATCTGCTTGATCTGGAAAAAATTGAAGAAGGGCTGTTTCGTGGTCAAAGTGAAGACTTGGGTTTACGTCAGGTCTTTGGCGGTCAGGTCGTAGGCCAGGCATTATATGCCGCCAAACAGACTGTCCCGGCGGAACGTGGTATCCATTCTTTCCACAGCTACTTTTTGCGCCCGGGTGACAGCAGCAAGCCGATTATCTATGACGTGGAAATCCTGCGCGATGGCAACAGTTTCAGCGCCCGCCGCGTAAAAGCGGTGCAGCATGGCAAGCCGATTTTCTATATGACGGCGTCGTTCCAAAGCCAGGAAAGTGGTTTTGAGCATCAGAACACCATGCCGGATGTGCCGCCGCCGGAAACACTGGTATCAGAATCAGATATTGCTAAAAATCTGGCGCATCTGATACCGGAAAAATTCCGCGAAAAATTTATTGGTCATAAGCCTATTGAAATGCGTCCGGTGAAGTTTCATAACCCGATGAAAGGGAGTGTCGAAGAGCCTAACCGTGCAGTGTGGTTCAGGGCCAACGGTGAAATGCCAGATGATTTGCGAATTCATCAGTATTTACTGGGCTATGCGTCTGACTTCAATTTCCTGCCTACGGCGCTGCAACCCCATGGCATTGGCTTCCTTGAACCGGGAATGCAGGTCGCGACCATCGACCATTCGATGTGGTTCCACCGCCCGTTCCGCATGGATGACTGGTTGCTGTATGCCGTCGAAAGTACCTCTGCATCCGGTGCGCGTGGTTTTGTGCGTGGACAGTTTTATACCCGCGATGGCGTGCTGGTCGCCTCCACGGTACAGGAAGGGGTTATTCGTCAGCGAAAGCCTGAATAATCATCATTAAAGAGCGCCCTGTAAAAATGGCGCATTAAAAAGGGGCGATAACATTATCGCCCCTTTTGCATATCATCATTATTTTATTATTTTTAACTCATTAATGAGAGAGTTAGCGCACTACTTTCTCTGAAATCTCATTATTGGTTGTAAGCGTTTTCGCCGTGGCTATTAACATCCAGCCCTTCGCGTTCTTGTTCTTCAGGAACACGCAGACCTACGATCATGTCCGCCACTTTGTAACCGATGAAAGCAACAACACCAGACCAGACCAATGTCACGCACACGCTGAAGAACTGAACCCAAACCTGATGGCCCATGGTCACACCTTCTGCATAACCTACGCCGCCGAGTGAGCTGGAAGTGAATACGCCAGTCAGCAGACAACCTACGATACCGCACACACCATGAACACCGAACACGTCACAGGTGTCATCAACACGCAGCCATTTTTTCAGGGTAACCACACCCCACAGGCCAGTGATACCGCCTACGAGACCGATGATGAGAGCACCACCCACGCCGACCGTACCACATGCAGGTGTGATAGCGACCAGACCTGCGATAGCACCGGAGCTTGCGCCCAGCAGTGAAGGTTTACCACGCACCATCCATTCAACCAGTGTCCAGGACAGGATTGCACCAGCCGTTGCAATCACCGTGTTCAGGAAAGCCAACGCGGCAACAGGGCTTGCTGCACTTGCAGAACCTGCGTTGAAGCCGAACCAACCCACATACAGGATTGATGCACCAGTGAAGACCATTGGCAGGTTGTGTGGTTTGAAAGCTTCTTTACCGAAACCGGCACGTTTACCCAGCAGATAAGCCCCCACCAGACCTGCGATAGCGGCGTTGATGTGAACAACGGTACCACCGGCAAAGTCCAGCGCACCATCAGCAGCCAGGAAACCGCCTGCCCACACCATGTGAGCCATCGGGATGTAAGAGAAAGTCAGCCAGATCACAGTGAAAATCAGAACCGCTGAGAAACGTACACGTTCAGCGATACCGCCCACGATCAGCGCCACAGTGATACAGGCAAATGAGCACTGGAAGGCAACGTGGATCATCTGGGAGAAGGTGCCTGTCACGGAGTCCAGGCCGATGCCTTTCATCATGACGTTACTGAAACCACCGAAGAACGCGTTACCTTCGCTGAAGGCCAGACTGTAGCCGTAGAGGATCCACAACACGCAGACCAGAGCAAAGGTGACAATAACCTGAGTCAGCATGGACAAAACGTTTTTAGAACGCAGTAAGCCACCGTAGAACAACGCCACGCCCGGTACGGTCATGAACAATACCAGCGCGGTACAAATCATCATAAAGGCGTTATCAGCACCGTTTGCCGCTGCTGGCGCTGCTGCCATGGCAAGCGAAGGCAGCAAAGCCACGGCACCAAGCCCCATCATGGATAAAAGTTTTTTCATTATTAACCCACCCCTGTTTCTCAAAACTGTTTTTTCTAATCTGATTTATCTCAAACCGATTGGTATGAGAGATAAAAGCCTGAAATTACAGTGCTGCTTCGTCGGTTTCACCAGTACGAATACGGATAACACGTTGCAATTCAGCAACGAAAATTTTGCCATCACCGATCTTGCCGGTATAGGCCGCTTTGCTGATCACATCGATCACTTCATCAAGCTGATCGTCTGCAATAGCAATGTCGATTTTTACTTTTGGCAGAAAGTTCACGCTGTATTCCGCGCCACGGTAAAGTTCGGCATGACCTTTCTGACGGCCAAAACCTTTAACTTCCGTTACGGTCAGCCCCTGAATTCCAACAGCAGACAGCGCTTCACGCACGTCTTCCAGCTTAAAAGGTTTGATCACCACAGTAACCAGCTTCATTATGCCACTCCTCGAATTAAGGGCTTGCCGCGAGAGGATTCGCGCCCGATACGGATTGGATAAAGCAAAGGATGTGCCAGAGTTGAAATTGGGCGCAGATTCATGCAATTCCCGCGTAATACGGCATTTTCAGAATAATCGTGACCAGGCGCACAGTTGTCATGCCATATGCAGCACAGCAGCACACGCACCATTTAAGTGCTCACCGCTGCTTTTTAGTGCACCCGAATTGAAAAAGGGTTCTGCCTGCATGAATACAGTGCGGGGAAAAGAAAAACAGGAAATGAAAAACGGAGAAAGAAGAAAGCCGGTGCCGCAGGGATACGGCACCGATGCAAAGATTATGCGTTTTCTGTTGCAGGCATAATCTGTCCGGCAGAAGCCAATTGCTGTCCGGCAAGTTGCAACTGATACATCTGATAATACCGGCCTTTTTCTGCCAGCAGTTGCAAGTGATTACCCTGCTCAACAGCCTGGCCACGGTGCAATACCAAAATATTATCGGCATCCACAATCGTCGAAAGCCGATGTGCGATAACCACAAGCGTAGTCTGCTGCCTGATAGCCCGTAATGCACGCTGAATAGCCTGCTCGGTGCCGGAATCAATATTGGCCGTTGCCTCGTCAAGGATCAGAATTTCCGGTGCCTGCACCAAAACGCGCGCCATCGCCAGTAATTGTTTCTGCCCGACAGAAAGATTATTGCCCTGCTCTCCCAGACGCGTATTCAAACCTTCGGGCATTTCGCGTACCAGCGGTGAGAGCTGCACAATGTCCAGCGCGTGCCACACCTGCGCTTCATCAATATCACGGCCTAACGTGACATTAGCGAACACGGATTCTGCCAGAACCACCGGATCCTGCTGAACCATTGCAATACCTTTGCGCAGGCTGGTGTGCGATAAGTCGGCGAGGTTACGTCCGTCAACCCTGACCTCACCTTTGTTTAACGGGTAATAACCCATCAGCAGATTTGCCAGCGTACTTTTACCACTGCCGGTATGTCCAACCAACGCCACAAAACCGCGCGAAGGCACGTGCAGGGAAATGTTTTCCAGCACCCATTTATCCGGGAGGTAAGCAAAGCTGACGTCTTTGATGTCAATCTCGCCGCTGGTGAGCAACTTTTCGTCTGGCCCGTATTGCTGTTGCGTCCTGTCCATCAAATCAAAGATACGTTCACCGGCAACGACTGCCTGCTGCATAATCGATTGTTGTGAGGTCAGTTCAATCAGAGGCTCGTTGAGCCGTCCGAGATAATTGATGAAGGCGTACAGAACCCCAACGCCCACAGAACCTTCGGCACTGAATCCAAAGAGAATGAGCAGACCGCATAAAATCAACGACGAGAATAAGCTGAGCAAAGGACGCAACAGAAATCCTTCCAGTCGCAGCGTTTGCATGCGGGCCAGGTAGTGCGACTGGCTGGCGCGGGCAAGCCGTTCGCCAAACCTTTTCTGCTGACGGAATTGCTGAATCACATTCATACCGTTGATGACTTCATTGAAGCCATCATTAATATCCGCCAGATAAGCGCGTACTTTGCGCACCACCGGCGTACTGTAAATCTGGTACAGCCCCATCACGACAAATACGGCCGGGAAGATACAAATTGCCACCGATGCCAGTCGCCAGTCGAGGCTGAACATCGCCACCAGCATCGCACCAATCAGGGCGATGCTGCGTAAGACTGTCGATACCACGGTCACATACAGATCACGGATAACTTCCGTGTCATTAGTCACGCGGGAAATCAGCTGACCTACAGGCTGTGTATCAAATGCGCTCAACGGTTGCCGTAATGCCGCATCCATGACTTCGGTGCGCAGGCATTGGACGACCCCCACCGCAGCACGGTTGAACAACAGTGCCTGAAAATAGTGCAGGCTTGCTGCCAGGAATTGCAGGAAGATAAAACTCAGCGCGAGCAAACTGACTTTCCCCCAAGGCATTTCACCTTTAGCCACGTAGTGATCGATAAAGAAGCTGATTAATATAGGGCCGGTCACTTCCGCTGCCGCTGCAATCCACAACATCAGAACCGCATAAGACAACGGCTTGCGGTAAGGTTTCCCGTATTTCAACAGGCGCTTTAGCGTTGGCCAAAGCTTCTGAATTTTAATTTTTTTGGGTTCAGCCACGGTGTTCCGGCTCCTTTTCCTGTGACACATCATCCAGCGCAGCTTCTAATTGCTGATAACGGAACATATCGCGGTACCAGCCGGCTTCGGCAGCAAGCTGGTCATGATTGCCACGCTGCGAAATACTCCCCTGGCTGAAGACCAGAATCTCACTGGCTTCGGTCAGTGCAGAGAGACGATGTGCGCTGATGATCACCGTACGGTCATTTCCCCACTGACGCAGATTGTGCAGAATCTGGTGCTCCGTCCGGCCATCAACGGCGGATAAAGCATCATCCAGGATCAGAATTTCGGCTTTGAGGAGCAATGCGCGCGCAATCGAAATACGCTGCTTCTGACCACCCGATAACATGACGCCGCGCTCGCCGACTTCAGTTTCATATCCCTGAGGCAATCGCAGAATGTCATCATGAACGCTGGCGAGACGCGCGGCTTCTTCAATCTCTTCCTGCGTGGCATCAGGCCTTCCGAGCGCAATGTTCTGCGCGACAGTGTCTGAGAACAAGAAAGGCGTCTGACTGACAACTGCCAGCCGGGCACGCCAGTCATCAAGCTGGATTTCTTTAAGGGATAACCCGTGATAGCACACGTCACCGTCAGTGACATCGAACTGGCGCTGAAGGAGTGAAAGCAGCGTACTTTTGCCGGAACCTGTCGGACCGCATAACCCCAGCATTTGCCCTGGTTGCAGGGAAAAAGTAACGGTCGTTAAAGCAGCGTGGCTATTTTCCGGATAATGGAAATCGTTGATGTGAGCCTCAAGCGTCGCGCGGCCTGCCGGTAACGGTGTTGTGCCATCAACAACAGCCGGGGCTTCCTGTAACAGGCTACGGATACGGCTGTAAGCCGCGCTGCCACGTTCGACAATGTTAAACATCCAGGCGAGCGCGAGCATCGGCCAGATCATCAGGCCAAGGTACATCACAAAGCTGGTGAGTTCACCCAGCGTCAGGTGGCCATTGACTACCATCCAGCTACCGCCGCCGATGGCCAGCAGGTTCGCCATGCCGATAGAGACATAGATGGTCGGATCAAAGCGGGCATCAACACGGGCGACACGCATATTTTTTGCACCGGTATCCGCAGCCACATCAGCAAACTGCGATGACTGATGATTCTCCAGGCCAAAAGCTTTGATCATACGGATACTGGTCAGGCTTTCCTGCGCCTGATCGTTAAGCGAGGAAAACGCCGCCTGTGCGGTTTTGAAACGGGAATGAAGTTGATCACCATATCGCTTGATAATGATCGCCATTACCGGCATCGGCACCAGCGACAATAACGTCAGTTCCCAGCTGATCTGCGTTGCCATAACGATGAGTACCGCCAGCCCCATGACCAGCGAATCGACCAGCGTCAGCACGCCCTCTCCCGCAGCGAACACCACCCGGTCGACGTCATTAGTCGCACGGGCAATCAAATCACCGGTGCGATGGCGCAGATAAAAAGCGGGATGCTGGCGGCTCAGCTGACGGAAAAAATCCTGTCGTAGTTCAACAGCAAGCTGATAAGACGCACCGAACAGCAGCACGCGCCAGACATAACGCAGCAGATACACCACAACAGCCGTGCCGAGCATCAGGCCAAGCCACGCAAAAAGCACGCCGTAAGACATTTGTTTTGACGTAACACCATCGATAATTACGCCCACCAGTTTTGGCGGCAGTAATTGCAGAACGGCGATAATGACCAGTAAGGCGACGGCACCCAAATACCGGCGCCATTCACGTCGGAAGTACCAGCCTAATTGTGCAAACAATCTCACGCAGTGTTTTCCATACAAATAATAATAATTTTATTGAGTTAAACCGGCGACAGAAAGACCAATTTTCTCTTCAGGCCGACAAGGATACCAGAGTTAACAGGGGTTTCTGATGAAACTTTTTACTGCAACTTTTGCATTAAATCGGCAATGCGGTGGTCGATTTTATGCGCTCCATCGCAAAACTTGAGGTCACGTCGTTCAGTCCTGGAATGCCATTCACAAGTCGCTTGTAAAAGTTATCGTAGCTTTTCATATCGGAGACCTGAACTTGCAGCAAATAATCGTACTCGCCCGCCATCCGGTAAAAACCCAGCACCTCTGGAAACGCTTCGACTTGCTGAACAAATCGCTGATACCACTCACTGTTGTGATGCTGGGTCTTAATCAGCACAAATGCTGTCAGGCTAAGTCCCAGTTTCTCAGCGTCAAGTAACGCCACTTTTCCGCAAATAATCCCGTCATCTTCAAGGCGCTTTATTCTTTTCCAGCAGGGGGTGGTGGTGAGGTTGACGGCCTCAGCCAGCTCGTTCAGAGAAAGGGTGCAATCCCGCTGTAGCAGCGATAAAAGCGTGAGGTCAATTTTATCTACCATACCGCACTCCAGGAGAAAATATTTCTCCAAATAAGATGATCTATGGGTCAAAGAGTAACTTATTTCTCTGGTGATTACGTTATTCTTTATCTCATCAAAACACTTAAATGAGCCTGCAACATGCGCAATTCCTGGGTCACTCACGCCATTAAAGAAATCGACGCCGATTATCAACGTTCAGCCGACACACATTTAATTCGTCTCACGCTGAACGACTTTCCTGGAATTTCGTTGTATCTCAAAGATGAAAGCACGCATCCTTCCGGCAGCCTGAAACATCGTCTGGCACGCTCATTGTTTTTATATGGCCTGTGCAATGGCTGGATCCGCGAAAATACGCCGATTATTGAGGCGTCTTCGGGCAGTACCGCTGTCTCCGAAGCCTATTTCGCGCGTCTGCTGGGCCTGCCCTTTATTGCCGTAATGCCCGCCTGTACAGCCCCGCGCAAAATTCAGCAAATTGAGTTTTATGGTGGTCGCTGCCACTTTGTCGAAAACTCAGGTCAGATTTATGCTGCCTCAGAGCAGCTCGCTAAAGAGCTGAACGGCCATTATATGGATCAGTTCACCTACGCAGAACGGGCCACCGACTGGCGCGGAAACAACAACATTGCAGACAGCATTTTCCGTCAGATGTCCCGCGAACCGTATCCGGTGCCGCGTTATCTGGTGATGAGTGCGGGTACCGGCGGAACGTCCGCAACGCTTGGCCGCTACATCCGCTATCAGGGGCACGATACCGAACTGGTCGTGGTGGATCCGGAAAACTCTGTCTTTTACGATTACTTTCAGCAACGTGATGCCAGCGTTACCGCTCAATGCAGCA
Organism: Rahnella sp. 2050; assembly: GCF_040544515.1. Classification (NCBI taxonomy): domain Bacteria; kingdom Pseudomonadati; phylum Pseudomonadota; class Gammaproteobacteria; order Enterobacterales; family Yersiniaceae; genus Rahnella; species Rahnella sp. 2050. The sequence goes on along the minus strand of NZ_JBEPKE010000002.1, from coordinate 910,311 downwards.
GCCGCATTGAAGGCATTGGCCGCCCGCGCGCCGAACCCTCATTTATCCCCGACGTCATTGACAGCATGATGCAAGTACCTGATGCTGCAAGCATTGCTACCGTTCGCTGGCTTGAACAGGTACTGGGGAGAAAAGTCGGCGGCTCGACGGGAACCAATATGTGGGGGGCATTGCAACTGGCAAAACAAATGCGCGAGAAAGGTGAAACCGGCTCGATCGTTACCCTGCTTTGCGACAGCGGTGAACGTTATCTGAATACCTACTTTGATGACAACTGGGTAGCGAAGAATATCGGGGATATTTCCGTTTACGCTGCACAACTGGAAGGTCTCAACTGAATATCCTCGAAATCATTCGAACTACAACAAGGCAGCAAATGAATGAATCCCGATGAGCTTACAAGAGTAAGTGATTCGGGTGAAAGAATGCAGCTAACGCAGTTGCAGTTCGAAGGATGAAGGGGAAAAAAGCCGGGACAGTTAAAGTGAACCCGGCTTGCTGCAATACCTTAATATTCGGGGGAATAGGTGAGGTGTGGAGTGTGCAGCCAGTGTTGCAAAAAGTGAGACACAGCCTGATTACGGCAATGTCCGATGATTTGTAAATGAGAGGCCTGTTCTTTCAGCACCGGCAAAGCGTTGCCCATAATCAGCCCCATCCCGACACTTTCCAGCATTTCCTTGTCGTTCATGGCATCGCCGAATGCCATGCATTCAGACATATCGATCCCCAGACCTGCAGTGAGAAGCGCCAGAGCACTGCCTTTATTACTGCCTGCGGGCTGCACATCCAGACAATCTGCCGCTGAAAAACACAGGTCAAGACGCGGGCCGAAATGCGCTTCCAGTTGGGGTACCAGCGCCAGCAAGGTTTCATGCGGTGCGCAGAAACACACTTTGCTGTTACCAGAATCAGGCAATAAACGCAGATCCTGTAACTGATAGCGGAAGCCGCTGAACTGATGCGGGATCAGCAAATCCGGATCGTCCAGAGACGTAAACCAGCCATCATCACGGAATACATGCTGGCTGGCAGGTGTATCCCATTGTGTGTGCAAAAGCTCGTGTGCACAATCTTCGGACAAGTCACTGGCATGCAACCGGTGCCCGGACAAGTCATGAATTCGCGTGCCGTTTCCGGTGATCAGAAAACCGTCCAGTCCGATGTTCGCCAGAATATCTTTCATTTCGAGATAATGACGGCCGGTGGCAAACGTCAGTTTTACCGGCTTTTCAGCCAGCTGACGCAATGTTGCCAGTGTTTTTTCGCCCAGCGTGTGATCGGGTAAAAGCAGAGTGCCATCCATATCAAATGCAGCTAAACGGAACATATTTTCTCTCAGAAAAGGAATGATTTTCACCCTCAAAGTATGGACTGCGATTTGCGGAACTAATAGTGAACAGTTTGTGAATACTGTTCCGGTTTTAGCTCACACTCTGGCTCTTCGCTGCAAGCCAGCGCACCATACGCACGATATGATGAACAGGTTAATTCACAGCAAAAATAAGGTTCCGTATTTACCGTGCGCCTGCAAAACCGGCTTAATCAATTTCAGCGTTTATACCTGAAGACCGGACAAGTTCCGGTTCAATTTACCGTGGCCGAACTGGCTGAGATTTTCTGTTGCAGTGAACGTCATACCCGAACGTTGCTGAAACACTTTCAGGATGCGGGCTGGATTGACTGGCAATCCCAAGCAGGTCGCGGGAAGCGTGCGTCACTTTGCTGCCTGAAAACCCCCGAAGAATTGCGGGGAGCCTGTTTGCAGGAGTTGCTGAAAAATGGCGAACATTCGGCCGCGTTGCAGCTAAGCCAGCTGGATCCGAGCCATCTCAATGCACTGCTGGCGCCGCATTTGGGCGGGCAATGGCAGGAAGATGCGCCCACGCTGCGTATACCCTATTATCGCCCTCTCCAGCCTTTAGATCCGCTGACGTTGACCGGCCGTGCCGAGCAACATCTTGCCCATACTATTCATGCAGGACTGACGCGTTTTATTCCGGGAAATTCAGCCCCCCAGCCCGATCTGGCCCATCACTGGCAAATCAGTAATAACGGCAAAACCTGGCAATTTTTCCTGCGTAGTCAGTTGTTCTGGCATAACGGAGAACCACTGAAGACCGCGCAATTAATGGCGCGCTTTGAACAACTGCAAAACTCACCGCGCAGTAAACATAATCTGGCTTGCGTGAGCAGATTGTCTCAGCCGCACGCACTTTGTCTGCAGTTTGATCTCGATAAACCCGATTACTGGCTGGCGCACCGGTTTGCCGACCTTAACTGCCTGTTATCCCATCCCGATAATCCACATATCGGCGCGGGTCCTTTTCGCCTGACTACCTTTTCACCTGAACTGATCAGGCTTGAACAACATACGTTGTACGCCTTACAGCATCCTTATCTGGCGGCTATTGAATTTTGGATCACACCGCAACTCTTTGCACAAAAAAGCAATGTCAGTTGCCAGCATCCGGTCAGGATCATTTTGGGTGAACAGGATGAATTATCGCGCGTGAAACCGGTCAGACGCAGCACCAGCTTGGGATTTTGCTACATCGCCGCCAATCTGAAACGTGGCGTATTGAATGAGGCTCAGGCGCGTAAAATCGTCCGTCTGATCCAGCGCAGCGGCATGCTGGATAATTTGCCTATCGATCATGATCTGGTGAAAGCCAGCAAAGAAATGCTGCCTGGCTGGCCAATACCTTTGCATGACGATGCTGATGTTCCATTGCCTGAAAAGCTGACATTGCTGTTTCACCCGCCGGTTGAATTTGAGCTGGTGGCGCAGGCACTAAAGGAAAAGCTGGCGGAAGAAGATTGTGCACTGGAGGTTAAATATCATGCCGGGCGACTTTGGGAAGATGATGCGCTGCTGGGCTGGGCCGATCTGCTTCTCGGTGATCGTTTGATTGGCGAATCTCCCGATGCCTCCCTGGAGAACTGGTTACAGCAAGATCCGCTCTGGCCGGGGATCCTGCGCGAAAAAGATTATGTTTGCCAGCAACAGCGCCTGGCCGCTATTCAGCAAATCCCGCTGGAGAACCATCGCTCGGACGAACTGCGCGATCATTTATTTCAGTGGATGCAGTCGGCCATCGTCACACCGTTGTTTAATTATCAGTATCAGGTCAGCGCACCACCACGCATCAGCGGTGTGCAACTCACCGCATGGGGCTGGTTCGATTTCTGTCAGGCATGGGTTCCGCCGCCGCTGCCAACGGAAAGTGCCTGAAGGAGCTGTTTCACTACACTCCGGGGGTAAAGGAAAGTAACATTAGGGCACTTTTACTGCCCGATGCGCAGTGAATTTCAGATAATGGTTTCAAACAACAGGTAATCAGAATGAAAAGAGCAGTGGTAGTTTTTAGCGGCGGACAAGATTCAACAACCTGTCTGATTCAGGCTCTGAAGCAATATGACGAAGTCCACTGCGTTACTTTCGATTATGGTCAGCGTCATCGTGCAGAAATCGAGATTGCACAAAAACTGTCTGTGGAACTGGGCGCACGTGCCCATAAAGTGCTGGATGTCGGGTTGTTAAACGAACTGGCTGTCAGCAGCCTGACCCGCGATAACATTCCGGTGCCTAATTTTGGTGATGAAAACAACGGGGGCTTGCCGAGTACGTTCGTTCCCGGTCGTAATATTCTTTTCCTGACGCTGGCGGCCATTTATGCCTATCAGATCCAGGCAGAAGCCGTCATCACCGGCGTGTGTGAAACTGACTTCTCCGGTTATCCGGATTGCCGTGATGAATTCGTCAAGGCGCTGAATACGGCTGTGTCGCTGGGTCTGGCGCGAGATGTGCGTTTCGAAACGCCGCTGATGTGGCTCAATAAAGCCGAAACCTGGGCGCTGGCCGATTATTACCAGCAGTTGGATCTGGTTCGTCATAAAACGCTGACCTGCTACAACGGCATTGCTGGTGATGGTTGTGGTGAATGTGCCGCCTGTCATTTACGCGCTAATGGTTTGCAGCAATACCAGCAGGATAAAGCGGGCGTGATGACCAGCCTGAAGAACAAAACCGGACTGCGTTAATTTTTCAGTTTTAATGTTTTGCCGGTAACGGGCGGCTTTCAACCGCCCGTTGGCGTATTCTTTTGACGGGAAAGTGATCTTGCGTAAGGGGAAACGATTAATCGTTTTCCAGTTCCAGTTCACGTAACCGCTCGAGCAATTCCCCTTCCAGCGGCAGCGCTTTTTGCGTACGCAAATCGATACACACGAACGTCAGCGTCGCATCCGCAACCACATCACCTTCACACGTGACAACCTGCTCGAGAACACCACTGCGCCCGTTCAGTTGCTGCAAACTGCTGTCAATGCGCAATACATCCCCCAATACCGCAGGCTTGCGGTAATTGATGTTGATATTCACCACGATGAAGGCAATCTTGTTCTGGCTCATCCACTGGAAACCTGACTGATTGTCGAGCCATTCCCAGCGCGCTGTTTCAAGAAATTCCAGATAACGCGCGTTGTTTACGTGCTGATAAACGTCAATGTGGAAACCGCGAACTTTAATGAACGTATGCATAATCGTTAAGAAACTCCTGATAGTCGTCTGAGGCTTACAACCAAACTGGTCAGATGTCTCTAGAGATTAGCAGAAGAAAACGGCGGCAACCGTTAAGGGATCACCGCCGCGACATCCGTCACAATTTCAGACGGTCCTTGTTACGTTCAAACAATGCAGCACCAATTCCCGGAACTTCACGCAATTGTTCGATATCCGTAAATTGCCCAAGATCTTCGCGGTAACTGACGATGGCTTGCGCTTTTTTCATCCCTACTCCGTTCATCACATTGGCAAATTCTTCCGCAGTCGCCGTGTTGATGCTTACGGTACTTTCATCGGTCACTGCCACTTGTTCCTTTTTCACTTGCGGGCCAGTGACTTTGCTGGCTGCCGTCGCTGGCGCCGCCGTCGTGGTCGCCACGCTGCTGGCCGCATTGGGCGCGGCCTGCAACATGACCGGTAGTGTGGAAAGTCCCAGAGCGAGAGCTAACGAAAGTGAGGTGATGCCTAATTTTTTCATGCTGTATCCTCCATGTGTTTGACAGCACGGAGAGAATGCATCAGGCAGAGAAAGCGGACAACGGGCAACATTCAAATGTGGAAAAGGCCGCGGAAGCGGCCTTTTGTTTGTTGCAACGCGTTGCAAAACTTTGCGGCGTTTACTGGTTTTGTGCAGCAGAACCGTATTTGATTTTCGCTTCCTGACGCAGGTTGGTCAGCAGCGAATCAAAGGCCACATTCGAGGACGTCTGTTGCATTTCCTGATTGAAACGTGCTGTATCAGCGGCAGGAATGGTACCCGGCGTCACCGCATTCAGTTTGACCAGTACACTGTTGCCTTTATCGTCCTGAGTCAGCCCATAAACCGGTTGGTCTTTCTGAGGATGAGGCAGTGCGTAAACGTTTTCTTCGAATGCAGAAGGCTGCTGGCTACGCTGTACTTTCTGGACGGCACCAAATGTCAGGCCGGCAGCTTTCATGGCGTCATCGCCTTTGCCTTCTTTCAACGCGGTCAGCAGTTTCTCACCTTCCATACGCGCCTGATCCTGTGCTTTCTGCCGTTTCACCAGCGTCGTCACCTGATCTTTCACGTCAGCGAAAGGTTTAACCCCTTCAGCTTTGTGCGCATCCACGCGAACTACAAAGGCGCGGTCACCATCAACGGTAATAATGTCTGAGTTACTGCCAGGAGAACCGTCCTGACCAATCAGGCCACCGTCGAAAATCGCCTGTACGACAGGTTTGAAATTGATACCTGCCGGGATTTGATTCTGAGTGAACCAATCTGTGTGAACCGCTTTCGTACCGGCAACATCTTCAGCTGAAGCCAGAGATTCGTTGTCATTGGTTGCCGCTTCGCTGACTTTCTGTTGCAGCGCGTAGTAGGCATCCAATGATTTCTCTTGTTTAAGCTTGTCGGCAATCGTGTTGCGAACGTCAGCTAACGGTTTGACCTGCTCAGGCGTCACGTCATCAAGGCGCAAAATGAAGAAACCGCTGTCCGATTTAATCACACCAGACACCTGACCTTTGGTGGTCAGATTGGCATTTTTAAATTCTGGTAACGTCGTTTCAGGCTCCATCCAGCCGAGGTCACCACCTTGTCTGGCACTCAGCGCATCGGTCGATTTGGTCTTAGCCAGTTCCGCGAAATCGGTGCCTTTTTTCAGCTCGGCAGCCACTGCGTCAGCATCGGCCTGAGATTTCAGAACAATGACACTGTAGCGACGGCGTTCAGGCTGACCAAATTCGCTTTTATGCTGGTCGTAATAGGCGCTGATATCCGCATCCGTCACGTTAGTTTTCCCCTGCATGGCCGCTGCATCCATTTCGATGTAGCTGACTTTCACCTGTTCAGGCGAGAGGAAACTGTTTTTATTCTGGTCGTAGAATGCCTGCAATTCAGCGTCAGTGACCTGCTGTTTAGCTGCCAGCGCATCGGTATCCAATGTGGCAGTCTGCACATCACGACTTTGCAGAATCAACCCACCTAGAGATTTACTTTCCACTGGCAAAACGAAATCGGACTGACCGTAGGCTTGCTCAAGTTGCTGACTGATTAACTGTTGTTTCATCAACTGCGCAAAGTTATCCGCGGTGTATCCCATACCCTGGATGCTTTGCAGATATTTAGCATTGTCGAAACGGCCATCAGTCTGGAATTGCGGGGTCGCAAAAATCGCATCTTTGATCTGCTGATCGCTGACGGTAATGCCTAATTTTTTGGAATACTGATCCAGCAACGTGACGTCAATCAGGTTGCTCAGGGATTCCTGGCGTAATTGCTGCATATAACCGTCGCTGCCCGCAAGCGCAGAGAATTGATCTCCAAGCTGCTGTTGCAAGCGGCTACGCTGGTTTTGAACTGCCTGTTCCAGCTGAGCACGTCCTATTTCCTGACCATTCACTTTCGCTGCATAGTCGCCTGAACCGCCGATCAGGTAGTTGCCTACCCCTGTCAAAATAAAGGACAGAATAATCAGGGCCAGAATGATTTTGAGCACGACGTGATTGGCGGCCGCGCGTAAATTGTCCATCATAGTGTGGCAACACTCCGCTGTAATAAAAAAAGCGCACCGTTTTCGATGCGCCTTGTATCTTACCTTACCAGCCCGATGACGTCAGGTTATTGTTTAACAACCAGACCTGAATGAAAAGCATCAGTGATGCGCCTCACACAGTTTCAACGTCAGTCTGCGGGTAATTAACCGTTAACGGCATCTTTCAGCGCTTTACCTGCACGGAAGCCCGGCACTTTAGCGGCTGCAATGCTGATTTCTTTACCGGTCTGTGGGTTACGACCAGTACGTGCTGAACGCTCGCGAACGGAGAAAGTACCAAAACCAACCAGAGCTACTTCATCCCCAGCTTTCAGGGTGTCAGTGACAGATGCAAGAACAGCATCTAAAACACGTCCCGCTGCGGCTTTAGAAATATCAGCACCGGCAGCAATTTTGTCGATCAATTGTGACTTATTCACTCTTATCATCCCCTCTTAAAATTCGTTCATCACGGCGCATTTTCCCTGCAGACGTGACCGCGCTGCTGTTATATCAATCTTGTCAGAGTGATGCAAGCGACTGAAAGCAGCCTGAAACCCTTTGACCGTTCACTAAGTTAACGGCACAAAAAAAAGCTGGCAAGTGAGATTTCACCTGCCAGCCTGAGTTTTATTCAACTGTGTAAGCTGAGGTCACTATTTTGCTGCCACCGGCAATGCTCCGTAAGCCGGATTTTGCAGTGCGATGTTGAGAACATCATCAATGCGTTTTACCGGATGGATCTCAAGATCTGCCAGCACGTTCGCCGGAATTTCTTCCAGATCACGTTTGTTGTCGTCCGGGATCAGAACCACTTTGATGCCACCACGATGGGCCGCCAGCAGCTTTTCTTTCAGACCACCGATTGGCAGAACCAGACCACGCAGTGTGATCTCACCGGTCATCGCAACATCCGCACGAACCGGGTTACCCGTCAGACAAGACACCAGCGCGGTACACATGGCAATACCGGCACTCGGGCCATCTTTCGGCGTTGCCCCTTCGGGTACGTGAACGTGAATATCACGTTTTTCGTAGAAGTCAGGGTTGATACCCAGTTTGTCTGCGCGTGAACGGACAACCGTCAGTGCAGCCTGAATGGATTCCTGCATGACTTCACCGAGAGAACCGGTGTAAGTCAGCTTACCTTTGCCCGGTACGCAGGCCGTTTCGATGGTCAGCAATTCACCGCCCACTTCGGTCCACGCCAGACCAGTAACCTGGCCCACCCGGTTTTCGGTATCAGCACGGCCATAATCGACCTTCTGCACGCCGAGGAAATCTTTCAGGTTGTCGCCGTTAATTTCAATGTGCTTGATGTCTTTATCCATCAGCAATTGCTTAACCGCTTTACGGCACAGTTTCGACAACTCACGTTCCAGACTACGTACACCCGCTTCACGGGTATAGAAACGGATGATGCCAGTTATTGCGCTGTCATCCACAGTCAGTTCGTTCTTCTTAAGCGCATTACGTTCAAGCTGTTTCGGCAACAGGTGCTGTTTGGCGATGTTCAGTTTTTCGTCTTCGGTATAACCGGAAAGACGGATCACTTCCATACGGTCCAGCAGCGGAGCCGGGATGTTCATCGAGTTCGAGGTCGCCACAAACATCACATCTGACAGGTCGTAATCGACTTCCAGATAGTGATCGTTGAACGCCACGTTCTGTTCCGGATCCAATACTTCCAGCAAGGCAGAAGCCGGATCGCCACGCATATCCGATGACATCTTGTCGATTTCATCAAGCAGGAACAGCGGGTTTTTAACCCCCACTTTCGCCATTTTCTGGATCAGTTTGCCCGGCATGGAACCGATATAGGTACGACGGTGACCACGGATTTCCGCTTCATCACGTACGCCACCCAACGCCATACGAACATACTGACGGCCAGTCGCGCGTGCGATTGACTGACCCAGTGAGGTTTTACCCACACCCGGAGGCCCGACCAGACACAGGATTGGGCCTTTGATTTTGCTGACGCGACTCTGCACGGCGAGGTATTCCAGAATGCGGTCTTTGACACGCTCCAGACCATAATGGTCAGTATCCAGAACTTCCTGTGCTTTGATCAGGTCCTTTTTCACTTTGCTGCGGGCATTCCATGGCACCTGAAGCATCCAGTCGATATATCCACGGACAACCGTAGCTTCGGCGGACATCGGCGACATCATTTTCAGTTTTTGCAGCTCAGCTTCGGTTTTCTCACGCGCATCTTTCGGCATTTTGGCCGCTTCGATTTTGCGTTTCAGCGCCTCGTGCTCGTCAGGCGTGTCATCCATTTCGCCCAGTTCTTTCTGAATCGCTTTCATTTGCTCATTCAGATAGTACTCGCGCTGACTTTTCTCCATCTGTTTTTTGACACGATTGCGAATGCGTTTCTCAACCTGCAACAGGTCAATTTCCGATTCCATCATCGCCATCAAATATTCCAGACGCTCGGTGATATCAAACATTTCCAGTACAGATTGTTTGTCAGCGAGTTTCAGTGGCATATGTGCCGCGATGGTGTCAGCCAGACGTGCAGCATCTTCAATGCTGTTCAGCGAAGTCAGCACTTCCGGCGGGATCTTTTTGTTCAGCTTGATGTAGCCTTCAAACTGATTAATCGCAGTACGCACCAGAACTTCCTGCTCGCGTTCATCCACGGCCGGAGATTCCAGGTACTCCGCCTGGGCAGCAAAATGCTCGCCACTGTCAGAAAGTGTCGTAATACGCGCGCGTTGTAACCCTTCCACCAGCACTTTTACCGTGCCATCCGGGAGCTTCAGCATTTGTAATATTGAGGCAACCGTACCCACGGAGAAGAGATCATTAACGCCCGGCTCATCTGTTGAGGCTTCTTTCTGCGCCACCAGCATGATTTTTTTGTCGTGATCCATCGCAGCTTCGAGGCATCGAATCGATTTTTCCCTGCCAACAAACAACGGGATCACCATGTGCGGATAAACCACCACATCGCGCAGAGGCAATACGGGGATTTCTATGCGTTCAGAACGCTCAGGGTTCATAGAGCTCTCTCTTAGTTTAGCTTCCGCCAGGTTAAGGAAATCTCGTGAAACACGAGTCAGACGGGTTTCAGCAAGTCGTTAACTGAGTATATGGGGATGAATGTCCGACATTCAACGATAAGAATGTGCGAAAAAAAAATGGGGGACAAAATCCCCCATTTCGTGGCTAACTCTCTGGATAGATTGGCTAATTATTCGCCAGATGCTTGTTGTGCTTCCGGCTTGCCATAAATCATCAGAGGCTCTGACTGACCCGCAATCACGGATTCATCAATAACCACTTTCTCGACATCTTCGAGAGACGGCAGATCATACATGGTATCCAGCAATGCCGCTTCCACAATGGAACGCAGGCCACGCGCACCGGTTTTACGGATCATGGCTTTTTTGGCAATGGCCGTCAGCGCTTCATCCCGGAATTCCAGTTCAACGCCTTCGAGATTAAACAATGCCTGATATTGCTTAGTCAGGGCATTTTTCGGCTCTTTCAGGATTTGAATCAGGGCTTCTTCATTGAGCTCACTCAGAGTCGCCACCACTGGCAGACGACCTATGAACTCTGGGATCAGACCAAATTTAATCAAATCTTCGGGTTCAGCCTGAGCCAGTAACTGACCTTCAGTCGCTTTCTGCTCTTTGCCTTTCACTTCAGCGCCGAAACCGATACCGGTATTCGTATTGATACGCTGTCCAATCACTTTATCCAGGCCGGCAAAAGCACCGCCACAGATAAACAGGATTTTCGAAGTATCAACCTGCAAGAATTCCTGCTGCGGATGCTTACGTCCGCCTTGCGGTGGAACAGCAGCCACGGTGCCTTCAATAAGTTTCAGCAGTGCCTGCTGTACACCTTCACCGGACACATCACGCGTGATCGATGGGTTGTCAGACTTGCGAGAAATCTTGTCAATTTCATCAATGTAAACAATGCCGCGTTGCGCTTTCTGTACGTCGTAGTCACATTTCTGCAGCAGTTTCTGAATGATATTTTCGACGTCCTCACCCACATAACCGGCCTCGGTCAGCGTGGTGGCATCGGCCATGGTAAATGGCACATCCAGGAAACGCGCCAGGGTTTCAGCCAGCAGCGTTTTGCCGCTACCGGTCGGCCCGATCAGCAGGATGTTACTCTTGCCTAATTCTATACCGTTGCTGGTATCGCCATTACGCAGGCGCTTATAGTGGTTGTAGACCGCCACTGCCAGCACTTTTTTTGCAGGTTCCTGGCCGATAACATAATCGTCAAGGTGCTGACGGATTTCATGCGGCGTCGGTAATGCACTGCGTTCACGGTGTGGCGCGACTTCTTTGATCTCTTCGCGAATAATGTCATTACATAAATCGACACATTCATCGCAGATATACACTGACGGCCCGGCAATCAGCTTACGAACTTCATGCTGGCTTTTGCCGCAAAAAGAGCAGTACAGCAGCTTTCCTGAACCGTCTTTGCGCTTATCTGTCATCAGTAAACCTCTTCTCTGGTATCAGTCCCGCAGCGTAACAATAACACCACGACACGACTATATTACACAACAGCCGCATGATTGGCTGATGTCTGTTCATTCCTGTTATGACTCATTGCTTGCAGAACTTCAGTAACTCAAGCCCTGCCTTTGAGACGTCCGTATGAGTATAACTATAGACCATCAGCCCGGCAGAAATAAGCCGTCAGGCGCGATGGGTAAATACGGAGTCTACTAACCCGTACTGTACAGCCTCATCAGCGGACAGGAAACGGTCACGCTCAGTGTCACGCTCTATTTCTTCAAGAGATTTGCCCGTATGTTTCGCCATCAGCTCATTCATACGAGATTTCACTTTCAGAATTTCTTTAGCGTGGATCTCAATATCCGTCGCCTGGCCCTGGAAACCGCCCAGTGGCTGGTGGATCATCACACGGGAATTTGGCAGGCAGAAGCGTTTGCCTTCGGCACCGGCTGTTAACAGGAATGCGCCCATTGAACAGGCTTGTCCCATACAAATCGTGCTGACATCCGGTTTGATGAACTGCATGGTGTCATAAATCGACATACCGGCAGTGATCACGCCGCCCGGTGAGTTGATATACAAATAAATGTCTTTTTCCGGACTTTCTGCTTCCAGGAACAGCATCTGGGCAACAATCAGGTTAGCCATATGGTCTTCAACCTGACCGGTCAGGAAGATGATACGTTCCTTAAGCAGACGGGAGAAAATATCGTATGAACGCTCGCCCCGTGAAGTTTGCTCAACCACCATGGGTACCAACGCCATGTTTGGTGCAAATTGCTCTCTTTCACCACTGTATGACATAACCGTCTCCTAATAGATTCTGTTTGGCGCTATTTAAAATCGATTCTACTTGAGATAGGCACACATGACTATGCTCAAGCGGCCAAGTCGCCATTTACACGCCTGACGGTGTTTATCAGTCAGATTTTAACTACAAATTTACCTGGGTTAGCTCTTATCAATTGGGGGAATTGCCCCCTTTTTCAAGCCTGCAGTGATATTTCTTTTTTGGCGTGCCCCCTGAGCCAGTAAAAAGCCATCCTGAGGGTGTCAGTCAACAGTTTCTACGTGGGCTGTGCTTTATATTGATAAATATAGTGCAAAAACAACAGCCAAAACAAAAATACCTGATTTTCAGGAAATAAAAAGCCCGCAGTAAAAACCGCGGGCTTTGGAAGCAAACCTGTAAACAGGTTCAGCAACGTGCATTACAATTATGCAGGTTGAGTCTGGTTCATCAGTTCAGTAAAGGTAGTGGCTTTTTCAGTCACTTTCGCTTTAGACAACAGAGTTTCGACCGCTTGTTCTTCCAGTGCGACGTTACGCATGTTGTTCATCAGCTCTTTGTTTTTGCTGTAGAACTCAACAACTTCCTGTGGATCTTCGTACGCAGAAGCCATTTCTTCGATCAGTGCTTTAACGCGATCTTCATCAGCTTTCAGTTCGTGCTGGCTGATGACCTCGCCCAGCAACAAACCAACAACGACGCGACGTTTAGCTTGCTCTTCAAACAATTCGCGTGGCAGTTCCAGCGCTTGTTTTTCGTTGCCGCCAAAACGTTGTGCAGCCTGACGACGCAGAACATCCACTTCGCCGTCGATCAGTGCAGATGGCACGTCGATTTCGTTAGCGCTGACCAGACCGTCGATTGCCTGAGTTTTGATGCGGTTACGAACAGCACCTTTCAGCTCGCGTTCCATGTTTTTACGCACTTCAGCACGCAGACCTTCAACAGAACCATCAGCCACGCCGAAACGTTTGATGAATTCAGGGGTCAGTTCTGGCAACTCACGCTCTTCTACTTTCTTCAAAGTAATCGCGAACTTAGCCGCTTTACCTTTCAGGTTTTCAGCATGGTAATCTTCCGGGAAGTTCACGTCGATGGTGAATTCTTCACCGGCTTTGTGACCCACCAGACCGTCTTCGAAGCCTGGGATCATGCGGCCCTGGCCCATAGCCAGTACGAAATCAGAAGCTTTGCCGCCTTCGAATTCTTCACCGTCGATGGAACCGGAGAAATCTACAGTCACGCGGTCTTCAGCAGTGGCCGCAGCATCAGTTTCCTTCCAGTCCGCTTGTTGCTTACGCAGAGTTTCCAGCATGGTATCAACATCAGCGTCGTTAACTTCAACAACCGGTTTTTCAACTTCGATGTTTTCCAGATCTTTCAGCTCAACTTCCGGGTACACTTCAAATTCTACGGAGAAGTTAAAGTCTTCACCCTGCTTGTACTCACCCGGGATGTAGTTAGGTGCGCCAGCTGGATTGATTTTTTCTTTGATGATCGCATCAACGAAATTGCGTTGCATCAGATCACCCAGTACGTCCTGACGTACTGACGCGCCGTAACGCTGTTCAATGATGTGGCTTGGTACTTTGCCTTTACGGAAGCCGTCAATACGTACTTTTTTAGAGACGTTGATCAGTTCACTGCTCACTGCTTTTTCAATGCTTTCAGCAGGAACAGTAATCGTTACGCGGCGCCCAAGGCCTTGAGTGGTTTCAACAGAAACTTGCATCTTGTTACCTCAAAAAAAAATCACAGTGCTCGGTCAACTCCAGAAGTCGTTCTCAAGATGAGCGCAAACTTACCTTGAAAACGACTTCTAAGAACCGGGACAGTTCTGTATCAGAACGTAGCCCTGTATTCGAGAGCGTCCGAAACCATTCCGGAAAAATTAGACGCGACATTATAGCGGCGCATACGCATTGAGTCGAGGACGGTCTCTGTTGCGCGGGAGGGAAACTCACACGGGACTCGATCCTTCGAAAAATGCGGTCATTCAGAGGCATAAACCTCGTGCCGTCAGTCCGTCAGAAGAAAAACAAAAACGGCCCGCAGGCCGTTTCTTGAAATTCGCATCTACTAATACCGCATCTGGCAAGGAAAGTTCCAGTGTTACCGCGTCAAATGCCGATATTTATGCCTTTTGTGAATCAGATCGCGACTGTCAGGCCATGGTGCCCGCGCCGCGACACGGCGGTGAAGCTGGCACCGTATCCTGTAAGCCTTCCCATTCTTTCAGGGTATACGTGTGCAAAGCCAGCGCATGCACGCTGCCTGCCAGCTCCTCCGTTAATTTCCCATAGATGGCACGATGACGCGCCAGGAAACGCTCCCCGATAAACTTATCCGACACCATGACCACTTTAAAATGGCTCTCGGAGCCTGCCGGGACATTATGACGATAGCTTTCGTCAGTCACTTCCAGAAACGCAGGTTCAAATGCTTCAACTAATTTTGCTTCTATTTGCTCACGAATCATAGCAATCTCCTTACACCGCATCAGCAGAGAACTGCGCCTGTCTGGTACACCTATCTCTTTATAATGATAGGCGGCTTTCCAGATTCTACGCACGCCAGAACAATAAATTTCTGCTGCAGATTGATAAAAATGGCGCTCAGTCTGTCAAAGAAACTGCCGCTTCGCTACGGATGGCGTCAGCAGCCCGCAGCTTTACTGCGACTTTGCTGAAAAAAAACGCGAAAAACACGCTTTTCCGGATTGTTGGGACTTCCCCCGGCAAATGGCAATGTTATGATGTCGGCAAATTTTTGAGCACTATTCCCTTATTAATATTGAGAAAATACACATGCTAAAGAAAATTATTTTCCCTGTTCTGGCACTGTTCATGCTGGCCGGTTGCGCCACCAGCACTAACACCCTGGACGTTTCACCGAAAATTGTTCTGCCTTCACAAGATCCAACGCTTCAGGGCATCACTATCAGCATCAACGGTGCTGACCAGCGTCAGGATCAGGCACTGGCAAAAGTGAACCGCGATGGGCAGTTGATTTCCCTGACACCGTCACGCGATCTGCGTTTCCTGTTGCAGGAATCACTGGAGAAACAAATGACCGCCAGAGGTTACATGGTCGGGGCTGACGGCGCGGTTGATTTGCAAATTGTAGTGAACAACCTGTATGCAGATGTTCAGGAAGGTAACCTGCGTTATAACATCACCACTAAAGCCGACATCTCCATCATCGCGACGGCGAAGAACGGCAGCAAGCAGGTGAAAAACTACCGCTCGACATATAACGTTCAGGGCGCACTGTCTGCGACTAACGCAAAAATTACCAACGCAGTTAACACCACACTGGGCGATGTCATCAGTGACATGGCGTCAGACACCAGCATCAGTGACTTCATCAAAGCGAATGCCCGTTAAGTTCAGCTGAAGTTTGCGTGATGAATTCTGCCCGGCTCGTCCGGGCAGAATGCTTTTTAAGGCCAGTGATTATCTTTCCTGAAATGCATCCCTTCCTTTATTATGCGTATGCGCCACTCTCTCAACGGTTCGCAGGAACACAATTTTCATGATCAGTCAGTACTTTAAAATTTTCACGCAACGCAATACGGTCATTTTACTGCTTCTGGGCTTCGCTTCCGGTTTACCCCTGGCGCTGACGTCCGGCACGTTGCAGGCGTGGATGACGGTCGAAAATGTTGACCTGAAAACCATCGGCATTTTTTCGCTGGTAGGTCAGGCCTACGTGTTCAAGTTCTTATGGTCACCGATGATGGACCGTTACACGCCTTCTTTTCTCGGGCGCAGACGCGGATGGCTGATCCTGACGCAGTTGTTGCTGGTCGTGGCGATTTTCGCGATGGGTTTTATGGACCCTTCAAAAGATTTATTCTGGCTCGCCGCGCTGGCCGTACTGATTGCATTCGCC
Organism: Rahnella sp. 2050; assembly: GCF_040544515.1. Lineage (NCBI taxonomy): Bacteria > Pseudomonadati > Pseudomonadota > Gammaproteobacteria > Enterobacterales > Yersiniaceae > Rahnella > Rahnella sp. 2050. The sequence continues at coordinate 894,060 of NZ_JBEPKE010000002.1, read as the reverse complement.
TCGGCGTCGCAGGACATCGTTTTCGACGCGTATAAAACCGATTTACTGCCACCGGAAGAACGCGGAAATGGTGCCGCCGTGTCAGTTCTGGGTTACCGCCTGGCAATGCTGGTCTCCGGCGGACTGGCATTATGGCTGGCTGATCGGTATCTCGGCTGGCAGCATATGTACTGGCTGATGGCAGGTATGATGCTCATCGGCGTTCTCGCCACCCTGTTGTCGCCGGAGCCTGAAAACACCCAACCAGCTCCGCGTACCATGGAGATGGCCGTCGTCGCACCGCTGAAAGACTTTTTTGGCCGCAACAATGCCTGGCTGATTTTGCTGCTCATCGTGATGTACAAGATGGGCGATGCGTTTGCAGGAAGCCTGAGTACAACATTTTTGATCCGTGGCGTCGGTTTTGATGCGGGGGAGGTCGGGCTGGTAAATAAAACGCTCGGGCTAATGGCAACCATCATCGGTGCATTGTTGGGCGGAATGTTAATGCAGCGTCTGAGCTTGTTCCGCGCCCTGATGTTATTCGGGATTTTGCAGGCTGTTTCTAATGCCGGTTACTGGATCCTCGCCATCACCGATAAAGATTTAACCACTATGGGCGCGGCGATTTTCTTTGAAAACCTGTGTGGCGGTATGGGGACGGCAGCGTTCGTGGCACTCCTGATGACGCTGTGTAATCGCTCATTCTCTGCCACCCAGTTTGCGCTGCTTTCAGCATTGTCTGCCGTGGGCCGCGTGTATGTCGGGCCGATTGCCGGATGGTTCGTTGAAGCTTATGGCTGGCCGTGGTTTTATCTTTTCTCGATTGTAGCAGCGCTGCCCGGTTTACTGCTGCTGGCAGTTTGCCGGCAGACCCTCGAATACACCCAAAATACAGACAGTTTCCTGCCGCGCATTCACTTTGCCGCCCCGTATCGCTGGGCATTACGTTGCATGCTGACGGGAAGCTTGTTATTGATACTCTGGCTGATCACGCTGATTGTCGACAGTATGGGCTGGGCATCCTGGCAAAGGCTGGCGACAACCTTGTTAGAAACGGGAGCAGTTATTTGCCTGACTGGCGTTATTTTAGGCAGTCTGCTCGATTTTTTATCTCTGCGCCGTACTGCACGTTCCTGATTTACCGCCATTCATTCGAAATGAATGGCGCGTTTCATTTAACAAATGATCTATAAATAGGACGCAATAAATTAAATTCAGAAAAAATAATATTTTCCGGGATAGTTTTTCTTTCGGGCTTTTCATGCATTTTATTTCACCTGCTTTATACATTAATTTAACATTAATTAAACGTATCGATGAGATATCGCACGACAATTATAATGTCAAAATCTGTCACCCCTTGTTTTTCATCACTATAGAAAAAAATCCATACGCAACATATTGTTGCCCACTGTAAATTGTCACGATCCGTGACATGTGTGACTGCGTTAACATAAAGTGTCAACAGCGCTTTGACACTTGTTTAAGCGTGTTTACAGTCCTGCAACCTTCCCGTAAAATGCCCGCACACCTGAAGCGACAATAGAGCCCTAGTTATTGAGGTCGTTAGATGAGACTTAAGAAATACAATAAAAGTATTGGGATGTTGTCCTTATTTGCCTCCGCGGTAATGTTGAGCGGTTGCAATACGGCATTGATGGATCCCAAGGGAGCAATTGGACTTGAGCAGAGAACGCTGATTTTAACCGCTATCGGTTTAATGCTGATCGTTGTTATACCAGTTATTATCATGGCGTTTGCCTTTGCCTGGAAGTATCGCGCTTCCAATACAAAAGCAAAATACAGTCCTGATTGGTCCCACTCCAACAAAATTGAAGCCGTCGTCTGGACAGTTCCAATTATTATCATTGCCATCCTGGCAACGATTACCTGGAAAACCACCCACTCGCTTGATCCGTTCAAGCCAATCGTGACTGACCAAAAACCGATGACGGTTGAAGTCGTTTCTCTGGACTGGAAATGGTTGTTCATTTATCCAGAACAAGGCATCGCGACCGTTAACGAACTGGTTATTCCTAAAGATGTGCCTGTTCAGTTCAAAGTCACTTCAGACTCTGTGATGAACTCGTTCTTCATTCCTCAGTTAGGCGGGCAGATTTATGCGATGGCCGGTATGCAAACTCAGCTGCATTTGATTGCAAATGAAGCGGGTACGTATAAAGGCATTTCAGCAAGCTTCAGCGGCCGCGGCTTCTCAGGTATGAAGTTCAACACAATTGCGACTCCAACCCGTGCCGATTTCGACACCTGGGTAGCAAAAGTGAAAAGTGCACCGAACCAGCTGGCTACCACTGATGACTTCAACAAACTGGCTGCACAGAGCATCGACAACCCGGTCGAATACTTCTCTGTTGCAAAACCTGGTTTGTTTAAAGAAATCATTGGCAAATACTCCATGCATGACATGAAGGCAGCGCCAGAAGGTCACACCATGCCAATGCCGGCAGGCGCTGACATGAAAGGCATGGATATGGGTGGACAGTCTCACGCAGCCGGAGCCGAGGAATAAACGATGTTCGGAAAATTAACGCTTGATTCGGTTCCGTATCATGAACCGATTATCATGGTCACAGTTGCCGCGATTATTATCGGTGGCCTGGCAGTAGTTGCCGGCATCACCTATTTCGGTAAGTGGAAATATCTGTGGACCGAGTGGCTGACCTCCGTCGACCACAAAAAATTAGGTATCATGTATATCATTCTGGCCTTCGTCATGCTTCTGCGTGGCTTTGCCGATGCCATCATGATGCGTAGCCAGCAGGTGCTTGCCTCTGCGGGCGAGCCGGGCTTCCTTCCTCCTCATCACTACGACCAAATCTTTACCGCGCACGGCGTGATCATGATCTTCTTCATGGCGATGCCTTTCGTAATCGGTCTGATGAACGTGGTTGTTCCTTTGCAAATCGGTGCGCGCGACGTTGCGTTCCCGTTCCTGAACAACGTGAGCTTCTGGTTTACCGCCGCGGCTGTTGTGCTGATCAACATCTCTTTGGGTGTGGGTGAGTTCGCACAGACCGGCTGGTTAGCTTATCCGCCACTGTCAGGTAAGGAATACAGTCCGGGGGTCGGGGTAGATTACTGGATCTGGAGTCTCCAGATATCCGGTGTCGGGACCTTGCTGACCGGTGTTAACTTCTTTGCGACCATCCTGAAGATGCGCGCACCCGGTATGCCGCTGATGAAAATGCCGGTATTTACCTGGGCCGCACTGTGCACCAACGTGTTGATTATCGTGTCCTTCCCGATTCTGACCGTGACTGTTGCACTGCTGACTTTAGACCGTTATCTGGGCACCCATTTCTTCACGAATGATATGGGCGGCAACATGATGATGTACATCAACCTGATTTGGGCCTGGGGCCATCCGGAAGTGTACATTTTGGTTCTGCCAGTATTCGGTGTGTTCTCAGAAGTTACCGCAACCTTCTCCAAAAAACGTCTGTTCGGTTACACCTCGCTGGTATGGGCAACCATCGCCATCACGGTGCTGTCGTTCATCGTTTGGTTGCACCACTTCTTCACCATGGGTTCTGGCGCCAACGTCAATGCCTTCTTCGGCATCATGACGATGATCATTTCTATCCCGACCGGGGTAAAAATCTTCAACTGGCTGTTCACCATGTATCAGGGCCGTATCACGCTCAACGCAGCGATGCTGTGGACTGTTGGCTTCATCATCACCTTCTCTGTGGGTGGTATGACCGGTGTTCTGCTGGCGGTTCCGGGTGCTGACTTCGTGCTGCACAACAGCCTGTTCCTGATTGCCCACTTCCATAACGTTATTATCGGTGGTGTGGTCTTCGGTTGCTTCGCAGGTCTGACTTACTGGTTCCCTAAATCCTTCGGCTTCACGCTGAACGAAAAATGGGGTGTGCGTTCATTCTGGTTCTGGATCATCGGCTTCTTCGTTGCGTTCATGCCACTGTACGTCCTGGGCTTCATGGGTATGACCCGTCGTGTCAGCCAGAACATCGATCCTGAGTTCCACCCGCTGCTGGTTGTTGCAGCGTGCGGTGCTGCACTGATTGCCTGCGGTATCCTCTGCCAGCTGATCATGATCTTCGTTTCCGTTCGCGACCGCGACCAGAACCGTGATCTGACCGGTGACCCATGGGGCGCACGTACTCTGGAGTGGTCAACCTCTTCTCCTCCTCCGTTCTACAACTTCGCTATCGTGCCGCAAATTCACGACCGTGATGAGTTCTGGGACATGAAAGAGAAAGGCACCGCTTACAAGCAGCCTGCTAAATATGAACCGATTCATATGCCACGTAACAGCGGCGCCGGTTTCATCATCGCTATGCTGAGTCTGGTTTGTGGTTTCGCGTTAATCTGGGATATCTGGTGGCTGGCCGCGGTGAGCTTCATTGCACTGGCTGCGACCTGGATTGCGAAAAGCTTCGACGAAGATGTTGATTACTACGTGCCAGTTGAAGAAGTGGAACGTATTGAAAACCAACATTATGAACAAATCCGTAAAGCAGGTGTGAAACATGGCAACTGATACTCTGACTCACTACGATGAGGCCCATGCTGAGCATGGGCACCACGATGCAGGTGCAACCAAAGTCTTCGGCTTCTGGATCTACCTGATGAGTGACTGCATATTGTTTGCGAGCCTGTTCGCAACTTATGCAGTACTGGTAAACGGGACCGCTGGCGGTCCCTCTGGTAAAGACATTTTTGAACTGCCGTTCGTACTGGTAGAAACCTTCTGCCTGTTGTTCAGTAGTATCACTTACGGCTTTGCGATGCTGGGCATGAACAAAGGTAACAAAGCAGCGGTTAACGGCTGGTTGTTCCTGACTTTCCTGTTCGGTTTAGGCTTCATCGGGATGGAACTCTATGAATTCCATCACCTGATTGCTGAAGGCTATGGTCCGCAGCGCAGTGGTTTCCTGTCTGGCTTCTTTGCGCTGGTCGCCACCCACGGTCTGCACGTGACCTGTGGTCTGATTTGGATCCTGACCATGATGGTTCAGGTTTCACGTCGCGGTCTGACTGAAGTCAACAAAACCCGTCTGATGTGTCTGAGCCTGTTCTGGCACTTCCTGGACGTGGTGTGGATCTGCGTGTTTACCGTTGTTTATCTGATGGGAGCAATGTAATGAGTCATTCTGCTACTTCCCATGGTGGCGCAAGCCACGGCAGCCTGAAGTCATACGCTATTGGCTTCATCTTGTCGGTTATCCTGACGGTGATCCCGTTTGCCATGGTCATGACCGACACGGCGTCACATTCACTGATTCTGGGTACTGTGGTTGCTTCCGCGATCATCCAGATCGTTGTCCATCTGGTGTTCTTCCTGCACATGAATACGTCGTCGGAAGAGCGCTGGAACCTGGTGGCACTTCTGTTCACCGCTGTGATTATCTTTATCGTCGTTGTGGGCTCATTGTGGATTATGTATAACCTCAACCTCAATATGATGGTCAGTTAAAGAGCCGAGCTGCACGTGATGATTAAGCAATACCTGCAAGTAACGAAACCAGGAATTATTTTCGGCAACTTAATTTCTGTCATCGGGGGATTTCTCCTTGCTGCCAAAGGCAGCATCGACTTCCCACTCTTTCTCGCCACACTGGTGGGTGTTTCGCTGGTTGTCGCATCGGGTTGTGTCTTTAACAACTTTATCGACCGCGACATCGACCGGATCATGGAAAGAACGAAGAACCGGGTCCTGGTGAAAGGGCTTATTCCGCCGAAAACAAGCCTGGTTTACGCGACCATTCTGGGTATTGCGGGCTTTGCGTTGTTGTATATCGGAGCAAATCCGCTGGCCATGTGGCTGGCAGTGATGGGCTTTGTGGTTTATGTCGGCGTTTACAGCCTGTACATGAAACGCAACTCGGTATACGGCACGTTGATCGGCAGCTTGTCTGGCGCAGCGCCACCGGTTATCGGTTACTGTGCCGTTTCTGGCCAGTTTGATACCGGTGCCCTGATCCTGCTTCTGATTTTCAGCCTGTGGCAGATGCCGCATTCGTACGCGATTGCCATCTTCCGCTTCAAAGATTATCAGGCAGCAGGTATCCCGGTTCTGCCAGTAGTGAAAGGCATCTCCGTCGCCAAGCATCATATTATCGTCTACATTCTGGCGTTTATGATTGCGACGCTGATGCTGACCCTGAGCGGTTATGCAGGTTATAAATACCTGATTGTCGCCGCCGCTGTCAGTATCTGGTGGCTGGGCATGGCACTGAAGGGGTATAAAACGGAAAATGACGTGGTGTGGGCGAGAAAACTGTTTGGTTTCTCCATCATCACCATCATGTCGCTGAGCTTCATGATGTCCGTGGATTTTAATTCTGCACCGACATCCTTGCTGACCTACGTTTGGTAACACGCACCTTCAGTGTAACCCGCTGAAATCACAGCTAAAGGCCAGTAGCAATACTGGCCTTTTCTTTTTCTCAGTCTGACAGGCAAACATCGTAATATCTGCTAAAGATCCATCGTTTTACCCAGGCCGGCTTAATCATTAAAATGTCGGATTGTTATTTTGAGGTAGTAATGTGAACGATAACCAGATGACCCCGCAGGAAAGTCGGGCTACATGGGGACTAGGGACAGTATTTTCTTTGCGCATGCTCGGCATGTTCATGGTTCTGCCGGTGCTGACCACCTACGGCATGAAATTATCCGGCGCCAGCGAAACACTGATCGGCATCGCCATCGGCATTTACGGCCTGGCACAGGCTGTTTTCCAGATCCCATTCGGACTGCTTTCTGACCGCGTTGGCCGCAAGCCACTGATCGTCTTTGGTCTGGTCATCTTCTGCATCGGCAGCATTGTGGCTGCTTCCACCGAATCTATCTGGGGCGTGATCATTGGTCGTGCCCTGCAAGGCTCTGGCGCGATTGCTGCCGCCGTGATGGCCCTGCTGTCTGACCTGACCCGTGAGCAAAACCGCACCAAAGCGATGGCGTTTATCGGCATCAGTTTCGGTATTACCTTTGCTATTGCGATGGTGCTCGGCCCGATCATCACCCACGCCTGGGGTTTACACGCCCTGTTCTGGGCGATCGCAGTACTGACCGTTCTCGGCATCATCATTACCGTGGCCGTGGTGCCCTCCACTGCTACGCACATTCTTAATCGCGAATCGAGCATGGTAAAAGGCAGCTTCGGCAAAGTGATGGGCAACGCCAAACTGCTGAAACTGAACTTCGGCATTCTGTGTCTTCACGTGTTACTGATGTCGAGCTTCGTGGTGTTGCCGCAAGTGATGGAACATGCGGGCTTCCCGCCAAGTGAACACTGGCGGGTGTATCTGATCACCATGCTGACGTCTTTCGTCGCTGTCATTCCGGTGATTGTCTACGCTGAGAAAAAGCGCCACATGAAACAGGTGTTCATGGGTTGCGTGGTTGTGTTGCTGCTGGCTGAAATCGTACTGTGGGCAGCGGGGCTACATTTATGGGCGGTCATCGCCGGTATCCAACTGTTCTTCCTGGCCTTCAACGTGATGGAAGCGATTCTGCCTTCGCTTATCAGTAAAGAATCACCCGCGGGCTACAAAGGCACGGCGATGGGGCTTTATTCCACCAGCCAGTTCATCGGCGTGGCGATTGGCGGCAGCTTAGGCGGTTATGTTTACGGACACGTCGGGGCCGGTGCCGTATTCCTGGTTTGTGCGGCCATTGCCGTCGTCTGGTTGCTGGTCAGTTCTACCATGACCGAACCCCCGTATGTCAGCAGCCTGCGTATTACGCTGTCTGAACTGGCGGTGAAAGATTCCGCCCTGCAGGCACGGATCCTCGCACAACCGGGCGTGGCCGAAGCCGTTGTCGTTCCGGAAGAATTCAGCGCCTACGTAAAAGTCGACACCAAACAGACCAACCGTAAAGCGCTCGAACAACTGGTCAGCGCTGCCTGACGCCTTCTGACATAAGTAATCAGCTGTGTCTGGAAACTGGCACAGCGTTTCATTTTTATCCCCACTGCGTGACACCCTTCACTTAAAAAATTCCCTCAATCGTTATCCTCAAGAATTCCTTAACAAAATTTTGTCAGTGATGACGGCTCTCGGGCCTTTTGGGGATCTCATGAAAACATATGCTCTCGTTGGCACCGGCGGACGCTCAGGTTTATACATTGAAGCGATCACCGGTAAATACCGCCACAACGCAAAATTTGTGGCCTTCTGTGATACAAATCAGACGCGAATGGATTATGCGAACCGCCAGCTTGAGCAGAGCGGCATCGCACGGGTATCTACCTGGAAATCTGCTGATTTCAATACGATGCTCGACGAAACCAAACCGGATATCGTGATTGTCACCAGCATGGATCGCACACATGACGATTATATCGTCCGCGCCCTGCATGCCGGTTGTGACGTCATTACTGAAAAGCCGATGACCATCGATGAACAGCGCGCGCTGCGCATTCTGGATGCCGTCGATGCAACTGGCTATCAGGTGCGTGTGGCGTTCAATTACCGCTACGCGCCGCATCACAGCAAAATGCGTGAACTGCTGATGCAGGAAACCATCGGTGAAGTACTTTCGGTACACTTTGAATGGCTGCTGAATACCGAACACGGGGCTGATTATTTTCGTCGCTGGCACCGTGAAAAACGCAATTCCGGCGGCCTGCTGGTGCACAAATCGACCCACCATTTTGACCTGATGAACTTCTGGCTCAACAGCACGCCGGAGAAAGTTTATGCGCAGGGCGACCTGCGTTTTTACGGTAAAGAGAATGCAGAAAAGCGTGGCGTGACAGAGTTTTATCCGCGTACACATGGCTATCCGCAGGCACAGAATGATCCGTTTGCACTGCATATGGGCGATAACGCCCAGCTCAAAGCGCTGTATCTGGATGCGGAACATGAAGATAACTATTTCCGTGACCAGAGTGTCTTCAGTGACGGCATCAGCATTGAAGATACGTTGTCGGTGCTGGTGAAATATCAAAACAAAGTACAGCTAACCTATTCGCTCAATGCGTATCTGCCGTGGGAGGGTTTGAACGTGGTGTTCAACGGCACCAAAGGCCGCATTGAAATGAAAATCGTCGAGATGTCGTACGTCAACGCAGGCGGAAAACGCGAGAACGAAGGCAGCATTGAGAAAGCAGAAATTACTGTTTATCCGTTATTTGCCGAACCCTGGAAGGCGGAGTTCCAGATGGGAGAAGGCGGCCATGGCGGCGGTGATAATGCCATGCTGGAAGACCTGTTCGGCGAGCGCAAAGACGACCCGTTAAAACGCGCCGCCGATCACCGCGCCGGCGCGATGTCGATCCTGACAGGAATTGCCGGAAATCTCTCGATGCAGTACGACAAACCGATTTACTTTAAAGACTTCGAACTGGTGAAAAGGCTGCGCCAGCGGAAGTAATCGCCATAAAAAAGGGGACGCAATGCGTCCCTTTAAAATAACCGTAGTACGAAGGCTATCAGTCGCGGAAATTCTTAAACTGGAACGGCTGTCCCAGATCACCGTTGCGGATCAATGCCATTACGGCCTGCAAATCATCACGCGCTTTGCCGGTAACACGGACTTCGTCGCCCTGAACCTGTGCCTGCACTTTAATTTTACTGTCTTTGATCAGCTTGACGATTTTCTTCGCCAGGGCGGATTCAATGCCGGAATGCAGTTTGGCATCAACGCTGTAGGTTTTACCGCTGTGCTCCATCTGCTCAGGAATTTCCAGCGCCCCGCCTTCAATGCCACGTTTGGCTAACTTCTCACGCAGAATATCGACCAGCTGATTTACCTGAAAATCTGATTCGCTGGCCACTTTGATACTCTCGTTTTTTTCATTGAGATCGAAGCTGGCAGGAATGTTGCGGAAATCCCAGCGGGTTTGCAGTTCACGGCTGGCATTTTCCACGGCATTGCGCACTTCCTGCATGTCGATTTCGGAAACAATGTCAAAAGACGGCATAATCGCTTCTCCCTGTAGTTTTTGTGTTGCACGTTATATGGCGTGCATAATACCGCCTTCAACCCCCGATGCCAAACGACAGCAAAGTACCGGACATAAAATGCTCAGAGGGTCAAAAAGTGCAGGTGAAAATGTGATCTACAGCACAAATGTCTATACTAATAAGATAACCGGACAGCAGAATATTCTTTCAACAAACTATTTCATGGCCCTGTTTCGCCACAATTCCCGGGAGGCACAATGAAAATAACAGTATTGGGTTGCGGTGCGCTGGGACAACTTTGGCTTTCGGCCCTCTATCAGCAAGGCCACGACGTTCAGGGCTGGATCCGCATTGCGCAGCCATTTTGTGCCGTTAACGTTATTTCGCCGGAAGGCATTGCTTTTAATCGCAATATGCCTACTAACGACCCGGAACATCTGGCACAAAGCGAATTACTGCTGGTCACGTTGAAAGCGTGGCAGGTTTCCGGCGCAATAAGCACGCTGATGCCGATGCTTAATGATAATTGCGCGATATTACTGCTGCATAATGGCATGGGCACTGTTGATGAATTACCCCCTAACCGTCTGGCGATTTTGCAGGGCGCAACGACCCATGCGGCGCGTCATGAAGGCAACGCAATTGTCCATGTGGCTGCCGGAGCGACGCACATCGGTCCGGTGACTCCGCGCGGTGCGGCGCTGAGTTCACTGGCGGATACGCTGCATAATGCCTTACCGGACGTGGCTTGGCATGACAACATCAAGCCGTCGCTGTGGAATAAGCTGGCGGTGAACTGCGTGATTAATCCGCTGACAGCTTTGTATGATTGCACCAACGGCGACCTGCTGGCGTATGCCGATCAGATTGAGCAAATCAGTCAGGAGGTCGCGCAGGTGATGGCGATTGAAGGCGTCGAAATTCACAGAGAATCTTTGCTCAGCTTCGTCTATCAGGTGATTGAATCCACCTCCGCTAACCATTCGTCGATGCTGCAGGATATCCGCAATCAACGTCATACCGAAATCGATTACATTACCGGCTATGTCCTGCGCCGCGGGCGTAAGTTCGGCCTGACCCTGCCGGTTAATAACCGCTTATTTGAACAGATTAAGAGAAAGGAAAACGATTATGAGCGCGTCAGTTCTGGTCTGCCTGGCACCTGGTAGCGAAGAAATAGAAGCCGTTACCGCAATTGACTTGCTGGTACGGGCGGGCATTAACGTCACGACAGCCAGTGTCGCAGGCGATGGCAACCTGGAAATCCGCTGCTCGCGCGGCGTGCGTATTCTGGCCGATGTCGCACTGGTAGATGTTGCAGATGATGAGCATGACGTGATCGTTCTGCCCGGTGGCCTCGGTGGCGCAACCTGTTTCAGCGAAAGCCCGCTGCTGGTAGAGAAAGTGCGCCAGATGCATGTCAGCGGTAAAATTGTTGCGGCTATCTGCGCCGCACCTGCGCTGGTGCTGGAGTATCACGATTTATTCCCGGTCGGGAATATGACCGGTTTTCCGGGCTTAAAGGATAAGATTGACCCGAATAAATGGTCCGATCGTCGGGTGATTTTCGATCCGCGTGTTAATCTTCTGACCAGTCAGGGGCCGGGCACGTCAATGGAATTTGCCCTGAAAATTATCGATCTGTTGCTGGGCAAAGCCAAAGCAGCGGAAATTGCCGCGCAACTGGTTCTGGCTCCGGGGATTTATAACTACACCGATGAAGGTACCCGGGAGTCGTGATCCGATTACCGCCAGTAAAAAGGGGCTCAGCGATGCTGAACCCCTTTTTTACATCCGGAATATCGTTTACGGACGATAGACTTTCACGTTGTTAAAGCCCTGTTCTTTCAGATACAGCGCCTGTAAACGACTCATCACGCCACGGTCGCAATACAACAGATAGGTTTTGTTCTGATCCAGATCGCCAAACTGAGTGGCCAGTTTGTAGAACGCCAGCGGCTTCACTTCAACGTTTTCCAGTGCCAGCGGCTGGGCTTCCACTTCATCCGGTGCCCGGACATCCAGAACGACGTCTGTTGACACGAACTCAGCCACAGTTTCCACTTCCGGTACCACTTCCGCCGCCTGTGTAGCAATTTCGCGAATATCGACATTGCGCGCTTCGCTGACTACTTTATCCAGCACCTCAAAATCGAACATCGCTTCTTCGGCTTCGATTTTTGCTTTCACCGCTTTCACCGTCGGGCTTTTCGAAATCACACCGCAGTATTCCGGCATGGTTTTCGCAAAATCTTCCGTACCGATTTCACGGGCAATCTTGATGATGTGCTCTTTATCGTGAGAAATCAGCGGACGCAAAATAAGCGTGTCAGAAACATTGTCGATTAAACGCAAATTGGTCAGCGTCTGGCTGGAAACCTGCCCCAGCGCTTCACCGGTGACCAGTGCCTGCACGCCATAGCGCTCAGCAATGGAAGACGCCGCACGCACCATCATACGTTTCAGGACAACGCCCATCTGGCCGTCTTCAACTTTTTCGAGGATTTCACCGACGACCGGTTCGAAATCAACCGCGATAAAACGCACCCGGTGCGAGCTGCCGAAACGGTTCCACAAATAATGCGCCACCTGTTTCACACCGATTTCATGCGCTGCGCCGCCGAGATTAAAGAAGCAATAATGCACACGACAGCCGCGACGCATCAGCATATAACTGGATACACCGGAGTCGAAACCACCAGAAATCAGTGACAGCACATCTTCCTGCGTGCCAATCGGGTAACCGCCCTGACCCTCGAGGCGGCTTTTCACCAGCACCAGCTTATCGTCGTTAATTTCCAGTTTCACCGTGACCTGCGGATCTTTCAGGCTGACCTTCGCTGATTCAATGTGCTGATTCAGGCCACCGCCGACATAGCGTTCAACCTCGGTAGACGTAAAATCATGTTTACCACGACGTTTAACACGCACACAGAAAGTTTTGCCTGCCACTTCATCACGGTAAGCTTCCAGCGCTTGCTCGAAGATGTTGTGGACATCGGTGTAAGGACGGTCTTCAACTTCTTCAACATAACGGATACCTGGAATGCGGCAGAGCAATTCCTGAATCAGGTCGTGTTTGCTTTCGTCTTTGCTGCGAACTTCGATATGATCCCAGTGGCGGACCACCGCCAGCGTCTCATCATGCGGTCGCACGATATTGCGAATGCTGCTCGAGAGGATCTTAATGAAGCGCAAACGCACAGATTGGCTCTTGATGGTGATTTCAGGGAACAATTTAATGATAAACTTCATGGCAGTCTTTTGTTAGCAGGTGAAAAAACGGGGTAGTAAGTCGCTGAATAAGGATCTAGGATCCTATTATTGCTAAGCCAAATGTTCATTTTGTGTCACATTGGGCTTAGCAATAATATCTGCGGCGCAGAGTATATCACTTAAAATGGGTACTCTGTGCACAAAACCCTGCAGCAGATGTCATGCTGGACAGGAATGTCTCTTGAGGCTGAGCGCTGACTCTGCCGCCTCAGTACTTCGATCATCCATTCTGATCAACGATATTAAAAGAGAATTATGCCAAAAAAATCTGCACCACCTGCCAATTTTGAAACGGCTCTGGCCGAACTGGAACAGATCGTTTCCCGCCTCGAATCAGGCGAGTTGCCTTTAGAAGACGCACTCAACGAATTTGAGCAAGGCGTCCAGCTGGCGCGTCAGGGGCAGCAAAAGCTGCAACAGGCAGAACAGCGCGTTCAAATCCTGCTCGACAGCGACAACGACGCTCCGCTGACCCCGTTCACCCCGGAAGCCGAGTAACTGTCATGTCTGAAGCGATCTCCCTTTCCAGCGCTGACGGATTTACGCATGAACTGCGCGCAATGCAACAGCGAGTCGATGAGGTATTAACAGCCTATATCAGCGCACTGCCGCTGGCCGACTTACCGCTGGTTGAAGCCATGCGTTACGGTGCGTTGCTGGGCGGTAAACGTCTGCGTCCGTATCTGGTTTACGCCAGCGGCCAGTTGTTCAGTCTGGATCTGAAAAATCTCGATGCGCCTGCGGCTGCCGTGGAATGCATCCATGCATATTCGCTGATACACGATGATTTACCGGCCATGGACGACGACGATTTGCGCCGTGGTCAGCCGACCTGCCACATTAAATTTGGCGAAGCCAATGCGATTCTGGCGGGCGATGCTCTGCAAACACTGGCATTCTCGATTCTGGCTGACAGTGAAATGCCGGATGTTGCGGTAAAAGATCGTCTGGCGATGATTTCCGAACTGGCCCTCGCCAGCGGATCCAGCGGGATGTGTGGCGGTCAGGCCCTGGATTTAGCCGCTGAAGGTCAGCAGGTTGGCCTCGACGCACTGGAACAAATTCATCGCCATAAAACCGGTGCGCTGATCCGCGCCGCCGTACGCATGGGCGCGCTGGCTGCCGGTGAAACCGGACGTGCTGTTTTACCGATACTGGATAACTACGCGCAGGCTATTGGTTTAGCATTTCAGGTTCAGGACGATATCCTGGACGTGGTTGGCGATACCGCTACGCTCGGCAAACGCCAGGGCGCTGACCAGCAACTCGGAAAAAGTACCTATCCTGCCCTGTTGGGGCTGGACGGCGCAAAGGCTAAGGCCATGGACCTGTATCAGGAAGCCGTTTCCGCACTGGATCAGTTGGCGGCACTTTCTTACAACACAGCGCCACTTCTCGCGTTAGCCAGCTTTATCATTGAACGCGATAATTAAACTTACTATGAGCAACTGATGAGCCTTGAATTAGCCAAATACCCGACACTGGCGCTGGCGGAGAATCCTGAAGATCTCCGTTCACTTCCTAAAGAGAGCTTGCCTAAGCTCTGCGATGAGCTGCGCCAATATTTATTGGCCAGCGTCAGTCAGTCCAGCGGACACTTTGCGTCCGGTCTGGGGACGGTTGAACTGACCGTGGCGATGCATTATGTCTATAACACGCCGTTCGACCACGTTGTCTGGGATGTCGGCCATCAGGCCTATCCGCACAAAATTCTGACCGGTCGTCGTGATCGTATTTCCACCATTCGTCAGAAAGGCGGTCTGCACCCATTCCCCTGGCGTGGTGAAAGCGAATACGACACCTTATCCGTTGGTCACTCATCGACCTCCATCAGCGCAGGCCTCGGCATGGCGGTGGCTGCTGAACGTGAAGGTAAAGGTCGTCGTACCGTTTGTGTAATTGGCGATGGCGCGATCACCGCAGGTATGGCGTTTGAAGCGATGAACCACGCAGGCGACATCAAACCTGACATGCTGGTTATCCTCAACGACAATGAGATGTCGATTTCCGAAAACGTCGGCGCGCTGAATAATCATCTGGCACAGTTGCTCTCCGGCAAGCTGTATTCGCGTCTGCGTGAAGGCGGCAAGAAAGTCCTGTCTGGCCTGCCACCGATTAAAGAACTGGTGCGCCGTACCGAAGAACATCTGAAAGGCATGATGGTGCCGGGCACGCTGTTTGAAGAGCTGGGCTTTAACTATATCGGGCCGGTCGATGGTCACGACGTGGTGGCGCTGGCGCAAACGCTGAAAAACATGCGTGACCTGAAAGGCCCGCAGCTACTGCATATCATGACGAAAAAAGGCAAAGGCTACGCCCCAGCCGAAAAAGATCCGATCAGCTTCCATGCCGTGCCTAAATTCGATCCGGCTTCCGGCACGTTGCCGAAAAGCAAAGAAGGTCTGCCAACCTATTCGAAGATTTTCGGCGACTGGTTGTGCGAAACCGCGGCCAAAGACAGCAAGCTGATGGCTGTCACGCCAGCGATGCGTGAAGGATCCGGTATGGTGCGTTTCTCGCGTGAATACCCGCAGCAGTATTTCGACGTGGCCATTGCCGAACAGCATGCGGTCACCTTTGCGGCAGGCCTTGCGATTGGCGGATACAAGCCGATTGTGGCGATCTACTCGACGTTTCTGCAACGCGCCTATGATCAGGTGATCCACGATGTGGCGATCCAGAATCTTCCGGTACTGTTTGCTATCGACCGCGGTGGTATCGTCGGAGCGGATGGTCAGACACATCAGGGCGCGTTCGATCTCTCCTTCCTGCGCTGCATCCCAAACATGACCATCATGACGCCGAGCGACGAAAACGAATGTCGTCAGATGCTGCACACCGGTTATCACCATAACAGCGGGCCGGTTGCCGTGCGTTATCCACGTGGTAATGGTACCGGCGCCACCAGTGAACCGCTGGCTTCACTGCCAATCGGTAAAGGCGTCGTGCGTCGTGAAGGCGAGAAAGTTGCGATTCTTAACTTCGGTACATTGTTGCCTGAAGCGCTGGCCGCAGCGGAAAAACGCAACGCGACCGTCGTGGATATGCGCTTTGTGAAACCACTCGATGAAGCACTGATTCAGGAACTGGCGTCAAGCCATGAAGTGCTGGTCACACTGGAAGAAAACGCCATCATGGGGGGGGCGGGCAGTGGCGTGAATGAACTGCTGATGTCCAGACGTATTCTGGTGCCGGTGCTGAATATCGGTCTGGCGGACAGTTTTGTGCCACAAGGCACGCAGGACGAAATTCGTCACGATTTAGGACTGGATGCCGAAGGCATTGACCGTCAGATAACCGACTGGCTGGCCTGATTCCCCTCCCCTCTTTCTACCTGAAAGAGGGGATTTTCCTCTCCATTTTCCCCTTCAGTCACACGAGCTCCCCCTGCTTTAAGCTACAGTTATAGCGTGCTAATCATTTTCAATGATTTTCTGTTATCACTTCATGATTACCAGGAGATGTCATGCAATACACCACATTAGGAAAAACCGGACTAAAAGTATCGAAACTGTGTCTCGGTTGTATGACTTTTGGCGAACCAGATCGCGGCACTCATGCGTGGACGTTACCGGAAGAGAGCAGTCGCCCGATCATCCAGCAGGCCTTGGATGCCGGCATTAACTTCTTTGACACCGCCAACAGCTATTCCGACGGTAGCAGCGAGGAAATCGTTGGCCGCGCCCTGAAGGATTTCGCCAGACGCGATGAGATTGTCGTGGCGACCAAAGTGTACAACGCCGTCACCGGCTTAAAACCGGGGCTTTCACGGGCTTCGATTATGCAATCCATCGATGACAGCCTGCGCCGTCTCGGCATGGAGTATGTCGACCTGCTGCAAATCCATCGCTGGGATTACGAAACACCCATTGAAGAAACCCTTGAAGCGCTGAATGACGTCGTCAAAGCCGGTAAGGCGCGATTTATCGGCGCGTCATCGATGCATGCGCATCAATTCAAACACGCGCTGGATGTCTCTGCGCAAAACGGCTGGGCGAGTTTTGTGTCGATGCAGGATCAGTACAATCTGATCCAGCGTGAAGAAGAAAACGAGATGTACCCGCTGTGTCTGGAAAAGAACATTGCAGTATTGCCGTGGAGTCCGCTGGCTCGCGGCAAACTGACGCGTCCGTGGGGAGAAACCACCGTACGTTCAGTTTCCGATAATTTTGCCAAAACGCTGTATGACGCCACCGATGAAGCTGATGGTAAAATTGCTGAACGTGTCGGGAAAATAGCGGAAGATCACGGCGTGCCACGCGCACAGATCGCACTGGCGTGGATCCTGAGTAAACACGTCGTGACCGCGCCAATTATCGGCGCTTCGCGCCCCGCTCATCTGGAAGATGCCATTGCCGCGCTGGAGGTGAAACTTTCGATTGAAGAGATCGCCGAGCTGGAAATGGCTTATGTGCCGCATCAGGCGACCGGCTTTCAGTAATATAAACGTGTAAAAAAAGCGTTGTCAGGGAAAACCCGGCAACGCTTTTTTATTACTATCTGAAACGGATCAAAACAGGCCCAGCGGCCAGTGATGCCCGACCAGATAGATAATGGCCGCGCCAAGCACACCGGCGACCACATCATCGATCATGATACCCATTCCGCCCTGCACGTTGCGGTCAAACCAGCGGATCGGCCACGGCTTCCAGATATCCAGCACGCGGAAAACGATAAAGCCAATCAATACCCAGCGCCAGTCGTTGACCGGGATCGCCATCAGGGTGATCCACATGCCAACAAATTCATCCCATACAATACTGCCGTGGTCATGAACCCGCATGTCGCGCGCGGTCTGTCGGCAAAGATAAACCCCGATACAAATACTGAACATGACGATCATGGAATACACCTGCCACGGCAGGTAGGTCATGACAATCCAAAACGGGATCGCAGCGATGGAGCCCGCAGTGCCCGGACCAACAGGGAATAAACCGCTGCCAAAACCGGTCGCCAGTAAATGCCACGGATTACGCAAATCAAGACGCTTTTTAGCCGCAGCCATGTCCTGAACCGGATCACCGGTTTTTCCCTTGTACCCCGCCGGGCGTTTTTTACGGCCAATATTCACAACAATTCCTCTCCGGCAAAGTGGTCAAAACCTTGCCATTCAAGTTCTACCGGTACGCCAGAACGCATAAACTTAATACCTTCTGAAAGCGGCGCAATCTGGCCAACACAGGTAAAGTTGACACCCAGATGGCTCAGTGCCACATCCAGCGCACCGCGGTTAATTTCCGGCACAGTGAAGCAAAGTTCATAATCTTCGCCTCCGGTCAGCGCCCATTTCAGCGCCTGCTCAGGATCGGCAACTTTATTCAATGCAACCGATAATGGGATCGCATCAAGATCGAGCCGCGCGCCACATTCACTGGCAGTCAGTATATGTTTAAGATCCGACATCAACCCGTCAGAAAGATCGATAGCAGATGTTGCTAAATCGCGCAGCGCCTGCCCTTGCAGAACGCGTGGCGAAGGCCGCAGATGGCGTTTGAGCAGAAATTCGCGGTTATCGGTATCAGTCACATTCAGCTGTTCCAGCAGAATAGCGAGCCCCGCAGCACTGTCACCGAGGGTACCGGTGACGAAGATCCAGTCACCAATGCCTGCACCGGAACGGGTTAATGCACGCCCCACAGGCACCAGCCCCTGAATGGTTAACGTCATGCTCAGCGGGCCACGCGTGGTGTCGCCGCCAATCAACTGCATACCGTAATAATTGAGTTGTTCAAACAGACTGTCGCTGAATGCCTGCAACCAGTCGGTGTTCACTTCCGGCAGCGTCAGGGCCAGCGAAACCCAGGCAGGATCGGCGCCCATCGCGGCCAGATCGCTCAGGTTGACCGCCAGCGCTTTATAGCCCAGGTCGGAAGGTGAAATAGTTTTTAGAAAATGGATACCTTCGACCAGCGTATCGGTACTGACTGCTAATAGCTGCTTCTCGCCAACCGTCAGTAAGGCACAATCATCACCAATGCCTAAATGCACATCCTGCCGGGCAGTTCTGAACCGGTTAAAGTAGCGAGTGATGACATCAAATTCGCCGCATGCCATAGTACATTTCCAAATCGTTAGAATGACTTAAGGCCGGAAATCCGGCCTTAAGAAGGGTGTCACACAAAGGATAAACGCAGTGACATCACCAGATTATCAACAGAGCCAGAAATCAACCGAAAATGACTGTCGCCATTTGTGAACGAGGCTGACCCTTTTTGACGATCACTTTTTACGAATATGTGGGCCTGCTTTATCCAGCACACCATTGACGAACTTATGACTGTCTTCAGCCCCAAAAGTTTTGGCCAGTTCGATAGCTTCGTTGATCGCCACTTTATAAGGAACGTCCTGGCGTTTGCTCAGCTCAAACAGAGCCAGACGCAAAATAGCTCTTTCCACCTGGCCCAGTTCATCCAACTGGCGGGACAGGTATGGCGCCATCAGTGCATCGAGTTTCTCAGCACTGTTTGCTACACCAGCCAGCAGTTCGCGGAAATAGGCAATGTCTACGTCTTTGACATCCTGCTCGGTCAGGAATTCTAATTCAACATCGGCGATGTCATTTTTCGACAACTGCCAGGAGTAAAGCGCCTGAACGGCACATTCACGGGCGCGGCGACGAGCAGCAGGTTTCACGGATTTCCCCTTAACTAGATTCAGGCCTTAATAGCCTTGATAACATTAATCATTTCAAGCGCGGTCAGTGCAGCTTCTGCACCCTTGTTACCGGCTTTTGTCCCTGCGCGTTCGATGGCTTGTTCAATGCTTTCTGTCGTCAGCACACCAAAGGCCACCGGGATTTCGCTGTTCATGGCAACGCTGGACAGGCCAGAGCTGCATTCGCCCGCTACAAATTCAAAGTGGGCAGTGCCCCCGCGGATCACGGTGCCAAGTGCAACAACCGCATCATACTTACCGCTTTCAGCCAGTGCGCGGGTTGCCAGAGGCAATTCGTATGCGCCCGGGACCCAGACTACGGTGATGTTGTCATCGCTGACCTGACCAATACGTTTCAACGCATCAACAGCGCCAGAGAGCAGGCTGTCGTTGATAAAATTGTTAAAACGAGCAATCGCGATCGCTACGCGCGCGTTAGGCGTGGCTACAACACCTTCGATAACGTTCATAGTTTTCCTTAAAGTGGGTTCAGGAGTTTCTCAACCCCAGCCGCAGGGGGGCGGATTCTATCATAAAATTACCCTGTCTGGACATGCGCTTTTAAAGTCATTCCGCAGGGAGGAGTAAAATTCTCAATACACCGGTTTCAGGCGCAAACGTAAGTCAGAGCCGACCTGACGGATATCATTGAAAACAAATTCAGGGGCATCCGCCAAATGCTGCAATCCTGGCAGTTCACACAGTGCGCGGCCATTATCGCCCAATAACTTAGGCGCCATATAAACGATTAATTCATCAACCAGACCGGCTTGTAATAAGGCACCGGCCAGTTGTGCACCGGCTTCCACCCAGATGGAATTTATCTGCCGTTTCGCCAGTTGCATCATCAGCAGAACCAGATCAATACGGTTGTCGCGCCCGGCCACACGCCATTGCTCGACGGATCCCGGCCAGACTTGCGTGTCAGCTTCCAGCCGCGCCAGCCAGACTTCACCGGGTAAATTCACCACCTGATGCTGTGGCGTCACGCGATTCTGACTGTCGAGAATAACCCGCAGCGGTTGACGCAGATTTTCCTCGGGATAAATCGCCTGCACCTCACTGCCCAGTTCGCTCCAGCGTACATTCAGCGAGGGATTATCCGCGAGAACAGTGGCACTGGTGCTCAGAATCGCCGAGCTTTCAGCGCGAAAACGCTGAACATCAGCACGGGCGGCAGCCGAGGTGATCCACTGGCTTTCGCCCGAGGCCATCGCAGTTCTGCCATCTAAAGACGCGCCCATTTTGAGCTGAACATACGGGAAACCGGTCCGCATTCGTTTCAGGAACCCCAGATTCACGGCTTCAGCCTGCGGATGCATCAGCCCGTGACTGACATCCACGCCGTTTTGTTTGAGGCGGTATAAACCACGCCCCGCGACTTCTGGGTTAGGATCCTGCATCGCGGCGACAACACGGGCAACACCTGCTGCCAGTAATGCATCGGCACACGGCGGCGTGCGACCATGATGACTGCACGGCTCCAGCGTCACGTAGGCTGTCGCCCCTTTCGCTTTCTCACCTGCCATGCGTAATGCGTGGACTTCAGCATGCGGTTCACCGGCACGCAAATGATAGCCCTCACCGACGATTTCGCCATTTAATACAATGACACAACCGACGTTGGGATTAGGTGTCGTGGTGAAACGCCCGCGACGCGCCAGCTCGAAAGCCCGCGCCATGTAGTGTTCATCGGTAGGGTTTTCGGCAACTTGTTGGTCAGGCGACATCAGCTTTCCTTAATCCTGAAGACGGGCGATTTCTTCACCAAACTCACGAATATCTTCGAAACTGCGATACACCGATGCAAAGCGGATATAGGCGACTTTATCCAGCCCTTTCAGGGCGTCCATTACCAGATTGCCGATCATTTTGGCCGGAATTTCACGCTCACCGGTCGCGCGCAATTGCGACTTAATGTGGCTGATGGCCGTTTCGACGTCATCGGAACTGACCGGGCGTTTTTCCAGTGCTTTCAGAAAGCCACTGCGAAGTTTGTCTTCGTTGAACGGTTCACGAACTTCATTGCTTTTAATGACGCGAGGCATCACCAGTTCCGCCACTTCAAACGTGGTGAAACGTTCATGGCACACCAGACACTGACGGCGACGGCGAACCTGCGATCCATCGCCTACCAGACGGGAATCGATGACTTTAGTATCAACAGCGGCACAAAATGGGCAATGCATAGCACTTCCTGATCGCGAACTCAATTGGACATTAGTTTAACCCGAAGTTTGCCGACAACAAAGGCTGTCGCTACTTTCATCGACATCGGGTTAAACTTAACTATCAATATTGGTGCCCGGACGGAATGTTTCAACGGGCAGATGAAAGGAAGTCTCTGATATGACAAAACACCCACGCCTTTTGCTGGTCTGCGCCGCATTGTTCAGCCTGACGGGTTGCGCGACGCAAAATTCACAAATCCCGGAGCTGAAAACAGAAGTCGGTCAGCTCAATCAAAAACTGCAACACCTGACGGATCTGGCCATCGCGCTGGAGCAGCAAACCACGCTCAACCGCCAGTCAAATAATGGTGTCTATTTGTTACCTGCAGCCAAAAGTGCCGCCTTGCTGAAAAGTAATATTGGTGAATTAAGTGTTCAGTTGATCCGCGTCGCCCCGGATGCCAGCGGCGTACAGGCCGTGCTGGAAATCAAAAACACTGCGGGCCAGCCATTGCCGCCGTTTACGGCTTCCCTGAGCTGGGGGCAGCTCGACCCGGTCACGGGCAAACCGCTGACTGTTGATATGCAAACCCAGACCATTAGCGTCGAGCCAGATCTCTTGCCAGGCCCGGTGAAAACGGTCGATGTGAAATTTAATCAGGTCACTGTCGAAACTCTGGGATTTGTTCACCTGCATAATATTGTGGCGACACCGCAGGCACAGCCCGTCGTTACCAGGTAAAGACAACGAGTTGCAGATGAAAAAAAACCCCGCATTGCGGGGTTTTTGTTTTCTTTTCCGAACGGGACAACCATCGGCAACTTACGGAAGAATGGAAGGCTGATCAGCGCCCTCTTTTTCCACTTTCTGCTGCAGCATGTGTTCACGCTTCATGCCCAGTTTCAGAGCCAGCGCGGACGCCACGTAGATGGACGAAACCGTACCAATCGACACACCAATCAGCATGGTCAGTGAGAAGCCTTCCAGCAACGCACCGCCAAAGATATAGAGCATCAGTACCACCATCAGCGTGGTCGCTGAAGTCATAATGGTACGGCTTAACGTCTGGGTCAGGGACACGTTCATGATTTCGTAAGAGTTCCCGCGACGAATTTTGCGGAAGTTTTCACGAATACGGTCCGATACCACGATGGAGTCATTCAGCGAGTAGCCGATAACTGACATCAGGGACGCGATGATGGTCAGATCAATTTCGATCCTGAACAGTGACAATACGCCCATGGTGATGATCACGTCGTGCGCCAGTGCGATTACCGCCCCCAGCGCCAGTCGCCATTCAAAACGGAAACCGACGTAAATCAGGATACAGATCAACGCCATCAGCAGGGCCATGCCACCAGCCTGCGCCAGATCACTCCCCACGCTCGGGCCGACAAACTCGACACGTTTCACGGTCGCGTCTTTATCGATATCCGCGTTCACCAGGCTAAGGACTTTATTTCCCAGTTCCTGACCGGCATTACCCGATACAGGTGGAAGACGAACCATCACATCACGGCTGCTACCGAAGTTCTGAACCACAGGATCCTTGAATCCTGCTTTTTCCAGATCGGCACGCATTACGTCCAGGTTAGCGGGCTGGCTAAGGCTGATTTCAATGACGGTACCGCCGGTGAAATCCAGACCCCAGTTGAACCCGCGAACACCCATAATCGCAACGGATGCGATAAACAACAGGCCTGAAATACAGAAGGCCACGTTGTCCCAGCGCATAAAGTCGATGACTTTACGGCCGTAGTTCAGTTGTTCAACAGTATATGGTTGTTGCTGTGCCACAACGCACTCCTCAGATAGACAGCTTTTTAATGCGTTTGCCGCCGTAAACCAGGTTCACGATGGCACGGGTCCCCACGATCGACGTAAACATCGAGGTTGCCACACCGATAGCGGTGGTGATAGCAAAGCCTTTAATCGAACCGGTACCCACTGCATAAAGAATAATTGCCGTGATCAGGGTCGTAATGTTGGCATCAACGATACTTGAGAACGCGCCTTTATAGCCTTCATGAATCGCCTGCTGAACGGAACGTCCGTTCTTCAGCTCTTCCTTGATACGTTCGTTTATCAGTACGTTGGCGTCGACGGCCACCGCCAGCGTCAGGACGATACCGGCAATACCCGGCATGGTCAGCGTCGCACCAGGCAGCAGAGACATGATCCCGACAATCAGGATCAGGTTAGCAACCAGCGCTGTCGTAGCGATAATGCCGAACTTACGGTACCAAACCACCATGAACAGAATGGATGCCACCAGACCCCACAAGCACGCTTCCAGACCCTGAGTGATGTTTTGCATCCCTAAGGTCGGGCCGATAGTACGCTCTTCAACTATCTGAATTGGCGCGATCAACGCACCGGCGCGCAACAGAAGGGACAACTGGCGGGCTTCATTCGGATCGTTCACCCCGGTGATACGGAAGCTGTTACCCAGGCGTGACTGAATGGTCGCCACGTTGATAACTTCTTCCTGCTTCGCCAGAATCGCACGGCCATTGGCATCTTTCTTACCGCTGTCTTTGTACTCCACGAACAAGGTTGCCATCGGTTTACCGATGTTATCCTTAGTGAAGTTAGACATGGCGTTACCACCAGCGCTGTCGAGAGAGATGTTAACCTGCGGCTGATTGTACTCATCCATGCTGGATGTGGAATCAGTGATGTGGTCACCGGTCAGGATCACGCGTTTGTACAGAACAACCGGACGGCCATCACGCATGTTTTTGACTTCGCTGTCGCCCGGCACACGACCGGTTGAAGCAGCAGAAGCATCTACATTGGTGTTAACCAGACGGAATTCCAGTGTCGCGGTCGCGCCCAAAATTTCTTTAGCGCGCGCAGTATCCTGAATACCCGGTAACTCAACCACGATACGGTCAGCACCCTGGCGCTGTACCAGCGGCTCGGCGACACCCAATTGGTTTACACGGTTACGCAGGATGGTGATGTTTTGCTGAACGGCATACTCGCGGGCTTCACTCAGGCGAGCATCAGTCATCACTACACGGATAGCATTGTCGCCACTGTTAGTGATCACTAAATCGCGGTGACGTGGGCTCAGGTAGCTGACCGCAGAATCACGGGTAGCAGCATCGCGGAAACGCACTTCAACGCCATAGTTGTCGAGCTTACGCACCGTGGCATAAGGAATATTCTTGTCGCGCAGGTCGCTGCGCATATTGTCCATCGTCTGCTCTTGCAGCTTACTCAGCGCGGTATCCATATCCACTTCCATCAGGAAGTGAACACCCCCACGCAAGTCGAGGCCCAGCTTCATCGGCTCAGCGCCCAGCATGCTCAACCAGCGCGGCGTTGCCGGCGCGAGGTTCAGTGCAATAACAAACTTGTCGCCCAACGCTTCAGTCAGCGCTTCACGTGCACGAAGCTGTACATCCGTGTCGTTAAAACGGGCAAGAATAGCGCCATTCTCCAGAGCAACTGATTTGATCTGGATTTTGCTTTGATCTAATACGTTACGGACTTGGTCCAGCGTTGCTTCACTGGCGTCGGAACCCCGAGCACCAGTGATTTGAACAGCCGGATCCTCACCATAAAGGTTGGGAAGTGCATAAAGCAGCCCGACGATGACCACAACGATCAACATCAGATACTTCCACGCAGGATAACGGTTTAACACGGCAGTTCCCTTCGGGAAAATCGAAAATTAGATAGACTTCATCGTGCCTTTTGGCAGAACTGCTGCCACGAAGTCACGTTTGATCATCACTTCGTTAGTGTCGTTCAGTGCGATAACCACATAACCGGTTTCGGCTACTTTGGTTACGCGACCAATCAGGCCACCCGTGGTCATGACTTCGTCACCTTTACCGATAGAGTCCATCAGTTTTTTGTGTTCTTTAGAACGTTTCTGCTGCGGGCGCAGGATCATGAAATAGAAAATCAGACCAAAAACCACCAGCATGATAACCAGAGAGTAAGGACTTCCCTGTGACGGTGCGCCGGTCGCTGCGACTGCATCGGAAATGAAAAGACTCATTTAAATTCCCTCATTGTTGTTGTGAAGCAAATTGATGTAAAACAAACCGAGAATCCGACCCGGAGTCTGCGATGAAACGTCTCGCACAATACCCCATAATGCCGGTCCAAGAAATTATAAAATCGGCACCCTCTTTCGAAGATGCCGACACGAGAAAGAAATCAGAAGTTTAAAGGCGGAACAGGCTTGCCTTTACGCTCGTAGAAGTCTGTCACAAACGCTTCTAATTTACCCTCTTCGATAGCCTGGCGTAAACCGGCCATCAGACGCTGGTAATAGCGCAGATTATGGATCGTGTTTAGCCGCGCACCGAGAATTTCGTTGCAACGGTCAAGATGATGCAAGTAGGCACGGCTATAATTGCGACATGTGTAACAATCACAATGTTCATCCAGCGTCGACGTATCATCTTTATGCTTGGCATTACGGATTTTTACGATGCCGTCAGTGACAAACAGGTGACCGTTACGCGCGTTACGCGTTGGCATCACGCAGTCAAACATATCGATACCGCGACGCACGCCTTCAACCAGATCTTCCGGTTTACCGACACCCATCAGATAGCGAGGTTTGTCTTCCGGAATTTGCGGACAAACGTGCTCCAGAATACGGTGCATGTCTTCCTTCGGCTCGCCCACTGCCAGGCCGCCCACAGCGTAACCATCAAAGCCGATATCTACCAGCCCTTTTAATGATACATCTCGTAAATCTTCGTAAACGCTGCCCTGAATAATCCCGAACAAAGCATTCTTATTATTCAACTCGTTGAAGCGATCGCGACTGCGTTTTGCCCAACGCAAAGACATCTCCATCGAGCGTTTTGCATAATCCCAGTCAGCAGGATATGGCGTACATTCATCGAAGATCATTACGATGTCGGAACCCAGATCGTTTTGGATTTCCATGGATTTTTCCGGACTAAGGAACACCGGGTCACCGTTGATCGGGTTACGGAAATGCACACCCTCTTCTTTGATTTTACGCATCGCGCCCAGGCTGAACACCTGGAAGCCACCTGAATCGGTGAGGATCGGGCCATGCCAGTTCATAAAATCATGCAGATCGCCATGCAGTTTCATGATTTCCTGCCCCGGACGCAGCCACAGGTGGAAAGTGTTGCCCAGCAAAATCTGTGCACCGGTGTCTTTGACTTCTTCCGGGGTCATGCCTTTTACGGTGCCGTAAGTGCCCACTGGCATAAATGCCGGGGTTTCGACCACGCCACGTTCAAAGATCAGACGCCCGCGACGTGCGCGGCCATCGGTCGTGCTTAATTCGTACTTCACATTGCCTCCAGCATCAGAGAAACAGTCTGATGAGGTTAAATCCGTGGCATGACGCCCGGAAGAGAAAGCCCGGATGCACCGGGTGCGACCAGGCCGGTAATTATTAACTCAAGGTTACTGGCCGACCACTTCCTGCGGCGCCAGCGGGTTACGGTTGATGAACATCGCATCACCATAACTGAAGAAACGGTACTGCTCAGCCACCGCCTGATGGTAAGCATTCATGGTATTTTTATACCCGGCAAACGCCGACACCAGCATGATCAGCGTCGATTCCGGCAGATGGAAATTCGTGATCAGGGAATCAATTACCTGATAGTGATAGCCCGGATAAATGAAAATCTTGGTATCGCCGAAGAATGGCGCAATCAGTGCATCTTCACTGGCCTTCGCTGCACTTTCCAGCGAACGCACAGAGGTTGTTCCCACGGCCACCACGTTATTGCCACGCGCTTTGCAGGCCAGCACCGCATCCACAACGTCCTGAGGCACTTCGGCATACTCAGCATGCATGATGTGGTCTTCAATGGTGTCCACACGAACCGGCTGGAAGGTGCCTGCCCCCACATGCAGCGTCACAAAAGCGAACTCCACGCCTTTGGCTTTCAACGCATCCATCAGCGGCTCATCGAAATGCAAGCCAGCGGTGGGCGCAGCTACCGCACCCGGGCGTTCGCTGTAGACGGTCTGATACAGTTCACGGTCGGCATCTTCATCAGGACGGTCAATATACGGCGGCAGCGGCATATGGCCGATTTCGTTGAGCAGAGTAAAGACATCACGATCTTCATTAAATTCCAGCTCAAACAGCGTATCGTGGCGCGCCACCATCGTCGCTTTAATATCTTCTTTATCACCGAGCAGCAGTTCTGCGCCCGGTTTTGGCGATTTGGACGCACGCACATGGGCCAGAACGCGGTGTGAATCCAGCACGCGCTCAACCAGCACTTCAATTTTACCGCCGCTGACCTTGCGGCCAAACACACGAGCCGGGATCACGCGGGTATTGTTAAATACCAGCAAATCGCCGGGATGAATTTTATCGAGAATATCAGTGAACACGCCGTGCGTTAACTCACCGCTTGGCCCGTCCAGAGACAACAAACGACAGCCGCTGCGCTGGGTCTGCGGATAGCGGGCAATCAGGGATTCAGGGAGTTCAAAAGAAAAATCGGCAACACGCATGGTTTTTCACTTCACTTAACGACAAAAACAGGCGGCTTAGTCTAGTGGGACGGGGCATCCCCTGCAAGCTTCTGCGCGAATAAAGGCATCCGCTGCCCTGTCGGAGATCAACTTTCCTGCGTTATACTTCGCGAATGAATTTTTTAGCCCACCTCCATCTGGCCTCACTGGCCAAAAGTTCACTGACCGGAAATCTGCTGGCAGACTTCGTTCGCGGCAATCCTGACGGTCAGTTCTCTGATGAGATCGTCAGCGGCATCCGCATGCACCGCCGCGTGGATGTCATGACCGATTCACTGCCGGAAGTGAAAATTGCCCGCAGTTATTTCCGTGAAGATTTTCGCCGCGTCGCACCGATAACGCTCGATGTCGTCTGGGATCACTTCCTTTCCCGTCACTGGGCCAGCATTCATCCGCAGCAATCACTGGAAGATTTTCTTGACGGCTGTCAGCAGGAAATTGAACCTCAGTTACCTGAAATGCCGGAACGTTTCCAAAATCTGAACGCTTATCTCTGGCCTGAACGCTGGATGGAACGTTACGCGGTGCTGCCTTTTATTGGCGACGTATTGCGCGGTATGGCTAACCGGCGGCCAAAACTTGCCGCCCTGACCGGCTCTTTCCATGATATCGAACTCAATTACGACGCCCTCGAGCAACTGTTCTGGCAGTTTTATCCGGTGATGATGCAACAGGCGAGAGACCGGCAAATCTGACAAATACCCTTCATTTTGTGGATTACCCCGCAATTCTCTGCAAGACAAGAAGTAGTTGTTAAAAAGTTTGAGACTTACTTCAAAGACTGATAGCCGGATGCTATCTGATTGATTGGTGCGATGGGGTTTATTCACCCGAAGGTTGCCCCTATACTGGCAGTCGTTTTGTTCACCCTTTCCTTCTCACCTACGACGCCCGGAAGGGTTTCATAAGGAGTAATAATATGGTTCTGGTAACTCGTCCAGCCCCTGACTTCACCGCAGCAGCAGTACTGGGCAGCGGCGAAGTAGTTGAAAACTTCAACTTCAAAAAACACACTGCAGGCAAACCTACTGTTATCTTCTTCTGGCCAATGGACTTCACTTTCGTCTGTCCTTCTGAACTGATCGCTTTCGATCACCGTTACGAAGAATTCCAGAATCGTGGCGTAGAAGTGGTAGGCGTCTCCTTCGATTCCGAGTTCGTTCACAACGCATGGCGTAACACCCCTGTAGAGAAAGGCGGCATCGGTCCTGTTAAGTACGCGATGGTTGCTGACATCAAACGCGAAATCCAGAAAGCCTACGGTATCGAACATCCGGACGCTGGCGTTGCACTGCGCGGCTCTTTCCTGATCGACAAAGAAGGCGTTGTTCGTCACCAGGTCGTTAACGATCTGCCACTGGGTCGTAACATCGACGAAATGCTGCGTATGGTTGACGCGCTGCAATTCCACGAAGAGCACGGCGAAGTGTGCCCGGCTCAGTGGGAAAAAGGCAAAAAAGGCATGGGCGCATCCCCGGATGGCGTGGCTAAGTATTTGTCTGAAAACGCATCAAACCTGTAATCCTTCAGCGGATTTCACGGTCAATAACGGTCAGCCTCGCTGGCCGTTTTTTTTTGCCTGCTATCCGGCACGATCACATTTTCCCGCCTTCCCTTCCCGCTCCCGGTCATTTACGTCTACGCTGAAAAATAGTCTGACCGTCTCATTATGGCGTGCCGTTTGCATAAAGAGTGTCAGACTGAAAAAACAAAAAAGCGTTATCACACAATAACCTGAAGGTTATGACTCAAAAGACAGGGTAATAGACAGGAGCCCCTATGTTACGGAAATCACTCATCGCGCTGGCCATGCTGACCAGCCTGCCGTTGTACGCCGCATCGAATCCCGCGGTGGAAGCCAAAAATGGCATGGTCGTCACCTCGCAATATCTGGCGTCTCAGGTCGGCGTCGATATTCTGAAAATGGGCGGCAACGCCATCGATGCTGCCGTGGCTGTCGGCTACGCGCAGGCCGTCGTCAACCCATGCTGTGGCAATATCGGTGGCGGAGGCTTCATGACGGTGCATCTTGCCGACGGTAAAGACACCTTCATCAACTTCCGCGAAACCGCCCCGGCCGCCGCCAGTGCCAATATGTATCTGGATGCCGACGGCAACGTGAAGAAAGGGACCAGTCTGTATGGCTATCTCGCCGCAGGCGTGCCAGGTACGGTATTGGGCATGGATACCGTGCAGAAAGAATACGGCAAACTGACGCGCCAGCAGGTAATGGCGCCGGCGATTAAACTCGCCCGTCAGGGATTTGTACTGACCCGTGCTGATACCGATATTCTTGATACCACCGTCAAACGCTTCAAAGAAGATCCCGAAGCCGCGCGCATTTTCCTGCGCAAAGACAGCAGCCCGCTGCAACCCGGCGACAAACTGGTACAAACCGATTTAGCCAACACGCTGGAGTCCATATCGAAACATGGCCCGGATGCGTTCTACAAAGGCAAAATCCCGGCAGCGGTCGAAGCGGCCTCTAAAAAAGGTGGCGGCATCCTGACCGCAGCGGATTTCGCGAATTATAAAGTCACCGAAGACGCCCCGATCACCTGCAGCTATCGCGGTTATAAATTTGTCTCAGCGCCACCGCCAAGCTCCGGCGGTGTCACGATGTGTGAAATCCTTAACATCGTTGAAGGCTATGACCTGAAGAGCATGGGCTTCAATTCAGCGGCATCGATTCACATCCTCACCGAAGCCATGCGCCATGCGTATATGGACCGCAATACCTATCTCGGCGATCCGGAATTCGTGAAAAATCCGATCGACCGGCTGGTCAGTAAAAGCTATGCCGAAGAAATCCGTAAGAAAATAGAAGCGGACAAAGCCACGCCGTCCACTGCCGTTCAGCCGGGTATGGAACCGCACGAGAAACCGGAAACCACGCATTATTCCATCGTCGATAAAATGGGTAACGCGGTGTCCACCACCTACACAGTGAATGGCCGCTTTGGTTCTGTCGTGATTGCACCGGGCACCGGCTTCTTCCTGAATGACGAAATGGATGACTTCACCACCAAAGTCGGCGAGAAAAACCTGTACGGTCTGGTACAGGGAACCAAAAATGCCATCGCCCCCGGTAAGCGCCCACTATCCTCTATGAGCCCGAGTCTGGTGACCAAAGACGGTAAAATCTTCATGGTTCTGGGATCGCCTGGCGGTTCGCGCATCATCACCATTACCCTGCAGGCGGCGCTGAATGTCATCGATTACGGCATGGCACCACAGGAAGCCGTGGATGCGCCACGTATTCATCATCAGTGGTTGCCGGATGAAGTGTATTACGAGCAGCGCGGCGTTTCTCAGGACAGCCTGAATATCCTGCAGAAGATGGGTTACAAAATGGTGGAACAGACGCCATGGGGTGCGACGGAGCTGATTATGGTGGGGTTACCGGGTGCGGCCGGTGTGACATCGGCGAACTCAGGTAATGACTCGGCGGTGTCAGGCAAGGTTCGCGAAGGTTATCTGTATGGCGCGAATGATGTGCGACGTCCCGCAGGAGCCGCCATCGGTTATTAACTGGCATCCTTCAAGCTATCTCTGCATTGGCTGCCTTCATTCACCCCGATCACTTACCTGTAGTAAAAAGCCCCCGATATCATCTGATATCGGGGGCGTTAAAATTTACCGAAAGGTAAGTGCTTGCTTACGCTTTATTGCTCAGCGCCAGTGCTTCTTTCTTACGGTCGTTGCGGCGTTTAAAGGCATAACCGACCAGTAGCGCCACCACCCAAACCATCCCCACATACAACGAAATACGGGTATCCGGGAAGTAACCAATCAGGCCGATGATGAACACCAGGAAAATAATACCGAACACCGAGGTATAAACGCCGCCACGCAGCGGAAACTCCAGCTCTTTCACCTGTTGTTTGCTCAGTTTGCGACGGAAACCAATCTGCGAGAACAGGATCATAATCCACACCCAGACCGTTGCGAAGGTCGCCAGAGACGCAATCACCAGAAACACAGCCGATGGCATGACGTAGTTCAGATAAACCGCCACCAGCAGTGCCGCCATCATCACCAGAACGGTGACCCACGGCGTGCCCAGACGCGACACCTTGCTGAACATTTTCGGTGCCTGCCCCTGCTCTGCCATTCCGTGCAGCATACGGCCCACGCCGAACACATCACTGTTAATGGCAGAAAGCGACGCGGTAATCACCACAAAATTCAGGATCGTCGCCGCAGCAGTAATGCCCATGTGCTGGAAAGTCAGCACGAACGGACTGCCCTGCGTCCCCACCTGATTCCACGGGAAAATAGACATGATCACAAACAGCGTACCCACATAAAATACCAGAATACGCAGCGGTACTGAGTTGATGGCTTTCGGAATAGATTTCTTTGGGTCTTCCGCTTCACCGGCCGTGATCCCGATGATCTCGATGCCGCCGTAAGCAAACATCACCAGTTGTAAGGACAAAATCGTCCCCATGATGCCCTGACTGAAGAAGCCACCATGACTCCACAGATTGTGGATACCGGTCGCCTGCCCGCCATTGCCGATACCCCAGAAGATAATCCCAAAGCCTGCCACGATCATGATGATGATGGTCAGCACTTTAAAGAAAGAGAACCAGAACTCCAGCTCGCCGAAGACTTTCACGCTGACCAGATTGATCGCGCCGATGATCAACACCACGCTGAGCACCCAGGTCCATTGCGGCACATCAGGGAACCAGACACCCATATAAATGCCGAACGCGGTTACATCAGCGATGGCGACGATCAGGATTTCGAAACAGTACGTCCAGCCGGTGATGTAACCCGCCATCGGCCCGAGGTAATCTTGCGCATAACGCGAAAATGAACCGCTCTGCGGGTTGTTAACCGACATCTCACCGAGAGCACGCATGATGATAAACGCGATAATCCCACCGACCAGATACGCCAGCAATACGCTCGGTCCGGCCATTTTAATCGCATCTGCCGAGCCATAAAACAGACCAGTTCCGATGGCTGAGCCCAGTGCCATAAAGCGGATATGGCGCGTTGTCAGGCCACGTTTTAACTTCGTGCCCGGCGCTTCGTTCTGCGCTATTGGTTGTTCAGCTTCTTGCTGCATGTGCATTAACCCGTGTTGTTTTTTTAAATATCAAAAATCGTATTCTAAAAAATGACTTTTAGCCTGCCAATGAAAAAGCCACGGAAAGGGTTTCCGTGGCCTGATTGGCGAAACATTCGTCAGACGATCATGCTTTTATGTCTTCGGACATTCACCCGATGATCATTGGTGCGCGGTTACGCTGCGCGGGCCGCTGATTTTGTCATAAATCCCGACCAGTACCAGCATTAATAATGACGGGGGTAACCAGGCAAGACCTTGTGCAGCCAGGGGCAGGTTTGCGGTCCAGGCTGGCATCAGGTCAACAAAAGCAGACGCCTTGATACCATCAACAATGCCGAACACCAGGCTTACCAGCATGACCGGCGCCACGATACGCGTGGTGCTGTTCCACCAGCGCAGGGTGAAACTCAGCACAACCAGCGCGATACAAGGCGGATAAATCGCCGTCAGTACCGGTACTGAAATCGCAATCAGATGGCTCAGACCCAGGTTGGACACCAGCATGGAGAACAGACCCAGAATGAAGACCAGTGTTTTGTAAGACAGTGGCAGATACTGAGCAAAGAATTCCGCACAGGCACAGGTCAGGCCAACCGCCGTCACCATGCAGGCGATGAAAATCAGCGCACCGAGGAAGAAGCTGCCCACACCGCCGAAGGTATGTGCCACATAGGCATGCAGAATAATCGCACCATTGGTCGCATCAGGCACCAGTGAAGCGCTGTTTTCGCCGAGCTTGAACAGGCTCAGGTAAACCAGCATCAGACCCAGACCGGCAATCAGCCCTGCCAGCACGGTATAACGGGTCAGCAGTTTGGCATCAGATACACCACGGGAACGCGCGGCATTGACGATAACAATACCGAACACCAGCGCGCCCAGCGTATCCATGGTCAGATAGCCGTTAACGAAACCGCTGGAGAACGGCACTGTCTGGTAAGCATCCACCGCTGGCATCGGAGAACCGGCTGGCCAAAGTACGGCAGCAATACCCAGTGCAGCCAGCGCCACCATTTTCAGCGGCGCGAGGAAATGGCCGACAGTATCAAGCAAACGTCCCGGATACAGGGAAATGCCGATGACCAGGGAGAAATAGATCACGCTATAAATCAGCAGAGGCAGCGGGCCGTCACCGGTCATCGGTGCGATACCCACCTCAAAAGAAACGGTTGCCGTGCGTGGCGTGGCAAACAGCGGGCCAACAGCCAGATAACACACAGTGGCCAGAAGAATACCGGCACCACGACCAATTGGCGTACTCAGGGCATCCACACCGCCGCCAACGCGTGCGAGTGCAATTACCGTCATCACCGGAAGTCCGACTGCGGTGATCATAAAGCCGGCAGCAGCCCACCAGACGTCATGACCTGCCTGCAAACCAACCATTGGCGGGAAAATAATATTCCCCGCCCCGACGAATAAGGCGAAGGTCATGAAACCCAGCGCCAGAATATCTTTATTTGTTAAACGAGTACTCATGATGGGTGTCGTGTTGCCTGTTCAAATGAATAAAGTGTCCGATGCTGCCGTCGTGCCACGTCGTCAGAAAGATGAATGGCATATAACAGCCAGAGAGCACCCATGTGAGGAGCGAAGTGAGCAAAAACGCCTGATGATATGCAGATGATTACGTTGTTATGCAGGGAGTATCGAGCGACAGCGGGGGCTAAGGTAATCTTTTATAGCGTATAAAGGCAAGCCGGGATCCAAAAAGCAGAGTGTTTAACCAAATTAATGTTACAAGGCAGGTATATTCACTAAATACTGCGATAAACACACCATATGATATGTATGATTTTTGAACTAATGAAGCACAAGATATGCTCCGATAAGATTAAAAATGCGTGAAATCACCACTTTCAGGTTATTTCACGCACAGTTTACAGCATATTTACAAGGTCATCATTTGACCTCTTTCAGGGGTTACCAGACGCGGGCAGCAATATCGACCACCAGTTTTAGTTTTTCCCACTGCTGCGCTTCGGTCAGGCTGTTGCCCTCTTCCGTTGACGCAAAACCACATTGCGGGCTGAGGCAAATCTGGTTGATATCCAGATATTCCGCCGCCTCGGCCAGACGTGATTCCACGGTTTTTGCCAGTTCAAGCTCACCGGACTTGGTGGTGATCAATCCCAGAACCGCCTGCTGATGGCCTTTCTTAATGAAACGCAGCGGTTCGAAGCCACCGGAGCGCTCGTTGTCATATTCCAGGAAGAAGGCATCGATGTTCACGCCACCAAACAGGATCTCCGCGACAGGTTCATAGCCGCCTTCAGAAATCCAGGTGGAACGGAAGTTCCCGCGACAAACATGCAGACCAATCACCAGATCGTCAGGTTTACCTGCAATCGCTTTATTCAGCACGTCAGCGTAAGTACGTGCTAACTCTTCCGGAGAATCGCCACGCTCGCGGATCTGCTTCTTCTGATCTTCAGAACACAGATAAGCCCAGACGGTGTCATCGAGTTGCAGATAACGGCAACCGGCATCGTAAAACGCTTTAATCGCATCCCGGTAAACCTGCGCCAGATCGTCAAAATACGCTTTCAGATCCGGATACACTTCTTTGCTGATGGCGTTACGGCCACCGCGGAAATGCATCACACTCGGGCTTGGAATGGTCATTTTCGGCACAGCACTTCCGCTGATGCTTTTCAGGAAACGGAAATCTTCCAGCATTGGGTGCGAGCCGAAACCGAGCTTGCTGACCACTTTAATGCTGCGCGCTTTAGTCTGTACGCCGTTGAACTGGATCCCCTGCACCGCATCGTAACCTTCCACACCTTCCAGACCTTCGAAGAAATCGAAGTGCCACCATGCACGGCGGAATTCACCGTCAGTGACCACTTGCAGACCCGCTTCGCGCTGCAAGTCCACCACGCGGCGAATTTCGGTGTCTTCCACGGCTCGCAGTTGCGCGGCATCAATCTCACCGGCCTGAAACTGCTTACGGGCTTCTTTAATCGCCGCCGGACGCAGGAAACTGCCAACGACGTCTGCACGGAATGGAGGGGTTGTACGTTGCATGAAGAACTCCTTAATAACATCCCGCCGGTGGCGAAATGCGAATGATTCACAAAGTAAATAATTACGCTGCGTTATATTTAGACATCTGGATGTCTAAACGTCTTTAAGAAGATACTGTCATGCAGGGTGTTAACGGGCAACAGAGGAATTTTCATGGGACATGAATAAAGTTCATGATCGCTTCATCATTTTTCATGATGCTGGACAATATTCGCCCCATTGCGATCTGTAGTAATAAATACTATAGTTTATTTTACCAGGGACGATGACATGAACTGTTTACGTATTTTTGTTACAGAGGATTTTCACGACTTCATGACCGCCAGCAAACTGTCGGAAAAGGATATCCTCAAGTCAGCACATGAACTGGCAAACGGACTTTTTGATGCGGATTTGTCCGGCAACGTTTACAAGAAGAGAATTGCACCGTCAGGGAGATCGAAGTCAGGGTTTGGCCGGGCAGTCATCGCTTTTCGTTTTGAAGATAAGATCTTTTATATCGACGGGT
This sequence comes from Rahnella sp. 2050, assembly GCF_040544515.1. NCBI lineage: Bacteria > Pseudomonadati > Pseudomonadota > Gammaproteobacteria > Enterobacterales > Yersiniaceae > Rahnella > Rahnella sp. 2050. Next base: position 856,946 of record NZ_JBEPKE010000002.1, on the reverse strand, counting down.
GGCTGAAAAATAGTGTCCGCAAGAAAGGCAATGAAATTCCCGACAAACTTCTGTCTTTATATAAAGCAATTGCTAAAGATTTGCTCAACTTCACAGAGCTTCAACTCGAAACAGAACTTCGAAATGGATTAATTAAAGAGGTGATTTCTAATGGTTGATGAACGTTTGCTAAAAATGCAGCGGATGGCTCAACGCTTCCATGATTCATCTGGCGTGGTAACACAAACCACGATGCGTGAAATTAACAAAATAGTTGATGAAGCCGTTCAGGAGGAAAGACTGAAAGCCTTCGCAGAAAGCTCTGCTGAACGCATTCGCGCTTTGCGTGAGAAAGAAAAAATCAGTCAGGGCGTACTGGCAAGACTCATCAATATGTCCGCCAACAGCATTCAAAAATGGGAGCGGGATGAAACCAAACCCACCGGAGCGGCGCTGATCTTACTGATGCTAATTGAAGAAAAAGGTTTACAGATCATCTGCTAAAAGAAGCCACAGCTTGTTGCTGTGGCTTGATTTTTATCCCTTTACGCCGCTTTGGCTGGCCTGTTCCTGAGGAACAATCAACTTCGGCGCCAGCATAAACATAAACCGGGTACCGACGCCGACTTCACTCATGACTTCAAGTTTCGTGTGGTGATGGCTGAGCGCATGTTTGACGATTGCCAGTCCCAGTCCGCTGCCGCCGGTCTGACGTGAACGGGCTTTATCGACGCGGTAGAAACGTTCGGTCAGGCGCGGCAGGTGCTGCGGCGCAATGCCCGGTCCGTTGTCGCTGATCTGGAACTGTGCGCCATGCGGCGTTTGTTGCCAGCTGACTTCAATCCGTGTCCCCGCTGGCGTGTGGTTAACCGCGTTATACACCAGGTTCGACACCGCGCTGCGCAGTTGATCTTCATTACCAAAGACCTTCAGCTTGTCGTTTACGCGAAACACCACTTCATGCCTGCCGTTGCTTAACGTTTGCACTTCACGTTCGAGCATGCCGAGCATCACCGGAATATCCACTTTTTCGTGCAAATCAATATTCGCTGAGGCTTCGATTTTCGACAGCGTCAGCAGCTGTTTCACCAGCCCGTCCATCCGCCGCGTCTGTTCCTGCATGGTATCCAGCGCTTTAGTGCGGAAAGGCTCTTCCAGCTTGGCGTCTTCCATCATTTCCAGATACCCCTGCAATACCGTCAATGGGGTTCTCAGTTCATGACTGACGTTAGCGAAGAAGTTACGCCGTGCGCCTTCAAGCTGACGCATCTGGGTCACGTCGCGTGCCACCATCAGCAGTTGTCCTTCGGAATAAGGCATGACGCGAAATTCGACATAATGCTCATTATTGAGTTGTAAATTCAGCGCCCGGCTGAAATCGCGGGTCTGGATCCACAGCCGGAATTCCGGATAACGCAGCAGGTTGAAGATATGTTGCCCGTTATCTTCCGGCCAGCGGAAACCGAGCAAATCCTGCGCCAGTCCGTTACACCAGAAAATATTGCCATCTTCAGTGGTCAGCACCACGGCATCCGGCAGCGATTCGGCACCGCTGCGAAAACGTTTGATGAGCTGACCTAATTCCCGACGGCGACGCCGGTTGCGTATCTGCATCTGGTTCAGCCCGTAAAACAGCGGCTCCCAGCTCCAGCGCCCATTCGGTGGCGTAATGCTGCGGTCGAGCCACAGCCAGTGAGAGAGTTTAAGCTGGTTGTAATAATTCCAGCCCAGTGCCGCCATCAGCGACACCAGGAGGAGCCAGCCGAAATGGCCGACGAAGATACCGAGAATTAACGCTGGCAGGCAAAAGAGAAACAATTCACCCGCCAGTCGTTTCCATGACAAACGTTCTAGCACACAGATTCTCCGCTGTGAGGGCTCAATAACGCGTTGAAAAACGGTATCCGGTACCACGAACAGTCTGGATCATTCTGTCATGTCCACTGGTTTCCAGCGCCTTACGTAAACGACGAATATGCACGTCAACCGTGCGATCTTCCACATAAACGTTAGTGCCCCAGACGTTATTGAGCAACTGTTCGCGGCTGTATACACGTTCGGAATGGGTCATAAAGAAGTGTAATAACTTAAATTCGGTCGGCCCCATATCGAGCGCCTGCTCGTTGGCCATTACCCGGTGAGACGACGGATCCAGGCTTAAACCCTGCATGTCGATCACTTCTTCCACCGCCATTGGCGAGATGCGACGCATCACGGCTTTAATGCGGGCAACCAGTTCTTTCGGAGAAAACGGTTTAGTGATGTAATCATCGGCACCCACTTCAAGGCCGCGCACCCGATCTTCTTCTTCACCGCGTGCGGTCAGCATCATCACCGGAATTTCGCGGGTCAGTGCCTCACGTTTAAGATGCTTAATAAACTGAATACCGGAACCGCCAGGTAACATCCAGTCAAGCAGGATCAGTTCAGGGTAAGGTTCAACAAGCTGCCCAATCGCTGAATCAAAATCCTCAGCTTCTACGGCCTGATAGCCATTTTGTTCCAGTACAAAACACACCATTTCACGGATTGGAGCTTCGTCTTCAACCACCAATATACGTCTAGCCATCGTAGGTCCTGCCAATAGGTTAGCGATCTTTTATTTGATTGCGGGCGCCATTATGCGTCAGTTTTGTGACAGATTTATGAATGAAAAGAATGGTTCATTACAGTCAACTATGACAGATAATTTCCGGCCATCTTGCTGAAATTGGTCTGATTTATCGGGGACAGCTTCCCCTGCCGACGTTTATACTTTACCCCATTGTCGTCATCCAGGGTTCATACGGGAGTCTCATGCGCCTGATCCACACCTCAGACTGGCACCTCGGCCAGTACTTTTTCACTAAAAGCCGTGCAGCCGAACATCAGGCATTTTTGCGCTGGCTGACCGGTCAGGTGCAACAACATCAGGTCGACGCCGTGATTGTCGCGGGCGATATTTTCGACACGGGATCCCCACCCAGTTATGCCCGCGAATTGTATAACCGCTTCGTGGTGGAATTACAGCAAACCGGCTGCCAGCTGGTGGTGCTGGCTGGTAACCACGATTCTGTCGCCACGCTCAATGAATCGCGCGAGCTCCTTTCCTGCCTGAATACGCGGGTGATTGCCACCGTCGGTGAAAACCTTTCTGAACAGATTTTAGTGCTCAGTCAGCGTGACGGGAAACCCGGCGCGATACTGTGCGCTATCCCGTTTTTACGCCCGCGTGATCTGCTCGCCAGCCAGGCGGGACAGTCCGGCAGCGACAAGCAACTGGCATTGCAGGAAGCCATCGCCGCGCATTATGACGCGCTCTGGCAGGCTGCGCAGGCCAGACGTGACGAACTGGGCATGCCGCTGCCTATTATTGCGACCGGCCATCTGACGACTGTCGGCGTCAGTACCTCTGATTCCGTGCGCGACATCTATATAGGTACGCTCGATGCGTTTCCGGCGCAGGCCTTTCCGCCGGTCGATTATGTGGCACTGGGTCATATTCACCGTGCACAATGCGTCGCCAAAACCGAACATATCCGTTACAGCGGTTCGCCGATTGCCCTGAGTTTTGACGAACTGAGCAAAGCTAAAAGTGTGTACTTACTTGATTTTGATGGTGCGACGCTCAACGCCATCGACACACTGGAAATCCCGGTTTTCCAGCCGATGCAGGTAATCAAAGGCTCGCTGGTGGAGATTGAACACCAACTGGCACAGTTCGAAGGCGGTGATCCGGCCAAACCGGTGTGGCTCGATATTGAAGTCTCCACCCAGGATTATCTCAGCGACATCCAGCGACGCATTCAGGCGCTGACGGAAGATCTCCCGGTAGAAGTCGTGCTGTTACGCCGCAGCAAAGAACAGCGAATCAACAGTATTGAGCAGCAGGAAAAAGAAACCCTCAGCGAACTGAGCGTCAGCGACGTGTTTGAACGACGGCTGGCGCTGGAACCGGACCCTGACGAGCCGCGTCAGGCACGGATGCGCACGTTGTTTGCGCAGGTGGTTGAACAGGTTACCAACGGTCAGAACGCGGAGGACAGCGCACAATGAAAATTCTCAGCCTGCGTTTAAAAAACCTGAACTCGCTGGAAGGCGAATGGAAAATTGATTTCACCGCCGAGCCGTTTGCCAGCAACGGATTATTCGCCATCACCGGCCCGACCGGTGCGGGGAAAACCACCCTGCTCGATGCCATTTGTCTGGCGCTTTATCATCAGACGCCACGGCTGAACATTACACCAAGCCAGAATGAACTGATGACCCGCCACACCGCAGAATCGCTGGCCGAAGTGGAGTTTGAAGTCAAAGGTGTGGGTTACCGCGCTTTCTGGAGCCAGCGCCGCGCCAAAAATTCCCCTGACGGCAATCTGCAGGCACCGAAAGTCGAGCTGGCGTTACTGGCCGACGGCAAAATTCTGGCGGATAAAGTGCGCGATAAACTCGATGCCATCGCCACACTGACCGGGCTGGATTTCGGCCGTTTCACCAAATCCATGATGCTTTCACAGGGGCAGTTCGCCGCGTTTCTGAATGCCGATGCCAACGACCGCGCCGAATTGCTGGAAGAACTGACCGGCACCGAGATTTACGGTCTGCTTTCTCAACGCGTGTTTGAGCAACATAAAGAAGCGCGCATTGCGCTGGACGGTCTGCATCAGCGCATGGCCGGAATCGAACTGCTCAGCGAAGAACAGCGCCAGACGCTGGAAGCACAACGTGCTGAACTGAACACGCAGGAAATCAGCCTCAGTCAGCAGGCGCAGCAGCGCCAGCAGGATCTGAACTGGCTGCAACAGTGGCAGCAGGTGCAGCAAAAACAGCAGCAGTCTCAGCAACAACTGACCGCCGCAGAGCAGGAAAATCTGGCCGCCGCGCCGCAGTTACAGCAACTGGCGCGCAGCGAACCGGCAGAAAAACTGCGTCCGTTACTCAATGATCGCCAGCGCTGTCAGGATGACGCGCAGCGCCTTCAGCAATTACTGATACAACTGACGCAGCAGCAGGAGCAGCAGATTGCACAGATGACGCCGCTGAGTCTGGCGGTGGAACAGGCGCACACTGCACGGCAGAAACAGGCGGAAGAACAGCGTCAGATGCAGACGCTGATCGAAGAAAAAATCCTGCCACTGGATAGCGAAATCGCGCAATGGCGCAAATCGCTGGTGGAAACACAACAGGCGGTCAGCGAGTCGCAGAAACAGGCTGGTGAACATAGCGCGACGCTGCAGCAAATCACGGCGGAACGTCAGAAACTGGATGAGGAAAGCCGCCAGCATCACACCCGTCAGGCCGCGCTGACTGAAGCCCTTAACGTTGCACAACAACGTCAGGCTGAACTGGAAAAACAGTACCCGCAGGTAGTGTTACAAAAACGTCAAACCGAACTCATGCAGCTCCGGCCGGTGCGGCAGCAGCTGTTTTCACTCTCGCAAATCTTCCCGCAACTGAACCAGCGCGTGCAGCAACAACATAAAGATTTTGCGCAGTACCAGATGCTGCTGGCCGAAGAAGAACTGCGTCTGGGCGCGATCCGTCTGCAATGTCAGAAACAACTGGAACATCTGAACGACGTCAAGGCGCTGCATAAACAGGAAATGCTGATCGTCAGCCTTGAAGCCGAACGTGCGAATTTGCAAAGCGGCAAAGCCTGTCCGCTGTGCGGCTCAACATCACATCCGGCGATTGAACATTATCAGGAGGTTAAACCTTCTGAAACCGCGCAGCGCGTCGAGAAAATGCAACTGGAATTCGATGCAGCAAAAGCCAGCGGTATCGAACTGGCGGCGAAAATTAAAGGCCTGAAAGAGCAACAAACACGGCTGCAAACTCAGCTTGAGCAGGATCAGCAACAACTGAATGCGCATACCCTGAACTGGCAACAACTCAGTGCGCCGCTGAATCTGACGTTTACGCTGCATGATACCGCCGACATCACGCAATGGCTGACCGCCCGCGATGAGGAAGAGCAGCAGTCGCAGGCGCGACTGAGCCAGCACGAACAGCTGGCGCGGGCCCTGCAACAGGCCAAAGATGCCCTGAACGACGCACTGAATGCACAGCAGAAAGTGCAGCAGCAAAGCGCCTTGCTGACAGAGCGCGTTACCCGGCTGGAAGAGATGCAGGCAAAATCTCAGCAAGACCTCGTGCGGTTGCAAAAGCAACTGGCGGAAGGTGAAAAATCCCTTTCTGAGCTGAATGCCCGACGCCTCGAACTGTTCGGAGAGCGTCAGGTTGCTCAGGTTCGCGAGCACTTACATCAGCAACAACAGGCGACAGAACAAGCGCTGAGTGATGTCCAGACCGCGCTGCATAAGGCGCAGGAACAGCGCGACCAGTTGGCCGGTCAGTTGGCCAGTACTCAGCAGCAACAGTTACAGACCGCCGCACAACTGACGCAGGTGGAACAGGCGTGGCAGCAGGCATTGAGCGCCAGTGGATTTTCGGATGAAGCCGCAGTGAAACTGGCGCTGCTCGACGACGCGTTGCGCCAGCAGCTTCAGCAACGCAAAGAACATCTGCAACAACAACTGGCACAGGCGCAGGCATTACTGGCGGATGCCCGTCAGCAGCTCGAAAAACATCAGCTTGCCCGTCCTGCACATCTGAGTGAAACCGACAGTGATCTTAACGCCCTGACGGTGCAACAGGCGGAGCTGGCACAACAACTGAAAGTCCTGCAACAACGTCTGGGCGAAGTGAAAAATCAGCTGGAAAGCGACAAGCAACGCCACCATGGTCAGCAGACGCTGATTGCGCAGATTGCGCAGGCGCAGCGGACCTGTGATGACTGGGGTTATCTCAACCAGATGATTGGCTCCAGCGACGGTGCGAAATTCCGTAAATTCGCGCAGGGTCTGACGCTCGATCATCTGGTGTATCTGGCCAACCGCCAGCTGGAAAAATTGCACGGACGTTATCTGTTGCAGCGCAAAACCAGCGATGCGCTGGAACTGCAGGTGGTCGATACCTGGCAGGCCGATGCCGTGCGCGATACCCGCACGCTATCCGGCGGCGAAAGCTTCCTGGTCAGCCTGGCACTGGCCCTGGCGCTGTCCGATCTGGTCAGCGATAAAACCCGCATCGACTCGCTGTTCCTTGACGAAGGTTTCGGTACGCTCGATGCCGACACGCTGGATACCGCGCTGGATGCGCTCGACAGCCTGAATGCCTCGGGTAAAACCATCGGCGTGATCAGCCATGTCGAGGCGATGAAAGACCGTATTCCGGTGCAGATCAAAGTCACCAAAGTGAACGGTCTGGGCGTCAGCCGCCTGAGCAGTGAATTTAAAGTCTGATCCCTCGCCACTGCCGGGCAGGTTGCTAGATAAATTGCTAGCCACATGCCCTGCGGTGGATCCTTTTTGTGAAAGCGTGCACAAAAATCGCACCAGTTCAGTGCGCGCTTTTTCCTCAACCTGCTGAATTTACGTTTATTCCCGCTGCCGGAACGAACTGGCACGCCCTGTGCTTAACGTTATGTATACAAGTTGCAGTACAAGTTGCAACGTCCTCATAACCGCTTAGGGAACCGCCAATGAAAAACATCAAACCTGAAGTTGATAAAAAACGTCGCCAGCTGATGAAATGGCTCGCCATTACCGGCGGAGTGTCCACCCTTGGCGGAATGATCCCGACGTCAGTTTTTGCAGCCGACGACGATGAAATTCGTATTGGTTACTGGCCGATTGTCGGTGGTTTGCCGCTGTATGTGGCACTGGAGCAGGGCTTTTTTAAACAAGCCGGGCTGAATGTGAAAGGCGTTAAATTCGCCAGCGCCCAGCAAATTGTCGAAGGGATGATCACCGGCAGGATCCACGGCTGCGCCAACGGCACGGCAACCGGCGCGCTGGGACTCGGGGCGATCACCTCGCCGGGTCTGTTCAAAATTATCTGTTCTAACCCGTCAAACCATACGCTGGTGTTAGATGAATTTCTGGTGCCGCTCAACAGCCCGGCAAAAGCTATCAGTGACCTGAAAGGCAAGAAAATCGCCTGCGGTCCGGGGATCCAGAACGTCACGATGGCGAAAATTATTCTGGAGAAAAATGGCTTCACTAATCCGTCAGTCATTGAACTGCCGGTCGGACAACACGCGCCTGCTCTGGCCGCCGGGCAAATTGACGGCGTATATACGCTCGAACCGACCGGCACTGTCGGACGCATGAAAAACCTTTCGCGCACACTCGAAACCGGCGTTATTTCTAAATACGTGCTTGGCAACGCCGACGCCCCGTGGTTCGGCGGCGCAGCGGCACTGAACGCCAGTTTTATCGCCAGCAAGCCGGAAGAAACCAAAAAGTTTATTGCCGCTTATCAGAAAGCGGTGGAATTCATTGCGGCTCACCCTGATAAAGCGCGCGAAAACGTCGCCGGTTACACCAGCATTGAACCGGCGCTGGTCAAAGAAGTGCCGCTGCCGGGCTTCGTGATGTATCCCGATTTGAAAGGCGACAACCTGCAATGGTTCCAGAAGTTTTATGACGTCTTTACGGAAAGAAAAATCTTCAGCAAGCCGGTGGATGTCGCTTCGCTGATCTATCAGGGATAAGGAGAAACAGGATGACTTCACGCTGGTCTTCAAGGTTACTGCCGCTGGTCGGCCCGGTACTGCTGTTTTTATTCTGGCAACTGGCCGTCAGCGCAAAATGGCTGAATCCCGTGCTTCTGCCCTCGCCGGTCGAGACAATCGGCTACATGTTCCAGTCATTTTCCGACGCGTCCATGCGCACCGACATCGGCGCAACCCTTTACCGCACGCTGGTGTCTTTTGCCTTTGCCGCCGTAATTGGCGTGCCGCTGGGCGTAATTTTGGGCAGCAATGAAAAGGTTTACCGCAGCCTGGAATTTTTGATCGACTTCTTCCGCTCCACACCGTCGTCAGCGCTGATCCCGCTGTTTATGCTGATTTTCGGGATTACTGACGCCAACAAAATCGCCATTGCTGCCTTTGCCGCCGTGCTGGTCATCCTGTTCAACAGCGCATACGGCGTGATGAATGCCAAAAAAACGCGCCTGATGGCCGCCAAAGTAATGGGAATTTCCCGCTGGCATATTTTCAAAGACATCATGCTGATGGAAAGCCTGGCACAAACCTTTGTCGGCCTGCGCACCGGCGTGTCGATCGCGCTGGTGATCGTGATCGTCGCCGAAATGTTTATCGGATCAGAAACCGGCCTCGGCCACCGGATCATCGATGCCCAGCAGGTGTTTAACATCAAAGACATGTACGCCTCGATCCTGATCACCGGCGCGCTGGGTTATCTGCTCAATCTGGCTTTTTTGCTGATCGAGAAAAAAACCGTCCACTGGAGTAGCAAAGCATGACGCACCCTCTCTCGCTGAACCCTGATTATAAAGGCCCGCAGTTGCCGCAATATGCCACGCGCCCGGACACCCATGTGACGATCCGCGGACTGAGCAAGGCGTTTGCCGGACAGCCGCTGTATACCGACCTGAATCTCGACTTACCGCGTGGAAAAATCGTGTCGATCTTCGGGCCGAACGGCTGTGGTAAATCGACCTTAATGAACATGATCGCCGGTCTGATCCCGGTAGATAAAGGCGACATTCTGTTCGACGGCAAAACGCTGGCGCAAACCACCATCGGCTATGTGTTTCAGAACTACCGCGACGCGCTGTTTCCATGGATGAGCGCCCGCGCCAACATCGCCTATCCGCTGATACGCCACGGCATGAGCAAAGCGGATGTGAATGCGCGGGTCGAAGAACTGACGCAGATGTTTGATATCCGTTTCGACCTGAAACGCTATCCGTATGAGCTTTCCGGCGGACAACAGCAAACTGTGTGCATCATGCGGGCGCTGGCGACGCGTCCGGAAGTGATGTTCCTCGATGAGCCTTTCTCGGCGCTGGATTTCGAGATGACGCTGTTTATCCGCGATAAATTACAGGAAGTGCAACTGGCGACCGGCGTCACTATGCTGATTGTTTCGCATGACCTGGAAGATGCGGTATTTCTGGCGGATGAGATTTTACTGCTGACGCGGCGGCCGACGCAGATTGCGGAAATCGTGCCGTTCGACCTGCCGCGCCCGCGAGGGTCGGAAATCATGAGCCACCCGGAATTTATCCGCGTGAAGGCGCACACGCTGGAAGTCTTTAAACGGGAGATGGCGCTTTAGCTGGCGGCAGTCTGCCGCCACTGACGCGGGCTGACGCCAAACCAGCGGCGGAAAGCCCGCGAAAAGGCACTGACTTCGGAATACCCTAGCAGCAACGCCATTTCGGAAATCGGCAGTTGTTGCTGTTGCAGATAATGCGTCGCCAGTTCGCAACGGACGTTATCCACCAGTTGGGTAAACGTCAGGTTCTGTTCGCGCAGGCGGCGTTGCAGCGAACTCGGCGACATACCCATTTTTTCGGCCACTTCATCAAGCACCGGCTCGCCGCGTAATAACGCCTGACGTACCCGCGATCGCACGCTGTCGGTGAGCGACTGCTGCGACGGCGCATCCGCATTCAGACGGCGGATCGCATCCTGCATGACCAGCAACAGCGTCTGATCCCGTTCCGGCATCGCCCGCTGTAAATCGCGTTTGACGATCAGCAGGGAATTGTACGGCTGATCGAAATACACCGGCGCATCAAATACTTTGCAGTGTTCATGCCATTGCTGCGGACGCGGATGCTCAAAATGCACCTCACGCGGCGCCCAGTTTTTCCCCAGCCCGTGACGCAATAAATTGAGGATCATCCCCAGCGTCAGTTCCGCATCCTGCCGTCTGCACAGAATGCTGCCGTGCCGCACCTGATAATCGAACCGGTAATGATCCCCCTTATCCACCAGCCGCGTCAGCGTATTGTGCTGATGAAAGGGAAAGGCATTCACTACGTTTTGCAGCGCGGTTTCTGCCGAAGAAGAACATAAACCGATGTAGCCAATCAGCCCTAATGACTGCGGTTTGAACTGTTTCCCGTAATGCAAACCGAAGTTATCACAACCTGACTGCGCCGCCGCTTCTTCCAGAACCTGACAGTAATTAGTCAGCCCGAGACTCAGCGTAGGTTGTTGCAGCAATTCAGGATTGATGTGGCAGATGCCTAGCACACGATCGACATCTGCCCCTTTGGCCTGAATAAAATCGCTCAGGCCGCTGGCGGCTGCGGCCAGCACCCCCCGGTGGCTGTCATTGCTGCGCGTCAGCGCGTTCAGCGCATTGCTGAAACCGGCTCCGGAAGCCGTTGAAGAAAGGCCTGTCTGCATCGTCTTTTACTCCCTTTATGTCGGCAATAAAAAGTGTCGGTGATAAAAGAGAATTGCAAGTTCCGTACCAGCACCTTGCTTCACATCTCCGGGTGATAAACCAATGCAATACAATGAGATAAATTTTCGGCAGTTTTGCCAGCCGCGCCTGCGCCCTGCTACGGCGCCCGCTTTTCGTGCAGCTTCATCCGATCACAAAGGGATGATGCGCCTTCGCCAGATACTCACGGCACAGGCGCAGGCTCTCTTGTTCCCATTCATTGCCAAGGCTTTGCGCCATTTCCGTGGTGGCATGCGATCCGCGCCAGGCCAGCAACTGAATCCGCCGCTGAATAATCAGTGTCGGGATCACCGCCAGATCGGCATCACTCACGTGACAAATACGTGCGTAACCTTCCAGCCAGTGGCGGACCCACGCCTGCGCCCGCGGATGATGTTCAACAAAACTGATCGCCGCCGCCGCATCATGCAGATACCAGCCCATACCGCAGTCATCAAAATCGATCACCCGGGTTTCACCTTTGTGCAACAGTAAATTCGTCAGGCGCAGATCGGCGTGGATCAGCCCGTAGCGCTGTGCACTCTTGCCGTAACTTTTCAGCACGCTGCCGGTGTGCGCCAGCGTCTCTTCAATCAGCGGGATCCCGGCCGCCGTCATGCCCGGCGCATCCTGCCAGCGGCCCCAGTGACCGTGCGGGCCGACCATGGTATCGCTGTCCCAGATAATACGGCGAAACCCGGCCGGATGCGGCCACTGACGGCTGTGCTGATGCAGGCGCGCAGTCACTTCCCCCAACTGAGCAAACGCCTGCGGATCCACATCCGTGGTTGGCATTTCGCCCTCAATCCAGCGAAAAATCACCACATTGCGGTTTTCAGTTTCGCTCACCGCGACAGTTTGCACAGCGGTACCATCCCGCCCTTTTACTGCCTCAGGCACCTGAATCTCGCTTTCACGCAGCGCATCCAGCCACGCCAGTTCACTCTCTATTTCATCCCGCTGGTGATAGCCCCCGCGGTGAACACGCAGTGCATAACGTTCGCCGTCGGGGCAGCGCAGTAAAAAAGTGGCATTTTCCGACCGGCAGATCAGCGAAAGATGCCCTTGCAGATCAGGGGAATAGCGGCGCAATGCTTCTGTTGCCAGCAGATTCAGGCTGGTGTCATCGAGCGTGTCAGATTGTTTTGCAGTCATCAGGTTCCACTCCGTACCGGTTAAATCAAATCGATATTGCGGATAGCCAGAATGGAAGGGGCGCGTTTTCGTCGCTTGACTCAGGAACAGCAAATGTTGACCGCAAAACACGCGTGACGCGCTGACGGCGAAAAGTTGACTGCAACGCACAGCAGTCAGCGCGCTGAGGTCAAGTTTTACCGCTTTCCCCGGCGCATTATCAAATCACCTTCCGCCGTCATGGCATTTTTTTGCACACCGGCAGTGACGTTGAAACCGCCTGTCAGGAGATGACTCTCATGTTGAAAACCAATGCGTTTGATGCCGCCAGCAGCGGCAATATTTCAGCCGACAATATGGCGATGATAGAACGCCGCCGTCGTTTGCTGGGCCCGGCTTACCAGTTGTTCTACAAGAATCCAGTGCATCTGGTGCGCGGCGAAGGCGTGTGGGTGTATGACGCTGATGGCCGCCGTTATCTCGACGTCTACAACAACGTGCCTTCCGTTGGCCATTGCCATCCTCATGTGCTGGAAGCGCTGGTGCGTCAGGCATCCACGCTGAACACGCACACCCGTTATCTGCATGAAAATGTCCTGAACTTCGCCGAAAAACTGGTGGGCACCATGCCCGCTGAGCTGAGCCAGGTAATGTTCACCTGCACGGGCAGCGAATCTAACGATCTGGCGCTGCGTATCGCCGAAGATTTTACCGGCGGCACCGGCGTTATCGTCACCGAATTCAGTTATCACGGCATGACCAAAGCGATTGCCGGGCTATCGGCCTCGATGGGGCCATACGTTAAAGTGAACGGTGATGCGCGGGTGATTCCGGCACCGGTTCACCACCCGGCTAACCCGGCTGAAGTTGGCAAGCGCTTTGCCAACGACATCCGTGCCGCACTGGCGGATATGGATCGCCATGGCATCAAACCGGCTGCCCTGATGATCGACACCTTCTTCACCAGCGACGGCGGTTTCTTCGATCCGGCCGGTTTTCTGAAAGAAGCCATCGACGTTATTCACGAAGCCGGGGCGTTGTATATCGCCGACGAAGTCCAGCCGGGCTATGGCCGTTCCGGCGAACATATGTGGGGCTTCCAGCGCCACGGCGTGTTGCCAGATATCGTGACGCTCGGCAAACCGATGGGTAACGGACACCCGATGGCGGGCATCACTATTCAGCCGCACATCCTGGAACGCTTCGGCAGTGAATCGAGCTATTTCAATACCTTCGGCGGCAATACCGTGTCTTCTGCGGTCGGGCTGGCGGTGCTGGAAGTCATCGAGCAGGAAAATCTGATTGCCAGTGTCGGGCTGGCGGGTAAAGCCATTCTTGACGGCATCAACGCACTCTCTCAACGCTTCCCGGCGATTGGCAGCGTGCGTGGCGCAGGACTGTTCGTCAGCGTCGATTTCGTCAACGAAAACGGCGGGCCGGATTCCGTTACCGCGCTGGCGGTGGTCAACGCACTGCGCGAAGAAGGCGTGCTGATTGGCGCCTCCGGCCCGCATGCCAACATTTTGAAGATCCGCCCGCCGCTGGTCTTTACCGCAGAACACAGCCAGATCCTGGTCAATGCACTGGAAAACGTTCTGAGCAAGATGTTCTGACTGAAGCGGGTTACAAACGGAAAGGGCGCAAAATCTGCGCCCTTGAAGTTGATAAACGGATAATGGCTTACAACGCGAAACGTGATTGCGGCCAAAGCCAGGCAGCGCCGCGTACGCCGCTCGAATCACCGTGTACGGCTTTGAGGATCGGCGTTTCACATTCCCCGCCAAACACCCATTGTTTAATCAGCAGCGGCACCGTCTGATACAAACGATCCACGTTACTCATGCCGCCCCCAAAAACAATCACGTCCGGGTCGAGGATATTCACCACGTTCGCCAGCGCCTTGGCCAGACGACGCTCATAACGCCCGAGCGCCTGTTCTGCAGTTTCATCGCCCTGCTCCACCAGCGCAATAATCTCTGCGCCTTTGAGCCGCTGACCGGACAAACGAAAATAGTCTTCTGCAAAACCGGTGCCGGAAACAAAGGTCTCGACGCAGCCTGATTTCCCGCAGTAACACGGGACTTCACGGGCAAACTGCATTTCTTCTTCATCCTGCCACGGCAGCGGGTTATGCCCCCATTCCCCCGCATTGCCGTTGCCGCCCGCATGCGCCGCACCGTGAAGCGCCACACCGGAACCGCAACCGGTACCGATTATCACGGCAAATACGGTGTGACGGCCCGCGCCCGCGCCGTCAGTGGCTTCTGACACCGCCAGGCAATTGGCATCGTTGGCAATATGCACTTCGCGTTTTAACAGCAGCGCCAGATCCTCATCCAGCTGTTGTCCGTTCAGCCAGACCGAGTTGGAATTTTTCACCTTACCGGTAAATGGCGACAAGGTGCCGGGGATCCCCAGCCCCACGCTGCCACGTTGACCTGTGGCTTTTTCGGCGTCCAGCACCAGCCCTTCAATCGCTTTGAGCGTACGTTCGTAGTCATTTCTCGGCGTATCGACCCGTTTGCGAAACAGCTCTTTACCTTCATCAGATAACGCAATGACTTCTATTTTTGTGCCGCCTAAATCAATGCCAATTCGCACGTGTTGCTCTCCTTTTACACTTTGCAGGGTCAGTTTTTTTGAGTTTATTCAGTTTAGAAGCCAGACGCGACTGTCACCAGAATAAGCTGTTATGCAATGTTACAGGGTGCGGCGATTTCTTAACGACGGCTGACGCTCAATTGGTTATCATGCCGCCCTGCATTCATTTATTCAGCGTACCACGAGTGCGCCGGGACAGGGATAACGCCATGTTATGGTTTAAAAATTTGTTAGTTTACCGTTTGAGCCGTGAAGTTTCGTTATCTGCTGACGAAATGGAAAAACAGCTCAGTGCTTTCACCTTTACCCCGTGCGGCAGCCAGGACATGTCGAAAACCGGCTGGGTCTCACCGATGGGTTCCCACGGCGGCGACGCGCTGACGCATGTCAACGGTGGTCAGATCCTGATCTGCGCCCGTAAAGAAGAAAAAATCCTGCCTTCTCCGGTGATTAAACAGGAGTTACAGGCCAAAATTGAGCAGCTCGAAGGTGAACAACACCGCAAGCTGAAAAAGACTGAAAAAGATTCCCTGAAAGATGAAGTGCTGCACAGCCTGATGCCACGCGCCTTCAGCCGGTTCAGCCAGACATTCATGTGGATTGATACCGTTAACGGCCTGATCATGGTTGACGCCGCCAGCGCCAAGAAAGCCGAAGACATGCTGGCGCTGCTGCGTAAAAGCCTCGGTTCGCTGCCAGTGGTGCCGCTGACCATGGAAAGCCCGATCGAACTGACGCTGACCGAATGGGTGCGTTCCGGCGATACCCCCGCCGGTTTTACGCTGCAGGACGAAGCCGAGCTGAAAGCGATCCTGGAGGAAGGCGGCGTGATCCGCTGTAAGAAACAGGTGCTGGTCAGCGATGAAATCGCCACGCATATCGAGAACGGCA
Organism: Rahnella sp. 2050; assembly: GCF_040544515.1. Lineage (NCBI taxonomy): Bacteria > Pseudomonadati > Pseudomonadota > Gammaproteobacteria > Enterobacterales > Yersiniaceae > Rahnella > Rahnella sp. 2050. The sequence goes on along the minus strand of NZ_JBEPKE010000002.1, from coordinate 841,092 downwards.
AACTGGTGACTAAGCTGGCGGTTGACTGGCAGGAACGTATCGCCGTGGTGCTGGCGGACGACGGCAGCATTAAGCGCCTGAAATTCAGCGACGTCATTCGTGATCAAAACGAAGATATCGACCGCGAAGACTTCGCTGGGCGTTTCGATGCAGATTTCGTGCTGATGACCGGTGAACTGGCAGCGCTGATCCAGAACCTGATCGAGGCATTAGGCGGCGAAGCGCAACGCTAAGACCGGATGCAAAACGTAAAAAAGGCGCTCATGAGCGCCTTTTCTGTGTCTGAAGAAGTTATTTAGTCAGATACTTACAGAGGTATGAGGTGGTTTCGCCGACCTGTAAGTTGAATTCACTTTTACCCGGAATGTAGAACGTCTCGCCTGGCTTAAATACCTGCCAGTCCGGTGATCCCGGGATCAACACTTTCAGTGAACCGCTGATCACCGTCATTTCTTCCGGCTTTGCAGTGCCGAAAGTATATTCACCGACGGCCATCACGCCAACACTGGCTGAACCCGTGCTTTCGCTGTCAAAACCAATCGACTTTACTTTCCCGTCAAAATACTCATTATTTTTCAACATAGATTGGCCCTTTGCGATAAATTTCAGAGCCTTCATATTAGGGGCAGAAAGCGCCTTCTGTCACTGATTATTACCGCTTTATCCGCACGAGACGACACCGCCCGCAAAGCGGTAGCGCTGATTTGATTTTACGGCCGCACAGTGCCATTGTGGGTAGCTGTTCGCCCCTCAGTCATACCTCAAACCACCAGTTCCGCCGCCAGTTTTGCCATCAGTACATTCGGTAACAGCACCGGAATATTCAGATATTTTTTCAGCACATCGAGGTGATGGCGGTTAAAACCGATGCAATCAAGCACCACGACTTCCGCACCCTGTTCAGCCAGATGCATCGCCGCGTCCGTCAGCGCCTGATCGTCAGAAAGATAAGGGCTGGCAACAGCAAAACAGGGCGCTTTGGCTAATTTTCGCCATTTGTTCGCCTGCTCAACCACCTGTGATTCAACCGGCACCACAATCCCCGCACGATGCTGACCGACTATTGAGGCGATCAACGGTGGAATAATGCGGTCAGGCTCCAGCAGCAGCGCATTGTTAGCATGCAGATGATGAAATTCGCCGGTGCAAAGCAGCAGAATGGTCATGCAACCCAGGGCTTCCAGTACGTCGATTTTTTCCTGTAATCCGCTTTCCACGCGGTGCGCAGCCATCGTAACCTGCGAACCATCCAGCAGGCGGGTGACCAGTACAGCGTCGCCCTCAGCAGCCGCATAACGCTGCTCTATTTGCTCCCTGCTTAACCCGTCGAGTAAGCCCACATGGGTGACTGACCCGGCCGGCAGATGTTCCATCAGCAGCGGCATAATGTCGCTGCGTGGTGCCTGTCCGATTGTTAACGTCGCAAGGGATGTCATCATCGTGTTACTTCCGGTTTTGCAGGTGACGCAAGCTTCCGTACAGCGACAACAGGAGTTGATATTCATCGGCATCAAAGAACTGACAAGTGCCGCGGCCAAACTCTTTCGCCACTTCAACAGCAAATTTTGCCGCCAGTGCGATATCCACTTCATGACTTGCCCCGGTGCCACAGCCCGGCACAACAGATTCCGCCGTAATAGCCACACCGACCACCGGCACGGTCGTCGCCGTTGACGGTTGCAGAATACTGTTCAGATGATGCACACCGTTGCCGTAAGGCGTGATGTCCTGCGTGGTAATCGGAAAAGTGACCGCCGGTTTGCCGCTGGTCATTTCCATGATGCGCAGCAAATCTTCAGAAACACGCAGGATGTAACCCTCTTTCACCGTCGGTGAAATGGCATAACCCTTGTGATTGATGATGCGGTTGCCTTTGGTGGTGTCGATAGACAGGATCGCGTCCACGCCGTCCACCACTTCGTTGTCGTTCATGGTCACGTCATCAATCGGCGAATCCATAAAATCGACCGGATCATGCGGACGGGTCGGTGCGTTCGGGCAAATGTGGGTGGTGATAATCACATCACCGTCGAGCACATCGCCCTTGCGCTGCATATCAGCCAGTTTAAGTGCGCTGGTGACAGCGGCAATCGCACCATCGCCATCAGAGACCAGACCGATACGCGTCGGACGCGCGCCAATCCCGCCCAGACGACCGATAATCCCAAGCGTGGGTGCCGTGCCACCACTGCTTTTACCCTGACTGCCCGGCACAGTGATACGCACAAAATCAGTGCCACCTTTCGGGCCGTCAGCGCGGTGTGTGCTGGCGGTAATCCCCGGATAACGGGCGAACAAGTCCACAATGTCCTGACCGCTGACGTGGGCGCTGTCAATCAGTTCGAATACCGTTAATGTCTGTTGCAAACTCATCACTCAGTCCTCTTAAAACATCGCGACCGGCGTATTTCACGCAGTAGCCAAAACGGTCGCGGGTGCTGTTCATCGTGGAACAGTCAGGTGTTTAATGCTGGCTGAACATCAGCCCTGGTGTTGGTGCGGTACTCACTACTTTTTGGCACTGAAGATCGACGTGAAGAAACTGTAAAGCGCGTCACCGGCAATAAAACCTGCCGCCAGCACTTCCATTGGCGTACGCCCTTTTTCACCCCAGATCCGGATAATGATAATGCGCAGCACGATGCCGCAGACCACGGCCCATCCGGCCATCACGCTGTTGATCAGCAAACCGGTCGCCAGCAGTACGCCAAGCTGGCGTTTCGGTCCGCCAATCAGCTGAATCAATGCGCCCGGAATCGCCCAGATCAGCAGGCTGTGTGCAATGCCCGGCTGAGCACCGGCCTGAATGGTTTTGGCATAAACCCGCGCCACCGGCGGCACTAAATCCTGGGAGAAGTAACCGTAATGGGCGTACCACACCACCGGAATGGCGATGACAAATGCCAGCAATGCGGCGAATAACTGGATGCGGCGGCCGTAAAGTTCAGCCTGCAAATCTTTGCCATAACCGCGCAAAATAAATCCGGCTTTCAGATCAAAACCCATATCAGCAAATGCCGGACCGGTAGCGGCGGTAAAGCCCGTCAGGACGCATAACGCCAGGGGTGGGAAACCAATCAGAATACCGATAATTAAGGTAATCAGCGCCACGGCAAAGGCAGGGAACCAGCCGGAGTGCATCGCGGCAATCCCGACAATCAGCTCGTGAAAGAAGGCGGCAAAGGCGGCGTAAATCACGAACGCAATCAGCATGCTGACTGACATTTCACTGTACAGGCCGCCCGCCAGCGCCAGCAGTGCCGCGATGGCGATATAACCGAATGCGCCCAGCCCGAGTGCTTTACGCACCTCTTTCGCCGGTTGGGTAAAGGTCGTTTTGGCGTCGGCATGTTTAGCACGCACCACCTGAATCACCTGCAGCAGCGACACCAGCCCCGCGCCGACCATCATGCCGTGAGGAATATACAGCGCGTTGAGGTCCAGCCCGGCGACCGGCTGCGCATAAGCGCGGATCAGCAAGCCAATACCAAACATGCTGAGCGCCCAGATATTGCCGATAAACGCCGTGCCGAAAGCCGCCATCGGGATTTTCAGCATCGCTCCAGCCACACCAACAACTACACCCGCGACCAGCAGCCAGGCCTGACGCCCGCCGTTATCACCGGCTTTAATCGCTTCAGCCGCCGCAACACCGGGTGGCCAGGCATTGCTGGCAGGAAACACTTTGGTGTCGAACAGGCGATAAAGCAGGTAGGCATCGAGCAACATCGCTGCGGCCACACCGGTAAACATCGGCATGATCAGTTGCGGCTGGCCCATGACATAAGGAATAGCGATCGGCATCAGCAAACTGTTTGCCGCACCAAAGGTCGCAGATGAAATGACGGTTTGCGCCAGATTCTGCGTATGAACAGAACGGTAGCGGTAAAAAGCCTGCATCGGAATGCGTGCCAGTAACATGGCAAACAGCGCGCCTATAATCGAGGTATTCGGCGTAACGCCTAAAGTAGTAATCAGCTGGACACCGATGATTGCGCCTAAAACAGACAACAGAATCATCACGATGAGAGTGCCAATATCCTTTAGCGGATTCTCCTTATTATTCTTTGCAGGTTGATCTGACATAAGGCCCCTGGTGTTGAGCAAGTATTTCACATAGCAAATAATCCGGGTCCGTTATTCGTCATTATCCTGACGGCTGCTACATGGCCGTTTTAGATAAATGCCAATACTCATCACCCAATTTTTCGGCAATTTGCCGGGTTACGGCAATCAGCCCTTCTTTTATTCCTTCCGGAATTTCTTTCCCCTGCGCCGGCGAAGGGAAAGATAAACATAATCCAACGGTTTCATTACGGTGCTTATTAAAAATACTGGTGGCTAAGGTACTTATTCCCAGCAACGTTTCGTTGTTGGCAAATGACACCCCCGTCAGGCGGACATCGGCCAGCCTGGCTAACAAAACCTCCTTGCTCTCAGGCGAATTAGCAGAATTCGCCTGATATTTTCCGCTAAACCGCGCCAGAACCTGATCATCGGTATAGCGCGAAAGGATCGCGCGCCCGATAGCCGTTTCGTGCGCGGGCAAAAGGCTTCCGGCCGGAGTAACCACTTGCAGATACGTTCTGCCGGGAAACATGCGCATCACCATAATGTCGCGCCCTTCCAGCATCGAGATATAACCCGTGCATTGCGTCAGCTGACTGAGTTGCGTCATATACGGCGACGCTAAATCCACCAGCGGGGCCGACAAATAATGGCTGGAGACGGCCAGTAATAATTTTCCGATGCGGTACAGACGGCTGTCCGGGTCACGTTCCAGCAGCCCTTGCGTTTCCATCGTCATCAGCAGACGGGACACCGTACTTTTCGGTAATTTTAAATTTTCGACCACATCACTGAATGACAAACCGGGATGCCCCTGACTAATCCCCTGTTTTGAAAATAATTTCAGTACCGCAGCCGCATTTTCTAATGTGGTCATAAAGGAGTGAGTTCCGGTATATGGAACAAGGTTCCTGTTAAGTTAAATAAAAACTAAAGCTGATACGTGTCAGCGTCAAGTCGTTTATTTTTCACGCACAACACGTCAGGCAAATGAATATGCTTAAAGGAATTCTTAAATAGATGAAATTAAGAGTCAGGCAAGTTAAATGCCGAGTATTAATGAGGTGACGGACGTAAAACTCAGCAGATTATCGTGATTAAATATTGCGCAAAATATACAGGGCGATGGAGGCTTCAATGAGGATGATGGTGATCGACAGGAGGGCAGGCATCACCTTGGCATGCTGATTAAAAAACGACATCAGGGACTTCATCATGGGTTCCATTGTTAGAGGTTAAAGTAATCACCTGAGTTATTATGTTACGCCCACATATACATCAGTACAATACTTAAGCATACGTGATCCCCCTCACATGACATGGCCCGTTTTGTTTACACCGGTTCCTGATTCAAGCTTGAGTCACAACGTGCTGACATAAAAAAACGAGCCACCCGGGCTCGTTTTGTCAGGAGATGAGCGGAATTCAGCGCGCCATCGGCAACGCCAGTGCATCCAAAATCAGATTCACGACAGTCTGCGGCTCCTGAGTTCCGTCGACCACATGATGGGCGGACTCCTGATAAAGCGCTTCGCGCTCATTCAGGACTTCTGTCATTTCTTCAGCGATCGGCTTGCCCGTCAGCGTCGGGCGCTGATCTTCCAGTGGTGCATCTTCCAGACGGTTTGCCAGGGTAGATGCAGGGGAACGCAGATAAATGACCGTACCATTTTCACCCATAAAATCGCGATTTTCCTGGGACAGCACCACGCCTCCCCCTGTGGCAACCACGGTCAGTGGCGAGGAAATGGCTTTTAGTGTCTCAGTTTCACGACGGCGGAAACCTTCCCAGCCTTCGCGCTCAACAATATCTGCCACGCTGAGACCAGAAGCGCACAGTAACGCCAGATCGGTATCGACAAATTTGTAGCCCAGTGCTTTCGCCAGAGCGCTGCCAACCGTCGTTTTACCTGCACCGCGTGCGCCGACCATGAAAATGGTTTGTGTCATTACCGCTATCCTTTATTCCCCGGGAGCCGTTAGCCCGCCTGATGAAAATCCATCATCAATATGAAGTGTGAGTGTCAGAAGTGGGTCATTGCACTGCCCTGCCGATGTACTCGCCAGATAGTACAACAAAAAAGCCTCACTGGCAGATTTTTGTCACCTGCCGGTGAAGCTTCTGTAGCGTTTTATTTACGCCGTTCAGGGCATCATACTGAAAAATCCTTGCTGCGCAATGGCCTGCAATAAGCTTTGCGAGCTCTATCCCCTAAGTGGCTGTATCAGCGAGGTTTACAGATATACACGAGTGCGGGCGGAAAATTCTTCACTACCCGGATTTTTTTCCAGGTGAAGTAACGTGATAACAATTTCTCTGACAGCTGGCTGTACTGGAATAAAACCAGCACGCCGTCTTTATCTTTCAGCTGTTGCCGTGTGGTCTGCAGAATCCTGATGCTGGTACGCAAAGGCATCGACAGCAGCGGCAGGCAGGAAAACACGGCGTCATACTGCGTGCTCATGTGCTCGGCAGAATGCGCCATCACCTGCAAACGACTATCTTTCATCTGATTAAGCTTACGCACAAACGCGGGCTGTATTTCAAAAGCCTCAAGCCTGGCATCTGCCCGCATACGGCTCAGGATGCGGCGGGTCAGAACACCGTCGGCCGCGCCCAGTTCGGCGATAGCCAGCGATGTTGTCCAGTCAATCTGGCTGAGCATCGCATGGCACAACCACGGCGACGAGGGCATCAGCGTCCCCATCGTGCGTGGTGAACTAATAAAATTCTGCAAATAAAAAAACTGATTCTGAATCGAAATCCCGGTGTTCTTAATCGTCATTCTTGCGGCATTTAACATTCAAACGTCCTCCTGGGGATATAGACCCTTATATCATCTTTAAATTCTTAAGAAATGATTAATAAGGGAATAAATCGCCTGAAAGGTTCATATAAAATAAATTACATGGGATGATTCTCAAAATAAATGTGATAAGAAGCGTGATACAGGGAATAGAAAAGGCCAATGTCAGGTGACATTGGCCTTCTCAACTTCATATAACGTCATTGAAACTAATAAGAATCAGACGAATTAAACGACTCGTTTAAAACACCAGATTTTTATTTATACAATTCAACGCTTGCCCGGGTCAGACTTGAATCCCCCGGTGTGTCTGCACCGATCACACGGTAGTGATTTGCACCTTTATCTGAGGCAATCTGGTTCAGCTGGTCATGCAAGCTGCCCGGAACCGTATTCGGCGCGCTCACAGACACAGTGCCCAATGACTGGTAATTACCACTTTGCGCCTGCATTTCTGTAATAGGCGTTGCAGCCAGGGCTGAGAATGAAGCAACAGTAATAGCAACAGCTGTAATTGCAGGTAACAGTTTCATATTACGCACCTTTCTTTCGTTAGTTTCGTTAATTAATGGGGCGGAAGCAATCCGTTGAATTAATTATCGGCGAATCAATGAAAGCGGACGTAATCGAATGTAAAGAAATTCAACCATTGTGGTAAAAATAAGGAGACAACGAAAGTAATCTTTTCAGTCACTCTAACTGCCGCAGAAATAGAGATATTTAATGGAGAAAGTATGGAGAGTTTTCAAAGTTATTTATAACCCGCACAACTTTTGCACAAATCGACGCCGGCATGCAATCACTGTTATGATTATTTTGTATGAATTTTCTGTTGCTGTGATCGCCTGCACTGTCAGGGCTACAGAGTTCGGTTTCCCGCGCGCGCGGAGAACCTTTGCATAATCATAATGATGAAAGGGAGTATTTATGGCGGGTGGTAGTCTTCTGGCCTTAATCGATGATATCGCATCGATTCTTGATGATGTGGCGGCAATGAGTAAAGTCGCTGCAAAAAAAACAGCCAGCGTGCTGGGTGATGATCTGGCGCTGAATGCACAACAGGTCACGGGAGTGAAAGCCGATCGCGAATTGCCGATCGTCTGGGCCGTTGCCAAAGGCTCGATGATCAACAAAGCCATTCTGGTTCCGCTGGCCTTACTGATCAGTGCGTTTATTCCCTGGGCCATCACCCCGTTGCTGATGATTGGCGGTGCCTATCTGTGCTACGAGGGTTTCGAAAAAATCGCCCATAAACTGATGCCGGGCGGGCATCATGAAGAAGAAAAACCGGCAGCCGCCGAAATAAAAAATGAAACAGAGGCTAAAACGCACGAAAAAGATAAGGTCAAAGGCGCGGTGCGCACCGACTTTATTCTTTCGGCTGAAATCATCGTAATCTCGCTGGGTATTGTTTCATCGGCGCCGTTCCTTAATCAGGTTACCGTGATGGTGCTGATTGCGGTGGCAATGACTATCGGGGTTTACGGGCTGGTCGGTGCGATAGTCAAAATTGACGACGCAGGTTTGTACCTGAGCAAGCTTGCCGGTGAAAGCAGCATCATGAAAGGTGTACGCGCCTTTGGCCGCGGCATCGTGAATCTCGCCCCCTGGCTGATGAAAATGCTTTCTGTCGTCGGCACCATCGCCATGTTCCTGGTCGGCGGCAGTATCATCAGCCACGGTCTGCCATTTATGCACAGCCTGATTGAGCCTCTGACGCACGGGCACGAAAGCTGGGTGAATACACTGATTACCGGTGCCACTGATTTAGTGGTGGGCCTGATTGTCGGTGCCGCCGTGCTGGCGCTGGTGATGACTGGACAGAAGGTGTTCGGTAAAAAATCATAATGCAGAAACATTGCGCCCTTCCTTATGCCGGAGGGCGCAATTCACCGCTATTCCCTTCAGTTCTTCGACGCCACCAGCATCATGATATCGCTGGTGAATGTGCCGTCAGGCTGGATCTCAAAATGTTTTACCACGTCGTCAGACATCTTTTTTTGCAGCTCGCGGATAGCGACGGCGAAATGTTCAGGCGTGCGCATGCGGGCGATCCAACTGGTGAACTCCAGCGGCAAACGATCTGTCGTCACTTCACGCGCAACCAGCCCGGCTTCAGCCACCATGTTCAGCCATTCGCCTGGTGAATAGTTGCAAACATGCGAGGTGTCGCGCAGCACTTCCACGGTTTGCAGATAAATATTCAGCAACGGATGCCCCGGCGACACCACATCCATCATGATAAATTTCCCGCCCGGCTTCAGCACACGCGCCACTTCACGCAGCGCCTGCCCGACATCATGCCAGTGGTGCGCGGAATAGCGGCTGATAATCACATCCGCGCTGCGGTCGTCGAACGGCAGCGATTCCGCCACGCCCTGTTGCACGGTGATATTCGTCAGTTGCTTATCCCGCGCAGCCTGTGCAACCACGTCCAGCATCTGTGACGACAAATCGTAAGCAATCACATTTTTAACCACACCTGCTGCGACAAAGCTGGCGTGCCCTGCCCCACAACCCAGATCAATGACCCGCGCCTCGTTATAGGGTGCCAGCAACCCCGCCAGACGGTGTAAATCAGCGCCCTGCGAGTGAACCGCACTGGTCAGATAATCCTGAGCCTGTGAACCAAACTGCTTATCTACGGCCTGACTGTGAGTATTTTTTGTGTTCATCATTGCTCCTGTCTGTCTTGTTTTTGTAATAAGAATGCGGGTTTCAAATGACCTCAAAATCACTATAGGCATTGTTCTATACGGGTACAATATGAGCGTTTATACTGGTATCAATTACACCCTGTTTAAGTGAATATTATGATTGATAACGCAGAGTCGCTCAGCGGACCGAAAGCGCTGGGCACGTTTTTACGGACTCACCGCGAACGCGTGACGCCGGAAATGGTCGGGCTTCCCGGTTCACCACGCCGCAGAACCAGCGGTTTGCGCCGCGAAGAACTGGCACAAATCAGCGGGATCAGCGCAACGTGGTATACGTGGATTGAACAGGGGCGCGATGTGTCCATTTCCGCTGCGACCCTTGACAGCCTGGCCAAAGCGCTGCGCATGGAACCTGCGGCACGAGAGTATTTATTCAGTCTGGCGTCGGTGAAAGATCCGCAGGTATTACCCTCTTCCGGCGCACCGGACGCCAGCCTGAAAGAGTGTGTCAGTCAGTTCGCCTGCCCCGGTTATCTGCTCGACAGTAGCTGGAATGTACTGGCGTGGAATCCGCAAGCGGAGGCGTTGTTCAGTGGCTGGCTGGGGGTTGATGAACACCCTAATTTGCTGGATTTTATGTTCCTGCATCCGCTGGCACGCCAGTTGGTCACAAACTGGCCGGAACGCGCCAAACGTGTAGTGGCGGAGTTTCGTGCCGAGACCAGCCATTACGCCCATTCTGAAACAGTCCGTCAGTCGGTAATCAGCCTGCGCGATCGCAGTCACGAGTTCAATCAGTGGTGGTCGCAGCAGGAAGTGCTGGCGCGTGAAGGCGGTGAACGCCGTTTTCATCATCCGCTTCAGGGCGAAATCTGTTACCGGCAACAGACATTTTTCCCTGCCGGATATGCAGAATGTAAGCTGGTGATTCTGGTGCCGGAAGCGTAAAAAACGAGGGTGGCCAGCTTGCTGTTTTTTCTCGTTTAACTGGCGTTTTCACCAATTGACATACAGATGCCGGATATGTGAGGCTGATTTTTTTGGTTTCCTAAAATAATTGGTTTCCTCCATGACAGGATAATGCCCATGATGACTCGCCAGATCTATCAGGATGAAGAATTCGAAATTCGTGTAGCGACCGAACTTGAGGCCGTCACGCATTTAGCGGCGGTTAAAGCCTCCGTGAAGGAAATTGGCGCATGGGAATCCTGGTGTACGGATAAATATTCGCTTGAAGACAGCCGGAAATATCTGGCCGACAGCGAGCAGAAACGCCATCGCGGCGCAGAATTCAATTTCTGTGTATTTGAGCGCTCAGGCGGTAATCTGATTGGCAGTGTGGGCATCAACCGCATCACGCCGGAGTATAAATTCGCCAATCTCGGTTACTGGATCCGCACCGGTTATACCGGCCGCGGACTGGCGACGCTGGCAGCCAGATCGGCGGCGCGCTTTGCGTTTACCGAGCTGGAGCTGACCCGTCTGGAAATCGTGGTAATGGAAGGCAATGACCACAGCCGACGGGTGGCGGAAAAAACGGGCGCGATATCAGAAGGTCTGCACCGCAACCGGCTTTATTATCACGGCCAGCCGCGTGACGCCTGGATGTATTCCCTGATCCCGGGCGATCTCTGAGACTGGTTTCACAAAAAGATAAGGCAACAGAACATGACTTTTTCTACCCATACCGTATCTACCGACTGGCTGGCGAAGAATCTGAACTCACCGGACGTGGTCATTATCGATTGTCGTAAATCCAAACCGGGCATTACACCGCCCCTAGATTTCCACGCAAAATATCTCGAAGCGCATATTCCCAATGCGATTTATGTGGAAGTCGACAGCATCTCTGATTGCACGACCGGCCTGCCACACATGATGCCGACAGCGGAAGAATTCGCTGCGTCGATGAGCCGTTTAGGCGTGGCCGATACGCAAACCATCGTCCTTTATGACGAAGGCGATTTATTCTCCGCGCCACGCGTGTGGTGGATGCTGACCAGTTTCGGAGCCAAAAGCGTACGCGTGCTGGATGGCGGTCTGAACGCATGGATTGCCGAAGGTAAGCCGGCGCAAAGTGGCGAGCACACCCGCGTGCCCACGACGTTCAACGCCGGACTGGTGCGTCCGGTGGTCGTGAGCGCAGAACAGGTCAAAGATGCCATCGGTAACGTGCAGATTATCGACGCCCGTTCACTGGCGCGTTTCAAAGCCGAGGCACCGGAACCGCGTCCCGGGCTGCACGGCGGTCATATTCCCGGCAGCCTGAGTGTTCCGTTTACCGAATTGACGCAGGACGGACACCTGAAATCGCCGCAGGATCTGAAGGCAACGTTTGAGCGTCTGGGTGTGGATCTGAATAAACCGGTGATCACCAGTTGCGGATCCGGCGTGACGGCCGCCGCACTGGCATTTGGGCTGGATTCTCTGGGTGTTAAAGACGTGCTGCTGTATGACGGTTCGTGGGCTGAATGGGGCGATATTAACGAAGATTTTCCGATCGAAACGCACTGATCCCATGATGCAGGAAAACGACAACCGGGCACCGTGCCCGGTTTTTTTATGTCGTTTTTTGCAATGCAGGCATCAGCTCACTGACGCCAAACGCCTGAGCTAATGCTTTCATCTGGCTGATGACGCGGTAAGCCTGCCGCGGCACTTCGGTAAATCCTTCAATAAGTAAGGGATGACTGATCGGTTCATCCACGATGTCATGTAACGCCTGCCGCAAAATTGCCAGATCCTCCGCAGAGGTCTCCCGAGAAGTAATCAACGGTAAACCCGGTACAGCGGCCGTTTGTCCGATCACCGCCAGCCCGCTGAGGGAGCGGGGTTCGCTACGGCGCAGGAGTTCCAGCGTCACGCAGTCAATTGCCGCGAGGTCGGCGAGATTCTGCTGAACGTAATGAAGCGATTCACGGTGGCTGCCGGTCGCCGTCGCCCGCGAGAAAAATGCTCCGTCTTGGGCCAGCGGCGCGACCAGTGCACGCAGGCTGTTATAACCTGACTGGGAGTCGGTGCTGTTAAACGCCAGCCGCCGGTGACGGAAACCGGCCAGATGCAATCCGGCATCCTCCTCACGCGCCAGCAAAAAACTACGGTAACGGAAACCGTCGCAACCGGGGGCGTGATAACTGAATGTGCCTACCAGCTGAACCTGCGGCAAGCTTTCCATCAGCGGGAAACCGCAGGTCTGGCTGAGCAGTAAATCCGGCGCCTGCCAGTGTGAGAATAAATCCTGCGGCCAGTTAAGCCTGTCCGGCGTGGAGGCGAGGCCAAGTTGCCTGAGTTTTTGGCGTAACACTCCGGCGAACGCTTCCACATCAGCGGGAGAAACCGCGTACATCGGCAAAGACATCAGCATCATCTGGCCACTCCGTCAGGGGGTATCCTGCTGATAATCATAGTCGCCTGGCACGGATTGCGCCGGAGATTTCCCGGCGGCAAAAGGATGAGCTTCGACGTCAACGGGTGTCTGCGTATGGTCACGGAACCACTGGCGATAGCCGTGCACCACAAAACCCCCGCTGCGCTGAATATAGGCTTCGCGGTCAGAGACATAGATCTGGCGCAGCGCATACCATGGCACGCCGGGTAAATCGTGATGCACCAGATGATAATTCAGATTCAGAAACAGTAAACGCCACAAAAAACCGGCTTCATTCAGCGTTGATCTGGCCTGCGGCGCATGCTCTGCGCGATGCTCAAAGAAAGAACGAACTTTGGTCAGACTGAGTGCCGGATAACTTACTGCGAAAATAAAATACAGCGGCGACAGCCCGCATTGCGCCATCCCGCTGAACACAACCACCAGCAATGCGCCATGTATCAGCCACATCCCCACTGTGCGCCACTCACCGCGCAACACGGCTATCAGCGCACCGGTCAGCGTACTGACGATATCCAGTAACGGGCCAATGAGCATTCTTCCCGGCAAGGTATTGCGCAGACGGACAACGGCCTTCATGGCGGGCGACAGACTTTCCCAACTGGCGCGGCTGAAATAATAGGCTTCAGGATCATCGCCGGGCAGCGTCAGATGTTCATTGCGGTGATGTTGCAGATGCGTGTCGCGATACAGGCCATAGGGATACCAGACCGCCAGCGGCAGCGTGCCAATCAGCTGATTCAGCCAGGGTTTGCGGGTCGGATGCCCGTGGATGAGTTCATGTTGCAGCGACATATACCAGGTCGTGAACCAGATAAGCACAGGCGTTGCGAGCCATGGCCCGAGATTATTCCAGAAATACACTGCCGCAAACCAGCCGCTGTAAACCGAGACAATCAGTAGCCAGGTGGGGATTTCCCGCCGCCACCAGAAATGGTGCGAACGGAGGGTGATTTTGGCCCGCTGACGGGCGCTGAGGTAAAACGAAGAGGATGCCATAATGTGCCAGAGTCAGGGAACCTGACACATTATCGGGTAACGAATGGATGCCGCTAACTAACTTAAATCACTATCTATTGCCAGCTAGCGGCTAACAGACTCAGCCCTTCATATCTTTTTGCAGTGCCTGAGTAAATTGTTCCATCGGGCAGAAGCCCTGTTTGTCGGCGGTACATCCTTCAATGTGCAGCGTCACACGTTCCGGCGGATTTTTCAGACTCAGCGCCACATTGTTGCGGATCTGACGGGCGGTCGGATAAACGTATTCAATTTTCATCAGATCCTTATCCGCTTTCTTGTCATGCCAGCGCTGGAAGACCACCGTGCCGCTGATAGGCGTCCGCTCGTACTGCCCCGGCAACTGATAATCCTGCGTTTTCAGTGCGGCCAGCAAGGAAGCGATATTCGAATCGTGCCCGACCAGCACCGCCAGTTTTGCCTGTTGCGCGGCTTTCTGATCGGCGGTTGACGCCAGTTTCGGGTCCAGCGCACCGGCAATAAAGGTCAGCAATGGTTTAGCCGCGTTGGCAGCAATCGCCGGCGAGCCGAAAAGTGTTTCGTGATACAGATTTTTGATGGTTTCCAGCTTTGTCCATTGGTCTGGCGTATCAATTTTACCCCAGGCAACATCTTTCATCGGGAAACCTTCGTAGTACTGCAACATGAACGCATCGGTCGCCCCGGTGGCCATACGCAGCGGCCCGGTAATGCCCGGTTCTTTGCCCTGTGTCAGCACCACGTCTGACGGCTGCGAAGCCAGATCGCACTGCTGTTTCTCTTTACAGATTTTACTGTTTTTATAATCGAGGATGCTTTCCAGCAACTGATAGTTCGGCTTGAGACGCTGATTCAATCCCGTCAGACCGCCCTCACCCGCGTGCTGATTAATGGAATTCAGGGCGCTGGTTTTGAAGGTATCGTTCACTTCTGCGGTAATAATCGGGTTAAACACCGGATCCATCTTGCCGATTTCTACGCGGTTAAGCACCGCGACATCGCAGCCGGGAAAAGCGCCGGTGGTGAAGTGTTTCGCGGTATCAATGGTGCGCGGCAAACTGTTGGCGTAGGTAAAGACCTGCGCATTTTCAGGGCATCCGGCGGCAGGCAGCAGTTTGTCTTTCGCCAGCCAGGCACGGAAATAATGCCCCATATGTTCGGAAACCTGACCGCCTTTCGGTGTCAGCAAACCGCCTTCGGTTTTCCATACCGGCCAGGTGTGTGTTGTCGATTCGGCCAGCACATCGCCATAATTGACCAACGGGGCGCGGATACCGTGCCGGCTAAGCACCAGAACCTGTTGCAGTTCTAAATTATCGGACTGGGCGGCCTGAGCGACGGGCAACGTGAGAGGTAAAACGCAGGCAAGTGCAGACAATGCAAAATAACGGGATGCTTTTTTCACGAGTGATCCTCTTGATGAAGTGTTTTGTAGATTCCCTGAAAACAAAAAACACCGCAGAAGCCAACAGATTGATTCCTGCGGTGAATTTTTAGCATAGTGGAATATTCATCAGAAGTGGGGGATCAGGTTCACAACCTGTGTCCGGGCTTTGTACAGTCACAAAAAACGCATCAGAACTGATAACGCAGCCACGCAAAGAACACATTGCCGTTATTGTAGGTTCCCGGAATATACGTCGCCTGGAAGGTCAGTTTGTTATAGCCGACAGAAGCCAGCGGTAAAACAATCGGGATAGGAATATATTCATAATCGTCACGCGCCGTCACCGCCGCGGTATACCCCAGCCCTAAGCGAAAGTTTTTATCTTCTGCTGGCGTCCATATTTTTTCCCAGCCGTAACCGCCGATGGGTTCCCATTTATTGTGGGAATCTTTAAACGCCATAAAATAAATGCCATTCCAGTTACCCTTTTCATCATATCTGGAAATACCATAGCCTCCCCCCCACGGACGTTCGTTGTATTTATCGGTTTTCTCTTTATCGTAGGTCAGACGGTTATGCCAGGTGATTACCGGCAGATACAAATCCTGTGCATCAGAATCATTCCAGGTCGTTGATACTTTATCGGTGAAGTCTGACCACACGTTCGCAGCCAGCGATTTGTACTGAATGGTATCGGGATCGCTGACGGGGTTAGTACCACTATTATTAGCTGATGCTGACGCACTCACACTGATGGCGCCAAAAAAAATGATTTCCCTGATAACGTTTCTAATATTAACGATATGCATTTATTGTTTTAACTCCATGTTGAAGCTCTATCATAACTCCATCATGAATGAAGAATATAAACACGGATAAAACAAAAATACTGTAAATCGTTAATCATCTGAATTTTAAGAAAATGGTTTTCCAATTATCAGATTTTTCCTGAAACCAATACAACATTTCTTACACTCACAAACATTACTTTAAAGACTATTCCTATTAAATTTGCAAACGCAGCCAGCCAAAAAGTACATTCCCCTTAGAATTTGTACCGGGAATATAGGTAGCCTGGAAAGTCAGTCTCGAGTACCCGACAGACACCAGCGGCAGGACTAACGGGAAGGGGACGTAATCATAATTATCCCGCGCCGAAACAGCGGTTATATACCCTGCCCCCAGACGAAATTCTTTATCATCCAGTGGCTGCCATATTTTTTCATAAGCGTAACCGGCCACAGGCTCCCATTTATTAAAGGAGTCTTTAAAGGCCATTGCATAAATCCCGTGCCAGTTTCCTTTTTCATCATAACGTGAAATACCATAACCGCCGCCCCACGGATGTTCATTATACCCATCAATTTGTTTTTGACTGTGTGTATGTCGGTTATGACGCGTTAATACAGGCAGAAAGAGATCCTGCTGCTGAGGTGCCATCCATGTTTCAGCAACATTATTTTTATAGGAATCCCATAAGCCTTTATCATTTTCTTGCGAGGAAACATTCTGCTGCTGAGAATTAATAACATTATCTTGCGCCTTAACATTAATTGAAAGCAATAATGAAAAGGTTAAAAATGCAAAAGCGAATGCTGCGCGATAATTCACGGAATATAAATTTTTCATTGGCGTTAAAGCCCTGTTGAGTTGACCGGGGCAGTATATAACGACAAACACATATAAATAGTTAATCATTAATTAAGCAATGATAAACCACATGAATATAATAAAGTTATTTCATTATAAAACAATGCATTAGAAATTTATGGTCGCGTGTAAACTGAAATTTTCTTTTACACAGAGCCGCTTTGGCTGAAGTTTACTTCTTTGCCGGATACCCGGATACAAAAAATCCGCAGGCTTTCGCACTGCGGATTTTTATTACTGAGGCTTATTAAGCATCAACCAAGCTGTTTACGCGCATTACGGAACATGCGCATCCACGGGCTGTCTTCGCCCCACTCTTCCGGATGCCAGGAGTTGCTGACCGTGCGGAAAACACGCTCCGGGTGCGGCATCATTACAGTGACGCGGCCTGACAGGTTAGTGACCGCGGTTATCCCGTTCGGGGAGCCGTTAGGGTTCGCCGGATAGTTTTCGGTCGCATGACCGTTATTATCCACAAAGCGCAGCGCCACCAGATTGCTGTGCTCGATTTGCGCCAGATGCGCGGCGTCACGGACTTCCACGTGTCCTTCGCCGTGGGAAACCGCGATTGGCATACGTGAACCGGCCATGCCCTGCATAAACATCGACGGGCTGGCCGTCACTTCCACCAGGCTGAAACGCGCTTCGAAGCGGTCAGACAGGTTACGCACGAAGCGTGGCCAATGCTCTGCGCCCGGGATCAGCTCTTTGAGGTTAGACATCATCTGACAACCGTTACACACGCCCAGTGCCAGCGTCTGCGGACGGTGGAAGAATTCTTCAAACTCTTCGCGCACGCGGTCGTTGAACAGGACGGATTTCGCCCAGCCTTCACCCGCACCCAGCACGTCACCGTAAGAGAATCCACCGCACGCTACCAGCGTGTGGAAATCCTGTAAATCACGGCGACCGGCCAGCAGGTCACTCATATGCACGTCAACCGCATCGAAACCGGCACGGTGGAAAGCAGCAGCCATTTCAACGTGTGAGTTCACACCCTGCTCGCGAAGAACGGCGACTTTCGGACGCGCACCTTTGGCGATGTATGGCGCGGCTACGTCTTCATCCGGAGCGAAAGTCAGTTTGACGTTCAGACCCGGATCGAGATCGTTGGTTTTCGCCTGATGTTCCTGATCGGCACATTCAGGGTTATCGCGCAGGCGCTGCATCTGCCAGGTGGTTTCTGCCCACCAGGTGCGCAGCGTGGTACGGCTTTCGCTGTACACCGGCTTACTGCCGGAAGTGATGATGAAGCGATCGCCGGTTTCCACGGTACCGAGGTAATGCGTGCAATCCGCCAGACCAAAATCAGCCAGGGTTTTTTCCACCGCTTCACGGTCTGATGCACGAACCTGGATCACGGCGCCCAGTTCTTCGTTGAACAACGCAGCCAGCACATCGTTGCCCAGCGCAGCAATATCTGCAGTCAGGCCGCAATGCCCGGCAAAGGCCATTTCAGCCAGCGTCACCAGCAAACCACCGTCGGAACGGTCATGGTAGGCCAGCAATTTCTGTTCAGATACCAGCGCCTGCATGGCGTTGAAGAAGCCACCCAGTTGCTCTGCGCTGCGAACGTCAGCAGGCGTGTTACCGAGCTGGCGGTAAACCTGTGCCAGCGCTGTCGCGCCCAGTGCGTTATGACCTGCCCCCAGATCCACCAACAGCAATGCGGTGTCACCCTGGTCGGTGCGCAGTTGCGGCGTCACGGTATGGCGGACGTCTTCGACACGGGCAAACGCGGTGATTACCAGCGACAGCGGAGACGTCATCTCGCGTTGTTCGTTACCTTCCTGCCAGCGGGTTTTCATCGACATGGAGTCTTTGCCCACCGGAATAGTAATACCCAGCGCCGGACACAGTTCTTCGCCCACCGCTTTTACAGCCGCGTATAAACCGGCATCTTCGCCCGGGTGACCGGCCGCAGACATCCAGTTAGCAGAAAGCTTAACGCGTTTCAGGCTGCCGATTTCCACCGCAGCAATATTCGTGAGCGCTTCACCAACGGCCATGCGACCAGAGGCAGCGAAGTCCAGCAAGGCAACCGGAGCGCGTTCGCCCAGTGACATCGCTTCGCCGTGGTAGCTGTCGAGGCTGGCGGTGGTGACTGCGCAGTCGGCTACCGGGATCTGCCACGGGCCGACCATCTGGTCGCGCGCGACCATGCCGGTGACGGTGCGGTCGCCGATGGTGATCAGGAAGGTTTTCTCAGCAACAGCTGGCAAATGCAGAACGCGATTTACCGCTTCCGCAATCTGGATGTTTTCCGCATTCAGGTCGTCACCTTTCGCTTTCAATGTGGTGACGTCGCGGGTCATTTTTGGCGTTTTACCCAGCAGGACATCCAGCGGCATATCAATTGGCTGGTTGTCGAAATGGCTGTCTTTCAGAGAAAGATGCATTTCTTCGGTGGCTTCACCGATGACCGCGTAAGGTGCTCGTTCACGCTGGCAAATCGCATCGAACTGTTCAAGCTGCGCCGGAGACACCGCCAGCACATAACGTTCCTGTGATTCGTTACACCAGACTTCCAGCGGGCTCATGCCCGGTTCGTCGTTCAGGATGTCACGAAGCTGGAAACGCCCGCCACGGTTGCCATCGCTGACCAGTTCCGGCATGGCGTTAGATAAACCGCCGGCACCGACATCATGGATAAATAAAATCGGGTTGGCTTCGCCCAGTTGCCAGCAGCGGTCGATCACTTCCTGACAACGGCGTTCCATTTCCGGGTTGTCGCGCTGTACGGAAGCAAAATCCAGATCGGCATCAGACTGGCCGGAAGCCATAGAAGACGCCGCGCCGCCACCCAGACCGATATTCATCGCCGGGCCGCCAAGTACAATCAGTTTCGCGCCAACCGTGATTTCACCTTTCTGCACGTGATCGGCACGGATGTTGCCGATACCGCCCGCCAGCATGATCGGTTTGTGATAACCGCGCAGTTCAGGGCCGTTGTGACTATTGACGTTTTCTTCGTAAGTACGGAAGTAGCCCAGCAACGCCGGACGACCGAATTCGTTGTTAAATGCTGCGCCGCCCAGCGGGCCATCGGTCATGATATCCAGCGCGGTAACGATACGATCCGGCTTACCAAAATCTTCTTCCCACGGCTGTTCAAAACCAGGAATACGCAGGTTTGACACGGAGAAACCGACCAGACCGGCTTTCGGTTTCGCGCCGCGACCGGTTGCACCTTCGTCACGGATTTCACCGCCGGAACCTGTGGCCGCACCTGGCCACGGAGAGATCGCCGTCGGGTGGTTATGGGTTTCGACCTTCATCAGGATATGCGCCTGCTCCTGATGGAAATCGTACAGACCGTCTTTCGCATCGGCGTAGAAGCGACCGACCTGCGAACCTTCCATCACGGCGGCGTTATCTTTATACGCGGACAGCACGTGATCGGGAGTGTGTTCGAACGTGTTCTTGATCATCTTAAACAGGGATTTCGGCTGCGTTTCGCCGTCGATAATCCAGTCTGCGTTGAAGATTTTGTGACGGCAGTGTTCTGAGTTTGCCTGTGCGAACATATACAGTTCGATGTCCGTCGGGTTGCGCCCCAACGACGTAAAGGCATCCATCAGATAATCAATTTCGTCCTGAGCCAGTGCCAGACCTAATTTGGTGTTGGCGGCTTCCAGAGCGCCACGGCCAACGCCCAGGATATCCACATGCTGCACCGGGGCCGGCTGATGCTGCGCAAACAGCGCGCTGGCGTCTTCCAGATGACCAAAGACAGTTTCCATCATGCGGTCATGCAGTAATGCGCCCAGTTCATTCCACTGTGGTTCGGTCAGTTGCGGCGCCTGTACATAAAATGCCAGACCGCGTTCCAGACGCACAACCTGCGACAAGCCGCAATTGTGTGCAATATCGGTAGCTTTGGAAGACCACGGAGAAATGGTGCCAGGGCGCGGGGTAACCAGCAGTAAACGACCAGAAGGAGCGTGTTCAGCGAGAGAAGGACCGTATTTCAGGAGGCGTTGTAACTTGGTTTGTTCGTCCGAACTCAGCGGCGCGCTGACATCGGCAAAATGTACATATTCGGCGTAGATATCGCTGACCGGAAGACGGGCTTCCTGACAACGGGACAACAATTTGTTAATGCGAAAAGCCGACAAAGCGGGCGAACCACGCAGTATTTCCATAATCACAGATCTCTCGTCTTCGAAGACACTGACCACAGTGCTTCTTTGGGCGCAACAGGGGGAAAACGCGGGCTATTATAAAGAAAGCTGACGCCCGACGAAACCGTTTGCGCAGGGAAACTTGATATTCATTTATAGCCCCACATATTTTACGGATATCATGAATAAAGTTGCAGACTGCCGTTTTGTTGAGCAAAATGCGTCAGCACTGGGGATATAGCCATACTAACTGCACAGCATAGCGTAAAAAAACAAGAGCGCCGCAGCGAGATAACTATTTGACGCGACTAAAAATTAATTATGTTCTGATGGGGATCGCCGCCCTGTTACTGGCGCTGGCTTTATGGCCGGCAGTCCCGTGGCACAGAGGTGAAGGCGACCAACTGGATCAAATAAAATCCCGTGGAGAATTGCGCGTAAGCACGCTCAATTCTCCACTGACTTTTATGAACTCCCCGGAAGGCAATCTCGGTTTCGATTACGAACTGGCTAAACGCTTTGCAGATTATCTGGGCGTGCAGCTGGTCGTGACACAGCACACCACGATTGAGAGCATGTTCGACGATCTGGATCATGATAATACTGACATGCTGGCTTCCGGTCTGGTGTACAACAATGAGCGGCTGAAAAACTACCGTGCTGGCCCGGAATACTATTCCGTTTCCCAGCAACTGGTTTACCGGCAGGGATCAGTGCGCCCGAAAAGCTTCGCAGACATCAAAGGCTCGCTGGTGGTGTCTGCTGGCAGCGCGCATATCGCCACACTGGAAGCCGCCAGCAAAAAGTATCCCGACCTCGCATGGACCACGACCGATAAGATGTCACCACGCGATCTGTTGCAGCAAGTCGAGAACGGTAAACTTGATTATACGCTGGGCGATTCGGTGACCATCGCCCTGATGCAGCGTGTTTATCCGCGTCTTGCGGTGGCTTTTGATGCGACTGACGACGAACCTGTGACCTGGTACTACCGCAAACAACCTGATGACGATAGCCTTTCTGCCGCCATGCTGGACTTTTTCAGCCAGATTTCAGAAGACGGCACCCTGGAAAAGCTGGAAGAGAAATATCTCGGGCACGTGGGCGATTTTGATTACGTTGATACCCGGACTTTCCTCAATGCCATCGACAGTACGCTGCCGGATTTACAGCCGCTGTTCGAAAAGTATGCCGGGAATATTGACTGGCGTTTACTGGCGGCTATCGCCTATCAGGAGTCCCACTGGGATCCGCAGGCAAAATCCCCGACCGGTGTACGGGGTGTGATGATGCTGACCCGCGCTACCGCTGGCGGATTGAATGTCGACGACCGCACGGATGCCGAACAAAGCATCCGTGGCGGTGCCCAGTATCTGTCGCATCTGATGGATAAAATGCCGGAATCTGTTCCGCAGGATGAACGGATCTGGTTTGCGCTGGCAGCCTATAACATGGGTTACGGCCATATGCTGGATGCCCGCAAACTGACGGCGCAACAGAAAGCCAATCCGGACAGCTGGGCAGATGTGAAACAGCGTCTGCCGATGCTGAATCAGAAACGCTTCTTTAGCCGGACGACTTACGGTTATGCACGCGGTACACAGGCATATAACTATGTGGAGAATATCCGTCGTTATCAGCTGAGTCTGGTGGGATATCTGATGGAAAAGGAAAAACAGCAGGCACAGAAAGCGGCCTTGCAGGCTCAGTTAGGTCAGGGATATCCGGTGGTGAATGCGCAGGAAGCGCTGGCACCGTAAGACTGGCAGGCCTGTTTCTCAGGCCTGATCATCTGCCGCATCACCGGCCTGCGCGGCACGCTCTGCCAGTCGCAGCGCTTTTTTCTGGCTGCGGCGAAAACGAAAAAATGCACTCAGTTGTTCCGAACACGCTTCTGCCAGCACACCCGCCGTAATCTCCACCTGATGATTCATGCCCGGATGGCGCAATACATCGAGCAAAGAGCCCGCTGCGCCGGTTTTGGCATCAGCGGCACCATACACCACGCGACGGATCCGGCTGTGGATCATCGCCCCCGCGCACATAACACAAGGTTCCAGCGTAACGTACAATGTGGCATTGAGCAGACGATAATTTTGCACGGCGTTGCCGCCCTGACGTAATGCCATGATTTCGGCATGCGCTGTCGGATCATGATGGCCGATAGACCGGTTCCAGCCTTCACCAATCACCTGATTGTCTAAAACCAGTACCGCCCCCACAGGCACTTCACCCTCATCCTGCGCTTTCAGCGCCAGATTCATAGCATGTCGCATCCAGTGTTCATCATCATTTATTACTGCCAACTCTGCGTCTGCCACTTCAACCTCAATCATTTTTTACCGGCAGACATTTTATCTGAATTTTGCGCTGGCGGTTATTCCAGTTGCTGTAACTCGCCCTGTTTACTGACGCGAAAACGATGCTCACAAAAGAACAACAACGGATTGTCCTGTTTGCTGTCGCTGTATCCGCTGTAAAGTTTAAGCGGTGAGCCAATGCGGCTTTCGAGTTGCACGACTTTCTCTTCACCCAGACAACGCAAGGGCAGCACCCATCCGCCTTTGCCACGGGCGATCCGGCTGCCGACCAGACGAACCTGCGGCAAAAACAGGGACGTATTATAGACCTGCTGCACCAGATTTTCCGGCGACCCGGTGATCAGCCAAACTTCGGTATCCTCGCTGTCGAGATATTCACGCAGCCTGCGCTGCACCACCGGAAACTCCACCACTTTCTCGCGAAACGCAGCGACAAATTGCAGCTCCAGTGCTTTCAGACGCGCTTCACCGTGGCCGAAAGTAATCGACCACAGTAACAGGCTCATGGGCCAGCGCGCGGCGCGCCCGTGAATAAACAGTCCGATTCCCACCAGCGGCAGAACCGGCACGACTAAAATCAGATTCTGCGGCATCCGCCTGAGCAAAAACCGCAGAAAGCTACCGAACATATCCTGCTGGTGCAGGGTGCCATCAAGATCAAAAAAGACCACCCGCCGATCAGGCTTCTTACTCAATCCGCTACTCCTCGGGATCGTTGAACCCCATCAACCAGGTAAAAATAAAACCAGCCAATACCGTAATGACTAAACCCGTCAGATACAACATCACTTTGCCGGAAATAATGGTCAGCGCCAGCGGCAGCCCGGAAATACCAAACGTGATAACTGTCGCGACTTTCCAGTAACAGATTAGCGCACCACCGACGGCTCCGCCCAGACACGCACCAATAAAAGGGCGGCCGAGCGGCAGCGTAACACCGAATATCAGCGGTTCACCGATGCCGAGAATGCCCACCGGTAGCGCCCCTTTAATCACTTTTTTCAGCCGCGGGTTTCGGGTTTTAATATAAACTGCGATTGCCGCTCCCACCTGCCCCACACCGGCCATGGCTAAAATCGGCAGCAGCGGATTAGAACCATGTGCCTGGATCAGCTCAACGTGGATCGGCACCAGCCCCTGATGCAGACCGGATAACACCAGCGGCAGAAATGTCCCTGCCAGCACCGCGCCCACCAGTAATCCGCCTTTATCAATAGCGATATTAACGCCATGCGCGATGCCGTCAGAGATATAGCCACCGATCGGCTGAAGGATGACAATCGCCAGTGTCGCAGTGATAAGTGTAGTAATCAGTGGATTGAGGATCAGTTCGACCGACTCCGGCAGCCACTGACGCAACCTTTTCTCCAGCCAGCACATCAGCGCAACGACCAGCAATACTGCGATCACACCGCCGCGACCGGGCTGTAAAGCTTCACCAAACAGGGTAATTTGCGCCAGTGCAGGGCTGGAGAGAATCCCCGCCATTACGCCGCCCATGGCCTGAGAACCGCCGAAAACGCGCGCCGCATTCACGCCAACTAAAATATTCATGATGGCAAACACAGCGCCACCAAAAATCGCCAGCAAGCCAAGCACATTAGGATAATCAAGGGCAATGGAACCGGCGATATCCGGCCGCTTGAGCAGATTGATAATGCCCATAATCAACCCCGAGGCGATAAATGCCGGGATCAGCGGGATAAATACATCAGCCAGTTTGCGCAGCGCCTCACTCATCGGCGCAGAGTATTTTGTTTTGGCGCTGGCTTTATTGCGGGCAATCTCGCTTTCATCACCTGGCGAACTCACCGTCCCGGCAGGATTAAGCAACAGACGCATCGCATCCACCACTTTTGCCGCCGCGCCAGGGCCGACAATGAACTGATGCTGGTCACCCTGCTTCAGGTAACCTTTGATACCTTCAAGCGTTTTCAGGCTGGTCAGATCCAGCCGATTATCGTCGTGCACTTCCACACGCACGCGGGTCATGCAGTTTTCCAGTTTGCTGATATTCCGTTCGCCGCCGACACCCTGCAGAATCTGGGAAGCCAGCCGCTGCGTTTTATCCATTGCCATCGCCATGCTCAACTCCTTGAGGTTAATCAGCCAGTGCGGCGCGCAGGAATCCGTTATGTTGCACCAGTCGTGCTTTCGCCTGTGATGCATCAATACCAGCCAGTAGCATGAGAATAGCCGGTTTAACGTCAAAATCAGTCTGAGACAGCGCCAGCTCAGCATCATGGCGTGCCGCGCCCGTGGCCTCGACAACGATCCGGCAGGCACGATCGACCAGTTTGACGTTGGTCGCTTTCACGTCGACCATCAGGTTCTGATAAACCTTGCCACTTTTGACCATCGCCCCGGTTGAAATCATATTCAGCACCAGCTTCTGCGCCGTGCCGGATTTCAAACGCGTTGAACCGGTCAGTGCTTCCGGCCCTACAACCGGAGAAATCGCGATGCTGGCTTCGCGCGCAATCGGAGAATCCGGGTTACAGGAAATCGCTACTGTGGCGCAGCCCATTTCTGTGGCATAGCGCAAAGCGCCAATGACATAAGGCGTACGTCCGCTCGCAGCTAATCCGACAACGGTGTCCTGAGCCTTCAGATTCAGATTCTTTAAATCTTCAACACCCAGCGCTTCGCTGTCTTCTGCCCCTTCCACCGCTTTAAGCAGCGCGCCCGGCCCACCGGCAATTAACCCGACAACCATGCCGTGCGGAACGCCAAACGTCGGCGGGCATTCAGACGCATCAAGAACGCCGAGGCGGCCACTGGTACCGGCACCGAGATAAATCAGACGCCCGCCAGCCTGAAATGACGCAGCGGCTTTATCGATAGCCAAGGCAATCTGCGGCAGAACCTTGTTGATGGCTTCCGGCACTTTGCGGTCTTCCTGATTAAAACAGGCCACCAGTTCCAGCGTAGACATCTCATCTAAATTCATCGTATCCGGATTTCGGCTTTCTGAAACCAGTGCCCCTAAATTAAGATCTGTGTTCATGCTTCTCTCCTGAATTTTTAATTCAAATTTATTACTCAATATTTGAATATATTATTCATCAATGCGAGGAATATTTGCTATTTTAGATAACATAATCCGTAAAATGTGATGCAAGTATTCAGACACACCGGGATAAATCCTCCATGAGTTGTATGATCCGTATCCGCCAGCTTTATCCGACGCTGGCGCAAAATGACCGAAAACTGGCTGATTTTCTACTGGCTCAGCCGGAGAAAGCGCGTCATATGAGTTCGCAGAAACTGGCTGAAATAGCGGGTGTCAGCCAGTCTGGCGTGGTGAAATTTGCCCAAAAACTTGGCTATAAAGGCTTCCCCGCGCTGAAACTCGCAATGAGTGAATCCCTGGCATCACCGGAAAACAGTGAGCCGGTGACGGTGCATAATCAGATTTTAAGCACCGACAGCCTGCATGTTGTGGGGGAGAAATTACTGGCAGAGAAACAGTCGGCGCTTCGCGCAACACTGGATATTAACAGCGAACCGCGTCTGCAAATTGCGTTGTCGATGCTCACCGGTGCCCGAAAAATTGTGCTGAGCGGTATTGGCGCATCCGGATTAGTGGCGAAGGATCTGGCGTATAAGTTGCTGAAAATCGGGGTCACGGCCATTGCCGAATCCGATACTCATGTCCTGGTTGCTACCGTGCAGGCGCTGTCGAAAGAAGATTTATTGCTGGCGATTTCCTTCAGCGGTGAACGGAACGAAATCAATCTCGCGGCAAAAGTCGCCCGCGAGAGTGGTGCAAAGGTCCTGGCCATTACCGGTTTTTCACCCAATACCCTGCAACAACAGGCAGACCATTGTTTGTATACAGTGGCAGAATTACCTGCGACCCGCGGCGCAGCGCTCTCGGCCACCACGGCGCAATATTCCCTGACTGATTTGCTGTTTGTCGCGCTGGTTCAACAGGATACAGCGCACGCGCCGGAGAGGATCCGCCACAGCGAAGAACTGGTGAAAAAGCTGATTTGATCAGGATCATTGGGGGCGTGGAAAGGCATGAATGCAGAACCTACACCAGCGCAATTCTGCTATACTGCGCGCCCTGATTATTGACCTGTTTATTGAACATAAGAGAAAACGTCATGGCCCTGCTGATCACACACAAATGCATTAATTGCGATATGTGCGAACCGGAGTGCCCGAATCAGGCGATCTCGATGGGCAATGAGATTTACGAAATTGACAGCGATCGGTGTACGGAATGCGTCGGACATTATGATAAACCAACCTGTCAGAGCGTCTGCCCGATCGACAATACCATCATCATCAATCCGCAACACACCGAAACCAACGAACAGCTTTGGGATAAATTTGTGGCATTGCATCACACGCTGTAATCACGCCGTGATGCAATGCCAAAAATAAGTAGTATTAGTTTTCTATGATTACAGTGGCACAGGCATAACGCCTTTCATCCGCCAGGGTAACATGAACCGATTTCACACCCATCTCGGCCGCCATTTCCGCCGCGCGGGCATGGAAAACCAGACCTGGTTTCCCCAGCACATCATTGACGACTTCAAATTGCTCAAACGCCAGACCGTTGCGGATACCGGTTCCCAGCGCTTTAGCCGCGGCTTCCTTGACAGCAAACCGCTTCGCCAGAAATCGGACCGGTTGCTGATGTTGCTCATAAACCGCCCATTCATTCGCGCACAAAATACGCTTCGCCAGACGGTCGCCACTGCGTTCAATCACCGCTTCGATACGGGAAATTTCAACGATATCCGTACCTAAACCTAAAATACTCATTACCGGCGCGCTTCCCGCATCAGGTTTTTCATTTCACGTACTGCACAAGATAATCCGTCGATAACAGCCTGACCGATAATCGCATGGCCGATATTCAGCTCATGCATTTCAGGCAATGCGGCGATCGGCTGCACGTTGTGGTATGTCAGACCGTGGCCGGCATTCACTTTCAGACCTTTACCGGCTGCATATGCCGCGCCCTGTTTAATGCGCTCCAGCTCGGCCTGACGTTCAAGGTCAGTTTTCGCTTCAGCATAAGCACCGGTATGAATTTCGATATAAGGCGCCCCCACAGCAACAGCAGCATCAATCTGGCGCATATCCGGGTCGATAAACAGGGAAACCAGTATGCCCGCTTCGCTGAGACGGCTGACTGCAACGGTCATTTTATCCAACTGACCAGCCACATCCAGCCCCCCTTCGGTCGTCACTTCTTCGCGTTTTTCCGGCACCAGACAGCAGAAATGCGGTAAAACTTCACAGGCAATACCGACCATTTCATCGGTGACAGCCATTTCGAGGTTCATGCGGGTTTGGATAGTCTGACGCAGGAGGCGTACGTCGCGATCGGTGATATGACGGCGATCTTCACGCAGGTGGACGGTGATCCCATCAGCACCAGCCTGCTCAGCGATAAATGCCGCCTGAACCGGATCAGGGTAAGCCGTACCGCGTGCATTACGCAGTGTCGCAATGTGATCAATATTAACGCCCAACAGCAACTCAGCCATAACAGCTCCAGATTTAAGAATGAATTGATTTATGAATGGAACAAAAAGCTAATTTCTGCAGTTTACACCCTTGAGAGTGGCGGCGTGTAGCCCGGAGTCCGAATTAGCTGGAAGAATTGTCAGAAGGTGAGACAGGTTTTTTGACCTGAAACTGGCGGAAGAGCTCGCGGCTTTTCAGGGGTTTGCCGCCAAGATAAGGTTTCAGCGCCATACGGGTAAAACGCTTGGCAGCCCGCAGCGTTGAGACATCCGGGAATTCACGGCTGGCCAGTGCTTTCAAATCTCTGCCGGTGAAACTGGAATTATCAATCACCAGACTGGCGATAAAACCTTTTTCTTCACGGTAACGGTACGTCATGGTGTCACTGACTTCTTCACCGCTGCCTGCGCAATGCAGGAAATCCACGCCGTAACCCAGATGATGTAAAAGAGAGAGTTCGAACTGACGCAACGCATACTCAGGAGAACCGCTGGCACTGGCGAGATTTTGCAGACAATTGAGATAATCGAAGAACAACGAAGAGTAATTAGCTTCCTGCTCAAGCACCCGAGAAACGAGTTCATTGACGTACAGACCGCTGTAAAGCATCAGACCAGAAAGGGGAAGTGCCAGGGAGACCGGTTCAGCATTACGCAAGGTTTTCACTTCGCCCCGCCCGCTCCAGCGAACCAGTAAAGGCGTAAAAGGCTGCAGGCAGCCTTTTAAATTGGACCGGCGACCACGCGCACCTTTAGCCAGTATGCGAACCCGCCCTTGTCCCTCAGTGAACAGATCCAGCATTAAGCTGGTTTCACTGTAAGGTCGCCCATGCAAAACAAATGCGCGTTGCCAGCCTTCCATAGGCGCGGACCTTATAAGTCGTCTACATAACCCAGACTGCGCAACGCACGTTCGTCGTCTGCCCAGCCGGATTTGACCTTAACCCACAACTCAAGATGGACTTTCGCTTCAAACATGTTTTCCATGTCATGGCGGGCTTCAATACCAATCGTCTTGATTTTAGAGCCTTTATTGCCGATAACCATTTTCTTCTGGCCTTCACGTTCTACCAGAATCAGGCCATTGATGTCGTACCCACCCCGTTCATTGCTGACAAAGCGTTCGATTTCAACGGTCACAGAATACGGCAGCTCTTCGCCCAGGAAACGCATCAGTTTTTCACGGATGATTTCAGAAGCCATAAAGCGCTGTGAACGATCAGTAATGTAATCTTCCGGGAAGTGATGAACCGCTTCCGGCAGACGTTTACGCACCAGAGCCGCGATAGTATCAACATTCGTTCCTTTCTCTGCAGAGATAGGCACGATATCGACGAAGTTCATCTGCTCACTAAGGAATTGCAAATGTGGCAACAGCTTAGATTTGTCGGTGACGTTATCAATCTTGTTGATCGCCAGCAGAACCGGTGATTTCAAATCACGCAGTTTGTTAACCACCATTTCGTCATCCGGAGTCCAGTGAGTGCCTTCAACAACGAAGATCACCAGTTCAACATCACCGATTGAGCTGCTTGCAGCACGGTTCATCAGACGGTTGATGGCCCGTTTTTCTTCAATATGCAGCCCCGGGGTATCCACGTAAATGGCCTGATAGGGCCCTTCGGTATGGATACCCATGATACGGTGACGCGTGGTTTGCGGTTTGCGGGAAGTAATGGAGATTTTTTGCCCCAATAATTCATTCAGCAAGGTAGATTTGCCGACGTTAGGACGGCCTACGATTGCAACAAAACCACAGTAATTCTTTTCTTCGCTCATTCAAGCTCCAGCTGTATCAGCGCTTGTTCCGCTGCCGCCTGCTCGGCTTTACGGCGACTTGAACCGGTTCCTACAACCGGCTGGCTCAAGCCACTGACCTGGCAGTGGATGGTAAACTCCTGATCGTGCGCTTCACCGCGAACCTGCACAACCAGATAAGAAGGCAACGGCAGATGGCGACCTTGCAAAAACTCCTGTAAACGGGTTTTTGGGTCTTTCTGCTTATCACCGGGACTGATTTCGTCTAAACGACTACGGTACCAATCGAGAATCAGCTTTTCGACGGTCTGGATATCACTGTCCAGAAACACGCCGCCAATGAGTGCCTCCACCGTATCCGCAAGAATCGACTCGCGGCGGAAACCACCACTTTTCAATTCGCCCGGCCCTAAGCGTAAGCATTCGCCGAGATCGAATTCACGCGCCATTTCCGCCAGCGTATTTCCACGTACTAACGTGGCACGCATGCGACTCATATCGCCCTCGTCTACGCGAGGAAAACGATGATACAGCGCGTTAGCAATGACATAACTAAGAATTGAGTCACCCAGGAACTCTAAACGCTCATTGTGTTTACTGCTTGCGCTGCGGTGAGTCAGTGCCTGCAATAAAAGCTCCTGCTGTTGAAAAGTGTAGCCCAGCTTCCGCTGAAGCCTGTTTATTACGATGGGATTCATGAGTTACCAATAGACTAAGAATGCGTCAAAAACTTCAGCATACGGAACAGGCCTGCTTCGCCCTAAGCCAATCCAAAGCTGTTTCGTTTGCAGTGGCTCCCTCTGTTCGTCTTAAATTAAAATTTAAAATCAGGGGAGCCAACTTTTATCGCCCGAAAGGATATTCTACAACGAGTGGAAATATAATGCTGCGCTAATAGGCATCATTAAATTAATGAATTCCACCAATACGGCTTAAACGAACACCGGTAGGCCATTCACCTTCCTGTTTTTTAAAGCTCATCCAAATTGCAGAAGCTCTACCCACTAAATTCTGTTCCGGCACAAAACCCCAATAACGGCTGTCAGCGCTATTATCACGGTTATCACCCATCATGAAATAATGGCCAGCCGGCACCACCCATGTCCCCAGTGGCTGACCCGGTTGCTGATAATAAGCCCCCAGTTGGTCACGTGCACCTGGCACGGTCAGAATACGATGCGTCACATTGCCCAGCGTTTCATTGCGCTGTACAAGACGGATACCGTCTTGTGGCACGTTAGCGGACGGCGGCGTTTCAAAGAAACCACTGCTCGCTTCGCCGCCCGAAGACTGACCAAAAGTCTGCACGAAATCACTGGCAACACCGGAATCATATGTCACAGCCAGCGCGGTGCTGCAATTTTTGCCCGTTTCGCAAGCAGGCTGCACGGTCACCTGCTTGCTGAACAGATCGTAAGTCACCCGGTCACCGGGCAAGCCTACCAGGCGTTTAATATAGTCCACGCTCGGGTTTTGCGGATATTTAAATACCACCACATCACCACGTTTCGGTTCACCGGTTGAGATCAGCTTGGTTTGAGTAATGGGATCTTTCAGGCCGTAGGCATATTTCTCAACCACGATGAAATCACCAATAAGCAGCGTCGGCATCATCGAGCCAGACGGGATCTGGAAAGGTTCATAAATAAATGAACGCACCACAAACACAACTAACAAGACAGGGAATACCGAAGCACAGGTTTCCACCCAGCCCGGTTGCTTCGCCACTTTGTTCAGCGTTGAATCGTCAACAGCACCACCCGTTTCAGCCTTAATTTTAGCAACTTTAGCCCGGCGTGCGGGTGCCAGCTTGAAACGATCAAGGCACCAGATAATCCCTGACACCAGCGTTGCAACCGCCAGAATCAGGGCAAACATGTTAGCCATGCATACTCCCTACGACTCAATAAAGGATTTACTTGCTGT
Source organism: Rahnella sp. 2050 (assembly GCF_040544515.1). Taxonomy (NCBI): domain Bacteria; kingdom Pseudomonadati; phylum Pseudomonadota; class Gammaproteobacteria; order Enterobacterales; family Yersiniaceae; genus Rahnella; species Rahnella sp. 2050. Next base: position 808,518 of record NZ_JBEPKE010000002.1, on the reverse strand, counting down.
CTTTGCCCACGTGAAGAATGGCCAGGAACGCTTCTTGTGGTAACTCAACATTACCCACTTGTTTCATGCGTTTCTTACCATCTTTCTGTTTCTGCAAGAGTTTCTTCTTACGGCTGACGTCGCCGCCATAACATTTGGCGAGAACGTTTTTACGTAATTGCTTCACGGTTGAACGGGCAATGATGTGAGCACCAATCGCCGCCTGGATAGCAATATCGAACTGCTGACGCGGGATCAGTTCCTGCATCTTCTCAACCAGCTGGCGTCCACGGAACTGGGAATTGCCACGGTGAGTAATCAGCGCCAGTGCATCCACACGGTCGCCGTTGATTAGAACATCAACACGTACCATGTCAGAAGTCTGAAAACGTTTGAAATTGTAATCAAGCGACGCATAACCGCGTGACGTTGACTTCAGACGGTCGAAGAAATCGAGTACCACTTCCGCCATCGGGATTTCATAAGTCAGTGCGACCTGATTACCGTGGTAAACCATGTTGGTCTGGACACCACGTTTCTCAATACACAAAGTAATCACGCTACCCAGATATTCCTGTGGCATCAGCATGTGACACTCAGCGATAGGCTCACGCAGTTCCAGAATGTTATTCAGTGCAGGCAGTTTAGACGGACTGTCCACATAGACAGTTTCATTGCCGGTCGTCAGAACTTCATAAACAACAGTCGGTGCTGTGGTGATCAGATCCAGATCGTATTCACGTTCCAGACGTTCCTGAATGATTTCCATGTGCAGCAGCCCCAGGAAGCCACAACGGAAACCGAAGCCCAGCGCGGTAGAACTTTCTGGTTCGTAGAACAGGGATGCATCGTTAAGGCTAAGCTTGCCTAACGCATCACGGAAGTTTTCATAATCATCGGAGCTGACCGGGAACAGGCCGGCGTAAACCTGAGGTTTCACTTTCTTGAAACCCGGCAGCGCTTTGTCAGCAGGCTGACGAGCCAGAGTCAGGGTGTCCCCCACTGGTGCGCCGAGGATATCTTTAATCGCGCATACCAGCCAGCCGACCTCACCGCAGTTCAGAATGTCTTTATCGACACGTTTAGGCGTGAAAATACCCAGGCGATCGGCGTTATAAACCTGCCCGGTACTCATCACTTTAATTTTGTCGCCCTTTCTCATGGTGCCATTTTTGATACGCACCAGAGAAACAACGCCGAGATAGTTATCGAACCATGAATCGATGATCAACGCCTGAAGTGGCGCCTCAGGATCACCTTCCGGCGGTGGTACATCACGCACCAGACGCTCCAGCACTTCTGGCACACCGACACCGGTTTTCGCTGAACAACGAACAGCATCCGTGGCATCGATACCCACGATGTCTTCGATTTCCTGCGCTGCACGATCAGGATCGGCGGCCGGTAAGTCGATTTTGTTCAGAACCGGCACGACCTCCAGATCCATTTCCATCGCGGTATAGCAGTTTGCCAGCGTCTGGGCTTCAACACCCTGACCAGCATCCACCACTAATAATGCGCCTTCGCAGGCAGCGAGAGAGCGGGATACTTCATAGGAAAAGTCAACGTGCCCCGGCGTGTCGATAAAGTTCAGGTGATAAACCTGACCATCTTTTGCTTTGTAGTCGAGCGTCACGCTTTGCGCTTTGATGGTAATGCCGCGTTCACGCTCAAGATCCATTGAGTCGAGGACCTGAGCTTCCATTTCACGGTCGGCTAAGCCACCGCAAATTTGAATAATACGGTCTGACAGCGTCGACTTACCGTGGTCAATGTGGGCAATAATGGAGAAATTTCGTATATGCTTCATTATAAAAGTTTTTCTACCTTGGTATTTCTGAATCATTCGCCATGAACATACAGCGACGGTTTGTAGGTTGGCTGTCTTTCGCCTAAGTCGCAGCATTCTACATGCCAGCACCATGAAAACCTAGTCTCCGCACACCCTAACTCCAGATTATGCGAGCTTTCTCAGGATGAAATCCCCACATTTTCATTTGTTTTCATTACCGGAGCGTCTGTGTGCTTCATAGGTTTGTCTCAGTCCGGTATTCCACGTATGGGCTTCCTGCCTTTCGGTTTTAGGAAAATCCCCATATACAGAAATGCGTATTGAAACTTAATATGTTGTTATAAAAGAAATTACATAATTTCTAACTCATAAAGTTCTCATTCAACTTCTTCCACAAATATCTTTTTTATTTTTAATTCAATCCGATCACAAGGTTATCAATATGATCAATGAAGGGCGGCTGCTCAGTCAGCATGGCTTTGCCAAAGCCAACTCTTGGATCACTCTGGTCCTGTCTGTGTTGTTGTTGATCGGCGGCGCAGTGCAAATTGCATTTTTGCTGGCCTTTGGCCACACCGCTGAGGGGCTGCATACCGTAATTTTGTCCGCTCTCCTCAGTATTGCCCTGGGGGTGGTGCTCATTCTGCTGCGACGTCTGATACGACCCAATCAATTCTATCAGCTTCATGAAAATGGAATTTTAGTTATAAGCCAAACGGATAAAAAAAATCGTTTTATTCCTTTTGACCGCATCATGGATATATATCGATTCAGAACCGGAAAATACACCCGTCGTATTTTAAATACGATGATCTTCCGTGAGGGAAATAGCAAAACCTGGCATCGTATTACGCCAAACATTGCCAATTCTGAAAGATTAATTGAAGTCATTAAAAACGAACACCTGATGTATCGCGGCCCATGGGCCCTAAACAGGCTGGCTCAGGGGGGAGATATTCTTTTTACATATCTGGTGAATCCACATTGCGGGTGGAAAAGATTTATCGGCGCTAACCTTCTGGCGCTGAACGAAAAAAAGATACATCTGAGCGCGTTGGTGTTAACCACCGACGAAGGGAAAATAGTGCCTGTTGAGGATATTCAGTTTATCAGTGGCGGCAGCAACAGCCCGTTAATACGTCTGCTCGATAAACACGGCCGCATCCTTTTCTCTGTAGAGTATACATCGCTTTCTAGCGCAGATCTTTTCATCGCATTGATCGAGCATATGATCCAAAACCGTATACCGGTCAGAAACTAAAAAAATGCCACAGGGTTAGCGAACACTGTGGCATTTTTAAGCACTGTAGGATGCAGAAAGTTAAGAAGGGAGTTTGCTTTCAACCGAATAACGGAAAGCATCAGGAGGCAAACCCACCTGCAAGATGACTGGCTGGTAACCTGCTTTTCCATCGACTTTCGCAGCCAGTGCTTTAGCAATCAGGAAACCTAATCCACCACCCAACACCGCACCAATAACCGCGTATACATCTGCTTTCAGCAAGGCCTGCAACGCACCACCACCCGCAATCACACCAAAGAGCGGCGTCATATAAACCAGCAACGCCGAGCGCAACAGGCTTCCTTCCGGTATCCCCAGTTCAACTTTCTGACCAGGTGCAAGAGGCTCGTTAACGCTGACCTGAAGATTATGTTCAGTCTGCGGCCCTAACTCATTCAATACGCGAGCGCCACACCCTGAACGTGAATGGCAACTACTGCAACCCGCCTGTGTTTCACAACGCAACGTCGCAATACCGTCTTTCCACGACACCACCGTGGCCCATTCTTTCATCATGTAATCACCCTGTATTTCTATTGCGAAGGCAGTTTTTCTGATTAAAAGCTACTTTTCTGAGAAAACGATGCTATCGGCAACACGTTTGGCAGTCGAAGGAGGAAGCTCACCGACGACCGTAATTTCATTGCCATTGCGTATTTCAGTCTGCACAGTTCTGCGCCCTTGCCTGATCAACTGCTCAGAAGGGCCATTAGTTGTTGCACTGACATTGACAGAGAAACTGAACAATCCGTCAGTGTACAGCCGCGATTCTATCGATACGGGCATATTGGGCAAGTTTCGGCGGCTACTTGCCACCTCTGTCACGCCAGCTGGCAGCCATTTTATTTGCCAGTCAAACTTCACCTGCTCAGACGCAGGTAAAGACAGCACAGGCGGTAAACTGGCTTTTTCGAGATCAGAAAGCGTTCCAACAACTTGTTCTCCCTCATCAAAACTGATCACACGGAACTGCTCAAGCGTTTCACCGTCACGATCCAGTAAATCGACACGCATCGGCAATTTCGTCTGCTCATCGATCCATATGACATAACTGAATCGGGTACCATCGCGGGATACAACTCTGATCACCTGACTCAGGCGATCCGCTGTGCGTGCGCGGCCTACGGCGATAAAATCGTAGTATTTGGTCAGAAGAGAAAAATCGCTGAACACGATGGAAGGCAGGGAATCAACGATATGATCGCCATCCAACGTAAAGGGCTGTAAACCGGTCTCAAAGTAGCTGACGTCTTTTCCACGCTGGACAATTTCACGGCGCGGACCATCCATCAGAACCAGTTGAGCGAGGGAAGTTTGATGAGAGACAGCATGACGATAGCGAAAGGAATCAATCCCTTGCTTCGTAATGTTGATAAAACCCATTTCATAATTCAGCGTCTGGGAAGCTTTGCCCATCTCTTGCAGTAACGCCTCGGAAGAAGAATCTGCCGAGGCGATACTTGGAGTAAGCAGGCTGCCCGCAGCTAAACAAACGGCAAACCAAATTTGCTTCATTACTGCGTTTGCGTTCCTAAAGACTGAGTTCCTGGGACCTGAACAGCGGCTTGCTGAGGAGTAACTGGTTCGAGTTGAAGCTGCTCTGAATGCAAGCGACGCTGCAATTCGTAATCCTGCAACATCGCATTAATGCGCTTACGTTGCTCCTGAACATTCTGTTGCCCGCTGGTGGTATTGCCTTCATTTGGCACGCCGAAGCTCACCGGGGAGGCTTTACCCATCATAGGCAACGTATTGAACGCTGGGGTTTCCGGAGAAGCACCCGATGCGTCAGGCTGGTTATAATGCTGAACGCCAACAATCACAGCAAGTGATACACAAGCAGCCACGCCGACCTGAGTCAACTGACTCGCCCAAGGGCGCACCTTCTGCCAGAATGGCATTTTTTGCCAGGTATGAGGCTGAGGTTGTGATTCGGTTGCTGAACCCGGCACCAGTTTTACCGGCTCATTAGCCAGCGCTGCGGCCACACGGTCTGCGATATCCAGATGCACAACGTTCCCAATATCACCACGTAAGGTATCGCGGATCAAATGATAACTCTGCCAGTCTTGCTGAAGCCTGGTATCTGTTGATAACGAACTTAACAGTTCGGTATCAATGGCTTCACCATCCATCAGAGCGGAAAGCTTTTCTTTCTGCATGCCTAAGTATCCTTCCTGTGTCCGTCATCTCTAACGCTGGATGAGCGGTTGAACTTTGTTATCAATTGCTTCCCGGGCACGGAATATACGGGATCTCACCGTACCCACCGGACAATCCATGATGGCGGCTATTTCTTCGTAGCTCAATCCATCCAACTCCCTCAAGGTAATCGCCATACGAAGATCTTCAGGAAGTGCTTCAATAGTACGGAAAACAATCTTCCGTAACTCTTCAGACAACATCAAGTTCTCAGGGTTCGAAATTTCTTTCAGTGCACCGCCACTTTCGAAATTTTCGGCTTCATTCGCGTCGACATCACTGGATGGCGGGCGTCGCCCCTGAGCAACTAAATAGTTTTTCGCTGTGTTGACTGCAATACGATACAGCCAGGTATAAAAAGCACTGTCGCCGCGGAAAGATTCCAGCGCACGATATGCTTTGATAAAAGATTCCTGAACCACATCAGGCACATCACCTTGTGGCACATAGCGGGATACAAGGCTCGCTACCTTATGCTGGTAACGAATAACCAGTAAATTGAACGATTTTTGATCACCCTTCTGGACCCGCTCAACCAGAACCTGATCGGCTAACTGCTCGCTCATCCGAGGTAAAATCTCCCCAAAATCTTCTCCGCGCTTAAAGTCGTACTGCCAGCTTTCATCATTATATTCCTGAGCAAGTACTGCTTGGAGTTCACATGAAACATTAAGTTCCACATCGCCGTTGTTTTTTCTATTGAAGTCTCAAGCCCGTGGCTTTTGCACGGGAGTTTAGGCTAACATGAATTTCCCTCTTCTTCTGCAAACATCATACGTTATGCAACCTTCATCTGAATTTCTTAGCGATGTATTGATAATCGGAAGTGGCGCTGCAGGCCTTTCTTTGGCTTTGCGACTTGCAGACCACTGTCATGTCACTGTTCTCAGTAAAGGCCCGCTCAACGAAGGCTCAACATTTTACGCCCAGGGCGGGATTGCCGCCGTTTTCGACGAAGCAGACAGCATTGCCTCACATGTTGATGACACATTAATTGCCGGTGCGGGCTTATGCGATAAAGAAGCTGTTGAATTTATCGCGAGCAACGCACGTCATTGTGTCCAGTGGTTGATCGACCAGGGCGTACTGTTTGATACCGAAACCAACACAAGCTCAGAAGAGCGTTATCATCTGACACGTGAAGGCGGCCACAGCCACCGTAGGATCCTGCATGCTGCTGATGCTACAGGTAAAGAAGTAGAGACTACGCTGGTTGGGAAAGCAAGGGCGCACGCCAATATTTGCGTGAAAGAACGCTATAATGCCGTTGATTTAATTACCTCAAGCAAGCTTGGATTGCCGGGGACACAACGCGTCGTTGGCGCGTATGTCTGGAACCGCGATAAAGAGCACGTTGAAACGCTCCGTGCCAAGGCCGTTGTACTGGCCACAGGGGGCGCAGCCAAGGTCTATCAGTACACGACCAATCCGGATATCTCTTCCGGCGATGGCGTCGCCATGGCGTGGCGCGCAGGCTGCCGTGTTGCCAATCTTGAATTCAACCAGTTTCACCCGACGTGCCTCTATCACCCTCAGGCACGTAACTTTCTGCTGACGGAAGCACTGCGCGGCGAAGGTGCCCTGCTCAAACGCCCGGATGGCACCCGTTTTATGCCGGATTTCGATGAACGTGGAGAACTGGCACCGCGCGATGTGGTGGCACGGGCCATCGACCATGAAATGAAGCGTCTTGGCGCCGACTGCATGTATCTCGATATCAGCCATCGCCCGCCGGAATTCATTAAGCATCATTTCCCGATGATTGATGAAAAGCTGCAATCACTGGGTATTGATCTGACCAAAGAGGCCATCCCGATTGTTCCGGCTGCGCATTACACCTGCGGCGGCGTAATGGTTGATCAGCACGGGCGCACCGATCTCGATGGTTTGTATGCGATTGGCGAAGTCAGTTATACCGGCCTGCATGGCGCTAACCGTCTGGCCTCTAACTCACTGCTGGAATGCGTGGTTTATGGCTGGTCGGCAGCAGAAGATATAATTAAACGTCTGCCGCATGCAAAACTGGCGACAAATATTCCGCAATGGGATGAAAGCCGGGTGGATAATTCCGATGAGCAGGTGGTCATTCAGCATAACTGGCATGAATTGCGGCTGTTTATGTGGGATTACGTAGGGATTGTACGCACGACAAAACGTCTTGAGCGTGCGTTGCGCCGCATCATGACGCTGCAACAGGAAATTGACGAGTATTATGCCAACTTCCGTATTTCCAATAATTTGCTGGAATTGAGAAATCTGGTGCTGGTTGCCGAGTTGATCGTCCGCAGTGCCCTGGAACGCAAAGAGAGTCGAGGACTGCATTTCACGCTGGACTATCCTGATCTACAGGAAAATCCGCAGCCGACCATTTTGCAGCCGTAATATTTGCAGCAATGGTATCGGGAAAGTGCGAAGGAACGCACTTTTTGAAAGCCCAGCCATCCGCTAATAATTCAGATAAAAATCAGTAATCAGCGCACAGAATGCTTCGCTGTAAACGCCTTCCGATTTCCGCAGTGCCAGTTCCTCGTCAACCCTTTCAACTGATTGCCTTGATAAGGTCAGCACTAGCCGGTTAAGCGGTTTTCCCGGTCGGTCGCGTACGGCCATCCGCCGTGCACTGAACCAGCCTTTTCGATGAGCCAGAGTTTCAAACGCCAGCCCGATGTCGTACGGCAAGACAACACTAAACAATCCCTCTGGCGTAAGCAGCTTATTTGCGCATTCAAGCAATGCATCGTGCGTCAGAGTTTCGGTGTAACGGGCGGCATTTCGGGCTTCATCGCGACAGGCAACAGCCGATTCAAAGTAAGGCGGATTACTCACAATCAGATCGTATTCAGCCTGATGTTCGCCGGCATAAACATTAATGTCCTGCGCATACACCGCCAGCCTTTGCGCCCAAACTGAGTTGCGGAAATTCTCCTCAGCCTGCGCCGCTGCGGAAGGTTCGAGTTCGACGGCATCAATAACAGTTTGAGCATTACTGCGTTGCGCCAGCATCATGGCAATCAGGCCGCTGCCGCAGCCAATATCAAGAACACGTCGTGCATGGCTAACCGGCGCCGTGGCACCGAGCAGGACACCATCGGTACCGACTTTCATCGCGCATCGGTCATGCGCAACGAAAAACTGCTTAAAGGTAAATCCATTACGCCGTAAAGGGTTTGCGGAACTGACTACTTTTGTCACTAATTTCACCGTAATTACGCCAGCCAACAGGCCTGTAAACGAAAACTGTCGTAGCATAGGGCAAAGAGAAGCAGAGTAAAAGCCACGCAAACCGCTTAAATAGGTGAAGATCGCGTCTAACACGTCTATAATCGGCGCCCCAAGTAGAGGTAGACCATGACTGTAACCACTTTTTCCGAACTCGAACTCGATGAACGCCTGATTGAAGCCCTTGGCGACAAAGGCTATAGCCGTCCTACTGTCATTCAGGCAGAGGCCATTCCGCCAGCAATGGACGGACGCGATGTGTTGGGTTCGGCTCCTACCGGCACCGGCAAAACAGCGGCATTCCTGCTGCCTGCATTGCAGCATTTGCTGGATTTCCCGCGTAAGAAATCTGGTCCGCCACGAATTCTGATCCTCACGCCAACCCGTGAACTTGCTATGCAGGTTGCTGAGCAGGCGCGTGAGTTAGCCAAACATACCGAACTGGATATCGCCACCATCACCGGCGGTGTGGCTTATATGAACCACGCCGAAGTGTTCAGCGAAAACCAGGACATCGTTGTTGCGACCACCGGTCGTTTGCTGCAATACATTAAAGAAGAAAACTTTGACTGCCGCGCAATCGAAACGCTGATCCTCGACGAAGCCGACCGCATGCTGGACATGGGTTTTGCTCAGGACATCGAAACGATTTCCGCCGAAGCACGCTGGCGCAAACAGACGTTGCTGTTCTCCGCAACGCTGGAAGGGGAAGCCATCCGTGAATTCGCAGAACGCATCCTGACTGAGCCGGTGGAAATCGAAGCTGACCCGTCACGCCGCGAACGCAAAAAAATCCTGCAATGGTATTATCGTGCCGACGATCTGGCGCATAAAGCCCGGATGCTCATCCATTTGCTGAAACAGGAAGATGTCACTAAATCCGTGATCTTTGTGCGTAAACGCGAGCGTGTGCATGAGCTGGTTGCGTGGTTGCGCGAAGCAGGGATTAACTCCTGTTATCTTGAAGGCGAAATGGTGCAGGTGAAACGTACCGAAGCCGTCAAACGTATGGTTGAAGACCGCGTTAACGTCCTCGTTGCGACCGACATTGCTGCCCGTGGCCTGGATATCAACGACATCAGCCATGTCTTCAACTTTGACCTGCCGCTGACCGCTGATATCTATCTGCACCGTATCGGCCGTACCGGTCGTGCTGGTCGTAAAGGGACCGCGATTTCTTTCGTGGAAGCGCATGACCATCTGCTGCTCGGTAAGATCGGCCGTTACCTTAACGAGCCGTTGAAAGCACGCGTATTGGACGAGTTCCGTCCAAAAACGAAAGCACCGAGCGAGAAAGTCACCGGTAAGCCGTCGAAGAAAGTGCTGGCGAAACGCAAAGAGAAGCAGAAAGCGGATCAGGAAAAATCGAAGGTGAAAGTTAAAGTTCGCCATCGTGACAGCAAAAACGTCGGCAAACGCCGTGTTAAACCTGACGCTGTAAAAGACGCTGCTAAATAAACATCAGCCTGATTTGGTGCAAAGAAAAACCGCCCTGAAGGCGGTTTTTTTATATCCATGAAACTGCTGGAATCTTAAAAGCTCGGAAGCGATTACAGACTTTCGGTGAAAGTACGGGTAATCACGTCACGCTGCTGCTCAGCAGTCAGTGAGTTAAAGCGCACCGCATAACCAGACACACGAATGGTCAGCTGCGGGTATTTTTCAGGATGCTTAACCGCATCTTCCAGAGTTTCACGGCGCAATACGTTAACGTTCAGGTGCTGACCCCCTTCCACACGTACAGTCGGTTGAATTTCCATTGGTACTTCACGGTATTCAAACTGGCCAAGCTCGCTGACAGCAACGATCTGGTCTTCCGCAAAACCCGCTTTTGCACACACGCAGCGCGCTTCCGCTTTTTCATCATCCAGCAGCCAGAAAGAGTTTTTCAGCGCTTCGTTGTTGCTTTTAGTAATTTGGATCCCGGTGATCATATGTTGCCTCCATTGTTGGCTACGATACTGTTAATTGATTGGTGTAAGGTTGAACGACAACCTGTTTTCCTGTTGTCAGATATAACAGCAGAACACCCCGCATTCTTTGATAAATATCAATCTTTTCCTTGTGGGTATTTCTTACCCTCAGCATATTTATGTTTTATATCAATTTTTCCAAGGCACTGGATTAAATTATTTTTGTAAATTATCAACAAATTTTTGCATAGAACGTTAAGTCGCAGATAAACATCAGCAAAAGCGCGTGCGGGTTTCACTCATCGGAATGAGCAGGTAAGCTACTGCCAGTTTAAAATTATCATCAAAAGGAGAGCGTCAATGTCCACCACTCTCACCTGGCATGACGTCATTGGTCAGGAAAAAGAACAACCTTACTTCGTTGATACGCTGAAGTTTGTCGCGGCTGAACGCGCTGCGGGCAAAACAATTTATCCACCGCAGCAGGATGTGTTTAATGCATTCCGCTCTACCGAACTGGCAGACGTCAAAGTCGTGATTTTGGGGCAGGACCCTTATCATGGCCCCAATCAGGCTCATGGATTATCGTTCTCCGTTCGCCCGGGCATTCCGGCACCACCTTCATTAGTGAATATGTATAAAGAGCTGGCCGCCGATATTCCAGGCTTCGAACGACCCACTCACGGCTATTTGCAGAGTTGGGCAGATCAGGGTGTCCTGTTGCTCAATACCGTGCTGACTGTCGAAGGTGGTCAGGCGCATTCACATGCCAAACTGGGCTGGGAGACGTTTACTGATAAGGTCATCGCAGCGTTGAATGAAAATCGTGAAGGGATCGTCTTTTTACTCTGGGGCTCCCATGCGCAGAAAAAAGGCAATATTATCGATCGTAATCGTCATCATGTATTGAAAGCACCGCACCCTTCTCCGCTTTCCGCCCACCGGGGTTTCCTGGGGTGTAAGCACTTCTCGCAGGCGAATGCCTTACTGGTGCAGCAAGGTCTGGCACCGATTGACTGGGTGCCCAGATTGCCGGAATAACAAAAAAAGAGGCACCCGCAAAGGTGCCTCTTCCATTATGTCAGTCTGCTTAAAACAGAATCAGGCTTTGGCTTTAGAAACCGCAACCATTGCCGGGCGCAAAAGACGGCCGTTCAGCGTATAACCCTTCTGCATCACCATCATTACGTGATTAGGTTCCAGCTCGTCGGATTCCATCATAGTCATCGCCTGGTGCAGTTCAGGGTTGAATGGCACGTGGATATCAGCCACCACTTCCATACCGAACTTGCGAACAGCATCCAGCAGGGATTTCAGGGTCAGCTCGACGCCTTCAATCAGACCCGCCAGTTCTGAATTCGATTTATCAGCCAGATCCAGCGCACGTTCCAGATTATCGATTACCGGCAACAATTCGCCAGAGAATTTCTCCAGAGCGAATTTATGCGCTTTCTCTATATCCTGCTCGGTACGACGGCGGATATTTTCCACTTCCGCTTTCGCACGCAGCAAGCTGTCACGCTCACGCTGCTGGAGTTCTTTCAGCTGCGCTTCCAGTTCAGCAATACGTTCATCGCGCGGGTCAACGACATCTGCCGCCTGAGTTTCCGCTTCCGTATGCAGCTCTTGTTCCTGATTCAGTTCTTCAGAGACTTGCTCGTCAGGTGTCTTATGTTCTTTACTACTCATGAATCTCTCCGCGTTTTAGCATTAATCTTGCTAGTTGGCTTATTATGGGGATCAAAACCGGGGTTTCAAGGTTTGGTTTTTAATGAAACCGGTCATAATGCAGGAGTCATCACACCCTGCTGAGGATAACCACAGCGATGAATAAAAAATTTGAGTGCATTGGGATTGTCGGACACCCTCGCCATCCTTCCGCACTTGCCACCCATGAAATGCTTTACCACTGGTTAATCTCAAAAGGTTATCAGGTGATCGTCGAACGTCAGGTGGCACAAGATTTAGCCCTGGAAGGCGCACAAACGGGCAGTCTGGCTGAGATCGGCAAGCTGGCGGATTTAGCCGTGGTCGTCGGCGGTGACGGCAATATGCTGGGTGCGGCGCGCGTTCTGGCCCGCTATGACATAAAAGTCATCGGCATCAACCGGGGTAATCTTGGCTTTCTTACCGATCTGGATCCGGATAACGCTTTGCAGCAACTCGATGACGTTCTGCAGGGTGAATACATCAGCGAGCAACGCTTCCTGCTGGAAGCCATGGTGCGCTGCAAGGACCAGCAATGTCGCGTCAGTACCGCCATCAATGAAGTCGTCCTTCATCCGGGAAAAGTCGCGCACATGATTGAATTTGAAGTCTATATTGATGACAAATTCGCTTTTTCCCAGCGCTCCGATGGTCTGATTATTTCGACACCAACCGGTTCTACCGCATATTCACTCTCAGGCGGCGGTCCGATCCTGACGCCGACGTTAGAAGCTATCGCACTGGTGCCGATGTTCCCACATACCCTTTCGGCGCGCCCGCTGGTTATCAACAGTAGCAGCACGATTTGTCTGCGGTTTTCGCATATGAGCAATGACCTTGAAATCAGCTGCGACAGCCAGATCGCCCTGCCGATTCAGCCGGGCGAAGAAGTGGTTATCCGTCGCAGTGAGTTTCATCTGAATCTGATCCATCCGAAAGACTACAGTTATTTCAATACATTAAGCACAAAACTTGGATGGTCAAAAAAACTCTTCTGATCTGATAAAAATAATTCGCCAGCCCCTTTACTGTATATAAAACCAGTTTATACTGTATGTAATTACAGGTCTGTTGTTATGTACAGGAAGGTGATCATGCTGGCGCAATTAACTATCAGTAACTTTGCCATTGTCCGTGAATTAGAAATCGATTTTCATGCAGGTATGACGGCCATCACCGGTGAAACCGGTGCCGGTAAGTCCATCGCGATTGATGCGCTTGGGCTTTGTCTGGGCAATCGTGCCGATGGCAGCATGGTGCGTCTCGGTGCCAGCCGTGCAGATATCTGCGCGCGATTCACCTTAGCGGATACCCCTTCGGCGAAACACTGGCTGGCTGAAAATCAGCTTGATGAAGGGCTGGATTGCCTGTTGCGCCGGACGATCAGCAACGATGGCCGTTCGCGTGGCTTTATAAACGGCACGCCCGTTCCCCTGTCACAGCTCCGTGAACTGGGCCAGCATTTGATCCAAATTCACGGACAACACGCCCATCAGCTTCTGCTCAAACCTGAGCATCAGAAAGCTTTACTCGATGCTTATTCGGATCAGCCCTTACTGCTGTCTGAAATGCGCAAAGCTTACCAAAACTGGCATCAGAGCTGCCGCCAGCTGGCACAATATCAACAGCAGATGAGTGAGCGAGAATCACGCCGCCAGTTGTTACAATACCAGTTGAAAGAGCTGAATGAATTTGCTCCTCAGGCAGGTGAGTACGAGCAAATTGATGAAGAATACAAACGTCTGGCTAACAGCGGACAACTGCTTTCACTGAGCCAAAATGCGCTCTATTTGCTGGCTGATGGTGAAGAACAGAATATTGTCAGTCTGCTTTATAGCGCCCGCAATCAGCTAACTGAACTCGCAGAACTCGACAGCAAAATGAATGATCTTATCGTCATGCTTGATGACGCGTCCATTCAGGTCAGCGAGGCCAGCGATGAATTACGCCATTACAGCGAACGCCTGGACATGGATCCAAACCGTCTGTTCGAGCTGGAGCAGCGTTTGTCGCGCCAGATGAATCTGGCCCGTAAACATCACGTCAGCGCTGAAGATCTTCCTGAACTGCATCGTCAGTTGCTTGAGGAACAGCAGGAACTGGATGATCAGGAAACCAATCAGGCAGAGCTGAGTGAAGCGGTGCAACGCCATTACCAACAAGCCGTCGCGGTTGCTGAACAACTGCACGAAAAACGTCAGTATTTTGCTGATGAGCTAACGCATCTGATCACCCAAAGTATGCAGGCACTTTCCATGCCACACGGTAAATTTAAAATTCAGGTTCAGTTCGAACCAGAACATTTAAATATGGAAGGCGCAGACCGTCTCGAATTCCAGGTCACCACCAACCCGGGGCAGCCGCTTCAGGCTCTCGCAAAAGTAGCTTCCGGTGGCGAATTATCGCGTATTGCGCTGGCTATCCAGGTTATCACGGCACAGAAAATGGAAACTCCGGCGCTGATCTTTGATGAAGTGGATGTCGGTATCAGTGGCCCGACGGCTGCGATCGTTGGCCGCCTGTTGCGTCAGTTAGGCGAATCAACGCAAGTTATGTGCGTCACTCACTTACCTCAGGTTGCAGGTTGTGGTCATCAGCATTATTTTGTCAGCAAAGAAACTGATGGTGAAGTGACTGAAACCCAAATGAATCGCCTTGATAAAAAGGCGCGTTTGCAGGAACTGGCACGTCTGCTGGGCGGAAGTGAAGTGACCCGAAACACGCTGGCCAACGCAAAAGAGTTACTCGCAGCGTAAAAAGCTCAACTTTTTTACAGTTCAGCGGTCATACAGGTGCCCCGCAAAGGTTTCAAACTGATGAAAGGTCTATTATCATCGGCATCTTATGCCCTAAAGGAATGTAATGACTATGCGCTGTAAAACGCTAACTGCCGCCGCTGTAGCTCTTGTAATGCTTACTGCGGGCTGTTCCACTCTGGAAAAGGTGGTTTATCGGCCTGACATCAATCAGGGGAACTACTTGTCTCCTGCTGATGTTCAAAAAATTCATACCGGTATGACTAAACAACAAGTTGCTTATGTTCTCGGCACGCCGATGCTACACGACCCGTTTGGCAGTAATGTTTGGTATTACGTGTTCCGTCAGGAACCAGGCCATGAAGGTATCACTCAGCAGACTTTAACGCTGACCTTCAACGAGTCTGATACGCTGACCAACATCGACAACAAACCTAAGTTGAGCGATCAAAAGTAAATCGCCCGGTGTGATGGTCTCTGGTTACCGCCAAAAATCATCTTTCAGGGTAAAAAAATAAGGCGCCTGAGGCGCCTTATTTTTTAGAACGTTCGGCGCGTATACGCCGTAACTCTTTCGGATCTGCAATCAGGGGCCGGTAGATTTCAATGCGATCACCGTCGCTGACCACGTCGGCAAGCTTCACCGGCCGGCTATAGATACCTAATTTATTCTGTTTTAAATCGATATCCTGACGCAACTCAAGTAAACCGGAAGCCTTCACTGCCTGTTCGACACTGCTCCCCTCCGCCAGTTTTACCGTTCGCAGATACTGACGTTCCGGCAACGCGTAGACCACTTCAACGCGGATCTCAGACACTGTAGACCTCTTTCGCGCGTAGAGTGAATGCCTGAACCATGCTGCCAGCCAGTTCTTTGAAGATTTTACCGAATGCTAATTCAATCAATTTATTTGTAAATTCAAAATCAAGACTGAGCTGAACTTTACAGGCATCCGGGCTAAGTTCGATGAAATCCCATCCTCCGGTCAGCTTACGGAACGGACCATCCACCAGCTGCATATCAATGCGTTTGTTGCTGATTAACGTATTTTTGGTGGTAAAAGTTTTACTGATGCCCGCTTTGGAAACATCAACCGCTGCGGTCATCGACGTATCGCTGTTTTCCAGGATACGGCTGCCGGTACAACCAGGCAGAAATTGCGGGTAGGCGTCGACATCATTCACTAAGGTGTACATCTGCTCCACGCTGAACGGCACAAGCGCAGAACGACTTATCTGTGGCATATCATTTTCCAGGTGTCATAAAACGTACAGATAATACCATTTATCCGCGCGGTAATAAAAACAACGAAGCACAGGCTGCCACAAACAGGAAAAACTCCCGACTCTCACTGCGTGGGGATTTCAATCGGCATCGCTTACAGTATAATAAGTATCACTATGACAAAGAAAAAAGCACATAAACCCGGTTCCGCGACTATCGCGATGAACAAACGCGCTCGCCACGAATATATCATCGAAGATGAATTTGAGGCGGGGCTTGCTTTGCAGGGATGGGAAGTCAAATCGATGCGCGCTGGTAAAGCAAACATCACTGACAGCTACGTCACATTCCGCGACGGTGAAGCCTTTTTGTTTGGCGCAACCATTCAACCTCTTAACGTGGCGTCCACTCATATTGTGTGTGATCCGACCCGTACAAGAAAATTACTGCTCAACAAGCGTGAGTTAGAAACGCTGTTCGGTAAAGTCAGTCGCGATGGTTACACCGTCGTCGCGCTTTCCATGTACTGGAAAAATGCCTGGTCAAAAGTGAAGATCGGTCTGGCTAAAGGTAAGAAAGAGCACGACAAGCGCGATGACATTAAAGATCGCGAATGGAAAGTAGACAAGGCACGTATCATGAAGCACGCAAATCGCTAAGCCTCTGGCGTAGCTTGGTGTTTTGCTGGTATACTACGAAATAGTACTTGGGGCTGATTCTGGATTCGACAGGATTTGCGAAGCCCAAGGAGCATGCCGAGGGGCGGTTGGCCTCGTAAAAAGCCGCAAAAAAATAGTCGCAAACGACGAAAACTACGCCCTAGCAGCTTAATACCCTGCTTAGAGCCCTCTCTCCCTAGCCTCCGCTCTTAGGACGGGGATCAAGAGAGGTCAAACCCAAAAGAGATCGCGTGGACACCTTGCCTGGGGTGAAAGCGTTAAACCCAATCAGGATAGTTTGTTAGTGGCGTGTCCATCCGCAGCTAACCGGCGAATGTAAAGATTGGACTAAGCATGTAGTGCCGACGGTGTAGTAATTCTGGACGGGGGTTCAAATCCCCCCAGCTCCACCAATTAAATCAAGGGGTTACGTGAAAGCGTGACCCCTTTTTTCTTTCAGTGGCGACAAAATGGCGACAGCCAAAGATGGTGTACATGGAAGATATCAAAGCAGCTAGCACACGATTATTCATCTGCTCTCTCTCCGTTCTGTTTTTCTTTGGCGGCTGGGCAAGTTTTGTTGATAGTTTTTCTATTGGTAACTTCGGCCTTAAAATCACGGCTATCTACATTCTGCCTTACTTGTTGATCGGCTTATGGCTGTATAGCTGGCAACGTTTTTATGTATTGTCCCGCCAATCCAACAAACCAATCATTGACGCCCTAATCCTTGAAAGAATCAATTCTACAAATTTTATTTCCAAGGTATTCCCTCACAAGGAATATGGGTTATCGGGTGCTGTAACTTTAGGGAAATGGGGCTGGCCTGACGAAAGAATTCCACGCAACTCAGCGCCAAGTTTCGTGTTTTATGGTCGTGATACCTTGAAGCGCCTTTTTATGTTCAATTACTTAGGGAGTGACCTCAATGGAGACGCTCTTTATGTACATTTTGGAGATTCGGCCACCAACATTAAAAACGGGTGTCTCACCCCATTCAAAAAAGGCTATTGGAAATGCCTTTGGTTCGAATTCAAGTTTATGTTAAGGAAATTCTTTGACACCCCAACCGTTGGGGCACACTACACTCCTCATTTAGTCTCATGGGCAGTGTTAATATTCCTTTTTGTTAAACTAGTGGTAAGCAACGCGCTTTAACCTTTTAGCTACATGGTTTTAAAAATGGCGGTAGTAATGGCCAGTGACATAATCGTAAGCATCACTCTCAGAACGCACAGGTAACGAGGTTAATAAATCCCATCTCTCACCATTGTGATATGCCGCGCACCATGCCCGGCCAAATGGCCAGATCGCGTAAACCGGATTATCTTGATTCCCGAAAACCTGTTCCCTGGTTAACTTTTCCCCCTTCGCCATGAAATAAATCACCGCGCTGCAAATTTTCAACGAACGCATAAAATCCACCTTTTGCCGCTTTTGCTCTGTCGTCTGAGATTTATTTTTACTGTATATATTCACAGTATATCAATTTCACAAATTTCAGTTTTACAAAATGTCTGTAAATCTCTTACAGGCAGCGCCCCGTCTGGACTCCCTGCCTTTCTACGGCTCACAGATTTGATCTTCCTAACGATCCGCCAATCTGACAAAAAGCAGATAAAACCCTTTATTTACAATCAGATATGATTTTTCTTCGTTCCTTGGGAGATCCAGAAAACTGAAATTTACTGAAATTCTTTTCAATCTTTTCAGTTTGGGAATGACGGCAGAACCCCAGACACGGCGCGGCCTGGCGGTGTGGTTTGTAGAATTTCAAAACTGAAAAAAAATACTGACGCAAAAAGCGCAGGCGGGTGCGGTGTAGTGCAATTTCCGTCTGGTCTTGCTTTGTTTTGTGGGCACACGGCCGCGCGGGTAAACTCAGGCGGCTTGATCGTCTTGAAAGGGTTCAGGGCATTGAATGCGCTACTGCACGGCACTGCGTGCGATTGAGGCGGGTTATCTGCGAGCAATAAAAAACCCGCACGCGGCGGGCTTTGCTAACTATCTGGAGGCACTTAGGTATTGGTAACTTAACTCCCCTCTACCGTCTATAGCATCAATCGAGAATTCCCCGCTATTGCTATAAGAACCTTTGACTTCGCCTCTCAATAGCATGTCGTGCATCATGCGATTCAACTCTGAAGCATCTTCAGTGCTAAATATATGGGGTAAAAGAGGCTTCGGAATTTGGGAGTCCTGTAAAAGTGATAAGCATCTGAATAAAGCCTGTTTTGCACTTTCAGTATCTAAAGTTTCGGCCAAACACATAGAAGTTCTTACTTTAGTATTCATTTTGAAACCTCGATAAGTTAGAGGCTCAATTTTAACACACCTGAATTTTTCGCGTTGGAACGCAGACCATTGAAAATTATGCGCTTGTTAAATTAACCAATAACCGGATCGTATTTCTCTTTTAGCGTGGTGGCCTTGGTGCCGGTGTCGGTAATCGCCAGGGCATTCAGTGGTGTGCCGGTATTGTTGTGAGTGTGCGCGGCCGTCAGCTGTGCCAGCTGCTTCACCACATCCAGGGTATCAAGCATCAGTTGGCAGACGTTGACAGACTGGCTACCAATCCACACCACCGGCGCAATCATTTCCTGACGCACACCGGCTACGCTGCTGCGTAACATACCGACCTTTTCAATCAGTTGGCCGATCACGTTGGTTTCCGCATTGCCCTGGATACTGGCCACATAATTGGCCTGCGTGGCCAGGCTGTAATCCCCCTGGGCAATCTGCACAATTGCACCGGCCAGCAAGGTGGCTTTGCCCAATACAGTGGTTTTGTCCGTGGCCTGCACGGTTGTTTCCCTGGCCACCAACGTGCGCGTTTCATCATCGGCTGTGACAACCCGGCTCATGGACGTTTCACGGATAACCTGATCCGTCTGGCGTTCCCAATCGCCCGCCACCGTCACCCGCTGCGATACGCCATCCCGTTGCTGTTGCAGCTGTTCGCCATACTTCACGGCGGGCAGGCTGTTGCCCTGGGCAAGGGTTTGACGCACAAACGGCTTATCGGCGCGACCACCATTAAACCCGACTTCTACCAGCGTGCCGGGCGGTGGGAATTGGAACATCCCGGACTCACCGCCCGCCATCGGCAATGGCAGCGGCACGGCCGGATAAAGCGGCGTGTCTTTTGCCGGATTGCCGTCTGCGTCTAACAGTTGCAAGTCCACGGCATAACGCGGCCTGAAAGGATCGGCAATGTTGCCGTTGCTGACGTCTTCGCTGGGCGCTTCCACCCTGGCGAACTGCGGCAGGTGCAAGCCGCTGGCCAGCTCTGGATAATTGCTTTCAACCTGACGTTGAAACGGCGTTTTCTGCAATGCCTGGCCGGTGGCTTTGTTGCGCGGCGTCCAGGTGATTTCCATATCATCATTATGCAATCTGACCTTAGTCAAACGCTGACCGTTCACCTCTACACCGGGGCGCAAAGACTGGATCAGCGGCACGGTCATAGCATTGCCACCGGCCACGCTTTGGTTAAATTCGGCGGGAATTTCCACCGGCTTACCGGCAAACAGCGCATCAGCGGCCGCCCCGACAAAAACGCCACCGTCGGGCAGCTGATACCACACGTAATCGGTAATGCTGAACGCTTTCCCCAGGTTGGCTAACAGCTGATAGCCGGTGCCGGAATGGGTGAAATGGGGGATCGGCGTGTCGTTATACGCGGCACTTTCAGCCAGGGAAAACTCTAATCCGCTTTCCTCGGTCAGCCAGCCGGTGATTTGTCGCAGCGTGGGATGCTGAAAAGAGCACGGCCATAGACGCTCAAACACCCCGACCAGTTCCCGCACAAAAAGCCGCTGATAGCCATTTTCCGCAGGCTGCGAACGCTCCACAAAACCGGTAAACCAGCGCAACACCAGATCGTGATAACCCACGTCCAGGCGCACCAGTTTGCCGGTGTAATCTTCATCCGTCTGCGCGGTGATAAATCCCCGACCGCAGGCGCTTAACTCTAACGCCAGATTGGCGTCCACCAGGTGCGTGGCCGCGTTCGATAAATACAACCGCTTAATGGGTTTCATCCCTTACCCCAATGCATCATTGACCGGTTTCAGCACTTTGCGCTCAAACCATGTCAGTTTTTCGTCACTCTCGGCCGCCGCGTTGCCACTTCCATTGGCACCGCCCGCCCCCTGTTTTGTTGCCGCCGTTTTGCTGCCTGCGCGGGCTTCTTTTTTCTCTGCCACGCTGATTTTTTCACGCAGGGTGAACGTGACCAGCCAGGCCATTTTATTATCCTGTTGCGGCGCATCAATCGCCCCGGTGAACGTCCCTTCACGAAAGTTGATCGCCTGGGCGGTCAGATTGGCAACCCGGTAAACCTGCAACGAACCGCTGGCAGATTTGGCCTCCGCTAGCTCAAACAGCCGCTTTAACGTGGCCACATTACGAAAGGATACCGTCCCGGATACGCGCAGTTCTTTGGCCTTAATCCCCTGTTCTGCATTGGCCGTGCTCGATGACTGCCCGGACTGATCTTTTTCCGCAAACTGCATGGTTGGCGTGACTTTCAGATTCATCAGCGGGATGGCTTCGCCATTAAGTGCCAGTGTGGTTATCGTCATGGATCATCGCCTCCAACGTAGATAAATCCGCCCCGCTAAATAACGTAGCCAGCGTATACACCGAATCCTGGTTCGGAATGTTTTTGCGCAGCTCTCCGGCCAGATACGCACCGTTTCCTTTGGCCGTAAACACCCACGCCGGGGACGTTTTGCCTTTCAGGGCGGATAACGCATCGGCCGCCGCCGTCAGGGCAGATCCCCGCGCCGCGGTGAAGTCTTTCAGCGCAGACAACAATCCGGCAGCACTGGCACCGGCCGCCGCTTCCACCTTAGCGGCCGCAATACGCTGGGCATTCACCGCCAGGCGATGGGTGGCCGTGGAAAGCGGCAGCGCCGCAGGCAAACCGCCAGATAACTTGGCGGGAATTTGCATTTTAGTGATGGCCAGTGCGGCCGCTTCCTCTGCCCGGCGTTTTACCTGGGCAATCACCGGCAGCGGCAGCACGCTGGAATAATCAGACAGCAATCCCATAAATTCCGTGTGCGTGGGGGCATTGAGCATATGCACCACAATGCTGGTTTCGTCATTGACGTTTTCCAGCTTTTTGGCCAGGTATTCCGTGGCGTTAACCGGGCTTAAATAACTGCTATCCCCCGCCTCCTGGCCAACGCCGTAAACCCACGGATGAACCGGCAGCACCGAACAGGTTAATGCGCGCATATCTGCCGGGATGCTTAACGTTGCCTTACGCCACATTTTCCGGCACCTCCGGCCAGGTGATTTCCGGCGCAGCCGTTGTATCAACCCGGTTCAGTAAAACCCTGTATGTCTTCCATGCCGTCAGACTGGCGGTTTCCGCCTCGGTGGCAATGCCCAGATCAACAGCATCCTGCATAACAGAAAGCGTATTAACCGCAACCTGCATCCGCCTTTGCTTTTCACTTAACGCCAAATCTTGCAATTCGGCGGCCGTCGCTTCTGGAGCGTTCGCCCAATAAGGCATCCCTGCCTTATTGGGCATTCTGATTTTTCCATCGGGGATCGGGTTAACACCAAATTTTTGATAGGTTGCATCCGTGACGGCTTTTGCATCCTCCGGCCATGTTCCTGCCTCCTCATAAACCGCTTTCAGAGGTTCCGGGTAAAACGCATTAGTGACTGCACTGTAGAAATAATTCATCTTGATAGTCCCTTACCAGCCGGTGGCTTCCCAGTAACTGCCGCCGCTGTCCTGGCCGCAGGTGAAACCGATGTTATTAATAATTTGCGCCGTACCAAAGTTGTCATTGAACGTCCCGCCGCCGCCATTGATGGCGGTCACCTGAACGTTGACGCAGGCGCTCGGGAAGGGAATGGGAAAATTCACCGTTGACCATCCACGACTCCCTTTGTTGACAACGCCCCACTGCTTAATCATTCCCGTGTCACCACACCGCCACCAGCCGCCGCCGAGATTGGCGGTATTGGAATTGACCGGCTGCCGGTTATTGGGGCTGAAAACGCGCTGCCCCATCTCACTCACGGTGCCGGACGTATTGCTGTCGCCGTTGCCGGACAGGGTCATCTCGCCGGTTTGTACCGTATTGTCCTGGTTGACGATGCGGAATTTGAACCCACCTACGCCGCCGCCCCGGTTATTCACAAAGTTAGATTCGCCCTGGCCGCCGCTTTCGTTCCAGCCTAAATAGGTCCCTTGCCCGTCGCCAGGGTGCGGGATGGTTATCGCCCGGAGATAATTCGCCGTGACGCGACCGTTCACATCACCGCCCACGCGGGGAAACGCACCCACATTATCGGCATTCAGCCCGATATCCTGGGAGCCATCAAACGCCACACCGGCAATCTTGCGGGCGGTGGCGAGTTTGGTCGCGGCAACGGCGGTGCCACCTGCGGGTAATGCGCCCACGTCTGCCGGTGTCGGTTTGTTCGCCTGGCAGTAAATTTCATTCCAGGCCGTCCAGGGACCATCGACGCCGTTCCACGCCCCCGACGCGCCACGGGTAAACTGTCGTCCGTTGTTGTTAAAGGCAATCTGCTGCGTCGCATTCGGCCCCCAGGTCACGAAAATCACGCCAACAAATCCGTTCATCGGATAGCCTTTGTCCGTGGTCGCGGCAGCGGCACCGGGCACGCCGTAATGCCCGAACATGGCCGTACCATGTAGCGCGTTTGGCGAGTCCGTCGCGGTTAAATTGGCGCGAATTTTAAACGCCGTCGCAATTTCATCAGACAGCGCCTTTTCACTGGCGGCGCTTTGCGCGGCCGTCCATGCGCCCACGTCGGCGGCGGTGGGTTTGTTATTCGCGCTGTACGTCGGCACCCACTCTTTCCAGGGACCATCCACGCCGTTCCAGTCACTGGACAACCCGCGATTCCAGATATTGCCCGTGAACGTGATGTACATCTGCTGGCACCCGTAGGCGCTCGGCGTGACATACAACGTGCCTGCGATGCCCTGCGGATAGTGCAACGCCGCCGTGGCGTTGGCATTTTTAGGCTGCGCGTACAAGGCTGCATTTCCGGTTCCGCTGGCAAAGCCCAGGGTATTGATATCCGTGGTGGTCAGGATGGCCGACGGCACCGTGACGGAATTCACCGCGCTGGCCTGCACCCAGTCACGCCACGGACCATCGGTGCCATTCCAGGACGCATTGAGCGCACGCGTCCACACCATGCCGGTGTTTTGCACGGTGTAACGCTGCAACACGCCGCCCGTCCAGGACGCGGGGATAACCTCAAGCACGCCCGCCGCCTGTGAACCGGCGGGATAGCCATTGGCTACCGTGGCATTCGCGCCGGTGCTCTGCACGTAAACCCCGATTTTTGCCAGATTCAGCGTGTTGATATTGATTGTGCCGAGCACGCCAGGAATAACGGGTAAAGCCCCCACGTCTGCGGCTGTCAGGTCGAAATCATCAGACAAGGCTTTTTTGTTGATTTTGCGTGTTTTCGGCACACCGTTCAGCGTGTTGAGCGCGGCCTCTGGATCAGAAATATCGGTGAGATTTTTATCTCTGCGCAGATACAGGCTACTGCCCTGCGGGCGTAAATCCGTGATCACGCCGTTCGCGTCAATGCTGGCCAGGGCAAATACGTAGTGCGTAATCCCGCTCTGGACGTAGTCTTTCAGCGTCGTGGCCAGGGTAAATTTGATATCCGTTTTATATTCGCTGGTCAGCGTGCCGTGATAGCTCACGTCTGCCCACACCTTCATTGGCTTGGTGGTCACGGTGATATTGGTTTTCGCCGCGAGGTTGGCACGCAGCCCGCCCACGTAGCCCAGCCCCGCCGTCACGTAATATTGCGTGCCGGTTTTTGCCACTAAAAAGCCGTTATCGAAAAATGCCCCGGTGCCGTAAATATCCAGATTAGCCAGGCGCAGAGATTCATCCATGCCCGCCAGGCGTGCCGTGAAATCAATCTGCCAGGTTTCGGCCGGTGTGCTGATCAACGTCTGGGCTTCCGCGCCGTTGTACTCCATCAGGAAAGAACGGGTTAACACGTTGCCCTGCTGACCGTTGGCATTCTTCACTTTGCTCTGTAGCGGCGCATGTACCACCATGGCCAACTTGCCGGTGGCCTTATTGATAAGCCCGATCCAGTTAAACGCGAAATCGCCCACATCTGCGCCCAGCGTCACCGAATACACCACGGCGTTCTGATTGACCAGACCGGTTTTTTCAACCGCCTGGCGATACACAATCTGCGCCGCTGGCGGGACAACTTCGGCGCGGTTAATCGGCGCGTTGACGTCCAGCCCTGGCACGTTGGCAAAAACAAATTCATCCAGGACAACCGCCTGGCCATTGGCGGCCTGTGCGGCTTTCCATTGCTCAAAGGCTGTCGTAATCACGGTTTGTGACATGTTATTTCCTTATAACGTTGCGCCAAAAGTGGCGGTTCCTGTTTCACTCACGCCCAGGGTGGCGGGATAGCACACGTATTCGCCCTGGTTCCATCCGGCGCGGATACGCATCCCGGACGTGGTGATCACTTCAAACTGATAACGGCGGCAGGTGCGGCCGTACTGACGGATAATCTGCAACAGTAAATCTGCGTTGTCTGAAATCTGGCTATCGGACACACGGACAATGATCACATCCCAATCAATGCCCGCCTGGCGTTCCAGCAATTCAACGTAGCCAATCCCCAGGCGATCAAAGATGGCAATAAACCCGGAAACTGAACCCGCGTCCTGCGCATTCACGAATGCATAAGCCACGCGCTTGCGAAACAGTGACAGCGGTTCACCGTTAAACCGGGCAATGTCACGGTCATAGGCCAGAAGATTTAACAGCGGCTCGGCACAAGTCAGTGGATCAAACTGCTGTAGTGGCCAGGTCACCCACGCCACAATCCCCGTCCAGAACCTGACCGCAGCTTTCAGTAATTTGGCCGGTTCGCCCCGGTTCATCCAGGACGGCAATTTCAGGCTTTTCATTTTTGAAGCGAAATCAGGCACCTTTCACCTCCACTTTCAGGCTGGCCAGACGCGGCACACTCAGTTCGCTGACGATATCGCCTGAGGAAAACACCAGGGATTCGACCGCATCAAACTGTTTATGCAGCTCCCTGGCCAGGTTCGAAAATGAGAAACGCGAATATGGCCAGGTGCGCTTTACGTCGTATTCTGCGTTTTGCCGGAAGGCGCTGCGGATCAGATTGCTGACGCCGGAAATCAGCGCGGCTTTTTCCTCCGCCGTCATGTTGTCCGGGTTATTCACATACAGCGTGACCGTTAAATTGTGCTGCGTCTCCGGCATGGCCATGCACTGCAAATCATCGCCGTGGCCGTGATGCCCCTGCGTACTGATGTAGTCATTCACCGCATCAATAAACGGCTGGGACGTTTCGCCACTGTCTAACAGCAAATAGGCATTGGCCGTACCGGCACCACGCGGGGCGTCATGCACAAAGAAAATGCGATCAACGCTTAACCCCACCACGCCCGCAATCATGCTGCGATACACCGCATCGGTGTGGTAGTTACCTACCAGGTTGAACTGATTGCGGCACCTGTCCCGTAAATCATCGTCGGATTCTTCATCCGCGCCGGGCGTTAACAGCCAGTCATCCTCGTTAACGGCTTTACTGATGCCCGTCACCGCTACCGGCAAAATGCGGTAATAACCCGGTGCCAGGTTGTAGGCGTTCCCGGCCGCCATCGCCGTGACCGGGATCAGCGCACTGGCCGCGCCCGCCGCCAGCGTCGTATCTACATCCACCACCACCGCATACGTCACGCCGTTAATGCGTTCCGTCTGGATAACAGTTCCGGCCGGGACGGTCACCGGCTGACTGGCGTTCTCCTTGTAAAAACGGATCACCCCTTTTGCCGCGCTGGCCGGTTTCGCCGTGAGGTTCACCCCCCAGGCCAGCATCCGCAGCATGGCACCGCTGGCCGTGGCCAGGTACATATTGGCCAGCACCGTATTGATCAGCACGTCTTTGATCCACAGCACCGGCGTGGTCACAATGGCGGTAATGAGCCGCCAGAACGGTGACATGCGGGAAGTGTTTGTGATCATCCCTTCCGCTTTCACAATCGCCGTAAACTGCTGACCGATTTCCTCTTGAGTGACCGGCATCCCGCTTTCTTTGAGTACCGCCTCAAAATCAATGGTAGGTTTTTCACTCATAATTCACCCCGGCGTCAATCTTGCCGAAATCATAGGTTTCCGCCGTTGCCCACAGGCGTTTTGCGGATTCCTCCGTAATATTCACCGTGCCAGGAATAATGCGTTCATCACTTTCAATTAATAAAACCATTTGGGTGATCACATCGGCGCGTAATGTCGGGCTGCGCTCTGCCACTAATAACGTGGTTAACCCGCTTTCAATAATGGCGTGGACAATATCCTGTGCAATGCTGATACGGTTATTACACAAGCCCGGTTCATTACCTGTGTTCAGCGTGAAATCACGCCCGGTAATAAGGAGATCGACATACAGCAAATCCGTCATTAATTTAATTCCTGCCATTCCATTAGCTCGGCCGGTGTTAATCCTTTCGAAGGATGAATATTCACGGTGCCGATTTTTTTACTGTTATCAATTGTGGTTTCCGTATTGGTATTGATTTCCTTTTTCAATCCGCCACGCTCCACGCCTTTTACCGTTCCCCCCGTCAGAATATCGCTACCGATTGGCTGCGGCGGTTGCAGCACCGGGTTTTTATTTCCCGCCCCACTGATTTGATTCGTCACGCCGTTGAAACCTGGCGGCATGGCCGCAGAGGCATTGGCCACAGAATTTGGCATCGTATTCGTGGGTGGCATACCTTTAGGCGTAACCGTCACGGGGACTTCTTTCAGCTCAATATTGACGCCGGGAATGTTATTTAACTTCTCAACAATCCAGTTGTACGTCCCGGTAAACGAGGCTTTCAGCGAATCCCACAGCTTACCGAATACGTTTCCGATCACGCTGGCAATCTTTTCAAAAGACTCCACCGGCGAATTGATATCAAAGGATTTCACGACATCAATCCAACCGTCACGCACGATCTTGAACATATCCACCATCCCGCCGATCGCCCGAAACACCAGCTCAAGCGGGATCAGGATGATGTTGATAGCCGCTGCCACCAGCCGCCCGAACGTTTCGCCCGCGCTGGTGACGTTCGTCAGTTGCCCCTGCGTCATTTGGATCGGGGTCAGCAGGTCACCGAACCAGCCCACTAACGTTTTTACGCCGTCCCACACCCAGCCAATTGCCGTGCCAATCCCGGAAAACAGCCCGCTGAAAGGGGTCAGCGCACCGGCCGCCTGGCCGAACCCGCTGATAAATCCACTCACAAAGGCTTTGATAGGCTGCCAGAACTTGATCACCGCAATGACCACCGCCGCAATAGCGAGCGCAATCGCCGCCACCGGTGCAATCATCAGCAAGAATGACGCGGAACCTATGCGGGCGGCCATACCGGCGGCCAGCAAGGTGACGCGCAAGCCACGTAACCCGGCGCTAAACAACTGCGTCACAGCATTACTGGCCACCATCGCCACGCGGTTAAGCCCTAACAGCCTGGCCATCGGTGCCAGCAGGCGCGTGACGCCCATCATCACGAACCCGTGAACGCCCATCACAATATTGGCGATAGCCCCCACGGCCGCAAAACTCAGCAACGCTACGGTGGCATAACCGATCACGCGGGCAATATTGGGGAATAACCGCATCCAGCGCGTCAGCTGTTCGCCACCGTCCGCGATTTTATTGACCAGTGGATACAACACCGGCAACAGCGTGGAACCGATCGCGGCACGCATGGCAAACCAGATCGCCGTCAGCCTGTCCCAGGGGCGCGTCATTTTCTCGGCCATCTCCGTGGCGCGTTTCATGCCGTCATTGCTGCCCAGCTCGGTGATATTGCGTTTCAGCAGATCAACGTTACCGTACAGCTGTTTAATCACCGCCGCGCTGTCACCAAAGGCAGCGTCTAATTCTCCCTGTGCCTTGAGATTGCCCTCGATGCTCTGACCGTATTTACCCTGGAGTTTTTCCAGCATGGCGGGCATGGACAGCATTTTTCCCTGGGCATCCTGAAAACTTAGCCCCAACTTTTGCGCACCGGCGGCGGCACCGCTTAAGAACCCTTCATAAGAGCCGCTCGCTTCCGTGCCTAATGAGCGTTGCAGCTCACCCAATACGGCCAGCTGTTCATCCATCCCCACGCCATAGTTGGAACCGACACCCCGCGCCCCTTCCATCAGGTCTTTAATGGTGGCCATGTCCGTGCCGAACTGGTTTTTCATGTAGGCCATTTTGCCCGCCAGTTCTTCCGCGAACTGCACTTTGCCCACCTCGGCCGCATAGCCGCTGAACTGGGTAAACATCTGCCCCATGAATTCCGACGCTTCCCCGGCCGTGCTTTTCAGCGCCTTGGCGGCGGTATTGGCCACCACCGTGACGCGGGGCAGTTCGGCGTTTGTCAGCCCGGCCACGGCAGCGTTGATATCGGCGGAGGATTTGACAAACTCCACCGCCGATTCCCCGTATCGCACGCTGAATTTCAGGGCGTCATCCGTGACTTTGGCCAGCGCATCATCATTAATGCCGCGTGCGCTGGCTTCCTGCATGGCGTCAAACATCTGAATGGCCGGATCCAATGCAGCTGTAATTGACGCGCCCACGCCCCACAACGCAGCCGCACCGATGGCCACTTTGCCAAAGGCGGCCGCACTTTCCTGGGCGAACCCGCTCACAGAGGATTGCACCTGGCGAAGGGGGCGCGTCATGTTGTCAATTAAACTGAGTGTAAAATCTAAATCAGCCATTATTCGCCTTTAAATGCCAGGGCAATGCCATTTGCTACAGCTATGCGTTGATTCTCCCAATGCCGGTTATCCAGCCACACGGCACGGGCTAAGTTTTCGGGGTCGTCATTTTCATGCGGTAAATAATGGCGGCGCAAAATCAGATATTGTTCCAGCCCATTATTTTCAATTGCGCGTACCCGCGCCGTTAGTTTTTTAGTTCAATCTCTAATTTCGGCGCGAACTGATCATTCACGAAGCTGCAAATTTGCAGGGCAGAACCGGGAATATCTAAAATGGTATCCAGCGCTTCTTTGCACTCAACGTGAACAATACGACGCAAATAGTTATTTGCCGGTGCCACTTTATTATCCATCGACATTTCGTTAATGAATTTATTGTAGGCGGTGGCGTTAGGTTCAAAGGTCAGTGCGGTGCCGTTTACAGCCATCGTAATTTTGCTCATTGTTTTATTTCCTTCCGTTGGTTTATTTCATCGACTAATTGATTATGACGTGCCGCACAGTCTGAATATTGCGGCGTCAGTATTAATAAAGGTTCGGTAATGTCTTTGCCCGTTATCCCATTAATGCGCGGGAGTTTTACCGGGCATTTGGTTAACAGATTTTCCTGATAAGGCACGTTCGGCTTTGTCGGCAGCGGCGTTGTACATGCTGACAAGCTCAGGAGACAAACACTCGTTAGTAAAAACCGGTTTAAGTATTTCCGTGCGGATTTCCACAGGTTGCGCATTTCGCAGTGCCTCCAATGTATTTTCCAGCTTGCGGCCGGATTCACTGGCCACCTTCTCACCGGCCACGCGGGAGGCTTCCCCCGCCGCGTGTGCGGCATTGGTGATCATCAATTCCACGCTATCGCTGTACCAGGCATTAACCTTCCAGCCCGCTGCGAACGCAGCCAACAACGCCAGGACGGCAATCACCAGCGGCTTGCCCATCATTTCACCCCGTTGTGTTCCAGGCTGAAATGGTTGCCGTCCGGGCGGGTTTTGAATCGCCCGCCCCACACGCCGCCCAGGGATTCCCAATATTCCCCGAGCGGTTTATAGGCTTCGGTCTGGGTCTGGTATTGGCCGTTGATGAACAAATTAAAATCCATCGCCAGACGCTGCGTGTGTAAGCTATTGGCAATGCCCGCGCCGCTTTTGGCATTGAGTTTGGCCTGTTCCGGCGTGCGGTAGGCTTCACCAAAGGTCAGCCGGTAACCATGATTGCCTGCCCACTCGATCAGCTGGCCAATCAGCTGCACAAACAATTGCTGCTTTTCGCTTAATGTCATTTCAGTTTTCCTTTCCCTGATAAATAACGACTTCCCTTTTTGCGTAGCCAGATTTCAACGGCCTGGTGGCCAATAATCCCCAGCGCGGCGCCCAATCCGGCAATGGCCACCGGCGAAATATCCGGGATCCAAATCAGCGCCGCCGCTGCCACCATTGAGGTGGCCGAACCCAGGATAATGCGGCCAAAAAACAGCTTTCCGGTCATGGGTTCACTGCTCACTAACATCTGTCCCAGGGCGATAAGTGCGCCCAGCAGGATCAGGCTTAAAATACTTTTTTCGTGCTCTTGCATCCGTGCAATGTCCTTATCCGATCAGGTTGCGCGTATCTTCATCTTCCAGATACGGCACGCCGTTAATGCGCACAAACTGCGGGCTTGTGACCATGTACTTAATTTTATGGCTCAGCGTGCTGCCACCCTTCGGATCGTTATCCAGCAGGTTGCTTACTACTAACTTGCAGCCAAAGGCTTCAATCTTCAGTTCTTCATTACCGGCCTTGGCATAGAACATCAGATCCACCGGGTCGATACCGCGCCACGAACCGGCACGGCGTGCAATGGCGGTCAGTTGCGTGAGCACTTTTGTAGAGATTTCAATCTCACCCTCGGCCGCCACATCCCCGGACACATGGCCATCAGGCACGCCCTGAGTGGACGCCGCCGCCGTGTTATCCGTGATATCCAAACTGACCT
Source organism: Rahnella sp. 2050 (assembly GCF_040544515.1). Classification (NCBI taxonomy): domain Bacteria; kingdom Pseudomonadati; phylum Pseudomonadota; class Gammaproteobacteria; order Enterobacterales; family Yersiniaceae; genus Rahnella; species Rahnella sp. 2050. The sequence continues at coordinate 777,011 of NZ_JBEPKE010000002.1, read as the reverse complement.
TTTCAATGTGGATCAGGTCACCGTCAATGCGCACATCGGTGGACTGGCCTGAAATACGTTTCATCGTTAATTACTCCCTGTCAGGCTGGTATCCAGCAACAAGCTCACCGTGATGCCTTTCGGGCATTCATACGGACGGATCACGATGTAAATCGCCACTTTGGTGGCTGACTGCCAGGTGATCGTCACATCATCATCCTTCGGCGGCTTCACTTCGCCGGGGAAGGTGATGCCGTTAATCTGACTGGCCACCGACATTTCACGCAGCACCTTGGCAAAAAGTGCCTGGTGGGCGGCAATGCTGGACGGCGTACTGTTTAACGAGCGGTCTGCGATTTTGGCAATCGCCTGCAAACGCACGCGGCGGGCGGCCTTATCGGCAATACGCAGGTACTCAATCGCCTGGTAATCACCGCCTTCCGCGTCCAGCGTCAGCCCATCCGCCCAGTAATACCCGTCATAATCGGGATACCACATCGGCACGCTGAAACGCTGCGCCTGCAAGGCTTGCAGGGTGGCCAGATCCAGCGCCGCCCCGGTGCCATCTACCGGCATTTCATCCCTGCCCAGGGAGACCAGCGCACCGGTTTTCACCCGCGCCGGGCTGTCAGCCACGGTCACCGCACGACTGCACAGGCGGCCAGCCAGCACGCCAGGCTCATTGCCAAACAAACGCGGCACCAACTGCACGGACGGGGCAGAAATCTGCGCCTGTAAGGCCACCATGCGAACCAAATATTCCGCCCAATCTTCCTCGGCCTGCGGTGCCTGCACGGAAAGAATGAACCAGTTCCAGCGTGAGAAGCTGGCCAGCAATTTGGCGCGCAGCTCCGCCGCCTTGTTGATAGGCGTTTTCGTGGCGATATCATCCAGTAACACCACACCTTCAACAGAGCAAAGGGACTGTGCGGCCAGCACCGCATCCGCCCAGGCATTTTCCCCGGCATCATCCGCCAGCACATGCACGTAACCGCTCCAGTTGGATCCGGCGTTGAGCATGGCGGCAAGAACATTACTTTTTAAAACGCTGTCTTCTGCGCCCAGCAGCGCATCAAAATTACTTTGGGTATTCACCGCCAGCGTTTTACCGGCGTTGATTGTCCCCGTACCGACATAGAGCACCACGCGCTCAATCTCGTTTGTTTCACCCTGTAGCTGATTGACCTGATTTACATCGACCGTTGGCCACCCCATAACTTCCCCTTAGTGTCCTGCGTCTGCGCCAAATCCGATGCCCTGGAGTTGCCGCGCTAACGCTTTATTAAAATCGTCTTCCGTGATACCCAGGAAAGGACGTGATGGAACATCGACCGACCAGGACGCTTTTGCCGCTTTCCCCGATAATTTCCGGATCAACAGTCCGGCTTTGGCCATCGTCATTCCTTCCTGAATTTCTTTAAACGGCGGCTTTCGCCAGCGCTTACCCTTTTTGACTTTGTACCCCAGCGCCCGCAGGCGTTTGGCCTGCCGCTGAGTGGCGGGCAAACTTTCCGCCCTCCCTTTTCGCTCCACCTGGCGACGACTGATCGTGACACTCATGCCGTTTTGATGGGCATAACCCACCGTTCCGGCAGTCACAGCCTTTTTTCCGTTATGGTATCCGCCGCCGCTCAGGTAAATACGTACCCCGTCGATTTCCGGCATTTCCCGGATATGCAGCAGCTTTGGCATGTTGCGCAGCATCTTGCCTTTGCGCTTCGTCTGGCGTCCCTGCCATTTCTGGCCATCCGGGCTGGCTTGGTTTCGAATGTTGCGTTTAGCCGCAGGTATTAATCCATATTTTCCCAGCCGCCACAGCAGCCGCTTTCGTTTCGCCGGGGGCAACTCCAGGCTGGCCAGCTTTTTGCGCACCGCCTTAAGCTGCGCCCGGTCTAACTCACCCCGGATAATCATTTTTCACTGCCAAGCTTTGCACCCTGTTCATCAACGCCATACACCACGGCCTCACTGGCAAACCAGATGGTGGGATCAGCAAGCCGCCATCGCGCCCCGTCCAGGGGAATATTGCCCTTGTCGTCCTTTACCAGGTTTAACGCTTCGACCATCGGTAACGTGATCACCACCACGGCGGTTTCCTCATCCACCAGATCAATATCAAAATCAGGCAACTCGGTGTCTATGCCGAATTCTTCAAACAGTTCCCGGTCAGATTCCATCAACCACACCAGCAGCAGCGCCGCCAGGTTGCGCGGGTCATACAGCCGGTACGGGAATCTGTCCCAGGCCAATACGGCGTTGTAACGGATCACCGCCAGGCGGTACTGTTCCAGCCCTAAATCCCGTTGCGCGGGGATAAAACTCAGTTCATCCATATAGCTGGAAAAACCCGCCCCCTTGAACGTCCTGGCGGGCATACTTTGGGTGACGAACGTACTCAGCGCATCTAACTGGCTCATATCTTCCTTACCGTCACGCGGCGCAATCCCTTGATTGCCCGGATGATGATCGAACCCTCAGCCAATAACCCGGCGCGGGTTTCTTCACTTTCCTGCCCTGGGTGCGACTCCCTGCGCCCCTGGCTTGCGAACTCTGCGATCAAATCGGCCTTTGCGCGGGCAAACACTGCTTTTTTATAACGAGCACAAAGCAGGTTTTCGCCAGGGCGACCGATACCCGGCACCACGCTGGCCTGGCCAAATCCCTTGGCCAAGTAACCATCCTTGACGGTCTGCAACAGGTCATTCACTTCCCCGGCCGCCGTCAGCAGCGCCGTGGCTACTGTCCCGGCGTCTACATCGGCGGGGATGCTGCGCTGTTCCTGGAAATCCGCCAGATTCAAATCTGGCCAAAATCCGTCATTCGTTAACGGTTCATCCTGGTAATCAATCGGCGTTCCGCTAAACATAAAATTCTCCGTAAGAAACGGGCAGACCGGGATCCACGGTACATAACCCAAGGGTATTACCTTCCCCGCGCCCGTTCCGGCTTGCGGTAGTCTTTACTGAACCGGCGTTACAGGCTGAACTTCAGATTCATCAAACCAGCGATCAACGGCGCGGCCGTCAGCTGCCTGGTAATGAATCAAATAAGCAGGGCAATTGTTAAGGTATTCGGCACGGCCTTTAACGTGCCCCGTTTCACCGCTGACAGAAATCTTTACCGCCTGGCCTAAACCGTGTTTAAAACTCATTTTTTAGCTCCTGATTGCTTTTCCAAATAGCGGACGCGGGCGGCAATTTGTTTACGCATCGTTCCCACGCCACACTGTGAATGCAGCTTTTCAGCTCTGGCCAGCAGGGCGTCCACGCTCTGCAACAGCTCCACATCCTCGGTGGCCGTGGCACGCGGTACGCCGTGTTCGTCAAACAGCTGACGCATACCGGCGAACTTGAACCACTTGGCCTGGATCACTTCATACAGCTCCCACTTTTCCGCCACATCGGTAAACGTGCGGGAAAAATAAGGCTCAATAGGGTGGCCTTCCCTGGCCTGTACTTCCGCCCATTTCAGGACGGTATCCGCCACAAAGGTGGGGAAATTGCTTTTCAACTCTGGCGGGGTTTCCTGTCCCTGCTCGATGGCGATATCCGCCAAGTTAAGCGCGGCGTCCATGTCGCCCACGTCAAAAAGCCAAATCACACACCATGCCAGGATCGGATTGCGGTACACCTCGCCGCCATTCAGGTACTTTTCAACGGTGGGCATCCATTTAGGTAATAATTCATCCCGCTTTAACGCCACCTTTTGTGCCAATGTCAGCCCGTGCAACATGTCCACATCGTTGGCCAGCGCCGCGCTCAGAACGTGCAAACTCTCTGCCCCTTCAAGTGCCTGGCGTTGCTTTAACTTCGTTTGCGCCGCAATGCGGGCACTGTGTCGCTGCGCGGGTGACAGGCTCATGTTTACTCTCCGCCTACGGGTTCGGATGGTTCGGCTACGGTGCCGATGGTCACGGCGGATTCATCAATCGCCGCATACAGCTCCATTTCTTCCACGGCGTAACCTTCATTGCGCAGGTACTTGTTTTCGTACTGCTTACGGTCTTCAACAAACTCCGCTTTGCGCTGACGGGTATTGCGCTGTGTATAGATATGCAGGTTTGAGAGCGTAGTCACCACCATGCGTTTGCCCGGCATAAATGGCGGGATAATGGCCTGACGCCCGGCAATGGAGTCCTGCAACATCTGCGCGGCGATTTTCTCGCTTGGACGGTCAGCGGCCTGATACAGGCGATACTGCTCGGCCGCGACCAGATCAGAACCGACCAAGACAACCAGACGCGGGTCATTACGGAATTGCTGCGGAATCTTGGTGTTGATAAGGTCTGACGCCATCGCATCCAGTGACTTGTAATCACCGTTCTGATCGAGCGTGACCGCATCGGTCATGATTTGTTTGCCTTCCTCGTACTTGCGAACAATTTCATGCCAGCCAATATTCACATCTTCGCCGTTCGGGTTCTTTTCGTAGTCGGTATCTTTCGCCACGCTTTTACCGTTAAAGCCGATACGCAGCATATCCAGCGCAAAAGTCTGCGTGGTAAACGCTGTCACCATCTGAAAGAATTCTTCCTCGGATCCAGCATTTGCCCACATTGAAAGCAAATCCCAACGCAGCGCCGCGCATGAATCTGTTTCGACCAGCTTGTACTCATTACCTGAAACGCCGACGTTACGACGGAAACGCCCGTCAGCAATACGGCCGGTATGCAGACCAGACGCGCCTACGCTCACCACCTGGCCAGAAAGCTGGTCAACATCAGCCACGGTGATCCAGTTCAGGAAATCCGAACTTTCCAGCAGCGCTTCACGTAGCTGCGTTTCCTTCGGATCAGACAGCGAGAAGTAATTTTTTTCCTCGCCACCGTCCAGACCGTTAGCCGCCGCAAGTCCCGCGCCGAATTGCTTTAAAAAGCCGCGCGCTTTTGCATTTAAAATCATTATTTACTCATCCTTAATCGCTACTCAGCGGTTAATGTTTTTCCCTGGCGAAAGCCTGATAAATGCTTATAAGAACTGGAACGGTTTACGTGAACCTTTCGGATTCTTATTCGGCAACGTGGTTACCTTTTTATCCAGCTTGCTAAATTTGCTGACGATATTCGGCAACTCTTCACGCAGGCGGGCGAATTCTTCCGTATCCACCACGTCTTTCACGGTTTCAACATCGGTCTGAATATCTTCAACGGTTGAATCCGTTGCTTCCGTTTTTGTTTCCAGCGCAGCAATGCGACTTTCCAACGAAGCTACAACCTCGGCCAGCGCCTGTAATTTATCGCCGTCCTGGGGAGTTTCTTCCTGTGCCGGTGTTTCGTCTTCAATACTGAAAAGGCTGCGCCATTTCGATTTACTTTTGTCCTTCCCTGCCATGTTAATTTCCTTAACTTCGTTAATTACCAGCGGATTACTATTTCCGATAAAGTAATTGTCTTTCCGCTTATTAAATCGCATTCGCGTAGTGCCTACGCTTGCGGGTTCATCTGTAACGCCCAGCCCTTCAAGATAATAACGGCCAGTTCCGCGAAAGTTGCCATCAGGCGTTAACTCCACTGACGTGAATAAAAGCTTTCCGTTCCGATTCGCCTGTACCAGTTCAGTGGAAGGACACAACCGTGCATAGAGCTTTACTAATCCTGAGTCATCTTCACTTGCCGCAACTTCCAGAACTTCACCGGCATTACCGCACCAGCGCTCATGCTCTGGCCAAAGCAGTGCGGTATACATATTTTTTGGGTCATATGTTTCCGCCGCGTCAATTAACATATCCCTGGTTAAAAAACGCTTATCAACCGTTTCCCCTTCGGTTGCGATACAAAGCCAATTCGTCATTAAATGTGAATCTGACATACCGGAATTAACCTCCGTTTTTTCCGTGGAATGCAGTATCGCTAATTTATAATGAATTCGCAGCAAGTGAGATTCGGATATAACTCGATATCCGAATGTACTAGAAAGAAATATCACCCCATGCCACGCATAATGATTGCATGGCTAAATACACAGACGAACTAAAAGACGTTGCCCGCGCATTATATTTGCGCCGTGCCACGCCAAAGGAAATTGCCCAAGATTTAAATCTGCCAAATGCGCGGATAATTTACTATTGGGCGCAAAAAGGGAATTGGGCTGATTTACTCAGCCACGAATCAACAGAGGAAGCCATTGAACGCCGTTACCAATTATTAGTTGGCCGGGATAAAAAAACAGAGCTGGAATTAAAAGAAATAGATGTGCTGATTGCTCACGCCGTGAAACTGCGTGCGCAGACAAATAAGCATAAAGAGAAAATGGCCGCCGCCAAATCTGGCAACCAGGGAGGATATGACAGCCAGGGCGGGAACGGTGACGGCGCAGAGCCGGTGAAGAAACGCAAATATAAGAAAAACGATATCTCCGGCATGACGCAGGATGATTTTGACGCTTTCGCAGAGGAACATTTATTCGGCTATCAGAAGCACCTGCGTAATAACCTGGCACAGCAGATCAGGAACATCCTGAAAAGCCGCCAGATTGGTGCCACCTGGTACTTTGCGATTGAGGCATTCGAAAATGCGGTCATGACCGGCGACCCGCAAATTTTCCTTTCCGCCTCCAAAGCCCAGGCGGAAGTATTCCGCTCTTATATCGTCAACATCGCAGAGCAGTATTTCGGCATCACGCTGACCGGCAACCCGATCAGACTAAGCAACGGCGCAGAGCTGCGCTTTCTGTCCACCAACAAAAACACCGCGCAGTCATACAGCGGCCATTTGTACTGCGACGAATATTTTTGGGTGCCGAACTTCGCCAAGCTTAACGAGGTGGCCAGCGCAATGGCCACGCATGACCATTGGCGAACCACCTACTTTTCAACGCCCAGCGCCAAAACGCACCAGGCTTATCCCTTCTGGACGGGGGAAGAATGGAAACAGGGAGACAAAGAACGTCAAAACGCCGTTTTCCCAACCTTTGATGAAATGCGCGACGGCGGCCGACTCTGCCCGGATGGACAGTGGCGGTATGTCATCACGATGGAGGACGCAGTTAAAGGCGGGTTTAACCGTGCCAGCATCGACAAGCTGCGCAACCGCTACAACCGTGACACGTTCAACATGCTGTATATGTGCGTGTTTGTGGACAGTAAAGACAGCGTTTTCAAATTCAGTGATCTGGAAATCTGCGGCGTGGACGTGGCCGACTGGCAAGACCATGACCCCAACGCCGAGCGGCCGTTTGGTAACCGTGAGGTATGGGGAGGCTTTGACCCGGCGCGTTCTGGCGATACCTCCACATTTGCCATCGTTGCCCCGCCGCTTTATGCCGTGGAGAAATTCCGCGTGCTCTGCCTTTTTCACTGGAAAGGGATGAATTTTGCCTATCAGGCAGCGCAGATCAAAAAGCTGTTCGGGAAGTACAACATGACTTACATCGGCGTAGACGTCACCGGCATTGGCCGGGGCGTATTTGAGCTGATTGAACATTTTGCCCTACGTGAAGCGGTGGCCATTCACTACGGCATGGAAACCAAAACCAGGCTGGTGTTGAAGATGATCGACGTAATCGGCGCAAAACGCCTGGAATGGAACAAAGACAACCGTGAAATTGCCGCGTCTTTCCTGTCCATCCGACACACCAGCACGGCCAGCGGCAACGCCATGACGTTCAAAGCCGATCGCACGGTGGAAACCGGCCACGCCGATGCCTTTTGGGCAATCGCGCACGCCGTTATTAACGAGCCGATCAACTTTGAGCACAAGCGTAAATCTAAATGGAAATTAGGAAAAAAAGCAGCATGAGCAAACGCAAACCATCCCGCCAGGCTAAGAAGGAACAGCCTGACCGTAGCAAAAAAATGAGCATCATCAGCATGGGACGCCCGGAACCCATCCTGACCACCGGCACAAATTACCGGGATATCTGGTATGACAATGAATTCGATCACTACACCCTGCCGATTGACCGCCTGGCACTGGTTCAACTGACGAACTTAAACAGTCAGCACGGCGGCGTGATTTATGCCCGTCACAACATGGTGGCATCGGATTATCTGGGCGGCGGTTTAACGCATGAGCAGCTGCGCGGCGGCGTCTTTGATTACTTATCCTGCGGCGACCTGGCCATTCTGAAAGTGCGTTCGGGTTGGGGTGACGTGGTGGATTTGCTGCCGCTGCCGTCGCTGTATCTGCGCGTGCGTAAAACCGGGGAATTTGTAGTTCTGCAGGACGGCGAACCGTTGGTATACAGCCCGGATGATGTGATTTTCCTCAAACAGTACGACCCGCAGCAACAGATTTACGGCCTGCCGGATTACATCAGCGGCATTCACTCGGCATTACTCAACAGTGAAGCCACCATTTTCCGCCGCCGCTACTATCACAACGGGGCGCACACCGGGGGGATCATCTACACCAATGACGCGAATCTGACGGATGAAGTAGAGGATGAAATCACCGAACGCCTGGAAAGCAGCAAAGGGATCGGGAACTTCTCCACCATCTTTGTGAACATTCCAGGCGGGAACGAAAAAGCGATCCAGTTCATTCCTGTGGGAGATATCGGCGCGAACGACGAATTCAACAACGTGAAGAACATCAGCGCGCAGGATGTGCTGAACGCCCACCGTTTCCCGGCTGGCCTGGCGGGTATTATTCCGCAAAATACGGCGGGTTTACCTGATCCGGAAAAGTCACGCGCTACGTATCGAAAGGATGAAGTGATTCCGTTGCAGCGCATGATCATGAATGCGGTCAACAGTGACCCTGAAATTCCGATTCATCTGCGGCTTAACTTCGCCTTTGACACAACATCAGAGGGTGAAAAATGAGCCGCAAAAGGCTAAAATCACGGGGTAATCAATTCCCTGGAGCCTACAATATGCGCGTGTCGAAAGTGATTTGTACCGCATGTAATTCAAACGCCGTGATTAAGAAAACGGTACGCAAGCATAGGGAACTTTCAGACCTGTATTGCAGTTGCACAAATATTGAATGCGGCCATACGTTTAAAATGCATCTGTCATTTGCCAGCACCATCAGCCCAAGCGCGATATCTCAGGAAGAGATGGTTAAAAGCGTCGCCAATGCACTTACTGACGATGGCCGCCAAATGATGCTTTCGCTACTGCAACAAGCCTGAATCACTGCCCCCGTTTTGGGGGTTTTTCTTTTCTGTCTGTCGCAGATTTTCCAGCAATTGTGCATTCAACTCAGCTAACCAGCCCAAAGCTAACGTTTTTTCTTCCTGGTCACAGTCCCCAATAGCTACCAACCGAGAAAATAAAGCCATCCGTTGCACAGCGATTTCCTCAAAAAATAAATCCCGCATTCCCCAACCTCCTTAACTTATTCACTGTATGAATATACAGTATCTCAAATTGTTACAGAATAAAAGCAAACTGAACGTGCTTTTGCGAGTTTTTACCTTGCATTAAATGCCTAACACCTCAAACGCACGGTTAACCGCATCCACCTGATTGGACTGGAATTCATGTCCATCCGCGCACCCCCAGCAGTTGCCGGGTGAATCAAATGACTCATTTTCGGGCGTGATAACCTCCCCACACTCCTTGCAATATGCTTTCCGTCGCCTGACCACCAGCCGGTTGCCCTCTAATTGCATTTCGGTTTCCCGATCCAGCGGCACGATATTGCCCCTGGCCAACGCTTTGGCCATCTGGCCAGCATCCTGGGACTGAATACCGATGCCTTTTTTCAACTCGCTGATCGTACTTTGAGTACAGTTATTGACAGAACTCCAAGGGGCGGCGATGCCGCCAGAAAAAGCAGCCTCCGCTGCGCTGTCGGCCAACTTCGGAACAATCGCCCACTTAACCAGGCGCGTTAATACCTCTGATTCCTGACCCGATAACGGCGAATAAACCCCCTGAATACGCTGAACGGCTTCCCCGTATTCATTGCCGCATTCAGTGATTTCATACATCAGGCGCACAACCAGATCACGACGCGCCACCAACGCACCGCCCTGCGCCTGGGTGTAGGATGCCCAACACCCCACATCCGCAGCAGCCAGCACAGCATCCATAGATTTGTTTTCCAGGGTGATATCACGCATACGGCGCAGCTCACGCCAGACCGTTACCGGCGCGCCACCGATTTGCTGAAACTGACGGATCCGCCAGCGGCTTGCCCAGGCAGATACCGCCTTGGACATGTCTTTCAGGTTTTCGCCGGTTTCTTCATCCGTTTCACCATCCAGGGCGTAACCGTCGATATTTTTAGAAATGTATTTAGCGATATAGCCCGTAGCACTGCCCTTTTCTTCATCGATAGGCTCAACGTGAAAACGCGCCTTAAGCGCGTGTGCGGATTGCAGTTCTTCGGAATCTTCACGACGGGCGTAATAACAGAGAATATCCCGCACCTCGGCCACATCAGACGGGCGCATAAACAGCAACATATGCCAGTGCGGCGTCCCGTCGTGGTGCGGTTCGACTACGCGAAAACCAAAGACATGGATCCCGGCTCGAGAAAACGCAGCGCGGGCTTTTGCCCATACTCCGCAAAGGTATTTTTGTGTTTGCTGCGGGCTGGCCGCGTTCCACTGAGACACGAACCCGCCCTTGCTGTGCACGGCGTGATATTTTGACGGCGCAGTGATCGTATAAAACTCTCCGGCCATGCCCATTTCAGTGGCCAAATCTTCAAACCCGCGCATACGAACCATCAGTTCGCAGCGACGTTTTGCCGGGTTAGCGTTGCTGCCGTCTACCATGTCGGCCAGGGAAAGACGCTCACCCGTCTCCTGATTCTGCAGATCACACGATTTAAAAAACTCCCGGTTACGTTTCTTTTGCTCCACCCATTCCCCTTGCGTGGAACGACTAACGTAAGCCGATGCCGCCTTTTGCACCTGGCCAACGGCAATGGCCATATGTTCACGCAGCAGATCACGGCTTCGTTTCAACTTACCGCGCCACCATTCCGGTGCCATCATCCGCAACAAACCCGACTCAGCATTACGCGCCGTGAAATTGTTGCCCGCTTTGAAGGTATGCCAATAAGGCGGCGTGATACTGAACTGGTTCACCAGCTCAGCCAAATGACGGTAAGCAGCTGTTGCACGCCATTCTAATTCTTCGGGTGATTTGGAATCTTCCAGGAAAACCGTGCGAATGAAATCATTGAAGCATTCGGCCATAAAATCTGCGATACGGTGCGCCAGGTTGCGCACGTCGTCACGATCATAACCTGGGAGTTTTTCCATATCCTTGGCAAACGGGATATGCACCCCGCCCGCGCCCTGGAAATTCGTTGAATATTGTTGGCGAACTTTGCGCAGACGTGGCAATACATTTTTGCCCAATGTTGTGCGTAAAAATGTATTGGCACGGCGGCGGCCATTCTGGCCACCCTCCATTAATTTGCTGTAACGATCGCCAAAATAACGCGCTAAGAAATTTGGCATTTCTGCCAAATACTCAGCACGCCATGCGTGATCGTCTTTGTTGATATGCCATAACTGGCGTTCGGTCAGACTAATCCCAGAAGGGGCACCAGGGGCAAATTGCTCTTGCTGCCACTGGCGGGTTTCATGATGCTGCCCGTTAACGAAAGATGCCATTTAGCAATCCCACGCCACGGTTGCAATCACCTCCTGGGCAGATTTGATGCTGCCGGCCGCCGCTCCTATACTGCGCGGCGCGGTGATTTTATTGATGGCAAAATCTTTATAGAGATAACGCACCATATCTGTATCACTGTTAGAAATGACCACCGGCACGCCACGGCCAGCCAAACGGCGTGCGCTCCTGGCTAACCTGCCATGTTCTTCGTGCCCGAATCCGTCAGAGTGATAAGCGGTGAAATTAGCTGTTTCTGTGAGGTACGGCGGATCACAATAAACCACGTCCCCAGATTGCGCGGCTTTCAATGCCTCGCTGTAGTTCCCACAAAGGAACGTGGCCAGCTTGGCTTTTTCAGCGAATGCCAGAATTTCAGCTCTTGGAAAGTACGGCTTTTTGTATTTGCCGAAAGGAACGTTGAATTCGCCCCTTTTGTTGTACCGGCATAACCCGTTAAAACAGTGACGGTTGAGGTAGAGAAAAAGCGGGGCGCGGTCTTTATCACCGGCCGGTTTTGAATTGAATGCAAAGCGTAAACGGTAATATTCCGCCTCAGTATTTCCCGTTTTAAAAAGCGCCTCAGCCGCCTGGATAAACGCGGCCGGTTGCCCTGCAATCAGCTTGTACATATCGATCAGATCGCGGTTTGCATCAGCAATAAAGTAAGCCGGGTAATCCGTATTCATCATCACTGCGCAGGAACCTGCAAACGGCTCAACGAGTCGCTGACCAGCGGGTAAATGACGCTTCAATACTTCTATGATGCGAACCTTGGATCCCGCCCATTTCAAGACAGTTTTCATAAAGCACCGCCCTGGCCAGCACGGGCAAATTGTTCTGACTCCTGGCGTAACAGTTCAACGATTTCAGCAGCACTGAACCCTTCATTCACAATATGAGACGCCAGCCGATCCAGACGGCCGGAATATTTCACGGCGGCATCAGCCATTGCCTCAGCGCGTGCGCCTTTAATCAATATTACGGTTTGGTCACCGGCAGCTTTTGCGGCATCCCATCCACACCAAAGGGCTGGAAGTTGGTTGCGATCATTACGTTTCATCTGCATGGCATAACTCCAAATTTAGGCAGCAAGAAACCCCGGCAACCAGATGGAAGCCGTGGGTGTTCGATGTGTTTTATTTAGTGAAAATTGGCCGGGCGGTACTCTGTGGCCGTCTTTTTATGAAGAGGCGCTAATGGAGAAATATTCAGAGCGCCGATGCAATGCACTTCTTTGGTTTGATTAAACCAGGTGCGGATCATTTCGTGGATTTGGCCTTGACCAAGTGAACCAGACAAAAAATACAGAGCGCGGATACTGGCCATTGTCTCGACTTGTTCAACTAAGCTTTCAGACTCACGATAAGCCCGAACCCAAAACGCAGCATTGGCCGCAAACCATTGGTGTGGGTTATCAAGGTGAACAGTGTCATTAAACATAAAAGGAGTCAGTGCAACACGTCCGCCAGTCACATGGCATTTACCCAGGAAAAAGCGGCTGTAGTTGTACTTCACGCCGAAAGTGGCGAACGATTCCATTAAACCTTTTTCGTCTACGGTGATAATTTTCATACGTCCCTCAGTGCATTGAATTTTGTGTTTCACTGTCAATTCTTTGGGCAAGTAGTTCCGCCCGTTCTGCAAGCTTGATAGCCCGATCACTCAGATTGAAAACTGCCACCCCCTTAAATTCGTGCGGCATAAAGAGGCTGGTTTGCTGATGCAACTCCCTGACAGCTAAGATGCCTCGCCACAAAGCTATCTTGTCTTTCTCTTTTAATTGCGCCCAAGAAAGTGAGAGATGTTGCTTCGTGAGATTGGCAAAAAGACACAAACGGCGCTTTTGCGTTTCCGGCAAACTATCCCAAAAATCTTTAACCCTATCTTCACTGCCTGAAATCATCTTCCGGGCTTCGTGAATCCATTTTGGTACTTGCTGATCCACGTTTACCCCCTTAACCACATCAGGCGGAACCACCAAGGGCGGCGCTTAATCTTCACCATCGGGTGACGGCAACCACTTAGAAACGCTACTTTGCTTGCGGCCGGTTGCCAGCGCTGGCCGTTTGGCAGTTCAAGCCAACCGTGGCCATAGCTTTGCAGCTGGATGGTTGGCGATTGCTGCTTTAATAGTTGTGCGAAAACTTTCATCGAATAGCCTCAGTTCAGGCCAGGCATGACGCCGCATGAACTGATTACGTCCATTGCAGATGCCAGCACAGGCGTGGTGTGAAAACGCGACTCAACAGACACAACGAGCAAGGACAGATCGCGGATCGCCTGATTGGCTCGGTCTAAAATGGCGTTTCTACGTGATTGCGTCATAGGCGCGGGGGAAATGGCCTCACCGGCAATAACACCGATTGCGGCCGTAGCACTCAGAGCGTGCATCGGTAAATTATTTGGTTTCGCTTCATTCACTGGCACAGCAGGTAAACATTTCAGTTGTGCCAACAAACCATCCAGAACCGCCGAATCATCAGTGATATCCGTCAGCATGATCAGCTCGTTTACTGTTAAACGGTGCGGCTGGTCTGGATTCAGTTTGTTGCGTAACACCTGGGCAGAAATACCCATAACGGCAGCAACCTCGGTTAGGTTGTGCGCCAGTGAGAAGCGGCGGCAAGCTGTATCCAAATGGGGATGTATGGATGTTTGATAATCAAACATAGTTATGCCTCTTTTTTGGCGGCAAACTTGTCCCATCCAACAACATTGACAACGATGTCGGAGAATCCCATCGCCTTAAGTTGCTGATATTTATATTCGTAATATTTGATTTGAATCTTTCCGCCTGCCTTGGTTTTACCTTTGGCGATTTTTTTAGGGATGATTTTCAGCTTCCCAAATTCTTTCCACTTATAAACAGTATGTTTTGACATGTTTTCTAAAGCGGCAAATTGGTCTGGATAAACCCAAAGGCTCGGAATCTCGATTGAAATAGATTCATTCATCGTGCAATATCCCTTGTTTTCTTCGTATCAGTTCGTATCTGTTCGCGTTTCTTGGCATAGATTCGCATTTACTCGTATCTGAGAGCATTCACTTTATAATGTTTCAAATACGAACAGTCAATCATTTTATTCGTATATGAGAGCAATTATGTTTGAAACAGGTGGAGTAGAAGCCATTGACCGAATGATGGATGCTTATGGATTTCGCTTCAAAAATGACCTTTGTCGGCATGTTGAAATTGCATCTAGCACATTGGCAACCTGGTTGAAGCGGGATTATTTCCCTGCACATCTAGTTATTCGATGCGCCCTTGAAACAGGTGTTTCTTTGCAATGGCTAGCAACAGGTGAAGGCGTCAAATACGAACACTCAAAATCCGATATCGTTCGGCTGGAGAGTTACGTACTGGAAGGGGGGGAGTTAAAACAATCAGGTTACATGATGTTTGATAAGGTTTTTCTTCCCAACAATCTTGCCGCGCCTCATGTAATTAGAAGCGAAACGAAAACCTACATTGTTGATAAAAAGGAATCAGAATTTTCAGACGGTGAATGGTTAGTCAACATTGAAGGGAAATATAGTATTCGGGAATTGGCTTTCATCCCTGTGAAAAAGGTGCGCGTCCAAGGTGGTGGAGTTCCCTTTGACTGCAATTTAGACGAAATAAAAATCATTGCCAAAGTGGCAGGCACGTTTAGTAAGGCTTAAGTTATGGCGATCAGAAAGCAACCAGATGGGCAATGGCTGTGTGAATGCTATCCCAACGGACGTAAAGGGAAGCGCGTTAGGAGATTATTTGCTACTAAAGGCGAGGCGGCCGCTTTCGAAACCTTCACAATGGAAGAAGCGAGTAGTAAACCGTGGATGGGAGAAAAAGCGGATAGAAGAAAGCTTTCTGATCTGATCAAACTCTGGGATTCACTTTACGGGCAAACCCTTGCCGCCCCTAAGAAGATGAACGCTAAGCTTAAAGTCATATGTGACGGACTCGGTGACCCCTTGGCCACAGAAGTAACGGCGGCTGATTTCTCAAAGTACCGTGAAAAAAGGTTAAATGGAGAACTTGTAACAAGTGAAGGAAAGCTACTGCCAAAAGTAAAACCGCGGACGGTTAACCTTGAGCAGTTAAACCTATCTGCGGTTTTTGGCACTCTGCGTAAACTCGGCCACTGGACTGCGCCGAACCCGTTAACCGGGCTACCGCTTTTCCGAATTCATGAGACAGAGCTTACTTTTCTGGAAGACCTTGAAATAAAGCGTTTGTTAGATGCCTGTGAGGAGTCTTTGAATCCAGACCTTATAAAGGTGGCGAAGATATGCCTATCAACTGGGGCACGATGGAGTGAAGCGGAAAAGTTAGAAGGGCAGCAGATTTCAAAGTATCGGATCACCTTCATCAAAACCAAAGGCAAAAAAAACCGAACTGTTCCCATTACCAAAGAGCTATACGACGAAATACCTAAAAAACGTGGTGCAATTTTCTCACCCTGCCGGAAAGCGTTTGAGAGAGCCGTTAGGAGAGCAGGCATCATTCTGCCGGAAGGGCAATGTACTCATGTGCTGCGTCACACCTTTGCGAGCCACTTTATGATGAATGGCGGAAACATCTTAGTCCTTAGAGATATCTTAGGGCATGCGGACATTAAAATGACCATGGTATACGCACATTTCGCCCTGGAACACCTGGAAGACGCAACAACAAAAAACCCTCTTGCAAACCTAAATTGGCACAGCAAAAATGGCGACAAAATGGCGGCAGAGGATACAAAAAGCAACCAAGAGATACTAACAGATACTAACTAAATCAATGAATAATAAAGAATTATGTTATATATCAAAAGCAGATTAAAAATGTAGTAATTCTGGACGGGGGTTCAAATCCCCCCAGCTCCACCAAATAATGATCCGGTTATTACCAGATAAGTCCGGAGAAGTCCTGAAAGCCCGCATCCCTTCTAGGTTTGCGGGCTTTTTTGTGTCTGTAGAAGTCCGAGATCGAGAACATTCCTGTTCAGGAGCTGAAAGCATGCACACTTATTCAGGTGTTAGAGCCAATCAAAGCGCGTGGAGCGTTAGAAGCTGTCGGAAGGTTAGTTCAGCGCATCAATGAGATAATGATTTATGCGGTGAATGTGGGATTGATTGAGGCGAATCCAGCTTCAGGTATAGATAATGCTTTCGAACGCCCGAAGAAGCAGCACATGCCTACAATACGCCCTGCAGAAGCCTCAGCAACAGCTTGGTCAGAGACCGATATCAAGAACAAGCAGTAGTGTATTCCGGCAGAACGTATGAAGGCAAAACGTGATCATATAGTCCCTCTCTCAGAACAAGCTTTAGAACTATTGGAAATCATGCCTCCAATTAGCGGGAATCGTCAGCACGTTTTCCCTAGCCGAAAGGTCGGGCTGTGCCGCAAACGTTGAAAGAGTATGAGATTGAATTCTTGAAGAAAAAGACCAATCCGGGTCTGCAAACCAATCTGATCTTAAGTGAAGACTGCGAGACAGACTGGTTGCCAATGTGCGACATCAAGAATGCTTAAAAAGAAACCGGCTCAGGCCGGTTTTTTTCATTGAGAAGTAGTAACTGGTCACTTGAAGTGATGAGTTATAGACAGTTCAGGGCAAACCAATTACCACATAACATAAATGAAATTAAACAAAAAAAAGTGAAAGCTGTGAACAGTTTTTATATAAATCTTTTTTCTGATGTTCAAATTGTTGCCTTCTTAGAGGCTCTTCCAGTCAGGCAACTTGTTGGACCGCTTGCGCCAATAGTGGAATAACGCCATGAATAAACCAAACAGCAAACCGGCAAAGAGGGCGATGAATACCGCATGCAATACGCTGAAGCCTTGATTTTTCCAGATAGTGAACCACATGAAAATGCCCCATATAGGGCTGTACCAGGCGGCGAAGAACATCGTATTAAGCCAGAAAGGGGCAAACGGAGGCGGTGGCATTTTACTCCCCATTTTCCAAAACAAGCGTAAGATGGGGGGCGCATAATTGCTCCGCCACATCTTTTTATTTTCCATCAGGTCTATTGCCTTTTTCTTCTTTTCTTCAAATACCATCATCCGACTCCTTTCATTAGATACCAATAAAGACTTTCTAATAATATGCCTTATTCAACGTAAGCCATTAGAGTGAAATAAACTAAACACTCAGCCTCCTATATCAGAATCAGAGCAGCCGACATCATCGTGAAAAGCACCTCAATAATCGGTTCAAACCGGAATTTTGCATTTTTTGGCCAACGGTTCATTGTAAGTGACCAGTTAGGGCAATCTCATCACCATTTAACCATTTGAAAAATAAAGTAAACACATAGTGGACAGTTTGAGCATTTTATTCATAAATCTTTTTTTGCTCTACGCCTGCATTTGATTTAGACTTTACTTAAATTAGATAAACCTGAAATAACATATGAAAAATACTGACCTTGAATTTTTGCAAGATAGCGCGGCTCAGGCGACCAGGCTTCTCAAGTCCATGAGTAACGTTAACCGACTATTGATTCTTTGTACTCTCATTGACTCACCGGGAACTTCAGCAGGTAATCTAAGTAAACTGACAGGATTAAGTCCTTCAGCCACATCGCAGCACCTGGCGAGAATGAAGGAAGAGGATTTGATTGAATGTTCCATAGATGAGCAACGAAGAAATTATTTCATTAAAAATGAATCGATTAGAAAAGTTATCGCAACGTTAAAGGACATTTACTGCCCTGAGGATTTGAAATGAGCACAAGAACTGTAAGTCCTGCAGAAGCACATGAACTCATGAAAAATGGCAGCACTCTGATCGACATTCGGGAGCCTGCTGAATTTCTTCGAGAGCACGTTCCTGGAGCTATCTCTTTTCCACTATCCGATATTTTGTTGGGGAAAAAAATCAAGGACCTGCCTGTAAATCATCCTGTTATTTTTCACTGTTTGGCGGGTTCACGCACAGCTCAAAATGAAGATGCACTGGTCAGAACAGCAGACCCGGCAACGGTTTTATTGTTGTCTGGCGGCATTAATGCCTGGAAAAGTGCAAATCTTCCGACGATTAAAGACAAGAAGTATCCTCTTCCAATCATGAGGCAAGTTCAGATTGTAGCTGGAATACTTATCCTCGCAGGGGTATTGATGGGATACGCAATAGATGAAAGCTTCTTTCTATTGTCGGGATTCGTCGGTGCAGGCCTGCTTTTTGCTGGTGTAAGTGGTTGGTGCGGAATGGCAGTTTTGCTTTCCAAAATGCCATGGAACAAGCTTAAAAATTAAAGATTGGGTATACGTTTAGGTATACAAACAAAAATTGAATTCAATTTTTTACGGAAACCCGGCAATGACTGGACAAGCTGGAGTGAATGAAAGTTACACGCTGAAAAAAGGTCCGTCGGGGTGAATTCATCAGTGAGCTGTTCTGATAAAAGCTGAATATCAGTATTTTCATAGTCCAACATGGACCTCACTGATTCCCATGGCGTATTTTGTACCCAATCTGGTATGATCCCACGTACATCGTCGAAGCTTTTAATCAAAAAACCGTAAGTTCCTTTGAAATTAATTTTCATTAAAATAAAAAATTAAGTACTTGCGGCTTTCAATAAAAAAATGAGAAAGCAAAAATATTTTTAAAAACCACCACATCCCTAATCTTCCTGCATCCAAACCAATATGATTCAGGAGAATAAGCCATGACATCATCTAATGTTAAGGTTCTCCGCTTACCCGCTGTCGCGCTCAAAATGGGTCTTTCCAGATCCACAATTTATGACCGGATGAACCCAAAACCTCCCCGCTTTGGCCCAACGTTTCCAAAAACAAGGTCTTGAGGGAGTCAGTTGGTGGGATGGCGAGAGGCTGATCGTGAGTTCAGCCCCCCCCCAATAATCACATTTATTTATAATTGGCAGCCAAAACATTTATTTAAATGATGCGAGTACCTTTATTATTTAAATACACATGATTAAGGGTAAGTTTAATTTACTCATTCTTAATATATAATTAAATACTATGCAAATAATGCAAATGATATAAAGGCGCGTATTTCTTGTATCCTTGTTAATAAACGAGTTTATAGACAAATTAGGAAGTCACCTATGCGCTTAAATAAATTAACTAAAGCAATCCTGTTTTCTGCTATTGGATTCCCAATAATTTCGTCTGCCGCCACTGTGACGGCAAGCGATCAGACTAACACCTTCTCCGGCCTCGATTACTCAATGATGATCACCAAAGATGGTGGTCACACCTGGACTGCGTATACCAACGCATCGCAAAACAACTTCCCAGGTACTGTCTTAGCGCAAGTCGCGCCAAAACAGGAACTGGCTATTATTTCTGAGGATTACGATCCAAACCGCACCTATAAAGGCGGCGATACCGTTCGCTTCCTGGGATACTACTGGACTGCACAATGGTGGGTTGACCAGGGTATTAGCCCGGGAACCGATCCAGTATGGGTATCCGGTGATGCTATTAACATCAAGCCTTACATCAGCTTCCAGTTCACGCCGTATACCGGCCAGGACGCTATCGATCTGCAGAACCGTGAAAAAGCCAACGTAGCTGCACAGCGTAAAGTGATTGGTTACTTCCCGGAATGGGGCGTGTATGAAGCCCATAACTTCTTTACCCCTGATAAAGTGGACTACTCTGGTCTGACCCACCTGAACTACGGTTTTGCGGTGGTGAAAAACGGTGTGGTGACCATGCATGACACCGATAAAGCCCCAGGACTGATTAAAGACCTGGATAAACGGACTGAAGCGGCCAACGTGGCGCATATGATTTCTGTCGGTGGCTGGAATAACTCCCAGGAAGGTGTCTTCGAAGCGGCAACCGCCACGGATGCAGGTATTGAGAAACTGGCCAACAGCATGGTCAGCTACATGGCACAATGGCATTTCGACGGCCTCGACATTGACTGGGAATATCCGAATACCGAAGCTGAGAAAAACCAGTTCACTAAACTAATCCAGTCGCTGCGTACCAAACTGGATGCGCAAGGTCTGAAAGATGATAAGTATTATCAACTTTCTGCGGCGGTCACCACTAATCACAACAACATTCAGTTCATCAACCCGGCGGTAACCACGCCATTGCTGGATAGCGTGAACGTGATGGCGTATGACATCCACGGTGCCTTCGATCCGCTAACCGGTCATAACGCACCGCTGTATGAAAACAGCCATGATGAAGATAAAGATCTGAACGTGGCTGACACCATGACGGCCTATGTCGAAACCTGGAATGTGCCGAAAACCAAGCTGATGATGGGAATCCCATATTATGGTCGTGGCTGGGGCCATGTGCCGGGTACAGAACTCATTCCTGGTTTGCCGGGCATGTTTAACACCGGCGCGGCAACCGTAAAAGGTGCATGGGATGATGCGGATCAGTTTACAGGTACCAACCCGTGGTATGTGCTCAAGCAAAAACTGGCCAGTGGCGAATACACGCGCTATTGGGACCCAGAGTCACACGTTCCGTATCTCTACAGCAAAACCAAGCAAGAATTCCTGACCTATGACGATCCGCAGTCCATTGATGAAAAAGTAGATTACATTCTCGATCAGGGCTTCGGTGGTGCGATCCTGTGGGATATCAGTGGCGATACTCCGGAACACGAACTGGGTAATATCGTTAAAGAAGTGAAAAACACGCCGCTTCCGGATGATTCCGATGTCCCAGTACCAGATGAAGATCCGGTTATCGATAAGACCGATCTGAAAGCTATTCTGGTCAGCGTGGATGATGGTCAAACACGTGTTTACATGAATCTCGATTCCAGCAAAATTACGAGTGGCACGGCATATACAGCCTATGTTGACGGGAAATATCTTTTCGGCACAGAAGGCACTCACTATTACTACAGCAACAAGAAAAGTTTAGGTAAAGAAGCTTCATTCCGTACAGGGGATGTTGAAAGCCGCCTGGCAGTAGGTTCTGTCATTTCGGTCAAACGTGAGTACCCGAATCAGGCTGTTCTTGGTCAGATTACGGTCACGCAGGATATGCTCGACGGTAATAACCCGGTGATCTCTGATGGCAGCGTGAAGTCGATGAGTGTGTCGAAAATCAATAACGTGCCGTATATTTTCGTTGATTTTGATAAAGAAAAACTCCACAGCGCAGATGGTTCTTCTTATGTTGCTAAAATCGTTAATGATAGCAAGAGAGGCAACTATATTTTCAACTGCGATAATGGCAAATGTGATTACAGTACCGAGACTGTAGATGGCGCTATTTCACACGTTAAGTCGGATGAAAAAGACATTTCTATCGGTGAAACCATTGTCATTCAGCGTGTGTCACCTAATCCGGCAGTTGTGGCCCAAATGGTGGTCACCAGCTTTGAGCCAGAACCGCAGCCAGAACCGCAGCCAGAGCCTGTGACCGGTCTTAAAGTCACCCTGTTCCAGAACGCTGGTTATACTGGCGATAGCCTGGAAGTCACTGGGGACATCGATTGCTTAAACGGTGTTAAGATGAAAAACGGTACTGACGCCAATGATCAAGTGTCGTCCTTTACGATACCAGAAAGTTCGTTGGGGGTGCGTTTATTCACAGAATGTCAATTCAAAGGAACTTCGAACCTATTTCCATCTTCATCTCAATATGATCTGACCAGGTATCTCAGCGAAATGAACAAAGCAGTCTCCTCTGTTCAGGTCGTTAAAGCAGAAGCTCGTGAAGCAAGCTATGATCGTGGCGGGTTCTTACAGATTTACGGGGATATTCCACGGCTCAGCGCCGAAAAAAGGGGCGATTATAGAGATACTTACGATAATGTCATCTCCCAAATAGAGGTTGCTGAGGGTTATACCGTCCGCCTGTATTCTGAGCGTGACTATCAAGGGTCTTATGTTGATGTGAAATCAGGTCAAAAGATTCCCGACCTTAGCGCAGTGTCATTTGATAACAAAGCCTCTTCATTAAAAGTCTTCATCGATAAAGCCAAGTAATCTTCCATGAACGGTCTTTGACAATGTCATCTTAAGTCAAATGCAGACCTTCAATCGCCTTTACTCCTGTGGGTAAAGGCGATTTTTTTGCCTGATATCTTCAGACATTGGAATATTTATCCTGTTGTTTTTAAGAATAAACGCAGCCCCTCTGCCGCTATAGACCCGGTAAAACCCTCACTTACTCTGCCCAAAAACCAATACCCCCTATGTCACGCTAATGACCATTTTGACGATAAGATTGGCGCTTGACCCTAGATATCGCAATCGTCATATTCAAAATATGAATAATTCCTTTACCCTCGCCGCAGCCGGGCGGGGGTTTGTTTTTATTGGGCACCACCGGAGAACAATTGTGAATAAAATCCCCTTGCTGATCATCGCGGCATTATCGGCCACCAGCGGGCTGGCACATGCGGAGACGACATTGCGTTTCGGTGTGGATCCGTCATTTCCACCTTTTGAATCAAAAGCGCCAGATGGCAAGCTGGTCGGTTTTGATATCGATTTAGGTAACGCCATTTGTCAGCAGGCAAAAGTGAAATGTGAGTGGGTCGAAACCGCCTATGACGGCATTATCCCAGCGCTGAATGCTAAAAAGTTTGATGCGGTACTTTCTGCAATGTCCATGACACCAAAACGTAAAACGCAGGTCACTTTCTCCGACATGCTTTACCACGTGCCAAGTGTGCTGATCGCGAAGAAAGGGAGCGGCCTGCAACCCACAGCCGATTCACTGAAAGGAAAAACGGTGGGTGTTGCTCAGGGCACTACACAGGAAGCCTACGCCCAGGGCGAATGGCAGAAAAAAGGCGTGGATGTGGTTTCCTATCAGAATCAGGATTTCGTGAATCAGGATCTGGCATCAGGTCGCATAGACGTGACGCTGACCAATGCCGCCGCCGCAGAAACGGGCTTCCTGAAAACCCCGGAAGGCACAGGTTATGCCTTCGCCGGGGAGCCATTAAACGACACCCGTTATTTGGGTGAAGGCACGGCCATCGGACTGCGTAAGGATGATCAGGCACATCTGACACTGATCAATAATGCACTGGCAGAAATACACAAAAACGGCACTTATAAGACGCTGGAAAAGAAATACTTCACCTTTGAAGTTTATAACAAAAAATCCTGATTACTTTTCCGTCGCCGCAGGGATCTTGCTCTGCGGCCTTTTTTGAATACCGCTTCCACTTATCAATAGCTGTTACTGAAACAGATAAAAATTTTCTTGCGCGTCTGCGCAACCCTCTGTTCTGCCAGTATCTTTTAATCATCATCGGCCATAAAGTCAGCACAGGTTGAAGCCAGAAACCGGATAAAGATTAAACAACAATAATCTCTGTCGATGTTTGTTGGAGCGCCTGCTGCACATCATCGCTGATAGCGGAGTCAGTAATGATGGTGTCGATTTTTTCCATAGGCAGCACCAGGTTATATCCGCGTCGGCCAAATTTAGTGGAATCAGTCACCACGACAACACGCTGAGCGGCATCAGCCATAATACCGCTGATACTATAGCCTTCATTAAATGTGGTGATCCCTGTGGCCGCGTCGAGGCCATCAGCGCCGACAAACATGAGGTTAGCGACGATGCCCTGCAACGCATATTCCGTGATGTTGCCATGTAGCGAGCGCGTTTTGTGGCGTAGTGTTCCGCCGCAAACGACCAGAGTGATATCCGGGTTTTCTGATAATACAAACGCAGCCGGTAAGTTGTTAGTAATGACAGTGATATCACCCGCTTTCACTAACTCCTCAGCCAGCAGCATGGTCGTGCTGCCACTGTCGAGGATCACGGTATCCCCCGGTTTAACCAACCCCGCGGCGGTCTGAGCAATGCGTTTTTTCGGGTCGCTGGCGTGAAGATAACGCTCTTCCAGAACCATTTCATCCAGTGGTTTTTCGTGACCAGGCGTTTCCTTTGCGATCCACTTTGCCGCCCCTCCGTGAAAACGACTGAGCGCACCTTTTTGTTCCAGCAAACTCAAGTCTGACCGAATTGTCACCTCTGAAACTTCGAAAGCAGTCGAAAGGTCAGTGACCAGAACACTGCCATTTTCATTCACTAAATCAATGATTTTATTGCGACGTTCATAAGTATTCATTATGAGTAATCCGAAAGGTCATATTCCTCACAGTGTAAACAAAAGGCACCTTAATGAGGAGTAAAAATTCCCTGCGCTGTGAAGCATAGCAACTCCGCATGTGCCTTTGCTGCATTCTCAGACGTTATCTTTTCAATCCCCGAGACGCCCCTAAAACGAAAGAAAACGAATGCAATAAACTTACGAAACATTTCGATCGCCATCACATAATGCAGAAAACGCTATTGTTTGCCTTTCGGAAAGGTATGATCCTCTTCGGAAATAAACGGAGGCATAAAATGAAAGACATTATTGCTAAACACAAGACAGGCGAAAGGATCGGGATCTGCTCAGTATGCTCTGCGCACCCGCTGGTGATTGAAGCTGCATTACGGGAAGACTTACACACTGGCCGAAAAGTGCTCATCGAGGCAACCTCCAACCAGGTAAATCAGTTTGGCGGCTATACCGGCATGCTGCCAATTGATTTTCGGGATTTCGTTCTCGCCATTGCCGAGAAAATCGGATTTCCATTACAACGTCTGATCTTAGGGGGCGATCATCTGGGGCCAAACTGCTGGCAGCACGAAAACGCCGAAACAGCGATGGCAAAAGCACAAGAGCTTATCGCGCGTTATGTCGAAGCCGGATTCAGCAAAATTCATCTGGATGCATCCATGTCCTGTGCAGACGATCCTGTTCCTCTGGATCCTTTCGTCGTGGCTCAGCGCGCGGCGCGTTTATGTCAGGTCGCAGAAGAAGTGGCAACTGCACAGCAGAAAGCGTTGCTGACCTATGTGATCGGTACTGAAGTTCCGGTTCCAGGCGGTGAGTCATCGGCGATTCAGCACGTTCATGTCACTGAAGCCAAAGATGCAAAAGCGACTCTGGATATGCACCATCAGGCATTTCGTGAACTCGGGCTCAATGATGCCATAGATCGGATCGTCGCCATCGTGGTTCAGCCCGGCGTTGAATTCGATCACAGCCGCGTGATTCACTATCAGTCTGATCTTGCTCAGGATCTGTCAGCTTATATTGCGACTACACCGCTGGTTTATGAGGCACATTCCACCGATTACCAGACCCGTGATTCCTACCGCAACCTGGTGAAAGATCACTTCGCTATCCTGAAAGTGGGTCCCGCGCTGACTTTCGCTTTGCGGGAAGCCGTCTTTGCCCTGGCCAACATTGAACAGGTATTGATTGCGCCAGAATGCCGCAGCCAGATCCTGACGGTCATTGATGGCGTCATGCTGGATGAACCCGGTTACTGGAAAAAGTATTACAACCCAACATTCAGCCTTTCGCTTATCGATCTGCATTTCAGCTTATCCGATCGAATTCGCTACTACTGGCCTCATACACGCATCAACCGGGCGATGGACGTTTTAATGGCCAACCTGCGTTCAACAGATATCCCGCTTGGTCTGCTGAGCCAATATCTTCCTGCTCAGTTTGAACGGGTGATGAACGGCGAACTCGCCAGCGATCCGCATGAACTTATCATCGATAAAATTCAGGACGTTTTACGCGCATATCACTTCGGCTGCACGCCGTTGCAAACGACATGCGAAGGAGCCTGCCATGCATAATTGCGAAATCTTCGTCAAAACAGGTATCAGCTTTGCGGATTATCACGAAGCACTCATGCATATCGGTGAGCGCATGGTGCAGGAGGGCGTGGTGGAATCGACGTATCCGCAGGCGCTGGTCAATCGCGAGGCTGAATATCCCACCGGCATTCAGCTTGAACACCACGCCGTCGCCATTCCTCATTGCGAAGCCACCCATGCCCGCAGCCCGGCCATTTATCTGATCAGGCCAGATACAGCGGTGGAATTCTTTCAGGCTGATGATGAGGGAACGATTCCCGCGACACTCATTATTGCCCTGATTGTCACTCATCCTTCTGAACAGCTGATGTTGTTACGTCAGTTATTCAGCCAGCTACAGGATCCTGTTTTTTTCGAAAGCTTACTGACAGCGCCTGAAGAACAGTTATCCGCGCTTTTTGAACGGCACATTTTTATCCCGGCACCTGAGAAACGATCCGCCGTTTGTACCTGAAAATGTTCTCAGCAATAAACCCGACGTCTTACCTAAAAAAATAATATTTAAAACAATCTGTTAAGGAGCCTTACCGTGAAGCGAAAAATTATAGTCGCCTGTGGCGGAGCCGTTGCCACCTCTACGCTGGCAGCGGAGGAAATCAAAGAATTGTGTGAGGCGCATGGCATACATGTGGATCTCGTTCAGTGCCGGGTAACGGAAATCGAAACCTATATGGACGGTGCCCATCTGATTTGTACCACCGCCAAAGTTGACCGGACATTTGGCAACATTCCGGTGGTGCACGGCATGCCGTTTATCTCCGGCGTGGGTATGGATACGTTACGTCAGCAAATACTGACCCTGTTACAGGAGTAAGTCATGTTTACCGACATCATGCGCTACATCCTCGATCTCGGCCCGACAGTCATGCTGCCTGGGGTGATCATCGTTTTCTCTCTGATATTAGGGATGAAACTGGGGGATTCATTTAAATCTGCGATTCATATTGGTATTGGCTTTGTCGGGATCGGTCTGGTCATTGGCCTGATGCTCGACTCCATCGGCCCTGCGGCAAAAGCCATGGCAGAGCATTTCGAAATTAACCTGCAGGTCGTCGATATTGGCTGGCCGGGCTCGTCGCCAATGACCTGGGCATCACAAATCGCGCTGGTCGCTATTCCGATTGCGATCGGTGTGAACATCGTCATGTTGCTGACGCGTATGACACGTGTCGTCAATGTGGATATCTGGAATATCTGGCACATGACTTTCACCGGTGCCATGTTGCACCTCGCCACCGGTTCTTACTGGCTGGGGATCATGGGGGTCGTTTTGCATGCGGCATTCATCTACAAGCTGGGCGACTGGTTTGCAAAGGATACGCGTGACTTCTTTAATCTGGACGGTATTGCCATCCCCCATGGTTCCTCGGCGTATCTCGGCCCGATTGCGGTACTGGTTGATACCCTCATTGAGAAGATTCCAGGGCTGAACAAAATTCACTTCAGCGCTGATGATGTGCAAAAGCGTTTCGGTCCGTTCGGTGAACCCGTCACCGTCGGTTTCGTGATGGGGCTGATTATTGGTTACCTCGCGGGATACGACGTCAAAGGCGTATTGCAGCTGGCCGTTAAAACCGCTGCGGTTATGCTTCTGATGCCACGAGTCATCAAACCGATAATGGACGGTTTAACGCCCATTGCCCGCCATGCCCGTACACGTCTGCAAGCCCGCTTTGGTGGACAGGAGTTCCTGATTGGTCTGGATCCGGCTTTATTACTCGGTCATACCGCCGTTGTTTCAGCCAGCCTGATTTTTATTCCTCTGACAATCCTTATCGCCGTGCTTGTCCCGGGAAATCAGGTCTTGCCATTTGGTGACCTCGCCACTATCGGCTTCTTCGTTGCCATCGCGGTGGCCGTGCATCAGGGCAACCTGTTCCGCACGCTGATTTCGGGTTGCATCATCATGAGCATCACACTGTGGATAGCGACGCAGACCATTGATTTACATACCCAACTGGCTGCAAATGCGGGTGCACTCACGGCTGGAGGAAGAGTAGCTTCAATGGATCAGGGCGGCTCGCCGATCACGTATTTACTCATCCAACTTTGCACGCTCAAAAACATCGCCGGGCTCAGCATCATCGGCATTATTTACGCCATCGGTGTATTCCTGACATGGCGTCGCGCCCGTCAATTCACACAAACAGAAAAGCGGGCAGCCGCTTCACTGGCTAACTCTTAACTTTTCATCCCGGCGGGGGGAAATCCCCCGCTTAAGGAATCTGACTATGAAATCAGTTGTTGTACATGCTGACAGCAGAATAACTATTGAAGAGCAACCGGCTCCCACGCTGAGTGCACCCGATGAGGTTCTGGTTCGCATTGCCTACTCCGGGCTTTGCGGATCCGATATCCCGCGTATTTTCGCCAGCAGTTCACATTTTTATCCCATCACATTAGGCCACGAATTCAGTGGTCACGTCGTTAGCACCGGAGAAGAAGTCAGCGATTTATATGAGGGGGATGCCGTGGCCTGCGTACCTTTATTGCCATGCTTTCAGTGCGAAGAGTGCCGCAAAACAGCGTATTCCCAATGTAAGCATTATCAATTTATTGGCTCCCGACGGAGTGGCGGCCATGCTGAATTTATCGTGGTTTCGCGTAAAAACTTATTTAAATTGCCGGAGAATTTTTCACTTCTGCAAGGCGCTTTTTTGGAACCGCTCACCGTTGGCTTGCATGCCCTGAAGCTGGCAGGAGGCTGTGAGGGTAAAGAAGTGATAGTCATTGGAGCCGGCACCATCGGGCAGTTGCTTATTCAGGCAGCCAGCGCCCTGGGGGCTAAATCGGTGACAGCGATCGATATCAATCCGCAGCGCCTTTCCCTGGCGCAGGAAACAGGTGCCAGCCACGTTTATAACAGCGCAATATGCAACGCCGATGAAATCCGCCAGCAAACTCATGAACGGCGCTTTAATCAGCTGATTATTGAAACAGCAGGCACAGCGCAAACCGTGGCCTTGTCTCTCAATATCGCAGGCCCCAAAGCGCAAATCGCGCTGGTCGGCACCTTACACAAAGACCTGACTTTAGACGTCACTACTTTCGGCCATATCCTGCGCAAAGAGCTGACCTTGCTCGGCAGTTGGATGAACTATTCCTCTCCGTGGCCGGGCAGTGAGTGGCGACTTGCCATACAGCTTTTTGCTGAGAATAAACTAAACCTGGCCCCCCTGATCGCCAGTGTTGCCCGTCCCGCAGAGTTTGTCAGGGACGTCACGGCACTGGCTGGCAAGCCGATGACGGGAAAGATTTTGCTGGATATGACGGGAGGCTAAGAAAATGTATCTGATTTCAAACAGGGAAATGCTGCTCGCAGCTCAGCGCGGAGGTTACGCCGTCCCGGCTTTCAACGTTCACAACCTCGAGACGGTACAAGTCGTGGCAGAAACGGCGGCAGCCATGAGTTCTCCGGTGATCCTTGCCGGAACGCCGGGGACATTCAGTTATGCAGGTACAGACTACCTGATCTCGATATGCCATGAGGCTGCGCGGAAGTATCGCATTCCACTGGCGCTGCATCTGGACCACCATGAAGATCAGGGCGATATCGAAAACAAAGTCCGGTCGGGGATCCGCTCCGTAATGATTGATGCTTCACATTTCCCGCTGGCAGAAAACATCCAACACGTGTGTGAAACTGTACGGTTGTGTCATGCCTTTGATGCCAGTGTCGAAGCAGAACTCGGCCGTCTTGGCGGGCAGGAAGACGATCTGGTGGTAGACGAAAGCGACAGTTTTTTCACCGATCCCGTTGTGGCCAGGCACTTTGTTGAATCCACACGCATTGACTCGCTGGCCGTTGCGATTGGCTCCGCGCATGGTCTGTATCAGGGCGAACCGAAACTGGACTTCTGCCGCCTTGGGCAAATCCGTCAGCAGGTCGATGTCCCGCTGGTCCTGCATGGTGCGTCCGGTATTCCTGAAAGCATGATCCGTGAGGCAATAGAACTTGGGATTTGCAAAGTCAATATTGCGACCGAGCTGAAAATCGCATTTGCTGGCGCGGTAAAAGAGTATTTTGCACAACATCCGGATGCTAATGATCCCCGCAAATACATCGTGCCTGGAAAACTGGCGATGCAAAAAGTTGTTGAGGAAAAAATCAGGATCTGTGGTAGTGCCGGATGCTTATAACTGGCCTGTATTAACGAAGCGGGCTAAGCGCCCGCTTTCCGGATTTTTATTAAAGCGCCGGTTGCAGGCGTCATTCCATTCTGATTTTATGGAAGTTCATTGAGAGTAAAATGGAAACGCTATGACCACCCTTAACCACTTCGGCCAACCCATTGGTGATGCCCTTCCCGACTGGCAACCCCGCGAACGACCTTCTCATGTTCAGCTTGACGGCCTCTGGTGTCGTCTGGAGCCTCTGAACGCTGAACGCCATAGTCAGGATCTCTTCAGGGCCTGGCACAGCATTGATGATAATCGCGACTGGACATATCTCTCCGTCGATCGTCCTGCGACCCAGGCTGATTGCGATCTGTTTATTTCTCAACAGGCCAGAAGTGAGGATCCCCTGTTCTTTGCGGTTGTCGATATGCAGACACAACGCGCAGTCGGCAGTGTTTCTCTGATGCGCATTGATGCGGTGAATGGCGTTGCCGAAATTGGCTGGGTGAACTGGTCTCCGCTGATGAAACGCACGCGTTTTGGCACTGAAGCAATTTATCTGCTGCAACGCTATCTGTTCGATACGCTGAAATATCGCCGCTGCGAATGGAAATGCCACAGCCTGAATGAGCCATCAAAACTGGCCGCACAGCGTTTTGGTTTCCACTATGAAGGTATGTTCCGTCAGGCCATCATCAATAAAGGCCACAACCGTGACACCTGCTGGTATTCCGTTCTCGACTATGAATGGCCAGCGTCGAAAGCCGCGTTTGAACGCTGGTTAAGCGCAGATAATTTCACGCCGGAAGGTCAGCAAAAACAACGGCTGGAAACACTGCGTGGGTGAATATTGCCTGCGCTATTCACTGACGCAGGCGGGGGTTTGACCGCCAGGGGGATTTACAGTGCAGTCAGCACGGTAATATCAGGCCACGCATAGATTATGTTAGGCGAGCGCCAGAGTGGCCCGGCATCGGTATATCGTCCGGCTTCGCGGCCACCTAAAGCCTGGTAAAAACGAATGGCCGGTTCGTTTCCTTCGACAACGCCCAACCCTGCGCTGCGAAAACCTTCAGCGGAAAGATGCTTTGCGGCTTTGGCGATCAACAGTCGGCCAATTCCCCGACGTTTAAATGCCGGAGAAACATACAGAAATTTGATTTCTGCCATGTCGCCAAATTCCGGGTTTGAGGAAGCCGAAGCCAGACAAAATCCGGCGAATGCTCCATCAGTTTCCGCAATAAAAATGCCCTGACCGTCAGCAGGATGTGCAAATTTATCCTGCCAGAACGCTTGCCGACGCGGTACATCGAGAGCCACAAAAGCCTCCGGAGGAGCAAGCTCACGATAAGTATCACGCCAGATGGCAACATGTAATTGAGCAAGAGCATCGATATCTTTGGGTTCAGCAATCCGTAAAGTGCAGGCTGGCACGGCATCCCTCGTTATAAAAAAGTTCATGAGATCATAAAGTCTGCTCAGTATAGTCAGCCCTTCTCTTCCCGCGCCAGCAAACTGCGTTTTCGTTCTACCCCCCAGCGGTAACCGGAAATATTGCCACCGGTTTTCACCACCCGATGGCAGGGGATGGCGACCGCCAGCAGGTTCGCGGCGCAGGCCCCGGCCACTGCGCGGACGGATTTCGGCGAGCCAATTTTGTTGGCGATCTCGGCATAGCTGGCTGTTGTTCCCGGCGGAATATCACGCAATGCCTGCCAGACACGCTGCTGGAAAGCCGTGCCGCGAATATCCAGCGGCAAATCCAGACCAATATCTGGCGCTTCCACAAAGCCGACGACCAGGGCAATACGCTGCTCGAAAGCCGGATCACCGCCCAGTAATTCTGCCTGCGGAAAACTGTTTTGCAGTTCGTTAATCAGCTTTTCAGGGTCATCTCCCAGCAAAATGGCGCAGATCCCCCGCTGACTTTCGGCGACCAGTATATCGCCGAGAGAAGATTTACCGATGGCAAACCAGACGCGTACATCACGGCCGCCGGAGCGGAAATTTTGCGGCGTCATACCCAGTGTCGCCACGGAGGTTTCGTAAAACCGGCCATCAGAAGGATAGCCCGCCGCGTGGATCGCCTCGGTGACCGTCGCAGAATCTGCCAGTTTTTCACGTACCCGGCGTGCTCGCTGCGCCTGTTGGTACTCTTTAGGTGTCACGCCGGTTTGTGCTTTAAACAGGCGATGAAAATGATATGCACTGATGCCCACTTTGGCAGCCAGCTGATTCAGCGTCAGCATGTCGGCTGATTGTTCCAGCAACCGGCAGGCCTGAGCCACACGCTGAGCATGGAACTGCGCCAGTGAAATCAGCCCCTGACGGCAACGCTTGCAGGGACGGAATCCTGCCTGTTCTGCGGCTTCGGCATCATCAAAGTAGATAACATTTTCCGGATTAGGCTGCCGCGACGGACACGACGGTGCGCAGTAAATTCCGGTGGTTTTTACCGCATAAACAAATTTACCATCCGCATTCGCATCACAGTTGACGACCGCCTGCCAGCGAGGATCCTGGCTCTGCACACAGGCAATATTTCCCCATGCCTTATCTTTGATGACTTCTGTTTTACCTGACATTTTATGCCTCACGTTTGCGACTGGATAACTGCCAGCATAAATCGCCGTGAACACCCGCGCCCTCCGGCTCTTGCTTTCTCATTCAGCGCGGCGCCCTCAGCCTGCAACCGGTTTTAAGGGCGTTTCGAGGATCATCTGATAAAAAGCCAGATCCAGCCAGCGATCAAATTTGAAAGCCGCCTGTTTAATTGTGCCGGTATGGATGAATCCATTTTTTTCGTGCAGGGCAATACTGCCACTGTTAGCCGCATCAATGGCGCCAATCAGCGTGTGCACGCCCCGTTCACGGGCAGCTTCCACCAGTGCGCTTAGCAGGATTTTGCCCAACCCTTTTCCACGATGATCTTTATGGATATAAATCGAATGCTCGACCGAATATTTATACGCAGGCCAGGCGCGGAACGTGCCATAACTGGCAAAACCCAGTAACGTCCCCTGCGCGTCTTCCAGCCCAATCACCGGAAAGTTATGGGTCAGTTTAGTGGCAAACCACGATGTCATGCTGTCGATATGGCGTGGCTTATAATCATAAAGCGCCGTAGATGTCAGAATCGCATCATTAAAGATATCCAAAATTGCGACAGCATGCTGGCGTTCAGTGCAGGTAATCATTTTCATCAGTCGTTCCCCGGTGGCTTCCGTTATGCGTTCAATTCCACTATAGTAGAATTATTTCCACAAAAGTAAACAACGGAACTTACCTCATGTCAATCGACCAATTGATCGCCACGCGCCTGCAGGCTTTGCGAAAATCTCAGGGTTTAAGCCTCGAACAACTGGCCAGCAGTTCGGGCGTCAGTAAGGCAATGATTTCGAAAATTGAGCGGCAGGACAGCAGCCCGAGCGCCAGTCTGTTAGGCCGCCTCGCGGCCAGTCTGGGCGTGTCGCTGGCGCAGTTGCTGTCAGAAGATAACGAGCAGCCTGCACCCTTGCGCCCGCTGGCGCAGCAGGAAGTCTGGCAGGATCCGGATATCGGTTATCTGCGCCGTCAGGTGACGGCGCATGAGGAAAACGGCGGCGCGGAACTGGTCGAAATTACGCTGCCAGCGGCGGCTCGCGTCAGTTATCCGGGCTGGAGCCATCAGGCCTATAAACAACGTTTATGGATGGTGGAGGGGTCGCTGACGATTGATTATGGTGATGAAAAATATGCGTTAACCGCGGGTGATGCGCTGACGTTCGGCGTTGATTTGCCCATCACATTCAGTAATCCCGGCACCAAGCCCTGCCGGTATCTGCTGGTCATGAGCGACAAATAGCCTCCACGCTGTCCAGCAGCGCCAGCGCACGGTCACGCTGACGGCGAAAGCGCGTTGCCATCATCAGCCACATTTCCGGCGAGGTATCTTCCCGCCGTGCAGCCAGTTCCTGAAAACCGGGGAACGCACCGCCGCGATAACTCAGATCGTAATGGAAGTCATCCACGGAGCTGTAACGCAGGCGATGTAAACCGGCGATCGCCTGTTTCAGTTGCCGCTGCCAGGTCTGCGGATCCGCCTGCCAGTTCGTGGTCAGTTCGCTCAAAACAGGCTGTAATTGTTGTAATTTTTCAGCCACGGTAAAGAGATCAAATTCAGGTGAAATTGTGGCGGCGAGTTCTGCCAGCGATTGCTGCAAACCGTTCAGGTAAGCCAGCGGATCAAGCGGCAGCGCGGGTTGTGTCAGCAGGCCTTCCAGCCAGTGCGCGTGGATTTGCGTATCGCGCCAGAGAATATTCAGATCCACTTTATCGTAAGTGTCGTCTTGCGTGTGCCACCACCAGCCGCCGCCGCTGCCCGGCGACTGACTGTTTTTTTCCAGCGGGACTTCACGAAAGGCAAAATGCAGTGGCAGACCGCACCCCCAGAATGACTGATCGCCGCCTTTGCCCAGGGGGGTAATGCGCTGCGCCGGTTCACCGGTCACGGCTTTCACCGCCGCATTTAAAAAGGTCTGTGATTCCGCACCACTGGCATTGAGCACAACATTCACCGCATCCTTACACCCCGGTGAATCGACGTTAATATGTGCCACGCAATGCTGTTTCAGTTGCTGGCGGTAGTTGTCAGCGTACCAGGTCGAGCCACCATAACGGGCATTGGAATGCCCGGGCCACCAGATAATCCGCAGTCCGCGCAGCAACGTTTGTGGTTGCTGATGAATATGAATTGCCATCGCCAGACAAAGCGCATTACCGGTCGCGTTATCCGTGACGCCTTCGTGCCAGGAATCATAATGTGAGGAAAGGAGAACGAACTCCGGCGAACGGCCGGGAATTTCCACCACCGGCATGCTGCATTCAGCAACGTGAAAATTCAGTTCCGTGGCGATTTCCAGCGTCATCAGCGGGTGTTGCTGATACTGCGCCAGCAAACGCTGACCATCCTGATGATTAACGGAAATCACCGGCAAGCGCGGATAACGCAGAAAATCATCCGGTTCCGGCGTCCCCCAGACCGGCCCGACGGTTTCTTCATGCAGTGCGGTTTCAGCCGACCCCCAGATATGGATAAGTCCGGCGGCACCTGCAGCGCACAGGCGTTGCACGTAATCTTCAAAGCCCTGCCCCGCAATCACAATTTTGCCTTTTACGTCCTGCGCCCAACGTTGCCATTCAAGATCGGTACGCGGCTGACAGGCGCCGTCATCGTGATAACCCTGTGCTTCCACGCCCTGCGGAAAATGGGCCGAGAACGAACGGGTTTTGGCGTCGCACTGCCATTGCGGAAATTCAGGCAGCCGCAATCTTCCGGCCAGGGGATCGCTGAGATACAGCGGGCACTGCATCAGCCGCGCATCCAGTCCGTGATCCTGCAACACAGACACCATGTGCTGCGCCGCCCGTTGTGCATCATCGCAGCCGGAAAGCCGGTGCAACCCGGAAAACTCGCGCAACAGGTCATCCATCAGCGGTAACAAATGCTCACGAACAGGCGGGCGCAAACTCATGATTATTTAGCCTTTTCCTGATGAACGGATATATCCAGCGGACCGAAGTATTGCGTTTTAATCTTTTCCCAGGTGCCGTCGGCAATGATTTTCGCCAGCCCGTCATTGAGCAGTTTTTTGATATGGTCGTCGCCTTTACGCAGACCGTACGACGAACCGATACTGAACAGTTTGTCGTCGCGCACTTCCGGGCCGGTCAGGGTAAAATTCTTGCCTTCCGGTTTGTTGAGGAAACCAAAGGTCACCGCCACCGCCGGGCTGAGCGCGCCGTCTAAACGACCGGCCACCAGATCCTGATAAATGGTGTCCTGATCGGCATATGCCACCACATCCACCCCTTTCGGCTGCCAGAAAGTATTGGCATACATTTCCTGAATCGACCCCTGCTGAACTGCGATACGTTTGCCCTGCAACGATTCCGGCGTCGGCAACAGCGGACTGCCTTTTTGCACCACCAGTTTGGTCGGAATGTGATACACAAAATCGCTGAAGTCGATCACTTTGCGACGTTTTTCGGTCGCACCCTGCGGCGAAATGAAATCCACTTTTTTGGCGATCAGCGAAGGAATTTCAGCGTCAAAGCTGCTGACCACATAGTCACATTTCACTTTCATCTCTTTGCAGATGGCATTGGTGACGTCAATTTCAAAGCCGGTCGGCGTGCCCGCCGCATCACGGAACTGGAATGGCGGATAACTTAAATCTGCGCCGACACGCAAAGTTTCGCCTTCGGCATGTGCCAGCGCACTGCCAAACGTCA
Source organism: Rahnella sp. 2050 (assembly GCF_040544515.1). Classification (NCBI taxonomy): domain Bacteria; kingdom Pseudomonadati; phylum Pseudomonadota; class Gammaproteobacteria; order Enterobacterales; family Yersiniaceae; genus Rahnella; species Rahnella sp. 2050. The sequence goes on along the minus strand of NZ_JBEPKE010000002.1, from coordinate 740,497 downwards.
GGGCCATAACGGCAGCCGCCAGTGTTTTTTTCATCATTATCCTGTCCTCTTACCCAAGGTTATTATTTTGATTGTTAAGTTAAAAATGAGACTTCCAGTTTAAAAACTCTTCCCGCACGGCCTGAAGTTTTGCGCCGTCCTGACATAAATCCACTGTCGTCATCGCCAGCGCTTTTGCCGCCTGCAACATGGCCTGCAAACCGGCCCCGGAACCGGCCGCTTTGGCAAATTCCGGTGTATGCGGCAGCACATCACCGATACGGATATACGGGTGGATCGCCGCTGTTATCTGACTGACATTGCCGATATCCGAAGAACCGATCCCGCCACTGAGCGGCGGCGGAACCACTTCCACACCCAGAATGTCCAGATTCTGTTTAAAGTATTCCGCCAGCGTCAGATTGTTATTGCGCTCGGCGTAGGTCAGCCCTTCTTCAATTTCCAGCCGCGCACCGGCCATCAGCGCCGCGCCCTGTGCCGCATCAAACACTTTTTGTTTAACAATGCTCAGCCCTCTGACCGTACTGGCCCGCATCAGGAACTTCGCCTCCGCATAAGCCGGAACAATATTGGTCGCGCTGCCGCCGTCGGAAATGATGCCGTGCACGCGCACATCGTCGGTGAACATCTGACGCAGGGCGTTAATGCCGTTGAAAGTGTGGATCACCGCATCGAGTGCGCTGATGCCGTTTTGGGGTGCCGACGCCGCATGCGCCGCTTTGCCATAGAACTTAAACACCGCATCGACACACGCCAGCCCGCCGCGCACCACCATGGTTTTGTCGCGCGGATGGAACATCATTACGGCGTCCACATGGTCGAAAATGCCTTTCTCGCTGAGAATAATTTTGCCGCCGCCCTCTTCTTCTGCCGGTGTGCCGATCACTTCCAGCCTGCCGGTCAGCAGATGCGATTGCTGTTTCAGCGCCAGCGCGGCCGTCACGGATGCCGTGCCAATCAGGTTATGTCCGCAGGCATGCCCCAGATCCTTCAGCGCATCGTATTCCGCCAGCAACGCGACCACCGGACCCGGCTTGCCACTGTCATAGGTTGCGCGAAACGCCGTCGCCAGGCCGCCAGGTTGTTCCTCAATCTCAAACCCCGCCGCGCGCAGTGGTGCAATCAGTGCCGCTGCGGATTCGACTTCCTCAAAGCTGAGTTCAGGGTTGGCATGAATATTCATCGCCAGCGCGCTGGCCTGCGCGGCGAGTGAATCCACAGCCGCAATAATCTGAGTTTTCTGTTCCCCGGCGTGATGAACTGATGTAGTGCAATTCGACATGTTTATTCCCTGCGATGGTGCAAAAAACCAAAAATTATTTTCGGATGAATACAATCTGACACTGCGATAAGTCGTCTCTGTGCCTTACAGAAATAGGGCTTTTGACGTTTTCGGTCAAATTGAGCCTTTTTATCTGTTGCGTCTTTTACGCAAAAATTATTTTATGGATGAGGGATTTTACTGGCGGCGGAGAACGATGAACGAGAAAGACTGGCTGATATTGCGGGCGGTATATCAGCATAAAAACATTACCCGGGCGGCAGAGCAGCTTTATACCTCTCAGCCCGCACTCAGTTACCGTTTGCGCCAGATTGAACGCAAGCTGGCGATCCGTCTGTTTGAAGAAGGACAAAAAGGACTGGTTTTCAGCGCGCAAGGGGAATATCTCGCGCAACACGCGTTGACCGTGCTCAACGATTTACAGCAACTGAAACTCAATCTGCACAGTCTGGATCAGGAACAGCAGGGAGAGATTTCGCTGGGCGTGTCGAGCAACTATGCAGCGTACCGTCTGCCACCATTACTCAGCCAGTTCCGGCAGACGCATCCGGGGATCCGCGTGAATCTGATGAGTGGTTTTAGCGAGGAAATCATTCAGAAACTGTTGCGCGGGGAAATTGATATGGCGCTGGTCAAGGACGATTTTAACTGGAAGGAAGGCAAGCATCTGATTGAGGAAGATGATTACGTGCTGATCAACAGTCAGGATTTTGATTTCGCCCTGCTGCCGCACATGCCGCAGATAAAAATTCATCACGGCCCGCACGTGACACAACTGATTGAGCGCTGGTGGAATGCCAACTTTTCCCATGCGCCGACTGTCACGATGGAAGTCGACAAACTGGAAGTGTGCATGGCGATGGTGGAACACGGGCTGGGTTACGCGATTGTCGCCACTTATTTACCGCTGCCGGAGCATTTTTACCGCCGCCCGATTAACGTGGACGGCGCGACGGTAAAAAACCGCACCTGGCTGCTGCACCGCCATAACCTGAACGCCACGCCGTACATGCAGGCATTTATTCATCTGTTACAGACAGCACAGCACGGGCTGACGCCCCGCTGATCAGAGATCTAACGTGCCGTCGATCAGCGTACAGGTATCGCCACCGATCCAGGGTTCGCCATCCACGAACGTGACCGTCACGCGGCCATCGCGCTGGAGTTTGGTGCCCTGCCGCACGCGGTAAGTTTGTGCCATCTGAGCGCCATCCGGGAAATTCGCCGCTTTCAGCACCCGGGCCAGACAGGCATTGGCGCTGCCAGTGACCGGATCTTCTTTCAGCACACCGTCCTCATCGATAATCGCCCGCACTTCATAATCCGCCGAGCCATTTTTATCGTGTAAACCGTACACCGCGATACCGTTAATCCCGAGTTGTTTTTGTAGCTGGCTGACTGCCGCGGCATCGGCGGTGATGTTCAGGCAATCCTGCGCACTTTCCATCCGTACGACCAGCCAGATGATGCCCATATCAACCGCAACCGGCATGACATCAGCCTGAATATTACCGCCGCGCAGCGCGGTTTCCAGCAAGGTGTGATGTTCAGCCGCCAGCGGTTTCATCTGCGCAGGCGGCGCGGAAAATGCCTGACCGCCATCTGCCAGTTGCTTCACCTGCACCAGCCCGACACCGCATTCCTGCACCAGATATCCCGCGTTTTTTGGCTTCAGCCCGCTTTGCAACAGCGCGTACGCCGTGCCCAGCGTCGGATGTCCGGCGAACGGCAGCTCTTTGTCGGTCGTAAAAATCCGCACACGGTAATCCGCTTCGGGTGAAACCGGTTTGAGCACAAACGCCGTTTCCGCCAGATTGGTCCAGCGGGCCATCGCAAACATTTCGGCATCCGTCAGTCCTTCCGAATCCAATATCACGGCCAATGCATTGCCTTTGAGTGGCTCAGCGGTGAACACATCAACTTGTTTAAAACGGCGCAGGCGGGTCATAGCAAATCCTTTTAAATCATTAAGAAAGAGAGGGCGAACTGACTGAGTTTAGGAATATTTCGATAAGTTATCGAGAAAAATGTCAGCCGCTGTCGGCTGACCTATGCTTAATAACGTCGTTTCCAAAATATCCTAAAAACATAAGGAACAGAAAGATGCCCGTGAAGGATTTAATTGGTATTGGTATCGGCCCTTTTAATTTAAGTCTCGCCGCCATGGCAAAAGACACAGAAAAACTCAACGCCGCTTTCTTTGATGCTAACCCGGAATTCAGCTGGCATCCCGGTATGTTATTACCCACGGCGACCATGCAGACCTACGTCCTGCAGGATCTGGTCACTACCGTTGCGCCGCGCAGCGAATTTTCGTTTATTAATTATCTGGTTGATCAGAAGAAGATTTACCGTTTTCTGGCCACGGAACAGCTGATCATCAGCCGCGATGAGTTTTCCGACTATCTGCGCTGGGCGTGTGACCGCATTGCGGGTTTGCATTTTTCCGAACCGGTTGAGCGTATTGATTTCGACGATAAGCGACAGGAATTTATCGTACAGAGTGAAAAAGGCGAGCACCGCGCGCGCAATATTTGCCTCGGCACCGGCCATGCGCCGTGGATCCCAAAACCGGCACGGGCGGCGCTGGGTGATAACTGTTTTCACGCCGCAGAAATAGAACTACGTGAGCCAGATTTCACCGGTAAACGTGTGGTCGTTGTCGGCGGCGGACAAAGCGGTGCCGACATCGTTCTCAACGCGCTGAGCGGCCACTGGGGCGAGTTCACCGAACTGAGCTGGATATCACGCCGCCCTAATTTTCAGCCGCTGGATGAATCCATTTTCACCAATGAGTATTTCACGCCGGAGTATGTGAATTACTTTTATACGCTGCCGGAAGAGGTGCGCGAGCAGGAAATCGAAACACAAAAACTGCCCTCTGATGGCATCAGTTATCACACGCTCGAAGACATCTACAAGCAGCTTTATCACCGTTTCGACGTGCTGCATCAGCGGCGTAATGTACGTTTGTTGCCGCACCGTGCACTGGATCATATCGTGCGTAATGCGGCTGGCGATTTCAGTTTGCAGGCAAAACACGGGCTGGAAAAATGCGAGGAACATTTCAGTGCCGATATTGTGATCCTGGCAACCGGCTACCGTCCCGGTTTGCCGGATTATCTCGAGCCATTGCTGGATCGTATTCCTTATGACCGCGAGCAGCATCTGCCGCTGCAGCCGAATTTCAATCTGCGCTGGGACGGCCCGGAGCAGAACCGCATTTACGCGGTGAATGCCGGTATTCACAGCCACGGCAGCGCCGAGGGGCAACTGACACTGACTGCGTGGCGATCGGCGAAAATTCTCAATCATCTGCTGGGCGAAGCGCATTACGATCTGCGGCCGGTGCCTTCACTGGTGCAATGGTGGTCGGACGACGCGGGTAAGAAATAGCAGGCACAAAAAAGCGGAGCATCAGGCTCCGCTTTTCCTTTACTGAATTGAATTAAGCACATCAGACGTAAAAATAGATGGCTAAAAAGTGGCAGGCACTGCCGCCGAGCACAAATCCGTGCCAGATCGCGTGGCCGAACCGAAAGCGTTTCGAGGCGTAGAAAATAACGCCCAGCGTGTATATCACGCCGCCCAGCGCCAGCAATATCACACCGCCAAGAGAAAGTGTGGTCGCAAGCTGGTAAATCACAATCAGTGACAGCCAGCCCATCGTCAGATAGGTGACCAGCGAAAGCACCTCAAAACGGTGCGCGAATGCCAGTTTAAAAATCACGCCGAACAGTGCCAGCCCCCAGATCACCGCCATTAATCCTTTTGCCAGCGGGGAGTTAAGCCCGATCAGCAGGAACGGCGTGTAGGTTCCGGCGATCAGCAAATAAATCGCGCAGTGATCAAGTTTTTTCAGCCAGTATTTGGCTTTCTGATGCGGTATCGCGTGATACAGCGTGGAGGCCAGATACAGCAAAATCATGCTGCCGCCGTACAAACTATAACTGGTGATCGCCATGGCGCTGGCGTTATCGCCAACTGCCTGAACCAGCAACAGCACCAGCCCGACAATCCCGAAAACCAGACCAACGCCGTGACTCAGGCTGTTGGCAATTTCTTCGGCCCACGGATATCCCTGTGGGGATGGAGACAACTTACCCATACGTTGAGAATCCTCAAGACAAAAAAGGGAAAATGATTGTTAATAAAACGGTCCAGCAGAATCAGATTAACTGAGAACCATTCCAGTGTACATCTGTAAGCTTAAAATGAGTATTATCTGATGTAACAGTCTCTTAGGCAGATCATCATTTCATTCACCCCGTTGTGTGAAGCCCTTCAATTCATTCAATTTGTTTATAATTTATTCAGATTACATTTTTGAGACACATGCATTTTCCGCACCCAAAAACATGATTTTTTTATATCAAGCGACTAAGGTGTAGCGGAAAAGTGAAATAACGCCGTTTACCATGCCGTCAATATGACTAAGGTTTTAGTATGTCTGCAGCCACTACCCCGCTGAATTTCGGCGCAATGACCGAAGTTTTTCAGTTCCTGATGGAAATCGACAAACTGAAAAGCGTGCAACGTCGCACCAAAGTGTTAGGCACTGAGCGTCAGGAAAACTCCGCAGAACATAGCTGGCATTTCGCCGTGGCAGCAATGTCCCTGGCCCCTTTCGCACCGGAAGGCGTTGATATCAATAAAGTCATCCGTATGGCTTTGATCCACGACATCGTCGAAATCGATGCCGGTGATGTGCTGGTTTACGATCTCGCTGCCCGCGCAGCAGTTCACGATCAGGAAATCATTGCCGCGAAACGCCTGTTCGGCCTGCTGCCTGCACCGCTGAACACACAATTCCTGGATTTGTGGAATGAATACGAAGCGGGTGAAACCCCGGAAGCGCGCTTTGCGCTGGTGATCGACCGCGTGATGCCGATGATCATGAACCTGAATAATCAGGGGCAGAGCTGGGTGGAGAACAATATCCGTCTGGAGCAGGTGTTAGCCCGTAATGCCTTTATCGCCGATATCCATCCTGAACTGTGGCTGCATATCCGCAGCCATCTGGACAACGCCCACCAGCAGGGCTGGCTGAAGTAATTTTTTTGCTCCTTCCCCTCGTAAAGGGGAAGGAGCGAGATCACCTACTTTGGAACAGTCAGTGCCGTTGATTCCACATAAGGTTTCATGATGGTGTCGGCGTCTTTCTGTGCCTGTGCCGCCGCCGCTTCCGGCGTGACTTTCTCATCATTAACCAGCGCCGCCAGCTGATTTTCCATCGCCTGACGCACCGCCACGGTTTCATACGTCGCATACCACGGATAGGCGTACTTCAGCTGCTCCAGCGCAATCGCCGCACGCGGATCTTTCGCCAGATATTCTTTCATTTCCGGTGTGTCATAAGACGCCATACGCGGTGAAAAATAGCCGGTAAAGCGGCTCCAGGCACCGTTCACTTTCGGGCTGACCAGATATTGCAGGAAGGTGTAAGCCGCTTTTTTCTGGTCATCGGAAATGCCTTTAAAACTCACCAGACTCGCCCCGCCGATGGTGACACCGTTACGCACTTTGGCAGGCATCATCGCCACGCCCAGCTCAAAATCTTTGGTATTTTCACGCATAAAGCCCAGTGCACCGGTGCTCAGCATCGCCATGCCGAGTTTGCCGGAAAAGAACGCCGCGCTGATTTGCTTGGAGTTCAGCACACCCGACGGCATCACTTTGTCGCGGTACACCAGATTCTGCCAGAAGCGCAGCGCGCCCAGGGTGGATGGTTTGTCGTAATACACTTCACCCGGATAATCGGCGTTGTAATACTGGCCGCCATTGGCGCGGGTCAGTGCCGACAAAATCCAGCCGCCGTAGTCATCGTTGGTCGATGGCAACATGATCCCCCACTGACCTTTCGCCGAATCCGTCAGCTTTTTCGAGTCTTCCAGCAATTCATCCCAGTCTTTCGGCGGCGCGGTAATGCCCGCTTTGGCGAACATGTCTTTGTTGTAATAGAGAATAGGCGTCGAATTATGGAATGGGATCGCGTAAGTGACGCCGTTAAGCTGAGCGTTCTGGCGCATGGCGGGCCAGAAGTTTTGCGTCAGGAACGGCGTGGCTTTCTGGTCGCCGAATTTGAACAGTTCGTCCATCGGCAGAATTTCGTTTTTGATCGCCAGATCCGCCGTGAAGTTAGCGGACATGATCACCAGCGCCGGTGGCTGGCCAGATTTCGCTGCCGCTTCAGCTTTCACTTTGGTGGTGTCATAGCTGCCGGTAAATATCCCGCGCACTTCCACATCATTTTGTGACTGGTTGAACTCTTTGATAACGCGGGTCATTTCCATGGTCAGCTTGCCGTCAACCGGTGCAGGGAACATGAAATCGATATTTCCTTTGGCGGACGCCGTGCCTGCGGCAATAAAGCCGATGGCGAGCGCCAGCACAGATACTTTACGCATGATGGTGATTCTCCCGGTGCAGATTCTGCTGGTTTTGGCCTGAAAAAAGATGAAGGTCGTGCAAAGAGAAATACAAAGTAATGCGGTCGCCGGGTTGTGGAATGTCCCCGCTGTTTTCCCGCAGCTGGTTTTTACGTACGTAACGGATTTTCCCGAGCGGCGTGTCGGCATGGCACAGATACTCCGCGCCGAGCAGCTCGCGATAGGTCAGCGTCGCCTGCAATTGCAGGCTTTCGCCTTCCACCGGCCGGTCGCTGATGTGTTCGGGTCTGATGCCCAGATACACCTCATCGAGCGCCTGCGCATGTTCAGTTTGCGGCAGACGGACCGGCTGGTTTTCGACTGTCAGCACGCCAGCGGCGCACGGCAGCAGAAACAGATTCATCGACGGGGTGCCGATAAATCCGGCGACAAACAGGTTGGCCGGGTGCGCGTACAGCGTTTCCGGCGCGCCGATTTGTTGCAAATGGCCTTTATCCAGCACGGCGATCCGATCCGCCATGGTCATGGCTTCCATCTGATCGTGAGTGACATAAACGGTGCTGGTTTTCAGTTGCTGATGCAGTTGCATGATGCCGTCACGCACTTCCGTGCGCAGCCGTGCATCGAGATTCGACAGCGGTTCATCCATCAGAAACAGCTTCGGATCGCGCACAATGGCGCGCGCCATCGCAACACGCTGACGCTGGCCGCCGGATAACTTACCGGGTTTACGTTTGAGCAACGGCTCCAGTTGTAATAATCCGGCGACACGATCCACCCGCGCCTGGTGCTGATCTTTCGGCTCATTGCGCATACGCATGCCAAAGGTGATGTTCTGTTCCACGGTCATGTGCGGGAACAGCGCGTAGTTCTGGAAGATCATTGAGAAATTTCGTTCGCGCGGCGACAGCCCGGAGATGTCATTGCCGTCGAGCATAATGCGCCCGTCGCTGACCTCTTCAAGACCCGCCAGCAGGCGCAACAGGGTACTTTTGCCACACCCCGACGGCCCGACCAGCACCAGAAATTCGCCGTCGGCAATCTCCAGCGACAGCTTATTCACCGCCGTGCTGCCTTCAAACTGTTTGGTAATATTTTCCAGACGAATGCCAGACATCATTGCTCATCCGCCGGGCAACTGATTTGCGCGTCATACAGATACGGCCCCGGATATTGCGACAGCGGATGCAGATAGCTGACCAGCCCGGTGTTATCCACCAGACGGTGCATCACGCAGGCCGCCGGTTCGAGGTTATAAAACGGTGCCGGATTGTGATGATAATACGGCACCTGATGCACCGTACCGGGAATGGTGGTGATGATCGCCTGTTTGTACTGGGTGAAAATCAGGCGGTGCGTGTGGCCGCAGAACACGCGAACCAGCGACGGGAAACGGTCGATCAGCGCCAGCAGCTGATCGCCGTTTTCGCAGGAAATCGCGTCCATCTGCGCCGAACCCACTTTCACCGGCGGATGGTGCATAAACACCGCCGTCGGTTTATCGCCGCCCTGCTCCAGCTGACCTTCCAGCCACGCCAGCGTTTCGAGCGTCAGGTACCCTTTCGATTCTCCGGCCAGGCTGGAATCGACAAACAGCAGACGCATCGGGAAATCATCGATGGCGTAACGCATATTTTGCGGGTCAGTACCGAGCTGCGGACACAACGGATGCAGCGCTTCCAGAAACTGCGCTTTGTCGTCGTGGTTGCCGGGAATGATAAACAACGGATAGCGCAGGTTGCCCAGCGTGCGGCGCGCCACCTCATATTCCTGCGGCAAACCGCAGTTAACGATATCGCCGGTGATCACCACCGCATCCGGTTGTTCTTCCAGCGCGTTAAGCTGGCTGACCACTTCGGCGTTACAGCCGTTCACATCGATAAAGTCATACAGTTTGCGGCCGTGGCTGCGAAAGTGCATGTCAGAAATCTGAGCTAAAAACATGGATGACTCCTTTATTTGATGCCCGAGAAGCCGAAGCTTTTCAGGAACTGTTTCTGAAAAATAATGAACGCCAGCATCAGCGGCAGGCACACCATCAGCGTTCCGGCAGTAATTAAGCCCCACTGCCCGCCCGATTCCGCACCCATCGCGAAAGACACCAGCCCGACGGTCAGCACCTGTTTGTCCGGATCGTTAAGCACCATCAGCGGCCACAGGTATTCATTCCAGTGATAGGTAATGCTGACAGTGGCAAAGGCGAGGATGGCGGGCCACGACATCGGGATCAGCACGCGGAACACCACCTGCCACCAGCGGCAGCCCTCCATCAGCGCGGCTTCTTCGATTTCACGGGGAATGCTGAGAAACGCCTGACGCATCAGGAATACGCCAAACGCTGAGGCGAAATACGGCATCATCACGCCGGTCAATGTATTGAGCAGCCCGAACTGTTTGAGGATCATCATGTTCGGCACCATCATAATCACCGGCATGATCATCAGCTGGATCAGCAGCAGGTAGAACAGTGTCTGTTTGCCGCGAAATTCGTGATATGCGAACACGTAACCGGCAGTGGTGATCGTCACCAGCTGAACCAGAAAGGTGCCGAAGGAGAAGAAAATGGTATTGGTGTAAAGCCGCAGCCAGTCGGCGCTGTCCCACGCATCACGGAAGTTTTGCAACGTCAGCGGGAAGCGCGGCAACAGCGAGGCCATATCCGGCGAAAAACTGCTTTCACTGAATGCTGACGACAGCATCCACAGGAAAGGCGCCATCCATAAAAAGGCCGCGCACAGCAGTAAAACCGGCAGTGTCGAACGGCGCGCACCGCGCAATAACATCGATGGCGAACGCACGCCCGCCCGCAATTTTTTACCGGTCATCACCGGCGCTTCAGACGTTTCAACGCTCATAGTGAGCTCCTCTTTCCAGCACACGCAGATTCAGCATCGAAAAACCAAACAGCAACACCAGCGTCAGGAATGTCGCCGCCGAAGCTTTGCCTAAATCATGGGTGTCATTCGCCAGACTCTGGATGTAATACAGCAAGACGGTAGTGGCGTTATTCGGCCCGCCCTGTGTCATCACTGCGACGTGATCTATCTGGGTAATCGAATAAATCAGCGCGATAGTGACCACAAAACTGATGGTCGGGCGCAGCAGCGGCAGCGTGATATAGAAGAAAACCTGCGGGCGCGACGCCCCTTCCATCAGCGCCGCTTCGCGTGCCGAGGCGGGGATCGACTGCAATCCGGCGAGGAAAAACAGCATGTAATAACCGGCGAATTTCCACACGCCGATCACGCTCAGCGCAATCAGCGCACTGTTGCTCATACCGAGATAATTGTTATTCATCGGCCCGAATGCTTTCGCCAGGTAGTAATCCAGCAGCCCCATACCGGGCATGAAAATGAACAACCACAAGGTGGCGGCACTGACCAGCGGGATAATCATCGGGAAGAAAAACGCGGTACGCAGCCAGCGGTTCAGCGAGGTGTTTTCCCACAGCGCAACCGCCAGCAGCAGCGCAAGAATAATGCCGGGCACCACGGTCATCAGGATGTACGCCAGATTATTGAGCAGCGCGCGCCAGAAGACTGAATCCTGGATCAGGCGCAGATAGTTTTGCAGACCGACAAACGGCGGCGCGTCTGACGACAGACGACTGTCAAACAGGCTGTCCGTCGCTGACTGAAATAAGGGGTAATAGGTGAATAAAAACAGAAAAATCAGCGTCGGCAGCAAAATCAGATAAGGGAACAACGTGCGGCGCATTACAGGGTACCGGTCAGCGAAATAAGGTGCCTATCCTGTCCTGCATTTGTGTCAGCCACATGGCGGGAATGTGATGGTTATTTGAATGAAACATGAGCATTGTTACTGAACAAAATAGAGGTCGGGTTTAAGATTGAACGGTAACATGCGGATAAAACCCCACTAAAATGGGGTTGAGTTGAGGTATATAAAGACAGAATCAGATTGGTTGGTAAAACTATAAATAGTTCCTTTAACTGTAAAATAGAGATATCTGCCCTTCAATTGCATTTGGACATTTGAATCTGAAGTAAAAAGAACAGAAGGATAATCTCTGACATCCGCCAGAAACTCTTTCTCTGTTTTTACAGATGGATAAAGATAATATTTATACGTATTTTGGGTCGTTGCACCCGCACTACCTTCAGTCACATAAAGGGTATTAAACTCGCCTATACTTTCCTTTCGTATAATCGTTTGTTCATAAGGTGAAAAATCTAATACCACCTTAATTAAATATCCCAGGAAAGCTATAACCAACACGATGAAAATATATATTTTCCTAAAAACCCGTTCTTTTGGCATAATCAATTCCTGCTCTTATCCATGTCTGATCTTTAGGATCATCCCAATGGGAGTTTGGTCCCTCATAACTACATTTTAAACCACGCAGATATTAATCACTTTGATATTAAAAACAAACCTTTTAAATATAAACACATTAACTTCAACCATACAAAAAACATATTAACCCACGTGGGGTATATTTTATATTTATCTTAAGATCTACACGAAACCAACACCCGGCCTCCCAGCCTTCCCCTCGTGAGAGGGGAAGGAGAAAAAGATTAAACCCGTATTTTTGCTATCCCGAGCGCAATCCCCGCCTTCTCTGACAACTCAAACAGCGCCGGAAGCAGATGCGCAGAGGCTTTCAGATAGGCGCTCACCTGCGAAACGCCTTCCGGCGGCAACAGTTCGCTATTCTCCAGCCCTTCACTCAGGCACAGCAAACCCTGGCAAAGCCCTTCGGCGGATTCAGACGCGACAGCACCCAGATCGTAAAGCTGGGGATCGGTGAAATGGCTCAGATCCAAATCGGCAATCAGGGCGCGGAAAACGGTGAGGGAATTTTCGGAATGAGTGGTTTCAGTATTCATGTCAGTCATGATGATTATTCCAGTACTAGATTTTGAATTTCATCACGCCTTCAGGTTCCAAACTAAAGGTGTGACTCAGGCAGGTTTGGAACTCCGGATCTAGCGACCGGCCAACCATTAAGATTGCCCTGCCTGAGCCACGAATTGAGTGTGCACGTAGCCCCTGAAAAAAAACAAGTTTTTTCAGTTCCAGATATTCGGAGTTCCAAGTCCGGCTACGGATTTTGCCGCAGCGAAGCGACTATATTCCTGCCATTTTGCGAATGAAATGGGCTGAATGGATTTACAGGGAGTTACTTTGAAATCTGGAAGATGTCTCGCAGGAATAACGCCGGTCAGCCCCCCTCCCCTGCAAAGGTGAGGGTTGGGGTGGGGTATTAAAGCAAAATCAAAAAGTTGAAGCGTGCTTTGACAGAAAGTATGAGCCCTTAAAACCCCCCTCCCAACCTCCCCCTTCGCAGGGGGAGGAGTAAAGAAAAACCTGCAGCTTTCGCAGGAGCAAAAGAAAACCCGCTTCAAACCACCACAACTCCCATCCTCTCACGCGCTTCTTCGTATGTCGGCATCGATGCCGCCGCGCCTGCTCTTTCCACACAAACCGAGGCGTAGGCGGATGCGAACTGCGCGGCTTCACGGAGTGTGGCGCCGGCGGCGAGTTGGGAGGCCAGCGCGCCGTTAAAGGCGTCACCTGCACCAGTGGTATCCACCGGGATCGCCGGACAGGCATGGATAATCTGCGTTTCGCCGTTGACTGAAAGCAATGCGCCCTGCGTGCCTAACGTGATGATCAGTGCCTGGATCCCTTTAGCGTGCAGCGCGTGGGCGGCGCGTTGGGCAGAGGGAATATCGCGGACTTCAATACCGGTCAGCAGCGTGCATTCCGTGGCGTTCGGCGTCAGTAAATCAACCTGCGACAGCAGATGGTCGGACACCGGCTGGAACGGCGCGGGGTTGAGGATAATGTAGGTGTCATTTTCCTTCGCGATGCCGATCAGTTTTTCAATCGCAGGTAGATTGTTTTCGAGCTGCGTCAGCAGGATATCAGCGGCGGCGACGGCAGGACGGCATTGTTCGACTTCTTCGTCGGTGACCGTCAGGTTGGCGCCCGGATCAACGGCAATCATGTTTTCAGCATCGGCTCCGGCGACATAAATCAGCGCGTTGCCGGTCGGGCATTCGCTGGTGGAAAACAACGTGACGGCGTCGAAACCGGCGCTGTCGAGATGGCGGCGGGCAAACATGCCGAAATCATCGCGACCAACTTTACCGATGTAATGCACCCGCGCACCGGCACGCAGTGCGGCGACCGCCTGGTTGGCGCCCTTGCCGCCCGCGCCCATCATGCTGTTGCGGGCAATCAGGGATTCCCCCGGTTTGGGGAAACGCGCCATGCCTGCGACGATATCGAGGTTGAAAGACCCAAATACGCATACCTTGCCTTTGTTCATGCCTCTCTCCTGAAGGAAAATGTTCCGGCGGCCAGAGCTGGCTGCGACGGAAAAACGCGCTGTGCGGCTAAACAAGCGCCACGACAACCAGTCTCGTCGGTGACGGCGCTGAAATGAATGGTCAGACCGTTCGCCGGATACGGGCTGCGTAAATGGCTGCGTAACTGTTGTTCCAGTTCGGCCAGCGGGAAGTTTTCCATCGCCAGCACGCCACCGCCCAGCACCAGATATTCGGGATCCAGAATGTTCATTTCGCTGGCGACGGTGCGCGCCAGTCGTGCCACAAATTCGGTTAAATCCACATGCCCCGCATGACGTACAAACAGGTCGGCGAACGGCGTTTGCGGCGCATGTTGCCGCGCCCAGCCGGTCAGCCAGTTGCCGGACGTCAGCGTTTCGACGCAGCCGGTTTTGCCGCACGGACAAAGCAACGGATTCCCCGCCAGCGGGATGTGCCCCAGTTCGCCCGCACCGCCGTGCGCGCCGTGGTAAAAATCACCGTGGATCCACAAACTGTTGCCCAGCCCGGTGCCGAGATACAGCCCGACGGCGACGTCCGGCAGTGCGCTGTGCTGGGTTAAATCCCACCACATCAGATGGTTAACGTCTTTGTCCATCGCCACCGGCAGGTGTAAACGTTGCGAGAGCAGCGCCGCCACCGGCTGATTATCCAGCGCGGAGATAAACGGCAGCGACAGCACGGTCTGGCGGTCGCGGGACAATATGCCCGGCAGCCCGAGCATCACCTGCGCCACCTGATTATGCGGGTCCTGTTCCTGCAAATACGCCGTGATCAGGTTTTCCAGCCCCTGTAACGGATCGGACTGCCCCGCCCAGCTTTGGGTCGGGGTTTTGTGGTAGCCGCGAAAATTTTGCTGGCTGTCCATCAGCATTAAACGGGTATTGGTGCCCCCGACATCCACTCCAAGAAAGTGCGGCATACGGCTCTCCTGCCCTCAGGCTGCGTGACGCGCCTGACGCATCTGATCGAGCATTTTGTCCCAGGCAACATCCAGATCGTTGTCCAGCGTGAACAGGCCGGAACTGCCGACGATCAGCACTTCCGCGCCCGCGCCCATCAGATCCTGATAGGTGCGCAGGTTGCAGGATCCGTCGATTTCGATCAGATAGCGGTAGCCTTTCTGCTGTTTGAGATCGCGCAGTTGCGCGATTTTCCCCAGCATTTCAGGGATAAACGGCTGACCGGCATAGCCCGGATCGACGGTCATCACGGTGATTTTATCCAGCAGATGAATGTAGTGCTGGATGTATTCCACCGGTGTCGCGGGGTTGAGCACCACGCCGACTTTTTTGCCCAGCGAGCGGATCTGATTAATGATGCGGAACGCGTCGCGGTTAATGGTTTCGGCGTGCGGACAGATAAAATCGGCACCGGCAAGGGCTATTGGCTCGATAAAGTCAGCCGGGTTTTCCACCATCATATGCACGTCCAGAACCAGCGGCGTATGCGGGCGGATCTGCTCAATAAAGAACGGCGACAGCGTGATATTTTTGACGTAATGCCCGTCCATGATGTCAATGTGCAGCATGTCGGCGCGACGGTTCAGCACCTCGAGTTGCTGTTTAATGTCGATCAGGCTCATGCACATCAGCGACGGAGAAATTTTGTATTCCATGATGTTTTCCTAAGTCAGAGGCAATTTTAAAAAACTGTTTAAGGTTGAGCCGCCCGCGCTTTGGCAGCGCTCATTCGCCCCGCCCTTTTTTGCAGATAACGGCTGCGGAAGAATTTCAGCGCCAGCACCACGATCAGTACCGCGCCCCACATCGCCAGGCTGAAATGCGGGCTGACGTTCATCAGATTCAGGCCGGTGGAAATCACCTGCAGGACAATCAGCGAGAGCACCACGCCCGCGACTTTGCCGAAGCCACCGTTGGGATCGGTACCGCCGAGGATGATGGCCAGCACCGTCAGCAGCAGATACGAGTCGCCGTAGCCCATGCGCGCCGAGTTGAAACGCGCCATCATAATCAGCCCGGCAATCACGCATAACATGCTGGAAATCACGTAGATGGCGATCAGCACGCGGTGGGTATTCACGCCGCTGAAATGGGTGGCGTTGATGTTGCTGCCGCTCATGTAGATGTATTTACCGAGGCGGGTGCGTTCTAAAAACACCGCGATTAAGGCTGCAGTCAGCAGGAAGATAATCAGCGGAACCGGCACGCCGAGCAGGGTTTCCGCGCCGATAAAGCGCACGATGTCCGGCATACCGCTGATCGCCGCACCGCGTGAAAGGTAGATGCCGACGCCGTTCACCATGGTCATGGTCGCCAGCGTCACCAGAATCGGATGGGCGCCGACATACGCCACCAGCGCGCCGGTCAGCATGCCAATCACCAGCGCCAGAATCATTGCGCCAACCAGCGCCAGCGTCAGCCACACCGCCTGCATCGCCATGCTGGCATCCGGCGGCAACCAGGTGAGAAACACCCATGCCATCAGTAAACTGGTCAGGTTAGCGGTGGCGATAATGCACAGGTTCAGACCACCGCTGAGGATCGGGATAAACATCGCCAGCGTCAGTAAACCGAGTTCCGGCAACTGGAAGGCGACGCTCATAAAGGTGGCATCACTGAAAAACCGCCCCGGCATCGCCAGGCTGAAACCGATGATCACCACCAGCAATAACAGCGATAATCCCAGCGTGGTGTTATCTATTTTCAGGGAAGCGATTTTCAGGCGAGGCCGCGTATCGGGCTTCGCTTTAAGACTCACATTTCTGCTTTTTGCGAACATAGCGGTTTTCCTCAGGCGAAGCCGACTTCGGTTTCTTTGCGTTTCTTGTAATGGGTGACGGTGATGGCCGCGACGATCACCACGCCGATAACGATATTCATGAAGTAACTGGAAACGCCGATCAGGTTGAGGCCGTTTTTCAGCACGCCAATCAGGAACACGCCCATCAGGGTGCCGACCACGCTGCCTTTGCCGCCGTTGAGACTGGCACCGCCGAGCACTGCCGCCGCCAGTACATCCAGCTCGCCGCCGACCAGTGCATTCGGCACCACTTCACCGACGCGATACACCTGCACCAGCCCGCCAATCGCCGCCATCGCGCCGAGATATCCGTAGGCAAAAAGATGCAGCAAACCGACGCGAATACCGATACGGCGTGCGGATTCCTGGTCACCGCCGACCGCAAATAACTGGCGTCCGAGATGGGTTTTGTTAAGCAGGATCCAGCTCAGTCCGGCGACCACTAACATCACCACCACCGGCAATCCAATCTGATAATGCTGCTCGCCGACGCTGAACGGCAGCACACGGATTGGCGTCGTCAGCCAGTCCGGCAGGTCGTACAAACTGGTGCCGTTGGTCAGCCACATCAGCATGCCGAACAGCAGCGACTGCATACTGATGGTGACGATGATCGACACGATGCGCAGGCAGTAGATCAGAATCGCGTTGATCATCCCGAGCACCGTGCCGATGGCGACCGCCAGTAAAATGCTGCCGGTCGGGCTGCTCAGGCCGTAGTGAATCGCCAGCGTGGCGATGAGGTACTGCACGACAGAAGCCACGGCGGCGAACGAAATATCGATTCCGCCGGTGACCAGCACCACGAACAGACCGAGGGCAAAGATGCCGCTGACGGCGTAGCTTTCGGTCAGATCCAGCAGGTTCTGTAAAGTCAGAAACTGGTTGGTGAGTAAGGAAAAGGTGACGATCACCACCAGCAATACCCAGGCTAAATAACCTTCGTTGCTGGACGGGCGTAACCGGCTGAGCTTAAGCATTGACCGCCTCCGCAAGTTGTTGCTGGGTAATCGCGCCCGGCAGATATTCGCCAACCACCGTGCCTTCACTGAAATGCAGCACGCGGTCACAGTTGAAATAGACTTCCGGCACTTCGTCGGAAATCAGCAGGATGGAAATCCCCTCTTCCGCCAGTTGGTGGATCAACTGATAAATGCTGGCTTTCGCGCCGACATCGACGCCGACCGTTGGCGAATCGAGGATCAGGATTTTCGGCTGTGTCAGCACCCATTTCGCGAGGACGATCTTTTGCTGATTGCCACCGGAAAGGGTGGAAATCGCCTGTTCGGGACTGGCGACTTTGACGCCGAGTTTTTCGATCCACTGCTGAATGATCTTGTTTTTGCGGTATTCGTCGATCAGATGAAAACGGCTGCGCAGCTGATCCATGATCGCCAGCACGGTGTTGTCGCCCACCGATTGTTGCTGGATCAGGCCGAGCGTCAGGCGATCTTCCGACACATAACCGACGCCGGATTTGATCGCGTCTTCATGGCTGCGAAAACGCACCGGCTTGCTGTCGAGGTAGATTTTGCCGCTGTCGGGTTTGGTCATGCCGAACAGACTGAGTGCCAGTTCGGTGCGGCCGGAACCGAGCAGACCGCATAAACCGAGCACTTCTCCGGCATGCAGTTTGAAACTGACGTCGTGATACTGGCCTGCGCGGCTGAGTTTGTCGGTTTCCAGCATGATGCGTTCGTCATTCATGTTGGCGGCTTTCAGGCGGTAATCGAGTTTCAGGCCGGTCATCAGTTCGGTCAGGCGTTCGCTGCTGACTTCAGAGGCCGGGAATGTGCCGACCTTTTTGCCGTCACGGATCACCGTGACGCTGTCGGAAATCTCCAGCACTTCATCGAGGCGATGGCTGACGAACACCACGCTGATGCCTTTGCTTTTCAGATAATGCACGGTGCGCAGCAACTGATTCACTTCGGTGCGGGTCAGCGAGGCCGTCGGCTCATCCATAATCACTAACCGCGCATCGGCGACCAGTGCACGGCAAATCGCCACCTGCTGGCGCTGGGCAATCGGCAGCGCCGAGACTTTGCTGTCGAGATCCAGCGTGTAATTCAGTTCAGTCAGAATGCGCTGCGCGGTTTCCCGCAGGCGCGACGGGCGATACCAGCCCATCAGCCCTTGTAAGTTGTGGTCGAAGGCGATGTTCTCGAACACGCTGAGGTTCGGGAACAGCGACAAGTCCTGATAAATCACCTGCACGCCAAACTGACGTGCCTGATCCGGAGAGAGTTTGCTGAAACTCTGGCTGCCCTGCGACGGCGAGCTGAGCGTGATCTGGCAACCGTTGTCCGGCTGATAAACCCCCGAGATCACTTTGATCAACGTACTTTTCCCGCAGCCGTTGGTGCCCGCCAGGCAGTGAACTTCGCCCTGCATCAGCCGCAGGGAAATGTCGTTGAGTGCACGCTGCCCGCCAAACGTCACCGACAGGTTTTGCACATCAATCAGCGGCGCGTTCTCTGTTTGAATGATCTCGGAGATTGCCATGATTACAGCCCCATTTTGACCAGTTTCGGCAGGTTCGCTTTGTCCAGGCTTTCGGTTTCGTTGCCCAGAATGGTGTGCGTTGCTTCATCGACTTTCACTTTGCCCATGCCTTCAATGGTCATGCCGTCAGTGATTTTTTCGCCTTTCTCCAGCTTCTCGGCGATGCGCACAAAGACTTCACCCGCGACCATCGGGTTCCAGATAAAGCCGCCTTTGATGGCCCCGGCTTTCACCAGACTGGCGCCCTGACCCGGACTGAATGGCCCGAACACACAGATGTCGTCAGTTTTGCCACGGTTAAGCACCGCGCGGCCTGCGCCAATCGGGCCTTGCGAGCCGATCGCCAGAATGCCTTTCAGGTTGGCATCTTTGGACATCAGGTCGTTGGTGGTACGGATGCTGTCATCAAGGGATTCGCCGACGCCAAATTTGTCGCCGACCAGATGCATATCCGGATAATGTTCTTTCTGGTAATTGATGGCGGCATCAGCCCATTTCTGATGGAGCGGCACGGTAAGACTTCCGACATACACCGCATAGTCGCCTTTCTCTTTCATACACTGCGCCAGCGCGATCATGTGATTAATGCCGTGCTGCGTGGCATCGACCATTTCGAAATCCCAGTCGGCATATTTCTGATCCGGCGATTCATGCACGATGACTTTGATCCCGGCGTCGTGAGCACGTTTCAGTACCGGCTCAAGCACGCGGGCGTCGTTGGGCACCACGCCGATCACATCCACTTTCTGGGCGATCAAATCTTCAATCGCACGCACCTGTAACGCCGGATCCGCACTGGTCGGCCCGACCTGCCACGCGTCAATCCCGCGTTTGGCCGCTTCGCTTTTGATCCCGGCTTCCATCGCGTTGAACCAGGCGTTACCGCCGACTTTCACCACCACGCCCATGCGAATTTTGTCGGCGGCGTGCGCAGACAGGGACAACATGGCTGTGGCGAACAGGCAGGCAAGAACGGATTTCTTGATCATGTTTACTCTCCTGGGAGGTCAGTTATGTGCCGCAGCTAACGGGCCGTTGCGGCTGTTTTTAGTTTTTTTCTGTAGGGGTGACGGAGAAACTTCAATCACGTTAACGTTGCTCCAGGCCAGTTCCTGGCGGAATTCTTCATCCTCCAGATGGTCTGTTATCAGTGTGTCGATTTCCCGGTAGTGGCAGATCCGCGCAAAAGAGCGGCGGCCGAATTTGCTGGAGTCAGCCAGCAAAATTTTGTGCTCGGAGGAAAGCAGCATTTGCTGTTTCAGCCGTGCGTGATGCTCGTTACTTTCACGGATACCGCCTTCGTGGCTGATGCCGTGACAGGAGAAAAACAGTTTGTTGATGACGAACTCTTTCAGCATTTGTTCAGCCAGCACGCCGACAAAATCTTCATACTTCGCCGAGTATTCGCCGCCCAGTCCGATCACCCGCACGTTAGCTTTCACCGCCAGCGTCTGAATGATGTGCACCGAGTTGGTCAGCACCACCAGCTGAATGTCAGGCAACTGGCGCGCCAGAAACCAGCTGCTGGAACTGCTGTCGAGCAGCAGGCAATCGCCGGGATTGATCAGCTGTAACGCCCGTTTGGCGATACGCGTTTTGCTGTCCGGCGACTGATTGCTGCGGTCACGAAAGGATTCACCCTGTTCAATCTGCGACGGCACATAGGTTTTTTCTGCCGCCGAATGTTCTTTAAACACCGCGCCGCCATGGCTGCGTAACAGCACGCCACGCTTTTCCAGCAGCGCCAGATCCCGCCGCGCGGTTTCCAGCGAGATGCGGCATAACTGCGCCACTTCCTGCACAAGAATGCGTCCGCGCTGGCTGAGAATTTCGGTGATATATCGATGTCGCTCTACTGGCAGCATGTGGTGATTCCTCTTTCCCGATGTCAAATAGGATACGCAGCCGGATGTTTATGGAATGCGCAGTGCCTCAAAGGCGACTGTGCGCATTTTTTGCCACAATCGTCCTGTGATAGTTGTCACGAAAAGGTGAGAAAAGATGAAATGTTAAAGTTTGGATCTGTGGTGGGAACGGCATTAAATCGTCATTTGCGTTGCAACAGAACAGCAACAGATTTGCAAACGGTCACAATTCCTCGTGCAATTTAATGACCGTTAATGACCGGTTGTGTGGATTTGACCGTTTTGGGGGAGTGAACGGGGAGCGAACCCCGCTATCAATGATTTACGCTGACTATCTGCCGCCAGCCAGATCGAGAAAGCTGCCGGTGGCGTAAGAGGCGGAATCCGACAGCAACCAGGCAATCGCCTGTGCGACTTCTTCCGGCTGACCGCCGCGCTGCATCGGCAGATTGGCTTTCACGCGATCGACCCGCCCCGGCTCACCGCCACTGGCGTGCATTTCGGTGTAGATCAGACCCGGACGCACACAGTTAACGCGGATACCGTACGCCGCCACTTCCAGCGCCAGACCGGTTGTCAGGGTATCCACCGCACCTTTCGATGCCGCGTAATCGACATATTCACCCGGCGCACCTAAACGGGAAGCCGCCGAGGACACATTCACAATCGCCCCGCCTTTTCCGCCATGCCGGTGCGACATGATTTTCACCGCCTCGCGGCAGCACAGAAAATACCCGGTCACGTTAGTCGTCAGCACTTTGTTGATACGTGCAGCAGAGAGATTTTCAATGGTCGTCTGCTGGAACAAAATCCCGGCATTATTCACCAGCGCGGTGACCGGGCCGAGTTCGTTGCTCAGCTGTTTGAACATCGTGACAACCTGCGCTTCATCGGAAATATCAGCCTTCAGCGCGATGGCTTTGCCACCGGACTGATGGATTTCATTGATGACAGATTGCGCTGCGGTTTCGTTATTCACGTAATTCACACCGACGGCGTAACCCTGCTGCGCAAGAAGAAGAGCCGTTGCACGGCCGATACCGCGACTGCCGCCGGTGACGAGAGCGATTTTCATGAGTGTAAGATTCCATTGGGGGAAATGAGGAAAGTGCTTACTCCTCCCCCTGCGAAGGGGGAGGCCGGGAGGGGGTTTTAAGGACTAACACTTTGACAAAGCTAACTTTAATTTTTGGATTCTGACCTTAATACCCCACCCCAACCCTCCCCTTCGCAGGGGAGGGAGCAGCCCGAGTTTTTTACTCCTCACCCTTCTCAGCGAGGAGCAGATCGGCGTCTTACTCGTAATCTGACATCGGTACACACGAACAGAACAAATTCCTGTCCCCGTACACGTCATCCAGACGTTTCACCGTCGGCCAGTACTTGTTGTCGTAACCGGCCGGGAATACCGCCACTTCGCGGGTGTACGGATGGTTCCAGTCGCTGACCAGCTCGTTCTGCACGTGCGGTGCATTCACCAGCGGGTTGTCTGCCAGCGGCCATTCGCCTTGCGCCACGCGGTCGATTTCACTGCGGATTGCCAGCAGCGCATCAATGAAGCGATCCAGTTCCACTTTGCTTTCTGATTCGGTTGGTTCAACCATCAGCGTACCGGCCACCGGGAAGGACATGGTCGGGGCATGGAATCCGTAGTCGATCAGACGCTTGGCGATATCCATTTCACTGATACCGGTCGTCTCTTTCAGCGGACGAATATCCAGAATGCATTCGTGCGCCACACGACCATCACGGCCGGTATACAGCACCGGATACGCGTCTTTCAGACGGGTCGCGATGTAGTTCGCATTCAGAATTGCCACCTGGCTGGCTTGTTTCAGACCTTCCGCGCCCATCATGCGGATATACATCCAGCTGATTGGCAGGATGGAAGCACTGCCGAACGGTGCCGCAGAAACCGCGCCGTTTTGCGTCAGCACGCCGTCAATCTGCACCACGCTGTGACCCGGAACGAACGGCGCCAGATGCGCTTTCACCCCAATCGGACCCATGCCAGGACCGCCGCCGCCGTGCGGGATACAGAAGGTTTTATGCAGGTTAAGGTGCGAGACGTCCGCGCCGATGTAACCCGGCGTGGTAATGCCGACCTGTGCGTTCATATTCGCGCCGTCGAGGTAAACCTGACCGCCGTACTGATGCACAATCTGGCAAACTTCGCGGATAGTTTCTTCGTAAACGCCGTGCGTTGAAGGGTACGTCACCATGATACAAGACAGCTCATCGCCCGCTTTCGCCGCTTTCTCACGCAGGTCGCTCAGGTCGATGTTGCCCTGTTTATCACACGCAACCACTACGACGGTCATGCTCGCCATCTGCGCGGAAGCCGGGTTGGTGCCGTGCGCTGAACTTGGGATCAGGCAGATGTGACGACCGCTTTCGTTACGGCTTTCGTGGTAACGACGGATGGCCAGCAGACCCGCGTATTCGCCCTGCGCGCCGGAGTTTGGCTGCATGCAAACTGCGTCGTAACCGGTAAGCTGAACCAGCCATTGTGACAACTGACCAATCATCTGCTGATAACCGCCAGCCTGTTCTGTCGGACAGAACGGGTGCAGATCGGCAAATTCCGGCCAGGTTATCGGGATCATTTCTGCCGCAGCGTTCAGTTTCATGGTGCAGGAACCCAGCGGGATCATGGCCTGATTCAGCGCCAGATCTTTTTTCTCCAGACGGTGCATATAACGCATCATCTCGGTTTCGCTGTGGTACTGGTTGAATACCGGATGGGTCAGGATCGGATCCACACGCAGCATAGCAGCAGGAATGGAGTTGCTGTCGGTCGATGCCGCCTTGTCCAGTTTGTCGATATCCAGACCGTTGTCGTCACCCAGCAGGGCAGCGAACAGAACCTGAACGTCTTCGCGGGACGTGGCTTCGTCGAGGGTGATACCGACTGCGCCGTGAATGTCAGTACGCAGGTTCAGACCGAAACTCAGCGCGCGTTCCAGCACGGCGGCTTTGTCTTTGACTTCAACAGTCAGCGTGTCAAACCAGGTGTTATGACGCAGCGTCAGGCCACCCTGTTTCAGGCCAGCGGCCAGAATGTCGGTCAGACGGTGAATACGTGACGCAATGCGTTTCAGGCCTTCAGGACCGTGGAATACCGCATACAGACTGGCAATATTCGCCAGTAAAACCTGCGAGGTACAAATGTTGGAGTTGGCTTTTTCGCGGCGGATATGTTGCTCGCGGGTCTGCATCGCCATACGCAGTGCAGTTTTGCCTGCGGCATCACGGGAAACCCCGATGATACGGCCCGGCATGGAACGTTTGAATTCGTCTACACAGGCGAAGAATGCCGCGTGCGGACCACCGTAGCCCATCGGCACGCCAAAGCGTTGCGCGGAACCGAAGACCACGTCTGCGCCCTGCTTGCCCGGTGCAGCCAGCAGCACCAGCGCCATAATATCAGCGGCAACGCTGGTAATAATTTTGCGGGATTTCAGTTCGCCCAGCAGCGCGGTGTAATCGTGAACTTCACCGGTGGTGCCAACCTGCTGCAGCAGCACGCCGAACACGCCTTCCAGCTCGAGCACTTTTTCGGCTTTATCAACGATGATGTCAAAACCGAAGGTTTCCGCGCGGGTGCGTACCACATCCAGCGTTTGCGGATGCACGTCGTCTGCCACGAAGAAACGGTTGGCATCTTTGAGTTTGCTGGCACGTTTTGCCAGCGCCATCGCTTCGGCTGCAGCAGTCGCTTCATCAAGCAAAGAAGCAGAAGCCAGATCCAGCCCCGTTAAGTCTAAAGTCAGTTGCTGGAAGTTCAGCAGCGCTTCAAGACGGCCCTGTGATACTTCCGGCTGATACGGCGTGTACGCGGTGTACCAGCCCGGATTTTCCAGCATATTGCGCTGGATAACCGGCGGTGTCAGCACCGCGCTGTAACCCATACCGATGTAGGATTTATAGCGTTGATTCTGGCTGGCAATGGCTTTCAGCTCAGCCAGCGCCTGATGTTCCGTGACGGCATCACCGACAGCCGGCGGGCCAGGTAACTGGATATCGACCGGAACGATCTGCTGGATCAGCGCATTTAAAGAATCCGCACCGACCGTCTCCAGCATCTGTTGCTGCTGCTGAGAAGACGGACCGATGTGGCGGCCGATAAAGGCTTCGCTGTGTTCGAGTTGGCTGAGAGTCTGAGTCATTTGCTACGCATTCCTGAAATCTGCTGGAGGTGTCTTGGGATACTGACAAAAGCTACGGGTCTGGAACTGCCCCGCAAGCGGGTTGCGGGGCGGGTAATGCAATGTGTAATTACTCGTCGATGGACGCTGAGTAGGCTTGTGCATCAAGCAGCTTGGCCAGTTCGCTTTCGTCTGACGCTTTAATCTGGAACAGGAAACCGGTGCCGTATGGCTCGCTGTTGACCAGCTCCGGAGAACCTTCCAGTTCGCTGTTAACTGCAACGATTTCGCCGCTAATTGGAGAGTAAATATCTGACGCCGCTTTGACGGATTCAGCCACGGCGCAATCTTCACCGGCGGCAACTTCACGGCCGACTTCTGGCAGATCAACGAAAACCATATCGCCCAGTAACTCCTGTGCGTGTTCGGTGATGCCTACGGTATAAACGCCGTTGCCTTCTGAACGTATCCACTCGTGGGAGGATGCGTATTTCAAATCTGCTGGAACATTGCTCATGTTACTTTCTCCAAAAAAAGTGCTTAATTCAGCGTTAACCGGATAATTTTTATCACGAATTCGTTACTGCACCAGCGGTTTGCCGTTACGGACAAAACCGGGTTTGGTGACTTTTACCGGCATTTCACGGTTGCGGATCTGCACAATGGCATTTTCGCCAATGCCTGCCGGAACGCGTGCCAGTGCAATACTGTAGCCCAGCGTCGGAGAGAATGACCCGCTGGTGATCACGCCTTCCAGCGTGTTGCCCGCGCTGTCGGTGAATCGCACCGGCAGTTCGTTACGCAATACACCTTTCTCGGTCATCACCAGGCCGACCAGCTGTTCGGTGCCCTGCTCGCGCTGTCTTTCCAGTGCGTCACGGCCAATAAAGTGACGGTCTTCCGGTGTCCAGGCGATGGTCCAGCCCATGTTGGCCGCCAGCGGCGAAACGCCTTCGTCCATTTCCTGACCGTAGAGATTCATACCGGCTTCCAGACGCAGCGTGTCGCGCGCGCCCAGACCGGCGGGCTTCACGTCTGCTGCCAGCAATTTCTGCCAGAAATCCGCCACCTGCTCTTGCGGCAGCGCGATTTCATAACCCGCTTCGCCGGTATAACCGGTTGTCGCGATAAACAGGTCGCCGGACTGCACGCCAAAGAACGGCTTCATGCCCGCGACAGCTTGTTTTTGCCCGGCGGTAAACAAGGTTTCCGCTTTTTCTTTCGCCTGCGGCCCCTGTACAGCGACCAGCGCCAGATCATCACGCACCGTCAGTTCAACAGCGTACGGTTCTGCATGCTGCGAAATCCATGCCAGATCTTTCTCGCGGGTAGCGGAGTTAACCACCAGACGGAAATAATTTTCGTTGAGGAAGTAAACAATCAGGTCGTCGATCACGCCGCCGGACGCATTGAGCATACCGGTATAGAGCGCTTTGCCGGGAACGGTGAGTTTGGCGACATCGTTCGCCAGCAGGTAACGGAGGAATTCACGGGTACGGGCACCGTGGAGATCGACAATGGTCATGTGCGAGACGTCAAACATACCGGCATCCTGACGCACGATGTGGTGTTCATCCAGTTGGGAGCCGTAATGCAGAGGCATCATCCAGCCGTGGAAATCGACCATACGCGCACCGCACGCAACATGTTGTTCATAAAGCTGAGTCTGCTTAACCATCTTATTCCTCATTTGAATACAAATGCATAAACGGCACACCACGTAAAAACCCAAAATCATTCGTGTTAGATCAAGGCGGCAACTGAGTGAATCCCCGGGAGCATACATAAGTATGTGACCGGGGTTCGCGAAGGAAGCCAACGCGGAGATAGCTCGAATGATGACGGGATTTTGCGTGGTGGCGCAAACGATACCCTTGCTCGAACTTACCACTGAATCTCCCTGCTAACCATAAGTTAAAATATGCAGAGCAGAATGAATGTCAGTGATCTCACAAGGGCATTGTGCAGAGTTTTTGACTGGTAAACTGGGGTTTGTGGCGCAAAATCTACAAATAAACATCAAAAGTATCGATGTTATATAACGACAAGGCCGGATTTCTCACCATTTGCAGAATGAGAAATCCGGCCCCGGATTAGAAAATGTAATGGAAAAATTGAGCTAAAATTAGATTATTTCAATCGAAGCGAATCGTCCCGTAACCATTCCGGTAAATCATTCAGCCCCATTGCCTGGCGGACCAGTTTCGGCTTCACGCCCGGCAGGGAATCCGCCAGCGTCAGGCCAATATCACGCAGCAGTTTTTTGGCCGGATTGTCACCGGCAAACAGTTCGCGGAAGCCCTGCATCCCGGCAAGCATCAGCGCAGCGCTGTGTTTACGACGACGCTCGTAACGACGCAGGTACATGTGCTGGCCGAAATCTTTGCCTTCTTTTTGCAGGCGTTTGATTTCGGAGGCCAGTTCTGCGGCATCCATAAAACCTAAGTTGACACCCTGCCCGGCCAGCGGATGCACGGTGTGTGCCGCATCGCCCACCAGCGCCAGACGTTGTCCGGCAAAACTGCGGGCATAACGGCCGGTCAGCGGAAAGGTCACGCGATCGCTTTCTACGGTACAAATACCCAGACGCAGGTCAAAGGTACTGGCAAGGATTTTGTTGAACTCTTCCGGCTCAAGCGCACTCAGGCGCTGCGCTTCATCCGGTGACACTGACCAGACGATAGAAGACAGATGTGCATCCGCCAGCGGCAGAAATGCCAGAATACCTTCGCCGTGGAATACCTGCCTTGCGACAGACTGGTGCGGTTCTTCAGTGCGTATGGTCGCCACCAGTGCATGATGGCGATAATCCCAGAAGGTCAGCGGAATATCGGCGTGCTTACGCAGCCACGACTGTGCGCCATCCGCGCCGACCACTAAACGCGCGCTGAGCTGACGTTCATCACTCAGGGTAATGAAGGCTTCATTTTCTCCCCACGCCACATTTTTCAGTGTTGCCGGTGTGAGCAATGTGATGTCGGAAGATTTTTCCGCACGTTGCCACAAGGCGCGGTGGATCACCTGATTTTCAATAATATGGCCCAGATGGCTGAAACCGTATTCTTCGCCGCGGAACGCGATTTTGCCGAAGCTGTCGCGATCCCAGACTTCCATCCCCTGATAGGCATTGGCACGCTGCGCAATAATGTTGTCCCAGACGCCGATATATTTCAGCAGACGTTCACTGGCAGCATTGATCGCTGAAACCCGCAAGCCAGGCTGTTCCGGCAAGGGCGTATCAAGATCCGGCTGCTGATTTTCCAGTACGGCAACACGCAGACCGCTGCCCTGTAATCCGCACGCCAGCGCCAGACCAACCATTCCGCCACCGGCGATAACCACATCAAAAGATTGCATAATTTTTCCTGTAGGGATTAACGGTCAACCCAACCTAACGTTCTGCGAGTGAAAGCATCGCGTAATGGCGTAATGCCTTCCATCGCCAGTAAACCGAGATTGCGCCCGACCATTAACGGCAGCCAGCGGTTGGCAAAGAGGTGGATCAAGCCATCGGTAACGCCGACGGTTGCCTGCTGATCGGGCTGACGGCGCTGCTGATATTCACTCAGCACGCGGTAACTGCCGACATCGGCACCTTGTGCAGCAGCATTAGCCAGTGTTTCCGCCAGCGTCATGACGTCACGCAGACCGAGGTTAAAACCCTGTCCGGCAATCGGATGCAGCGTTTGCGCCGCGTTGCCAACCAGCGCCAGACGGTGGCTGATGTGACTATTGGCTTGCTGTAATTGCAGCGGATAACTGAACCGTTTACCGGCCTGCCGGAAGGTGCCCAGTCGCCAGCCGAAAGCTTTTTGCAACTCACTGAGGAACTGCGCTTCGCTCCAGTGATCAATCTTGCCTTTCGCTTCGCGCGGATGACACCAGACCAGTGAACTGCGGCCATCGGACATCGGCAGCAGTGCCAGCGGACCGTGTTGGGTGAAACGCTCGAAAGCACGATTGTGGTGCGGCTCGCTGGTCGCCACGTTGGCGATGACGGCAATCTGGCCATAATCTTCACGCTGCCAGCCAATATTGCAGGCTTTTGCCAGCGAAGAATGCGAACCGTCAGCGGCCACCAAAAGCTGTGCTGTCAGCGTTTGACCGCTGTCGAGCGTCACGCTGGCGGAATCTTGTGAACGCGCGACATCCATAACTTTCGCCGGACAATGCAGCGTGACGCCGGGTGCATTTTTCAGCATCGCAAACAGGCGCTTACCGACTTCATGCAACTCAACCACCTGCCCCAGCGCCTCGACGCCATAATGCGCGGCATTGAGATTCACAAAGGCCGCGTGACCACGATCGCTGACATGGATATCACGGATTGGCGTGGCGATTGCCGCCAGGGCAGACCAGATCCCCACCCGCGATAATTGCTGGCAGGTTCCCTGTGCCAGCGCAATCGAGCGGGCATCAAAGCCCGGGTGTCCGTGATGTTCCGGCGCAGTGGCTTCCACCAGATGCACCGCCAAACGTCCCTGCGTCAGCGAGGAAATCGCCAGCGCCAGCGTGGCACCGGTCATGCCGCCGCCAACAATTACGATGCTCATATTATTTCTTTGCCGCCGCCATTAACGCTTCAATATCATCGGCTTCTTTCACCACATCGCCGGTCAGAATTTCAATACCGGTGGTGGTGATCAGAATGTCGTCTTCAATACGGATACCGATGCCGCGGTACGCTTCCGGTACGTCGGCATCCGGCGCGATATACAGACCCGGTTCAACGGTCAGCACCATGCCCGGCTCCAGCGTACGGCTGCGATCCACTGAGCCATAATGGCCGACATCATGAACGTCCAGCCCCAGCCAGTGGGAAAGACCGTGCATGAAGAACTGGCGGTGTGCCTGCTCCGCGTAAAGGGTTTCAACATCACCTTTCATCACGCCCAGTTTGACCAGACCTTCAATCATCACGCGAACTGCGGCTTCGGTCGCGGCCTGAATGCTGCTGCCCGGCCCGAACACTTCCAGCGCTTTATATTCTGACGCCAGCACGATGTCGTAGATTTCGCGCTGCGCTTTGCTGAATTTGCCGTTCACCGGGAACGTGCGGGTGATATCACCGGCATAACCCTGATATTCACAACCAGCGTCAATCAGCACTAAATCGCCGTCACGCAGTTCACATTCGTTTTCGGTGTAATGCAGGATGCAGCCGTTTTCGCCGCCGCCCACAATGGTGTTATAGGAAGGATAACGTGCACCGTGACGGGTGAATTCGTGATGAATCTCGCCTTCAAGCTGATATTCGAACATGCCCGGACGGCATTTTTCCATCGCACGGGTATGGGCCAGCGCGGTGATGTGTCCGGCGCGGCGCATAACGGCAATCTCTTCAGCCGATTTGAACAGGCGCATGTCATGCACCCACGGACGCCAGTCGGTGACAGTGGCCGGGGCCGAGAGATTCTGACGGAAGCCTTTGCGCAGTTTTTCCATGGCACGGTTAACGATTTCATCCGCATAGGCGTAATCGCCCTGTGCGTGATACAGCACGTCGAGACCGTTAAGCAGCAGATGAAGCTGATCGTTGATATCATCAAAAGGCAGCGCTTTGGTCACGCCAAGCCTGGCGGGCGCGGCTTCCTGACCTAAACGACGACCAAACCAGATTTCAGCGGTGAGATCACGGACGCGGTTAAACAGGACGCTGTGGTTATGATTTTCATCACTTTTCACCAGGATCAATACCGCTTCCGGCTCATTGAAACCGGTGAAATACCAGAAATCACTGCTCTGACGATACGGGTATTCACTGTCGGCACTGCGTGGTGCTTCGGGCGCAGAAAAAATTACCGCAGCACTTCCCGGGGCCATCTTCGCTAACAGCGCCTGACGACGATTCTCGTACTCTTGCTGAGTCATCACCTTCTCCTGAAATCGTTTTAATGAGTGCAATCAGTTTATGTAATGCAATGTACCATCAATGCAAAGTACGGTGATTTTCCGCAGCCGTCGGGCGGCTGTGGCCAAATTCACCAAAGCACAGAATGGCGGCAACACGGACGTACTCCACCACTTCCTCTAAAGATTGCACCAGTTGTTCCTGATCTTCATCTTCGTCGTAGCCCAGTTGCGCGATGCTGCGCAAATCGTCGATCGCTTCACCGACTTCGCCTTTCACTTTGGCGAGTTTTGGCTGCATCATGCCCAGGCCAAGCAGGAAATGGTTAACCCATCCGGCCAGCGCATCGGCACGCTCAAAGATGTGTTTTTCATCGTCGGGCATCAACATTTTGAATTCGAAGCTGTCATCTTCGAGAGTGTCTGACGTCACTTTGCGCAATTGTTGCAGCAAATCTGCCAGCGTGTGCGGGAAGGCCATACCTTCGTTAGTCAGATCATGCACCATCGTCAGCCAGCTGCCGTCGCGATTGCCACCGCACAGCAAACCACTGATCAAACCGTGCATTTCTGCTGCGGTCAAAGCAACCGATTGTTGTTTCAGGTTTTGATCCAACGAATCGTAAGTAGGGTAAGTATTCTCTATAGACATGCGCATTCGCCATCGTTGGCAGGTTAAGTTCGTGTTATGCTACCACCAAGGTCTGTCGTAGTACCAGATTAGCAGCCCGTGATGAGGTGGTCTTAAACATGAATGGCACGCTCTGAACAATCGGGCAGCAGTCAGCCGGTCATGGGGTTGTAACCTGGTATTGAGATAGTTATAGTGGCGCCCGCTTCCAACATCCTGCGCCAGGTCGTAGTGGTCACGTTGGGGCGGACGAATAAATCAGCAGGAAGGTGGCATGTCTGCACAACCGGTAGATATTCAAATTTTTGGTCGCTCTTTACGGGTGAATTGTCCGCCAGAACAACAGGAAGCACTGAATCTGGCAGCTGAAGATCTTAATCAGCGGTTGCAAGATCTGAAAGTTCGCACTAGAGTCACCAATACGGAGCAACTGGTATTCATCGCGGCATTGAACGTATGTCACGAACTTGCTCAGGAAAGGTTGAAAACGCGCGACTACGCATCCAATATGGAACAACGTATACGGATGTTGCAACAAACCATCGAGCAGGCATTGCTCGAACAAGGCCGGATCTCTGAACGTGAAGGGGCGCCTTTCGAATAACACACGTTGCTGACTGACTGGTCACAGGTCGTCAGAAACGGTAAAAAATTTCTCTGAGATGTTCGCCAGCGGGCCCGTCCCCTGAGCCGATAATTAGTACCAACAGAATGTGATGATCCGTAATCGGTGCGCATGCTCGGTCCGTCCGAGAAGCCTAAAGATTGCGACAGCACGTTCACCTTGAACCATGGGTTCAAGGGTTACAGCCTGCGACGGCATCTCGGAGATTCCCCTTTCTTTTTGGTACATCCCTTTCTGGTGTTTGTATCTATGCCCTACACGCCGCTTTTTGCTTCTGCCCGACAAACCATCCGCAGTGAAATACGCCAACGCAGAAATACGCTGACCGCTGAACAGCAAACTCATTTTGCGCTGCAGGCTGCAGAACGCGTTGCAACCCATCCGAAAATTCAGTCCGCCAGTTCAGTCTCCCTGTTTCTGTCCTTTGATGGTGAGCTGGATACCGCACCGTTGATCGCCCGTTTGTGGAACGAAGGCAAACAGCTTTGTCTGCCAGTGCTGCACCCTTTCTCGCCGGGTAATCTGCTTTTTCTGCGTTATACGCCCGATACGACGCTGGTGCGCAACCGGCTCAACATTCTTGAGCCACAACTGGATGTCACGCAGGTGATCCCACTGGCGCAGCTTGATATCATCCTGACACCGCTGGTGGCGTTCGACAGTGCGGGGCAACGTTTAGGTATGGGTGGTGGCTTTTATGACCGCACACTTGAGCGCTGGAAAGAAGGCGGGCCGTATCCGATCGGATTAGCGCACGATTGTCAGCATGTCGATGCTTTACCGGTGGAACACTGGGATGTGCCTTTACCTGAGGTCATCACGCCTGGAAAAGTGTGGAGATGGTGATGCCAGACGATATAAATCCACGGTAAGCAGAGTGCCAGCCAGAAATAGAAAGCACACCTCATAAGTATGTTGTAACTAAGCTTGAAATCCGCACGTCTCCCTCGCTTTTTAAAAACCCAACCAATTGAAATTAATAATACTTTCTCTTTATACATACCGTTACATGCCGAAACCAATCACTCACGGACAGCAAGGTTTGTCACGCCTATTATTCTCACATCGGCCCCGCAGTGGGGTAGACACACAAACCAAGATCCCTGAGGAATTAAAGATGAAAAAAGTATTAGCTCTGGTTGTAGCCGCTGCAATGGGCCTGTCTTCTGTCGCTTTCGCTGCTGAAACTACCGCAACGCCGGCACCTGCTGCTACCACAACCACCGCAGCTCCGGCTCATGCCACTAAGCATAAAGCACACAAGAAACCTGTTCAGAAAGCGCAAGCTGCCAAGAAACACAAAAAAGCCGCTAAAAAAGCGCCAGTCGCTCAGAAGGCGCAGGCGGCTAAGAAACACGTGAAACACGCTAAAAAAGCGGCTCCTGTTGCTCAGAAAGCGCAGGCGGCTAAGAAGCACGTGAAACACGCTAAGAAAGCTGCTCCTGTTGCTCAGAAGGCGCAGGCGGCTAAAAAGCACGTGAAACATGCTAAGAAAGCTGCTCCGGCTAAAGCAACTCCGGCAGCATAAGAAGTCACTAAGAAGTCTTTGTGAACGAATCTGTTCACTCTTATCAAGACTGAAAAATTTAACACCCGGTTCGCCGGGTGTTTTTTTCTCCGTTTTCTGCCCTGAGGTACTGACAGATGATGCTGCGCCGCTACCTGTTCGAAATCACTTTTTCATCAATGATCCTCTGCGGTCTGATTACCCTGTCCTTTTACTTCTGACGTTTTGATCCCCCCTTTATTCCCTCTGCAGACATTTTTTAACGCCCTGATGCCATAAAACAAAAAACCGCCTTTCGGCGGTTGGTATTTTGTCTGTTTCAGAAAGGCTTATCAGTAAAGCAAACGGGCACGAATGGTTCCCGGAATCGCCTTCATCAGTTGCAGCGCGGTAGTCAGCGTATTGATATCCGTTTCCGCATCAATCACCACATAACCGATTTCTGGGCTGGTTTGCAGGTACTGCGCAGCAATGTTGATACCCTGTTCCGCAAAAATCTGGTTGATGCTGGTCAGCACACCCGGACGATTTTCGTGGATATGCAGCAGACGGCTGGCTTTCTCGGTGTGCGCTGGCAGAGACGCTTCCGGGAAGTTGACCGCTGACAGTGTAGAACCGTTGTCAGAGTATTTCGCCAGTTTGCCTGCCACTTCGAGGCCGATACCTTCCTGCGCTTCCATCGTTGAACCGCCGATATGCGGCGTCAGCAGCACGTTGTCAAATTCACACAGCGGAGAATTGAACGGGTCACTGTTAGTCGCCGGTTCTTCCGGGAAAACGTCGATAGCCGCACCGGAAAGATGTTTGTTACGCAGCGCATTGCACAGAGCAGGAATGTCGATGACCGTACCGCGTGAGGCGTTGATTAACAACGCGCCCGGCTTCATCTGCGCCAGTTGCAACTCGGAGATCATGTCTTTGGTTCCGGCTGTTTCCGGCACATGCAGCGTGACCACGTCGCTGGTATTGAGCAATTCTTCCAGTGTGGCAATCGGCTGCGCGTTGCCCAAAGGCAGTTTGCTTTCGATGTCATAATAGAAGACGCGCATCCCCAGGCTTTCCGCCAGGATCCCCAGTTGCGTACCAATGTGGCCGTAACCGATAATGCCCAGACGCTTGCCGCGCGCTTCGAACGAGCCGACGGCTAATTTGTTCCAGACACCACGGTGCGCCTTGGCGTTAGCTTCAGGAATGCCACGCATCATCAGCAGCATTTCGCCCAGCACCATTTCGGCAACCGAACGGGTGTTGGAGAAGGGTGCGTTAAAGACCGGAATACCGCGACGGGTCGCAGCTTTCAGATCTACCTGATTGGTGCCGATACAGAAACACCCAACAGCCACCAGTTTTTCTGCTGCCTGGAACACTTCTTCAGTCAGCTGAGTACGCGATCGGAGTCCAACAAAGTGCGCATCACGGATCGATTCTTTCAGCGATTGCGTGTCTAAAGCACCTTTGTGAAATTCAATATTGGTGTAACCCGCGGCACGGAGTGTATCAACCGCACTTTGGTGGACGCCTTCCACTAACAAAAATTTAATCTTGTCTTTCTCAAGTGATACTTTTGCCATTTCCCGACCCTATATTTTTCTGGCTGAATTCGAACTGCAAGATGACTGCTCACAGTCAACATAACAAAAAATCCGCCATCATCAATACAAACGATTGCCTGCCCCCCAGCAGAAGGCTCAGCACGCCTGCCGGTTTTTAGCATTTCATGCTGGTTCAATTTTACTGTGCCAGACGTTCAGGAGGAGAAATACAGAAATGTGACATAAGTCACCAAATTAAAGCCTTTGAAGAAAAGATGATTCAGTCAGAAAATTATCATCTTCATAACATTGCGTTATGACAGCGCAATGACGAGGCTTAGGCTGGCTGCCTTGCCCTAAAGCAGCCAGATCTTCTGCTTATATTCTGATTACTTCAGTTTGACGGTTTTGACACCTTCAGAAGTCCCGACCAGCGCCACGTCAGCACCCCGGTTGGCGAACAGGCCGACAGTCACAACACCGGCAATACTGTTGATCTTATTTTCCATCGCGACGGCATCAAGAATGTTCAGGTTATGCACATCAAGGATCACATTGCCATTGTCTGTCAGCACATTCTGGCGGTATTCCGGCAGGCCGCCGAGTTTAACCAGTTCACGCGCAACATAAGAGCGCGCCATTGGGATCACTTCCACCGGCAGCGGGAATTTACCCAGCACATCAACCTGCTTGGAAGCATCCACGATACAGATGAATTTTTTGGCAATCGCGGCAATGATTTTTTCGCGGGTCAGCGCAGCGCCCCCCCCTTTGATCATCTGCATCGAGCCGTTGATTTCATCCGCGCCATCGACATACACATCCAGCGAATCCACTTCATTGCTGTCGAAAACATGAATACCCAGACTCTTCAGTTTTGCGGTAGAGGCATCGGAGCTTGAAACCGCACCTTCAATCTGGCCTTTGATGGAACCCAGTGCATCAATGAAATGTGCGGCGGTGGATCCGGTACCGACACCGACAATGGTGCCCGGCGTGACGTAATCCAGTGCGGCCCAGCCGACTGCTTTTTTCAATTCTTCCTGCGTCATAATGGCTTCTCTGTCTGATAACACGTAAGTGGCGTGAATAGTTCGGTGGAACGAAGAGTGCCGGTGATTATAAAGCATGTCCCGGCAATTTGGATAAACAACACCGCAGCCAGATCACACTTATTAAGTGCAATTGTGCTGCAAACACAAAGATTTTCCTCACCACAAATCCTGACAATCTGTGGCATAGTGTTCGGATAAAATTAAATCTAAGGGACAGAACTCCGATGAAACGCCCGGACTATAGAACGCTGCAGGCACTGGACGCGGTGATCCGTGAGCGCGGTTTTGAGCGCGCAGCGCAGAAGCTTTGCATCACACAATCGGCCGTCTCTCAGCGCATTAAGCAACTGGAAAATTTGTTCGGCCAGCCGCTGCTGGTTCGTACCGTTCCACCCCGGCCGACTGAACAGGGACAGAAATTACTGGCCTTGTTACATCAGGTGGAATTACTGGAAGAAGAGTGGCTTGGCAGTGACAGCAACAATGAAAGCAATGATACACCTCTGCTGCTTTCACTGGCGGTCAACGCCGACAGTCTGGCAACCTGGCTGTTACCGGCGCTGAAATCAGTGCTGGTTGATTCCCCTATCCGCCTGAATTTACAGGTGGAAGACGAAACGCGCACGCAGGAACGTCTGCGTCGTGGTGAAGTGGTGGGCGCGGTAAGTATTCAACCCCAGCCACTGCCGAGCTGTCTGGTGGATCAGCTTGGTGCGCTGGACTATTTGTTTGTGGGTTCGAAACCTTTTGCTGATCGCTATTTCCCGAACGGCGTTACCCGCTCCGCCTTGCTGAAAGCGCCTGCGGTAGCGTTTGACCATCTGG
Source organism: Rahnella sp. 2050 (assembly GCF_040544515.1). Classification (NCBI taxonomy): domain Bacteria; kingdom Pseudomonadati; phylum Pseudomonadota; class Gammaproteobacteria; order Enterobacterales; family Yersiniaceae; genus Rahnella; species Rahnella sp. 2050. The sequence continues at coordinate 703,197 of NZ_JBEPKE010000002.1, read as the reverse complement.
ACGATATGCATCAGGCCTTCCTGCAACAGAACTTCGATTTATCGCCGGGCAGCGTGCCGTGCCACATCGTTAACTCGTCGGAAGCCTTTGTGCAACTGGCCCGTCAGGGCACCACCTGCTGCATGATCCCGCATCTGCAAATCGAGAAAGAGTTGGAAAGCGGCGAGCTGATCGACCTGACGCCCGGCCTGTTCCAGCGCCGTATGCTTTACTGGCACCGTTTTGCGCCCGAAAGCCGCATGATGCGTAAAGTCACCGATGCACTGATCGCCCACGGACATCAGGTGTTGCGTCAGGACTGACAGAATTATCCGGCGTGAAAAGCGGCGTTTAACCGCTTTTCTCCCGGACCATCTCGATCAATGCCCGCAGGCTCGCGGGCACATGCCGGTTGCCCGCGAAGTAGAGAAACAAACCGGGGATTGGCGGGCACCAGTCTTCCAGCACTGCAATCAGCCGCCCTTCTTTCAGCGCAACCTGCGCATAATCTTCAGGAACATACGCGATCCCCAGCCCGTCCTGTGCGGCCTCAATCATCAGCTGCGTATTATCCAGCGTCAGATTTCCCGGCACATCCACCGCCACTTCCTGTCCGCGTTTGTGGAACTCCCAGCGATAGCGTTTTCCGCTGGGCAGGCGCTGACGCAGACACTGATGGCGGGCGAGATCATCCGGCGTTTCAGGGGCGGGATGCGCCGCAAGATAATCCGGCGAAGCCACGGTCAGAAAGCGCATGTCGGGGCTGAGCCGCACAGCGATCATGTCCCGTGGAACCGCTTCTCCCAGCCGGATCCCTGCGTCAAACCCTTCCCCGACAATATCCACCAGCTTTCCTTCCGCCACCAGATCCAGCGCCACACCGGGATAACGTGCCATGAATTGCGGCACAATATTGCGCAACAACAAGCGGATAGCGCCCTCGCTGCCGTTGATACGTAATTCACCCGTCAGCCTCCCCGGCTCGCCTGCTACGTCTTCCAGCGCCGCATCAAGCCCGTTCATCAGCGGATTAATCCGTTTCAGCAGGCGTTCACCCGTTTCGGTCAGTGACACACTGCGCGTCGTGCGGTGCAAAAGGCGTGCGCCAAGACGATCTTCAAGCCCGCGCATAATATGGCTGAGCGAGGATCGGGTAATGCCTAAAAGATCGGCGGCACGGCGGAAACTGCGGTGTTCAGCAACAGCCATAAAGGCCCTGAGTTCTGCCAGGGTCGGTTTGCTCAATAATGGTTTGCTCATTGGTGGGGAATATTCACCTGTTCATGCGGGTTATTGGGTATTAACGCAACAATAGTATTGCCCTACCCTGAATGTCTGGCAACTTCTGCAACAGAGGCATTTGATAATGGCAAAGACATGGTTTATTACCGGCACATCGACCGGCCTTGGACGCCTGCTCACTGAACAGCTACTTGAGCGCGGTGACCGGGTGATCGCCACCGTACGCAAGCCGGGTGCGCTTGACGCCTTACAGGCGATCTATGGCGATCAGTTGCATAGCATCACGCTCGACGTCACAGACACTCCGGCAATCAGAGCAGCCGTTGCCGGAGCATTCGCTAAGATGGGACGTATTGATGTCGTGGTCAGCAATGCCGGTTATGGCCTGTTCGGCGCAGGCGAAGAAACCAGTGACGAACAAATCGACAGGCAGATCGCCACTAACCTGGTGGGTTCGATCCAGCTTATCCGCGCCGTTTTACCCTACCTGCGCGGACAAGGTGGCGGCCGGATTGTGCAGGTTTCATCGGAAGGCGGACAGATCGCTTATCCCAACTTCAGTCTTTATCATGCGACCAAATGGGGGATTGAAGGGTTTGTCGAATCCGTTGCGCAGGAAGTGGCACCGTTTGGCATTGATTTCCTGATCGTGGAACCCGGCCCGACCAGCACAGAATTTGGCGCCGGGCTGGATCATGCCACGCCCTTGCCGTGCTATGAAAAGACACCCGCCGGTGAGGTACGCCGGGCGATTGCATCCGGTGATTTCGCCATTAAAGGTGACGCGGTAAATACTGTCCGGGCGATGATCACCGCTGCCGATGCCGTCAGTCCGCCACTACGTCTGGCGCTGGGCAGTACCGCTTATGCCTCGATCAGCCAGGCGCTGACAGAAAGATTGCGGGTGCTGGAAGCACAGAAACAGGTGACGTTTTCAGCCGATAAAGAAGTCCGACAGGCAACATAAAAGGTCAGAAACAAAAAACCCGCCGGAGCGGGTTTTTTCATTTTTACAGATTCATTCTTACTGAGCCGGAGCCGGGGCTGGTGCAGGTGCAGGTGCCTGAGGCTGCAATTCGAATACCACATCGACCTGATCGTCGAAATGAATACTTTGCTGCTCGTAGGTTTGCGCGACATCGCTCTGCCCTGCGGCTTCGGCGGTTTTATACATACGCGCCACCGGCATCGGCTGGTAGTTAGCAACGTGATAACGAATGCTGTAAACCGGCCCCAGTTTGGTATGGAAACCTTCGGCCAGCGATTTTGCCTGCTGCGTGGCGTTTTCAATCGCTTTCTGACGCGCTTCATCACGGAATTTATCCGGATTGGCGACGCCCAGTTCAACCGCACGCACTTCATTCAGGCCGGATTTCAGCGCGCCATCCAGCAGTTCATTCAGCTTGTCGAGCTGACGCAAAGTTACCTGAACCTGACGCACGGCGCGGTAGCCCTTGAGCTGTGACGTGCCATCTTTCAGGTAGTTATATTCCGGCTGAGTACGCAGGTTCGCCGCATTGATATCTTTTTTCTCAATGCCGTTTTTCTGCAGGAAAGCAAAGTACTCTGCCACGCGTTCATCAGCCTGCTTCTTGGCGCTGGCTGAATCGTTCGCCGACACGCTGACTTCAATCGCCAGCGTCGCGATATCCGGCGTGGCATCCACGCTTGCGGTGCCTGACGTCACGACGTGCGGCCCGGCAGGTAATTCTGCCGCCTGTAACGCCAGCGGTAATGTCCCTAATCCCAACATCGCTGCTACAGCCAATGCTTTCAGTTTCACAGTGCCTCCATTAATCATCAAAGATCTGGCAATAGATAGGTCAAACAATCTGCGAAACCGTAGCATAATCCGTTACAACAGAAACTAAGATTAGTGACAAAACTCAAAATACCCCGGTCTGACGCGCCAGTTGTATTGCAATCCCCCACATGATCACGCCGACGATAACGTTGATCACCCTCTGCACTTTGCCGGTATTAAGCCAGGGCGCGAGCATGGCGGCGAGGATCGCCAGCCCGAAGAACCACATCACTGACGCACTGACCGCGCCGAGCGCAAACCACGAACGCTCATCATGGCTCAGGCTGCCGCCCAGACTGCCGAGCACCACGAAAGTATCGAGATAAACGTGCGGATTCAGCCAGGTGACCGCCAGCATGCTGACCACGATTTTCCAGCGACTTTGCTTCGCCACTTCAGCCTGCGCCAGTTCGGGGTTTTTGCTGAATGCCGTGCGAAATGCGCCCCAGCCATACCACAGTAAAAATGCCACGCCCCCCCAGCTCACCAGCAACAGCAACGTCGGAGATTTGCTCAGCAACGCGCTTCCGCCAAAGATGCCGCCGCAAATCAGCGCGATGTCACTCAGGGCGCACAAACCGGCGATCATCAGATGATACTGACGACGGATGCCCTGATTCATCACAAATGCATTCTGCGGGCCAATGGGTAAAATCATCGCGGCGCTCATCGCCAGTCCTTGCAGGAAAATAGCCAGCATGGGATATCCTTCAGAGAGTGAATAACAGAGATTGCGCGCAGTGTAAGGGCTTAGCCGGTATAAGAGGAAATGGATATTTCTAATCGCTCATTAGACTGGCTTATCAGTGGCAGGATGATTTTTCAGGCATGAAAAAGGCGCCCGCAGGCGCCTGTGAAAATCTGAATCCGGGAAGCATACTTTATTCGAAAGTGCGTCGTTCTTCCTGCTGGTTGCCCGCCGCATTCGCCACCTGATACAGGTGAACATCCATCTGCGGATACGCAATATTGATATTATTTTTATCCAGCGCGCGTTTGAACGATTCCAGCAGATCCCATTTCACGTTCTGTGCATCACCGTTGCTGGTCCAGGCGTACACAATGAAATTCAGGGTTGAAGCTGCCATTTCGTTGAGGCGAACCACGACGTCTTTATCTTTCAAAACACGCTGATCGGCCGTGATGATGTCGGTCAGGATCGTTTTCACCAGATCGATGTCTGAGTCATAACCCACGCCCACCGTCAGCTCGATACGGCTGGTCGGTTCGCGTGAATTATTGATGATGTTACCGGCGATGATTTTACCATTCGGCACCACAATGATTTTGTTGTCCGGCGTACGCAGGGTAGTGGAAAAAATTTGTACCTGAGTGACGGTACCGGCCACGCCGCCGAGATCGACATATTCACCGGCACGGAACGGACGGAAGATCACCAGCAAAACGCCGGCCGCAAAGTTGGACAGCGACCCCTGTAATGCCAGACCGACGGCCAGACCGGCGGCACCGATGACGGCAATCACGGACGTGGTTTGCACGCCAATCCGCCCCAGAACCGCAATCAGCGTGAACGCGATAATCGCGTAACGCACCATGGCGGAAAGGAAGTCGGAAACGGTGATGTCAATACCACGAACTTTTAAGACCCGGCTGACGGCACCGGAAACGACACGGGCGATAATCATCCCCACAATCAGAATGAAGATCGCTGCCACAATATTCACCGCGTAATGAAGCAGTAACGCCTGGTTTCTCACCAACCAGTTGCCAGCATTATTGATGCTGCCCACAACGTTTAAATCATCCATTTAAAGTACCCCAAAATTACACCCTCACGGGCTGCAAGAAACCAAAGCTGCCCCGTTTAACGAGGCAGCAAGTGTCCTGTAAGGTTAACTAACAATGCGATGAAGTGCCAATTTCGCAGCAAAGAGTTCAGATAAATTAAGAATTTGCGTGGCTGTTTTTTAACGGTTCAGGGGTTTTGAATGCCTGAAGGGGGCCGCGGCCGCTCAGCGTAAAGGCAGCAATCACCGTGAAGGTCAGCGCGATGACTCCGAGGATCAGATAGGTGCCGTGGAAACCGATTCGGTCATACATGTTGCCCGCGAAAACGGACATAAAGATGATCGCCACCTGTTTGAAGAAGCAAAAAGTCACCAGATAAATCGTCGCCGAGAAACGCACTTCAAATACTGAGGTGATGTACTTGAAGCAACCGACAATCAGGAACGGCACCTCAAACATGTGCAAGGTTTTCAGCACCACCACTTCCAGCGGCGATGACGCGAAAGACGAGCCGATGATGCGCACTGACATGATGGTACCGGCCAGCAGCAAAGCATTCTTGCCACCAATGCGGTTCACTATCAGCGGTGCGAAAAACATGATGCTGGCGTTGAGTAGCTCACCCATCGTGGTCACATAGCCAAAGACGCGCGTCCCTTCAGAAGATGACGTGAAGAAGGAGGTAAAGAAGTTGGCAAACTGCTGATCGAACACGTCGTACGTACAGGAAACACCGATGACGTACAGCGCCAGGAACCACAGCTTCTTGTCTTTCAGCAGTTCGAGGGCGAGTTTGAGATTGAACGGTTTGCTGTTCGCCCCCAGTTCGTTGGCCACGCGCGCGCTGGACGTGACTTCCGGTTTGGCGATCAGCAACAGGATGGCGAGGATCACCGCACAGCCGGAGCCGAGCCAGAACACAAATTCATTGTTGATGGTAAACATGATGCCGACCACCGATGCGCAAAGCGCCCAGCCGACACAACCGAACATACGTGCACGGCCAAATTCAAAGCTGCTGCGACGGCTGACTTTCTCGATATAGGCTTCAATCGCAGGCGCACCGGCGTTGTAAATCAGGCCAAGGTAAATCCCGCCCACCACCGAACCGAGATAGATATTAATTTTCAGTAACGGCCCAAACACGTAGATAAAGAATGGCGCAAACAGGATCAACATGCCGGTGATGATCCACAGCAAATGCTTTTTCAGCCCCAGTTTATCGGCGAGTAAACCAAACACCGGCTGGAACAACAGTGAGAACAGCGAAATGCTGGCGAAGATAATGCCGGTGTCGCTTTTGCTGATCTGATTAATATCATGCAGCCAGATCGGGAAGAACGGGAAATAAGCACCCATGATGAAAAAGTAAAAGAAGAAGAACAGCCCGAACATCCAAAAGTTAGTATTTTTCAGGTAATACATAAGCATTTTCCTTACGTCTGAATATCGCGCCGCCGGGGATTAACATGGCGGCGCAGGCTGTCAGGCACGTTTCCAGGTGAACGAATAATGGTACTGACCGGCTGTCAGCAGGAAATCAGGGCTGACGCTCGGGCTCCACGAATCATCACCGCCGACGCCCATATGGAAGCCGTCGATGTTCAGCCAGGTGCCCTCTTCTTCACGCAACAGGTGACGATGGCTGGTGTCCATCAACTGTTGCAGGCTGTAGCGGCTCAGGCCAAAGTGGAAATTGCCACGCAGCGTCCATCCGGCGTAATCCAGCTCACGGGTCTCTCCGCGCAGACCGTTTTCGGTCGGGAAAACGTAAGGCGTGTACATCTCGGTCAACGGCAAATTCCAGCGCCCGTGCTGCGCAGCCAGACGGCGATCCGGGTAGTTTTCATGCGGTCCCAGGCCCAGCCAGCTAACGTTTTTTGCGGTTTCAGCCAACTGACAGGTCAGGCCAATGCGCCCCGGTGACGGCACGTTTGATGCCACGCGAACCTCCGCGCTGATATGCAGTTCGCCCTGATTATCAATGCGGAAAATCTTGCGGCTCAGCAGGCGCGTTTCTTCCTCCGCCATAAACGCGTGAGTGGTCGTGATCACTACCCCGTCCTGTAACTGATCGGCGGAGATGTTTAATAAACGCGATTCCAGGTGGTACATACCCGCTGCTTTCCAGCGCTCAACCCAGGCATTCGGGTCAATACGGGTGACTTCGCTGACACCGATATCGTTATCTACCGGCGCACGGACAAACTGGTCGCGCAAGGCGGAAAGCAGGCGCGGCGTTTTACCATCGAACCACTGTTCCAGCAATCCGCTTTGCTGACTGAACTGCCAGCACTGCGCGCCGTGCAGTACGGAAATCACATCACCTTGCTGATCGAGAACCGGCGTGGCGGCAGAGATTTTTTCCGGCACCGGCAATATCAGCGGTTGCGGCAACTGCCATTGATCCCAGGCACTGCGGTGTCCGGCTTCTGACCACGCGGTCGCCTGTGGCTGGTGTACCGCAACATTCAGCCACAAATCGCCTTCTGCCTGCGGTATATCCCCCAGATTCAGGGTTTGTTTGCCGTTGGGCGCGATATTCAGTACCGCCTCGCCCTGCGAAATGACTTCGCCGTCACGTTCGATGCGCCAGACTAACTGCTCATTATCACTGTGCCGGAACAGGTATTCGCTTTGTATTTCAATCGTCAAAGGCGAAGTGCCTGTGAGCGAGAACTGGAAAAATTGCTGGGCGCGCTGGGCTTCAAATAAGGACGGATGCGGAGTGCGGTCAGCGAATACCAGACCGTTCATGCAGAACTGCCGGTCATTTGGCGTATCACCAAAATCGCCGCCGTAGGCCATATAACGCTCACCGTTTTCGCTGGTGCGCAGCAGACTCTGATCAACCCAGTCCCAGACAAAACCGCCCTGCAGACGCGGGAACTGACGGAACGCTTTCCAGTATTTATCAAAGCCGCCAAAGCTGTTGCCCATCGCATGGGCGTATTCGCAGAGGATCAGCGGACGCGTTTCGTCCGGCATGCTGATCCACTTTTTAATCGACCATTTCGGTACCGCCGGGAACGGCTGATCCTGCTCAACGCGGGAATACATCGGGCAGATAATGTCGGTCGCCGCGCTGTTGGCGCCGCCGCCTTCGTACTGCACCGGACGGGTCGGATCGACAGATTTGATCCAGCGGTACAGCGCGTCATGAGTGGCGCCATGACCGGACTCATTGCCCAGTGACCAGATGATGATGCACGGATGATTGCGGTCGCGCTGAACCATGCGCGTCACGCGTTCGCTGAAGGCGCTGAACCACACCGGATCATCCGACAGACGGTTCATCGGCTGCATGCCGTGGGTTTCGATATTGGCTTCATCCACGACGTACAGACCGTATTCGTCACAGAGCCGGTACCACAGCGGATGGTTCGGATAATGCGAGCAGCGCACGGCGTTGAAGTTGTGTTGCTTCATCAGCACAATGTCCCGGCGCATGGTGGCCTCATCCATCACCTGACCGTTTTCAGGATGATGTTCGTGGCGGTTGGTGCCGCGGATCAATACCGGCTGGCCGTTCACTTTCAGCAGCCCGTTGCTGATTTCCACCTGACGGAAACCGACGTCACAGGCCTCGGCTTCAATAAGCTGGCCCTGCGGAGAAATCAGGGAAATGACAGCACGGTATAAAGCGGGCTGTTCAGCGCTCCATAATGCGGGCCGGCTGACCGGCAGACGCAGCGTGGTGCGGTCAAATGCCGTCCCGCGTTCATCAATGATTTCACTGCCGAGCGGTTGCTGATGTTCTGCGACCGGTTTATCGCCCTGCCACAACTGGACGCGCACCTGATAATCAGCTGCGGTGTCCTGCGGCACCGCGGCGCTGACTTGTACTTCCAGCTCGGCCTGCGTGAAGCCGTGGAACAGATGCGTGCGCACCTGCAAATCGGTGATCTGCTCTGCCGGTTTATGCAGCAAGGTGACATCACGGAAGATGCCGCTCATGCGCCACATATCCTGATCTTCCAGATAACTGCCGTCGCTCCAGCGCAGCACCATCACCGCCAGACGGTTTTCACCCGCGTGCAGCACATGACTGAGATCGAATTCCGCCGGTAAACGGCTGTCCTGGGAATAGCCGACCCACTGACCGTTGCACCATAAATAGAACGCAGAATTGACGCCGTTAAACACGATGCGCGTCTGCCCGCTGCTCAGCCAGTCATTATCCACAGAAACTGTGAGCGAGTAACAACCGGTAGGGTTTTCTTCCGGCACAAACGGCGGATTGACCGGGATCGGATACTGAACGTTGGTATAAATCGGCGCGTCGTATCCCGCCAGTTGCCAGTTAGAGGGCACCTGCACAGCATCGGCCTCAGCCAGATCCTGTTGCAGCCATTGCTCCGGCACGGCTTCAGGACGGTTAAAATAGCTGAACGTCCACTCGCCATTCAGGTTACGAATTTTTCCTGAAGCCTTGTTGCTTCTCGCTTCCTCTGCATTTCGCCAGCTGTTGAACGGCGGGTGTGCGGGTAATCGGTTGCACTGCGTCGAGGCCGGTTTTTCCCAGTCACGGCGGGCCAGAACAGTGGCCAGCGATGATAATTTATCTTCCGCTGATGGATTCATAATATCTCCCCGGTAAATTGTTATGCGCTCACAATAATATAAACATGCGTAACCGGAGAGAGTAAGTAAAGTGCGGGGATGCGGGAAAGGGACGCGGATCACAAATTCCGCGTCAGTCAGTTCTTAAAAAAGATTTACAGCGCGCTGAGCTGACGTGCGATGCGGATCAGTTCCTGCGATAAAGTTTCCTGCGACACAGTGTCTGTACCCGGTCTGGCGGTTGTATGGCGTTCAACTAAAGAAGTGGGCAGTAACAATGAGGACTGCGGGTGATCGCCATGCGTATGCAGATGCTCTACCAGCCGGTTAATGCTCTCGTGACCGAGCAGGCGGAAATCCTGTTTGATGGTGGTCAGCGGCGGGAAGAAAAATGCGCTGTCTTCAGTATCGTCATAGCCCATCACCGAGATTTGCTCCGGCACCCTCAGGCCAAACTCATGGACCGCGCGCAGTACGCCCAGCGCCATCTGATCATTGGCGACCAGAATCGCCGTAGGGCGTGCGGGCTGATTGAGCAACAATAATGCCTGCTGATAACCCGAAGCCGCGCTCCAGTCGCCATGCTGAACCGTGCACGGCGTAATATCGTGCAATGCCAGCGTATTCAGCCAGCCTTCATAACGTAAGCGTGCAGATATGGATTCGAGCGGGCCGGTCAGTACGGCGATCTGCTGATGTCCGAGCGCCAGCAAATGTTCGACGCCCTGCTCTGCCCCGCAGTGAGGATCGAACAGAATTTTAAACACATCGGCCTGCGGATCGACATCCAGAAACAGCGCCGGTAAATTGCCACAAAGCTGTGCGATCGCGTCTGCGTCCTCATTCGACAGCGGCACGTTAATCAGCACGCCATCGACACGCTGTGACATCAGTTCATTCACCGCCGTACGACACGCGGCAAGGCTCAGGTTATCAATCATCGATATCACGACGTTGAAACCTAGCTGATTTGCACGGGTTTTCATTGCCGACGCGATTTGTGAAGGGGCGTGTAGCGCCAGCTCGGTGGTCGCCAGCCCAAGGGTGTAACTTTGTTTGCCCGCCAGTTGCTGGGCGACACGGTTCGGGACGTAATTCAGCGCAGCCATTGCCTGTTCGACTTTGTTGCGCGTTCTGACCGAGACGTGTGCAGCCTGATTCAGGACGCGCGAAACGGTCTGATAAGACACACCGGCGTGGCGCGCGACATCATCGAGGGTGACAGATTTTGGCTTCATGGCTCTCTCTTCGGGGATTCTGGCGAAACACGGATAACGGGCTATTGTGGCCGGAAAGCAGGCAATAAAAAAGGGGCCGAAGCCCCTTTGACGATTATCCTCACATTCCGGTGGTCAAGCACCGGAAGCGTAAGAATTACAGTACGTCGATTGCGTTCAGTTCTTTGAATGCCAGTTCCAGGCGAGTCACCATGGAAGACTGTGCAGAACGCAGCCATACGCGCGGGTCATAGAATTTCTTGTTAGGTTTGTCCGCGCCTTCCGGGTTACCCAACTGACCTTGCAGGTAAGCTTCGTTTTTCTTGTAGAACTGCAGGATACCGTCCCAGTTAGCCCACTGAGTGTCGGTATCGATGTTCATTTTGATAACACCGTAACCTACAGATTCTTTGATTTCTGCTGCAGTAGAACCGGAACCGCCGTGGAATACGAAGTTCAGGCTGTTGTGTGGCAGGTTATGTTTCTTGCACACGTATTCCTGAGAATCACGCAGGATCGTTGGAGTCAGTTTAACGTTACCTGGTTTGTAAACACCGTGTACGTTACCGAATGACGCAGCGATAGTGAAACGCGGGCTGATGGCGTTCAGTTTTTCGTATGCATAATCAACGTCTTGCGGTTGAGTGTACAGTGCAGATGCGTCCATATGGCTGTTGTCTACGCCATCTTCTTCACCGCCGGTACAACCCAGTTCGATTTCCAGAGTCATGTCGATTTTTGCCATGCGAGCTAAATACTTGCTGCAAATTTCGATGTTTTCTTCCAGAGACTCTTCAGACAGGTCGATCATGTGAGAAGAGAACAGTGGTTTACCGGTTTTCGCGTAGTGAGCTTCACCCGCGTCCAGCAGTCCGTCGATCCATGGCAGCAGTTTTTTCGCGCAGTGGTCGGTGTGCAGGATAACTGGCACGCCGTAATGTTCTGCCATCTGATGCACGTGGTGTGCGCCAGAGATTGCACCCAGGATTGCCGCGCCTTGTGGCACGTCAGTTTTCAGGCCTTTACCGGCGATAAACGCAGCGCCACCGTTAGAGAACTGAACGATAACCGGTGAACGGACTTTCGCAGCAGCTTCGAGAACGGCGTTGATAGAGTCGGTGCCTACGCAGTTAACCGCTGGCAGAGCAAATTTGTTTTCTTTAGCAATAGCGAAAACTTTCTGTACATCATCACCAGTGATAACGCCTGGTTTTACGAAATCAAAAATTTTAGACATAGTTCTTTGTCCTGTATTCGTCGGCCGTAGATGGATTGAATCGGTTTGCTATGTCGCGCGGGCTCCACTGTGCAGCCCCCCGCGCGGCAAAGAAGAACGGACAGCATTATGCTCCCCGTTCAGGGTTCATTACTTCTTAGCACGCTCTTCCAGCATCACAACCGCTGGCAGTGCTTTCCCTTCAACGAATTCCAGGAATGCGCCACCGCCAGTGGAGATATAGGAAATTTTGTCAGCGATACCGAACAAATCGATAGCTGCCAGTGTGTCGCCGCCGCCTGCGATAGAGAATGCATCGCTGTCAGCAATAGCCTGCGCCACAATTTCGGTCCCTTTACGGAAGTTAGGGAACTCGAACACGCCTACAGGACCATTCCACAGAATGGTTTTAGCGTTTTTAATGATCTCAGCCAGGCGGTATGCAGACTCATCGCCCATGTCGAGAATTTGTTCGTCATCTTTGATGTCTTTAACAGACTTCACCGTTGCAACGGCTGTTTCAGAGAACTCAGTCGCCACGCGAACATCGGTAGGAACAGGAATGTCGCAGGTTTCCAGCAATTTGCTTGCGGTGCCGACCAGGTCTGCTTCGTACAGGGATTTACCGACGTTGTTGCCTTGAGCAGCCACGAAGGTGTTCGCGATACCACCGCCAACGATCAGCTGGTCAGCGATTTTAGACAGGGAATCCAGAACGGTCAGTTTGGTAGAAACTTTAGAACCGCCAACGATAGCCACCATCGGACGTGCCGGGTTACCCAGCGCTTTACCCAGTGCTTCCAGCTCTGCAGACAGCAGCGGACCGGCACAGGCGATCGGAGCAAATTTGCCCACGCCGTGAGTAGAAGCTTGCGCGCGGTGCGCGGTACCAAATGCGTCCATCACATAGATGTCACACAGGGCAGCATATTTTTTGGACAGGGCTTCGTCGTCTTTCTTTTCGCCTTTGTTAAAGCGAACGTTTTCCAGAACCACCAGCTCACCTTCGGCAACTTCAACACCATCAAGGTAATCTTTCGCCAGACGTACTGGGGATTTCAGATGCTCTTTCAGGTAATTAACAACCGGCAGCAGAGAAAACTCTTCGTTATATTCGCCTTCAGTCGGACGACCCAGATGCGAGGTAACCATCACGCGTGCGCCTTGTTTCAGGGCAATTTCGATGGTTGGTAAAGAAGCGCGGATACGTGCATCTGACGTTACTTTGCCATCTTTAACTGGCACGTTCAGATCGGCACGGATTAGTACGCGTTTACCCGCTAAATCCAGATCGCTCATCTTAATAACAGACATGGTGAATCCTCTCGTTGATTCTCTTTAAAGTTGCTTGAAGGCCGTTTCGGTCGGGAGACCGGAACAGCCGTACTAGAAACCGCTAGCGGACATTGCCAATGTTGTATCCAACATTCGGTTGGCAAAACCCCACTCGTTATCGCACCAGACCAGTGTCTTAATCAGGTGCTGTCCACTTACCCGCGTCTGCGTTCCATCTACGATGGCGCTATGGGGATCATGGTTAAAATCTGTCGAGACTAATGGTAGTTCGGTATAGTCAACAATACCACGAAAAGCACCTGTTGCAGCCTTTTGCAGCAACTGGTTAACCTCGCCTACCGTCACAGAACCCTCGACAAATACACTCAGATCAATGGCTGTGACATTGATTGTCGGCACACGCACCGAGATCGCTTCAAAGCGATCGCAGAATTTGGGCATGATGCGTGTGATCCCTGCGGCCAGCTTGGTATCGACCGGGATAATGGACTGGCTGGCGGCGCGCGTACGGCGTAAATCCGCATGGTACGCATCGATAACCGGTTGGTCATTCATTGAGGAATGGATGGTCGTTACCGTGCCGGACTCAATGCCAAAAGCATCGTCGAGCAGTTTGATCACAGGGATAATACAGTTGGTGGTGCAGGACGCATTGGACACAATGCGGTGCTGACGTTCGAGCAACTGGTGGTTCACACCGTAAACCACCGTGGCGTCAAGATCATGAGCGCCCGGATGCGCGAACAGAATTTTTTTGGCGCCAGCCGCAAGCTGGGCTTCACCGTCTGCACGGCTGCCATAAACGCCAGTGCAATCAAGCACGACGTCAATGCTCAGTTCGCCCCACGGCAACTGGCTGGCATCAGACTGATGAAGTAAACGGATGGAGTCATCGCCGACGTAAAGGTTTTCACCTTCCTGGCGGACATCCCAGGCAAAGCGCCCGTGGCTGGAGTCGTATTTAAGCAGATGTGCCATGCCTTCAGGACTGGCGATTTCATTGATGGCAATGACGGAGATTTCCGCCCGACGCCCGGATTCGTATAACGCGCGCAATACGCTACGGCCAATGCGACCAAAGCCATTAATTGCAATACGTATTGGCATACATCTCCCTGTTACACGGTTGTTACTCAATATCAGTAACACCTATAGTAATGCAGCGTGCGTTTACGGTGAATCACCATCATCATCTGTCCGCACAATGCATGCGGCAGAAAAGTTTCAGTTTCAGGCACGATAACAACCTGGTGACGATGTTAAGCTCAAATAGCCTGACTGAAACGGTTCAGCTGAGAATAAACCAAACGATGAATAAAAGGAATAATTCGTAGAACAACCCCGCATTAATCGCGCCGATCGCTGAAAAAAACACCAGTCAATTCTGTGTATTCACAGTGATTTTACTTTTTCGTCACCTTTTCGACAGTGATTTTTCGCAAAAAATGACCGAATGAAACATTTTCAGAATGCAGGCAGTGTAACCGAGTCCGCATCAGAAGGGTTTGACCTGCGTCATTTCGTACGAAACTGAGAACCGGCGCATGAAAATGCAGGCGAAAAAAAAGCACCCGAAGGTGCTTTTAAGCGGCTCTAAGAATGCGGGATTACTTCAGTAACGCCTGTGCCTGAGCAACAACGTTATCAACAGTGAAACCGAATTCTTTGAACAACAGTTCTGCTGGCGCAGATTCGCCGAAGCTGTGCATTCCGACGATAGCACCATTCAGGCCAACGTATTTGAACCAGTAATCAGCAATACCGGCTTCAACCGCAACGCGCGCAGAAACGGCTTTCGGCAGGACAGATTCACGGTAAGCCGCGTCCTGTTTGTCGAAGGCATCCGTGGACGGCATAGAAACCACGCGCACTTTAGTGCCCGCTGCAGCCAGTTTGTCTGCCGCTTCTACCGTGATACCGACTTCAGAGCCGGTCGCGATCAGGATCACTTCCGGCGTACCGTCGCAATCTTTCAGCACGTAACCCCCGCGCGCCACGTTGGCCAGCTGTTCAGCGGTACGTGGTTGCTGGGTCAGGTTTTGACGGGAGAAGATCAGGGTAACCGGACCGTCATTACGCTCGATGGCGTATTTCCATGCCACGGCAGATTCAACCTGATCCGCAGGACGCCAGGTGCTCATGTTTGGCGTAACGCGCAGGCTGGCGATTTGCTCAACCGGCTGGTGTGTCGGGCCATCTTCGCCCAGACCGATGGAGTCATGGGTGTACACGAACACGTTGCGGATCTTCATCAGTGCGGCCATACGCACGGCATTACGCGCATATTCCACGAACATCAGGAAAGTCGCAGAGTACGGCAGGAAACCGCCGTGCAGCGCGATACCGTTGGTGATCGCGGTCATACCGAATTCACGTACGCCATAATGGATGTAGTTACCTGCCTGATCGTCGCCGATAGACTTCGAACCAGACCACATGGTCAGGTTGCTTGGTGCCAGGTCAGCAGAGCCGCCCAGGAATTCAGGCAACACTTTACCGAACGCTTCCAGCGCATTCTGGGAGGCTTTACGGCTGGCGATGTTCGCAGGGTTCGCCTGCAATTGTTCGATGAATTTCTGTGCTTCGGTTTCCCAGTTTGCTGGCAGCTCGCCGTTCACACGACGTTTGAACTCTTTTGCCAGTTCAGGGTGCGCTTTAGCGTAAGCGTCAAACTTGTCGTTCCACGCCGCTTCTTTGGCTTTACCGGCTTCTTTCGCGTCCCACTGCGCATAGATATCTTGCGGGATTTCAAACGCCGCGTATTTCCAGCCCAGTGCTTCGCGGGTAGCGGCCACTTCGGCTGCGCCCAGTGCGGCACCGTGTACATCGTGAGTACCGGCCTTGTTCGGCGAACCGAAACCGATCACAGTTTTACACATCAGCAGGGAAGGTTTGTCGGTAACTTTGTGCGCTTCTTCAATAGCCGCTTTGATAGAGTCAGGATTGTGACCATCAACACCACGTACAACATGCCAGCCGTAAGCTTCGAAACGTGCCGCAGTGTCATCGGTGAACCAGCCTTCTACGTGGCCGTCGATGGAGATGCCGTTATCATCATAAAACGCGGTCAGTTTACCAAGTTTCATGGTACCGGCCAGAGAACACACTTCGTGAGAAATGCCTTCCATCATGCAGCCGTCGCCCAGGAATGCATAAGTCTGGTGATCGACAATGTCATGGCCTGGTTTGTTGAACTGTGCTGCCAGCGTACGTTCTGCGATAGCAAAACCGACGGCGTTCGCGATGCCCTGACCCAGCGGGCCAGTGGTGGTTTCAACGCCAGGCGTATAACCGTATTCCGGGTGGCCCGGGGTTTTCGAGTGCAACTGACGGAAGTTAGCCAGTTCGCTCATCGGCAGATCATAGCCAGTGAGGTGCAGCAGGCTATAAATCAGCATAGAGCCATGACCATTGGACAGCACGAAGCGGTCACGGTCAGCCCAGTGCGGGTTAGTCGGGTTGTGATTCAGGTAATCGCGCCACAGCACTTCGGCAATGTCTGCCATGCCCATAGGGGCGCCAGGGTGGCCGGAATTCGCTTTCTGCACGGCATCCATACTAAGTGCGCGAATAGCGTTCGCAAGCTCTTTACGAGAGGACATGTTCTACTCCAGGTCGGATTAAAAAAGCAGTCAAGAAAGTCATTTTCTCAGACTCGGCATTAAAACGGCAATCTCTAATCACTCTCGTGATTAAGTTCACAAAATCCGCTTTTAAATCAGGGCGTTTTTTCGGACTTACACTATAGATCGTGCACTGCGAAAAACCTACCTTAACGCTATCCTTACAACCAGAGCCTTTTTCAGGCTACATTTTCTGTTTTGTTAACTTTTTCTGGGAACACAAATTGATGAAATTTCACCCTCTTCTGTTAAGCCTTTTTACCGCGTCACTGGTCAGCGGTTGTGCGACCGTCAATACCGACACTTTAATGCAGTCCGGCGCGCAGGCTTATCAGGCGTATACCCTGAGCGATGCCGACGTCAAAACGCTGAGCGTGCAGTCTTGTGAAGAAATGGATAAAAAGGCGCAAATAGCACCCGACAGCAGCGAATACGCACAGCGCCTGAAAAAAATCTCCGCAGCACTGGGCGATAACATTAACGGCACGCCCGCCAACTATAAGGTTTACCTGACCAAAGACGTCAATGCCTGGGCAATGGCCAACGGCTGTATCCGCGTTTACAGCGGCCTGATGGACATAATGAACGACAATGAAGTGGAAGGCGTGCTCGGCCATGAAATGGGCCACGTCGCACTCGGCCACACCCGTAAAGCCATGCAGGTCGCCTACAGCGCCACGGCGGCACGTTCTGCGATTTCGTCACTCGGCGGCGTCAGCGCAACATTGTCACAATCGCAGCTGGCGGATCTGGGCGAGAAATACGTCAATGCGCAGTTCTCGCAGAAACAGGAATCCGAAGCGGATGATTACTCGTTTGATTTGCTGAAAAAACGCGGTATCGACCCGACAGGTCTGGCAACCAGTTTTGAGAAACTGGCAAAACTGGATCAGGGCAGCAGCATCGGCTGGTTTGATGATCACCCGTCTTCAGAAGCACGTGCTAAACATATTCGCGAGCGTATTGCTGCCGGGAAATAATAAAGAGATGCATAACAAGTCATCCTGCGGTTCGTCACTAAAAGCGTCGGGCCTCTGACTTTTAATTTCCGTGCTAATCATCCAGGCACCTTCGGGTGCCTTAATATTTTTCCTTTCTGCCTCCCCTCCTCTTCAGCATGTCATTACACCTGTATGTTATGTAAGCAAACAAAACCTGATTACCTTATCCACCTTCAATAGCACAATTTGTTTATCATTTTCACGGATTTTAAAACTAAATCCATCATATATTTTGATATATATTTCTATGCAGTTTTCCATTTCAATTAGAAAAATCGATCCTTAAGATCTCTTTATCTGATAATTAATAACCTCCCTAAAAATAAAATTCAATACTTAAAAAATAATTCTGGGGTTCATTACAGATCCCACAATGAAATATTTAGTTACATTCATATTGCAGTGTGTAAAACTTGATATAAACAACAACGTAATTATAATTCCTCCTTAGTAAGTCTTTGAAAAAAGCTTATTTAATTCACTACTACTTTTACTTTACTATTTTGTTATTTTCATAATGAAAAGGACATTTCATGAAAAAAATTAAGACGCTCTTCCCTTTATCCGTCTTTTGTCTGGCATTCGGCAGCTTATCTGCCCAGGCAGCGGATTTGGGATTAATTACCTTTGATGGTGCGGTCTCTGACACGACCTGTGAAATCACCACTAACAACGGTATTGCAGCGAATAATGTCACTATCTCAATGCCTGTGGTGACGAAAGCGGCAGTGGATGTCACCACTCGCGCTGCTGGCGGTGTCGGTGCCAAAGAGTTCGAGTTAATGCTGAATGATTGCGCCGAATCAGTGAAAAAAGCCTCCGTCAGCTTCTCTTCACAGCAATTTGCTGAATTGTCCAGCGGTACGCTGAAACCTGATGCTACCGTCTCTGGTAGTGCGCAAAACGTCAGTGTTGCGCTTTACAACAACACAGCAACCAACGTTAGCCAGGTTCTGATCGGCGACCCGACTGATGTGGCACAAAGCGTGGCTCTGGTCGAAGGTCGTGGTGTGTTTGCCTATAAGGCAGCCTATGTACCCAGTGCTGACTGGTCTGCAACAAATAGTGTTCAGTCGGGTAAAGTGAATACTAACGTCACCTTTACTATGAACTACGAATAATATTCAACTTTAATTAATGATTAAGCGTACCCAATGAACAAACAGGTGCGCTTTTATTATAAAATTTAATAGAGGGAAATATGAATTTTATACCGACACCAAAAATTGTTTCATTCTGCCTTGCCGTTCTGGGATTTATTGCTTGTGATGTCTGCGCAGATGTTGTCATTTCTGGTACCCGGATTATTTATCCGGCTCAGGCGAAAGAGATTACGGTGAAACTGGATAACCGCGGTGAAAAAGCCTTGCTGGTTCAATCCTGGCTGGATGATGGCCGCGAGGATGTGAATCCGCAGGAGATGAAAATTCCTTTCCTTGTGACCCCCCCTATTTCACGAATGAACGCCAAACAAGGCCAGACAGTGAAAATTGCCAGCCTTGGGGGCGAATTACCCAAAGATAAAGAAACTGTATTTTGGTTTAACGTTCTTGAAATTCCGCCTAAAGCCAAAAATAGTACCGATGAAAATTTGCTTCAGTTGGCTTTTCGTACCCGCATAAAGTTGTTTTATCGTCCTGAGGGGCTGAAGGGTTCAGCTTCTGAAGCAGCGACGGCATTGACATGGAAAATAGTGAAAAATGGTCAACAGGTTTTTGCAGAAGCGAAAAATGCCACCCCTTACTTTGTCACGGTGAATGAAGCTTTTCTGAATACGAATGGCCGCAAGTACGAACTGGAAACAAAAATGATCGCCCCCGATTCCACTCAGTTGATGAAAGTCGACGGGCTGACGACGACGGTAAACACAGGGAAGATAAATTATACCGCAATTAATGATTATGGCGGAAATATAAAATACGAAGCATCCCTTTAAATAAACCCTGACGCCATCTGATTCATAAAAAAAGCAATATTATGAAAAAAAATAAAATCACAACGGGATTATTACTGCTTCCATTGACTATAGGCGTCAGCGCTGTGTGGTCACCCAGGTCCGTGGCGGAAACTGCGGTTACCAATGATAAATCCGATGAGCAAGTTGGAAATGATGATGAAAATGTAGAGTTTGATAGTCAGTTTCTTTACAGCACAGCAAACAGTGAAAAAATAGACACCCGCCGTTTTAGCAAGGGCAATCCTGTTGTGCCAGGCGTTTACAGCGTCGGTATTTTTATTAACGGTTCATTAAAACTAAACTCTAAAGTCAATTTCGTTGATAACGGGACGAATATTGCCAGCCCGTGTCTCACGCAAAAATTGCTTGAGCAGTTAGATATCCTCATCGATATCGATAAAGAAGATACTGCAGATATTTCGCCGGAAGGCGGGGAAACAACGTGCATTAATCTGACCGAAAAACTCAGTCATTCAAAGGTCAAATTCAATTCATCGGAACAACGCCTGGATATTACTATTCCGCAGATTTATCTCGCAAAACGTCCTTCTGGTTATGTCAATCCGGCTCTGTGGGAAGAAGGCATTCCAGCGTTCATGCTGTCTTACGACATGAATGCCTACCGTTCAAGCGCTGACGGAGATTCTCGCGACAGCGCCTATGCAGGGCTGAATTATGGCGCGAACTTATCTGGCTGGCGTTTTCGTGCCAGAGGTTCAACCAACTGGGATCAGGAAAATGGCCTGTCCTATACCAGTCAGGATGCTTATGTTCAGCACGATATCACCGGATTAAAAGCCCAGTTCGTTTTGGGTGATACTTACACTCAGGGCGATGCCTTTGATTCCATCAATCTGAGAGGATTCAGGGTGTTCAGTGACAGCCGCATGCAACCGGGTTCATCTAACAACTATGCGCCAGTGATCCGCGGCACCGCAAACAGTAATGCGAAAGTGACTGTCCGCCAGAGCGGTACGGTGATTTATGAAACCACCGTACCGCCGGGACCTTTTGCTCTTGATGACATTAACCCAACGGGTTATGGCAACAGTATAGACGTGACAGTAGAAGAATCAGATGGCACCCGGCGTTCTTTCTCAGTGCCCTTCTCCTCGGTCACACAGATGTTACGCCCCGGTAATAGCCGCTGGGATGTAGGCTTCGGCAAACTCAATGAGAGTTCATCCAGCAACTCCCCCGAGGTGGCGGTGCTGACTGGCTATTATGGGATCAATAATACCTTCACCGGCTATGCCGGTGCTGAAGCGATGTCATCGGACTACCTTGCCCTGCTGACAGGGGTTGCGATGAATACCCCGGCGGGTGCATTTGCCTTCGACATTACCCACTCCCGTGCCGATATCGACGACGACCGGTCACTCGACGGTCAGAGCTATCGAATCTCTTACAATAAGCTGTTGACTGAAACCAATACGTCGCTGAATGTTGCGGCTTACCGATTTTCGACACAGGACTATCTGAGCTTACGCGATGCCGCTTCACTTCAGGATGAACTCAGCCGGGATCCAATGAATGAAGAGGAAACTTTTAAAAATTACGACAGAATGAAAAACCAGATACAAATTAATGTTAACCAGCCTCTGGAATATCGTGAACAAAGTTATGGTTCTCTTTATATGACGGGCAGTTGGGAAACTTACTGGAATCAAAATAAGAAAACGTCTCAGTTTTCTCTCGGATATAACAATAGCTATCGTTGGGCAAACTATAGTATTTCCCTTCAGCGTGAGTATAACGAGAATGGCGACCAGGATAATCGACTGTATGTTAATCTGAGTATTCCTCTGGAAAAAATTTTCACGCAGGGTAAACGTCCCGGTGGATTTACCAACCTAAATGCCGGCATAAGCACTGACTTTAAAGGCTCCTCGCAAATGGACATGAGTGCTGGCGGTTATAGCGAGGATAATCGCTACAACTACAGCGTTAATACGTCATCTTCACTCGCCGACTCAGAGAATTTAAATCAAATTGGCGGATACGGAAGCTATAACAGCGCTTACGGCCCCGTGAGTCTTTCCGCCTCTTTAACCGATGACGGAGGACGGCAGGCTTCCTTCGGCTCCAGCGGAGGTATGGTTATTCATGCTGACGGGATTACATTTGCTCCCGGAAACATCAATGACTCCGATACGCTGGCACTGGTCAGCGCCAAAGGGGCGAAGGGCACAAAAATGAGTACGGGTGAAGGTCGGATTGACAGTAACGGATATGCAATCACACCTTATCTTTCACCCTATCAGGAAAATACGGTGGGTCTGGACATCAGCACACTGGAGGCAGACGTTAATATTGTTAATACCAGCACGATTACCTACCCGCGCAGTGGTTCAGTGGTATTAGTTAATTTCGAAACCGATGAAGGCCGCTCAGTTATTATGGAGTTGCAACGTTCCGATAACGGATTCATTCCTTTAGGTGCTGATGTTTTTAATGATAAAAACATCCTCGTGGGAAATATGGGCCAGGGCGGAATGGCTTTCATTCGCGGTATCGATGATAAAGGGATACTGCATGTTGTCTGGGGAAGTCAGTCTGACCAATCCTGTCAGATTAATTATTCCATCCCGGAAACCCCGGAAAAAGTGAACATGACAATCATGTTAAAAAATATCCTTTGCACAATCACCCATTGATTTCCGGGTAAATAGAATAAACAGGAGAAAAAGAATGAGAAAGGGATACAGAATATCATTCTCGATATTTTCAGCTTTATTTATCAATATGAACATGACACCGACTTTCGCACAAAATGTTAACGTTACTTTTAGCGCTAATATTATTGAAACGACGTGTGAAATGAGACTGGAAGGCGGTTCAGGAAATGGCATTAACAATACCATTCCTGTTGGTTCGGGCGGAAAGGTGGGGTTAGATAAAATTATTGCCGGTGATAATGCTGCTACGGCAACCTTCAAAATAAAAATTGTGGAATGCCCGGCGGGAGTCACATCGATTAAAACCACCATAAGGGGCACGCAGTCAAATTATGCTGACACATTGATTACTAGTGGAATTACAGGTGAAGGGGCATCCTCCTTTTTGGGCGTTTCTATTGCACGTGCCTCGGCGTCAAACCAGCCTTTTGTGATTAATTCCACCAATGACAGCCAGCGGCTCAACTGGAGCAGCGCAGAAATCAATGCAAAAGAGGTCACCCTGATTTCACGCCTGCAAGAAACGCAAGCAAATAAAGGAACAACGGGGAATTTCAGCGCCGTTGCCACCTTTAACTTTAACTATGAATAAAATAGAAAAAACAGGTTATGAAAGATCTGCATGGAGAAAAATAACGTGAAACCCAAACAAATTTTACTGCTTTCAGCAGCATTCATCATGACGTGTTCAGCACATGCCGTTGAGCTCACGCCGACTGAAAATTTAACCGCTACTTTTACTTCTACTATTGAAGCAGGGACTTGTGCTGCCCAGATTCAAAACTCATCAGGGACACCGACATCCGCCATTAACTTTAATGATGTCTATAAATCAGAACTGAAACAGAAAAGTAAAATTCAGCCTTTTAAACTGGTTTTCAGCGATTGCTCCGGCGTTAAATCCGCCGAGATCACCGCCAACCCAACAGCAGGAGCCTGTTCCGGTACCGGAGCCAGTGGTGATTCATTTGCCAACAATGGCGGCACTGCAGCGGCGACTGCGGTTGAACTCTGGCGGAATGCACCTGACAGCGGCACTCAGTTCAGTTGTGTCGACAGAGCCACACCGCAAACGGTCACACTCACCACTGCGGGCACAACCCTGAATATGAATGCCCGAATGGTGATTGCAGCAGGCAGTACACTATCAAATGTTACCTCAGGGAACTTTATTGCACCGATCACGTTTGTGATTATCTATCAATAAATCGCCGAGCAAAGACTAATGGAAGGAATATGATAAATCACCCGGTGAATATGAATAATACATTATTACGTTTGTTAACGGTATTAGCCGTGGGGTTTCCTTTCGTCACCAGTGCGGAAAGTGATCTCAACCTGAATATACAAGCTAATATTCTCGAGACGACCTGCCAGTTAACCGTACAAAATGGCGGCGCCATTCATTTACCTACCGTTAGCGTCAATTATTTTGATGATCGCGGTTCCCCGCCTGCGCCAATATTACCCACCGATCAGCTGGGCGGTTATCCGTTCACTGTTAGCCTGAGCGAATGCACGGATGTGATAGAGAATGTTCATTTCAGTTTTGCCCCGCAATCAGGAAATTTCGCACCTGGCTCTAAACAGGTATTTATCAGCGAAACAGACGGTGCAGCAGATGGCGCCGATAACGTGGGCCTGGTGATATTTTCCCAGAAATACAACACCAATGTGCTGGAGGCAGACGGTTCTTCCGATGTGAATTTCCCGATAAACGCCGCAACACCCGTTGCTGAAATAACGGACTATCACTTCTATACACGTTATCAGAATACAGGCGCTGTCTCAGCAGGCCGGGTTACATCAAAAGTATTAGTGAGTGTTAGCTATGAATAATCATTTACCTTTTAATACAGTGTATATACGGTCGTCTCGTTTCATCCGTACATTCATTTTTACCGCTTTATTAGTACTAACGGGGGATTTAACCGTTAAACCGGCTGAGGCGGCAGTAGAATGTTATTTCAGGGATGCCCCCTACACCGCAACATTAAGCTTTTCCGGCTCTGTGGTTTCCCTGTTACCGCATGTGACCAGGACGCAAATGATTACGGACTTAAATCAAAAAGCAGCCACAACTAAGAATGCGCGTACCGATTGTAGCCCGGGTGATTCTGGTGAGATTTTATATGGGATCGCCGGCGCCATTCCTCAGGTTGACGATTACGCGGGTGCTTCCCCCAGTGCGGGGTTATATGCCACCAATATCCCGGGGATCCTCTATTCAGTTCAAATCAGAGGCACCGGGGCCAGTTACAGAATTCAAGCTTTTATGCCTTATTTTTACCTTGAAAATGAAACCACGGCACAGTATACCAACAATATGGAAAGCTCAATGGATGGGGGTCAGTGGTATGATTACTATATTGTGCTTTTTCAGACCCCCCAGTTCACCGGTATACCCGCAGGTGTAACCTCCATTCGACCGGCTTCGGCGGGTTATATTGGTGGATTCAGGGTGGGTAAGGAGGACATTAACAACCATCATATTAGTCTGAATATGAGTACTTTCTCCTTCCCCGTGCAAACGCCAACCTGTACTGCGCTGGTCAGCAGTGCGGGCGGCGGTACTATCCCGCTGGGGGATTACAGTGCAGCAAAAGTCAATTCAGGGGCTACCAGCGTGACGAAATTCAGCCTGAATGCTTCCGGCTGTACGAATGTGAACATGTTTAAAACCCGGATGACGACGAATATTGTCGCGCCGGGGAACAATATGTTGTTGGGTAATTCAGTGACATCAAATGCGGCAACGGGTGTGGGTGTGAAAATTACCACAGGTTCTGGCAGCCAGTTGAAACCTAACGACACCAATTCCGTTTACTCAGTGACTGATTTGAATATGCCTTCATCTAAACAATTACAGTTCAACGCGCAACTGGTCGGCGATTCCAGGAGTATTTCGGTAGGACGCTTCTCTGCCACTGGTACTTTTGTTGTCAATTATGAATAGTAAAAAAATGGCGAAGGAGGACCCCTTCGCCATATTATTGTGACGGTAATACGACGTATTATTTCAACGAATTACTCATCTTCTTCCAGATACGTATAACCGTATAATCCGGATTCAAACTCTTCAACAAACTGCGCCTGCAATTCCGCATCCAGATCAGTTTCTTTTACCTGATCGCGGAAACGGGCCAGCAACACATTCGGGTCCAGTTGCACGTATTCCAGCATGTCCGCCACGGTATCGCCTTCGTCGGACTGCTGCACTTCAATGCTGCCGTCAGGGAAGACAAAGACATCTACTGCTGCAGTATCGCCGAACAGGTTATGCATGTTGCCGAGAATTTCCTGATACGCACCGACCATAAAGAAGCCCAGCACCGGCGGATTCTCAGGGTCGTACGGCGGCATCGGCATGGTTGTGGCTACGCCGTCACCGTCGATGTAGTGATCAATAGTGCCGTCGGAATCACAGGTGATGTCCAGCAGCACAGCACGACCTACCGGTGGCTTATCCAGACCTTCCAGCGGCAGCACCGGGAACAACTGATCAATACCCCACGCATCCGGCATAGACTGGAACAGCGAGAAGTTGACGTACAGTTTGTCCGCCATACGTTCCTGCAATTCGTCAATGATCGGACGGTGTGCACGGTTGCTCGGATCCAGCTGATCCTGAATTTTGTTGCAGATATTCAGGTAGATATCTTCCGCCCAGGCGCGCTGCGTCAGATCCAGAATACCGTGTGCGTATTGCGAATGGACATCATGCAAATCCATCTGGCTGTCGTGCAGCCATTCACGCAATGAGCGACGGTTTTCCGGATCGTGCATTTCGTTCCAGGTATCCCACATGCTGCCCAGCGCGCGCGGTGCATCATCTTCAGGCGCAACCGGCTCTTTGAACTCGTTACGTTCAACACCAATCACATTGGAGACCAGCACGGTATGGTGCGCGGTCACGGCGCGGCCAGACTCGGTGATCACCGTCGGGTGTGGCAGGCCATGTTCGTTACAGGCATCGCCGATACCCCAGATGACGTTGTTAGCGTATTCATTCAGGCCATAGTTCACCGAGCAGTCAGACTGCGAACGGGTGCCTTCGTAATCCACGCCCAACCCCCCACCCACGTCGAAGCACTGAATGTTGACGCCCAGCTTGTGCAGTTCAACGTAGAAACGCGCAGACTCACGCACGCCGGTCGAGATATCACGGATATTCGCCAGCTGTGAACCCAGATGGAAATGCAGCAGTTGCAGGCTTTCCAGACGCCCTGCTTCACGCAGCATTTCGACCAGTTGCAGAACCTGAGAGGCCGCCAGACCGAATTTGGATTTCTCGCCGCCGCTGGACTGCCATTTACCGGAGCCCTGCGAGGAAAGACGTGCACGCACACCCAGACGTGGGATCACGTTCAGACGTTCGGCTTCTTCCAGCACCAGTTTAATCTCAGTCATCTTCTCGATAACCAGATATACCTTGTGACCGAGCTTCTCACCGATCAGCGCCAGACGAATATATTCGCGGTCTTTATAGCCGTTACACACGATCACGGAACGGGTCATCCCGGCGTGCGCCAGAACGGCCATCAGTTCAGCTTTCGAGCCGGCTTCCAGACCCAGCGGTTCACCGGATTCCACCAGCGATTCGATCACGCGGCGATGCTGGTTAACCTTAATCGGATAAACCAGGAAGTAGTCACCCTCATAACCGAACGATTCACGCGCACGTTTGAACGCAGCGTTAATCGAACGCAGACGGTGCTGCAAAATTTGTGGGAAACAGAACAGTGCCGGCAGACGCTGACCGTCCTGCTCACGCATGTCTTTCACCAGTTGTGCCAGATCAACACGGGCAGAAGGCTCGTCAGGATCCGGGCAGACACTGATGTGGCCCAGTTCGTTGACGTCAAAATAGTTGTTACCCCAATAGGCAACGTTGTAAGTGCGCAGCATCTTGCTGGCATCACGATCGTTCACGGCAACCTCCTGCATGGAGCGCAAAGAAACAGTATCGCCCGCGTGTGACGGACGGTGGGACTGGATGTCATCAGACATAGGTAAATCCTCTTTCTATACTGACAACATGGCCAGCCACTATCGCAGTAACAACAGGTGAGAACAACCCGCAAGGCTGGCTTTCAGACAGGATAAAACCCTGCGAGCCACAGCCACGGGACTGTTTTCTACTCATATCATTGTAAAACACGTTTTTAGACTCCGTGTAACGAGTCGGGAGAAATCAGGGGTGGATGCCCCGGGAGATTGCAGGCTACATCAGTTATATGTCGGGAATGCGATGTTCACGCAGATCTGAGCTTACTGAGTAGCGTACCGATGTCGGTGACTGACCTGTCTGTAATCAGGCTGTCTGAAACATCGCAGAGATGACAGACGCTTTTCTGAATGAAGGTCTGAAAGAAGTGCTGCAGAACGCAATAAAGGCTGCAGGGGATGCTGTTGAAATGTTACAAACGGTAAAAAGTGGGTCATTAAACTAACCACCTCCACACGTGCCACGCATCACCCGCGGGCATTCGAGCTGAGAAAACAGTAATTACTGGAATACGCTGCTTCTGCAGGGCCTGCAGAAATGTGCATAGCGCGCGCCGTTTATACCGATAACACGCTGTAAATGCAAAATGAAAATGCAGTACAAATAGTTTCAGACCGTGAATATCACTGCAAACCCGCACAATAACACCCACTCCGTCACAAAAATGACTGGCATTCAGAACGCCTGCTATCCTAAAATAGCCATCCAGATGTTAATCCGTCCACACGCTTGGGTGGTTTAACGCGCAAACTGCTTCAAGGCTTTGCCTAATGGGGACATGCAGGACGCATTGCGACAATGGCGAGCTCTGCTCCTCATCTGCCAGTCTCCCCAGTGCTATGCAGTGATATCTAACCCGTCGTATGTAAGGTAAAGAACATAATGGCTAAACATCTCTTCACGTCCGAATCCGTTTCGGAAGGACATCCAGATAAAATCGCTGACCAGATTTCCGACGCGGTACTGGACGCAATTTTAGAGCAAGACCCAAAAGCACGTGTTGCATGTGAAACTTATGTCAAAACCGGCATGGTCCTGGTTGGCGGTGAAATCACCACCAGCGCATGGGTCGACGTTGAAGAAATCACACGCCAGACTGTTCGTGAAATTGGTTATATCCATTCCGACATGGGTTTCGACGCCAATTCCTGCGCAGTGCTGAGCGCTATTGGTAAGCAATCTCCGGATATCAATCAGGGCGTTGACCGTACTGATCCGCTGGAACAAGGTGCGGGCGACCAGGGTCTGATGTTTGGTTATGCGACCAACGAAACCAGCGTACTGATGCCAGCACCTATTACTTATGCCCACCGTCTGGTGCAGCGTCAGGCTGAAGTGCGCAAATCAGGCACCCTGTCATGGCTGCGTCCGGATGCGAAAAGCCAGGTCACTTTCCAGTATGACGAAGGCAAAATCGTCGGTATCGATGCAGTGGTATTGTCTACTCAGCACTCTGAAGACATCTCGCTGAAAGATTTGCAGGAAGCGGTGATGGAAGAAATCATCAAACCTGTCCTGCCAGCAGAATGGCTGAACGCCGGTACCAAATACCACATTAACCCGACTGGCCGTTTCGTTATCGGTGGCCCGATGGGTGACTGCGGTCTGACCGGTCGTAAAATCATCGTGGATACCTACGGCGGCATGGCCCGTCACGGTGGCGGTGCGTTCTCTGGTAAAGATCCGTCGAAAGTTGACCGCTCAGCGGCCTACGCGGCACGTTATGTGGCGAAAAACATCGTGGCTGCCGGTCTGGCAGATCGTTGCGAAATCCAGGTGTCTTACGCTATCGGCGTGGCAGAACCGACTTCCATCATGGTGGAAACCTTCGGTACCGGTAAAGTCTCCAACGAACAACTGACCCTGCTGGTGCGCGAGTTCTTCGACCTGCGTCCGTACGGTTTGATCCAGATGATGGATCTGTTGCACCCTATCTATAAAGAAACCGCCGCATACGGTCACTTTGGTCGTGAACATTTCCCTTGGGAAAAAACCGACAAAGCCGCTCAGTTGCGTGAAGCCGCAGGTTTATAAGAAACCCACGCGTCATAAAATCTCTCAAACCCCGCCCCAGGCGGGGTTTTTTATTGCCCCTTATTCCCCTTTCGTTTCTTATTCCTTTCTTTTTCGCCATTTAAATACCCAAACAGCTTACAACAACCGTTAACCGAAGATGTTATATCTAAATGATTTTAATGGATAATTTCAAAATCACGTTTATATTCATTTAACTTAATACATCATGTAGATGTGCGCCAGTTTGAAATTAGCCGTCTTCATTTAGTTAACATTCACGATTATAAAAACAAAATAACGAATAAAATCCCTTCATAATCATGAAAGTGAAAATCATGCCAAATGTTATATTTATGTTGAATATCATTTATAGCCAAATAAATAACAAAAATAGCTAATTTGCATGCCATTGACCTGAACATTCATTGAATCTATTATTCACCCCATCGAAAGCAACCAAACAAATATCAAGTAAAAGGAATTAACGAAATCTTCTTCAGGATAGCGACTTATTAAACATTGAGAAAATGACAATGCCATTAACAAAATTGAAATCATGGGTAATGATTTTAGCGGCTTCCCCATTACTTTTATCAGCATCATCATTTGCAGGAATAAGCGTCTACCCTATTTCGGTTCCTATGCAGAAAAGCGGTGGTGCACAAATTAGCGTAACAACAAACTCCGCCACCACGGAATATGTAAAAACGACGGTAAAGAAAATAAATAACCCGGCAACGCCGCAGGAAAATGAAACAACAATAACTCAGTCATCTGGTAACGGTATTGTTGTGACACCGGAGAAATTCGGACTGGCACCCGGCACCACCCGAATTATACGTCTGATTAATATTCAGCAACCGCAAACAGAAGAAGCCTATCGCGTTTACTTTGAAGGTGTTCCGGGGCTGAATAATAACGGTGGGAAAAGTGACCAGAAGAATCAGACCAAACTCGGCATCAGCATGATCTGGGGCGTACTGGTTACCGTCCCGCCTGCCGCACCGCGACTAGACTTCACGCTGGATCCGGCGACTCGCGTGGTGAGCAACACCGGCAATATTCATCTTAAAATTAACAGTATCGGTTTATGTCCTCAGCAACTCACTGATGACGGATGTAAATGGAGTAAACCGGTAAAAAATAGCATTTACCCTAATCAGCGCGCAACGTTATCTCCGGAATTATTTAAAGGAAATAATTACCGTGTGGTGAAAGTGAAATACTTCAACTGGACAGATAAAACCGTTGGCGTAAAAGAATTCAGCGCAAAATAGATCTCATTATTTTACGTAAAGAATAACTCTTGTTATAAACCCCGCATAGCAATATGCATCTTCTTAATTAGGAATTAAAAATGAAATCAATTATCAAACCACTGCTGGTCACTGCAATCATGGGCTTCGCTATTAACGCTTCTGCTGTACAGAAAGATATTACTGTGACTGCAAACGTTGACGCCACTCTGGATATGACCACTGACACTGGCGAAGTATTACCTTCTACGATGGAAATGACTTATATGCCTGGCGTAGGTCTGGAACCTGTTACACAGATGACCAAGATCTATTCTAACGATGCTGAAAAAGATGTGAACATCAACCTGGCAGGTACCCCGCAATTAATGGATACCGTGGGTACCAACCCAAATATCCCACTGACTGTTAAATACGGCGAACTGACCCTGACTCAGGCTCAGCAGACCATGGCTGCAACTACCCTGTTCCCGAACGGCGATACCACTAACGGTTCCATCATTCAGCCTCTGAAAGTCAGCCAGACCACTCAGGCACCTGTTGCTTCCGGTAACTACAGCGGCGTTGTCAGCGTGGTACTGACTCAGGCAACTGAAACGCCATAAGCGTTCATTCCACCTGAATCACTCCTCATCGGCCTGTTAATCAGGCCGATTCTTTTCACCTCTCAGATTTTTGAATAAAGGAAAAATAATGAAACCTAACTTGAAAGTGTCACTTTGCTTTCTGGCAATTCATTTTGCTTTATTCAGCAATCTTGCTTTAGCTGGCTCTGACGTTCCTCCGGGTTTCGAAGAGCTGGTCTCAGGTCAGAACGTCTGGCTGAACGTCAATCTGCTCGGCCAGTCTGCCGGCTTATTTGAAGCCAACGTCACACTGGAAACCATACAGTTTAAAGACCCGCAGGCGGTACTTACCGCACTGAATCTGCCGCTGAAAACTGGCACGCCGGATTACCAGAAAATGCTGGCGACCTTGTCTGCGCCGCTTCCCCGCCATGGCAACCTGGCCTGCAGCAGCAATGCCGACGCCAGGGGCTGTGGTTATCTGGAAACCGACTCGCTGGCGCTGATTTACGATGAAAACAACAGCGCCGCCGACGTCTTTGTCAGCAAAGCACTGGTGCCTGATGCTGATAAAAAAGCCCTTTATTACACCCCGACCGCGCAGACTGAAAATGCCTTAATTCATCAGCAAACCCTGAACGTGGCAGCGCAGGATCAATACCAGAGTCTGTCACTACAAGGCGCCGGCGCACTGGGCGTGCTGACCAGCGGCTATGTGGGTTTCGACTGGTCGCTTGATTCTTACAAAAGTGACGACAGTGACAGCCAGACAGTATCTGTCGATGATCTCTATTTCCGCCAGAGCTTAGGCAAGCGCCACTACGTGCAGGCCGGACGCATGGACTCACGCGACCTTTCCAGCAATCTGGGCGGTAATATCAGTTTCTCGCTGTTACCGCTGAATGCGATCGATGGCGTCCGTGCCGGGAGTTCCCTGAGCTACCTGAATCTTGATGAAGCCAGCAAAGGTTCACCGCTGGTGGTACTGCTTTCCAGCAAATCCCGCGTCGATGCTTATCGCGGCAATCAGTTGCTCGGCACGTTTTATCTCAATAACGGTTCAAATACGCTGGATACCGGCAACTTCCCGAGCGGCAGTTATGCCGTCACCCTGCGAATTTATGAGAATAACCAGCTCGTGCGCACCGAAACCCAGCCGTTTACCAAAACGGGCGGGATCAGTGACGGGCATATGCAATGGTTTGTACAGGCCGGTGAAACGGCAGATAACAAAGTCGTCAGCTCAACAGATGACGAAGAAAATGACAGCACATCACGCAAACCAGTGATGCAAGCCGGTGCGCGTCTGCCGGTGTTTGCCGAGCTGACAGCGACGGCAGGTATTGCCAATACCGATAATGAAAATTATGGCGAAGCGGGCCTGCAATGGACACACGGTTTTAACGGCAAAGTGATCGACGGCGTGCTGGATATGCAGACCAGCGTGTTTAGCGGCACCGACGGTTCCAAAGGTAACGTTGAGCAAATCAGCTACAACGACGGTTTTTCCATGAGCGTCTATCGCAATGCCGCATACGGTAAAAGCTGCACCAGTGCCGATGTCGGGGAAAATGATTATGCGGATATTGGCTGCTACGAATCAATTAACGCCACACTTTCCGTGCCGGTTAAGGGCTGGTCTGCCTCTCTGGGCTACACTTACAATAAAAATACCAGTCTCTCACCGGACTCTGCGACGTACGATCCTTCAAAACCTTTTGAAGACAACATGATCAACAATACCGAATCGCAGAGTACATCCAAAACCTTGCAACTGAGCCTGAATAAAAGCTTCAACTGGAAACAGATGACGATCACCACGCGTTTTGGTGGCTACCGTCGTCAGAGCAGCAGTGACAGCGATAGTGACAAAGGTGTCTACGTCGGCTTCTCCCTGTCACGTAATACGCCAAAAGATGCGCTGCTTCGCAGCAGCAACACTTCATTCAGCACCGATTATCAGGGCAGCCAGAACGGCGATGCGCAGATGACGTATAACGCCAGTCAGAACTGGGACTGGGGCAGCAATAACGACCGCGAACTGGGTATTGACGTGGGCGGCACAGATACCGATAACGCTAACGCCTCGGTTCATGGCCGTCTCAATGGCCAGTATGGCGAAGGCGAACTGACCGTTTCCGACAGCTATGACAATGAGCAAAAAACCCATCAGGGCGCAGTGACCGGCAGCTACAGTTCTTCCGTTGCGGTATCTAAATCCGGCTTCTTCTGGGGGCCAGGCGGTACAGGCTCACCGGGTGCTGCGGTAGCTGTGAAGGTGAAAGGCAGTAATGAAGAAGAGGCGGATGCCGCAGATGACGCACTGATCGACGTTTCAGTTCAGGGCGGCGGCGCGGCCCACATGAAACAGAACAGCAAAGCGTTATTCCCGGTGACCGGTTTTGAAGAAGGCAAGGTGTCCGTTGATGAAAGCCGTGATGTCAGTTCAGGTAGCCAGGCCAGCATTACACAGGGCGCAGGCAGCCAGAAATTGTTCCTCCTGCCGGGGAAAATGAAAGTACGCGAAGTGACGATGGAATCGCATTATACCTATGTCGGACAACTGGTTACCGCCACGGGTGCCCCCCTCAATGGCGGCAACATGCTCAATGCCAATGCTTTCAGCAGTTCGGAAGATGGCGGCTTTACCGCAGAAATGACGTCATTAGCAAAAACGCTATATGTCAAAAACGGTGAGCAGAATTACCAGTGCGCAGTCACCGTGCAATCAAGCCGCGATGTCGTGCGTTATGTCGGTAAAACATTGTGTAAACCGGTTCAGCCTGCGGATTTACCTGCTGCGATTCGAGAAAAAAAATGAAACATAAACAACTTCTGACTGCTTTATTTATTTCACTGAGCACCCTGTTAGCCACGTTGTCCGATGCGCAGGCTGACACGGTTGCTCCGTTGGATCACAGCATCAATACAGAACTGAACATCGCGAAGGGTACCGCATCAACGGTAAATATCTGGACACAAGAAAGCGGCGGATACGACTCGACTAATTCCGGTCGCTGGGGCCTTAACTACTGGGCCTGCACGTCAAGCACCAGCGATGAAAATGGTAAATGCCCAACGGGTAAAGGCGGATATGCCGCCTATCTGCCGGTTTATCTTAAATTTACGGAAAAGCGCAGTGGCGCAACGCAGACTCTCGAATTGCAGGGAACACGCGAAGCCTACTGGTATAACGGAAATTGCGCGATGTATGGCGATCCTAAGCCCATGAATCAAAGCGCACAAAACTCCTGCAGCGGTGATTCAACAGATGGTGTTAACTTAACCCTGAAAATCCCTGCCGCCGAACTCAATAAGTTACCGGTTGGCGGCATCTGGACTGCTCAGCTAAAAATTCTTCTCCATAACAGCAGCGAAACCGAGGTTTATCACTAGGATTCCAACATCACAGTCAATCTCACCGACAACAATAACCAGCAAATCTATTTACCCGAATTTGGCGAAGCCGCACCGCGCGTTGACCTTAACCTGCGCCCGCTGCCCGGCACTAAAGGTAATCAAACGCAAATGAACGGCTCGGCTACTATAGATATGTGTTTGTACGATGGGTATGGCTCGAACAGTACCAGTTTCACCCTGAAATTTGACGATCAGCAGCAGGGGACAACCGAGCGCAATAACGGATACTTCTCTATTTATTCTGATCACGGCGACACTAATTTGGATTCAGGACGCATTGATTATTATGTGCGAATGCAGGCACCCGACGGCAAATACGTCAGCGTAATACGCGGTGATGATCTGGTGATTTCTAATATTCAGACCGCTCATATCCGGCCTGTACATCTGCCAGGGATCCCACAGGCAGTATTGTGTGTTCCTGCGCCACTGGAACTCAGCACCAAGACAATGGATATCAACAGTAAACAAGCTGGGAATTATACCGGACATCTGATTGTGAATTTTACACCGCAGCTTTAAGGAAAGTGGATATGTCCGTTAAAAGAGCATGTTTTTTTGCACTGTTTGCCACTCTGGCACCTGTGCTGACAATACTGCCAGCACTTGCAGAAAGCGTGCCTCCTGCCGGACGAGATACGCCTGTAAGCGCAACTTTTGACAGAGGAACACCGCCCAGTACACTCGGCATCTGGACGCATGAAAGTGGAGGTTATGACACCGAAGACCCGAGGTTATGGGGGAGAAATAACTGGCGGTGTTTATCAAATACGTCTCCGGAGACCGGGCAATGTAAAAGTGGCGAAGCCAAAAATGCGAATGGAGACTGGGGAGCAACAGGGGATACGCTTATTCCTACTCTCTTTACTGAGAAGAAGAGCGGCCTGCAAGCCGTTATTAATCTCAAAGGCTACCATTCGAGTTCGGCAGATGGCACGCATTTTTTAGTCACTGCGGGGGCTGACAACGGTGCCAAAGAAACCTTTCTCTATATGTTTATCAACGGGGATGAATTGAAAAAACTTCCGGTTGGCGGAGTCTGGGAAGGTACACTGGCGCTGGATCTGTGGCAGTGGTCCCCGGGTAAAAATCTGGCCAGATGGACAGCGCACATCACCCTCAACGTCACTGACAATAACAACCAGCAAATCTACTTACCCGAATTTGGCGAAGCCGCACCGCGCGTTGACCTTAACCTGCGCCCGTTGCCCGGCACTAAAGGTAATCAAACGCAAATGAACGGCTCGGCTACTATAGATATGTGTTTGTACGATGGGTATGGCTCGAACAGTACCAGTTTCACCCTGAAATTTGACGATCAGCAGCAGGGGACAACCCAGCGCAATAACGGATACTTCTCTATTTATTCTGATCACGGCGACACTAATTTGGATTCAGGACGCATTGATTATTATGTGCGAATGCAGGCACCCGACGGTAAATACGTCAGCGTAATACGCGGTGATGATCTGGTAATTTCTGATATTCAGACCGCTCATACCCGGCCAGTGCATCTGCCCGGGATCCCACAGGCAGTATTGTGTGTTCCTGCACCTCTGGAACTTAGCACCAAGACAATGGATATCAACAGTAAACAAGCCGGGCATTATACCGGACATCTGATTGTGAATTTTACACCGCAGCTTTAGGAGATTCTCCTGGCAACGGATTGCACTTCATCACCGCATTCACGTAAGGATTTTTATGCGCAGATCACAAATACAAAGGCGGCTCTCAGACCTGAAACTGCTCCCGGTACTGATGCTGGCGATGCCTGCCCTGTGCTTAGCCAACATCACCGTTTCACCGATGAAAGTAACGCTTAACGAACAACATGCTGCTGCACTGGTCATCAGTTCTAAAAGCGAAACTACCCAGTATATTCAGGGAAAAATCACCGAGGTTCATAACCCCGGCACACCACAGGAAAGTGAAACGCCTGCACCACAGGGCGCACAAAACAGTCTGGTGGTCTCGCCGCTAAAATTTGGTTTGCCCGCCGGTAACAGCCAGCCGGTGAGGATCGTCGGCCTCGGTGAAAGCAACGAAGAAAAAATCTACCGCGTGCATTTTCAGTCAATGACTCCGGAAGAATTCAAAAACCCTGCCAGCAACAAAAATTTCACCAGCGAACTGAACCTGACCATTGTCTGGGGGGTCGTCGTCATGGTGCCGCCAGCAAAACCGGTCGCCAGACTGGGTTGGGATCCATCCACTCAGCAAATTACCAATACCGGCAATATCCATCTGCTGGTACAGCGTATTGGCCTGTGTGACAGCGATAAAAAGGAAGCCCGGTGCCAGTGGAAAGAGCTGAAGAAAAACGTCTATCCGGGCAAGCCATACACCCCATCGTTACCATTTTCGGCTTCAGCATCGTCTGAAAAAGTCCGAATTGAGTATTTCAACGATTACACTCAAAAGCAGGAAGCGGGAAGTTTTATGGCCAGATGATGGCTAAAATGAAAACGGTTACAGAAAATAATTTGTTATAAATTAATAAGTTATTTGTATATGTAAAAGTTTGAAACACTGTATTGATTGATATAAATCAATTTATGGGCTATTACTCTCAGGCACATCTCCTTCCTGTTACGCTATCCGTTTGAAACCCTTCAGAAACAAGATACCCAGCCACACCTATTAGTGTAAACGATTACAACACTGTGACCGGGTTCACGTTAAGCTGTGTGCAGGGTTAATAACATAACAGCCTAAGCATTATTACAAACTCAAAACGATTGCATTATTTTGGAGACCGGATGAACAACTCAACTTCGACCAAAGGAAAACGCTCGAACAAAAGCGTCACTTTCTTTGTCTGTTTTCTTGCTGCACTTGCCGGACTGCTGTTCGGCTTAGATATCGGCGTCATCGCGGGCGCCCTGCCCTTTATCAGCCATGACTTCCAGATTACTAACCACCAACAGGAATGGGTTGTCAGCTCCATGATGTTTGGTGCCGCCGTCGGTGCTGTCGGCAGTGGCTGGCTGAACTTCCGTCTGGGACGTAAATTCAGCCTGATGATCGGCGCAGTTCTGTTCGTTGTCGGCTCCCTGTGTTCCGCCTTTGCGCCCAACACAGAAGTGCTGATTGTTGCCCGTGTTCTGCTGGGTCTGGCAGTGGGTATTGCGTCTTACACGGCGCCTATTTACCTCTCCGAAATCGCACCGGAGAAAATCCGCGGCAGCATGATTTCCATGTACCAGCTGATGATCACCATCGGTATTCTGGCCGCATACCTGTCGGATACCGCGTTCAGCTATACCGGCGCATGGCGCTGGATGCTGGGCATCATCACCATTCCGGCATTGCTGTTGCTGGTTGGCGTCTTCTTTCTGCCGGACAGCCCGCGCTGGCTGGCCGCCCGTGGCGATGACGGTAAAGCACGCCGCGTACTGGAAAAACTGCGTGATTCCAGTGAGCAGGCAAAACATGAACTGGATGAAATCCGTGAAAGTCTGAAAGTAAAACAAAGCGGCTGGGGTTTGTTCGTTAATAACAAAAACTTCCGTCGTGCGGTTTACCTCGGCGTTCTTTTGCAGGTCATGCAGCAGTTCACCGGTATGAACGTCATCATGTACTACGCACCAAAAATCTTCGGCATCGCCGGTTTCGCCAGCACCTCTCAACAGATGTGGGGCACGGTGATCGTCGGGCTGGTTAACGTTCTGGCGACGTTCATCGCCATCGGTCTGGTTGACCGCTGGGGCCGTAAACCTACGCTGAAACTGGGCTTCCTGGTGATGGCAGTCGGTATGGGTGTGCTGGGTACTATGCTGCATATCGGTGTCGAATCCGATGCGGCGAAATACTTCTCCATTGCCATGCTGCTGATGTTCATCGTTGGTTTTGCGATGAGTGCTGGTCCGCTGATTTGGGTACTGTGTTCTGAAATTCAGCCGCTGAAAGGCCGCGATTTTGGTATCACCGTGTCTACTGCGACCAACTGGATCGCCAACATGATTGTCGGCGCAACCTTCCTGACCATGCTCGACAGCCTCGGCAATGCCAATACCTTCTGGGTGTACGCCGCGCTGAACGTGGTCTTCATCTTCATCACTATTGCGCTGATCCCTGAGACCAAA
The DNA here is from genome assembly GCF_040544515.1 of Rahnella sp. 2050. NCBI lineage: Bacteria > Pseudomonadati > Pseudomonadota > Gammaproteobacteria > Enterobacterales > Yersiniaceae > Rahnella > Rahnella sp. 2050. Next base: position 664,518 of record NZ_JBEPKE010000002.1, on the reverse strand, counting down.
AACGTCTCACTGGAACACATCGAACGCAACCTGATGAAAGGTGAAGCCCTGCGCGACATCGGTAAGTAAGTTAGCAATAAATAAGCCTGCCATTCCTCCCCTGCAAAGGGGAGGAATTCCATATTGCATCTCTCCCCCGCCAGATTTATCCTTCGCCAGATGAAAACCTCACGTCTCCCCATCGCCCTGCAACAAGCCGTTATGCGCTGCCTGCGGGAAAAACTCCAGATGGCAAATCAGTTTTTTGGCACCGATTACACGGAGCCGGAAATCAGCTATCAGCAACGCGGCACCAGCGCGGGAAGCGCGTATCTGCAACACTGGCAAATCCGCCTTAATCCGGTATTACTGCTGGAAAATCAGCAACCGTTTATCGATGAAGTGGTGCCACACGAGCTGGCCCATTTGCTGGTATACCGCCGTTTTGGTCGCGCTCCTGCACCGCACGGCAAAGAGTGGCGCTGGATGATGGAACACGTGCTGGGTGTCTCAGCGAGCAGAACGCACAAGTTCGAAGTGGCATCCGTGCAAAGTAAAACCTATCCGTATTTATGCGCCTGCCGCGACCACCAGTTGACCGTGCGACGCCACAATAAGGTGATGCGCAAGGAGTCGGAATACCGCTGCCGCCATTGCGGCGAACTGTTACGTTTTAACGCTAACGGCATCACTAATTGCTGATTTTTCAATCACTCATTAGCAGCAAAGTCCCATTGTCACATCGCGCCGCATCCGTTACCCTTCCGGCCTTTTAGTCTTGGGTCTTTCAGAAACATGTTTCATAAAACGTTCTTATCTTTTCTGTTTATCAGTGCGCTGACACCGCTGAGCGCCTTCAGCCAGTCCGGCAACGCCATCAATAACTTCAGTCAGGCCAAAGCCGCTGCCGTGAAAATCAATCAGGGCGCGCCAACATTTTACTGCGGCTGCGATATCAGCTGGCAGGGGAAAAAAGGCACGCCGGATCTGCAATCCTGCGGTTACGCGGTACGTAAAAGTGAACAGCGCGCCAGCCGGATCGAATGGGAACATGTGGTTCCCGCGTGGCAGTTCGGCCACCAGATGCAATGCTGGCAGGATGGCGGGCGCAAAAATTGCGCGAAAAGCGCCGGCTATCGTAAGGTTGAAACTGACCTGCACAACCTTGAACCGGCCATCGGTGAAGTGAACGGCGACCGCAATAATTTCATGTACAGCCAGTGGAACGGTGGCGAAGGTCAGTATGGCCGCTGTGAAATGAAAATCGACTTCAAAGCCAAAGCCGCCGAGCCGCCAGCCCGCGCCCGTGGGGCCATTGCGCGCACTTACTTCTACATGCGTGACCAGTACAAACTGAATTTATCCCGCCAGCAGACACAGTTGTTTACCGCCTGGGATCGCCAGTATCCGGTCACTTCATGGGAATGTGAACGCGATAACCGCATTGCCAGGGTACAGGGGAATCACAACCCTTACGTTCAGCAGGCTTGCGTGCAAAGAAAAAGCTAACCTACTATAGGGCACAATAGTCAGCGACAGGGCTGGCAACCGTTGCCAAAATAGCCCACTTCACCACTTTAAGGACAGCAGTCACACATGCGCATACCCCGCATTTATCATCCGGAAATCCTGACCGCTCACAGCGAGATTGCGCTGAGCGAAGATGCCGCCAATCACGTCGGGCGCGTTCTGCGTATGCAGCCGGGTCAGGCGATTCAGTTATTTGACGGCAGCAACCAGGTCTTCGAAGCCAGCATCACGCAGGTTGATAAGAAAAGTGTGCGTGTCAGCCTGAATCAGGGCGTGCTGGCGGATAATGAATCCCCGCTGAATCTGCATCTTGGTCAGGTGATCTCGCGTGGCGAGAAGATGGAATTCACCATTCAGAAATCTATTGAGCTGGGCGTGAATACGATTACTCCGCTGTTTTCCGAGCGCTGTGGAGTCAAACTTGACGGCGAACGTCTGGAGAAAAAATTGCAGCAGTGGCAGAAAATCGCCATTGCCGCCTGCGAACAGTGCGGACGTAACCGTATCCCTGAAATTCGTCCGGCGATGCAGCTCGAAGCCTGGTGCAACGAGCAGGACGACAGCCTGAAGCTGAACCTGCACCCGCGCGCCAGCCACAGCATTAACACCCTGCCGCTGCCGGTAAGCCATGTCCGCCTGCTGATCGGTCCGGAAGGCGGTTTATCCGCTGAAGAAATTGCAATGACCTCCGGCTACGGATTTACTGATATCCTGCTGGGACCCCGTGTTCTGCGTACAGAAACCACAGCACTCACCGCGATTACAGCCTTACAGGTTCGTTTCGGCGATCTGGGTTAAGAGGAAACCAAATGATTAAGCTTGGCATCGTGATGGATCCGATCTCTTCCATCAACATTAAAAAAGACACCAGTTTCGCTATGTTGCTGGAAGCGCAGAGTCGTGGTTACGAACTGCATTACATGGAAATGAATTCCCTGTATCTGCGCGGCGGCGAAGGCCGTGCGACCACCAAAAAACTCAGCGTGAAGCAGGATTACGATGGCTGGTATGAGTTTGGCACAGAGCAGGATATCGCCCTGCAGGAACTGGACGTGATCCTGATGCGTAAGGATCCGCCGTTCGATACCGAATTCATTTATGCCACTTACATCCTCGAACGTGCCGAAGAAAAAGGCACGCTGATCGTCAATAAACCGCAGAGCCTGCGCGACTGTAACGAGAAGCTGTTCACCGCGTGGTTCCCTGAACTGACGCCAGATACGCTGGTTACCCGCAATGCAGCGCAGTTGAAAGCGTTCCATAAAGAACACACTGACGTGATCCTCAAGCCACTCGATGGCATGGGTGGCGCTTCCATTTTCCGTCTGAAACCTGAAGATGCCAACGTCTCCGTCGTTATCGAAACACTGACCGAACACGGCAGCCGTTTCTGTATGGCACAAAACTACCTGCCAGCCATCAAGGACGGTGACAAACGCGTTCTGGTGGTCGACGGCGAACCGGTGCCTTACTGCCTGGCGCGTATTCCGGCGCTGGGTGAAACCCGCGGTAATCTGGCTGCCGGAGGCCGTGGCGAAGCCCGTCCGCTGAGCGAAAGTGACTGGGCAATTGCCCGTACCGTCGCGCCAATCCTCAAGCAGAAAGGCCTGATTTTTGTCGGTCTGGATATTATCGGCGATCGCCTGACGGAAATTAACGTCACCAGCCCGACCTGTGCACGTGAAATCGAAGCCGCCTTCCCGATTTCCATCACCGGCATGCTGATGGACGCCATCGAGAAACGTCTGGCTTCACGATAAGCACAGATTAAAATCGATAAACGGGTTGTTCAGCATTGCTGGATAACCCGCTTTTTTTGGCGAGCCTGACGTAATAAACTGGCCTGCCTGCACTGATTTCAATTCTGAGGTTAAACATCCTGCATACCATGAATCTACAACATCACTTTCTAATTGCGATGCCTGGCCTGGATGAACCCCAGTTCAAACGTTCGGTCGTGTACATCTGCGAACACAATGAAGACGGCGCCATGGGGCTGGTGATTAACAAACTGGTCGACGATTTCACCATTGAAAGCGTACTCGACAAACTCGACATCACCCCCGAACCCCGTGACCTGAGTATTCGTCTTGATCGCCCGGTTTTTTCCGGGGGGCCGCTGGCAGACGATCGCGGTTTCATTTTGCATACGCCGCGCGAAGGTTTTGGCTCCAGCATCCGCATCTCTGACTGCACGATGATCACCACCTCGAAAGACGTGCTGGAAACGCTGGGCACGCCCGATCAGCCAAAAGATGTGCTGGTGGCACTGGGTTATGCCGCATGGGAACAGGGCCAGCTTGAAAAAGAATTACTGGAAAACTCGTGGCTGACCATTGAAGCCAGCAGCGATATTTTGTTCCGCACACCCATTGCTGACCGCTGGCGCGAAGCAGCGAAAATGATCGGCGTTGACGTCGGACAGCTCGCCACCCATGCGGGGCATGCATAATGGCAAACCGCACGGTTTTTGCTTTCGACTTCGGCACCAAAAGTATCGGTCTGGCTATTGGTCAGGAAGTCACCGGCACCGCCCGTCCGCTGACCTCGTTTAAAGCGCAGGACGGCACACCGGACTGGCAGAAAATTGAAAAACTGCTGAAAGAATGGCTGCCGGATCTGGTGGTTGTCGGTTTGCCGCTGAACATGGACGGCACAGAACAACCTCTGACCGCCCGTGCGCGCAAATTTGCCAACCGTCTGCATGGCCGTTTTGGCGTTCAGGTTGAACTGCACGACGAACGCCTGAGTACCGTAGAAGCCCGCGCTGATTTGTTCGATCGCGGCGGTTTCCGTGCGCTGGATAAAGGCAGCGTGGATGCCGCTTCCGCCGTCATTATTCTGGAAAGCTGGTTCCAGAAACAGTGGAGTCAGTCCTGATCTTCCGCCAGTAATCCCGCACGTTGCCGCTGCTGACGGCTTTGTGCGAACGTCTGCATGCCGGCCTGCGCGCCGGTTTGCAGGATATCCGCCAGCTGATGCGTTTTCCCTTCACGGATTAAATTGCACACCGCCGGTGTGGAAGTCAGCACTTCAAAAAGCGCTACCCTTCCCGCTTTTCTACCGTCCTTTTCTTCAGTCACCGCCAGTTTTTGCGCGATCACGGCCCGCAGGCTACCCGCCAGTTGCGCGCGGACAAACGCCTTTTCTTCTGCCGGAAACACATCAACCAGCCGGTCAATGGCCTGTGTGGCGTTGCGCGTATGCAGTGTCGCGAGAACCAGATGGCCGGTTTCTGCCGCCGTCAGCGCCAGCCGGATACTGTCAATGTCACGCAGTTCGCCCAGTAACAATACATCCGGATCTTCACGCAGAGCACCGCGCACCGCTTCACCAAATGAACGCGTATGCAGCCCGAGTTCGCGCTGCTGAATCAGACATTGCCTGCCAGTATGGATAAGCTCGATGGGGTCTTCCAGCGTAATAATATGGCGCTTCGCATGGCGGTTGAGATGATCAATCAGCGCCGCCAGCGTGGTGGATTTCCCGCTGCCCGTCGCACCGGTGACCAAAATCAGGCCGTCTTCCTGCATAATGACATGCTGCAAGATATCCGGCACCCTCAACGCAGCCAGCTCGGGACAACGGGCAGGCACCGGTCTCAGCGCCGCAGACAACCCGTGCAGTTGCTGAAAGATATTGAGCCGCATCCGCACGCCATCACCCAATGTCAGCGCTTTATCCACCTGTCCGGCCAGCTGCAAAGTATGTTGTTCAGTGGCATCCAGCCACGCATGGATCAGCCCCAGCATCTGCGAAGCCTCCACCACCGGCAGATCTTCACAGCGACATAATTCCCCGTCAATGCGCAACACAGGCGGATAGCCGGTACAAAGGTGCAGATCGGAGGCATTTTGCTTTACACTACGTCCCACTAATCCATCAATATCCATGTTGAAATCCTCCTGAGTCCCTATGAGCCTTAGTCAGCAAAACGCTATTGAGCAGAACTTACAGAATGTCCGCGAGAAAATCGCAGCCGCTGCACAACATTGCGGCAGGTCTCCAGAAGAAATTACCTTGCTTGCAGTCAGCAAAACAAAACCTGCGAGCGCTGTCGAAGAAGCGATTGCCGCCGGGCAGTTAGCGTTCGGCGAAAACTACGTGCAGGAAGGCGTGGATAAGATTGCCCACTTTGCCGGACATCAGCCTGCGCTGACCTGGCATTTCATCGGGCCATTGCAGTCGAATAAAAGCCGCCTGGTGGCGGAGAACTTTGACTGGTGCCATACCATTGACCGCCTGAAAATCGCCCAGCGGCTGAACGAACAACGTCCGGCCGGTTTAGCGCCTTTACAGGTGCTGATTCAGGTCAACATCAGCGATGAGGCCAGTAAATCCGGCATTGCAGTGGGCGATATCGCAGAACTGGCCCGACAGATTATGGCGATGCCCCGCCTGATACTGCGCGGCCTGATGGCGATTCCGGCAGTGGAAACGGATCACGCGCGACAGCTTGAGGTCTTCGGCAAGATGCGGGATGCGCTGAAAGATTTACAAAATATTTGTCCGCAGGCCGATACGCTGTCGATGGGTATGACCGATGATATGCCTGCGGCAATTGCGGCTGGCAGCACGATGGTTCGCATCGGGACCGCCATTTTCGGTGCCCGTGATTACAGCATAAAACAGTAACCTTTATCTTTGGGTTTACTGCTTTACTCTTGATAGGCTCAATTCAGCCCCCATTAAAAGCAAGGAGCATGAATGCAACATCGCAAAATCAGTTTTATCGGCGCCGGTAATATGGCGGGCGCAATTATTTCCGGCCTGGTCGAAAGCGGCTATCCGGCAAATCTCATCAGCGTTTGTGCCCCTTCCACCACGCATCGCGATGCGCTGGCTGATAAATATGGCGTGCAAAGCAGCAGCGATAACAGCGGCTGTGCAAAGGAGGCGGATGTCGTTGTTTTGTCGGTAAAACCGCAAATGATGGCCGATGTGTGTAAAGCACTGCAAAAAGACGTGGATTTTAGCGACAAGCTGGTACTGTCGATTGCCGCAGGCGTCAGTGTGGCGCGCTTCTGCGAGTTGCTGGGCGATAATCTGAACATCGTGCGTATCATGCCGAACACGCCATCCCTGGTCGGGAAAGGCATGAGTGGCCTGTACGCACCTTCTCAGGTTTCTCAGGCAGACCGTGATTACAGCGGCGAACTGATGACCGCCGTCGGGAAAATTTGCTGGGTCGATACCGAAGAAGGTATCAACCACGTAATTGCCGCCGCAGGCAGCGCCCCGGCGTATTTCTTCCTGTTTATGGAAGCAATGCAGGCTGAAGCGCAACGTCTGGGTTTCAGCGCTGAAACCGCACGGATGCTGGTTGAGCAAGCCGCCAGCGGCGCCAGTGCTTTAGTCGCCGCCAGTCCGGACACGCCATTGTCACAACTTCGTGAGAATGTGACGTCCAAAGGCGGCACGACGTTTGAAGCTCTGAAGGTTTTCACCGACCGTAAATTACCGGAGATTGTCTCCGAGGCCATGCAGGCCGCCATTACCCGCGCGCAGGAAATGGAAAAACTGTTCTAATAAGAGCAAATAATAAAATAACACTGCCCAAAATCATTCGTGTTGCGTCAAGGCGACACGCGAAGGATGAAGGGCATAGGAGAATTATGTTAACGCTGACGTTTCTGGTTAAAACCCTCATAGATCTCTACGTGATGGTTCTGCTACTGCGCATCTGGATGCAATGGGCACGTACAGATTTTTATAACCCGTTTTCACAGTTCGTGGTGAAAATTACTCAGCCCATTATCGGACCACTTCGCCGGATTATTCCGCCGCTGGGCCCGATTGACAGCGCGAGTTTGCTGCTGGCGTTTATCCTTTGCACCATCAAATTCCCGCTGCTGTTGCTTATTCAAAGCGGCGCTATTTTCTTTGGTCTGAGCAGCCTGCTGATTGGCCTGATAGGGCTGGTTAAAGCAGCCGGTTATCTGGTGTTCTGGCTGGTGATTATCCGCTCGCTGATGAGCTGGGTGAGCCAGGGCCGCGGGCCGATGGATTATCTGCTGATGCAGCTGACTGAGCCGCTGATGGCGCCAATTCGTCGTATTCTTCCGGCGATGGGCGGCATCGATTTCTCGGCGATGGTGGTGATCCTTATCCTCTATATGCTGAATTATCTGGGGATGGATCTGCTGGGTGCGTTGTGGTTCCAGCTTTAAGCCCGGCGTTCTGGCAATCTGATGCGCTGGTTTTGCGGCTGGTTATCCAGCCCAAAGCCAGCCGCGACAGCCTGGTGGGTTTGCATGGCGACGAACTGAAAGTCGCCATCACCGCCCCGCCGGTTGATGGTCAGGCGAACACACATCTGGTGAAATTTCTCGCAAAACAGTTTAAAGTCGCCAAAAGTCAGGTCAGCATTGAAAAGGGCGAACTGGGCCGCCATAAACAAGTCCGCATTACACATCCGCAAAATATCCCGACTGAGGTCGCGGTACTGCTCGCAGAATAACGTTTACGTCAGGACTCTCCCATGCAGAAAGTCGTATTAGCTACCGGCAACGCCGGTAAAGTGCGTGAGCTCGCACATCTTCTGGCCAGTTTCGGGCTGGACGTGGTCGCACAAACGGAACTCGGTGTTGAATCTGCCGAAGAAACCGGACTGACGTTCATTGAGAACGCCATCCTGAAGGCCCGCCATGCGGCAGCGGTCACCGGTTTGCCAGCCATTGCTGATGATTCAGGTCTGGCGGTGGATTTTCTCGGCGGCGCGCCGGGGATTTACTCCGCACGCTACGCAGGCGTTGATGCCAGCGATCAGCAAAACCTCGATAAACTGCTGGTGGCGCTGAAAGACGTGCCACAGGGTCAGCGCGATGCGCAGTTCCATTGTGTGCTGGTGTATATGCGCCACGCTGAAGACCCGACGCCGCTGGTGTGTCACGGCAGTTGGGCTGGTGAGATTATCTTTGCCGAAGCAGGCGAAGGCGGCTTCGGTTATGACCCGATTTTTTATGTTCCTGAGCTGGGCAAGACCGCCGCAGAACTGACCCGTGAAGAAAAAAGTGCGGTCTCGCACCGTGGACAGGCACTGAAACTATTGCTTGCCGCGATGAAAGAGGCTGTACAGAAGAATGCGTAAGTTACCGCCGCTGAGTCTCTACATCCATATTCCGTGGTGCGTGCAAAAATGCCCTTACTGCGATTTCAACTCGCACGCGTTAAAGGGTGAAGTGCCGCATGACGATTATGTCGCGCATCTGCTGGCTGATCTGGATGCAGACCTGCATCTGGTGGGCGGACGCAGTGTGGGGACGATTTTTATCGGCGGCGGAACCCCAAGTCTGCTGAGCAGCGAAGCGATGCAGAATCTGCTCGACGGCGTGCGTGCGCGGTTGCCGCTCGATGCTAATGCTGAAATCACCATGGAAGCTAATCCGGGTACCGTCGAAGCAGACCGCTTCAGCGGCTATCAGCGCGCCGGTGTGAACCGTATCTCCATTGGCGTGCAAAGTTTTGATGCGCAGAAACTGGAGCGTCTGGGGCGTATTCATGGCCCTGACGAAGCCACACGCGCGGCGCATCTGGCGACCGGCCTGAACCTGCGCAGCTTCAATCTGGATCTGATGCACGGCTTGCCGGATCAGACGCTGGAAGAAGCGCTGGACGATTTGCGTCAGGCTATTGCACTCAACCCGCCGCATTTGTCGTGGTATCAGCTGACTATTGAGCCGAACACAATGTACGCCTCGCGTCCGCCGACCCTGCCGGATGACGATGCACTGTGGGATATTTTCGAGCAAGGCGATCAGTTGCTGACTGCCGCCGGTTATCAGCAGTATGAAACCTCGGCGTATGCCAAACCGGGCTACCAGTGTCAGCACAATCTGAACTACTGGCGCTTCGGGGATTATCTCGGCATCGGTTGTGGCGCGCATGGCAAACTGACGCAGCCCGACGGGCAAATCCTGCGTACCGTAAAAACCAAACATCCTCGCGGCTATATGCAGGGACGTTATATGGACAAACAGCATCCGGTCGAAACCGAAGATTTGCCGTTTGAATTCTTCATGAACCGCTTCCGCCTGCTGGAAGCCGCGCCGCGTGAAGAGTTTGGTCTGTATACCGGGCTGGATGAGTCGGTGATACGCGCACAGCTTGACGAAGCGATCACCAAAGAATATCTGGTGGAAACCGCCACGCACTGGCAGATCACCGGCAAAGGAAAATTATTCCTCAACTCACTGCTGGAGCTGTTTTTGGGGGAGTAAGGTGCAGTTCACAAAGGACGGTTCGTTTTCCAACAAAAAAACCGCGTAATCGCGGTTTTTTTGTGTCCGTCATTTAGCCGGTTACTTTTTCAAATCCGCCAGCAAGGCTTTGTGCTGAGTATCCAGATTCGTCACACGCTTACAGACGTCATCGCCAAAGGCTTTGAATTCTTTTTCCTGCTTGTTCCACTCTTCCTGAATGGCTTGCTGCAGCCCGCCAAGATTACCCATCATCGCCTGCAACGGATTCCCACCGCTGGTAGCCTGTTTGAGGCCCATTTCGTTGATGCTGTCCTGCATCACGCCGCCCATGGTTTGTTCCATCAGCTTCTGACCGTTTTGCTTAACCTGATCCACCGCTTTATGGTGGAAGGTCAGACCGTCGGCGCGGTGCTCAATGATCAGGTTCATTTGTTGCTTCAGTTGCTTGTCGAGCGTGACCAGACGGTTACGCACGTTGCTGTCGGTGCCCAGTTTCTCGACGATCACCCGATCTACCGCCACGCGGCCTTTTTCGAGATGCGCCGTCGCACCCTGATCAATCCACGGCAGGTCGCGGCGCAAACCGGCCTGATAATCGATCGCTTCCTGACGCTGTCTGGCGCTCAGGGTCATGTCTTTACCGTTGAGGGTCACGTTACCATTTGGCGTGATCAGCAAATCACCGCTGTTGCCGACCACCTGAACGGTCTGCGGCTTGATGATCACATCATCTTTAGGCTGTACGGCACACTGATAGTCCGCCTGTGCGCTCCACGCACTGAGGGCCAGCAACGCAGCAAGTCCGGTTTTTACCACTCCACTTTTTACTAACATGTACTCTCCCTTAAGACAGCAAACTCAAAAAATTGAACGGCCAATACGTTGCGCCAGTAGTTCTAAGGCAGCAATACCTGCCAAAGAGTTCCCTGCCGCGTCAAGTTCCGGCGACCATACCGCGATACACATCTCCCCCGGCACCACGGCAATAATACCGCCGCCGACACCGGATTTGCCCGGCATCCCGACGCGATAGGCGAACTCACCCGCACCATCGTACATACCGCTGGTCACCATCATCGCATTAATCTGCCGTGCCTGACGGGCATCAATGAGCGGTGTCTCGCTACCCAGCGGATGCCCTTTATTGGCCAGATATACAAAGGTGCGCGCCAGTTCTTCACAGCTCATGCGCAATGCGCAGTAGTGAAAATAGGTGTGCAAAACGGTGATGACGTCGTTGTCGAAATTACCGAAAGACTTCATCAGATACGCAATCGCCGCATTGCGGTCGGAGTGCTCAAACTCGGAACGCGCAACGTGCCGATCGTAGTTGAGATCTGCCGATCCGGCCAGCTGACGCACCACTTCCAGCATTCTCTGCTTTGGTGCCGAAAGCCGGGTTTGCAGCATATCGCAGACCACCAGTGCGCCCGGATTGATGAACGGGTTACGCGGTTTACCCTGTTCCAGCTCAAGCTGTACCAGAGAATTGAATGGCTGACCGGACGGCTCTTTGCCGACACGCTGCCAGATTTCGCTTTCCTGATAACGGGTCAGCGCCAGCGTCAGGCTGAGAACTTTTGAGATCGACTGGATCGAGAAACGAATATCGGCATCACCGGCACGAAAGATCTCCCCTTTCGTGGTACACACGGCGATCCCTAAATGATCGGGGCTGACTTCCGCCAGAGCAGGAATGTAACCGGCCACTTTACCCCGACCTATCAGCGGCCTGACCTGCGCAAGAATATCTTCCAGCAAACTGTTATCAAGTTCGGTACCCAACGTCCTGCCTCCAGATGTAACAAAGGTGCCGGAAGGCACCTTTATGAGATTCAGAGATCCTCAGGATCTGCCTAAATCATTCGAGTTGTATCAAGGCGACAACTGAACTTATCCCCGGGAGCTTACAAAAGTAAGTGACCGGGGTAAGTGAAGGCAGTCAACGCAGAGACAATTCGAAGGATGACGGCAGAATCAGTCCCACCAGATATCGAATAACTCAGAAACTTCCACGTCTTCCATTTTATGGTCTTCTAACCATTTTTTGACCAGCGCACGTTGTTCATCAGTGCAATGGCCGATGTCCTGACGGCAAACCAGACCTTCCCATTGCAGATAGCCACTGCCGTCGAAGGCCAGCTTGTTTGGCTCGATCACACCGTCAATGAATTTATCCAGTGATTCGTCAATGGTTTCTACCGCGGTACCTTCCGGGAAACGCCATTTTACAGAGAAGCCCAGTTCCTGGAACTCGGCAATGTGTAACTTCTTACGTAAACGACGACTGCGATTTGTAGCCATTATTGCTTCCTCTCAAACATCAGATCCCATACGCCGTGGCCTAAACGCTGGCCACGCATTTCGAACTTGGTCACCGGGCGGGATTCCGGACGCGGGACATAATTGCCCTCCTGCGACAGGTTCACCCAGTTTTCTAAACTGGTCATGACGTCAAGCATGTGCTCCGCATAAGGCTCCCAGTCGGTTGCCATGTGGAATACACCGCCCACTTTCAATTTTTTGCGCAGCTTCTCAACGAACTCCGGCTGCACGATACGGCGCTTATTATGACGCGCTTTGTGCCACGGGTCAGGAAAGAATAGCTGCACCATGTCAAGCGAGCCATCCGGAATCATTTTTTCCAACACTTCGACCGCATCGTGACACATTACGCGCAGGTTACTGACACCCTCTTCATGCGCGGTCGCAAGACAGGCACCGACGCCAGGCGAGTGAACTTCAATGCCGATGAAATTCTGGTCCGGGTTCTGTTTCGCCATCGTGACCAGCGAGGTGCCCATCCCGAAACCGATTTCCAGCACAACCGGTGCCGGGCGACCAAACAAGGCATCAATTGCCAGAGGTTCTGCCTGAAACTCCACGCCCATCACCGGCCAGAAATTGTCCAGCGCGAATTGCTGACCTTTGGTCAGACGGCCCTGACGGCGGACAAAACTACGGATACGGCGCATCGCGCGACCGTTCTCGTCGAACTCCGGTGAAATGACGTCGTTTTTCATGGTGTTTCCACTCCGATTGGCAAGACGCGGTACCCGCGCGCGGATGCCTGTGCTTTGGTCACTGAATATAAGGAAAGGCGCATTATCCAAACTTACTCCCGATTAGCAAGGTTTGGCGGCAGGAAATCCGTCAATACAGTGCGGAAAGTTCCGGTTTACAGCCAGACGGGAACTGTGATGTGATCAGCCCCGTCTTTTAACCCTGCCGGACTGTAATTCACCCATGATGGAAACCCCTGGTTTTATGGAAGCAAAAAGTTTTTCGCCGCTGGTGCTCGACTGGTATCAGCGCTATGGCCGCAAAACGCTGCCCTGGCAAATCGCAAAAACCCCCTATAAAGTCTGGCTTTCTGAAGTGATGTTGCAGCAAACGCAGGTAGCGACTGTCATCCCGTATTTTGAACGCTTTATGGAACGTTTCCCGACGGTGTCTGATCTCGCCGCCGCGCCACTCGATGAAGTACTGCATCTGTGGACCGGGCTGGGTTACTACGCCCGCGCACGAAACCTGCATAAAGCAGCGCAAACTATCGTCAGCCAGCACAGCGGCGTATTTCCAACAACCTTTGATGAAATTCTTGCGCTGCCCGGCATTGGCCGTTCCACAGCGGGTGCCGTTTTGTCGCTGGCACTGAATCAGCATTACCCCATTTTGGACGGCAATGTGAAACGCGTGCTGGCCCGCTGCTACGCCGTTGACGGCTGGCCGGGCGAGAAGAAAACCGAAAATAAACTGTGGGCGATCAGTGAGGACGTCACACCTGCCGAAGGGGTCGCGCAGTTTAATCAGGCAATGATGGATCTGGGTGCGATGGTGTGTACCCGCAGTAAGCCGAAATGCGAGCTATGTCCGGTGAAGTCAGGCTGTGAAGCCTATGCACATCACAGCTGGGCAAAATATCCGGGGAAAAAACCCAAGACGACGTTACCGGAAAAAACGGCCTTTATGCTGATGATCCAGCAGGAGGATAAAGTCTGGCTGGAGCAGCGTCCGTCCGTCGGCCTGTGGGGCGGATTGTTCTGCTTCCCGCAATATTCGACCGAAGACGAACTCACGCTGGGGCTGCAAAAATACGGTGTTACGCAAAATGCGTTGCAGCAGCAGACCGCCTTTCGTCACACTTTCAGCCATTTCCATCTGGATATCGTCCCGATGTGGTTAAATCTGCGTTCTCCGGCAGGTTGCATGGATGAAGGTGCGGGTCTCTGGTATAACTTAGCGCAACCACAATCCGTCGGGCTGGCTGCGCCGGTTGAACGTTTGCTGATGCAATTAGCAAAGCAGACCGCTGGCAAATAACCGCCCCAAAAGAACGATCGATAAGGAATTAGCATGAGCAGAACGATTTTTTGCACCTTTCTCAAGCGCGATGCCGAAGGGCAAGACTTCCAGCTGTACCCTGGCGAGATTGGCAAACGTATTTTCAATGAAATTTCCAAAGAAGCCTGGTCACAGTGGATGGCCAAACAGACCATGCTGATCAACGAAAAGAAACTCAGCATGATGAACCCGGATGACCGTAAATTGCTGGAACAGGAAATGGTGAATTTTCTGTTTGAAGGTCAGGACGTTCATATCGAAGGCTACACCCCGCCATCAAAATAATCATTTGTAACAATGGTTGAAACATTAAGGCAGGCGCTCCGGGCGCCTGCTTCTTTCAGCAGAAACGGCTTGTAAGATGAAGAAAATTTTAGCTTTGCTGATTATCGCGCCAATGTTGATCTCCTGCTCCGGCAGTAAGAAAAACCAGTTCAACGAAGCTTATGTGAAAGATACCAACGGATTCGATATTTTGATGGGGCAGTTTGCCCATAACATCGAAAACATCTGGGGCATAAATGAAGTGCTGATCGCGGGTCCGAAAGACTACGTGAAATATAGCGATCAGTATTACACCCGCAGCCACATCAACTTTGATGCGGGTACCATCACCCTCGAAACCATTTCAGGCACCGATCCGGCCGCCAGCCTGCGTAAGGCAATTATCAGCACCTTACTGGTGGGCGATGACCCGGGTAACGTTGATCTCTATTCAGACGTCAACGATATCCAGATCAGCCGTGAACCGATGTTGTACGGTCAGGTTCTCGACAACACCGGTCAGCCAATCCGCTGGGAAGGCCGCGCAGCCAGCTTTGCCGACTATCTGATCCAGAACAAGCTGATGCGTCGTCAGTCCGGTCTGCACGTGATTTATTCCGTGACGATTCAGATGGTGCCAAACCACCTGAATCAGCGTGCGCATAAATACCTGCCGATGATCCGGGAAGCGTCCGCGAAATATGGTGTCGATCAGTCGCTGATACTGGCGATCATGCAAACAGAATCGGCCTTTAACCCGTATGCGGTCAGTAATGCTGATGCGCTGGGTCTGATGCAGGTTGTGCAGCACACCGCAGGCGTAGATGTGTTCAAATCCGAAGGGAAATGGGGCAAGCCGAGTCGCAGCTATCTGTTTGATCCGCAGAATAATATTAATACCGGCACCGCGTATCTGGCGATGTTGCAAAACGTGTATCTGGGGAATATCAGCAACCCGACATCGCGTCGTTATGCGGTGATTACTGCTTATAATGGTGGGGCGGGCAGCGTGTTGCGCGTGTTCTCAAGTAATAAAACTCAGGCGTTTAACATCATCAACAATATGTCACCGGGCGATGTCTACACCACCCTGACGACCAAACATCCGTCCGGGGAATCGCGCCGCTATCTGTATAAAGTGAACAATACTCAGCGCAGCTATCGCCGCGTGGATTAACATTTTGTCAGCAAATAGCCCTGAAGCGGAGGCAGAATAGCCGCCGTTTCAGGGCAAGACTTGTTCGATCGCCTTCAGATAACGGGAAATAACGATCTTTTCATCGAACTCCCTGACCATCTTTTTCCTGCTCTCATTACCCATTTCCAGGCGTTGCACATGAGTCATATTAATGAGCCGCTCCATCGCCCGCGTTAAGCAGTCCGTATCTTGCGGCTCACACAGAAAGCCATTTATCCCGTCATCTACCGTATCCTGACAGCCAATATTACGGGTGGTAATCAGCGGCTTTCCCATCGCTCCGGCTTCAAGTAATGATTTCGGCACGCCTTCACGATAAAAAGAAGGCAGCACAATACAATCAACCTGCGCGATTTCCTGCTCAACATTATCGGATGTCCCCAGATATAGAATATTACCTTCCTCAATCCAGGCGGCCATACGCTCAGTCTTCACCGCTGCCGGATTGCTAACATCCAGAAATCCCAACAAGCGAAATTCGCAGCGTTGACCATGACGCTTCTTGAGTTTACGTGCGGCTTCAACATAATGCTCAACCCCTTTGGAATAAAGCATGCGTGCAATCAGGGTGAAACGCACGACATCATCGTCGGGTGCCGGTGTCACATTAAAACGAACCAGATCAACCCCAGAACCCGGTAACCGTTCGGTATGTAAGTAATCAGGTAGCATTTCAGTCAGGAATAATTCGCGGTCATCCTCATTTTGGAAAAATATTTTGGCCGCGTAGCGCTGGCTGAACCGATACAGATGCTGACAGATTACCCTTACCATCCCTTTGCTCATGAAAACACTGCCCAGTCCGGCGATATTATTAATGGCTGGAATATTCAATACCTTTGCTGCGAGCGTAAAGTAGATATTATTTTTAGGTGTAAAATTCAGAATGACATCTACTTTTTCTTTACGTAATACATACCAGGACGAAAGCAGAGTAATAGAATCTTTAATAATGCTAGTCCCACCAGAGTCTATTTTCACTGAAACAGTTTTACATCCCAGTTCAGCAAGCCGGTGAGTATATTCATCCACAGGTGAGATGGCTATAACCTGATAGCCACTCTCTAACAGCGCAAGAATAGTGTTTTTACGGAAATTATAAAGATACCAACTGGTGTTGGCGGTGATTGCGATGGTGTTTTTCTTATCGATTCCATTCAAAATTATAGTTCCTTTTTGTGGCAGAAAATAACTTTCAACTCTTATTGCAATACATCCTGATTTATCCTTAAAGATTTCCAGCATGAATCAGAATACTTTTCTATTGCAGGAAGATTGTTACCTGTCGCAGCATTGACATTACAAATGCTGTAATCTCCTTTACTTGCAGATGAACTCCGATTATCAAAAATGTGAAAATTATTATTAACATGAATTTTAGGAATTGCCGATTTGATGAGAATACCTCTGACAACCTTGTCGAAGATATTACCTTTGATCGTGACGTTATCAGGAACAGTCCCTCCCGCATGCCTCAGGCTTATCACAATAGCAGCCATTCCATGCACATCAGTGAAATGATTACGACTGATCATAATGTTATAAATGCGCTGAAGCGAAGTGTTAGGTTCCAGATCAATGCTGCCTGGCATTCCTTTACGTGAAATACGGGTAAAGCGATTTCCATCAATAAGGATATCATGCCCGTCAATAATACTAATGCCATTACGGTTACTGAAGTTAACGCCGTCAAAGATGACGTTTCTTATCACAATATGGTGGTTTGAAACAACATTCCCCTGCCCGACATAAACTCCATCGCCACGAAACCCTGTGAGGTTTAAATTTGAAAGCGTAACATCGTGCGCATTGAATATACTGATCAGAGGATTATGTTCTGCAAAGCCGTTTTTTTCTGCGCCGCCAATAAAAGAAACCCCCGAAATTTGCACATTACTGACAGCCCTTGTGCTATCGCCCGAAGAAATATTTATCACGCCAACAGTATCCGGTAAGGTAAAAGTCTGTTGAATTTGCGCACCTTTTTCACCGGAAAGCGAGGTATTGCTGTCAATGAAGAGAGGATGACTGAGGAAACAGCCAGGGTGAATTATTTTAATCTGCGTATTTTTTATTTTCCTCTCTTTAAAAAAGTGATAAATGTCAGGCGTAATCAGGCAGTCAATGATGACTGTTTCAGCCCGACATAAAGAGCCGCTCATCAGCAATATCAGTACAACGCAAAAAAAACAGAGAGGATGTTGCACCCTAAGCACGCCTGCGGGAAAGCAAATAATCTTTATAGTGGCTGAAGAAATCAAAGCGAATTCTTTCTAAGAACTCAGGTTGATAAAAACGCGCCTTATTAAACGAGTAGTGCGCCATCATTAACATTTCCTGACGGTTATTCAGTAATTTCTCAATGTTTTTTGCCAACCCATTGGCATCATCGGGCTTATGCAAATATTCGCTTTGACATAACTCAGGCATTCCTCCGGCAGAACTGGTGATCACGGGGCAGGCTCGCGACATGGCCTCTATCACAGCCCGTGGCAACCCTTCCTGATTACTCGGCTGCACATAGAGATCGACAGTATCAAGAAATGAAAAAATGTCTTTCCCCGGCATCCTTGGTCCGGAGAAAATAATATTGTCACGCAGGGATAATTCATCAATCATTTTAATATTCTTGAATTTACTTCCCGCACCCGTGATTTCAAGAACGATCGAAAAGCCTCTGTTTTTTAGCCGATAAATTGCTTGATAAAGGGTATTAAAACCTTTGTGTGGACTGTCAAGAGAAGCAATCATACCTATTTTGAAAGGCCCGCTGGAAGACGCAGTGATTTTATGCAGCCTTTGATTAAGAACATAAGCCGAAGTCGGCAATAATTCTACGTTAGAAGCAGAGACTACATGATGTCTGTTGGGATAGCGTTTTTGCAAAAAACTGCCTGTCACATAAATAGCACCCCAGGCTTTTTTAATCGCCTGCTTCACTCGCCAGGTTAATACCGGGGCATAGAGTAATCCTTTCAATGAGCCGTATCCGACCATCGCATCCCAGGGGCATGCGACCACCTCAACGACATAAGGAATATTCATCTGCCGCGCAAGCTTTGCGGTAATAAGACCTGTTTCGCTGGGTAACCTGATCACAACGCCATCACAGCCCCTGAGAGCCTCTTTAATTGCGATGACATTTTTACGGGAGGGTAATAACACAGACTTCAAAGAGGAATGATTTTCTATTTTTTTGAAAACCATTCCGTTGCCGCTGGCCAGAGTCCAGTGCGGCGAAAATGAGGAATCACTTTTATAACGGGATAAAACTATTATTTCATCAAAATGATGCAAATACCGGGCAAAAGCAGAATAAGGAAGTTTACCAGGAGAATATACTTTCTCATCGTGATGAATAAAATAGTGGTCATGCGCAAAAACCATTTTCATGGTAATTCCTTAACTTTCATTGCAGGAGATCCAGCATACACCCCCGCAGTCAGGTGTTTTTTGGTAACAGAATTCGCCGCTACCACGACGTCAGAATCAATGACCGAACCTGCCAGGATCCTTACTCCGCATCCCACCCATACATTTGAAGCAATACAAACATTTCTCAGGTCGAGCGACTGATATTTAAAGGGCTGTCCGCACAATTCGTAACGATGTTCAAAGGAGATGATCGAAACAGAATGTGCAAACGATACATCACTGCCCACAGAAATATTTCCGGCAGCATCAACATAAGCGCGTTCATGAAAACTGATATTACTACCCAGTGAGAGGTTTTGCGGATTTTTGAATACGCACCATCGTCCGATATAGACATTCTCTCCGCACGTTTTTACCAGCGTACGAATAAGAATATAACGGATCCCTACCCCGATTCCTCCGGGAAAACCGGAGAAGACATCCAGAAGATAAGCGCGGAAAATTTGCGGTAAAAGAGACGTTATGGCACATAAAACGAGAATAACTCCCCGCCAGCGACGAAAAGACGCACGGCCAGTTTTAATATTTTCAGGCATATAACCTCAATATTTCTGTCGCATTCTGCCCGATTGAAAAACGGCCTGTTATAACATCAGTATTAATTTTTCTCGTTGCTGACTGAGTCATCAATACATCAATCTCTGACGTCCATGCGCAGAGATCGCTGAGTGACTGATGGGAAATACGCTCAGTCACATCAATAAGCCGCGGAACGTGCAAGGACGCGATGACCGGCAATCCGGCAGCCTGAGCTTCAATAGCCGCAAGCCCGAGACCTTCGTGCAGCGACGGGAACAGGAACACATCCATAACATCGCGTAAAATTAACAATGCATCGTTTCTTGCGCCGGTCAGGATAACTTTGTCAGCAAGACCCCGCTCAACGGCTCTTTTGTGTAAGTCTTTTCGCAAACTTCCTTCACCGACAATCAGTAAACACACATCTTGATCCCGGTATTGCGACAGTATTTCAAGCAGGAATTTGTGATTTTTGACGGATTCCATTCGCCCGACGGTTCCCAATACGAACGTGCTTTCAGCAATGCCCAGATCATGTTTAAGGCTGGTGGGAGCAGTAGACACAAGACGATGGAAATCTTTACCACAGGGAATAATATTGACCACAGGCGCCCCTGTTTTATAGTGGCAACGCGCTGAATCTTCACTTACCGCGACGCAACAGGTTGAATAACGCTTAGCCAGGAAAATTTTGAAACTGATTTCAACGCGTTTTATCGGACCAGCATTTTGGTAGTGCAGCGTTCGATCTGAATGAGCATGGGAAATAATCCGTGCTATTCCACACCTTTTAGCAATGTACGCCACGAGACCATTATTGAAGCTGACATGACTATGACAGACGTCATATTTGTTCTTCCTGAAAACGGAGAATAAGGCAGCCAGGTATTTCAGCGGTTTTTTATAAGAAGGAATATGTATTATTTTGCAATCCATAGCTAATAAAGCATCTTCGTAAAACCCTTTATGGGGCTTATCGACGATAAAGGTGTGTTGAATACTTCCTGAGGTTTCTATCGCAAAATCAAAAAGCCAGCTTTCAATCCCACCGATATCCAATTGACCTAACAGGTGTACAACTTTAATTTTCTTCATCTGATGTCCCTGAGGCATAGGTTCTTAAATAAAGGAGTATGGAGAAAATAACCAGTGGCATAATTAGCAATTGTTTTCTGAAAACGGCATCCCCCACGCTTCCAAAAGTATAATCGGTACGGATAGCGTAGAACCCAACCAACGTCATTACGGCAGAATAAATCAGGACACACATAATCGATGACATCAGTCTGGAGTCCAAAATGAGTGTGGTATATTTTATTGTTCTGATAAGCACAAAAACTATAGTCACAATGACACAGAGCGCAGGTAGTAATGTAAACCCTTCATAATTCATCCACTGCGCAGGGTTAGGGGCCATATACATAAAAGCAAAAATCATTGGCCAGTTAATAATCAGCAGAATAGATTTGAAAAATGCGGCCAGCATGAGAATAAAAAAAGCTCCTAACGTGATGAACTTCATTGCCCGGTAATATTCCAGAGTAAAAACCACATACAGAAGTGCCGTTACGGGAGAATAAGGTCGGAGCAGGAAACAATAGCCAGCCAGCATCAGTATCACAACGGCCTTGAATAATCGCATCACTTTCCCCTGCGTCTTACAAAAATCGACTAACGCCAAAGCCAGAAGGATTGTCAGAAAGAGAATGAATATATCTTTACCAAAAACTGAAGAGAAATAATTAAACGTCGGAGAAACAATAATCAGGGATATCAGAACACAGCGAAAATCAACTGAACTCACATTAGAAAACAATCGACTCATTGCCGCGATGCTCATCAATTTAAACATAAAATTGAAAATAACAATATAAAATGGATCTTTGGCAGGCATCAAACTATAAAATATATGAACTGGCACCCCGAAAATAAAGAAAGATCCCGGCCCTTCAGTCATGCCGTTCTCATGCATTGCGGCCATTCTCGCCACAGCACCGGATAAAATTTCACTCAGCGAATTATTTGACAGTAAAAAATTATAATATCGTACGGCATCTATTCCGGGGAAAATATTAAAAACATTAATACAATAAAAAGTATAGATAGCAGAAAATAATAATGCCGCAATGATCAAATAATTATACCGGGCCCCAGGAATGGTAATCGCGGGAATGCTCAACGCGGTCAAAGTAAAAATCACCCCGCCTGCAGCATCACGGGCATCAAAAATAAGATGTGTTATACACACAGAAGTGAGCATCATCAAACAAAGGTAAATAACACCACGTTTAAAATCAATATTCACTGTTACCTCACTGGTCGCTTTCTGTCACAGGCCTGAACACAGTTATATACATCAGCAAAGCAACAAAACTATTTGAGAAAAACAATACCCATGGTACAGAAAACACATTCATAAACTTACAGACCAAGAATAATATGACACAGTGAATAACCCCACCTGTAAAAGTACAATAAGAAATTGCTTTACTCTTCCCATAAAAAAACAAGTCGATGCCATAATCAGATAGAACCCCTGCGATAAAAATGCAGGAACCATAATGACTACAAATCGTTTAACGTCCTTATACTCCTCACCCGCCACCAGATTGTATATTCCCTCGGGAATTAACTGTGCCAAAATGGTTACCAGTGTGCTCAGAAAAAAATACCCAACGAAGATCAGCGTAAAGTGTTTACGGCTGATTTTATTATTTTTCAACTGACTGTACAGGTGAGGTGTTAATGCTTTATTCAGGGCCATCAGCACCACAGTAATAATTACGCTTAACTGAAATGATGCAGAGTAATTTCCCAGCGTGGAACTGGAAAAATAGTTACTGATCATAATCCTGTCCAGTCCTGACCGGGCCAGGAAGCTCATATTATGAATAATGAGTGGAATACCAAAAAGTAGCAATTGTGATGATGTTTTTTTAACGGTATCAAAACAAAAATCAGCCTGCTTCAGCCAGTTTCTGTTGGACCATGAAGAAATAAATATTGAAATCAGGAAACCAAGAATAATCGCGTAAACCCTGATTTCATAGCTTACCTTAAAACAGTACAGGAACAATAATGTGATAACGAATGACATTGCTGCATTAAGGACTTGAGCAGTCATGTATTTCTTCGCTTCTTTCCTGGACTGATTAATCGATACGAGGTTTGTATAAATACATTGAAAATATCCCGCAATCGCGGCAAGAATAATTATATCACTCGGATAAAAAGCATATACCCCAGCAACGCAAAGGATAAAGGCAACGGATGATATAATGACAGAGGAGAAGAAATAGTCTGCCGAGTTGTAATCTTCTTGCGTATATTCGTACTTAATTATTGCGGCAGATGCGTTTAGTCCAATGAAGACAAAGAAGACCGCAACATAGGCATTAAATAAGGATATTTTCCCATACTGCTCAGGGCCTAAAGCACGTGAGAGAACAGGGAGAAGAAGGAAGGGGAAGATTTTTACAATCAGTTCCCCTCCGACATAAATAATACTATCACTGAATATCTTTCTCATTATTTTTCACTAACTGGCATGATAAGCATCGTGATTCAGTCTTGATTGTCAAAAATAAGAATCTCTGTTAACCCCTGCAATATCAAAACTCAGTGGTAAACTCTCATGTTTCAGGCGAATGATATTCATAAATTTCTTTTTTCCCATAGTTATAAAAACCAGAAGGTTTATTAACTACTGCGTTGAGTATCACTCCATTAATATCAATGTTATTTCTGTTAAATACTCTGATTGCGGATTCTATTTCACGCACTGTGCTCTGCTCAAATTTAGCGACCAGCATAGAAATACCTGCGTACCTACCTATAATAACGGCATCGCTTACCGCAAGGACTGGTGGCGCATCAAGTATGACGAAATCATAATTGTCTGAGGCCCAATGAATAAGATCGTGATACTGCTTACGCAGCAAAAGCTCTGAAGGGTTTTTTGACCACTTCCCGCGAGTGATAATATCCAGTCCGGGGATTTTAGTACTCTGAACAGCTTCCTGACACGTGATTGAACCCGTAATCGCATCGGTTAACCCGACGTTCTTAACATCGAAGATCCGATGCGCATATCCTTTTCGCATATCACAGTCAATATATAAGACCCGCTTGTCAGCCTGACTCACCACCACTGCAAGGTTGGAGCTGATGAATGTTTTCCCTACCTCCGGAGTGGCACCGGAGATCATCAACACATTTGAACGAGCTTCCATCATCGAGAAATACAAACTGGTTCTTAAATTCCTCAGAGCTTCTATCGCAATATCTGATGCTTTTTCAAGTGCTAACAAACTAACAGGCCGAGTATCACTCATAGAATGAGAATAGTGATCATTCCTCCACTCTGACAGAGGCACATTTGAAACGACATTAAGACCGATATCTTCAAGTATTTCTGCGGAGTCGATACCCTGCTGTAATGAGACCTGTGCCAGTATAAATCCAACTGATGAAATCAATCCCAGGCAAGCAAAGATAAATATTACCAGGACTTTATCAGGCTTAACCGGTTTTAATCCTGTGACGGCACTGTCGATAATTCTGACAGAGCCAATAGTACTTGCCTGGCTGATTTTAAGTTCTTGCTGCTTATTCAACAACTGCATATAAACGAGCTGACCCGATTGGACATCACGCGTCAATCTGACGACTTCCTGTTGCGTCAGAGGTAAGGTGCTGACTTTTTCATTCAGATTTTTCTTTTCATCTTTCAGAACCTGGATTTTTTCAATCAATGCTAAATAAGCCGGATGTTGTGTTGTATATAACTTTGAAATTTCGGTTTCTTTAAGGATAAGCTGATTAATCTGACCATCGAGTTGCACCATGCTATCGAGAGTTGATTTTGCTTCCATCGGTAAATCTACGGAATTGTTACGGCTTCTGAAGGCGTTTAATTTCGTTTCCGCGATTCCGAGATTGTTTTTTACCTGCGGAAGCTGACTCTTAATAAATCCCAGACTTTTCTCCGCTTCTTCCGCTTTTCGGTGAATACTTTGACGAGCATAGCAATCAATGATTGTCTGAAGGATGCTCTTAATTTGTTTACGATCCCTGCCATTGTAGCTAATAGTCAAAATACCGGTATCTTTGCCCTGATCGATGACGTTGACATTGGCTCGTAACTCCTCAATGACCTTGAGTGTTTCAACTTTGGTAACAGAAAACTTATCTCCCTTAAGAGCATGTATTTCGTTCACTTCAATACGAAATTCAGGAGTTTCCAGCATCTTCCCTGCCGTTCCAGATACGGTAGTACCGGACGGTGACGTTATCTGATACTCAGCATCATTGAGAATTTCAAGCGTATAAGAACCTCCGATAACACCTCTGCGTGGCTCAAAGATATCCACCGCGATCCGCGGTACTCCAGGCTGTGAGTAACGTCGTATCGCCTCTCCAATGATGGGGAAACTGATAAAACGAACTTCAGTATCCAGATTCAGTTTAGCAACCGTTTCTCCAAGGATTGCCCGGGAGGTAACCAGTTGCATTTCTGTTGCAGAAACAGGCGATTTCGCCGGCAATAATTGCGAGATATTACTCATCATGTCGATTTCACCTGAGTGATCGACCTGAACTAAAGCGTCAGCATGATAAACCGGAGATGATAAAAAGGCATATAACAAACCGATAAAGACAAAAATAAAGGTAATCACAATAATAATGTATCTTTTATCAATGATAGCGCCCATATTTTTACGTAAATCAAACTCGTCCGGGATACATTTATTTCCTGACTGACCCGTCATTTTTCCAATCATTTTAAACCCTGATAATTTAAAGCAGCCTTCCAGCCAGATACTGACTCTTTTATAAGAGAGAATATATAATCAAATGCTTCCATATCTTTTCCATAAGGATCGGGAATTTCTTTCCGCTGATTCCAGTGGCCCAGCAGCATAATTTTCCCTCTGATTTCGGGTAAAGAATGAGTGATGGCACTGATATGTGTCCGCTCCATCACCAGAATAAGATCAAACTCCTTACCCCTTTCTGGTGTGAACGGCTTCGCCTTATGATTTTCCAGTGATATCCCGTGGCGTTCTGCCACCATTTTTGCCATGTGATCAGCCCTTTGTCCGTTAAGCGCAGATAAGCCTGCTGACTGTATATTTTTTTCAGGCAGACATTGTTTCATCAAGGCTTCGGCAATCGGTGAGCGACATATATTCCCCACGCACACCACCAGGATAGAATTAAATATCACCTTTTCTTACCAGTTTCGAATATAACGGGCAGCTTCGGTCAGATCATGAACCCCGGTAATGGTTGGCAATAATTGTCCGATAATACGGTTCCATTTAGCCAGCGGAGCTGTCGTCACATAAACAATATCGTAAGGCTCAAGCTGGAATTCGGTTCCCAGCACCAGTGCCGTAGCATCGCTTGCATTCAACTGGTAGATGTTCGCTATTTTCTTTTTAGCATCCCCTTTCAGGGTTCTGATGACAAATACCCCTGTGGCATCCGACGTTAACGGATCCATGCCTTCGGCATTAGAGAGGGCTTCGGTCAGTGTCATGCCGCTACGATCCATGCGAAGTGTCGTTTGCTTTTTCACTTCGCCCATCACGAACACTTTCAGCTCGTCGTTTCTCGGGACATACAGGATATCTCCCGGCTCAAGCAAACGGTTCTGCCGCATATCTCCATGCTTCATTAAAGACTGCAGTGAAATGAGAGATTTCTCGCCATTATGCGACAACACGATATTATTCCAGTCCGCATTTTCACTTAATCCCCCCGCCAGATTAATTGCGTCCATGATGGTCATGGGAACGTTAGTGACAGGTAACTGACCGGATTTTTCCACCTCACCGGTGACATAGACTTTCTGCGAGCGGAACGTCGCAACATTGACATCGACCTGCGGCGATTGAATATATTGGGTGAGCCTGGCGGTAATATCACGACGAATTTCAGAGGTCGTTTTGCCTGCCACGTTGACCATCCCTATGTAAGGGTAAAATATGGCACCTTCGGCGTTAACCCAGTTCCCGGCATCGCCGGCACTTCGATACTGACCGGCAGGTGTCGTCAGTTCAGGATGATCCCATACCGTAATTGTTAATATATCGCCGATGCCAACATAGTACTGGTACTTGTTAACACGTGAATCAAGGTCGCTGTTGACTGTCGCAATGGCAGGGTGGCGAACAAGTGACTCCACCAGTTTAGGCGTGATGGGATAAATATCGACCATTGCATTAATATCCTGATAAGGGCCGTTTTCTTTCACGACATTTTTACCCGAAGTACTTATACCGATACCAGGCGATAACGAACATCCACAAAGCGATACTACAAATATGATGAGTGGAATAGTAACAATCTTAACTTTCATAACGTTTTAACCGTTTATTTTCATGGGGAGTAGATTTAATGGTGTTGTTTTTAGCAAAATCTTCACAAGGAGTCTGGAGGGAATATTGTTACTCAATTTAGGGATCGATAAATATTGCGATAGCATTGAGTATTTTTTCACGCTACCGCCCATGGATGTTGTAGACATCCATTAGAATAATAAAATCACCAATAAGTCCTTTACAAAAAATTTAATATTAGCCAGTCTCCGCTTAAAAAAAGCAGAATTTAAACATATCTATAAATTAGTATAAATGCCGACGACAATAACAGATCGTTTATCGTCGTGTTTATTGTACTGATATTTCTATGGTTTCATTATTATTCTCATCTCCCGGGGAGACTTCTGAATATTTTGTATGAATCGCCAGCCAGTGACGAACAAAACAATAGATGACAAAAATCAGGCAGAATAAAAATAAAGACAGCAGTTCATTTACTTTAAGAATATTTAATCCGATACCAAATGCATTCATCAAAAAAGAGCCAAGAAGAATAATACTGAGAGTTTTTTTATTGGAGAAACCATAATTTATGAGCAAGTGGTGCAGATGCGTTCTGTCTGGCTTGAAAGGAGAATGTCTTCGGATGAGACGCCCAAACATCACCGCAACCAGATCCATCAGTGGGACAGCGATCAACCAGATTGCGGTTGCAGGTGCCATCACGGCGTTATATTCCCCGGTGGCCAGCATGATAGCCCAGATAACCGTAAACCCAAGGAATGTACTCCCCGCATCTCCCATAAAAACTTTCAACCTGGAACAGCTGACATTCAGGATAATGAAAGGAACAATTGCCGCAATAAAAAGCTGACAGTACAGCGCCATAGGTATTTTCCCTGCCACAGCAAAGCAGATTGCCAATCCCGTAAATGACAGAATACTTAACCCGCCTAACAGCCCGTCAATTCCGTCTATCATATTGAAAGCATTAACTGATGCCCAGACAGCCAGCAATGAGACGGGGAAACTTAAGATCCCCAACCTAAGCTCGTAATTGTTCCACAAATTGCCGAAAGAGCTAATATATACGCCGTCAGACATAATGATAATTGCACCTGCCGCCTGAACAATCACGCGAAGAAATACTGAAAGAGCATAGCGATCGTCAAGAACACCGATACAAACCAGAAGGAAGCTACTCATCAGAAAAGCATTATTGTGCGCAACGGAAGGAAAAAAAAGTAAATTTATTACTACCACCGTGAGATAGATAGCAATGCCGCCTACCAGCGGAATATTACTGCTGTGTTTTTTTCTGTAATCAGGCTTGTCGACCAGTTTTAATTTAATACTTACAGCCCTGGCCGCCAGTAAAAAAATAAAACAAATGATAGGGGTGACAAATAAAAATCCGTACATCCCGTTAACATCCTTTTCCATGGAGTTTTTATTTTAACAGTTGAAGTAAGCTTGGCAATTCATAGGAACGGAAAGTAAAAAGCAACATCTGGAAACAAGTTTGATTTGAAAGTTGAGAGGAAGAACATGAAAATAACACGTACAATTAATATCACACAAAGCATACAAAAAACGAATTATTCTCTGTAATTAATAACACAAACAAATAATCAAACGAACTAACACAGACTATTTATATTAATGGCAATACTTGAAACAATAAAACATTCACAAAGCATATCAATATCATAAATAATGGAGAGGTTATTGCCTCCCCATTATTTGAAAACCAGCAAGCGGATAATTTATTTTTTACAGCAAATTACGCAGAAACCACATACCCCATCACGCGCTTCCAGCCGACCGTTTTTTTCTCAATATACACACCCTGCAATTCTGGGGAGAAACCCGGCAGCAGATTGATACCTTCTTCCAGCGCCATAAAATAGCGCTGAACCGCCCCGCCCCACAGTTCGCCCGGCACGACACATAGCACGCCAGGAGGATATGGCAGCGCGCCTTCCGCAGCGATACGGCCTTCGGCATCACCAATTGCCACCAGCTCGATGTTATCGCGGATAAACTCGTTATGCGCATCCTGCGCATTCATCACTACCTTCGGGAAACTCCTCTCACGGAACATCTCTTTCTGTAACTCTTTCACATCAAAGCTGACGTAGAGATTATGCATTTCCTGGCACAGCTGGCGGATGGTGTAATTCCGGTAGCGATCTTCGTTTTTGCGATACACCGTCGGCAGCACTTCGCTGAGCGGCGCATCTTCTTCGATGTATTGCTCAAACCGCACCAACTCTTCCACCAGCAACTGCATTTTGGCCGGTGTTTCCGCCGGGGTAAGCAGAAACAAAATCGAGTTCAGGTCACATTTCTCCGGCACGATGCCATTCTCGCGCAGATAGTTCGCCAGAATGGTCGCCGGTATGCCGAACTCCGTGTATTTACCGCTGGAAGCATCAATGCCCGGCGTGGTCAGCAGCAGCTTGCACGGATCAACGAAATACTGTTTCTCGGCATAACCGTCGAAGGCGTGCCAGCGTTCACCCGGCACAAAATCAAAGAAACGCACATCGTTGGCCATTTCATTGGTTTCATGATCCTGCCAGCGTTTGCCGCCGACGGTTGGAGGAACGAACGGTAAAATCATCGAGCACTGATCAAGCAGCATTTTGCGGGTTTCGATGCCAAGCTTCACGCACTCCATCCACATGTGTTTTCCGCTGCCACCGGCATGAATGCGCGCATTGACGTCAAGCGCGGCAAACAACGGATAAAACGGACTGGTCGAGGCATGCATCATAAACGCATTGTTGAGCTTTTTATGGCTGCAATGACGCTTCTGGCCTTTGATGTGATTGTCTTTTTTGTGGATCTGCGAGGTCTGCGAGAATCCGGCCTGCTGCTTATGTACCGACTGCGTAACGATAATGCCAGGGTCATTTTCGTTCAGCTCCAGCAGCAGCGGCGAGCATTCTTTCATCATCGGGATGAATTGCTCGTAACCGACCCACGCGGAATCAAACAGGATGTAATCACACAGATGACCGATTTTATCGACCACCTGACGCGCGTTGTACACGGTACCGTCATAAGTACCAAGCTGGATAATCGCCAGGCGGAACGGACGTTTTTCAGTCGCGCGATGTGGCGCCACTTCTTTGATTTGTGCTCGCAGATAAGTTTCATCGAAACAAGCCGCATCAATGCCGCCGATAAAACCGAACGGATTACGCGCTGTTTCGAGATAAACCGGCGTAGCGCCCGCCTGCAACAGCGCACCGTGATGGTTTGACTTGTGGTTATTACGGTCGAACAGCACCAGATCGTCGCGGGTCAGCAGCGCGTTGGTGACGACTTTATTGGCCGCAGACGTGCCGTTGAGCACGAAATACGTTTTATCCGCGCTGAAGACTTTAGCCGCATACTTTTGGGCATCTTTCGCTGAACCTTCGTGGATCAGTAAATCGCCCAGTTTGACGTCCGCATTACACATGTCGGAGCGAAAAATATTCGGGCCATAGAAATCATAAAACTGGCGCCCTGCCGGATGACGACGGAAAAACTCGCCGCCCTGATGCCCCGGACAAGCGAAAGTGGCGTTCTCCATCTCGACATACTTTTTCAGCGTATCGAAAAACGGCGGGAATAAGGCTTCTTCATAAACCTGTGCGGCAGACTCAATCTGCGCGGCATAAAATGCCTGATTGGCGTCCGATAGCGTGATTACGCCTTTCAGCAACGGCAGAAACTCAGGTGAAACCTGCTCCGTCCCCTGCACCGCAACAAACGCGGGAATACCAAATCCCAGCGTTTCAATATCCGCCAGCCTGCCGTGGTTCAGGTCACCGACAGAAATAATGATGGCCGCAACGTCCGCGTAATCGGCGCGACGCAGGTCAACGACCAGACGTGCTGTCTGGAGATAAGGGGCGACGGAAGCGCTTGCTGCAAGTTTTAAGTGTTTCATTCAGGCTCTCAAACGGTTAAGTAAGAGGGTGTGCCAGGTGGCACGGCAATGAGCTGGCGCATACGTCATTAAAGGTATAGAGCGCAGAGTCCAGCCCGGCAAATGACGTTGGCTAAAGCGAGATATCGAGTGCAACAGAACAATGCCGGTATGGCAAAGTGGTGACAAATCGGGTTTCAGGCCAGGCCACGTCTGATAGACAACATTAAAATCAGAGAACTGCTCTGTTTTATTCTCTGTTTTTAATAATGCCTGACAGCGAGCAAACGGTAGCCTTACCGCATGAAAGAGACTACAAGTGGAGGAAAACTGAAATCGTGGTGTTTACAGCACCCGGAGATCATCATCAGATTGTTTGTGCACTGACGAACAGTGCGATGTGATAAACCAGCCATGCCGCAACCCTCTTGAGCTGTCGCGTGAAAACGGGATCAGAGTTGTTTAATAAATCGGCGCAATAATGGCATCTTTTACCCCCCTGTTCAACCCTGAACATTGCGCGAATTTCTTACAGAATGCGACATAGATTACGCCCGGAATTTCCGCGCTTTTCGGGATTATTGCCGGGTACGAACGGGGTAAGCGGCCTGAACCCTAAGTTAAATCGTCAAATTGTCGTAAAAAGCATCAGTCGGTTGACGAACCCCGCGGTTGTCACAAAAAGCCGTTGACGGCACATGCCCGATACGGTTTAATGCGCCCCGTTGCCCGGATAGCTCAGTCGGTAGAGCAAGGGATTGAAAATCCCTGTGTCCTTGGTTCGATTCCGAGTCCGGGCACCATATTTAAAGAAACCCGCCTATGGCGGGTTTTTTGCTTTCAGAGATACGGACTCTCCATCGAACTCCGTTCGATGACTCGCCTTGACAGGCTCGCCCTGCGGGCCAACGGCAAAGCCGTTGTTCAAACGCCTGCGGCGTTAGTCCGAGTCCGGGCGCCCTATTTAAAGAAACCCGCCTATGGCGGGTTTTTTGCTTTCAGAGATACGGACTTCTTCAGTGTGTCAGGGAAACCCGTACTCATTAAACGCCCCGATAGCCAGGCGTTTAATGAAGTTTACGATTGTCGCTATTTCGACATTGTCACCAAAATAGGCTTTTTCACAAACAACCCGTAGCTTAACGCGCCCAGCATCAGTAAACCGGCGCCGAGAAAGAAGACGTTGGTGAACTGCCCGGTTGCATCCAGAATAAGTCCGGTGACAATCGGCGCACAGGCCGCCCCCAGGAAACCACCAAAGTTCTGAATGGCGCCCATCGATGCCACCTGCTCTTTCGGCGCAATGTCTGAGGCCAGCGTCCAGATGACACCCTGCGGCAGTTGCGAGAAGAAGTAGCCAACTGACAGCAGCGCGATACTCAGTGTTGTGTTGTGCACAAAAGGAATCGGCGCCACAAAGCAGGCCGCCAGCGCTGCCCCGGCCACAATCGGCACCTTACGCGCGGTAATCGTCTTCACACCGCGACGGATAAGACGGTCAGAGATAGCCCCGCCGCACAGCACACCTAAAATCCCCGCCAGGAACGGAATGGCCGCCAGCCAGCCTGTTTGTTTCAGGCTAAAACCCAGCGATTTTTCCAGGTAGCCCGGCAGCCAGGTCAGGTAAACCCAGATAGTGAACATGATAGAAAAGTTGCCGATCACCATAAACCAGGTGGTTTTATGCCTGAACAACGCTCCCCAACTCGCCTTGTTATTGCCGTTAACTTCGGTCACCGACTTCTGCACCAGCTGAGAATTGGCGTGGATCACCTTTTCTTCGCGCTCGGTCGGATTGCGGTAAAATTTCAGCCATACCAGCAGCAGCGGAATCCCCGCCAGGCCAATGGCAATAAACATGCCGCGCCAGCCGAGCGTTAACAGCAGCACGGTCAGGATTGGCGGTGCAATGGCATTGGCAATCTGCGAACCGGTATTGATGATGGAGGTCGGCAGCGCGCGCTCTTTATCAGAGAACCAGCGGTGAGTAATCTTGATGCCGGAGGTAAAGAACGGTGATTCGGAAATACCCAGCAGCATGCGCAGGGCATAGAACATGGAATAACCATTAACGAAACCTGCCATCACCGTGAAGGTGGACCACAGCCCCACGCCCCACGAGAACATTTTTTTAGGACCGAAACGGTCAACCAACCAGCCCGCAGGCAGGTTTGCCAGCGCATATGGCCACAGGAAAGCAGACAGCAGCAGGCCCATTTCCGTCTGGCTGAAACCAAACTCTTTCGCAATGGTGGTATTAGCAATACTTAAATTGGCACGGTCGAGATAATTAATGACCGCCGCCATTAACAAAATAAAAATAATGCCCCAGCGCAAGCGTGAAACAACAGGAGCAGCCGTTTTAACCAAAGATGTATCGGGAGGAGAGGTAGCGTCTTTCATCATTTTAATTATCCACTATTGGTTATTCATAAATAAGTCATCATTGAACAGACTCAGGTGAATTTTAATCACAGCTTTACGAATAAAAGACTGACTTCGGGTATTACAGCAAGGGCGATGTAAATCTTGCGGAAAGAAAACGGCAAACATGCCGGGTTCCAAACGAATCAGCGATTCATTATTCGTTTCCTGATAAAACACGATGTCATGCTTCTCCGCCCGGTCTTCTGCCACCTCGTGCTCCGCCGCACCGCGCGCCACGCCGATGGTTTCTTCTCCCTGCAAGAGAAATTGAATATCTGCAAACTTGAAATGTGACTCAGCCCGCATTTCATGAGCAGGAACGGTATTCATTTCCTGCAGAAGGCAAAACATCTTGTCCGGAATAATATCGAATTTCCCTGGTGTCAGCGTGGTAAAATCAGTTTGAGTAATATACTCAATACCTTTATTAATAATCGGATGGAAAGCGAATTTTTCACGTTCCCAGTCTCTCAGGCAACATACGATCATGTTGAATAATCCTTTTATATTTATATTCAGGGTCGGATTACGGCTAAAAAGGTTATAGATTTGAAACTGACGGCCTGGCAGCATCATCATGTACATTGAATATCCGACCAGGCCATTAATCAGCGGATAAGATGGCAACTCATCCGCATCACTCACTCATGGCTATCTCACCTTATACGGCGGCGATTTTTTTCTGCCACAGCGCCGTGCCGCTGTGAATTTGATCCAGCAATACGG
The DNA here is from genome assembly GCF_040544515.1 of Rahnella sp. 2050. NCBI lineage: Bacteria > Pseudomonadati > Pseudomonadota > Gammaproteobacteria > Enterobacterales > Yersiniaceae > Rahnella > Rahnella sp. 2050. The sequence continues at coordinate 630,642 of NZ_JBEPKE010000002.1, read as the reverse complement.
TCAGCCCCCAGAACTTTTCCAGCACATTGTCTTTATTCACACGGCAGAACTCGCTGTCGAAAGTACCCAGACGCTGATGATAAATCTTGGCATTCTTCGGATACCCCAGTGTTTCAGTCACCGCGCCCAGCGACAGGAAAATGGCTAACTCGTCGGCGAGTTGTGGCTGGGTTGCCGCCTTGTGATACAGCCAGCTGTAAAGCTCGGGGTGGAAATTGGTGAACACGCCGCTGAATCCTTTAGACCCCGCCTGCATCGCCGGATAAGCAATCGCGGCATTAGCATTAATGATGTTCAACGGCGTATTTGCCACCAGCTTCACACGGCGGGTAACGGTTGCCAGGTCACAGCTCACGTCTTTCAGTACAACGAAGCGGCCGGTGTTGGCGCAGTAAGTGAGCTCTTCGTCGGTCAGCAGACGGCGATACGGTGCAGGACACTCATACAAACCCAGCGGCATGGATTCAGGCAAGGCACTCAGCAACTTATCCAGCGTGGCAAAGAAGGTCTCACTGCCCTGATTTTTCGGATCGAGATGGTTGGTGACCAGCACCAGTGCGTCGGCTCCGGTTTTCGCCATCGCACTCAGCTCACTGATTTGGTCATTGATATCATCACTGATATGGCCCGAGGCAATCACCGGCACGCGCCCCGCGACGTGCTTCACCACAAACCCGGCCAGCGCAACGCGCTCTTCGAGGGTCAGAAACTGCATTTCGCTCGACTGACACACGGCGAACAACGCATCTACACCTTTCTCAAGATACCAGTCGATCAAACGGGTCAGGCCCGGATAGTCAATCTGGTTGTCTTCGGTGAAAGGGGTCAACATCACCGGCACGATGCCTTCAATACTTTTAGTCATGGCTGCTCCTTAAGACGGAATCGATTACGTGGCCGCTAAACTCAATGCATCAAGGCAGCGACCGTCACAAGAAACTAAAGAATTACCGCAGCATTTATCGCTGCGCCAGACGTGCTGAAACCTGAGCCTTATCAGGCATGTTTGATGCACCTTCACGCTCGACGGCCAGCGAGGCAAACGCCGCGGCATAGGTCGCCGCCTGAACCAGACTTTGTCCATTGGCAATACCTGAGGCCAGCGCGCCGTTGAAAGCATCGCCTGCACCGGTGGTATCAACGCTCAGCGCCGGGAAGGCCGGAATGTGCTGGAACTGATTACCGTCAAACAGCAACGCGCCGCGCGATCCCATGGTAATAATCACCCGCCTCGCCCCCTGGCTGACGATACGCTGTGCAGCCTCTTTGGCGCTGGCTAAATCCTTCACGTCAATGCCGGAAAGCTGCGATGCCTCAGTTTCATTAGGTGTAATAACGTCAACATATTCAAGACACTCAAGCGCATGGCTCGAGAAAGGGGCCGGGTTGAGTATCACCTTCACGCCCAGCGCTTTGGCCAATTTCATCGCGCTCAGGGTAGCGGCAAAATTGTTTTCGAGCTGTACGAGCAGCACGTCCGAATCTTCCAGTTCGGGGGCGATCGCTGCCACTTCGTCTTCACTGATGGTTTTATTGGCACCGGAATAAATGGCAATCATGTTCTCGCCGTTTTCCTGCGAGACATAAATGATGGCGTTGCCGGTCGGCTCAGTGTCCGACTGATAAAGGGTAAAGGAGTGGATCTCCGAGGAGGTCAGGTGATCATAAGCAAACTGGCTGAACTGATCCTTACCCACCTTGGAAACGAAATGCACTCTGGCACCCGCACGACTGACCGCCGTGGCCTGATTCGCCCCTTTGCCGCCCGGGCCGAGCGTGCTGCCCAGCGCCAACAGGGATTCTCCGCCTTTTGGAAAACGTTCAACCTTCGCCACGATATCGACGTTAAATGAACCCAGAATGCAAACCTTACCTTTCATGTTCTTTCCTTTCCCCTGTTGTACGCTCTGCTTTCTTTTCTGACTCTGCAGCCGTTGCAGCAACACTTCAAAGTTGCCTCCGGTGTCAGCAATTAGCTTTGACTGCAAACTCCGCCGTATCACCATTGCACCGCCATGACATCGCTGAACCAATTTTTCAGCCGCCAGGGCATTCAGATCACTGCGAATGGTCTCTCTGGTCACCGCAAACAGGGACGCCAAAACCTCCACTTTTACCCGCTCGTTTTTATCCAGATATTCCAGGATTTGCTGCCGACGTTCTTCAAGAAACATATCCACCCGCCTTCTCTGTATTCAGAATAAGTGCACGAAACTGATTAAAGAGTGATGATGCTCATAGCTTAACCAGCAAAACGGAAGTAAACAAAAATGGGAATTTTTGATTTGGCGAAGTGAGAAGAAAGGAGCAGAAAAGAGCCATCGAAAGTGAGGGGCTGTCACAAGAGGGCGCGCATCACCCTGATGCTCGTTTCACCCGGACACACATGACGCCGCCTCTTTTCGTAACAGAAACTATACTTTATTTTCATCAGGATAGTGACGCTGGCAGGATAAAGAATGACCCAACAAAGACCGCAATTTTCATTGAAAGTACTGACGATTAATACTCACAAGGGCTTCACCGCGTTTAATAAACGCTTCATTTTACCCGAGCTGCGCGACGCGGTACGCACCGTCGGTGCCGATATCGTCTGCCTGCAGGAAGTGACGGGCGCACATGATGTGCATTCATTGCACGTGGAAAGCTGGCCGGACACCCCCCATTACGAGTTTCTTGCTGACACCATGTGGAGCGACTTCGCCTACGGGCGCAACGCGGTCTACCCGGAAGGTCATCACGGCAATGCCGTCCTTTCACGCTATCCCATTGAACATTACGAGAATCGCGACGTGTCGGTCGCGGGTAGCGAGAATCGCGGCCTGTTGTACTGCCGTATCGTGCCCCCGCAGCTTGGGTCTCCTGTCCACGTGATTTGCGTACATCTGGGTCTGCGCGAAGCGCACCGCCAGGCACAGCTCAAGATGCTGGCCGACTGGGTTAACGCTTTCCCGCAGGGAGAACCGGTGCTGGTGGCGGGTGATTTCAACGACTGGCGGCAAAAAGCCAATCGCCCGCTTAAAGTACAGGCGGGACTCGATGAGATTTTCACCCGCGCAAAAGGCCGCCCGGCGCGCACTTTCCCGGTCAGGATGCCGCTTCTGCGTCTTGACAGGATCTATGTGAAAAATGCCAATGCCAGCGCGCCTGCGGTGCTGCCGCTGCGTAACTGGCGTCATCTGTCCGATCATGCCCCGTTAAGCGCGGAGATCCATCTATGAAAACCGCATGGCGGGAAGGCAACCGCATCCAGCTTCTGGAAAATGGCGACGAATATTACCCGGCGGTATTTGACGCTATCGATAACGCTCAGCGTAAAGTGATTCTCGAAACTTTTATCTGGTTTGAAGATGACGTGGGTCGCCAGTTACACGCGGTGCTCCTGCGCGCCGCACAGCGCGGTATCGGGGTTGAAGTGCTGCTCGACGGCTACGGATCGCCTGATTTGAGCGATGATTTCGTCGGCGAACTGACTTCAGCAGGCGTGGTGTTTCGCTATTACGACCCGCGCCCGCCGCTGTTCGGTATGCGAACCAATCTCTTCCGCCGTATGCACCGTAAAATTGTTGTCATCGACAATACAGTGGCGTTTGTCGGCGGGATTAATTACTCCGCCGAGCACATGTCCGATTACGGTCCCGAGGCCAAGCAGGACTACGCCGTACGGGTGGAAGGCCCGGTGGTGGATGACATTTTGCAGTTTGAGCTGGAAAATCTGCCTGATCATGCGCATACCCACCGATGGTGGCAGCAACGTCGCCGCTATCATGCGGCGGAAAATCGCAATCCCGGCGAGGCGCAGGCGCTGTTTGTCTGGCGCGATAATGACGATCACCGGGATGATATTGAGCGTCACTATCTGAAAATGCTGGCCAGCGCCAGGCGCGAAGTGATTATCGCCAACGCCTATTTCTTTCCTGGTTACCGTCTGCTTCACGCCATGCGCAATGCAGCCCGCCGCGGCGTGCAGGTAAAACTCATCGTGCAGGGCGAGCCGGATATGCCGATTGTAAAAGTCGGTGCAGAGCTGCTGTACAACTATCTGCTGAAAGGCGGTGTGCAGGTGTATGAATATCGCCGTCGTCCGCTGCACGGCAAGGTCGCGCTGATGGATGCTCACTGGGCGACTATCGGCTCCAGTAATCTCGATCCGCTGAGCCTGTCGCTCAATCTTGAAGCCAATCTGATTATCCACGACCGGACGTTTAACCAGACGCTGCGCGAGAACCTGCACGGTATTATCGCCAGAGACTGCCAGCGCGTAGATCAAACTATGGCCCCGAAACGCACCTGGTGGAACCTGGCGAAAAGCGTGGTGGCGTTTCACTTCCTGCGTAAATTTCCGGCCATGGTCGGCTGGCTACCGGCGCACACGCCAAGGCTTGCCCAGGTAAAGCCGCCCGTACAACCCGAAATTGAAACGCAGGATCGGGTGACGTCAGAGAATTCAGAGGTGAAATCATAATGTCTGCATCACATCCGAAGTGGCGTCTGGCGAAAAAAATACTCACCTGGATTTTCTTTATCGCCGTGGCTGTGCTGCTGGTGGTTTACGCCCGCACGGTCAACTGGGAAGACGTGTGGAAGGTCATTCGCAATTACAACCGCACGCCACTGCTGATATCAGTGGTGCTGGTGATCATCAGCTATCTGCTGTACGGCTGTTACGATCTGCTGGCGCGCGCTTATTGCGGGCACAAACTCGCGGCCCGTCAGGTGATGCTGGTGTCATTTATCTGCTACGCCTTTAACCTCACGCTCAGCACCTGGGTTGGCGGCATCGGCATGCGTTACCGGCTCTACTCCCGCCTGGGTCTGCCCGGCGCCACGATCACCCGCATTTTCTCACTGAGCATTACCACCAACTGGCTTGGCTATATTTTGCTCGGCGGAATTATCTTCACCTTCGGCGTCGTGGAGCTGCCTTCGCACTGGTACATCGACGAAGGCACACTGCGCATTATGGGCATTGTGCTGCTGGCGATGGTGGCCACTTACGTCTGGTTCTGCGCCTATGCTAAACGCCGCCATATGACGGTGAAAGGGCAAAAACTGGTGCTACCGTCGTTTAAATTTGCCGTGGCGCAGATGGTAATTTCCAGCGCCAACTGGATGGCCATGGGGGCGATTATCTGGCTGCTGTTAGGCGAGGATGTGAACTATTTCTTTGTGCTGGGCGTGCTGTTAGTCAGCAGTATCGCCGGGGTTATTGTGCATATTCCGGCGGGGATCGGCGTGCTGGAAGCGGTGTTTATCGCCCTGCTGGCCGGAGAACATACGTCGCAGGGCACGATTATCGCCGCCCTGCTGGCCTACCGTATGCTCTACTACTTCCTGCCGCTGCTGCTGGCGCTGGTGTGCTATTTGATGCTGGAGAGCCGGGCGAAGAAATTGCGGGCGAAGAACCAGAAGGCGATGGCGAAGTAAGCCTTCTGGCTTTATTCCAGACCGGGGATATTCACGCCAAATGTTTGCAGCAGCAGGATGATATTGAGCGCCACAATCACCACGGTGCCGATGATGGAAGTCACGACAGTCAGGCGGCTGTTAACAAACTCCCCCATGATGTCGCGACGGCTGGTGAATATCACCAATGCAATCATCGGCGCAGGCAACGCCAGGCTGAGCACCACCTGGCTGTATACCAGCGCGTCGGTGGCATTAACGCCCATCGCCACCACGATAAACGCAGGGATCATGGTGACCAGACGGCGCAACCAGACGGGAATGCGAAAACCGACGAAGCCCTGCATGATCATCTGGCCTGCCATAGTGCCTACCACTGAACTGGAAATACCGGAAGCAATCAATGACAGCAGGAAGAAACCTGCCGCCCCCGCCCCTAACAGCGGAGTCAGGGTGTGGTAAGCCGTTTCGATTTCCGCCACATCGCTGTGGCCGGCATGGAAGGCACTGGCGGCCATAATCACCATCGCGATATTCACCAATCCGGCGAGGGTCAGCGCGATCACCACTTCAATATTAGAAAAACGCAGCAGTGTACGACGTTCGCCCGGATTCCTGGCATGGGTACGGTGCTGAGTCAGCCCCGAGTGCAGGAAGATCGCATGTGGCATCACGGTGGCTCCGATGATCCCCACGGCAATGGTCAGCGCCTGCGCGTCGGGCAGTTGCGGTGTCACCATGCCCAGACCGGCTGCGGCCCAGTCAACCTGCGCAATAAACATTTCAACCAGATAACACAGCGCAATCACCGCCACTAACCCGCCGATCATCAGCTCAACAGGGCGGAAACCACGCTTTTCCACCATCAAAAGACCGTAGGTAACCAGCGCCGTGATACCCATCCCGGCCAGTAACGGCATATGGAACAGTAACGACAGGGCTAAAGCCCCCCCGAGGAATTCGGCCAGATCGGTCGCCATTGCGGCGATTTCGCTGCCCACCCACATCCCCCAAACCACGGGTCTGGAGAACTGGTCGCGACACATTTCCGCCAGATTTCTGTTGGTGACGATCCCCAGTCTGGCGGAGAGCGCCTGAAACAGCATGGCGATCATATTGGCCATGACGACCACCCACAGGAGCGCGTAGCCATAGCGCGAGCCAGCCTGAATATTGGTCGCAAAATTACCCGGATCCATATAGGCGATCGAGGCGATCACCGCAGGCCCCGCAAACAACAGCGGTGTCATCAGGCCGCGTTTGCGGCCGGACATGGCGTTAGCAATCGCCGCATTGGTTCTGTCGGTTAGAGAAGAAGTCTGGCCTGTTCCACGCATACTGCCCGCCCTGTTCTTGCTTGTTATTTTTGTGTGAATTTTATCCGGCAAAGACGAATATAGCACTGGCTATACTCTATAGTGCAAGCTTAGTTTGAGGGTTATTAAGGGCTTTATGTTTCAAAATATGAAACTTGAATCATTGCCTGAGATTATAAAAATGGAATGATTTTTCTGATGATGAATCCGGCGTGACGGCCACACTGACGGCCCTGTGCCCGCGCCTTTCGTTCAGAGGTTATGCGCAACAGCGCGTGAAAACATTGCCGGCATGAAAACCTGACAGACATCACACTTTCCTGACAAACAAACCGGCTGTCCGCCCCCTGCTATCAAGTTTCCTCGCCAGTGTGCCGTTAACTTAATCACTAAAACTCATTCGGTTCACGTGACCAACTTCAGTTTCTTCCCGACAGATTTCTATCCTGTGTTTCCTGACAGGCTACTCCGGTAACGACATTTTACGCACGAGACTGATTGAAATGTTGTCATAACTTAAGGTGCCCGCACCTTTTTAATCGCAATTTCAGGGAGTTACCACTATGTCTTTTAAACACACTACTGTACGCACCCAGCTTACGCTGGGATTTGGCGTTTTAGTCGTCATTGTTCTCGCAGTAGTCCTGCTCTCTATCAACGCGTTAAGCCAGGCCAACAACAGATTCAAAACTCACGTACAGCAGGTTTCCGCCCGTGAGGCAGCTGTGAATTTAATTCTCAGCGGCGTAAAAGACAGTTCATTGAATATTTACGGGCTGGTGCTGGTCAGTGAGGCTGCTGATATCGAAGCAGGTAAAAGACAAGTCGCTGCTGCAGAAGAGAAAACCGCAGCCGCGCTGAACCGGCTTCAGGCGGCAATCAAAGAACACTCAGATGTCACAGATAAGGATCGGCAATTCGTGACCGCGATTTCTAATGCGGAAGAAGGATACCGTCCGGTGGCTAAACATATTGTTGATCTGGCCCTTGAAGAGAAGAAAGCTGAAGCGATTGACCGCATGAATCGCGAGCTACGACCTCAGTTGGCGCTGCTGCTGAATACGACCAATGACTATCTCCAGTACAGTAACGTACGGGCTAAAGAGAGCCTGAATACCGCACAAGATGCGTATCAACAAACCCGCCTCATTTTCATCGTTATCAGCCTGGTCGCACTGAGTCTGGCGGTTATTCTGGGGGGCATTATTATCCGTTCCCTGTTCCGTGCACTGGGTGAAGAACCGCTTGTTTTAGGTCAGGTGGTACAACGTATTGCTGCGGGTGATCTCAGTGAAGTGAAAGGCGCGGAAAATGCACCACAAAACAGCGTCCTGGCAGAGCTTGGCGGAATGCAGGCGAAACTGCACCAGTTAATCAACCAGGTGGCTAATTCCGCTGAAAGCATTGTCAGTGCATCCACCGAAATTACGTTGGGCAATGAGGATCTGAGTCGCCGGACCGAAGCCCAGGCTTCCTCGCTGGAACAGACATCAGCAAGCATGGAGGAACTGACCGCGACAGTGAAACACAACGCCGACAATGCCCATCAGGGGAATCTGATGGCCACAAGTGCGTCACAAGTGGCGCAACGCGGCGGCAACGTCGTTGAACGCGTCGTCAGCACCATGCATGAAATCGCCGAAAGCTCAGGCAAAGTGACACAAATCATCACGGTCATTGAAGGCATTGCTTTCCAGACCAATATTCTGGCGCTTAACGCCGCCGTTGAAGCAGCCCGTGCCGGTGAGCAAGGACGTGGTTTTGCGGTAGTTGCCGGTGAAGTGCGAACGCTGGCACAGCGCAGCGCCAATGCCGCCAAGGAAATTAAAAACCTGATTAGCGAGTCTGTTGAAAGGATTAACGTCGGTTCTAAGCTGGTGGATGAAGCGGGCACCACCATGATGGAAGTGGTGAATGCGGTCAAAGGCGTCAACAGCCTGATGGCTGAGATTACCCTTGCCTCAAGCGAACAACATACTGGCATCGATCAGGTCAATAAAGCCGTGGTCAACATGGACGAGGCGACGCAACAGAATGCCGCGTTAGTAGAACAAAGTGCGGCAGCAGCGGACAGTTTAAAACAACAGGCCCATATCTTGCTGGAGGGGATTTCTGCATTTGATATTTCACGTGCGGGAAATCTTAATGTCACTGCAACAGCCACCCGCTAAGGTATTTACATGAAAATTTCCTGCGTTTTTGCCGTGGCGACGACCCTGCTGACATCGGCAGCTCTTGCCAGCAGCAATGAGAACATCACGATAGGCCTGATTACTAAAACAGACACCAACCCGTTCTTTTTGAAAATGAAAGAAGGTGCCATGCTGGGGGCCACCGTACACGGGGTCAAACTGCTTACCGCAGCCGGTAAAGAAGACAGCGATTATCCTTCACAGATCATCGCGATTCAGTCCATGGTGGCCTCTGGTGCGACTACGTTGCTCATTACGCCGAGCGATGCTAAGGCCATTGTGCCCGCACTCGATGAGGTCCGGGCGAAAGGCGTGCAGGTTATCGCCCTCGATTCCCCGACGGATCCGATCAGTGCCGTCGATGCCCTCTTCGCCACCGATAACTATAAAGCTGGCGAATTGATTGGCCAGTATGCTCAGGCGGCCATGCCGCTGACGTTCGCGGGACAACCCCTCAAAATAGCGATGCTGGATTTATCGCCAGGACATCTGGTAGGGGCAAGAAGACACAACGGATTTATGAAAGGATTGGGGTTAACTGCGGCAGGTGCCGAATCCAGTGAACTGTCAGCCGCACCCGAAATTGTGTGTGCAGGCTATAGCGAAGGGGCAGAGAAACAAGGCTACGAGGTCATGACAAATTGCCTGAAAGCCCATCCGGACATTAATCTGGTTTACACCGTCAATGAACCGGCCGCAGCCGGAGCCTACAAAGCCTTGCAGGAAGCAGGTAAACAAAAGAATGCCATGATTCTCTCTGTTGATGGCGGGTGTGCGGGGGTAAATTACGTACGTGAGGGCAAGATTGCCGCCACGGCCCAGCAGTATCCTTTAACGATGGCGGCGATGGGTGTTGATGCTGCCGTTGCCTATGCCAGACACGGCAAAAAGATTTCCGGGTATGTCGATACCGGCGTCACGCTTATCGCCGATAAACCTATGCCAGGTCTGGCAAGCAAAGATACTCAGGCAGGGCTGGATGCCTGTTTTGGCGCTAAATAAACAGCTTTCCTGAAGACAAAAAAAAGCCGGAGAATGTCAGCGCATTCTCCGGCTTTTTTCGTACATCTTCAGAAACAGCGACTGGCGTTAGCCGTACAGCTTCAGACGCGCCGCCTTTTTGGCGAAGGCCAGATCCGCCTGCACCATCTCAATCACCAGATCCTGTAAGGAGGTTTCAGGTGCCCAGCCTAACTGACGCCGTGCTTTTGACGGATTAACCGAAACCTTGCTGACCTCCGACGGGCGCATATAGCGCGGATCGACGGCGACAATCACGTCCCCGACTTTCAGCGCTGCCGCGACCGGGCTGATAATCGCCGCAATCACGCCTTTTTCCTCCACGCCTTTGCCGACAAACCGCAGTTTGATCCCCAGTTCAAGGGCCGCAAAAGTCACGAACTGACGCACCGTAAACTGCACGCCCGTTGCAATGACGAAGTCCTCCGGTTTGTCCTGCTGCAGCATCAGCCACTGCATTTTGACGTAATCTCTGGCATGCCCCCAGTCACGTAAGGCATTCAGATTGCCCAGATAAAGGCACTTCTCCAGCCCCTGAGTAATGTTCGCCAGCCCGCGTGTGATTTTACGCGTGACAAAACTTTCGCTGCGCCGCGGCGACTCATGGTTAAACAGAATGCCGTTACAGGCATACATACCGAATGTTTCCCGGTAATTCACGGCTGTCCAGAAATCACTGACTCTGGCGACGGTCTCCGAAGGTGGAAGATTAAACGTCACCATTTCATTGATGGTCATCCCGTTAACCAGCCCGCACAACGCGGAAGATGAGGCATGATAATAACGGGTTGTGCGCTCCAGCCCCTCAGAACGGATAGCCTCCAGCATTCTCAGCGCACTGATCCCGGTGACAGGAAATGTAGAATGCGCGGTAGTTTCACTGGTGATATCCAGATTATAAATTTCATCCGGGCGAATTAACGCCAGCAAACTCCTCAGATCTAAGATTTCACCCCAGCCATAATGATGAATATGGAAATCAGGATTGTTTGCATGTAAATCATCAGTGACAAATTCAGTATCGGGTACCGGGCTGTGCAGGATAATCCCATGGACTGTATAGCCTTTTTTAAGCAAAAGCTCAGTCAGATAAGATCCGTCCTGCCCGGAGATATTGGTAATAAGAGCGACCTTAGACATAGTAAACCCTTAGATTACAATTTAAAAAACGCATCCGGACAGATGCACGATTATAATTGCAAGGTTATGTTGAGTAAGATGAATCGCAGAATAAACAGTCAACGACAGAAAAAAGAACAATATTAAAAAGGATAAAAATTAATAAACGATGCGTTTACGTTCATTGAAGTCATGCCATTTTGTTTTGATATACTCATCCAGCTCATCATGAAATCTTTGTGCAGAGAACTTTAAAGCGTTTTCGCGGCAGTCCTTCGGCAGGATAGAGTCTTTAATCGTATCAAAGTGACGCACGGCGTTAATCAGTGATTCCGCCGTTTGCTCTGAGAAAAAAACCCCGGTGGCATTACGTTCGCCATAAGGTCTGATGGTCTCCAGAACACCGCCTTTGCCAAAGGCAATAACCGGCGTCCCGCTGGCCTGTGCTTCGACCGGCGTAATGCCAAAATCTTCTTCAGCAGCAAAAACAAACGCCCGGGTGCGCCGCATGTAATCTTGCATCACATCGTCAGGCTGATAACCCAGAATTTCGATATTGCTGCCAGCCCGGGATTTTATTTTCGCCATTTCAGAACCGTCACCGATCACCACCAGTTTCTTATCCGGCATCTGACTGAATGCTTCAACAATCAGGTCGATACGCTTATAAGGCACCATGCGGGAGGCGGTAAAATAGAAGTCTTCTTTATTCTCCTGCAAAGTAAAACGTTCTACATCGACAGGAGGATAAATAACATCCGCATCCCGGCCATAGACCTTCTTGATTCGCCGGGCAATAAACTGGGAATTAGCGATAAAGTGATCCACGCCATTGGCTGTCCGGTAATCCCAAATCCTGATTTTATGCAGGAACCAGCGGGCCAGTTTCCCTTTCAGGCCTTTGTTCAGCCCCGCCTCACGCAAATACTGGTGCTGAAAATCCCAGGCATAGCGGATCGGCGAATGCACATAACTGATGTGCAACTGATCAGGGCCGGTCAATACGCCTTTAGCCACCGCATGACTGCTGGAAAGCACAATGTCATGCCCCGTCACATCAAGCTGCTCGATAGCCAGCGGCATTAAAGGCAGATACTGCTGATATTTCTTCTTCGCAAAAGGTAACCGCTGTATAAAAGAGGTCGTCGCTTCTTTTCCATAGAATTTCTTCCGGGATTCATCAGAAAGAAAATCGACAACAGAATAAATATCAGCATTTGGGTATAATTTAATAAACTCTGCAATAACTTTTTCTGACCCTGCAAATGTCACCAACCAGTCAGCAACAATCCCAACACTCACATCATGTGACATAATTTAAACCTTATAAAATGAAAAGTGAGTAATACAAACCCACAGCGAGTTATCATTACTCACTTAAATAAGATATTTTTAATAATTACATACTGCGGAGGATAGAAAGAATTCTTCTGGTTTGTTCCTGCATGAGTTTTGTATTTGCGCGGGATTCAACATTCAACCTTACAACAGGTTCTGTATTAGAACTGCGGAGATTGAAACGCCATTCGTCAAACTCAAGACTGATCCCGTCAGTATGATCGACATTAACCGCCTCACCTTCATACATGGCTAATACACGGGCAATGGATTCTTTAGGCTGCTGCAAATAGCTGTTAATTTCGCCGGACGCAGGATAGGCCGTGATCCGGTCATTAATCAGTTGCCGCAGAGACTTGCCTTTCAGATGCAATAATTCAGCGACCAGCAGCCAGGGGATCATCCCACTGTCGCAATAATAGAAATCGCGGAAGTAATGATGGGCGCTCATCTCACCGCCATAGACCGCATCTTCCTGACGCATACGCTCTTTAATAAAAGCATGGCCGGTTTTCGACATAACAGGCACGCCACCCGCACCGGTGACAATATCAATGGTATTCCAGCTCAGACGCGGGTCATGGATAATTCTTGAGTTGGGATATTTTTCGAGGAAGGCATCGGCAAGCAGACCGACGATGTAATACCCTTCGATAAAATTACCGGCATCATCAAAGAGAAAACATCTGTCAAAATCACCGTCAAAAGCGATCCCCATATCTGCGTTGTGCTTAATGATGGCATCCGTCGTGTCCTGACGGCACTCCGGCAATAACGGGTTAGGAATACCGTTCGGGAATGTGCCGTCTGCCTCATGGTGAACTTTGATAAATTCAACCGGCACACCCGCTGCAATAAACCGTTGTTCGATGGCATCAACAACATGGCCCGCTGCCCCATTACCGGAGTTAAACACCAGCTTTAAAGGGCGGGTAAAGTTCTCTACATTGATAAAGCTGAGCAGCTTATCAACATACTCATCCAGCACAGAGGCTTTCTCGTAACTGCCGCGCTTAGCCTGATCGACCGGTGGAAAATTATTAGCTTCCGCCAGCGCCTGAATATCACGTAAGCCGGTATCGCCGCTGATCGGACGGGAATCTTCACGCACCAGTTTCATGCCGTTGTAGTTCATCGGATTGTGGCTGGCTGTCACTTCAATGCCGCCATCAAGGCACAAAAAAGACGTCGCAAAATAGATTTCTTCTGTACCGGTCACGCCGATATCAACAACGTCGGTTCCCGCATCCTGCAAACCTTTCGCCAGCGCAAGTTTTAATGCTTCGCTGGTTAAGCGGACATCGCCCCCCAATACCATTTTATTGGGTTTTAAATATTCCCCGTAAGCACGCCCTATGCGATAGGCAATATCTTCATTTAATTCGACGCCTAATTCACCGCGGATATCGTAAGCTTTAAAGCAAGTTAATGTACCTGACATATTTCATCCCCAAATTAACAGCGACCATAGTGATCTTTTATACGGATAATATCGTCATCTTCCAGATAGGATCCCGACTGTATTTCCAGAAGTTCCAGAGGAATTTTTCCCGGGTTCTCTAACATATGCTGAGCCCCAATAGGGATAAACGTTGATTCATTTTCACTGAGCAGATAATTTTTATCTTCGAGAATAACTCTGGCGGTGCCCGAAAGAATAACCCAGTGCTCCGCGCGGTGATGATGCATCTGTAATGAGAACTGTCCGCCCGGTTTAACGGTGATGCGGTTCACATGATAACGGGGTGCAGTCACGACATTATCGTTACGGCCCCACGGGCGATAGGATTCGCGGTGCAAACGATATTCCCGTCGTTTATTATTTTTTAAATATTCGACGACTTTTTTAACGTCCTGCACCTGGTTTTTATCAATGACTAAAACGGCATCTTTCGTATTTACGATGACCAGATTATCCACACCAATGGCGGCCACCAATTTCTCATCGGTGTTGATATAACAATTGTTCGCATTATGGGTAAATACATCGCCATTGATGGCATTCCCTTCAGCGTTTTTATCATTCACTTCCCAAAGCGCCGACCAGGAACCCACATCATTCCAGCCCGCATCTAACGGAACAACAATCGCATCCGTGGTTTTTTCCATTACGGCATAATCAACCGATTCATCCGGGCAGGAAATAAATGCCGCTTTATCTACACGAATAAAATCTTGCTGCTCATCAGTATGCGAAGTTTCAATCGCTTTCTGACAGGCTTCGAGTATGTCCGGCCTGAATTTCGCCATCTCTTCAAGAAAACGTCTGGCGCGGAACAAAAACATACCGCTGTTCCAGTAATACTCGCCGCTTTCCAGATATTGCAATGCGGTCTCAAGATTCGGTTTCTCGACAAAACGCTGCACCCGAAAAACAGGATCGGCATCACTGCTGAATTCTGTTCCCCGCTGGATATAACCGTAACCGGTTTCAGGGCCTGTTGGCACGATACCGAACGTGACCAGTTTCCCCTGCTCAGCGAACGGAATAGCATTCTGCACGGCCTGATGGAAGGCATCCGGAGACTCGATCACATGGTCGGCAGCAAGCACCAACAGTAACGGATCAGAACCGTTGTCGATGGCACTGAGCGCAGCCAGCGTAATAGCAGGCGCCGTATTGCGCCCGACAGGCTCAAGAATAATATTGTCGGAGAGCTGGTCTATTTGTCGTAATTGTTCGGCAACAAGAAAACGATGCTCTTCATTACAAATAACCAGCGGTGCAGAAACGTCCAGCCCTTTTAAACGGGTGACCGTTTCCTGCAACATGGAATTATCGCCATGCAGACGAAGAAATTGTTTTGGATAAAGCTCACGAGACATTGGCCACAAACGGCTACCGGTGCCGCCAGCCATGATTACTGGAAGGATCATGATTACCCTCTATATTAATTCAACTACAGAATAATGAGATGGCAAGCTGCAGTGGAAATAAAAAAACACTTTATGAAAAAAGTTATTAGTGATTATCTATACTATTATCTTTAAATTTCATCTCGGCAGTTGATGACCACTTAAGATTATCCGATTGATAATCTTTGGCTACAGGAAGTATTTCTTTTGAAGATTGGAAATTATTACGTTCAATAATTAATTTCTCATCACACTGAACAACTCTAATATAATATCCTTTAATCTTTCCAACATGATTTTTGTCTACAGAGAAATTATTCCCAACAATAAATAAATTGGATAATCGCTTAGACCTATCATAAGCCAGTGTTGAGACCCCAAGAAGACAATTGACTATAGTGTTATTTTCAAAGACAACATTATCTATTCTTGAAGATGTGTTTGGTTTTGGCCAAAAACGAATTCTTAAAGCACCCGATTCATTTGATTCACCTAATACACCGATGAAAGAAAATTGATTATTTTTAATAACCACATTCGCTATATATGAATCTTCAGGGGAATTTTTATCGTCAGTAAGGTAAACACCACCTTCTCTAGAACCTACTATGATATTTCTATTGATGAAAATATCATTAGCATAAGAGTAAACTTTTATTCCACCTTTACAAGAGACTATACGATTATCATTGAAAGTTATATTTTGCGCTTTATTTCCCTTGTCAAACGAGCCCGCGGACAAAGCGTCATCACCAACATCATGAACGAAATTACGTTCTGCAGTTACATTTTTAGAACGATAAAAATGGATTCCATCTGTCCCAGAAAGGCCTGCTATTAGCCCCTTATGGTCATGTACGTAGCAATTTTTGACTATTACATTATTCGAAAAGTCAACATGTATCCCATATCCGAGACCATAGCATTCTTCAACATCATCGATCAGTAATGGATCAGCGTTACTTACATACAATCCCTTAGGTCCGGCTCTGCCCGTATACAGAGAAGAATTAAGTCTTTTCAAGGTATAACCGGAAAGTAAGACTTTAGACTTTGTTGATTGAAACAATGGTTTACTGTAGACAATTCCATTTAAAAAATGATTTAAAAGAAAAACTGTCTTCCCCTTACCAAAACCTGAAAAGCTTAGAAAACCATCCCTAAGGGTCAAAGTTCTCGTTAAAAGATATTTATTAGGTCGACTCTCTTTGATTGGGATGCCAGAATTTAATGCTAATTCGATGGAATCTGAACTATCAGTTTTACCATCACCAACAGCTCCAAAATCGGTTAATTCAAGCTCTATATCGTAAGGTTTCCAAACGCTGCCATCCAATGAGGTTATCAGACCTTGTCCAACAGAGCGTAGCCCCTCATATATAAAAACAACCACCTTATCCTGATGAGAGTTAGCTGATGAAACAAAAAAATAATCGAAACTTGAAGATGGTGATTTATTTTTTAGCTCCTGCTCAGTGAGAATTTTTTTCAATTTTAGCTTCAAGATTTCTTTGTTAGATCTTATTTTTTTACTAAAATTTTCATGAGGTTCGGAGGCTATCGCAGTTGAAGTAATACCTTTTGTTAGGTAATAATAAAAAAAACCGGATACTCCATATTTTATAAGATTCCTTTTAGTAACAGCCATTCTACCTCCCCTCGATTCAACCAGGAAATGAAAGCGACTTCTAAGTATATCAAAAGGTACATCTAAATAAGCATTTTAAGCATCTTATCTGTTCTTGTTTCGTAAGTATATTCTTTAGCCAAAGCGAGGCGTTCATTCAAAGGGACGACATCACCAGATATGACGGCATCAACAGCCATAACAAACTCGAATTTATCTTTACCAATCTTAACAACATTATGAAACTCCTGAATTGAAGAAAGATCTACACTGACGATAGGCTTTCCAGCAGCCAAATATTCAAAAAACTTCATAGGAAACATGTTATCTGTATACTCGTTAAGATTATTCGGTAACAGTGCAACGTCAAAATATTTAAGATATTGAGGAAGGACATTATAAGGCTTAGGCCCAAGCAAGTGTATGTTTTTATGTGCTCTAAGAATATCAATTTTTGTAGATGGATCACCTTCCCCCACCTCACCTATAATCACAATACTATATTGTGGTCTTTGGGCTGCAAGATAACTTATAAGATCCAAGTTTATTTTATATGAACTAACTGCACCAATAAAACCCAAGACAGGAGAGCTTATATTTTTCAAATCTTCTGGAATAACATAATCCTTTGTTACAGCTGTATTGAAATGGACATAATCTGCAACATTAGAAAAATAGTGTATATTATCATTCCATTTAACTCTATTTTCTTTCAACTGTAAGGCTGTCACAAATATTATGCTTGCCTGTTGAATTAATGTTTTTTCCTCACGTTCTAGAACATCAATTGGCATTCCAGGTTGAGCTTTAATTTCATCGACACAGTGATAAATTGTTTTAGAAAAATCATTCGGATTTAAAAATTCTGTAGTTAATGGATTATATGTCCACAACCATGGATTTCTGAAACCAAGTAACTTACTCCACATTTTGACAAAAAAGCTCAAGTAGAATTTATTGAAACTCCTAACGGCACGATATTCGTTCCAAGGTAAAGTTATTGGTGACCATACCCATATATTCTCTTGGACTTTCTTCGGTGGTCTTAGTGCCTTAAACAATTTTTTTAAAATACGGCTAAAATCCTTCTTATTTAAACTTGGCTTTCGCAACCCCAAAGAATCTATGTAAAGGACCTTGTATCCTCTACGAGCAAACTCAACGGCAACATGCTGCTTATTAGTCCAAAATGGATTATCCCAGTCAGCAGTCGAAAGCAAAACAATTTCTTTATTATCATTTTTCATTAACTTTCCTCAAATATCTCACTGGATTACCTGCATAAATACTATATGAGTCTAAATTTCCTCTAACAACAGAATTTGCACCTATAACCGTATGAGTGCCAATAGACGTCCCCTTCGTCACTACAGAACCGGCGCCAATCCATACATCTTTAGAAATAGAAACTTCAGCTTTTGTATACCCTTGATCCCTTATTTTTTTATTATTATCTCTGAACTCGTGATCAGAATCATAAAAACATACGTTTTGTCCAAAAAGGCAATCATCGCCAATAGTCAGCTTCTTATGACAAATGACGTGATTATTTTCATTAAAAAAAACACCATTACCTATAGTTAACTCTCCTCCAGAACAATGTAACACAGTGTTTTTTGATAAAAAGACCCTATCACTGTTACCTTTGATATAAATTCTACCACCATTTGTTATTTTTATTTTTGCACCAGGTGAAATGTATAATCTCAATGGATTTATCATTGCTCTATTTCCGTATCTGATTTTTATCAAGATACATTTGATGAATGAGATAAGAAATCTCAACCTGACTTTTCTGAACACAATCACCCCCGTTTATGTCTTATCATTCCAGCAAAACTCCCGCGTAAAGAAGGTATCAGAGTAATTACTGCAGACCAGAAAATTAAAAACAACACTCCATTAATTAAAAAATTTAAGTACAAATTTGAAATAGGAATTTCATAAGAGCTAATAAGCATATAGATACAAGAACTCAAGATAATAATGTAAAACTTCTTACTGGTTTCACCCCATATCCCAAGTGAATAAATACATCCAGCTAGAGTTATTATTCCATATAGGGAATACCCCAACCCAAGCGTCATTTCCTTAAAAAATTGATAGAATAAAATATTAAACGAAGCATTAACAATTAAACCTAGCGTCATTATTAACATTACTTTTTTATTATTGAATTGTGCATTCAAAGCCTTTATTAAAACGTAACTTATGACATTTGCCCATAGTCCGAGAGACATCCCCTGAAGAATATGTGTTGTGACCTCTATTGAAGTCGAATCAAATTTTCCCCGTGCAAATAATATCGTGACAACCAGATTTGCATGAACACCCAAAAATAATGAGACGGGCACAGCAAACAAAATCAATAAACTAAAGGTCTCAATGAGTCTTGCCTTGATATGTTCAGGTTGCAATCCTCCCCAACTAGCAAGTCCTGCCAAGGCAACAGGTGTCGAAACTACTAATAGAAGTGTTTCAGTGATAAATTTTGCATAGTCCAGCGCTGACACAGCAGTAATACTTATCAATGTTGCTACTGCACGTTCAACAGCAATATTTCCCTGATATAGAAATGGCAAAAAAATAAGTGGCCTCAACGTTCTCCAAAAATTTAAAATAACACTTTTTAGTGTTTTACTATCAATTTTTTCCGGTAAATTCAAAATACCTTTGTTTAGCCCTCTAATTAAAACCCATATAAAGAAGACTAAATAACTGAATGTGAACCCCCATGCAAGATAGATTGGATTACCAATTATATAAGCGAACAGTGCCCCAAGCAGCATGCCAAAATTCTGTATCGAAGGTCGCATGGACATAGGAAGAAAGTCATCATGGGCCATTTCTACATAATTTATCAATGCTGAACTAAGATAAAGTGTAATACCCAGACTCATTATGATTAGCATTGACCTGGACAGATCTCTTGTCCTTTCATCTAGCCCAGGCGCAATTACATTAAGCCAAAAATCTACAAATAGAATAGCGCAGGAAGTTAAAATTACGGAGAATATAAGAAAGATTACCTGCATAGACCAAAAAAAAAGTTGTCCTTTATTTACACTTTCCGAATGAAATTTTTTATAAAGCGGAATAAAAGCCGTCAGGCTATCACTCACCAAGAAATTTACCGGAACCAGAGTCCCAGTTTGCGCTACTCGATACGCTCCGTTAATATACCCAGTGCCAAATAGTGCAGCAACAATAACTTCTCTGATAAGCCCTAAAGCTTTGGAAAGTAAATTTCCACTAATTAATGAAACTATTGCTTTCCTCACAAGTTAGGTCCTTCATCTAAAAAGATTTTTCAATGAGTTTTTTATATTTATCAGCCGCATATTTTAAAGTGTATTCATCGGGTAGATAGCTATTTTTATTTTGCAAATCCTTAGCTAATAAACTTTCTATCTTGCTTGCAGCAACCTGATAGTTCAAGGGATCAACAAGATGAATATTCCCTGATTTAAATAGCTTAACTTGATTTGATAATACTATTGGCACCCCTACAGCAGAGGCTTCTAAAATATTTAAAGGAAGCCCTTCTATCCGGTTTGTTAAAAATAAAAAAACATCACTTATTGATTCAACTTTTGCCAGATCTTCTCTTTTTAGAGACCCCAGAAACTTAATATAATCATTAGCTCCAAGAGAATTAACCAAACTCTTCAGTTTCTGTTCTTCTGGTCCACTACCAACAATAATGTAAACAAATTCATTTTTATCGTTTAATAATTCAATTGTTTTAATGCAATTATACACCCCTTTTTGTGAATGTAATCGGCAAGCCGTTAAGATAACTTTTTTTTCGTAAGGGATGTTATAATAATCTTTTATTTTATTATCATCACAACAGTCACTTTTAAACAATTCGGAATCTATGCCATTACTAATTAGAGATATTTTATTCTTATCAATAAAACTTTCGTAAGGCCATCGATTAAAGTCTCCATAAACTTGTTCACCTATACCAACAATGTAATCAAATTTGTTGTAATTAATAAAATCGCGACATAACCAAAAAATATTTTTTGGTGATGTCAAAAATCCTTTTGGAGTTTTTGTTTTCAATTTTGAGATGAACTCCCCCCAAGCTGTGCCATGCACTTGGATCAAAAATTTTATATGTGGATTCTTATGTTTTAGATCTATCACACCATAGGCACCAGTACTGACACTAAAAACAGTATCGCAATCTTTTATATAATTTTCCTCAAAAGCTTCTCTAGAGGATTTCCACCATCCGTGGGAGTATTTGCCGCTTTTAACGTTATCGATAAATAAAACTTCAATTCCATCGATATGATGTAACCCTACATAATCTGGCGTTTTAGTGGTAATAATTCTCACATTACTCCCCAGACGATGCAACCCTTTAGCAATATCCCAGGCCACAACCTCCATACCACCAAGTCCGTGCATAGGTAATGATCTTGTAAACATTACAACATTATTCATATTTACATCTCAATTATGATTAATTAAAAAATCACCCTATAGGGATTAGGATTTTCTACTAAGCTTGTTTATAAATAGCAATAATAGTGATGAACATAGACCAAGCATAATAGGGGGGGCAATAGCGCCAAATGATCCCCTAAAAATTATAAATGAAAATGATGACAACCATAAACCGATGAAGTAATAATATGAAACTTTAGCCTTACTGAGGAATGAATCAGCACGACCTGTAATAACACCTATAATCAAAGCGCCTAATATAACAAAGATCATATCACCAGCATAATATAGCTCTCCGACCAAAGGAGCACTTAAATTTGTATAAAAATACCCTTGATGCTCCGCCGCAAGCATACCTAAGTTAGTCGGTTTGGATTCCCAAAGACTTCTTGGTATAAAAAAACTTATCCCGGCGATAAAATTAACACCCCATGAATAACCGGTGTCACTTACAAACCTGACGATATTCACTAATTGTTGAAACGAATCGAAATCTAATCCTTTGACAACATAATCTGATAGATCATAGGTATTATAATTATTCGAACTTTCCCCCAAATGTTTTACTAGAGGGAACAATATAAATAAAAATATCGGTGACGCAATAAACAACACAGCTAAAGATAACCGACTTTTCATCTTATTAAATACCACAGCTATTGCTATAGCCATACTTAAAAAGTGAAACCTTGGACTTGAAAGAGGGCTATTTATTATTAGATTGATAACAATGCATATGATAAAAATGCAATATGAAAACTTGCCAAAACTTTTATCTACATTTTGAACCCTATTCACCCAAAAACATAAGTACACTACCAGTATTCCAAATGCACAAAATTTAGAAAGTGCATATAGCATGGGTAAAAAACCATCTGAGTAGACTAAATCGCTAATAACAGATCTTCCCATGAAAAATGAAGAAATACCGACGATACTTATGAATAACATAGATGGAATCATTAATAGAAAAGCAACAACATTAGTTTTTGCATCTATCCTTAGATCGAATTTATTATTTTCATTGCAATCACTTATACTGTTTTTCTTATACGAAATAGAATACCCTAAGAATAAAAAAATGCTAAACAAACACGTAATATAATTTACGAAGGATATTTCTTTATGCAACGGGTAATTATTCCATGGGAAAATATTATTCACATATTGTAAGTAAGAAGGAAACACAAAAAACCAAACTAAAAAAATAACCCACTGCGAGATGAAAAGGCCTACTTTATTCCTTATAAGTAATAAGACAAATAGTATTAAATTCAGTGAAATTAAAATGAAATATGATATTTCAGGCATTAGTAACTCTCTCACTGCTTGTGATAATCATCTATCTCATTTCCCTATATAGTATTGGCTGCATTAATTTAATTTGTACATCGAGATATCAATTAGTCACTTAAATTTAAGCCCACTCAAGGCATATCACTTAATTCATATTCATATTCATATTCATATTCATATTCATAGCGAATTAAATGACGCCTTGTGTTTCATTTATATATAATTTTACTTACTATTATCCGATGAATATGTATAACCATAGTTATTGTATCCATATTCATGATAATTCGCGGCTTTTTTTATCACACGGTTAAGGATACAACCTTTTACTATTATTCCGCTTTGTGCTAATCGATTAATACTAACTTCAACTTCTTTAGCCGTATTGATCTCAAAACCAACAACCAGCAGCGTCGTCCCTACATAACGCCCAATAATGGCAGCCTCTGTAACAGCTAAAATAGGAGGTGTGTCAATGATAACTAGGTCGTAATTTTCAGAAGCCCATGTCAAAAGATTTTCAAATCTTGAATTTGTAAGTAACTCCGCTGGGTTTGGAGGAACTTTTCCTCTTGAAATATAATCAAAACTTATTCCAGATATTTTCTTGACTACCTGATCAATTGATGAAGAACCAGATAGTATATCGGATAGTCCAATATCATTATCTACGCCCAAAGCCCTATGTGAGTCTCCCCGCCTCATATCTGCATCGATAAGAATAACCTTCTTACCAACTTTCGATATCACTTCAGCTAAATTACTACTAATAAATGTTTTTCCCGCTTCAGGGCTAGCACCTGATATCATAAGAAGATTATTTTTGGCATCCAGCATCGCAAAATGAAGACTAGTTCGTAGACTTCTGATAGCCTCAATAGCCAGGTCAGCTGGATTCTCGCACGCTAACAATGTTGGATTGTTAGCGGTTCTATTTTTATCTTTTATATTATTCCTCTTAAATGACCATTCCGAAACTGGCACACTTGCATATACAGTGATCCCTAGCTCTTCAAGCTGCTCTGGGGAATATAAGCCTCTACGAAGCATAAATATTGTGAAAACGACACTAAATGATAGTAAACCACCTAAGACCAGCCCCATCAATATTACTAATACTTTCCTTGGTTTTACTGGTTTAGGCTCTGTAACAGCATCATCAATTATTCTAACATTGCCAATTGCACTCGATTTAGCAATATTTAATTCTTGCTGTCTATTCAGTAATTGCATATAGACTGCTCTTCCTGACTCAACATCACGACTGAGGCGAAGAACTTCCTGCTGTGTGGCTGGCATACTCGAAACATTTTCACTTAGACGATCTTTCTCTTGTTTAAGAGTTTGTCTTTTTTCAAGTAACGATTTATAAATGGGATGATCTTTAGTATATAGCTGGGATATTTCAGCTTCCCGGAATGTTAACTCATTTAACTGATTATCCACATTTACAATTTGATCGAGTACAGCTTTAGCTTCCATTGGCAAATCGATTGTGTTCTTTTGTTGCCTATAGTTATTGAGTCTATCCTCAGCTACGTCTAATTCACTTCTAACTTTTGGAAGTTGTAATTTCAGGAAGTCTAAACTTTTTTCATCCTGTGCAGCCTGCCTGTCTATGTTTTGTGACAGATAATTTTGAGTAATACTATTTAATATCTTTTTGATCAATATTGGGTCTGTACCAGTGACAGTTAGTGCAAGCATCCCACTATCCTTTCCTTGTTCGGAAACGGTATAGTTATCTTGTAAGCTATTAATTGCCTCAAGCTTTGTGACTAATTTTATCTCGAACTTATCATCCACTTTCGCATCAATGCTATCAACTTTAATCGATATTCCATGTCCATCTAACAGTTTCCCTACTTCGCCTTTTATCTCGAAATCATCTCCAGTGACAAGGTAATTATTTGCATCGATTACTGTCAGTCTCACTTTAGGATCTTTGTCTCCATCTCGCGGTAAATAGAGCCGACTTACCTCAAGATGTCCTGACTTCTGACCTGTTAATCGTGCCCACCCTCTGCCAAAAATGGGGAAATACTCTTGCTTAACAACAGTCTGTAAGTTTAAATCACTTACTGTTTTTCCCAGTATCATTCTTGACTGTAATAGCGTTATTTCAGGAGCAGACTGAGGAACTGCATCTGGTAGAACTTGATTCAAACTTTCCAGTATGGCATTACCAGCTTTCTGTTCTACTTGAACGAGCGAATCCGCTTGAAATACTGGAGTCGCAAATAATGCATAAATGACAGTTAGAAGAGTAATAAAAGCGGTAATCGCAATTATTAATTTTCGATGATCAATTACTTCACCTATAATACGGCGCATTGTAATTTCATCGGATTCAGTTAGATTTTTTTTGGTTAAAATATCTTGAGGCATATATTATTTCCCTGATCAATTATCCATTCAACTTTTGTAGCCAAGCCTGGCAGGCTTGGTCAATTAGTCGATAAACAGATTCGAAGGCTTCCTGACTCTTACGATAGGGATCTGAAATTTCCCTACGACCATTCCAATGTCCAAGCAACATGATTTTTCCGTGCGCTTCTGGTGCAACACGACTTATCTGTTCTTGATGGGATTTCTCCATGACTAAAATGAGGTCGTATTGTCGGCCTAACGCAGATGTAAACTGAGTCGCATGATGTCCATCAAGCTGTAATTGATGCTTTTGAGCCACCTCAACGGCAGAGGGGTCTGCAGGCTTGCCTACCAATGCAGCCGTTCCAGCCGAGTCTATTTTCTTGTCCGGTAATAATCGCCTCAGCAGTCTCTCCGCAATCGGAGAGCGACATATATTTCCGGTACAGACAATTAATATTGAGTCAAACATTATGGATTCCATTGCCGTACAAAACGTCCCGCTTCAATCATGTCATGCACTCCCGTAATGGTCGGGACAATCTGCGAAATGACACGATTCCAGCGAACAATCGGCGCAGTGGTGACATAAACAATATCGTAAGGCTGAAGCTGGAATTCCGTACTCATCACCATAGAAGAGGCATCTTTGGCATTCAGCTGATAAATGTTGGCGATTTTGCCTTTCTGGCTTCCCTTCAGCGGGCGAATAACAAATATCCCGGAAGCATCCGCCATACTTTGGGCAATCCCATCTGAGTTGCCTAATGCCTCGGCGAGAGTCATCCCGCTACGGTCCATTTTCAACGTGCTCTGTTTGGTGACTTCGCCCATCACAAACACTTTCAGGTCATCATTTCGTGGTACAAACAAAATATCGCCAGGGTAAAGCAAGCGGTTCTGTGTGAGGTCACCTTTCTGCATCAGGGCCTGAAGAGAAATCTGTGTATCCTGACCGTTGTGATTGAGCACCACGTTACGCCAGTCAGCATCAGGCGCTAAACCCCCTGCGGCATTAATGGCATCAATCACGGTAAGCGGAATATTGGTAATAGGCTGTTGTCCGGACTTGATGACTTCACCGGTGGTATAAATTTTCTGCGAACGGAATGCCGCAATACTGACGTCAACCTGCGGACTTTCAATGTACGTCGCCAGACGGTTACTTATCTCCTGACGTACTTCACTGACAGTTTTTCCGGTGACCTTCAGTTTCCCGATATAAGGATAGAAAATTGTCCCGTCGGCGTTAACCCAGTTACCCGTGTCACTGGCACTGCGGTACTGACCTGCCGGGGTGGTCAGTTCCGGGTGATCCCAGACGGTAACCATCAGCACATCACCAACCCCAATACGGTATTGGTAGTTTTGCAGTTGTATATCCAGCTGAGGATTTGGCCGTGCCTGAACGCTGTCAGGGCGCAGCTGATCGATCAGGCCGGGCGTCATCGGGTACACGTTAACTAATTTATCAATGTCATAATTGCTATCAGTAGGTTGAACAACGTCTTTGTCCATGGTACTTAACGACTGCCCTGGAATAACCGTACATCCGCTCAGTAACAAAGCCCCGAATAATGCAGAAATCTTAAACGTTTTATTTTTCATAAAATCCATATCATGTGGTTCAACAGAAATTGATGTTGGCCATGACGCTAATAACTAGCAGCCAATACATGAGGGTGATGCATTATTTAAATGACTGTTAATAAGCACCGTCTTTTCTAAGCACAACACTTACTGTTTTAAATAAGATGGCAATGTCATTCCACATCGACCAGTTTTTTACATACCAGGCGTCAAGATAGACGCGAGTTTCGTAATCCACATCACTGCGACCACTCACCTGCCATAATCCGGTCATTCCCGGTTTGCTCAGCAAGTAATAATCTACCTCATCACTGTAACGCTCCAGTTCAGCGTTAATAATAGGCCTCGGACCAACAAGGCTCATCTCTCCTTTTAATACATTAAATAACTGCGGCAATTCATCCATGCTGGTTTTACGCAATAAATGTCCGATACGCGTAATACGTGGATCGTTTTTCAGCTTAAATGTCTCATCCCACTCAGCGCGTGCTTCGGGGTTATTTGCCAGCAATTCCTCAAGCACTTCCTTGGAATTGATTACCATTGAGCGGAATTTAAGACATTTGAAAGGACGGCCGCCTTTACCAATACGCTCATGACCATAAATTGCCGGGCCGCCATCTTTCCTCACTTTGAAGCTGATATACAGCAGCAGCGGAGACAATATGGCAATAATCCCCAGTGAAGCCACAATATCGAAAGCACGTTTCAGGAAGCGTGATGACCATTTCGCCAGGTTCTGATGAACACGTAAGATCATCACTTCGTGGCTGAAAATAAACGACATATCCGTACTGTCGAGCGGCATGCCGCGCAGTGTCGGGATCACTGAGACATAACGGTAACCGTGGATCATAAACACCCGCAGCCAGTAGTTACGGATATCGCTCTGGTGTGCTTCCACGGCGACAATAAACTGGGTTTTCTTGTCGCACGGGGTTAATAACCACAGGTCATCGCAGAATATGATCGGAATGCCATCAATGCTGTCCCCCGGCTTGTCAGTCAGTTCGCTGGAAATAAATCCGGTGACGTTCAGCCCGAGATTCTTTTCGCTTTGAATCGCTTTGTAAGCCTCGTGAGCATTTTTACCGGTACCAATAATAATGGCATCGCGTTGCCAGATACCCAGAACCGTTAATACACGCTTAGTCATCATGCGGGCACAAGGTACAAATATCAGCACCAACAGCCAGGTGAGGATCCACATATAACGGGAAAAATTCCACTCCGCGAAAGCCATCACCGCGATCTCAATAACGGCAAAAATGACCAGCGTGCGTAAAATTTCTTTCAGTTCAAACCAGAAGGTTTTGCGGTAGTAATAATGCCGCAAGCGAATCGAGAACCAGCCAACACAACAAAATGCCAGCGTCCAGTGTAATAAAACCAGGGCAGTAACATGTTGAGCGGGAATATAGTCATCAAACTCTTTGAGCATAAAGCTCAGTAATATTTTAGCGACATAAATCGACAGGGTGAAACTGACGAAATCCGAAAGAGCAAGAAACAGGCTTGAGTAAAAATTTCTGGTGAGAAATGTCATATTTCCCTCACAACAAGTATCAAAAAATAATTATTACCTGAGGACATCAGGTTAATAGGCTTATAATAATGGACTTCATTAACGGTCTCCTGACATGCTGACATATCAGAAAAATAATAAATAAGTCATTTTGTAAGTGCCTGACTGTTGCAGTCAGGCACAACCTTTTCATTAAGGCAACTGCGGCGTATCTCTGTCTGAAGTAATACCGTACAAGCCGTACTGTCTGCCCAGCATCTGGCCACCATCACGCGTCAGTGGTGTCCAGCTGACCGCTGGCGTGCTGCGTGTCGGTTTGACCGTCAGCAAGTCCAGCGGAACAGAGATGTAGAAGCCTTTAGTAAAGGAGCCTTCACCGTATTCCTGTTTAGAGACATTCGTCAGCGTCGCATAGGCTCCCACGGTGACACCGCTGTCAAAGCGTTTGGAGAGATCCAACGTGCCGCCTTTGTCTTTAGCCAGATATTGCCCGACACTCATTTTCACCAGCACATCATCCATAAATGCTGGCCGCCAGTAGGCTGTCAGGTTGCCGGTTGCGGCCTTGTAGTTAGTGAAGCGCATCATGTCGTCCCAGTCGCGCTGTTTGACATAGTTAGCATCAATACCCAGTGCCCAGTCAGAATCCAGTGGCCGGTAGAGCACTTCGCCCCCGACGCCGCCGTACATCATCTCCAGATAACCGCCATAAAGCTGTCCGTAGAAACCGTTGCCCAGATAACGGAAGTAGTTGGCTTGCAGGTTATTCACATAGACATCGTTCTGAACGTATTCGCGGATATGCGTTCGTACGCGTGGCAGAGAAGAGTCATTACTGACGCCGTCATAGCGGAACTTATCGTAGTTATTGGCAACGTTGCCAAACACGCCGCCATCGACAAGCAGATGATCTGTCAGCCAGTAGTTGGCATCCGCCAGCACCCCGATCTGATACATATAAAAGTTTTCAGGGCCGCCGACAGATTGTCTTAATACCGGCGACAGGCTGTAATTAAACCGGTCCTTGCCGATAAAGAATCCCTGACCGACGTCTGTGACCGGTTCAATCCGTTGCTGGTTCAGGGACTGTTCCTGCCCCAGCGGATAACCCTGTTGCTGCTGACGCAGGCTCGCCACGCGGGTACGTGTGGTGACCATCGGCATACCAAAGCGGTTTTGGGTAACATCCAGGGTGTCAACATTCTCCGGCAGATTATTCAGCATGATGAGATTGGCACGCTCTACGCCTTTGGACGTATTGCGATATTTATCCTGCTGACCCGTAACGTTGAGGGTGTCGTCACGGATGTCGATACGCGGTTCGCTAAACCCGGCATTGCCTTTCAGCTGAGCCAGTTGCCCGGTCGCGACGCTGTAATTAACCATTCCCGCACTTTGCGGCTGCGGCTGATAGGCAGGAACCGGATCATCAATCTGATGAGGAACCCAATCGTTCATGTTACTGCGCAGGGTAAACCCGAACATAAAGGTATTGCCACGCTCGTAGCTGGCGTTGACATCCATCCAGCTTGCCAGGCGATAAACAGCACCGAAGTTAAACTTACTGTTCTGTTTTAGTGCCCCGGCGAAATCATCGCGGTAATTATTCCCATCGTATTCCATCTTCAGGCGCAACGGCTGCCAGGGGGTCTGATACTCCACGCCGCCGAATACCCCCGCAGGGCCGCGGAACATATCATTGAGTGAAATATCGCCGGTGGAATGGCTTTGCGCGCGGGTACAATATTTATCGCTGGCTTTGCAGAAAGGGTTCGTGATATTGCCGCTGTTGCCGATATAACCCCAGCCTATCCCCAGCGTGAAATCTAGCGGTCCGGCCGCTTTGCTGGCGACCAGATATTCACTGTCAAACAACCCCGTGCCGCCGATATCGCGCTTGCCCAACGCAACCTGCGGAAGATAGTAGCCCTCTTCCCACAGTCTTAATTTCACATCGAAAGACTTGTCTTTATAGGTTTGATTGCCGCTGAAGTTTGGATCACTACTGTAAAGCCGGTCACGCACGTCGGTATAACGCAACGTGGTCTCCAGCCAGGGAAACAACGCCATCGAGACCGAATAAAAACGGTAGGCATCATTATCGCGGTAGTTGGCACTGAACTCCCCTTCTTTCGGAACCCGCGCCGTCGGTGTTTGTAAAAGTCCCGCGCCACCGAAATCGGACTGTGAAGGACCAAGGGGTTCATCATACGTTTGCGCCCGGACGGAATTAGCGTAAACCACGGACACAGCAAGCAGGCTGAGAAGATATTTTGGTTTCATCATTCAGGGATCCGGTGCGCCAAAACAGAGACGATGTGCTGATTAAGGTTTTTAAACTGGCGCGGCAGCGTCCAGTCAGAAAAACCGACCCAAATGATACTGCCCGGCTGGGCTTCAGCGTGGCGATAATTCCAGTACGCGACCGGCGCGCCCCGGATGGTTCCATTGGGATCAATCACCACGGCTTCATTCAGATTGGCACCAGAAAGAAATTGATGGTCTGCGAGATATTCACGAATCGTACGACCTGCAACCCACGGCTGTTTTCCCGCACCACTCACCGCACCCAGCAACAACACGCTGTTGGGACGCGTTGCGGTATAGACGCGATAATCCCCCTGTAACTGGCGGTTAGCGGCATTGTTGTTGAGGATCAAATCCGCATCCATCGGGGTAAACTGACGACCGGTAACCTGCAACCCCTGCAACTGCTGAATGACACGGTTAATGGTCTGCTGCGTATCGCCACTCTCCGTGGCACGCCAGGCCTTGAGCTGGTTCTGCATGGACAGATACTGTTGCTGCGCCTCAGGCGTAGCGGCAGGCACAGCAATCACGGTGCCGGGCGACCAGGATTGGCGGATCAGATCGGACTCCGCCATCATCTGGCGCATATCTTTAATATGGCTGAGTACCTGGGCAGGCTGCCCCTGAGAAGCGCTGGTGTAAACGGCCACGTTGCCCTCGGAAAATGCCATCCCCGGCAAGGCGCTAAAAATGAATAAAAGCGTTTTTATTTTCATGCTGGTGGGATCCCCGCATTGGCAGGTTTGAGCAATGTCATACTCACCGGCATATCTGCTCCCAACCTCTGATTGCTCTTGAGCACCAATCCGCTGTGCGGATCTACCCAGAAAGTGTTTTGCCAGCGGTCACCCGTGGCCTCAAGCGTCACATCCTCGCGCCACACCTGACAGGCGACGACTCTCCCGGGAAGTGTCAGGGTTTCGTCGTCCTGACGGCTGAAACGGGATGTTACAACGGATGACAATGGCTGCCGGTTCTCCGTCCAGCGCATCAGACGTGTCCAGCCCGCCCCTTCACGCAAATTTGCTGCATGCAACAGCGGGTCTTGTTGCAGATTGGTGACTTCCAGCAGATCCCCTTGCGAATAACCGGCCGACCGGACCAGGCGACCATTTTGGGTAATAAATACGACCTGGTCGCCGGTACTCCATTTTTCAAAGCCATCCTGGAGATAACCGACCACAAAGATTTGTGCAGATGTGGGCAGTTTTAGATAAATGCTGCCGTAAGGAATAGCGGCAATTCTTTGGGGTGGTACCACAACATCCTGTGTCCCTTTAACGGCAACTTTAAAAGTATCAACCAGACTGTTTTGCGAGGGGGTACATGCTTGTAACAAGAGGCAGAGGAACAATAAGGAATAGCGCACAAGTGATTCCCTATATCATTATTATCATGTGGGAAAATAACCACACGGATGTGTGGTTATAATTAAGTGAATTATTAGCGTGAGGTTGTGGTGGTAGTTGAGGTATTGGTGTTGCTGTTACCATCACTATCATCGTTACCTACAGCAATCAGACCAGCGGCTAATATTGCGCCGCTGGTACCGACCACTGCCGCCACTGTTGCCCCTGAGCTGAGTTCAGCAGCAGATGTTGTCTGCGAATATAGCGGCAGCAGCATCAGGGCAATAACAGAAAACATGAGTTTTCTCATAATTACTCCTCTTCAATTGACAAACGAATTGTTCACCCAATAACCAATGGGCCCTTTGAGTATATCAATAGAAAATAATTATTGTACAATTTAAGACCGGTATATATTTTAGCTATGCTACCGCCCCTGGTTTACGGCCACCAATTTGCCAAACGATAATTCCGGTAATAATTCGCACAGGTTCCCCTCGCCAAAAATAAGTCAGGCGATAGGTTCCCGTACATTTAAAATAACCGCAGTAATTAGCTATTTGTGCTTATTACAGCGTTATTTTAAAAGTCATTTTTTCAAAAAAATGACTGTATTAATTCATCCTGACTATAAGGCAGCCATAACGCACCTTGCATAGCAAGAATATCACTGCCGCTTAAGTACTCAATATGCTGCGAATTCTCGACACCATTGATAATAATGCCACGGCAATAGGGCCTGAGATGGGCGATCACTTTTCTTAGAGATTGAGTTCCCTGGTGTTGCCAAAAAAAGGTCTTACTGATTTTTATATATTCAAACTTTTCGCTCATCACCAGCGTAAGACTGGTGTTACCTGCGCCAAAATTATCCAGCCATAAAGGGCAGCATGCAGCTAAAGACTGAAGCACAGGACGTTCCTGCCCGGCATTGAATTCGTGAAAATCCTCACTCACCTCCAGTCTTATATATTTGTGCTGCTGTAAAACCTTTTGTATCGCCTGATTGCTGGCAATATGCACCGCAATCTCATAGTCAATATTGATCGACAATAAAAAGCCGTTAGCGATAAAGATACTTTCATTCACACACGCTGTGGTGACCTGCTCAAAGAAGTCCTTCACCTTCTCTTCAGCAGAAAGAGGTAATGCGTAATCCTCTGAATACTCGTTGCTTTCCTTTGTATTCTTTTTCTTAACCAGCTCAAAACCAAGTATCACTCCCGAGACGGACACAATGGGTTCATACAGGAAGCCAGGATGACTTCTTTTGAGTGATCGCATTTCATACCCCTGAAAAAATAGCAACGTCTGGCGCGTACCTGCACTGTGCAAGGTCAGCTTAAAAAATATTTTTGTTATCTGACAATTCTGTTACCCACGGCGTGTTTGTGCAAAAAGAACAAAGCTGAACTGCTGCTGGCATCAACGCCTATTTTTCTTAATGAGTTGCATTTATGAACACTAATCGTTTTAACACTGAGCTTTAAAATATTTGAAATGCTGGTGACAGACAGACCAGACATCATCATCACCAAAACTTTTTCTTCCATTTTGGTAATATTATAATTGAATTCTTCCTTGTTAATTGCACTGCCCAGAAGTTGTATGAATTGCTCGACCGCTCTCTCGAAATCTGCCAGACCACTCTTCTTCTTAAGGAATTTAAACTCCTTTTTCAGTAAAAGTTCGAGCATTAACATATCAACCGCTGAAGACACAATCAAAATTCTCTCCGGGTCCAATATATTCAGATTTTCTCTTAAAAACTCATAACACCTGTGGAAGCCACCGCCTGAAGGATCGATGATCAAGTAATCTTTCGCAAACAAGTTCATCCCTTCGTTCTGGTCAAATGGGATGACATTGTCTACGTAAGGCAGCTTCTTGGAGATTATTTCTTTCAACGCCAACTTAGTAAATTGGCACTCACTCCAGATTATTACCCGAGGCATTGGGCCGCCTAATTATGTGGTTTTAAAAACGCTCAAATTCTGCCTCGTTAATCCGGGGAAGAATAAAGCACTCTCAGAAAGAGATAAGAAAAAAGAATGTTTAGATCCGCTCTAAATCATATTTAAAACTTTTCAGTATCTGTACGTAGAGTAATACGCAGCCGAAACTCTTCAAATCGTTTTTCTCGCTCATAATAACACCTAACAATAGGTTTGACCGATCGATTTACACTTTCTTATCGTTAAATGCATGCCTGTTTTCTAGGCGCATTCTTACAGTTATTCCCAATTAATAATCAAAATGTGACGTATACGACGCTTTTAAGGTTAAGCGCCCCCAAAATCTAAGAACTATCTCAGTGGGAATCTCTCTCATTTAAACAACTCCACCAACGCACTTAATTATCTGAATTTTTGTTTTAAAACAGGATTTTTCACTTTTTTAAGTATGATTTCAGATTTAGCTTTTTACGAAAGCTAAACATTTGTATTTCATTATTGAGACATTTTCTGAAAAATCGCTCATAAAAACTAAACTATTGCTCTTTTATACACAGCTATGCATAGCGATTAACCTGCAAAGTAAACCATATTTTTACCAAGAATATTCCTAACAAAGGACATAAGCAGCATTAAGTCTTTATTTTCAGTTAAATAATAATAATTATCTGATTTTTTATGATAGCAAATACCAAGATCATTCTTAAATGAATGCCTTTTTGGCGATTAATCCTTGTATGGAAAATAGGCTTTTTAACATTTACCAATCTACGGCTATCAGATAACTCGGATAAATATCAAAAAACCAGACTTTTCAATATGATGAGTTTATAGACAATAATGTGAGACGTATGGTCAATAAAAAACCAGCCTTTCGGCTGGTTGATGTTTTTTGTGCGGGCTACTGAAGCGCGGGAAGGTGAGCGGGTGAGTATTTTCTCTGCGGTAATATACAGGCCCCTGAGAGGAAAATATCCCAGGGGCTTGCCTTAACTCGCTTTGCGCCAGCGGCGGGTCAGCACTTTTTCTATTTCAACAATCACAAACAGCGCCACACCGATCATCAGGCCGATGATCCAATAGATGAACGGCAGCGGACGCGTACCGAACAGCGTGTTCATCAGCGGCACATAGATAATGATCGCCTGCAACGTAAACAGCACCAGGGTGACAATCCAGATGCCTTTATTGTGCAGCAGACCGCGGCTGAGCGAGAAGTTATCCGAATCGCGGCAGTTGATCATGTACACCCACTGCGCGGTAACCAGCGTCTGCAACAGCACGGTGCGGATGAATTCAGGTTCATAACCGCGCGGCTGCAGCCAGGCTTCCAGCAGGAAGGCGCTGATGGAAATCAGCAGCCCGACAAAGGCCACGCGCCAGATGGCGTATTTATCCATGACGTGTGCGCTGACGTTACGCGGCGGACGGCGCATCACGCGGCTTTCAGCCTTCTCAAATGCCAGCCCGAAGGACAACGTGGCGGAAGTCGCCATGTTCATCCAGAGGATTTGCACGGGTGTTAACGGCAGCAGATTGCCCATCAGAATGGCGATAATGATCAGCAGCCCCTGCGCCAGGTTGGTCGGCATAATAAACAGGATGGTTTTTTTCAGGTTGTCGTAAACCCGCCGCCCTTCCCTGACCGCGTTGGCGATGGTGGCAAAGTTGTCGTCCACCAGGATCATGTCGGCAGATTCTTTGGTTACTTCCGTACCCTTAATCCCCATCGCAATGCCGACGTTGGCCTGTTTCAGCGCCGGTGCATCATTCACGCCGTCGCCGGTCATGCCGACAATTTCTCCGGTATCCTGCAACGCTTTGACCAGACGCAGTTTATGTTCCGGACTGGTGCGGGCGAAAATATCAAACTGCTTCGCCGCCGTTCTCAGTTGCGCGTCATCCATATGCTCCAGCTCATAGCCGGTGATGGAATTCTCGCTGTTACCGATGCCGAGCATTTTACCGATCGCCATCGCGGTTTCCTGATGGTCACCGGTGATCATCTTGACGCGGATCCCTGCCTGCTGACATTCGCCAATCGCCACAATCGCTTCCGGACGCGGCGGATCCATCATGCCGGCAATGCCGATCAGCACCATGCCGTGACTGAGTTCCGGATGATCGAGTGAAGCAACCGGCTGATCGACCGGCTTCCAGGCCGCGGCCACCATGCGCAGCCCTTCGCTGGCATATTGCGTGATCGCCGATTCCCAGTAGGCGTGATCCAGCGGCACCGCCCCTTCCGGCGTCTGCTGGAACTGACACAGTTTGAGCAGCACGTCCGGTGCGCCGGTCAGCATGATCTGCGACTGGCCATTTTTCTCACCGGCCACCGCCATATATTTATAGAGAGAATCGAACGGGATTTTACTGCTGAGGTTAAACGGCAATTCTGGCAAATGTGCCTTGGCTGCCAGCACTTTCAGCGCCCCTTCCGTCGGGCCGCCGGTAATGCCCCAGTGCCCCTGCGCATCCTGCGACAGTGTGCTGTCGTTACAGATATCTACCGACCGCAGGAACTGGGTCAGCAAAGGCGAAGAATCCGCAGGCAGCGGCGACGCCGAACCGGCAATGGAAAAGCTGCCCATCGGCTCGTAACTGTTGCCTTCTACCGTCCAGACATTATCCGCCAGAATCACTGCCTTGACGGTCATTTCGTTCATGGTCAGCGTGCCGGTTTTATCCGAGCAAATCACTGACATCGCACCCAGTGTTTCCACCGTGGGCAGCTTGCGGATAATGGCTTTGGAACGCGCCATCGCCTGTACGCCGAGCGAAAGAATAATCGAAATGATCGCCGGTAACCCTTCCGGCACCGCCGCCACCGCCAGGCTGATCACTGACAGCAACAGCTCGGCAAACGGAATGTCGCGCAGCAGATAACCAAAAATCAGCAATGCCACCATCATGAACAGAATGATGACAAAAATGGATTTCCCCAGTTTATCTATCTGCACCAATAGCGGCGTTTTGTTGTCTTCAATGGAGGACAACATTTCATTGATATGGCCGAGTTCAGTCTGGCCACCGGTGGCAAATACCACGCCGCTGGCGGTACCGGAACTGACGGTGGTGCCTGAAAATGCGAGATTTTTACGGTCGCCAATCGACTTCTCACCTTCCAGCGCCCCGGTCTTTTTCGAAACCACGGTCGATTCGCCGGTCAGAATGGCTTCTTCGACACGTAAGTTATGCACGTCAATCAGACGTAAATCGGCAGGGATTTTGTCACCGGGGCGCAGCAGAACAATATCTCCCGGCACGATTTCATCGGTACCGACGGTGACCTGTTGTCCGCCGCGTAATACCAGCGCTTCACTGGAAAGCATATTCTGAATGCTTTTCAATGATTTCTCAGCATTATTTTCCTGGATGAAACCAATTAAAGCATTAATAACCGCCACACCTAATATCACCAGTGTATCAACCCAGTGCCCCATAATGGCCGTGACGACAGCGGCCGCTAATAATATATAGATAAGAATATCTTTAAAGTGCGAGATAAACTTAATAAACAGAGATTTACCTTCTTTTTGCGGCAGGACGTTAGGACCGTAATGGTGGAGTTTATTTTTCGCGTCTTCGGGTGAGAGCCCGTCAGGCCCGGACTGTAGCCCGGTAAGGCTTTCTTCTACGCTTTGCTGATACCACAGTGTTTCTGTTGTTTTATTCACGGAATATGGCGCTGGATTATTCATGATGCCTGACTCCTTGATCCCTGAAAGGGTTCATGAATGATGCGGGTAATGCAAGAATTGTGATGTTAATTTCTGGCAAGATACGTAAAGCTGTATAAACTATAATATACCGTGTTAAATAGTGTTAATTCCCGGCTTTGAAAAAACAATTAGATTAACAAAAACAACAGATAACCTGAGTCTCAATAAGAATAGGTCAGAGATATAATATATTGGCACAGCACATTAAATGTCCTTATATATTCTGTCTTAATTTATTATTTCGTGTGTTGTTTATGAGGGGAAGTATTATGGACATTCGTTTCTCTCCCACTCTGCTCATCCTATTTCTGATAAGCGCCTGTGACCAGAAAGCCCCGGATACACCCTCCCCGCCCCGACAGGTTAAAATTGCGACGGCAGAAGCCGCCAGCCCGCTCAGCACCCGCGTTTTTCCGGCGCGCATTTTAGCCGGTGATAACACCGACATTGCTTTCAAACGTGCAGGCCAGTTGCAAACGCTGGACGTCCGCGAAGGCGAAGCGGTAAAACAAGGACAAATTCTCGCCCGGCTGACCAACAACGATGCCCGTCAGCGCCTTAACGATCGTCAGAGCGCCGCCACGCTGGCGCAGCGCCAGTTTGAACGTTATCAGACGCTGGCACGGCGCAACGTGGTGTCGCAGGCCGAACTCGAGGTGCATAAAGCCAGCCGGGATTCCGCCGCTGCCGCACTGAAAATTGCGCAGGAAGAACTTAACGATCTGAACCTCACTGCGCCGTTCAGCGGCGTCATTGCGCGGCTGTCTGTGCGCAATCATCAGGTTGTTGCCGCCGGTCAGCCGGTGGCAACCATAAGCCGTTCCGACGTGCTGGATGTGGTGTTCAGCGTGCCGGAAAATCTGTTTACCAGCCTGGACGTACGCAATGTCGATTACCGCCCGCGGGTGCGTATCAACAACCTTCCCGACCGGGAATTCACCGCAACCTATAAAGAACACACCGCCAGCAGCGAAGCCAATACGCTGACCTGGCAGGTGACGCTGGTCATGCCGCGTCCGGAAAACTTCCCGGCGGTGGCCGGATTAAGCGGCACCGTCACGGTGAATCCGGCCAATCTCGCCACGGCAACGCCGGTCAGTACGCTGGTTATCCCGGTCGAAGCCGTTTTTAATCCGGACAGCAGCCAGCGTAATGACGCGCACGTCTGGGTGGTGGCCGGTGAAGGCGATACCCTGCACGTCGAAGACCGTAAAGTCACTGTCGGTGAGCTGACGTCTCAGGGCATTGAAATCACCGCCGGACTGCAAAAAGGCGACAGAGTGGTGGCGGCGGGCGTCGGGGAATTACACGCTCAGCAGCCGGTTCGCATCTGGACCAGAGAGCGGGGTCTGTGATGGGAATTAACGAAAGCTTCATTAATAATCCGACGCGCATCTGGCTGGTGATCCTGCTGCTCGGCGTGGGCGGGCTGATTGCGTTGTTCAATATCGGGCGGCTGGAAGACCCGGCGTTTACCATTAAAACCGCGGTGGTTGCCGTGCAATATCCCGGCGCGTCATCCCAGCAGGTTGAGGAAGAAGTCACGCTGCCGCTGGAAAATGCCCTGCAACGCCTGCCTTACGTCGATAATATTTCCTCGATTTCTGCCGTCGGCTTATCGCAAATTACCGTCAATATCGATTCCCGTTATCACTCCTCCGAACTGCCGCAAATCTGGGATGAACTGCGCCGCCGCGTCAACGACGCCACGTTGCAGTTTCCGCCCGGTGTCAGCCCGCCGTTTGTGAACGATGATTTCGGTGATGTATACGGCTATTTTTTCTCGATTTATGGCGACAACTTTAGCAACCCGGAACTGCGTAAATATGCCGAACAACTGCGCCGTGAACTGGTGCTGGTGCCCGGCGTGGGTAAAGTCGCGATTGGCGGCATCCTTCCTGAACAGGTCAACATTGAGATTTCACGGGCAAAAATGGCTGCTTATGGCGTCACATTGCCGCGCCTTGCCGACGTGCTGAATCGCCAGAATATGGTGTCAGATGCGGGCAGCATGACGGTCGGCAGCGAGTCGATCCGTTTGCATCCGACCGGTGGCTTTGAAAATATTGACGAGCTGAATAATGTGCTGATCAGCCCCGCCGGTTCGACGCACAGCATTTATCTGCGTGATATCGCCACCATCTCGCAGGGGATCACCGATCATCCGGGCAATATTTATCACGCCAATGGCCGTAATGCGCTGACCATTGGTGTCTCTTATATTCCCGGCGTGAATGTCATGAACATTGGCCGGGCGATAGAAGCCAGAATGCATCAGCTTGAAGCCGATAAACCGGCCGGGATCCAGCTGAAAGTGTTTTACGATCAGGCTGCTGAAGTGAAGAAATCTGTCGACGGCTTTATCATTAACTTCCTGATGGCGCTGGCGATTGTGGTCGGCGTGTTGCTGATTTTCATGGGATTACGCAGCGGGATTATTATTGCCGTGTCGCTGGCGCTGAACGTGCTCGGCACGCTGCTGATCATGTATTTGTCCGGCATCGAACTGCAGCGCATTTCGCTCGGGGCGCTGATAATCGCGCTCAGTATGCTGGTGGATAACGCGATTGTGGTGGTGGAAGGCGTGCTGATTTCGCGCCAGCAGGGTAACCCGCTGATGAACGCCATCTCGCAAATCATTAAGCGTTCCGCGCTGCCGCTGCTCGGCGCGACGGTGATTGCCATTCTGGCGTTTGCGCCCATCGGGCTGTCACAAGATTCGACCGGTGAATACTGTAAATCGCTGTTCCAGGTGCTGCTGATTTCGCTGATGCTCAGTTGGGTGACCGCGCTGACGCTGACGCCGGTCCTGGTGAAATGGGCCTTCGCCAATATGAAAGTGGCGGATAAAAAACCGGACGAACAGATTGACCCTTACGGTGGCAGGATATTTCGCGTCTACCGGCGGATGCTTTCCGCACTGCTTGCACACCAGGCTCTCACGCTCAGCGTGCTGGCTGCGCTGCTGGTAGCTTCGGTATGGGGTTTCGGTGCCGTGCGGCAGAACTTTTTCCCTTCCTCTAATACACCGATTTTCTTCGTCGATTTGTGGCTGCCCTACGGCACAGACATTAATTACACTGCGCGCATCGCCGGTGAAATCGAAAAAGATATTAACAAGCAGGAAGGCGTGGAAAACACTGTCACCACCGTCGGTCAGGGCGGGATGCGTTTTATCCTCACCTACAACGGCCAGCGGCAATATTCCAACTATGCGCAAATTATGGTGCGCATGGATGACCAGCGGAAAATCGCTGCGCTGGCCCACAGCACCGAACAGAACATCCGCAATCATTATCCTGAAGTCAACGCCAGCCTGAAACGCATCATGTTCGGGCCGTCCGGTGACAGTGCGATTGAAGTGCGAATCAAAGGTTCCGATCCCGACCAGTTGCGTAATATCGCCAGTCAGGTGGATAAGATTATCCTCGATGACGGCGCGGCCGACGGGGTGCGTAACGACTGGCAGGATCGCAGCAAAATGGTTCGCCCGGTATTTTCGCCGTATCTGGGACGTGAACTCGGCGTGGACAAAGGCGAAACCGACAGCGCATTACAGATGAATTTCAGCGGCAGCACCGTGGGGATTTTCCGCGATGGCTCGACGCTGATGCCGATTGTTTTACGCCCGCCATCATCGGAACGACTGGATGTCGATCATATGGCCAATATCATGGTCTGGAGCCAGACGCGTCAGCAATTTATTCCGCTGAGTAACGTGGTCAGTGATTTTAAAGTTGAATGGGAAGATCCGCTGATCATGCGGCGCGACCGCTCGCGGGTGCTCACCGTACAGACCGATCCGGATCCGGCCCGCGGTGAAACCTCCGGCGATATGCTGGCGCGTATTAAACCGCAGGTTGAGGCGCTGAAATTACCGCACGGTTACAGCATCGAATGGGGTGGCGACGCGGAGAACTCCGCCGAGGCGCAGCAGGGGCTGTTTACCACCCTGCCGGTTGGTTTCCTGATGATGTTTATCATTACCGTCCTGATGTTCAGCTCGGTGAAAAACGCCATCGCCATCTGGCTGACCGTGCCGCTGGCCCTGATTGGCGTCACCTTTGGCTTCCTGCTGACCGGTATTCCGTTTGGCTTTATGGCGCTGATCGGCCTGCTCAGCCTGAGCGGGATGTTAATCCGTAACGGCATCGTGCTGGTGGAAGAAATTGGTCAGCAGAAAAAAGAGAAAAACCAGACCGACGCGATTATCTACGCGGCCACTTCGCGTCTGCGCCCGATCCTGCTGACGGCGTTTACCACCGTGCTCGGCCTCGCGCCGTTGTTGCTTGATGTCTTTTTCCAGAGCATGGCGGTTGTTATCATGTTCGGGCTGGGATTTGCCACCGTGCTGACGCTGCTGGCGCTGCCGGTGATTTACAACTGTTTCCATCGTGAAGGGCAACGACGTACACAATGAACACCACGGGACTGAATATTATTAAAACGCTCGGCTGCCTGACCGCCGTGACCTTTTTCACCGTTTATAACACTTACGACAATTACAATTATAACTACGACACTATTCTGGCTTTCCTGACCTTTATTTCCACCATTGCCACACCGCTGTTTTTTGTGGTCACCGGTTATATGGATGCCGGTTCACAGCACACGGCAGAATGGCAACTGAAGAAAATACGCAGCATCTTAACCCTCTTCATTTTCTGGTTTTCGATTTATTATTTATGGGAGCCTTACCAGAAAGGTTATCTGATTCAGCCGTGGTTTATCTTTACGCTGGTAATTATTTACACCTTTCATCCGCTGGTGGAATGGCTGGCTAAAAGACGGGTTATTCTTGCGGCACTGGTCGCCAGCCTGCTGATTTTTTCCTTTGCGTATGATCTGCTGGCGATCTATTTCACTGACCATAAATCTTTTTCAACCCCCGCGCAGTTCCGCATCTGGACCTGGGTACTTTATTATCTGACTGGACAGTTGTTATATGACCCGGTGGTTTCCGCCCTGTACGGTCGCCCGC
The DNA here is from genome assembly GCF_040544515.1 of Rahnella sp. 2050. Taxonomy (NCBI): domain Bacteria; kingdom Pseudomonadati; phylum Pseudomonadota; class Gammaproteobacteria; order Enterobacterales; family Yersiniaceae; genus Rahnella; species Rahnella sp. 2050. The sequence goes on along the minus strand of NZ_JBEPKE010000002.1, from coordinate 588,209 downwards.
GGGTAGCGAAAATCGCCGCCATCGCCATTCCTTTTGTCTATATTTTCACCTGGTATTATGAAAAACACTTCTTCTTTTCCATCTTCAACCTTGAGCGCAACAGCTTTATTCTGACCGGATCGCAGGTCTATATTCTGGTGGTATTGATCATTATCGCGGCCAATGGCGTGAAACAGGACGCCACGCGGTTGCCGGTCAGTGAAATGGTCAGTTCGCTGGGGAAAACCATGACCGGCGTTTATATTCTCCACTACACCTTTTTCAATTTATTAATCCAGTGGATCCCGATCAACTCCCTGACCGCCAAACTGTTCGTCATCCTGCTGACTTTCCTGCTTTCAGTGTTGTCTTCAATGCTGCTGCTGAAGAATAGCGTGACGAAGAAGCTGATTACGTTTTGAGAAGGCGGTCTGAGGCAGGGATCAAATATGAGCCCTGCAAATGGAGGGGCCTTATCAAGGATAATTAATTATCACGTTTATCTCTGCCAGTGATTTTATCAATCGCCTTAGACAGAAAATAGAGGAACACCAGCCATACTCCGATACTGACAAACTTCATCGGCCAGGGTTCGACAAACATAATGCAAAGTATTGGGCCAAAAATAACTAACGGGGCAAATGCAAAGCCAAACGAATGATAGACTATAAAAGCCACCATGTTTTTTACTTTGATAATCAGAAAATTAATAAATTCCAATAAGCGGCTATTGGTTGACATTTATTTTACGCCTCATTGTTTCCCTGAATACATGATCCCTACATATGACCTTGATAGATATAATGCCAATGGGAATAGGAACCGCCATATCATGTCCTTATCAAGTTAATTATCACGTTTATCTCTGCCAGTGATTTTATCAATCGCCTTAGACAGAAAATAGAGAAACACCAGCCATACTCCGATGCTGACAAACTTCACCGGCCAGGGTTCGACAAACATAATGCAAAGTATTGGGCCAATAACGATCAGTGGGCCAATAAGTGCTTCAAAAGCATGATGAATAGTGAAGGTGATAATCTTAGAGGCAATATTAAGTAAGGAGCGGATAAAGCGGATAAAGCGGATAAAGCGGATAAAAATATTATTATGCTGCATTAATCTTCTTCTCCACGCTATCCATAATTTTTATGAATGTGGGTTCACCTTGCGTCATTCTGACATGTATCGCGTCCACAAAGGGTTGGACTGAAGGCTTAAACAAAAAATATAGAAGGTCGTAATCCCTCGGTCTGAGGAGTTTATAGACTTCAGGATCCTCAGTTTCAAGAGCTTCTGATGTTCGTATTGAACGCTCTGTCATGCCTCCTATTAGCAAAACGCCGGTTAATGCAGATATCGGCTGATAGCGAAAACTGGCAGAGATGAAAGAGACTCGTTCTAATACTGAGGCAGTTATCAGCGCAATTATTATGTTGGTTCCCATTCGTCCAATGAATGAAGTAAAAACCGCCCTGTAAATTTTGTCTTGCTCAGTTTCTGAAACATATTTATTAAACTCGGTAAAAACCAGCTTAACGGCTTCAGAGATATGGTGATGATTCAGAATATCGTTTCTGATGGCATCCGCCATACGTATTCGCATCGTTTCATGTATGTAACGTGAACCGGTATCAAATATCCCATACACCATGTATCCAAAATCAACCGGAACGGTCAGTGCACCGTTTATCAGGCCATATACGGAATCAGGGGAAAGAATAATCCCGGCAATGCGCGTTGCAATATCATCAATGTCAGCCATGTCATCCCTTAGCCATTAATAATTCCCGCGCAAATTGTAGGGCATTAATAACTCAGCAACCAGACTCTTTATTGTATATATCTGCCGCGCAGTACCTCCGGGATCACAGATTGCTCATCAACACAAAATCTTAACTCTGCTCCGATACCAGCACCGCCATGGTGTCCGGTTCCAGCGCGCGAAAGATATGTTCGACGTCGGCAGGATAGGAAATATAATCTCCGGCATTCAGTTCCACTGGTGAGTCAACCAGCCCGACGAGGGCGCGTCCCTGGGTGATGATGATGTGCTCGACCGAGCCCTGCGGATGCGGGCTGGAGATACGGTCAGCGCCCGGTTGCGTGGTCAGCAGATAAATATCCCGGCGCGCAGCGGGCGGACAGGTCGCGAGTAATACCGCTTTATAATCCGCCAGTTCCGCCACTACCGCCGGACCTTCACCCCGGCGGATCACCTGCATTTTATTCACTTCCGGCTCCATCAGTCGCGCAAAAGGAATGTTCAGCGCCACACACAGCGCCCACAGGGTTTCCAGACTCGGATTCCCGTTGCCCGCTTCAAGCTGGGAAAGCGTCGATTTGGCGATACCGGCACGGCGGGCGACTTCCGCCAGTGACAGGCCAGCCCGCTGGCGTTCACGAACCAGTCCCTTCGAAATAACGCTAATAGGTTGTGACATAACCGCCTCATGATCAGTATAACGAACGATCGTTCGACTTGAAGAACGATGCAGATACGTTCATTATAATGGATACTTGTTCGTTATGGGATGAAATTATGTCTGCGCGTTTCTTTTCACCGTTGGGGAATGATGTGCTTAAAGCCATCTTTCTGGTGTGTCTGGCCGATGGTCTGGTCGGCATTTCTTATGGCTCGCTGGCGGTCGCAGGCGGTTTCCCGCTGTGGGTGCCGCTGATGCTTTCGCTGCTGGTGCTGGCAGGGGCGTCGGAGTTTCTATTTATCGCCATCGTCGGCGGGGGTGGCAGCCCGTTTGCGGCGGCGGCGGCCGGATTGCTGGTCAATGCGCGCCATTTACCGTTCGGGATTGCGGTGAAGGATCTGGTCGGCAGCAAAGCCATGAGCTGGCTGGGTTGTCACATCATGAACGATGAAAGCGTGGTGTTTGGCATCTCGCAATCTACCCATGAAAAACGCAAAACCGCCTACTGGTTATGCGGTGCAGGTATCGCCTTATTCTGGCCGGTCAGTGTGATGGCCGGGGCGTACATCGGCCAGTTCATTCCGGATATCAAAGCCATCGGCCTTGATGCCGTGTTCCCGGCCATTTTGCTGGGGTTGATTTTCCCGGCGCTGCGCAGCCGCAGAACGCGCATACCCGCTACCTCCGGTGCGCTGATTTCGCTGGCTGCGGTGCCTTTCGTTCCGGCCGGTATGCCGGTGCTGTTTTCCCTGCTCGGATTGCTGGCGTGGAGGAACCGAAAATGACCTCACACAGCCTGATGATCGCGGGAATTGCGGTGCTCGCCGCCGGAACATTTCTGATGCGCGTGGCCGGTTACCGGCTGGGTTCACGCCTGAATTTCTCCCCTGCAACTCAGACAATGTTATCGGATGCGGCGACCACCTTATTGCTGGCGGTGGCCGCTACGTCGGCGCTGTTCGAAGGTCAGCATTTCGCCGGATACGCGCGGGTCACCGGCGTCAGCGTGGCGTTGTTTTTAGCCTGGAGAAAAGCGCCGCTGATGGTGATTATTATTGCGGCAGCAGCAGTGACGGCGCTGCTGCGCGGGTTCGGCATTCAGTAGGCAGAAACAAGAATGGCTCCCGCAGGAGCCATTTTCACACCAGTGATGAGTTACGCTACGTCTTCGTATTGCGGTACCGGATTGCGGAAGCTTTTGGTCATGCAGGCCAGATAGATAAAGCCGATTGCGCCCCAGATCAGGCCGAGCACCATCGAGCCTTCTTCCAGATTCACCCACAACGCACCAACGGTCAGCGCACCGCACAGCGGCAACAGCAAATACTGAATATGATCCACAACGGTTTTGTTGCGCTGCTCGCGGATCCAGAATTGCGAAATCACCGACAGGTTCACAAACGTGAATGCCACCAGCGCACCAAAGTTAATCAGCGCCGTGGCGGTGACCAGATCGAAATTAATCGCCAGCAAGGCAATGGCGCCGACCAGCAGCACGTTGAAAGACGGGGTGCGCCATGTCGGATGGATATAGCCGAAGAAGCGTTTCGGGAACACGCCATCACGGCCCATCACATACATCAGGCGGGAAACGCCCGCGTGCGCTGCCATACCGGAAGCCAGCACGGTGATGCTGGAGAAAATCAGCGCGCCAAACTGGAACGCCCGGCCTGCCACCTGCAGCATGATTTCCGGCTGTGAGGCGTCCGGGTCTTTAAAGCTGGAGATATCCGGGAAATAGAGTTGCAGGAAATAGGTCGCCGCAATAAAGATCACGCCACCAATTAAAGCGGTCAGGAATATCGCCCGCGGGATCACCCGTTCTGCGTCTTTGGTTTCTTCCGACAAATTACTGATGCCGTCAAAACCGGTGAAGGAGAAACACAAAATGGTCGCGCCGGTAATCATCGGCACGGTATGCGCATTTTCACCCCAGAACGGTTGGGTGCTGGCGAGCGTGCCATAGCCGGTGCCGTGATTCACGCCATAAATCACCATGCCGGTGATCACCGTGATCAGCACAATCTGCAAGACAACAACCAGCGTATTAATGTTGGCGACCGTTTTGATACTGCGCAAATTCGACAGCGTCATAAAGCTGACCAGTACGACGACAAATATCCACGACGGCACTGACGGTACCAGCGCTTCAAAATAGATTTTTGCCAGCAGAATATTGATCATTGGCGCGAATAAGTAATCAAGCAGCGACGACCAGCCGACCATAAAACCGACCACAGGATGAATGGCTTTTTGCGCGTAGGTATACGCAGAACCGGCGGAAGGATAGCGGCGCACCAGCTTGCCGTAACTCAGCGCGGTGAACAGCACGGCGATCAGCGCAAAAGCATACGCCGTCGGCACATGGCCGTCCGTCAGGCCGGAGACAATACCGAACGTATCGAACAGTGTCATGGGTTGCATATAGGCCAGACCTATCATGACAACCGGAATCAGCGTAAGACTTTTACGTAATTCCACGCGGGAAGGGGACCCTGTGACGAGGTTATCCGACATGATGTTGATTTCCCATGACGGAGAACGCTGCATATAAAGAGTGCTGCACCATTTATGATTCCTTGCGACAAGACTGTCGGTATCTGAAAGTAAATATCTATCCGGTACTTAGCCCGGCCTCTGGTATTTGAAGGTTTGCTTAATGAAAAATGCGTAGTTCAATGAACGAAAAATGAGTCATCCCCGTTTTGCGGGGCGCATATTTTGCCTTATTAAGTATTGAATTTACAAGCCGGATAAGAATAAACACGGTCAATAAATAAAACAGGCAGTCAAAACGAGCACGTATTGTCAAAGTCGTTTGCCGGTGGTTTTGCTAATTGTTTTTATCCTGTAAAACAAAAATGAATTCCCCGTTATTGCCGTTATCAAATATCGGCAGCGCGTGGGTGAAAATAACGACTGCGGCTATTAATCAACATTCATACAACATTCCGCCGGGTCCCGCTGCCCGGATTGGCGAATGGGCAAAATCTGAAAATTTGTCCTGTTGCGATGAGAGATGAATTTTCCTCGCTTTTGTGGTTAACAATTTGTGCTATAAATTTCATATAAGAAAAACCAATGTAGCCTCTTTTCCGCACAGCAAAGATTTTCGGAGTGCAACGTGTCTCTTTCTATTTCTGAATGGACGATGGCTAATGAGATTGAATGCTCGCACCTGACAGCGAGCAATTCTTCATTTCCGCGTCATACTCACGACGAATATGTCATCAGTGCCAATCTGACTGGTACGGAAGAAATCTGGCTGCACGGCAAAACCGAACTTGTGCGCGGCGGCGATATCACGATTTACAACCCGGCCACCGTTCAGTCGTCGCTGTTCGGTAACGACAAGGTCGAATTTCTCAGCGTGCATATTCCGCAGGCTTTACTGCGTCAGGTGTCGGTCGATCACAATCTGCGTTCCGATCACTGCGCGCCGGTGTTAACCGAAGGCGTGCTGAGTAATCCCGCGCTGTTTTCGGCACTGTGCCATTACAAACGCACGCTGAACGACGACGATCAGGAACAAAATTTGTTGTGGCTGCTGGGGGCATTGCTGGAAGAACCCGCCAGAGAGCAGGAACAGTCTTTGCGGCCGATTACGCTGGCGCTCGATTTTATGCGTGACCATCTGACCCGCAAAATCCATCTCGATACGCTGGCGCAAATCAGCGGACTGAGCAAGTTTCACTTTGTCCGCCTGTTCCGTCAGCACATCGGCATGCCGCCGCTGCAATACCATATGCAACTGCGTTTGCTCGAGGCCAGAAATCAGCTGCGTAAAAATAATAATGCGCTGGATGTGGCGATAGGGCTGGGCTTTTATGATCAAAGCCATTTCATCAATACGTTCCGTAAGATGATGGGGATCACTCCCCATCTTTATTCGCAGTCACTTCACGCGTCGCAGGTACTTATACCAAGATGAACTCCCGATAACCGCTGATCACCACATACAGCGCAAAGTAAGAGAAGATCGCCGCTGAGGCCACATACGAATATTTCAGCATTTTGGTGCCCAGCATTTTTCCGCCAAGGCTGCCGACGGAACAGATCACCATCGTCCAGAACACACCTGCAATAAAGAAGCCGCCCAGGAACCACGAGGCATTCGCCGTGCTTCCCTGCCCCATGCGGGAGATCAGTGCCCCGCCGACGGCGGCAAACCACAAAATAGCGGTGGGTGAAGACATCGCCAGTACGATGCCGCGACCAAAATTCCGAATAACAGAACGTGGCTGCGCGCTGTCACCGGCGCTCAGATCCTCCGCAGGCGCGAGCGCGGCGCGGATCATTTTGTAGGTAAACCACATCAGCATCAGTGAACCGCCGACCCACAGCACCCAGCGCACACTCTGGTATTGCAGCAAAATGGTCATCCCGGCCAGCGCCAGCACCGCGTAAATTAAGTCGCCGATGCAGGTGCCGATGCCCAGCCAGAATCCATGAAAATACCCCCGCTGCATCGCCAGTGTCATCATGGCGATATTAGCAATCCCAATGTCCAGACACAGCGACAGGCTGAGTAAAAATCCATTTGAAAACGGCATCATAACGGGACTCTCTTAATTAACTGGTTGTATTCAATCATGTCATTGGTTGTACCGAGGCGTGCCATCAGGATTTCGACATCTTCCGGATTAGTGTGCGGACAATGTTGCAGCATGAACGCCTGCGCACGCTCCGCATCGCCCCCCAGCAGCGCTTCGCTCATCAGGCGGGTCAGATCGGCCATTTGCGGGTAAAACAGCGCCGGATAGAAATCAAGCGTCTCCGCCGACAGCTCAATGCAACCGTGTTCGCGCAGATAGTTGAACTGGATCCAGGCCGCACCAGCATCCGGATAACTTGACGGGCCGCGGCGCAGATAGCGCAACATTTCGAGGAAATAGATCCGCGCCAGCACGGTCCGGTCGAGCTGCAAACCGGTGGCCACCTGCGGCGTGAGGCACATCAGCAAACCAAACTGATCGGCCAGCGCTTCCTGCACTATCATTGATCCCCAGCGATCAATTTTGCTGAGTTTCGGAAAGACGTTCTCGTTACGCACCAGAGAATGCCCGAGGTCGTGCCCGCGGAACCAGGCAATCAGATAACGCTGGCACACATCACTGTCTGGCAGCATGTCTTCGGCCCAGCCCATTTTGGCGGCTTCGGTACGTGAAAACAGCTCGAACAATTGCTGATACGTATTGGCAAACACCACCGTGCGTTTGACCGGCGAATACTTCAGCCCCTCGTCTTCCGGGAAGAAATAGGCAAAATGTTTGGGATAGGTATTGGCTTCACCGGCAATGCCAAAGAGGTTGATAATTTTGTATGCGCAGCCTGGCATCGCCAGTAAATCGGCGGCGATTTCCTTTTGCAGATACAGTAAGCTTTCCGGAAACAGGCTGTCCATCACGTCGGAAACTTCCTGCAAAACCGGGGCAGGTTCACCAAACCACGACGAATAAAAACTCTGTTTGGATTTTCCCACCCAGGTGGACGTGTTACCGATGCCCAGCACCAGTTGCTGTTCCTTCAGGCCAGCAATTTGCGGTAATACCGTTTTTCCGCAACTGTCATCTGCCAGCATTTCCGCCCGTAAAAACAGTCCGCGCCGGGTATCGGGATCATCAAACAGCGGCGCTAAACGGAAACACTGAATCGACATCTCTTCACGCAGGGCATCCAGCAAACGGCTTTCACAGGCCGCTTCCAGCTGGTTGATGGCTTCGGTCAGACGCAGGCAATAATGAATCGTTTGCAAAGCTTTAGGACTTAAATTTTCCGGGGCATCCAGATCCATCATGGATACCTGATATGCCGGGGCGGCTGGCCAAAATGATGTCGTAAACATAGTTTCAAACCCTTGAGCGCAATGGAGAGAAACTACTTAAACACTCCCCTGCGGCGGGGTATTGGAAGAAATTGCGCATAAGTCTGCACGCCGGATATTGCCCCCGGCGACTACAGTTAATCTATCCCCGTCTCTTTTACCAGGTGCCTGACATCATGAGTTTCTCTCTGCGCCATTATCTGCACGTTCGTGGCCGTTTACTGATTTCTATTGTTGCTGGTCTGATTTGCTTCTTCGCGCTTCCCCCGCATCTGGGAATTTTGCAGCGGCTGATGATTGGCTGGAATGTGCTGGCATGGATGTATCTGTTTTTTCTGTGGTTTCGCATGCTGCGCACTGAAGCGAAGGATATCCCGCACATCGCTAAAACGCAGGATGAAAGCGCCAGTCTGGTGCTGACGCTGGTCACGCTCACCTGCCTGGTGAGCATTCTGGCGATCCTGATGGAACTCGGCTCCCTTAAAGCGCTGACGGGAAGCGCAAAAACCCTGCATATCTTGCTGACCGCGACTACGCTGATTGCCTCGTGGGCGCTGCTGCCGACCTCTTTCGCCATGCATTACGCGCATCATCACTATCTGCGGCAGACAAAAGACATCACGCCGATGATCTTCCCGGAAAAGCCTGAGCAGCCCGGCTACTGGGATTTTCTCTATTTCTCCTTCACCATCGCCGTCGCCTCACAAACTGCCGACGTCGCGACCGGCACCACCGATATGCGCCAGATTGCCCTGTTGCAGTCGGTCATTTCCTTTGTCTTTAATCTGGCGATTCTAGGGTTGTCCATTAACGTCGGGGCGGGATTACTGAGTTAACCCCGGGTTGAAGTAATGCGCTGTCATTGTGAGGATTTCCCGCAGAGTTCACTGTAAGTCAGAAAAGGTTTAATTTAGACTTCTATACGTCTAAAAGTTAGTGTAGGTTTTCACAATAAATTCCCATTCTGGTTACGTTTAAGGAACTCCATTTATGCGCACTCCGTTTGTAGTTGTGACTCTCCTTGCCGCCACACTGTTTTCTGCTGCCTCATTTGCCGGTGCGACGCTGGATCGCGTGACCCAAACCGGTGTGCTGCGCAATGCGATCGTTAACGATTACCCGCCGTTTGGTTTTATTGATGATAATAACCAACTGGCCGGTTTTGACGTGGATGTGGCGAAAGCGGTGGCGCAGCGCATGGGCGTAAAACTTGAAATCATCGCACCGGGCTGGGAAACGATTGTCGGCGGTAAATGGCAGGGTCGCTGGGATACCTGTATCTGCTCGATGACGCCAAACACCGAGCGCGCCAAAGTACTGGATTTTCCGACGCCGTATTACAACTCTCCGGCGGTCTTAGTGGTCAATAAGAAAGACGACCGCATTAAATCGGCGGCCGATCTGAGCAATAAAAAGATTGGCGTCGGCATTGGTTCAACCTACGAAACCTATCTGCAAAAAACGCTGGTGATCCCGGGCAGCAAGCCCATCACATTCCCGTTCGATAACGTACACGTGATCCCAAGCGACGAAGAAGTGGCGTTCCAGAATCTGGCGCTCGGGCCGGGTGTGCGCCTCGACGGCGTGGTGTCAGATTTAGCCACCGCGAATGCCCGCATCAAACGTGCGCCGGTGTTTAAAATTGTCACCGAGCTTTATGCTGAACCGAACTGGGTAGCCACCGACAAAGGTGACGCCGAATGGGACAAGAAAGTGGCCGATACCATCAAATCGCTGCGCGACGATGGCACGCTGGCGAAAATCTCTCAGCACTGGCTGGGTGAAGATATTACCCACGAGGTACCGTAATGCCACAAATCCCGGACAGCCAGCCGAAAGTGGAAACGCAGGAGCGCTGGCACCACGCACATGCGTTTAAATTTAAAACCGGGCTGACGTGGCTGATTTTGCTCAGCCTGCTGCTCGGCACGTTCAGCAAAATGGGGCTGGACTGGAGCCTGATTGGGCAGAAATTGCCGTTCCTGCTTGGCCTGCGCCTGTCGCCGGACGGCTTTATTCAGGGCGCGGCGCTGACCATAATGATCACCGCCTGCTCGATGTTTTTCTGTCTGCTGATTGGCCTGATTACCGCGCTCGGCCGGATGTCTGAAAATGCGCTGGCATTTGGTTGCGCGACGTTTTACGCCTCGCTGTTTCGCGGCACGCCGCTGCTGGTGCAGGTGCTGATTATCTATCTGGCGCTGCCGCAGGTGGGAATTGTGCTCGGGGCGCTCAGCTCGGGCATTATCGCTCTGTCGATGAACTACGGCGCGTATCTGGCGGAAACTATCCGCAGCGGCGTGCTCTCGGTGCCGCGCGGTCAGCAGGAAGCCGCGCTGGCGCTCGGCGTGTCACGCTGGACGGTGGCCGTTCACGTCACCGCGCCGCAGGCACTGCGCATCATTATCCCGCCCGCCGGGTCGATGTTTATTTCGATGCTGAAAGATTCGTCTCTGGTGTCACTGATGGGTCTGTGGGAGCTGAATTTTCTGGCGCAATCCTACGGGCGCAGCACCTACCGTTATATGGAAATGCTGGCGACCGCTGCTGCGATCTACTGGATTATGTCGATCGTGCTGGAACTGCTGCAAAGCCGCCTTGAGCGCCGCTTTGCGCAAGGCCACCGCCGCTAAACTTTTTATTTTCAAATGCTCTGACTTCTTATCGCAGGTATATCATGGCTTTTCCTGAAGATTTCCGTTTAATCAGCTATCTCTCGCGCCTCGAACACGCTGTACGTTTTCCGCTGTCCTCTTCCTATCCTGAATCGATGAGCCTGGATACGTTATTTGAACTGGCAGGGAAAGAACACCGCGCGCCGTTCATGCAGACCATGCTGGATTATCCGCCACTGCGCGGAACGCCGGAACTGCTCGACGCCATCGCCTCGACCTATAAAAATGTCACCGCGCAGGACGTCATCAGTTTTGCCGGTGCCGACGAAGCGATTTACGCCAGTTTTCAGATGTTGCTCAAATCCGGCGATCACGCCGTGGTGATCACCCCAAATTATCAGTCGCTGGAAAGCGTGCCGTTATCGCTGTGTGACGTCACCGGCGTGGCGCTTGATGAAAATAACGACTGGGCGCTGGATACTAATCAAGTCCGCGACGCGCTGCGCGCCAATACCAAAGTGCTGGTGATTAACTTTCCGCACAATCCGACCGGCGCGCTGATTAGCCGTCAGCAACTCGACGAACTGATCGGGTTATGCCGCGATCGCGGGATCTGGATTTTCTCGGACGAAGTGTACCGGCTGACAGAGTTTGATCCGGCAGACCGGCTGCCGCAACTGGCGGATATTTACGAACGTGGCATTTCGCTGAACGTGACCTCCAAAGCTTACGGATTACCGGGGCTGCGCATCGGCTGGGTGGCCTGCCAGGATAAAGCGTGGATGCGGGAACTCGAGCGCATGAAGCAGTATCTGTCGATCTGTAATTCCATGCCCGGCGAGTTTCTCACCACGGTGGCACTCAATGCCCGCGCACCGATCCTTGAACGGGTGATGGAACGCTCGCGCCGCCAGCTCGTAACACTGACTCAATTTCTGGCGCAATACCCGCACCTGTTCAGGCTCAGCGTGCCGAAAGCCGGTGTGCTGGCGTTCCCACGTTTTACCGGTGAGCAAGGCGCAGAAGCCTTTGCCACACAACTGGTGGAAGAAGCCGGTGTGATGGTGATCCCTTCTGTCGCCTACGCATCAGAACTGAACAGGGTGTCGGAAGATTTCCTGCGTATCGGTTTTGGTCGCGAAAATCTTGATGAAGCACTGGGTGAAACGGGGAGATGGCTGGACAAACGCGGCCAGCAGGGATGAAAAAAATGGGCGCGGAAATCGCACCCATTTTAGTTTTCCCCAATGAACGGAAACCGGACTTGCCATTGATTTGTTAATGACTTACATGTTACTTACAGGCTTTGATCTCTTTCCACTGTGACCATTCGCCAGTGAACGACGGGTTACCTGGCTCATTGTTCTGAGTCCAGTAATTCGCGAGATACTCCTTACCTTTCCAGTTAACACTTTCTCCGCCGTTATACACTTTACCGGCATCCCAGTTGTCAGCGCAGCCGGTGCTGGTGCCTTCATCAGGGATCGGCAATACCTTCGGTGTGACCGTCAGCACGTAGGTGGCCACACTGCTTTTCTTCCCGTCGGACACGGTGAGGGTAAAGTTGAAGCTTTGCTTAGCGGTGACCACGGGTGCGACAAAACTCAGCGATTCACGATCGTTACCGGCGAGGGTGGACCCGTTCGGCAGCAACCAGCTGTAGGTCAGTTTATCGCCGTCAGCGTCGGTAGATTCTGCTGCATTGAGCGTCACATTCGCCTGGCTTTCCACATCACCAATCGGACCGGAGAGTTTTGCCACCGGCGCTGAATTGCCGTCAGCCGGGGCTGGTGTCGGTTCCGGTGTTGGTGCTGGCGTCGGTTCAGGAGCAGGTGTCACCGCTTCTTCTTTACCGGCATCATCGACCACTTTCACGTTAAAGAAGTGCTGGACGCAGCGTTTGTAATCGCCCTCTTTGAACGCGGAGAACGGCGTCTGATAACCGACCAGCTGACAGGAATACGTCAGGCCAGTTGGCGTTTCTGATGACCATCCCCAGTCCTGTTCCCAGTACTGCGGCAGCGCACCGGCGCCACCTTCATCAAACTGTTTCATGTTTTTACAGCCCAGCACTTCATTAGCCGGAACCGGCACTTTCAGGTATTCCGCTTCGCTTTTGTAGTAGGAGATACGGTTCAGGCCCTGCGCGATTTCCTGCGAGCCACCGCACTCAACACCGCCATTGATGATCTGAATAGTCACGCCGAATCCCGGCACCAGACCGTTGGCTTTGTCACGATCGTTCGGCTGCCAGGTGCCGTCGATCACATGCAGCATGCTCGGCTTCGGTGCCTGCGGCGTGACGTAGAAGAATACCGCACTGGCAAGGTTCAGCCAGGTATCCGCCACCAGTTCCGGTTTATCCAGCAGGGTTCTGACCGTGCCGAACATCGCATCGGAGAACGGGCCGTAGTTATAGTTATAAGAAAGTTGTTTGGCACCGCGACCGAAGTAGCTGACAAAATCGCCGTCGGCATCTTTGCCGCAAGGCCAGGTTTGTCCCTGCCAGACATTCGGATTACATTCGCCGTTATAGCCGCCTTTCTGCCCTTCTTTCCAGCCCATTTCTCGCAGATAGACCAGCCCCTGACGCCATTCGGCTTCCGGGCGCCAGCTCTCGTGGCCGCCGGTTTCCTGTGCGAAGTGTGCAAACATGGTGGCAAGGCCTTTACGGCAAATGGCATCCGAATCACGTCCGTCGGTATACGTTCCGCACACGGCCGGGAACTTGCCGATGGCCTGCAGGAATTTGGTGTAGGTATAGCTCGGGTCACGCAGCGGGAAAATGTGTTCCCACTTATCACTGCCCAGAATGCTGTCCACCCGCTTCACGTTAGCCGGGTTATCGCTGCGGCCGGGAGCGATTTTATCGACGGAAGCATTATCCAGTGTGCGGATAGACGCCTTAACCTCCTGCATCAGCGGGTTTTGAGTCAGGCTGTTTTCTTTTTTAATCAGATCACTTTCTTTGATGACATAGGGGTCCGACGTATCGGCTGCCATTGCCGGAGCAACACAGGCCATCAGACAGGAAAGTGTAATAAGATTCAAAAGGTATTTATCTTTAGTTCTGCGCATAAGGACAACCTTATATAAATAGTCGAAGTTAAATGCTGAAAATTATTTCTGCATAACATTAACCGGTCAGAGTTTCTGTACTGCCCCCTGCCCTGTCAGTCAAAAGGCTAATCGCATAAGCGCATACAGGCTAATAAAAACAAAGCCATAAACATCATAAAAAACGGATGATATTTATTAAAAACCACTTATAAATTTATTCGAAGAACAATAAAAAATGCGGACTGATCACCCGGAATCAGTCCACATACTTATGAACAAACTTTGAATACTTAGTGAATAAAGTTGTTTACCGTTGGGCCAGTGTAAAAGTTCCCGCCAATTTCTTCACCCGGTCCCCTGCCAGAATTAATAGTGGCCCGCCTAACACACCGCCTATACCGGAGGTCATCAGGATCATATTAAAACCCATATCCCTTTCGATGAAAACGATGCTTAGCAGGAAACCTGTGAAACACGACACAACGATTTGCGTAAAACATTTATAAACATCCTCCACAGTGGGCTTACTTTTGCAGCGCATGATAAATCGCACCAGGCCACCCCAGGATGACATAACTAATATAGAAACTAATAACTCAAATTATATAAACACAACTTCGTTAGCATGAAGACTGATCATGACGAAAAACCTCATAGATTAACTAATAAAGATTGAGATAACTGCGACAATGATAATCCGGCCATCATCAAAGCCATAATCACTTCAGTTCAATAATTAATTTTGATAATCCGGCGCTGATTTTTTATTAAAAAAAAATCATTAAAAAATAAACAAACACTCTCTTAAATCACGTTAACCGCATTTCTTGCCACATCCTTCATATTGATTCCGCGCTTTTCAGCTGTGACATCACCAGATGAACATAGCGTCGCTTACTGCTGTTTGAAAGATAATTCATGTAGACCGGAGAGTCCTTTATTGAAATTTCTTTAGGTAGATCAAAGCACTTTAACTTGCAATGCCGCTCCCTGATAAAGTAATCCGCCAGCACCCTGGGTAACACAGTGAGCATATCACTGCGTTCGAGCGCGCTGATGATACCGTTGATGGAAGAAGAGCGGTAAATGACTTTAACCAGACCCGCGTAAGGTGCATTAATCGTCAACGTCGTGCCGAGAAGACCGGTAAAATCATTATAAATACCGTCGTTATAGACAGCGTGAGGTAATGCGTAGTAATGCATTAACGCCAGTTCTCTCTGGTTGGACAATAAACTGCTGGCACCGCACAGGATAACAAACTCATCCATGGCATCAATTTTTATTGAGGTGATTTTCTCATGATTCAGAGCATGATGCGAAATAACAACATCGATATTTGCCTGTAACAAACTCCTTACCATTTCATCACTCTTAATATTCGTTGAATTAGAAAATTCGACCTTTACTGACTTTCCACTTTCGTTCTTATACATCCGGTTAAAATAATAGTCCTCCAGAACATCCGGACACATTACCCGCAATATGGCACCCGATGGCCCTTCGGTTCTTGAGGACTGTAAAACATCTTCAATAATCGTAATGGCGTTGACAAAAGAATCATGGATATCCAGCGCAGTGGCGGTGGGTTTCAGACCCGTGGCCGTGCGGTAAAACAGTTCTTCACCCAGATGTCGTCTGAGCTTATTTATCGATAAGCTTACTGCAGAAGGTGTAAGATTCAGATTTTCTGCTGCTTTTGAAATATTCCCAGAAACAATCACTTCATTCATTATCTTGATAAGATTGTAATCAAAGTTAATTGTACTTGACTCGTTCATTATTTACTCTCCAGATAAAGGGGGCGTTTGCTTCGAAATAAATAATACAGCTCTTTATGCATTCAGTTTTCATAAAAATCCACCTTTAATATTGTGAAGCGTTTTGAGTTGCGTACGTATTAATCACATATCCCGAGCATATTTAAAGCGTTATCCGCCCCTTCATCCAGCCGTAAACAAACGACTCATTCGCACTACGCCCTTCTGCCAACTCCAGGTAACGTTGCCCCTGACTGCAATTAATAGAAGTGATTAACACGCCCGCTCCCTCGGTGCCACGCTTCTCAATGAACTGTGTTAACGCCTTTAGCGTACCGGGGCCGATTTTGCCGTCCACGACGATATCACCATAATATGCTTCACCGTGATTAAATACATTCAGCCAGCGCTGCAACCATCGGATACCCACTGCCGGTCCCATGTTGGTGCCGGTGTCGCACAGTTCCAGCGCCAGACCTGGCGCAATGGCATACACTTTGTCGAATCCCGGCTGATACCAGTAATTCTTTTCAAGGATCAGATAAGCATCTTCTTTCGTGAAATCGGTCATTTTTCCGGTATAGCCATAACTGCGGGCCGTTTTTTCGGTGATACCCCAATGCGTCGGGCCACCGGTATCATTCGGGTGGTCTACATAGCCACCTTCGTTTTTCAGTACGGAATTAATCACAGGGTTAGTAAACATAAGGTCTTCCTCCGGACAACAGTTAAAGTTGAAACGTCAGAAACAACGCGGTACCGATTAACAGTACCGACACCAAAAAACCAAACATCAGTATCCACGGTCTGAGGTTCTTAACCGGTGATACCTTCTCTTCCATGACTTCCACAGTGGCCGAGGTACTGACACGAATGCCTGATTTCGGCACAGTAATGAAGAATTCATCCAGCCCGGCAAATTTAAGATCGCGGCGGATTAAATAAAGGGTCTGGGTCAAACTGGCATCGCTGGTGAATTTACTGCGGCTTCCCCATAACGCGACAGAGATGGCCTCTTTTTCGATCACTTCATCTTTTGCATGTTCAATAATATAACTCAGGCAACGTGATCTCATTGAAGTCAGTTTAATATTCACATCACTGTGAAGTTTTTTAAACTCCTTGGTTTTTCATTAAAGACATATTCGCCATTTATAAGATATACAGCCATCATCCTCTCTCCTCCATTATTTCAGCCATTTGTACCTACCCCTTAATCTTTGCTGATGATTAAGCGTATCTGTTTTTATTATTTTCACCACAGGCAATAGGATTAATATTAAGTATTTTAGTTAAGATGTGACTGAATCAAAAAAAACGGGGGGATATTAAGTAAAACTCAAAAACCACTTAATTCTCACTCAACATGCAGAAAGCATTCAACAAGCTGAAAATCAATGCTTTTTATGATTAATTTGTGATATGTCTTTTTATCATCAACGTGATTATTGATGACGATAAAACCCGCTAAATTTCGCCATTCAAAAAACAACCATAAATTTTATATTAGTCAATTTTATTTATATCTCAATATGATTTGTCGGTTTTTATTTCCGGATCGAATATATCCACCAGCAGCAACCGGCTGTTTATGTACTCATTCAAAATTTAGGAAAATACTATGTCTACCAGCAAAATCATTAAGACCGACGAGTTAACCCAGTCCTCTTATACTCTGGACGGTTTTAATCCAGCCACAGAAACTGAAAATTACAGCTATACGTCGGCACGTGTGACGAAACCGGTTTATAACAAATACAATACGGCGAATAAGCCAAAAGTATTTGGCTATTACACCGACTGGTCACAATATGATGGCCGTCTGCAGAATTCGCAGGCAGGCAAAGAAGCCCGCGGCCGTGGTTTTGACCTCGCAAACATTCCACCGACTGCTTACGACAAAATCATCTTTGGTTTCGTTGGGATTGTTGGCGACCAGGGTGAAAAAGCCAATACCGTGGCCAATGCCGCACAACAACTGGGTAAAACCACCCATCAGGCGACGTTCCTGGATCCGTGGGGTGACTTTGGCTCCTCCGTCAATAACAACCTGGACAATCCGGGCTGGGTGGAACTTTCTCCGGCCACCGCGACGCAAGCCAATGTAAAAGGTCTGGTCGGTGGCTTACGTGACCTGCAAAAACGCGCCAAAGCAGTGGGTCATGATCTGGTGCTTTCGATGAGTATTGGTGGCTGGACGTTAAGTAACGGCTTCCACAATATGGCAAAAACCGCAGAAAGTCGTACCATCTTCGCGAAAAGTATTGCCAGTCTGTTCACCCGTTTCCCGATGTTCAGCGAAGTGGATATCGACTGGGAATACCCGGGCAACACCGGGAATAACAACCCGTATGATGATAATGATGGCGCGAACTATGCGCTGCTGATTGCTGAAATCACCAAACAGATGGCCGCCATCAAACGTTCTGATGTAAAAATCAGTATTGCCAGCTCCGCCGTGGTCACTATTTTGGAAAAATCCAACGTTCCGGCCCTGCTTGAAGCCGGTCTGTACGGCGTTAACCTGATGACCTATGACTTTTTCGGTACGCCGTGGGCAGAAAAATTGTCGCATCACACCAATTTACATGCATTGGTTGAAGGCGGCTGGGGCATTGACACCATCATTAACTATCTGCTGTCGAAAGGGTTCCCGGCTGACCGCATGAATGTCGGCTATGCGGCCTATTCCCGTAACGCGCAAAATGCGGTACTGGAAAGCTATTCTCCTTTAGAAGGTACCTATACTCCTGTTGAAGGTAAAACCACCGTCGGTACATTCGAAAGCGGTACCACCGAATGGTACGACATGGTGAATAACTACCTGGATCTGGAAAATCAGTCAGGACGCAATGGCTTCCAGGTGTATACCGATCAGGTCGCTGATGCTGATTATCTTTATAACAAAGACACCGGCATTTTCATGTCCATTGATACCCCACGTACCGTGCGTGAAAAAGGCCGTTATGTGGTTGAAAAAGGACTCGGCGCACTGTTCACCTGGACTATCGATCAGGACAACGGTCTGCTGGTCAATGCGGCACGCGAAGGTCTGGGTTGTACTATCCAGAATCAGGTTATCGATATGGCGCCTTTCTACTTTGAAGGTGTCAATATCGACGGTCAGGTTCCGGAAGATGAAGTCCCTTCAGAAACCAATACTGCGCCTACCGGTGATATTGCCCTGCAGGTGTTCAGCGGTGCCAAAGTGCGTCTGAGCGCGGCAGGTTCTGCCGATAAAGACAACGATAAACTCACCTACAAATGGACTGCACCAGCCGCCATCGCACTGTCCTCGTACGATGCGGTCTCCGCAGACTTCACCGCACCAGAGCTGGTCAGTAAATCTGACTTCAACTTCACACTGGTAGTCACCGATGAACACGGTGAAAAATCGGTATCGAAAAGCATCGTGGTAACAGTGCTGGGTAACGCAGCCGTTGAGCCAGAACCAACACCGGAGCCGACACCGGTGCCGACCCCGGAACCAACGCCTGTGCCAACGCCTGTGCCAACGCCTGTGCCAACGCCAGAACCTACACCAACGCCTTCTCCGGCAGGCAAATATGCCACCTGGGATGCCAGCAAAGTGTACAACACCGGCGACAAAGTCAGCCTGAACGGTAAAGACTACCAGGCCAACTACTGGACGCACGGCAATCAGCCGGGCAAAGCCGAATTTACCGGCGAATGGTCACAGTGGAAGCAAATCTGATCTCTTGGTGACATGTTCTGATGCGCGTTAAAACATCTCACGGGGCCTTGTGCCCCGTTTTTTTATGCGGATGTGATATCTCCCAGGACCTGTTTTTCGGTCAGAAAATCAATAAACACCCGCACTTTTGGCAGCATATGGCGGCTGCTTGGCCAGACCACCGAAAACTTCCCGCCTTCTTTTAAATACGCAGGCAGTACCGAAATAAGCTCACCGGATTCAAGATATGGCCGCACGATGAATTCCGGCACATACGCCAGTCCCAGTCCCTGTATCGTCGCCTGTAAAATCGACTCCAGATTATTACTGCTCAGTGCCAGCGGCAGTTCCGGCGGCGTCACGCTGGTCATCTCCCATTCCTGCCATTGTCCGTTGCCCGGAAAGCGGTAGCGCAGACAAGCGTGCTGATAAAGGTCGTCAGGCGTAAGCGGCGCAGGATGCCTGGCGAAATAATGTGGCGCGCCGACAATCGCAAAACGAAACGGCCCGAGGCGGCGCGACATCATCTGCGAACTGTTCAGTTCGCCGCTGCGGATGGCGATATCAAATCCTTCATCAATGACATCCACCATGCGATCACTGAAATCCAGATCCAGCTCAACATCGGGATAACGCTGACGGAATTCCGGCAAATGCGGCAGCAGTATGCGATAGCCGATAGCCGGCGCGGTGATACGTAATTTGCCGCGCGGCACAGCGGAGATCCGTACCAGTTCCTGTTCTGCCTCTTCCAGTTGCGAAACAATATGCTGGCAGCGTTCAAAAAATAGCTGGCCCTCATCGGTCAGGCTGATACGCCGCGTACTGCGGTTGAAGAGTCGCACACTGAGTTTTTCCTCAAGGCGCGCCACGCTTTTCCCCACCGCCGAGGCCGAAATGCCCATGCGCTCCGCTGCTGCGGCAAAACTCTGACTTTGGGCAGCGCGAACAAAGGCCAGCAGGCCGTTGAGATTTTCCATTTTCACTCCTGTTTATTCGAGCTATTTAGTCCGCAATCCTCGGACTTACAACCTGTTTCCGCCATATTCAAGACAATTTATCATCACTGTTATACCCCAATATCAGGAAAGCGAACAATGACCTCATCTTCATCAGGCAGCCTGCAGGTGCTATTTACCGTGTGTCTGGCGGCGGTAATTTTGCCGCTCAATTTTGTCAGCGGTGCGGTGGCAACACCCGCCATTGCCCGTGAACTCGGCGGCAGCGCGCAGGCACTGAGCTGGATCACCAATTCGTTCATGCTCACATTCGGCTGTTTTCTGATGGCGGCCGGGGCGCTGGCCGATGAACTGGGGCGCAAAAAAGTGTTCGTCAGCGGCGTTTCTCTGTTTGCGCTGTTGTCGTTACTCCAGGCTTTCAGCAGCAGTTTGCTGTGGATTGATTTACTGCGCGCCGCGCAGGGTATTGCTGCTGCCGGTGCGCTGGCCGGTGGTGCGGCTGCTCTGGCGCAGGAATTCGATGGCGCAGCGCGTACCCGGGCTTTCAGCCTGATGGGCAGCAGTTTTGGCGTCGGACTGGCCTTCGGCCCCTTTCTCGCGGGCGTGCTTATCGCAAACTTCGGCTGGCGTTCGGTGTTTTTCTCCGCGACGGTGATTGCCGTTCTTTCCCTGATAACGGGCGCCGGAAAAATGCGTGAAACGCGGAATCCGCAGGCATCCGGCATCGACTGGCCGGGGACGCTGTCCTTTACCGCCATGCTGGCATTGCTGACCTGGGCGCTGATGGAAATTCCACAGTCTGGTCTGCACAGTACACGGGTACTTTCCCTGCTGGGAGGCGCGGCACTGTTGCTGGCGGTATTTGTGGTTGTTGAGCTGCGGGTGAAAAACCCGATGCTGGATTTATCCCTGTTCCGTTATATCCGTTTTATCGGTGTGCAGGCACTTCCGCTGGCGACGGGTTTCTGTTTCGTGGTGCTGCTGGTGGTGTTGCCGATGCTGTTTATCGGGGTCTCCGGACTGAGCGAAGAACGCGCCGGGCTGATGATGATGGCACTTTCTGTCCCGATGCTGATTGTGCCACTGCTGGCCGCGTGGCTGACGCGCTGGATTTCGGCAGGCGTGTTGTGCACATCAGGTTTGGTGATTGCCGCCGCCGGTTTGGGCTGGCTCAGTCAGGCGGTGCTGGCGCAGGATGTCACAGGCATGATTGCGCCGATGGTGGTTGTCGGCATCGGTACCGGTTTGCCATGGGGGCTGATGGATGGACTGTCGGTGAGCGTCGTGCCGAAAGAACGGGCGGGCATGGCAACCGGCATTTTCAGCACCACACGCGTGGCCGGAGAAGGCATCTCGCTGGCGATTGTCGGCGCTATTCTGTCGATGTTAACGCACAACGCACTGGCGGCTCGCTTTACCGGCGATGCGATCAGTCCGGAGGCCATCAGCCAGGCGGCGCAACGGCTGGCGACCGGTAATCTTACCGTGGCACAGCAGCTTATTACACAAGCCAGTACGGCACAGCTTCAGCAGCTTTATGCCGTCTCATTGCATCCCTTACTGTTGTGTCTGATGGCGATTACGCTGTTCTCTGCGCTGCTGGTGTTGCTGGCGCTGCGCGGTAAACATCAGTAGCACTGTTAACCAATCGCGGAAAGAAACCCATGTCCATACAAAAGTAAATGTTAAACACCTTCATCTTTTTGTTTAGGTAACACAATAATTAACCAATAAAAATCAATATAAACAGGATTAAAATTTTATAATTTGTAATTTATAGAATTTTTATCCTTATTGACAAAAATAATGAAAAGAGTCCCTTAAGGTAAATTTATTAACTTATATTTAACCATGACTGCGTTTTTCATCATGCACATAAGGTCAGGGCTCCGCTCCGTTGTGAAGGGAAAACATAATACCCGGCCTGCACGCTGTTTATTACCGGCTTTTCTTGCCGTTTTTTTGCGTTAACTATTAACCACCAGAGGATTTCCACATGCAACGCCGTTGCATGAATACACATCCGTGTAAGTTATTTTGGGAGTCATCATGGGCGAAAAAAAATCATTATTACTGGCCGTGCTTTCTGCGGCGACGCTGACTTTAGTCGCAGGTGCACAGGCCGCCGGTACCTTAACAGGCCAGGTAGGCGTTCAGCTCACCATCAGCACAGGTTGTACTGTCGGTAACGGCACATCAACGGGGGGAACCAACCAGTGGGGTACGCTGAATTTTGGTAACTACGCGGATCTGACCAGCGTTATTAACGGGACCGTATTCGGCGCTGACGGCACCGGTGCCGTCACCATCGCCTGTAGCACAGGACTGACCCCGACGCTGTCACTGAACGGCGGACTGGCGGCAACCGGCGGGCTGCGTGCCATGACATCCAGCGGCAACAGTATTCCTTACCGCCTCTATTCCGATACCGCACGTACCACCGAAATCGCGATTAATACGCCAATTACGCTCACCACAGGGACCACGGCGCAAAATATCCCGATTTACGGTCGAGTACTGCCTGCTGACCAGACCAGCACCACGCCGGCTGCAGGAACCTATAACGATACCGTTGTTGCCACTCTTTCCTGGTAAGCGTTTTTCCCTCAGCGCCGGTTCCGGCTCTGACTGGCTTTCGGTTCAAGGAAGGAAAAATCATGGACATCAAGGTACTGCGGCTACTGCCTGCCACCCTGCTGGTGTCGGTGCAGTTGCACATTCCGCTGAGTCAGGCGGCAACAATAGGCATCAGTGCCACGTTGCTGCCCGCCTGTGAAGCGGGAACCACGACGTCCGGCAGCACCCGTTTCGGTACGCTGAATTTTGGCAATTATGCGTCGCTCAGCAGCGCGGTGAATGCTACCAGCACACAACTGGCGGGTTCGATCCGCGTAAAATGTGTGAGCGGGCTGACCTACAAAATTGTCATGGATGGCGGCAGCAGCGGTGTGGTTACCGCCCGCAGAATGGTCAATACCACCAACAGCGCCGAGACGCTGCAGTACAACCTTTACACCTCGGCGGCACGCACCACCGTGTGGGACAACACCACCGGCGTCAGCGGCACCGGTAACGGCGCGGATCAGTGGAGCACGGTCTATGGCCGCGTTCCGGCACAGACCACCCCTGCCGCCGGTGTTTATCAGGATACGGTGAATGTCACCGTATCCTGGTAGAGGTGACGATGCCTGCCAGACTGCGTTTTCCGCCCGTGTTATTACCGATGATGTTATTGCTGCTGATATTGTGCAGTTCAGCGCGTGCCGCCACGGCAACCACGACGTTTACCGTTTCGGCGACCCTCACCAATGGCTGCGTATTTGGCAGCTCGCTTGCCAGCCCGATCTCCAGTCTCGGCACCCTCAACTTCGGCTCCCTGTCGGACATCACCAGCAACGTCGATATTGTCAGCAGCACGGGCGCAGGTTCCGTGGTCGTCACCTGCACGCCGGGTACCTCCGTCAGTATTGCCATGGATTACGGCACTCACGGTGGCACCGCCACACGCCGCTATATGCAAAACACCACCAATACCGATCTGCTGGGCTACCAGCTTTTCCGCGATGCCGCCCGCAGTCTGGTCTGGGGCAATGGCGCGCTGGTGATGTCCATCCCCAGTTTTCCGGATACCTCGCAAACCTACCCGGTTTATGCACGTTTATACGCTGTGACCCCTCTGCCTTCCGCCGGGACGTATACCGACACCGTCACTGTCACGTTAACTTATTGAATCATCAGGATATAAAAATATGAAGACACTGTTTCTACGCCTTTTCACTACCGCCGCATTGCTCGGTGCCTTTCTGTCTTGCGTGAACGCACAGGCTGCCAGTTCGGTGCTGGTCTGGCCGGTCTATCAGATTATTGAATCTGATCAGAACGGATCTGCCCTGTGGCTGGAAAACCGTGGCGCAGAACCGGTGTCCTTGCAGGTGCGCGTACTGGCCTGGAAGCAGGAGAATTTTAACGAGAAGTATGCCGATCAGACCAACGTGGTCGCCAGCCCGCCATTTGCTACCGTGCCACCGGGGCAGCGTCAGTTGATCAGGCTTATCCGCAACACGCCGGTGCCGGCCAATACCGAGCAGGCGTATCGCATCATTATTGATGAAATCCCTTCTCCGCTGAACGACTCCGCGCAGGGGAAGGACAAAGCGGTCGTCGGTCTGCAATTGCAGATGCGTTATTTACTGCCGCTGTTTATGGATGGCGGCAATTTGTGGACCAACGATCGCGCGGATATCAAACGCGACCCTTCCACGGCGACGCGTCCGATCCTCAACTGGCGTACGGTGTCCGAGGGCGGGAAAACCTATTTGCAGGTGGGTAATACCGGCCTCGTCCATGCACGCCTGAGTAACGTTTTCTGGTCGGCGACGGGTAACCAGAAACAAGGCGTAAAAACCATGGTGGGCGGCTTTATGGGTTATGTATTGCCGGGACAACAAATGCGCTGGCCAGTGCCCGCAGGTGTGACGCCAGGGGCGCAACTCAATGCGCAGATTGCCGATAACACCCAACCGATTGTCATTCCACGCGGCCAGTAACAGCAGGAGCCGCAACGAATGACAATCAGACGTCTTCTCCGGGAAGGTCATCAGCGACCGCTTTATTTCCGGAGAAGCCTGTGCCTGATATGCCTGAGTACGTTCAGTGCACAGGCGCAGGAATATTCTTCACTGCCTGATGCCCCGCGTGCGGCACCAGTGGTCACGGACGCCATGTTTTATCTGTCGGTTGTGGTCAATGGTCAGACGGATAATCAGGTCGTGCCGGTGACGTATCGCAATAACGCCTACTTCGTCGAAGCCGGTGTTCTGGCGAAGAATCACATCCACATTAATGGCCGGCAGGGGCTGATCAATGTCGGCGAATTGCCGGACGTAAAAGCCAGATACGATTCGGCCACCCAGCAACTGGTGTTAACGGTGCCAGATGCCTGGCTGCCGAACCAGAATGTCAGCGGCGATCCGCTGATGAATTACACGCCGTCGCAAAGCAGCACCGGCCTGTTGTTTAACTATGATTCGTACTACACCGATCCGCCCGGCGGTGCGAAGTCTGTCGCCACCTGGATGGAGCAACGGTTATTCAGCAGCCTCGGACTGGTCACCAATACCGGCACTTACCGCTACAACATTGATAACGCCGACAACAGCAACGGCGGCCAGACCACGCAGGACGGTTATCTGCGTTACGACACCTTCTGGCGTTTCACCGACGAGAAAAATCTGATCAGCTATCAGGTCGGGGATTTCGTCAGCGATTCCCTGACGTGGAGTAATTCGGCGCGGATGGGCGGCCTGCGTATCAGCCGTAACTTTGGCGTGCGTCCGGATCTGGTGACCTACCCGTTGCTGCAATACAGCGGCACGGCGGCGGTACCGACCACGGTTGATTTGTTTCTGAACGGCTACAAGGCCAGCAGTAATAACCTCAATTCCGGGCCTTTTACCCTGACCAACGTGCCGTATATCAATGGCGCCGGTGAAGCGACGATCGTGACCACCGATGCGGTCGGACGTCAGGTCTCGACCAGCGTGCCGTTTTACGTTTCCAACACGTTGCTGCGCAAAAGCCTCAGCGATTTCGATTTCTCGCTCGGGGCTGTACGTAACAATTATGGCGTCACCAACGGCGACTACTCAGATGCCGCATTCAGCGGGATTTACCGATACGGGCTGAGCGATTACCTGACGCTGTCCGGCCATTCCGAAATCGTACAGGGTCTGGCGCTGGGCGGATTGGGCACCGATATCGCGGTCAGCACCTGGGGCACTCTGAGTGTTTCAGGCAGCCAGAGTAAAGCCGACCGTGCGCGGGGCGAGAACGTGACCGATAAAAAAGACGGCAGCCAATACACGCTGGGCTATTCCTACTATTCGACGGTATTCAGCCTGTCTGCTCTGCGCTCAAAACGCACGGCGGGTTATCAGGACATCACGTCTTACACCAGCGACACGCGGTTAAGCCGTCAGGCAGATCAGGTGACGTTCAGCACGTCGCCGTTCGGGAACGCTAACGGCACGATGGGCATCGGGTATTACGATGTCGAAGCCTATGACAATTCGCATACGCGGCTGGTGAATTTTTCTTACAGCCGCTCGCTGTGGGGACAAAGCAGCATGTTTTTATCCCTCAATAAAACGCTGGGCGATACCGGCTACAGCGCGCAGTTGCAGTTCATCATTCCGATTGGCACCAACATCAATATGAATGCGGGCGTACAGCGCGACAGTGCGGGTAATTATCAGGAGCAAACCGGCGCCAGCAAGGCGACGCCCACCGACGGCGGTCTGGGCTGGAATCTGGCTTACAGCGGCGGCAACAATCCGTATCAGCAGGCCGACGCCACCTGGAAATCCCGCTACGCGACCCTGCAGGGTGGGTTCTACGGCAATCGGGGCGATTACACCCACTGGGCAGATCTGAGCGGATCCGTGGTGTTTATGGCGAACGACTGGTTCCTGTCGGATAAGATCAATGATGCCTTTATCGTGGTGGATACCGATCATTACGCGGATGTTCCCGTGCTGTTCGAGAATCAGAAAATGGGCAAAACCGATAAAAACGGCCACCTGCTGATCCCGACCGTCAGTTCGTATTATCCGGCCAAAGTGGAAATCGACACCCTGCCGCTGCCCGCCGACGTGGTCACCAGTAACGTCAATGACCGCATCGCGGTGAAACAAGGCAGCGGCGTGGTGGTGAAATTCAGCGTCGAGAAAGTGCTGTCCGCCAATATCACCCTGCATGACGCCGCCGGACAGCCGCTGAAACCCGGCACGCTGGTCACGGAACAAAACACAGAACAGACCACCGTCACCGGTTACGACGGGCTGGTGTACTTCTCGCACTTACAGGAAAACAACGTGCTGAATATCCAGACGGAAGATCATTCGCTTTGCCGGGTCAGTTTCACCCTGAACCCTGCCCGTCACAGCATTGAGCAGGTCGGCCCGCTGACATGCCCCGGCGGCACAGCGAAAACAACGGCAGGAGATAAATCATGAGAATTTTCAGGCAGCAGATGCATCGCGGATTATTGCTGATGCTGTTGCTGGGTACAACGTGGTGGGCAAAAGCGGGATGCACGACGGCGCCCGGGAGCATTACGCTGGGCACACAAAACTCGTTTGCAGTCAGTTCATCGCCGCTGATCACCTCAGGGGGCAGCGGATTAAGTTGTACTGGCGGGCTGCTTAACATCGCAGGCACCAATACCATCACCGCGTTTATCGGCGTGACTCAGCATCCCAGCAATTCGCAGCCCAGACTTTACAGCGGGACAACGGGGCAGTATTTACCCTACAGCCTGTGCAAGGATGCCAGCTGCAGTGCCGTTTATAATCAGGGCGATACCATCAGCTGGAGCAGCACCACGGCGCTGGGATTACTCGGCTTGTTTTCCGGCCCCAACAGCACCTTACCTCTCTACGTCCGGCCGGTCGCCATTTCCAATCTGGCCGCAGGCACTTATACCGATGTCATTCCCATCTCATGGACATGGAATATGTGTTCAGTGGCTATCGGCACCTTACTGTGTCTCGCAGACTCCGGTAACGTGTCGGGCAATGTCGCCCTGACGCTCAATGTCACCAATTTCTGTTATATCGACAGCGCGCCCAATGTGGGTTTCGGCAGTGCTGCACTGCCTTCCGGCCTGACCACAGTGGTGGCAAATACTATCAGCGTACGCTGCACCCTGAACGCCAGCTATTCCGTCAACCTGACCAGCAGCGTGCCGGTGTCCGGACAATACCGGCAGATGGCCTCCACCGTCGGCGGCACCACCCGTTATCTGCAATATCAGATATTTAAAGGTGACAGCACGGTATGGACGGCTTCCACCGACAGCAGCGCGACCGGCACCGGCACTTCACAATCGTTTCCGTATACCGCATCCGTAAATCTGGCGCAAAGCAATCAGCCCGCAGGTAACTACAGCGATATGGTGACGGTCACGGTGACGTATTAAGAAAGAAGGGAAAGCAGAACCGGTGCCACGGATGTGCACCGGTTTGAGAAGGGATGTTACAGCGCTTTCAGCGTCTTGACGGTGGCATCCACGTCAATTTCATCTTCAGTGAACACATAGGTGCTGTTCTGGAAAGTGGTGATCAGCAACTTTTTCATGGTGCGCATCTCCGCTTTTTTTTCTTCTTCCTGCGGGCGGATACGGTTCATCAACAATCCGACGGAAAGCACAGCGTTTTCTTTGTCGATTTTGGTTTCAGCAGGAACCTCTTCGTTAAACGCCAGGAAGGATTTGATGCTGGTGATTTTGATACGCTCACCGGCAATAAAGATGTATTTGCTCTCCGGCTCGACTTTCACCGCAAAGGCGGAAAGGCCTTTGTTGTTGGTGGTCGGCTCAAAGGTGACTGCCGCATCTTTTTTAATCAGCTCAGGGTTTGCAACTTTAATCACGTGGAAATAACGGTTATCGCCGTTTTCATCTTTGATAAAACCGAAACCTTTATCTTCAAACCAGGTTGTGATTACGCCGTTCATCGCTTACCGCCTAAGTAATTATTTATTCAACATGTCATTTTTTGCAGGGCGGCAGTGTAAAGCAGAATGCGGACAAAGTCCTGTGCTTTACGGCCTGATGCCCACGGAATTACGTCGCTTTACGGAACGTAAGATTAAACCGGTACGATCCGGTCAGCGGATGCTCGCCCGCTTTCAGTGGCAATACGCCGTGATAACGCAGCCGCGACGGGCCGCCCCACACCACAATATCGCCATGCATCAGCGGCACACGCTGGGTTTTATCACTGCGCTCCATGCCGCCAAACTGGAAAACCGCCGGTAAGCCCAGAGAGACAGAGACGATCGGCTGGCCGAAATCGTGCTCGTCTTTGTCCTGATGCAGGCTCATTTTCGCCCCCGGCTGATAGCGGTTGATCAGACAGGCATCCGGCTCGAAGCCTGCAAAACCCGCCTGGTCCGCCGCGCTCACGGCAAGCGAACGAAACAATTCCGGCATCGGCGGCCATTGCTGATGACTTTCCGGCGAGGTGGCCTGGTAGCGATAACCCGCCCTGTCCGTCACCCAACCGACATCACCGCAATTGGTCATTGCCACCGACATCGCATAACCGCCCGGCGTGGCGCGATACTGAAAAGGCACCAGCCCGGCGATCCGGTCGATTTCCGCCAGCAATGCGACATCCTCTGCCAGCGCCGCACCGCGCAATACCACCGCGCCCGGGCACAGTTCTTCGCGCCAGTTGGGGTGAAAATCGGGGTGATCAAACAAGTCCAAATTCATATCAGCCTCCGTGTTCACGCATCTGTTAAGTATAACAGCCGATTTGAGACAGAGGCAGATTGTCGGGGCGGATCGTTTCAGCTAAGGTTCATTAAGAGGCCGTAAGGTCATAAAGAACATCTTAAAAGGAGAATGAAATGAGTCGGGAAATTAACAAAGACACGCAGTTGTGTATGTCCCTTTCCGGTCGTCCGGGCAATTTCGGTACCCGTTTTCATAACAGCCTTTATCAGGCATTAGACCTGAACTTCGTCTACAAAGCATTTTCCACCCAAGACATCGAAGCCGCGGTGAAAGGCGTACGCGCACTGGGTATTCGCGGCTGCGCGGTCTCGATGCCGTTCAAGGAAGCCTGCATTCCTTTCCTCGATGAGTTGGATCCTTCCGCGACAGCCATTCAGTCGGTGAATACCATCGTCAATGACGACGGCTTCCTGCGCGCCTACAACACGGATTACATCGCGGTCGCCAAACTGCTCGACAGCCATCAGGTGCCGCGTGATGCCGTTTTCGCCCTGCGCGGCAGCGGCGGCATGGGCAAAGCCGTGGTCGCGGCCATTCGTGATGCCGGTTTCAAAAAGGGCTACATCATTGCCCGCAACGAAGCTAACGGCCGTGCGCTGGCGGAAGAATACGGTTATGAATGGAAAGCAGAAGTCGGCGATGTTGCCGTGGATATGGTGGTGAATGTCACGCCAATCGGCATGGCGGGCGGGCCGGAAGTGGATTCACTGGCCTTTGAACCGGCGGTGATTGACCGCGCCAGCATCGTCTTTGACGTCGTCGCGCTGCCGGTAGAAACCCCGCTGATCCGCTACGGCCGCGAACACGGCAAGAAAGTGATTACCGGTGCGGAAGTCGCCACACTTCAGGCCGTCGAGCAGTTCGTGCTGTATACCGGTGTACGCCCTTCGGATGAACAGATAGAAAAGGCCGCGGCACACGCACGGGGCTGAGTTTCCTGTCAGAACGTAAAAAGCCTCTCACCGGAGAGGCTTTTTTATAGTTGCATATCACTTACCGCACCAGACACGGTTTTTTCGGATCAAACTTCCAGTCCGGCACCAGGAACTGCATGCCCTGCGCATCGTCACGGGCACCCAGTCCCATGCCTTTGTACAGCTCGTGCGCCTTCATCACCTGATCCATATCCAGCTCAACGCCCAGACCCGGTTGTTCTGGCACGCGCACCTTACCGCCTTTGATCTGCAACGGTTCTTTGGTCAGGCGCTGATTGCCTTCCTGCCAGATCCAGTGCGTATCGATGGCAGTGATTTTACCCGGCGCAGCGGCGGCCACCTGGGTAAACATCGCCAGTGAAATATCAAAGTGATTGTTAGAGTGCGAACCCCAGGTCAGCCCCCATTCGTGGCACATCTGCGCGACGCGAACTGACCCCTGCATCGTCCAGAAGTGCGGATCCGCCAGCGGAATATCCACGGATTTCAGCTGGATGGTATGCCCCATCTGACGCCAGTCGGTGGCGATCATATTAGTGGCCGTCGGCAGGCCGGTTGCCTGACGGAATTCGGCCATCACTTCGCGCCCGGAGAAGCCCTGCTCGGCACCGCATGGATCTTCCGCATACGCCAGCACACCGCGCAGTTGTTTGCCGAGCGCAATCGCTTCATTCAGCGACCAGGCACCGTTAGGATCAAGTGTGATCCGCGCCTGCGGGAAGCGTTGCGCCAGCGCCGTCACGGCTTCGGCCTCTTCGCTGCCAGCCAGTACGCCGCCTTTCAGTTTGAAATCATTAAAGCCGTATTTTTCATACGCCGCTTCCGCCAGACGCACCACCGCCGCCGGTGTCAGCGCCTCTTCATGGCGCAGGCGATACCAGTCGCAACTGTCGCCCGGCTGGCTCTGATAGCCCAGTGAGGTTTTGTTGCGGTCGCCGACGTAGAACAGATAGCCGAGCATTTCGACTTCATCACGTTGCTGCCCGTCGCCCAGCAATGATGCCACGGTGACGCCCAGATGTTTGCCGAGCAAGTCCAGCATCGCGGCTTCGATCGCCGTCACGACGTGGATAGTGGTACGCAAATCAAAAGTCTGCAAACCGCGGCCAGAGGCATCACGGTCGGCGAATTTTTCCCGCACGGCGGTCATCACATTTTTGTATTCACCCAGCGTTTTGCCAATCACCAGCAACGCCGAATCATCCAGCGTCTGACGAATTTTCTCGCCGCCCGGCACTTCACCGACGCCGGTGTTACCGCTGCTGTCCTTGAGGATCAGGATGTTGCGGGTGAAGAAAGGGGCATGTGCGCCGCTGAGATTAAGCAACATGCTGTCGTGCCCGGCCACCGGGATCACCTGCATGGAGACAATTTTAGGTGTAGATGAAGAGGTCATGCTTACTCCTTAGTGAATTCAGATTCCGTTAACCACGCCCCAGTGCCGGGCGCTTGCGATCGAATGTCCAGCCGGGGATCAGATACTGCATCGCGGCGGCATCGTTGCGCGCACCGGTCGGCAGTTTCCGGTGCAGCTCGTGGGCGCGATGGATTTGATCCATGTCGATCTCCACGCCCAGCCCCGGTTTTTCAGGCACTTTGATTTTCCCGTTCACAATTTGCAGCGGCTCTTTGGTCAGGCGCTGGTTGCCTTCCTGCCAGATCCAGTGCGTATCTATCGCCGTCGGCTTACCCGGTACGGCCGCACCGACATGGGTAAACATCGCCAGCGAAATGTCGAAATGGTTATTCGAATGGCAGCCCCACGTCAGACCCCACTCATCGCAAAGTTGTGCGACCCGCACCGCGCCATGCATGGTCCAGAAATGCGGATCCGCCAGCGGAATATCCACCGACTGCAACATCACCGCGTGCTGCATCTCGCGCCAGTTAGTGGCAATCATGTTTGTGGCGACCGGCAAACCGGTGGCACGGCGGAATTCCGCCATCACTTCGCGGCCGGAAAAACCTTGCTCCGCACCGCACGGATCTTCGGCATAGCTGAGGATACCGTGCAGGTCTTTGCACAGGTCGATTGCTTCATCCAGCAGCCACGCGCCGTTCGGATCAACCGTGATCCGCGCATCCGGGAAGCGTTTTGCCAGTGCTTTAACCGCCTCGATCTCCTGCTCGCCCGGCAGCACGCCGCCTTTGAGTTTGAAATCTTTGAAGCCATAGCGATCCTGCGCCGCTTCGGCCAGCCGCACCACCGCCTCACTGTTCATCGCTTCCTGATGACGCAGGTGATACCAGTCGTGATGGCTGCGTTCCCCTTCCTGATACGGCAAATCGGTTTTCTGCCGGTCACCGATATAAAACAGATAACCGAGCACCGTGACTTCGTCGCGCTGTTTGCCCGGCCCGAGCAGTTCACACACCGGCACGCCGAGGAATTTGCCCATCAGATCCAGCAGCGCGGCTTCCAGTGCGGCGACGGCGTTAACGCGCAGTTCGAACGTCCACGCACCTTTACCGAAAGAGTCAAAATCCGATGACTGATTGCCGACGTGGATCTGATGCACCAGCCGGTTCATGCGCGCCACTTCCTGGCCTTTCACCTGAGCAATGGCCTCCACCAGCGTGTTGTAAATCACCTCCCCGCCCGGCGCTTCGCCGACACCGGTGTTCCCGGCACTGTCCTTGAGGATAACGATATTGCGGGTGAAGTAAGCACCGTGCGCGCCACCAATATTCATCAGCATGCTGTCATGCCCTGCCACAGGAATGACCTGCATATCCGTGATAACCGGTGAGGATTGCGTACTCATCATCTTTCCCCTTTTACTGTGCCTGTACCGTGGTACGGGCGAAGCTGAATACGTTCGATTTTTCCGACAATAAACACGTAACTGACGACGGCGAGCAGTGCGTGGATGCCGACATAAATCAGCGCGCCGTTGAAGGAACCGGTGGTCCCGATAATGTAGCCGATAGCGATCGGCGTGATGATGCCGGAGACGTTACCGAACATGTTGAACAATCCGCCGCTCAGCCCGCTGATTTCTTTCGGTGCGGTATCGGCCATTACCGCCCAGCCCAGCGCACCCAGACCTTTACCGAAGAAGGCGAATGCCATAATGCCAACCACCATCCATTCGGTATCAACGTAGTTGCAGAAAATCATCGACATCGACAACAGCATACCGATCACAATCGGAGCCTTGCGCGACAGTGTCAGGTTGCTGGTTCTGCGCATCAGCCAGTCGGAGATAATTCCACCCAGTACGCCGCCGAGGAATCCGCAAATCGCCGGTACTGAGGCCACCATGCCCGCTTTAAGTATCGACATACCGCGCGCCTGAACCAGATACACCGGGAACCAGGTGATGAAGAAATAGGTCAGCGCGTTGATGCAGTACTGGCCGATGTAAATGCCAATCATCATGCGGGATTTCAGTAACTGTTTCATCTGGAAGGTTTTTTCGCCTTTTACGACGGCTTTTTTGGTGATTTTCTGATCCATATTGATCAGCGCACCACCGGCTTCCATGTAATCAAGTTCGGCCTGATTTACGCCCGGATGATCTTTCGGATCGTGGATCACTTTCAGCCAGATGAAACTCAGCACGATCCCCAGACCGCCCATGAAGAAGAAGACGTGTGACCAGCCCACTTCGTGCGTCAGCCAGCCCATGATCGGGGCGAAAATAACCGTGGCGAAGTACTGCGCTGAGTTAAAAATAGAGACTGCGGTGCCACGTTCCTGAGCCGGGAACCAGGCTGCGACGATACGGCTGTTGCCGGGGAAGGACGGCGCTTCGGCCAGGCCAACCAGAAAACGTAAAGCAAACAGCGATACCACAATGCCGAAGCCGCTGAAGACATCGACAAAGCCTTGCAGCAGGGTGAATAACGACCAGATGAAAATGCTGTAGAAATAAACTTTTTTCGAACCGAATTTATCGAGCAGCCAGCCACCGGGTATTTGCCCGATGACATATGCCCAGGAAAATGCCGAGAAGATATAACCCATCCCGACGGAATCCAGCCCGATATCTTTGGCCATCGCCGAACCGGCAATGGATAACGTGGCACGATCGCCGTAATTAAATGAGGTGACAATAAATAACATCACCACTATCCAGTAGCGCGCGTTAGTTCTTTTTTTGACGGCACTGGCTGCTGAAACGGTAGTTTCCATGGTGTTCTCCGGAATTAATGACAACGCCTCTAAACAGAGATAAAAGTCATTCCATTCACAGAACTGTAGGGTTCAGAGAGGAAGGAACGCAGCCAGTATATGAACAACATTCCCTTTACTCATTGGGCAATCAACCAAGCATAAATAGCCCTTTGCATTTATCCTGAGGCAAATGCCCAGCGACGTGCGAGTTGTTTCACAAAAAATGAAACGGCTGTGATGGCGGTCACAGATGGTTGTTATCTAATTGCAGGGCCACGTACAGCAATAAACGATCGTCGAAGTTCCCCAGATCCAGGCCGGTTAATTCCGAGATACGGTTGAGGCGATATTCCAGCGTATTACGATGAATATACAGTGCCTTAGACGTAGCGGTCGGCTGAACATTATGGTGGAACCACGACGTCAGTGTGCGGCGCAGTAATCCGTTGCCATCCGTCGCTTTCAGACGCGCCAGCGGACGCACCAGTTCATCGGCCTGCCAGCCGCCACGCAGGCTGTCGAGCAGCACGGGTAAGATCAGATCCTGATAGAAGTAACACCGCTGTTCCGGCATCCGCTGTTTGCCCACACTCATGGTGGTACGTGCGGTGCGATAAGAACGGGCGATGCTGCCAGGGCCGGTAAAAAAGTTGCCAAGGGAAATGCGCACGCGCAGACGACCAGTTTCGGTCATGCGCGACAGCAGATGATCAATGCGCTGGCGGTGGCCCTCTGGATCCCAGCGATCGTAGCTGTTCAGGGCCGGTTTCAGCACCACCATTTCGGTGAGGGAAACGATAGCGATCAGGTTGTCACGCTCCGGCGTGGTCAGTAAAGTTTGCAGTTGTTGCAGTTCTGCCATGGCAGAGTCCACACCGAGCTGTCCGCTGTCGACTTCCACCACCGCCGCGACACGTGGCCGGTTGAGGTCGATGCCCAGACGCTGCGCCCACTCCATCAGCGCCGGAGAGAGTTCATCCACACGAATCAGGTTAAGCACCAGTTCTTCCCGCAGACGGCTGTCCTGCGCCAGCATGTGCAGCAGACGCGCCTGTTCGAGCATCATTTCGGCGGTCATACACACCAGCTCGCCATACTGACGCAACTGGGACGGATTGCCCGTCAGGCCGATAACGCCCACGATCTGACCGTCAATACGCAACGGCAGGTTGATGCCCGGACGTACACCGTGCAAATGCCGTGCAACGCCCTCGTCGATGTCGACAATGCGCTCCTGCGAAATCGCCAGCAGTGCGCCTTCGTGCAATTCACCAAGACGCTGATCATCGCCGCTGCCGATAATCCGTCCGCGACCATCCATGACATTCACATTACTATCAATAATTTGCATTGTGCGGGCAACAATTTGTTGCGCCAGCTTTGCATCGAGATGATATGCCGACATGGAACCCCTGCCTTGCTGTTTTATCGTTGTTAAAACAGCATACTCAGGCCGCGATGCCCATACATTATGCAAATGCCCAAAGAGCGAAAGCACCTATTGAAGTTGCGGGGAATATCACATTTTTAAGCAAATGCCCAACCGGCCCGGCAAAATCCACATGATTGATGAGAGTCCCTGAAAGACAGGCAAAAAAAAAGCACGCCGGAGCGTGCTTTGTGTGAGGTATAGCAGGCGGAAATTACTGCGCCAGCAGGTAAATTGAGGTATCACCACGCTGAATATCCAGCGCCAGAACGTTTGGTTTGGTGTCGAGAATTTTACGCAGCTCGCCCAGATTGGTCACTTTCTGCTGGTTCACACCCAAAATGACGTCGCCTTTTTTCAGGCCGATGCGCGCGGCCGTTGAACCCGGCTTCACTTCATCGACTTTCACACCTTTCTGATCACCTGCCGCACCGTTACTCAGTTCAGCCCCTTCGATGCCGGTATAAATGTTGCCGGATTCGATTTTCGATGTCTGAGTGCTTTGCTCAATGGTCACGTCAACGTTCATCGGTTTGCCTTCACGCAGCAGGCCGAGCGTCACTTTGGTGCCGATTGGCAGGGTGCCGATATCAGCACGGAACGAGGCGAAGCTGCTGATCGGTTTACCGTTCATGCTCAGGATCACGTCACCGGCTTTAATGCCCGCTTTCTCTGCGGCAGATTTCGGCATGACCTGACTGATGAATGCACCGCGCTGTGCGTCAACTTTCATGGCTTTCGCCAGTTCGGAGTTCAGCTCGGTCCCCATGATGCCCAGCTCGCCGCGTTTCACCTGACCGAATTCGATCATTTGTTTGGACAGGTTTTTCACCATGTTACTTGGGATCGCAAAACCGATACCGATGTTGCCGCCGTCCGGTGCCAGGATCGCCGTGTTAAGGCCAATCAGTTCACCATTCAGGTTCACCAGCGCACCACCGGAGTTACCGCGGTTGATCGCGGCATCCGTCTGGATGAAGTTTTCGTAGTTCTCAATATTCAGGCCGGAACGACCCAGTGCAGAAACGATACCGGAAGTCACGGTTTCGCCCAGACCATACGGGTTACCGATAGCCACGGTGTAATCGCCCACACGCAGTTGTTCGGAATCCGCCATCTTAATGGCCGTCAGGTTTTTCGCATTCTGTAACTGAATCACCGCGATATCAGAACGCGGGTCCTTGCCGATGACTTTGGCGTCGAACTTACGGCCATCGTTCAGCTGTACGCTGATTTTGGTTGCGTTATCAACAACGTGGTTGTTGGTAACCACATAACCTTTGTCGGCATCAATGATGACGCCGGAACCCAGCGCGCGGAAATCTTCTTTCTGTTCAGGCGCAGGCTGACCGTCAGGCCCCTGACCGCCGCCCTGACACACCGGAGAACCCTGGAACGGCGAACCGTCCTGGCACAGCGGCGAATTCTGACCAAAGAATTGCTGGAACTGCTGACCCATGCGTGGTGTTTTTACCGGCGCACTGCCTTCAACGTTGACGCTCACCACCGATGGCATCACTTTTTCAAGCATAGGTGCCAGGCTAGGAAGCTGAGTGGTGCTGGTGCTGGAAGACGCAGTTTCAGCAGCCAGTGCAGAAGAAACCGGGGCCATTGCCATACCGATGCTTAACGCTAATGCGCTGAGGAATAAACTCGATTTTTTCATTTTTCAGGATCTCTTAAAATTATTGTGGCAACCAAAATAGTCGCATTGCTTGGTAGTCGTGATACTGAGATGGTATTAATAGCGTGAAGTTCATCAGGGTCGAAATGACAATGGTAAAAAATTATTGTCAGCATTTACAAATGGCGTTTTTTCAAACAGTTCCGTAAAGAAAATTAAAGAGAGTTCAATTTGTCTTTTTAAAACAAATTACTCAGCCGCCATGAGTCTTCTGTATTCATCGTATGCATAAAGGTCAGTCATTCCGCTGATATAATCCTGAATCATTCGCGCACGGTAATAAAACTCCTGCGCGGCATGTTCCGCGACCGGTAATCCTTCCAGCGCCGCCACGGCATTGTTGTAAGCCAGACGATGTTTGGCTGAAATCTTATGCAGCAGACGGGTTTCAATCGGATATTTCCTGTGCGTATCCTCCTGAACTAGCTGGTTAAAATCGGTCAAAGGCATATCCAGCAACGGGCTATAAATATCAAGTAATCCGCTGATCACCCGATAGCCTTGTAATTCCAGCTCCTCCACTTCGTGATGATTGAATACCTGTTTGAAGGCCACCGCTTTATAAATCTCTAACAACCGGTTGGCCTGGCTGTCATCTTCCAGCAACGCATGATTAAAGGTACCCTGATAAATATCTTCTATATTATCAATGAACCGGCGGGCAGCATGCGGCACCAGTTGTTTCACTGTCTGAACGCGCAGTTCCATAAAGAAGTAATCCACCGGATTACGGAACGTTTTCGCTTTATCCATTTTCTCGTAAGCAGTGCGAACCACTTTATCGAAGAAGTCATTTTTCTCTATCGCGCCCCACTCACGGCACAGATAATTATAAAGCTGTTCCACGCTGAAAATACTTTTCTCAACCGCATCTTCCAGATCGGCAATGCAGTAAGAAATATCATCGGCCGCTTCCATAATGTAGGTAAGCGGAAAGCGGTTAAATTCACCCAGCCCGAGTTCAGTGCGCAGTTTTTTGATGAACGGCTCTTCCGCCAGATAAAAACCCGGTTTTTTCATCAGGTAATCATGCGAAGGAAGTTTAGTCATTGAATACGCAGGGCGGGTATATTTCAGAATGCAGGCGGTCTGGCTGTAAGTCAGATTGAGTTTCAGCAAGGTGAAGACCAGCCGGATGGCCTGCGCATTGCCTTCAAAATTAGACAGGTCGTAGCGGATTTTACTGCGCAGCTGGTTCAGTTCAGCATCGTCTGGCGTCAGGCGCAAACACGTCACCAGACAGGCATCCGTTTCCTGTGGTGTTTCGCCGCAACCGGCGGTGTCCATCCGCTTAGCAAACCAGTTGTTAATGGCGGATTCACCAAAATGCCCAAATGGCGGATTACCGATGTCGTGCATCAGGCACGCCATTTCTACCACGCTTTCAAAGGGATCGGTCACCTCGTCCAGCCCGTAAGCCTCAAGCTTGTTCTGCCTGCGCAAACGGTGGAGGATCTCTTTGGCGATGTGACGGCCAACCTGCTGAACTTCAAGGGAATGGGTCAGACGACTGCGGACGGCAGCATTTTTCTCCAGCGGAAAAACCTGAGTCTTTTGTTGCAGACGGCGGATGGCAGCCGAGTTGATAATGCGCCCGCGATCGCTTTCGAACTGACGGACGACATCATAGTCATCGCGTGCCTCGATCGGGGCGCTGAAAGGACGCTGAAAATTGAATTTCGTTTTAAAATCGATCCCGGACATGATTTCCCACCTTTTCAGCCACTCACACATCAAACCGACGCGCTTTTTGCAGTAGCAACCTGCACCCCAAACGGATTATTTCTTACCTTTAGCCATGATAGACTATCGCACATTGTTTTCGTGATTAAACCGTCAATTCCGCACACGCTGCGGCTCATTCCAACCACATCTGCGAGTATTCATATGAAAGTAGGCATTATCGGTGCAATGGAGCAGGAAGTGACCCTGCTGCGCGACAAGATTATCAACCGTCAGACTATCGAACGCGCAGGCTGCGAAATCTATACTGGCCAGTTAAACGGTGTGGACGTGGCGCTGCTTAAATCCGGCATTGGTAAAGTGTCTGCCGCCATGGGCACCACATTGCTGCTGGAACATTGCCGTCCTGACGTGGTGATCAATACCGGTTCCGCAGGCGGGCTGGCGAAAACCCTGAAAGTCGGTGATATCGTCGTGTCTGATGAAGTGCGTTATCACGATGCTGACGTCACCGCGTTTGGCTATGAACCGGGCCAGATGGCCGGTTGCCCGCCTGCGTTCACTGCTGATCCGGCGCTGATTGAACTGGCAGAAAACTGTATCCGTGAACTCAACCTGAACGCCGTACGCGGTCTGGTTTGCAGTGGCGATGCGTTCATCAATGGCGCAGCGCCTCTGGCACGTATCCGCGCAACCTTCCCGAATGTTGCTGCTGTCGAAATGGAAGCCGCGGCTATCGGTCACGTTTGCCACCTGTTCGGTACCCCGTTCGTGGTCGTTCGCGCAATTTCTGATGTTGCTGATGGTGAATCCCACCTGAGCTTTGAAGAATTCCTGGTGGTTGCCGCACAGCAATCCACCCTGATGGTAGATGCGATGCTGACAGCGCTGGCGGCTGGCGAAGAATAATGATGCGCCGGTTCGGCCTCATACTGAGTTGCCTGCTGCTGCCTGTGGCAGCAACTGCGGCGCCGGCCCAACGGGTGATCAGTCTGGCACCCAATCTGACAGAACTGGCATTTGCCGCCGGTCTGGGCGATCAGGTAATCGGAGTTAGTGCTTACTCCGATTACCCGCCACAGGCCAGCAAGCTTGAGCAGGTGGCGAACTGGCAGGGAATCAACGTCGAACGTATTGTGACGCTGAAACCTGATGTAGTTCTCGCCTGGCGTGGCGGTAACCCGCAACGTCCGCTGGATCAGCTGATTTCGCTGGGTATCCACGTTATCTATCTTGATCCGCAAAATGCGGAACAGGTGGCACAAGCGCTGGAACAACTTGCGGCGTACAGCCCTTCTCCGGAAAGCGCAAAACGCGCCGCTGCTGATTTTCGCCAGCAATGGCAGGCGCTGAAGCTGAAATATCATCGCCAAAAGCCGGTTTCTGCCTTTATTCAGTTCGGCACCCAGCCGCTGTTTACTGCCGCCGCGACCACAATGCAAAGTGAAGTGCTTAACGTCTGTGGTGCAAAAAATATTTTCGCCGACAGTCGTGTGCCCTGGCCTCAGGTCAGCCGGGAACAGGTTTTAAGCCGTCATCCTCAGGTTATTGTTATATCGGGCGGAAAATCACAAAAACAGGTGATCGAGGATTACTGGCGTTCCATGCTCAGCGCGCAGGTTATCGCACTGGATCCTGACTGGTTCAGCCGCGCCGGGCCGCGTATTCTTCTTGCCGCACAACAACTTTGCCCGCAGCTTGCAGCCTTGCCTCAGGGGTGAATGCTTACTAACTATTTAGCCATGCCCCCGCGAAATACCGGCATGGCGCTTTTCCGAATTGTTGCTTTATTAACCGAAATCAATAATTCTGCCCTGTCATCTGGTAACATGTCCGGCGTAAAATCCTACGTACGTTGCCAGCCCTCGATTTAACATTATCTCTTTGTATTACAGACGAAATAATAAGAATAACGGCGCGATACACGATAAAAACGTGACTTATTTCCCGATCATAAGAAATCTGGATTAAAGGCCGTAAAATTTAGACCGATAACCTTTTCAGCCAGGCTGATTTTGTTGAACTACACCAGCAGGAATAACAATAATGAAAGCTCTTTTACTCAGTGCGCTGCTCGCACTGATCCCGCTGTCGGCTGTTGCGGGCATGGCGGGCGGTCAGATTGGCGTCAGCCTGACCATCCTGCCGGGTTGCAAGATTGATGCTGCGCGCACAGGCACTTCCGTCATCTGCGCCAGCCACACGATGATGCAACC
Source organism: Rahnella sp. 2050 (assembly GCF_040544515.1). NCBI lineage: Bacteria > Pseudomonadati > Pseudomonadota > Gammaproteobacteria > Enterobacterales > Yersiniaceae > Rahnella > Rahnella sp. 2050. Next base: position 546,524 of record NZ_JBEPKE010000002.1, on the reverse strand, counting down.
GCATATCAGCGAAATCATGCTTAATGCCGTGCCGGGAATTAGCATCGGTTCGAAGCTGGTGACTGTCGAATGGTAACCCCCTTGTGAATGCTCACTTACCTGAGCACCCTGTTCACACCGACGGTTTCAACATAAAAAAAGCCCGTCTGCATAGCAAACGGGCTTTTTCTTTAAGACGGATATTTAGATACTAAAGGAAGAACCGCAACCGCATGTCGTTTTTGCATTCGGGTTGGTCACCACAAAACGTGAACCTTCCAGACCTTCGGTATAATCCACCGAACCGCCAACCAGATATTGCAGGCTCATCGGGTCAACCACCAGCGCCACACCGGCTTTTTCGATGGTCATGTCGCCGTCATTAATTTTGTCGTCAAAGGTGAAACCGTACTGGAATCCGCTGCAACCCCCACCGGTGATGTACACGCGCAGTTTCAGGTTCGGGTTTTCTTCGTCGGAAATCAGGTTTTTCACCTTACGCGCCGCGGCCTCAGTAAACTGTAACGGCAACGCGGTTGTTTCATTCAACAATGCTTCACTCATAATTTCTCACTCCCAATCCGCATTTGTTCAGGCCGCCGGATTGACTGTCTGAATAATATACTCATTATCTTATACCTGAGTTAATGCTTCAAGTATGGGCATTTTTGGCTGCGCTGTCCTGCTTATTGATGCCTTCAGCGGCGATCTCACCCTGCGCTTTTTCCGCGTTCTCACGTTCCTGCCTCTGTAAGGTGCGGGTCAATATGGCGGAATACAAGGGCTTACCCCCCAGAAATTGCGCCAGCAGGGTCGCGCCCAGGCAGGTAATGATCATCGGTAAAATCAGCTGATAATTATCGGTCATCTCCAGTACCAGCACGATACCCGTCAGCGGTGCACGCACGCTGGCGGCAAATAACGCGCCCATCCCGGCGATGGCAAAGGTGGCAGGCTGAATATCATATTGCGGAAACCAAGCCAGCGCGGCGGTGCCGAATGCGGTGCCGAGCAAAGTGCCCAGCGCCAGCATCGGAGCGAAAATCCCGCCCGGTGCGCCGGAGGCAAAGCACAGCAGCGTAGTCACCACCCGGACAACAAAGATCACCAGCAACATCATCAGGCTGTATTTTCCTGCCGCCGCCAGCGGGATCAACGCAAATCCGCCACCGGTGACTTCCTGATGCACCAGCCCGAGCAGGCCGCAGAATCCGCCCAACATGCCGCCGATGATCAGGATTTTTCGCAGATTTCCGCCATGCACACGGGCAAACATATCCTGTGTGCGGAAAATCAGCGCATTGAAACTGACGCCGACCACACCAAAGACCATGCCCAGCACCAGATACAACCACAGCGTATTGAGCGGCGCACTCGCCAGCCTGCCGACTTCAATCACCGCGCCGTCGCCGTTAAAAATACGGAAAACGATACTCGACATGATCACGCCGATAAACACCGCTTTTATCGAGATCAGGCTGTAACGGAACTGCAGGCGCATCTCTTCGAGAATGAACAGGATACCGGCGAGCGGTGCGTTAAATGCCGCAGAAAGCCCGGCCGCCGCGCCGGTAGCCAGCAACGAATGCCGCGCCTCCGCGCTGCGCAGCCGGAAAATATCGACCATCATTTTCCCGACATTCGCGCCCATCTGCACGGTTGGCCCTTCCCTTCCCAGCACCATACCCGCACCCAGCGTGCCCATGCCGCCAAAGAATTTCACCGGGATCACCCGCCACCAGCGCACCGGCCGTAATTCCTCCAGTGCGCCTTCGATTTCAGGGATCCCCGAACCGCCCGCTTCAGGCGCATAACACCGGACCAGATAATAGCCGACCATCGCCAGCGCGGCAGAAAACACAAATGTCAGCGGCCACAGCAGGATCCAGTAATCATTGAAGACGCCCAGCCCGGCAAGCCGGACCGCCATCACCCAGTTCACTGCTTTCTCAAAAGCCACGCCGAGTAAGCCGGCAACCGTACCGACCACTGCGGCGACCAGCAAAATGGTGACCGGCGTTTTATCACGACGCAGTAAAAGGCGCAGGATTTCGCTGCGTTTGCGCGGGCCGCGCACGGGCGCATCCGCTAAAATTTCAGTGTCTGATTCATTCATCTCAGAAAGGGAAATATAAAAAATGTTATGGAAGATGGATGGATTTAATCATACAAATTGCCGTCCTGACAGGATCTGCAACAAAATGCCGCACGGTTAGCGGTTTGATAACGCCGCTCAGTTCACTAGAATGGGCGCATAAATCTTTCCGTGACATATTGAACCCAGCAATTCAGGAGCCGAATAATGAGTAAGTCAGAAAGTCTGTTCACGCAGGCGCAAGCGCTAATCCCGGGCGGTGTTAACTCGCCGGTACGTGCCTTCTCCGGCGTTGGCGGCGTCCCCTTATTCATCGCGCGCGCTGACGGCGCTTTCCTGTTTGATGCCGATGGTAAAGCCTACATTGACTACGTGGGTTCATGGGGACCGATGGTGCTTGGCCATAACAACGCCGAAATCCGCAATGCGGTGATTGAGGCGGCTGAGCGCGGCCTGAGCTTTGGTGCACCGACCGAGATGGAAGTGAAAATGGCCGAGCTGGTGACCGGCCTGGTGCCTAGCATGGACATGGTGCGTATGGTGAACTCCGGCACCGAAGCGACGATGAGCGCGATCCGTCTGGCGCGTGGTTTCACCCATCGCGATAAAATCGTTAAATTCGAAGGCTGCTATCACGGCCACGCCGACTGCCTGCTGGTGAAAGCCGGTTCCGGCGCGCTGACCCTCGGCCAGCCGAACTCGCCGGGTGTCCCGGCTGATTTCGCCAAACATACGCTGACCTGTACCTATAACGATCTCGATTCCGTCCGTGCTGCATTCGAGCAATTCCCTGACGACATCGCCTGCATCATCGTGGAGCCGGTCGCAGGCAACATGAACTGCGTGCCGCCATTACCGGAATTCCTGCCGGGTCTGCGCGCAATTTGTGATGAATTTGGCGCACTGTTGATCATCGACGAAGTGATGACCGGTTTCCGCGTCGCACTGGGCGGTGCTCAGGAGTATTACGATGTGATGCCTGACCTGACCTGTCTGGGTAAAATCATCGGCGGCGGCATGCCGGTGGGCGCATTTGGCGGACGCCGCGACGTGATGGAAGCGCTGGCACCGACCGGTCCGGTTTATCAGGCAGGCACGCTTTCCGGTAACCCGATTGCCATGGCGGCCGGTATTGCCTGCCTGACGCAGGTCGCGCAACCGGGCGTACATCAGACCCTGACCGAACGCACCACCCAACTGGCCGAAGGCTTGCTGGACGCGGCGCAGAAAGAAAATATTCCGTTCGTGGTGAACCACGTCGGCGGCATGTTCGGGCTGTTCTTCACCGATGCAGAAACCGTGACCTGCTATCAGGACGTGATGAAATGCGACGTTGAGCGTTTCAAAAAGTTCTTCCATCTGATGCTGGAAGAAGGCGTTTACCTGGCCCCTTCCGCCTTCGAAGCAGGCTTTATGTCTCTCGCGCATACGCCGGAAGATATTCAGCGCACGATTGATGCCGCACGACGTTGTTTCGCTAAGCTTTAAGCGCCAGTCAAGTCCGCTCCCTCCCCTGCGAAGGGGAGGAACTAAGGCCGCGTCCAAAGAAAAATCTGCTCTAACATCCCTATTTTCTATTGGCTGAAATTCTCTATCCCGCCTGCTTTCTCAGCAGATAAATAAAGTACGGCGCACCGATAAAGGTGGCGAGCAGACCAGCCGGGATCTGATCCGGGAAAATGATCATCCGTCCGCACCAGTCCGCAAAGACCATCAGCAACCCGCCGAGAATACTGGCGACCATCCACTGCGGAACCGCCCGGCGAAAGCCCATCATGCGCGCCATATGGGGTGCCATCAGCCCGACAAAACTCAGCGGCCCGACAGTCAGCGTTGCCGCCGCTGTCATCACCGCCGCCAGCAGTAAAATCGCCAGACGGGTGGGCGTCAGCGCCAGTCCGACTGATTTTGCGGTCACGCTCCCCAGCGGTAAAATATTTATCCAGCGGCGGCAGAATGGCACAAGAACCATCAGCACCCCGGCCAGAATCAGCGTTCGCCAGGCGGCTTCAGCGGATACGGAATAGGTTGAACCTGAAAGCCAGGTCAGCAGGCCACCCATTCGCGGATCGCCGCTCGCCAGCAGCAGCGTCATCAGCGTGGTGAAAGCGGTACTGAGCGCGATACCGGTCAGTAACATACGTTCGGCCGAAAAACTTCGCAGCCCCGAGGCCACCATAATCACCAGCAACGTCAGCGCCGCACCCGCACTGCCCGCAGGCAGCAGCCAGACAAAGGCATCGCCCGGGACGATAAACATCATCACCACCACGCCGGTCGCCGCACCGGAACTGATCCCCAGCACTTCCGGGCTGGCCATCGCATTACCGGTCAGTTTTTGGATCAGCACACCGGATGACGCCAGCATAATACCCGCAGCCAGCGCCGCCATCACGCGTGGCAAACGCCACGGCAGCAGCGCCTGTAAATCTGCACCGGTGGACCAGCTCCAGCCAGTGGCGTTGCGTCCGGCCATCAGTGCAACCATCAACCCGAGTAACAGCACGGCGAGCGCCAGTGACATCCAGCGCACCAGATGCTGACGTTCAACCGGTACGTGATCGCCCTGATCCATTGGCGGCGGTGTCATGTTATTGCGCAAACGCGGCAGCAGCCATAACAGCAGCGGCGCGCCCACCAGCGCTGTCGCGGCACCGGTCGGAATCTCCATCCAAAATGTGGTAATGGTTTGCATCACCTGATCGGTAAGCCAAAGCAGCAGCGCACCGATAACCGGCGCAATGATCAGCCGTGCAGCCAGACGACGTGCACCGAGCATTTTCGCCAGAAGCGGTGCAAACAGGCCGATAAAACCGATGATCCCGACCGCATTGACCAGTTGCGCACTCATTAAAATCGCCAGCGTCAGCACAGCAAGACGCGCCGCTGACAGGCCGAGGCCAAGATTTTTGGCGACGCCATCATCCAGCCCCAGGAGCGTCATCGGACGCTGCAACAGAAACGCCAGCAGCCAGACGATAATCACCCGCGGCAGCAGGAAGTTCGCGATATCCCAGTCCTGCTGGTTCAGCGCCCCGCTGCTCCACATGTACAGACTTTGCAGGTTCTGGTAGTTGAAGATGCCAATCAGGCCATTCACCGCTCCGCAATACAAGCCCAGCACCAGACCGGCGAGGATCAGCGTGACCGGTGACATGCGTTTGCCCCAGGCGATGCCGAACACCAGTGCACCAATCACCACCGCGCCAGCCATGGCGGCAAACTGCTGGGTGATCATCCCGCCCGGCAGTGCCCACAACGTGGCGACCGTCAGGCCGAGCTGCGCGCCTGCCGAAACACCCAGCGTCGCGGGCTCTGCCAGCGGATTACGTAATACCTGCTGGAACAGCAAACCAACCAGCCCCAGCCCGGCACCGGCCAGCAAGGCCACAGCGACGCGCGGCAGCAGGCTGTAATGGAAAAGCATCTGCTGGACATTATCGATATCAGGCTGCCACAACGCCCCGCGCCACTGCGCATAAGGCAGTTGCTGATTCAGGTTGTAGAGACTGAGCGCACCGGCGGCCAGCGCCAGCAGAATCAGGAGAGTCAGCGAAACGCTGAATGAACGGCGGTTCATACCGGTTTCCCCAGAGTGCTGGTGAGAATTTTGCAGAAATTCATCGCGCTGAAGGTTGCACCGTAATACCAGACGGCGGGCACGATGCTGAACTGGTTCGCGCGCACAAACGGCATGGATTTCCACAGCGGCGTTTTTGCTACTGCCTCCATCATGTCGGCGTTGTCGTGTTCGAAACACAACACGCGGGCGTTTTTAATACGGGTCAGGCGCTCGACGCCGACCGATACGCTGCCCCAGAAACTGCCTTCCCCGGCCCAGGCGTTGGTCAGCCCGAGCTCACCCATCACTTCATGGAACATGCTGCCCATGCCAAACACCAGAACGTGGCGCGTATCAATAAAGGTGATTAACAGCAGCGGCTGCTGCGCGACCGGCTTCAGTTGTTCGCGGGTTTGCAACAGCGTGTCACGGTACAGCTGCAAATGCGTTTCGGCGCGATCCTGTAAACCGAGACGATCCGCCAGTTTATGCAGGGAACTGATGGCCAGATTGAGCGGTTTTGCCGAACCGTCATTGGCTTTGACACCCAGAACCGGCGCGATGGATTCGAGCTGACTGGTCGTCGGACCATAACCGGCGGTGATCAGCAGCAGCGAAGGTTTTAGCTGCTGGATAAGTTCCATATTGGGTTCGGTACGCTGACCGACATCAATCACGCCCGGTGCCAGCGGTGGTTCAACCACCCAGGTGTTGTAATTACGGATATCGGCAATCGCCAGCGGCATCACGCCGAGTGCGATCAGCAGTTCAGCCGGTAACCATTCGAGAGCAATAATGCGGCTGAGATCGGGACGCGATGCCGACAGCGCAGGCACCGAGGTCAGCAACGGAGAAAGCGCCATCATCTGCAACAGACGACGACGGGTGATTCCGGAAAAATTTGAAATATCAGACATATCAGTATACGAAGCTCACCGGCGCGCCACCCGCAGGATGCGGCAGAATACCCATCGGAATGCCATAAATCTGTTCCAGTACATCGCCGCGCATCATCTCTTCCGGCGCGCCCTGGGCAATCATTTCACCACCGCGCAGCGCCATCAGTTGATCGCAATAGCGGGCAGCCATGTTCAGATCATGCAGCACGGCGATCACGGTTAAGCCCTTCTCACGGCTCAGACGCTGGATCAAGGCCAGCACATCTTTCTGATGGGCGATATCCAGCGCAGAGGTCGGTTCATCGAGCAGCAGGCAACGGCTGTCCTGCGCCACCATCATCGCCAGCCAGGCACGCTGACGTTCGCCGCCGGAGAGGCTGTCCACCAGACGCCGGGCGAACGGTTTGAGGCCGACCAGCGCAATGGCTTCTTCGACCTTTTCTTTATCCTGATGTTTGAAACGACCCAGTGCGCCGTGCCACGGATAGCGGCCAATCGCCACCAGTTCCTGCACGGTCATGCCTTCTGCGGCGGGGAGTTGCTGCGGCAAATAGGCAACCTGACGCGCAAAAGCTTTGCTGTCCCACTGCGCCAGCGGCGTGTCATTGAGGTAAATCGTTCCAGATGTCGCAGACTGATGCCGCCCGAGCATTTTTAATAACGTCGACTTTCCTGACCCGTTGTGACCAATCAGGCCACACACTTTCCCCTGCGCAAAGGTCAGGGATAATGGCGCGAGAAGCGTGCGTCCCGGGACGCTGAAACTCACGTCCTGCAGGCGGAAGACGCTGTCTGGCAGCGGGGAAGACGGATGTACGTTGTTATCAGGCATAAGATTTTCTACGTCGACATCGGGTTGAGAACAGGAAACGGGCACGACCTGCGTGCCCGGATTTTAGTGCTTACATACTGACTATTCGAAGACTCTTAAAAACGGAAGGTTGCGGTGGCAACCACCTGACGCTCCGCGCCCCAGTAACAGGCGTAATCGCGGTAGCAGCTTGCCACATACTCGCGATCCAGCAGGTTATTGACGTTCACGCCAACGGAAGAGCCCGGCAGACCAAAGCGTGCGAGATCGTATTTGATCGTCGCATCAACCAGTGTGTAACCGGCAACATTAAAGGCTTCGTTAGTCTTATCGCCCGTCGTGTAGAAGCTGGAGGTTGAACCGAAGTAACGAACGCCGGAACCCACAGTCAGACCGCTCAGTGCAGTTTCGTGGAAGGTGTAATCCGCCCACAGTGATGCCATGTTCGCAGGCACTTCAGCAGGACGCTTGCCTTCATAAGCAAGGTCGTGCGTGTACTTCGCATCGGTATAGGTGTAAGACGCCGTCATGTTGATGTTGGCGTTGAGTGCGGCTTTCGCTTCCAGTTCCAGACCACGGGAACGAATTTCACCTGACTGAACGCTGAAGGTATTCGTCTGATCGGTAGGATCGTTGGTCAGGTTTTTGGTTTTCGTCAGCTGATATACGGCCGCCGTCAGACTGATCGGACGATCGTTCGGAATGTATTTCACACCCGCTTCGTACTGTTTACCGATTGATGGATCAAACGGCTTCCCATCCTTGTTAGAACCCGCTGTCGGTTCAAAGGATTCGCTGTAGCTGAAGTACGGGGAGATGCCGTTATCAAACAGATAATTCAGACCGCCGCGCCAGGTAAACTGTTGGTCATTAATTTGCGTAGCGCTGTTGCTTGAACGGGTAAACGTCGAGCTTTTTGCGAAATCGTAACGACCGCCGACGGTCAGGATCCACTTGTTCCATTCCGCCTGATCCTGTGCGTACAGACCGGTTTGCTCCTGACGGTTGAGAACTTCATACGGGAAGTACAAGGACACATTACTGTTGCCGTACTGCGGGTTGCTCATGTTCAGATTACTGGCGGAACCATAATCGGCATCAATGTCGTTACGCATACGCATGTAATCCACACCCATCAGCAAGGTGTGATCGACATCTGCGGTGGCAAATTTAGCCTGCGCCTGGGTATCCACATCGAAGTTAGCCAGTTTCTCTTTTGACTGAACGTACGCGCGGCTCATCACGCCATTCCCGACATAACCGGTGCCGTAAACGCCTTTGTATTGGGTATCGAGTTTGGTGTAACGCAGGTTCTGACGCACGGTCCAGGTGTCGTTAAAGCCGTGTTCGAAGCTGTAACCGACCATTTTCTGGTTGCGGGACATCTTGTTGCTTTCTTCGCCTTCGTTGAAGTCGGTCGGCAACTTGTGTGCTTTTCCGTTGGCGTCGTAATACGGCACCACGGTGCCCTGACGCGGTAACCAGCCGTAGAAACCGGCATCCGGATCGTTCTGGAAGTTGCTCAGGAAAGTGAAGCTGGTTTTATCATCAGGACGCCAGGTGAAAGACGGCGCGATACCGTAGCGTTTCTCTTTCGCCATCTCCTGCTGAGTATCCTGGCTGTGCGCCACGCCGGTCAGACGGTAGGAATACACGCCCGCGTCGTCGATGGCGTCGCTGAAATCAAAGCCGGTCTGGTACAGGTTGTCTGTACCCATTTTGAACTGCACTTCTTTCAGCGGTTCAGTGGTCGGGCGTTTACTGACCATGCTGACTACACCGCCCGGATTACTCTTACCGTACAGAACGGAAGACGGCCCGCGCAGCACTTCAACACGCTCGAGCATGTACGGATCCATCGACACTTCAGAATAGTTGTCACCCTGAAGTTTGATGCCATCGAGATACTGGTTGGTGTTCACCGATGTGAAACCGCGGATAGCGATCGCATCATAGGTGGAGGAACTGCCACGGCTGGCGAAAACGCCCGGCGTGTAGCCTAAGGCTTCTTTTACTGAAGCAGGCTGTTTCATGTCCATTTCTTCACGGGTCACCACGGAAATAGATTGTGGCGTTTTCACCAGTGGCGTGTCGGTTTTTGTGCCGGTCGCGCTGTGTTTTGCCGCGATAGTGGCCGCCGGCCCCCACGCAGATTCGGGTGCCGCTTCGGCCATTGCCGAGCTGGTCACGTTTATAGTGTCTTCTTTTGCCGGGGCTTTGGTGGCTGCACTCGCATAAAACGCGGCAGAGCCCAGCGCAGCGGCGAGGGTTAAAGCTAACGTCCGGCGCTTAAATGCACCTTTTTGGACTGAAGTTGAAAGCGAGCATTGAGAAGCCATTGCATAATCTCTGGAAGAGTAATGGGAATGTAAACGATAATTATTATTATGAACGTTGCATATTATGCTCAATGCTTACGCGGCTGCAAGCCTATTTAATGCATGGTTTTTCCGAATGAATAAAAAGTATCCTCATGTTAAACGTGGGTAAAAACGCTTATAAATTAAACGGGAATGAATGTGACTTGCTTGCTGGAAATGTGAAATGGGGTGGGTAAATTTGGATTAAGAATGACAAATAAAAAAGGGCGCAATTTTCATTGCGCCCTTTTTAGGTTTACGGAATCAATTAATTATCAGTTGCCTGAACCAAACATATCCTTGATCCAGCCCGCCACGCCGTTGCTGTCTTTCTTCTCATCCTGAGATTGTGGCTGTTGCTGCTGTCCGGATTGCTGCTGCTGTTGTTGCTGTTGCTGTTGCTGTTGCTGCTGGATCTGTTGTTGCTGTTGCTGAACAGCGCTCACAGAAGCCTGACACATGGCGTCCGGCGAATCAGTCCAGACCGGGATTGAACGCACCGCGCCACTGCCGCCCAGCAAGCCACCGCTGTTGCCACAGACAAAGTTACCGCTGCCATCAATATTCATCGTACTGATGCCTTCCGGCATTTGCAGATCCAGGGGCTGAGGTGTGCCGTTTTCCAGATACCGTCCGTAAAGCACCAGCGCACCGGTAGAACCCCACAGTTTGGACGGGCCGTTGTTGTCGCGGCCTACCCAGGTGATCGCTACCTGATTGCCATCGATACCGGCAAACCAGCTGTCACGCAGTTCGTTCGACGTACCGGTTTTCGCCGCCAGATGCAGTTTCGGGAACTTGTTCGCCAGTGCGCGCGAGGTCCCTTCCTGCACGACCTGCTGCATGGCATACAACGTCAGATACGCTGCCTGAGAAGGGATCACGCGCACAGCCTGCGGGAAGCTCTGATAGAGCACGGTGCCGTCTTCCGCAATCACTGAGCGTACCGCTGACAGTGGCGCTTTGTTGCCGCCACTGGCAATGGTCTGGTATTCCTGCGCAACTTCCATTGGCGTTAACGCAATCGCACCCAGCAACATTGATGGCGTCTGGTTCAGCGACTCTTTAGGGATCCCCAGATCAATCAGCGTTTTGGTGATGTTGTCGAGACCAACGGCCATCCCCAGATTGACTGTCGGGACGTTCATCGAGCGCGCCAGGGCATCCACCAACAGAACCTGACCGCGGAACTGATGGTCATCGTTTTTCGGCGACCATGTCTGACCATTTGCCAGTTTCAACGTCAGCGGCTGATCGGCAAGGATGGTATTGAGCCGGTATTTATCCGGCTGAGACAACGCGGTCAGATAGGTCGCCGGTTTCGCCAGCGAGCCGACCTGACGTCGCGCCTGCATCGCACGGTTGAAGCCCGCGAACTGCGTTTCCGCGCCGCCGACCATCGCCCGCACTTCACCGGTATAACGGTCAACCACCACCATCGCCGTCTCGATATCATTCAAACCGCTTTTCTTGCGCAGTAACGGAATGCCTTCCTCGACCGCTTTTTCCGCCGCATCCTGAGAAATCGGATCCAGCGTGGTGAAGATTTTCACCCCGGACATATCCTGAACTTTATCGCCCAGTTTAGCCTGCAGTTCCTGACGCACCATCTGCATAAACGCAGGCTGCGGCGAAATCACCCCGCCTTTCGGCTGCACGCCCAGCGGACGCGCGCTGAGCATGTCATACAGTTCCTGATCGATAACTTTCTGATCAACCAGCAAACGCAGCACCAGATTACGACGCTGCAAGGCCATTTGCGGATTACGCCACGGGTTATACAGCGAGGCACCTTTCACCATACCCACCAGCAATGCCTGCTGATCCAGACTCAGTTCGTTCACCGGACGGCCAAAGTAATACAGGCTTGCCAGCGGGAAACCGCGGATTTGATCAGAACCGCTCTGGCCGAGATACACTTCGTTCAGATACAGCTCAAGAATGCGGTCTTTGCTGTAATCTGCATCCAGCAGGATCGCCATCACCGCTTCACGCGCTTTACGGCTCAGCGAACGTTCGTTGGTCAGGAACAGGTTTTTCACCAACTGTTGCGTCAGCGTTGACCCCCCCTGCACCGCATGACCGGCGGTGAGGTTAGCCACCACGGCACGACCGATGGAATAGAAGTTGATACCGTCATGCTCATAGAAATGACGGTCTTCCGTGGCCAGCAGCGTATCGACCAGCAAATCAGGGAAGCCGGAACGTGGCACGAACAGACGCTGTTCACCGTTGGCGTTGGACGCCTGCAACATAGTGATCAGACGCGGATCGAGGCGGAACAGACCGAAATCACGCTGGTTATCCAGGTTTTTAATCTCGGAAAGACTGTTGCCGTCAAACATCAGGCGGGCGTTGACCTGCCCTTCTTTTCCTTCCGGAAAATCAAACGGACGGCGCAGCAAATCAATGTAATTCGCGTGAACCGTAAACTCGCCCGGACGGGTGATGCGCGTCACTTCGCGATACTGCGTGCCTTCCAGCAATCCGACCATTTCAGCTTTGCTGATTTGCATGTCCGGCTCAAGATTGACCTGACGGCCATACACCGCCGCAGGTAACTGCCAGACTTTGCCGCCATCGATGCGGTCATGAATTTGCTTGTTGAGATAAACCGCGTAAATCCCCAGCAAAATCAGGAAGACGACAAACAGTTTGACTAATAACCAGAACAGACGGCGCCTGGCGCTTTTCTTCCCGCCTTTGTTCGCTTTACGCGGCGGGGCTTTACGGCTCATGCGTGACTCCCGTTCTTCTTCGTAGTCATCATCATCCTCATACTCGTCATCGATTTCCTCTTCGTATTCTTCGTAGTCGTCATCCCGGCGGCTACGGCGAACGGGACGAGCCCGCGCAGGCTTGCGCCCGGCAGGTTTACCTTTACGGCCAATCGGCTCGCGATCATCGCCAGACATCAGTCAATCTCCCAACGTGCTGCTGTGTTCGTCATAATGATTCTGCTTAGCTGAGTCATTTTCATTTTTGATTTCAAATGGATAGTCTATCTGGCCTGAAGTTCAGGCCGCAAGGCGCTTACTCTGTGCCCCGCTTTATGTTTCGCCCAGAAGAAATGTCTGAAAAATTGTTCTTTCCATGCACATTTCATCATGGCGCTGAAGACTTCTTGGTACGGCGCGTCGGCAATGCCTGCGCCGGATTGTCCGGCCACGGATGTTTCGGATAGCGCCCTTTCATTTCTTTCTGCACTTCGCGATAAGAACCCTGCCAGAATGCCGCCAGATCGGCGGTGATCTGCAACGGCCTCTGTGCCGGTGACAGCAGTTCCAGCACCACAGCAACACGCCCTTCCGCCAGTTGCGGGCTACGCTGCTCGCCGAACATCTCCTGCATTCTCACCGAGAGCGCCGGTGGCTGGTCTGCATGATAACGGATTGGCAGACGACTGCCAGTCGGCACGGTGTAATGAGTCGGCAACGCGCTGTCCAGACGCTGACGCTGTTGCCAGTCAAGCAGCCTTAGCAAGGCATCATGTAAATCAACCTGCTGCAACGATTTCAGCGAACGAACACCCTGTAAAGAAGGCTGTAACCAGCGTTCCAGACCGTCGAGCAAAGCCTGATCGTCAACCGAAGGCCAGTCGGCTTCCGGCAACCATTTTGCGGCGCAAAGAAGCCGCACGCGCAATTGCTCCGCGGCGACCGACCAGTTCAGCGCCTGCAAACCCTGCGTGCGGATCCAGTCGATCAGCGCCTGTTGCAGCTCTCCGTCGTCCGGCTTTGCCAGCGGATTGGCTTTCAGCACCAGACGCCCGATCTGCCAGCGGCGCCAGGCGCGCAGCGTGCCTTTTTCTTCATCCCATTCTACCGCCGTTTGTTCTTTGACGACATCCGGCAGGCGCGACGGAAGTTGCGAAATATCCAGCGTGATCGCCAGCAAAATACGGGCATCCGGGCTGTTGTTGCCCTGTAATAACTGCGGCGCGACAAGCCACGGTGCGCGGGTTAATCCGTCATCCTGCGGCAAGGACGCCCCCAGTCCGTTCGCCAGCAGATAACGGCCATCTTCGCCGCGACGCTGGGCAATACGATCGCTGAACGCCCGCGCCAGTAACCACGGCGCGAGCGAAGCATCAGGCTCACCGCTTTTCGCGCCGGTACGCTGCGCCAGTTGTTTTGCCCGCCGCTGCCAGTTTCCCTGCGGACGGCTGAACCAGTAATCCATATCCGGTAATCCGCCGCGTGGCGGTTCTTCAAGCATTGCCGCCAGCAGCGCCGACGTTGCCAGCGCATCGGGACTTTGTGCTGTGGCAGAAATCAGCATCGCCGCCAGCCGCGGCTCACAGCCAAGCCGGGCCATGCGTTGTCCGGCAGTGGTGAGTTTACCCTGCGCATCGGTTGCGCCAAGCTGCTGTAAAAGATTTTTTGCGGCAGACAGCGAAGCGGGGGGCGGCATATCCAGCCACTGAAGTTGCGCCGGATCCTGACAGCCCCACTGCAACAACTCGAGCCAGAAACTGCTCAGGTCACTTTGCAGAATTTCGGCTTCCGCCTGAGCACTGGCGCGTTCCGCCTGCTCTTTGCTGAAAAGATGCCAGCACAAGCCCGGCTCCAGACGACCTGCACGGCCCGCACGTTGGGTCATCGACGCCTGGCTGATACGTTGTGTTACCAGCCGCGTCAGGCCGCTGCGCGGGTCAAACTGCGCGCTGCGCTCCAGACCACTGTCGACCACCAGACGGATACCTTCGATGGTCAGACTGGTTTCAGCAATATTCGTCGCCAGCACCACTTTGCGGCGTCCGGCCGGTGAGGGCTGAATGGCTTTTTGCTGTTGTTCCAGCGACAGCGCACCGTACAACGGGCAGAGATCGACGTCGTCCGTCAGTCTGCCGGTCAGCAAATTCTGTACACGGGTGATTTCCGCCACACCGGGTAAAAACAGCAGCATCGAGCCGTGATTTTCACTCATCAGACGGCTGACTACCCGCGCCACGCCTTCATCCAGCCGTTCGTGTGTCGCGAGAGAAAGATACTGCCTGTCGACCGGAAAACTGCGGCCTGCGGATTCAATCACTGGCGCATCCGGCAGTAAAGAAGACAGGCGCAGGTTGTCGAGCGTGGCCGACATAATCAGAATTTTTAAATCATCGCGCAGCGCATTCTGCACATCGAGCAACAATGCCAGCGCCAGATCGGCCTGCAAACTGCGCTCATGGAATTCATCGAGGATCACCATCGACACGCCGGTCAGTTCGGGATCAGCCTGTACCATGCGGGTCAGAATGCCTTCGGTCACCACTTCAAGACGGGTCGCCGCGCTGGTTTTGCTTTCTGCACGCATGCGATACCCCACTGTCTGCCCCGGCGTTTCATTCAGTTGCTGCGCCAGACGGAAAGCGACATTTTTCGCCGCCAGACGGCGCGGCTCAAGCAGCAGGATCTTACCCGACAGGTTGGCCTGTTTCAGCAACTGCAACGGCAGCCAGGTTGATTTACCGGCACCGGTTGGCGCAAGCAACAGCACCTGCTGAGCCTGTTGCAGTGCAGCTAAAAGCGGTTCGAGTACGGCGCTGACCGGCAAAGAAGACAATGAATGCTCCATGAGAGTTAACTTTAAACGGCGGGCATTGTAGCATTTAGCCCCACATCCGGCATGTTGCCGTGATTTGTCTTCACAGGAATCTCTATGTCTGCCGAACGCCGCCTGTTTTTCGCCTTATCGCTGCCCGCAAAAATGCAAAAGCAGGTGATTAAGTGGCGCGCGGACCACTTCCCGGCGGACACTGGCCGCCCCGTCACAGCCGCTAATCTGCATATTACGCTGGCGTTTCTCGGTGAAGTCAGCGCCCTCAAAGAGGCCGCGCTGACCCGCGTCGCCGGGCGCATTCAGGGACAGAAATTCAGCGTAGTACTGGATGATATTGGCCACTGGCCGGGCTCCGGCGTGGTATGGATTGGCACAAAACGCGCGCCCAATGCCTTGTTGCAACTGGCGTCCGTATTGCGATCTCACGCTGCGCGCAACGGTTGTCATCAGAGTACACTGCCGTTTCATCCGCATGTGTCGCTGTACCGCAATGCGACCCGTCCGGTCGCGGTTCCTCCGGCCACACCTGGCTGGCAACTGGACGCCACAGAATTCAGTTTGTACGAATCCCTGTTTGAGCGGGGGCGCACCCGTTATCACTGCCTGCAAACCTGGCCGCTGGGCGATACGCAGGCAACCTGATCTCTTTTAGCCCTCTTTTTAACAAGAACATTTCACACGGAAACTTTCATGCACTTCGAGCCTGCGCTTCAATCGGCTACGCTGATCAAACGTTACAAACGGTTTCTCGCTGACGTGATTACGCCGGACGGCACGGAACTGACCTTGCACTGCGCCAACACCGGCGCGATGACCGGTTGCGCGACTCCCGGCGACACCGTCTGGTATTCCACCTCGGACAATCTCAAACGTAAATATCCACACAGCTGGGAACTGACCGAAACCCAACAAAAACACTGGATTTGCGTCAATACGCTGCGGGCCAATCAACTGGTCCGTGAGGCAATCAATGAACAGCAAATACCGGAATTATCCGGTTACAGTAAATTAACAACAGAAGTAAAATACGGCGCCGAAAACAGCCGTATAGACTTGATGTTACAGGCAGAAAATCAACCGGACTGCTATATTGAAGTGAAGTCTGTCACGTTGCTGCAGGAGGGGTTGGGATTCTTCCCCGACGCAGTCACACTGCGCGGTCAGAAGCATTTACGCGAGTTACAGTCGATGGCAGAGCAGGGGCAGCGGGCGGTACTTTTCTTCGCTGTTTTACATTCAGGTATTGAAAGCGTATCCGCTGCACACCATATTGATCCGCGTTATACCGATTTACTGAAG
The DNA here is from genome assembly GCF_040544515.1 of Rahnella sp. 2050. NCBI lineage: Bacteria > Pseudomonadati > Pseudomonadota > Gammaproteobacteria > Enterobacterales > Yersiniaceae > Rahnella > Rahnella sp. 2050. The sequence continues at coordinate 529,972 of NZ_JBEPKE010000002.1, read as the reverse complement.
TATGTCCAAAACAAGGGTGTCGAAGTGATGTGCTACAGTGCTGAGCTTTCTGCTGAGGGTATGCGCCTCACAAAAAGGTTACCGCTGCTGGCAATATCAGCCAGTGAACATAAAGAGTTCGGATAACCCTGTAATAACCTGTCGGCGGCATAAAAAACAGGTCGCGAATACGCTTTTCCTCACAGGCTTGTCAAGCACCTGCGATGAATAATTGCCAACCTCGTTGCCTTCTGTTATTTATAGCGGCCTGATTTTTTCCCCCGTTGGGGATCGAAATGTTCGAAGCCTGTACGTTGCGGCTATGCCGGAACGGGAAAAGTGGATGAACATAGTGCGTGTTATGTAGGAGAAGCATCATGCAAGAAGGCCAAACCCGTAAGACGTCGTCCTTGAGCATTCTCGCTATCGCTGGGGTGCAGCCGTATCAAGAGAAGCCGGGCGAAGAGTATATGAACGACGCTCAGCTGGCTCACTTCAAAAAGATTCTTGAAGCATGGCGCAATCAGCTCAGGGATGAAGTCGATCGTACCGTTTCACACATGCAGGATGAAGCCGCAAACTTCCCTGATCCGGTAGACCGTGCCGCTCAGGAAGAAGAATTCAGCCTCGAACTGCGTAACCGTGACCGTGAACGTAAGCTGATCAAAAAGATTGAAAAAACACTGAAAAAAGTGGAAGACGAGGATTTCGGCTATTGCGATTCCTGTGGTGTTGAGATTGGCATCCGCCGTCTTGAAGCCCGTCCTACCGCTGATTTGTGTATCGACTGTAAGACTCTGGCAGAAATCCGCGAAAAGCAGATGGCTGGCTAAGTCCCCGGGTTCCACGCGGTGCGTCATGCACCGCGTTCCCTTTTAACGCTGTCCCCATTCGTATGCCGCAAGAACAACACTACACAGGCCGTTTCGCTCCCTCACCTTCCGGTGACCTTCATTTTGGTTCCCTGATCGCCGCTCTCGGCAGTTATCTGCATGCCCGCTCACAAAACGGTATCTGGTTAGTGCGCATTGACGATATCGATCCGCCGCGTGAAATCCCCGGTTCTGCTGACCGTATCCTGAGAACGCTGGAGCGTTACGGGCTGGAATGGGATGGCGATGTACTCTGGCAGTCAAAACGTCACGGCGCTTACCGCGACGTGCTGGACTGGCTGTATCAGCAGCAAAAAAGTTATTACTGCACCTGTACCCGCCAGCGTATTGCGCAAATCGGTGGCACCTATGACGGCCACTGCCGCAGCCTGCAACTCAGCCCGAAAAATGCGGCCATACGTCTGCATCAGACGTTGCCGGTGTACGGTTTTGACGATGATTTTCAGGGGCATTTACAGGCCAGTCCTAAACTGGCCGAAGAAGATTTTATTATCCGTCGCCGCGACGGGCTGTTTGCCTATAATCTGGCAGTAGTGATCGATGACCATTTTCAGGGCGTGAATCACATTGTGCGCGGCGCGGATCTGATTGAACCGACCGTGCGCCAGATTTCGCTGTACCGGCATCTGAGTTATCCGCAGCCGGGATATCTGCATTTGCCACTGGCGGTGAATGAAGAAGGCAACAAGCTTTCCAAGCAGAATCACGCGCCGGCACTGCCCGCAGGCGATCCGCGACCGGTTATCATTAAGGCGCTGAAATTTTTAGGGCAAACGTTGCCGGAAAACTGGCAGGATTATACTTTGCCTTTATTATTACGCTGGGCGACAACGCACTGGACACCATCAGCGATACCGCGTCAGAGCGCTAATGCATAGCAGATGTGACTTCGGCATTCTCAAAGCGCCTGTCGTGAGCTATGATTAGCCGCTGTTTTTGCGTCACGTCAATTTTTTCAGTCACTATCGAGGTGTACCATTTTTACCCGAGTAGCCAATTTTTGCCGTAAGGTGCTAGTTCGTGAAGATAAAGTCGTTCGTGAAGAAAAGGCTGTTCATGACGAAGCCGCGCTTCATGGAGAACCTAATCGCGAGGAGAATTCCCGTCGTGATCCGTCTCCTGTGGCCGAAGGCAATGTGAAGGCAAACAATCCTGAACGTCGTGAAAATCGCGGCCGTCGGGAAGACAACGCGAACAGAGGCGAACGCCGCAATAACAACAGCCGCCGCTCTTCTTCATCTTATCCGCCGCGTGGTGAACGCAGCGATAACCGTGGTGATCGTAATAACGAGCCGCGCGCCGACCGCAACGTACAGCGCGCTCCGCGCCCTTCTGTCGAACATGTACAGAAACCGCGCCCCTCATTCGATTACGCCGGTGAAACCCGTGCGATGACCATTATTCCCCGCGATGAGCACAATATTTCTCGTCGTGATATCAGCGAAAACGCCCTGAAAGTCTTGTACCGCCTGAACAAGTCTGGCTTTGAAGCCTTCCTGGTCGGCGGCGGTGTGCGTGATTTGCTGCTGGATAAAAAACCCAAAGATTTCGACATCACCACCAACGCAACGCCGGATCAGGTACGCAAGCTGTTCCGTAACTGCCGTCTGGTTGGTCGTCGTTTTCGTCTGGCTCACGTGATGTTTGGGCCGGAAATCATCGAAGTGGCGACGTTCCGCGGTCACCATGAACAGCACGAAGAAACCGAAGATAAAAACGTATCCCAGCAGGCTGTGAACGGCATGCTGCTGCGCGACAACATTTTCGGCACCATTGAAGACGACGCCCAGCGCCGTGACTTCACCATTAACAGCCTGTATTACGGCGTCGCGGACTTCACCGTACGTGATTACACCGGCGGTCTGCGCGACCTGGAAAACGGCATCATCCGTCTGATTGGTGATCCTGAAACCCGTTATCGTGAAGATCCGGTGCGTATGCTTCGCGCAGTTCGTTTCGCTGCCAAACTGGACATGAAAATCAGCCCGGAAACGGCCGAACCGATCCCACGTCTGGCGACGCTGTTACAGGAAATCCCGCCAGCGCGTCTGTTCGAAGAATCCCTGAAGCTGTTGCAGGCCGGTTACGGTTACGAGACGTATAAAAAGCTTTGTGAATACCAGCTGTTCCAGCCGTTGTTCCCGCTGATTGCCCGCCAGTTTACTGAGCAAGGCGACAGCCCGATGGAACACATTCTGATTCAGGTGCTGAAAAATACCGACCACCGTCTGCATAACGATCAGCGCGTCAATCCGGCGTTCCTGTTCGCCGCTATGCTGTGGTATCCGGTGATCGAGCATGCACAGAAGCTGGCGCAGGAAGGCGGTCTGACCTATTACGACGCCTTCGCGCTGGCAATGAACGATGTGCTCGACGAGCAATGCCGTACGCTGGCCATTCCAAAACGTATTACCACGCTGGTACGTGATATCTGGGCGCTGCAACTGCGCCTGTCACGTCGTCAGGGCAAACGTGCGCACAAGCTGATGGAGCATCCTAAGTTCCGCGCGGCGTATGATTTACTGGTACTGCGCGCTGAAGTCGAACAGCACCGCGAATTGCAGAGTCTGGCGCAGTGGTGGGGCGAGTTCCAGGAAGCGACACCGGCATCGCAGAAAAGCATGCTCGGTACGTTGGGTGACGACGCTGTACCTGCACGCCGTGCACGTACCCGCCGTCCGCGTAAACGGGCGCCGCGCAAGGATGGCGGTCAATGATCCGCGTTTACCTGGCTCTGGGCAGTAATCTTGCCCGTCCGCTTGACCAGGTAAACTGTGCGCTGGAGGCGCTGGCACATTTGCCGCGCACCCGCTTTGTGGCCGCATCCCCGTTTTACCGCAGTAAACCGCTGGGGCCACAGGATCAACCTGATTATCTGAATGCTGTGGTGGCGCTCGATACGCTGCTGCCGCCGGAAGAGTTGCTCGATTGCACACAAGGGATCGAGCAAAATCAGGGACGCGTCCGCAAAGCCGAACGCTGGGGGCCGCGGACGTTAGATCTTGATATGCTGATTTATGGCGATCAGGTGATCAACACCGAGCGTTTAACGGTGCCGCATTACGACATGAAAAACCGCGAATTCATGCTGTATCCGCTGGCCGATCTGGCACCAGAACTGGTGTTCCCTGACGGCGAAACCTTGCAAACTCTGCTCGCCCGCGTGCCGCTTAACGGTCTGACCCAATGGTAAGTCGCTCAGCGACTTATCCGCACTTCCAGCCCACCTTCTGCTCTATTTTGATAAACCACGTTCAGATGATGTAACTGCGCGATCCTTTGTACGATCGAAATCCCCAATCCGCTGCCAGTTTGTTCCTGTCCTGGTGGCCGGTAAAAACGCTCACCGAGCCTTGCCAGATGTTCATTGCTGATGCCCGGCCCCTGATCTTCAACCGTCATTCCCCACGGTTTCAGTCGCACCGTCACGCAGGTTCCGGCTGGCGAATAACGGATCGCGTTATCCAGCAGATTGCGCACCATCAGCGAAAGCAGCAGCGACTGACCACGCATTTCAGGCGGAACGCCCTGCTGTTCAAAACGTAATTCGATACCTTTGCCGTGCGCGCGGTAATCCTGTTCCGCCAGACTTTGAGTGACCAGCGAAGGCCAGTCGATACGTTCCAGCTCTTCAGGCGTGGAAAAACTTTCCAGCCGAGAAAGTGTCAGCAGTTGATCCACCAGCCGCGTAGCGCGATCGATACTGATCGTCAGATTTTCCAGCGCATGGTCGCGCATTTCAGCGTCATCGCCGGAAAGCTGTACGACTTCGGTTTGCACACGTAAAGCCGCCAGCGGACTGCGCAGCTCGTGAGCGGCATCAGACGTAAACCGCCGTTCACGCACCAGCATCTCACTCGTGCGGTCAAACAGAGAATTGAGCGCATTTGCCAGCGGCAACACCTCACCGGGTAACTGATGAGTCTCGATGGGCGCGGCATCTTCCGGCGAGCGCTGACGCAAACCTTCCGCCACGCGGCGCAGCGGCCGCAGTTCAAGCGTCACCATCACAATCAGCGCCAGTAACAAAATGGGCAACGAAGCCAGCCACGGCGTCAGCTGGCCACTCACCAGGCTCCAGGCCATATCATTGCGGTAATCCTGTTCCTGCCCGACCGCGACGCGATATTGTCCGTCCGGCGAAGTCAGCCAGACCATACGCCAGACATCGCTGTCCCCTCTCAGCTCGACATCGTTAAACCCCTGCGTGTCACCGTCAAAACGGATGCGTTTGCCGTTCTCGCCATCATTGAGCAGCATCTGCCCGTGACGATTGAAGATGGCAAACGTCAGCGCGTCGTCATCGGTATGGCCGCGTGAGCCCTTGCGGACCATTTTTTTAGTGTCCGGCAGCTCAGTGTCTTTTTGCAGATTGAGCCGGTCGCCTAAGCCGGTGGCAGCCAGACGTTTGGCGAACAGCATCTGCTGGGTATCGAAAACTTCGTTGATATGTTTGCGGGTCTGATGCCACGCCACACCGCTGGCAATCAGCCAGGTCAGCAGCGCCAGCAGGGAAAAAAGCAGGATAAGGCGCAGGCGCAGACTCAGATTGTTCAGCTTTTGCAGTTTCTTCAGCCGCCTCACGCTTCCCCTCCTTCACCCGGTTTTATCTCATCCCCCAGCGTGTACCCCACGCCATGCACGGTGCGAATAAAGCCTTTGCCAAGTTTGCTGCGCAGATGGTGAATATGGACTTCCACCGCGTTACTGCTGACCTCGTCTTCCCAGCTGTAGAGCTTTTCCTGAATAAGCGTACGCGCCAGCACACGACCTTTGTTGCGAAGAAACAACTCCAGCACAGTCACTTCACGCGGGGTCAGCGTCACGGCTTCTCCGCTGAGCGTCACACTGCGGGCTGCGGGATCAAATTCCACTGCGCCATGGGTGACCTTCGGCGTTATCACGCCGTGGCGACGGCGGATCAGCGCCTGCAACCGTGCTGCGACTTCCACCAGCGCAAACGGCTTACACAGATAATCATCGGCACCGGCCTGCAACCCGCCGACGCGCTGCTCCAGCGCATCGCGCGCGGTGAGGATAAGCACTGGCGTATCCCGGCCAGCCTTTCGCCATTCACGCAAAAGCTGCATACCATCCATACCCGGCAGGCTTAAATCGAGGATCACGGCATCGTACGGCGCACTGTCAAGCGCGGCCTTGCCGGTCAGCCCGTCGGTAAACCAGTCGAGCGTAAAACCCAGTTTCGCCAGCCCGGCTTTGATGCCGTCGCCAATCATCTTGTCGTCTTCAATCAATAGAATTCGCATGGTTCCCTCCGTTTTTGCCATTATAGCCGAGGCTTCTTAATCACTTCTTAAGACACAGATCATCCTGCCCGTTATCAAACAAGCTGTCTGACTTTCGGCTCATACAGTAGAATACTGGCATCGTATTCATCCGATGAATTATTCAAAGGAACGTGTTCATGAAACCAACCACGCTGAGCCAGCTTCGCCAATGGAAGCAGGAAAAACATAAATTTGCGACCATTACCGCGTATGACGCCAGTTTTGCGCAGCTGTTTGCGGAACAAGGGATCAGCGTCATGCTGATTGGCGATTCTCTGGGCATGGTCGTTCAGGGTCAGGATTCCACCCTGCCAGTGACGGTAGAAGAAATTGCTTACCATACGCGTTGTGTGCGTCGCGGCGCACCTCACGCGTTATTGCTCGCTGACCTGCCGTTCATGAGTTACGCCACGCCGGAGCAGGCGTTTGAAAGCGCCGCCGTGCTGATGCGCGCGGGCGGCAATATGGTCAAACTCGAAGGCGGAAGCTGGCTGTGTGATACGGTCAGAATGCTGACCGAACGCGCAGTGCCGGTGTGTGGCCATCTGGGGCTGACGCCACAGTCGGTGAATATTTTCGGCGGCTACAAAGTTCAGGGTCGCGATGAAGTCGCCGCCAATCAGCTGATCAAAGATGCGATGATGCTCGAAGAAGCGGGTGCGCAACTGCTGGTGCTGGAATGTGTGCCGGTCGATCTGGCACGCCGCGTCACCGAAGAACTCAGTATTCCGGTTATCGGCATCGGCGCAGGCAATGTGACCGACGGCCAGATTCTGGTGATGCACGACGCATTCGGCATTACCGGCGGCCATACGCCAAAATTCGCCAAAGACTTCCTCAGCGAAGCGGGCGATATTCGTGGCGCGGTGCGTTTGTATGTTGATCAGGTCGCGCAAGGCGTGTATCCGGGTGAAGAACATTCCTTTAAATAATCGGGAGAAGGCTGGTGTTGATAATTGACAGCGTGGCGCTGCTGCGTCGCGAAATCCGGGATTTTCGTAAGAATAACAAACGTATCGCGCTGGTGCCGACCATGGGCAATCTGCACGAAGGCCATATGACGCTGGTGGAAGAAGCCAAAGCCCGCGGCGATGTGGTCGTGGTGAGTATTTTCGTCAACCCGATGCAGTTCGAGCGCCCGGATGACCTCGAGCGTTATCCGCGCACCTTGCAGGAAGACTGTGAGAAGCTGAACAAACGCGGCGTGGATCTGGTATTTGCGCCGTCACCGGCAGAAGTCTATCCGAAAGGTCTGGCGATCCAAACACAGGTTGATGTGCCAGTGATTTCCACCATTCTGGAAGGTGCGAGCCGTCCGGGACATTTCCGTGGCGTCTCCACCATCGTCAGCAAACTGTTCAATCTGGTGCAGCCGCAGGTGGCCTGTTTCGGGCAAAAAGACTTCCAGCAACTGGCGCTGCTGCGCACCATGGTGGAAGACATGGGCTACGATATTGAGATAGTGGGCGTGCCAATTGTGCGCGCTAAAGACGGTCTGGCACTGAGTTCACGCAACGGCTATCTGACTGCCGAGGAACGTAAACTCGCACCCCAGCTTAACAAAATCATGAATGCGCTGGCTGAACGGCTGAGCCAGGGCGAGCGCCATGTCGATGAAATGTTGCAGGAAACCGCGCAGCAACTTCGCGAAGCGGGTTTCACGCCGGACGAACTGTTTATCCGTGATGCGAAAACCTTGCAGGAGTTGTCCGTCGACAGTACATCTGCGGTGATCCTGATGGCGGCCTGGCTGGGTAAAGCCAGACTGATTGATAATCAGGAGGTTGATCTGACGCAGTAGACAGCGCAGGTCAAATCGGCAACTATGTTGGCCGCCGGAAAACATCAGTATTTGGCTATGTCAGACCGGCGGGTTCCCAGACTATTTACGCACGAAGGGTCACACGCAATGGTACGTACAATGCTGCAAGGCAAACTGCACCGGGTTCACGTAACTCAGGCAGATTTGCATTACGAAGGCTCCTGCGCCATCGATCAGGACTTTCTCGATGCCTCAGGCATTCTGGAATACGAAGCAATTGATATTTATAACGTTGATAACGGTCAGCGTTTCTCGACATACGCCATCGCGGCAGAACGCGGTTCGCGTATTATTTCGGTCAACGGCGCGGCAGCGCGTTGTGCCTGTGTCGGCGATCTGCTGATCATCTGTTCTTACGTGCAGATGTCAGATGAACAAGCCCGCCAGCACAAACCGAAAGTGGCCTATTTCGAAGGTGAAAACCAACTGAAACGCACCGCCAAAGCCGTGCCTGTTCAGGTGGCTTGATAAAACGCCTTCCCCTGCGAAGGGGGAGGATGGGAGGGGGTTTTAAATACAAAGCAATGAGTTAAAGCACACTTTGAATTTAGTTTTTGACCTTGATACCCCACCCCAGCCCTCCCCTTCGCAGGGGAGGGAGCACAGAAAAATCAACTTCTCAGACCACGCCCGCGCTCGATCAAGTACCACGCCAGCCAATAAAACACCGCGATAAATGCCACCAGCACGCTCATGGTAAACACCAGCGGCACGTCAGAAATCCCCAGGAAACCGTAACGGAAACCGCTGATCATGTAGACGATCGGGTTCAGCTTAGAGATCGCCTGCCAGATTGGCGGCAACAGGGAAAGCGAGTAGAACACGCCACCCAGATAAGTCAGCGGGGTCAGCACAAAGGTCGGGATCAGGCTGATATCGTCAAACGTTGTTGCAAACACGGCGTTCAGCAGACCGCCCAGAGAAAACAGGATCGCGGTCAGTAACAGTGTCAGCGCAATGATCCACCAGGAATGGATCACCAGCGGCACGAAGAACAACGAGATCGCCGTGACCAGGATCCCCACGCAGATCCCGCGCGCCACGCCGCCGCCGACATAACCGGCAATAACGACATGCGTCGGCACCGGAGCCACCAGCAGTTCTTCAATATTGCGCTGGAATTTGGCGCTGAAGAACGACGAGGCCACGTTGGCGTAGGAGTTAGTGATCACCGCCATCATGATAAGCCCCGGCACGATAAACTGCATGTAGGTGAAACCGTGCATGTTGCCAATCTGTGCGCCGATCAGATTACCAAAGATGATGAAATATAAGGTCATGGTGATGACCGGCGGAACCAGCGTTTGGATCCAGATGCGACCAAACCGGTTGATCTCTTTCAGCCAGATACTTTTGAGTGCCACCCAATACAATTGCGACATTATTTCTTTTCCTCGCTGCCGTTCACCAGCGTGACAAACAGCTCTTCCAGACGGTTCGCCTTGTTACGCATACTCAATACCTGCACGCCCTGCTTGCTCAGCTGGCTGAACAGGGAGTTCAGTCCCTGCTCGCGCATGACTTCCACTTCCAGCGTTGACGTATCCGTCAGCTTACTGCGATAACCTTCCAGCACCGGCAGCGGGCTTTTCGCCCCTAAATCCAGAATGAAAGTTTCAGATTTAAGCTTAGAGAGCAGTTCCTTCATGCTGGTGTTTTCCACCAACTGGCCGCCCTGAATAATACCGATGTTACGGCACAGCATTTCCGCTTCTTCCAGATAGTGCGTGGTCAGAATGATGGTCGTGCCCTGTGCGTTCAGCTCTTTCAGGAAGCCCCACATTGAGCGACGTAATTCGATATCCACACCCGCCGTTGGCTCATCGAGGATCAGCAATTTTGGCTCGTGCATCAGCGCACGGGCGATCATCAGACGACGCTTCATCCCGCCGGACAGCATGCGCGAACGCTCGTTGCGTTTGCCCCAGAGATCCAACTGCGTCAGATATTTTTCAGCACGTTGCAATGCCAGCGGACGTGGCACGCCGTAATAACCGGCCTGATTAACCACCACCTGCATGACGGTTTCAAACGGGTTGAAGTTAAATTCCTGCGGCACCAGCCCGAGCTGACGTTTAGCGTTGACGATATCTTTATCGATGTCATAGCCAAACACCTGCACTTTGCCGGCGGTTTTGTTGACCAGTGAACTGATGATGCCAATGGTGGTGGATTTACCCGCACCGTTTGGCCCAAGCAGGGCATAAAAATCGCCAGCTTCGACGCGCAGATCGATTCCACGCAAAGCCTGTACACCACCGGCGTAAGTTTTGGTTAACTTTTCCAGTTCCAATGCATAATTCATAAAGGGAGCGTACCTTCTTGTGAAAACCCTGTTGTAAGAATGAGTAAACGGAGATGCCGAATCAGTTTGAAAAGTCGGGGCATTGCCCTATATTACTCCATCGCAGTCAGCTCGTAACACAGGCTATTAACATCAATGAATGACATAGAAAGACTCATCAGCAATAACGCAGCCTGGTCCAAAACCATGATTGATGAAGATCCTGGTTTCTTTGAGCGGCTTTCCCAATCTCAAAAACCCCGCTTTCTGTGGATTGGCTGTTCTGACAGCCGTGTTCCCGCCGAGCGCCTGACAGGGCTTGAGCCAGGCGAACTGTTCGTTCACCGTAACGTTGCCAACCTGGTCATCCACACCGACCTTAACTGCCTGTCCGTTGTGCAATATGCTATCGACGTGCTGGAAGTCGAACACGTGATTATCTGCGGTCACTACGGCTGTGGCGGTGTGCAGTCGGCGGTTGAAAACCCTGAACTGGGTTTGATTAATAACTGGTTGTTGCATATCCGGGACATCTGGTACAAACACAGTTCCCTGCTGGGCGAACTGTCGCCAGAGAAGCGCCTCGATAAGTTATGTGAACTGAACGTGGTTGAGCAAGTTTACAACCTCGGCCACTCCACCGTGATGCAATCGGCCTGGAAACGCGGCCAGAAAGTCACGCTGCACGGCTGGGTTTACGGCATTCTGGACGGACGTCTGCGCAACCTAGAAGTTGATGCCACCAGCCGCGAAACACTGGAACAGCGCTACCGTCAGGGCGTCTCCGCCTTGCTGAACGGCGACCCGCAATAACAAGCCGCCCTACTCTACAGAAATTCAAAAAACAAAAGGCACAAAAATGTGCCTTTTTTACCATTTATTTTTCCTGCACTTACAACGCGATCACTATAAATCAATGAGTTATATGCGGTGTAAGCAGCTACAAACCCTATAAAGATGCTCAGGTGTGGACACTATGTGGACACTCCAGCCCCGCTTTTCCCCTCAGTGGATTGAAGGAAATGGCATCCTGCAAGAAGTCTGGGGCGAAGTGAGCATAGACCATTGTCTGGTTAATATTCGCGTGTCCGAGAATCCTTTGTAGGGTGATTATGTTCCCGCCGTTCATCATGAAATGTGTCGCAAACGTATGCCGCAGCACATGCAATGATTGCCCTTTAGGTAAGTCTGGCTTCACCGATTTCAATAGCAGCCGGAAGGTCAAGTAATCGGCATCAGGAAAAAGTAATCCAGACTTCTGATTTTTGACTGCCTTACATACCTCATCTGAGATCGGGACTGTTCTGGGTTTGCCATTTTTGGTATTGAGAAAAGTCACTCGGTTATTAATGACGTTCTCAACCTTCAAACTGCTTATTTCTCCCCAGCGGCCTCCTGTACTCAGGCTCAGGATCGCAATCCTCTTATTGTCCCCTTCCAAAACAGACAGCAACTTCTCAATTTCATCAGCAGACATAAAAGTCATGGATGATAGCTGCCCTTTTAGCAACGTTACGCCATGCAACGGATTTTCAGCGTGGAATAAACCTGCTTCGTTCAGGTAAGTAAACAGACCACTCAGCAACATCAAATTGCGGTTTACCGTCGTTGCCTTAACGCCCTTCGCCAATCTCAAAGACTTAAATTTTGTAATAGCCAGGCTATCAATTTGGAAAGAACACGGGTCATCCATCAGGTTGCAGATGAATTCCAGTTTGGCTTTGTCGAGCTTGCCGTGTTTCACGTTCTGCCCGTGATAGAGCCACCACAGTTCTATCAACTCGGATAACGGCCGCTTGTCTGCCGGTTTAGATAGCCATTCTTTGTCGTGATAATTCACCGCTACATATTTTTCGTAGGCGGCTGCTTCATGTTTCTTGTCGAACCTACGCCGGAAGCGCTTTCCGTTGCGCCCCTGCGGTCTGATGTCCACTTCATAACGACCATCATCGAGCTTCTTAATCGACATATTGAAGCCCTCCGAAATCGTGGGTACTGCAAAGACTCTGTGATTCTATAAAACGTAAAAAATCGAAATGTAGCGTTAACCAGTCTTTTTGTCGGAGTGGGACGACGTTGTTTCGCCCTGCCCAAAGTGTGCGAGAACCGGCGCGATCTGTCCGGCTTCTGGTGCAATTTGATCAGTCATAAACCACATTGTGTATTTTGTGAACTTTGGATGCGCCAAAATTTTCATGGCAACATCTGTCGGCGGTGTCGATCTGCCGGTTTCATAGTAGGTAAGTGAACCATAAGGAATATCAATTAAATCAGACAGTTCCCTTCTATTAAGTCTCTCGGACTCTCTCATAACAATAAGCTTATCAGCGAGTGAACTTGACACTTCGTTTAGATCTCCATAATATTTGTTTAGATCTTAATAAAGATCACCTATATTGATATAAACAATTACAAGCAATACGTAGCAATTGATTAGATCCAAACAGGAGATTAGCAGATGAGTAAACAAATCGTAAGTGTGTCGGATGTCCTGCCATATGCGGAATTTGCCAAGGTAATCGGCAAAACGCCCGCAGCAGTCAAAGGAATGATTGAGGCGGGAAAATTGCCAGTTGTAGAAATGCGCAATCCCGAAAATCCTACAGCACGCTCTGAAAACTGGATTTACCTTCCCGCCTGGAATGCAGGGATGAAATTGGCGTTTGAAAAACGTCCTAAAGAGATCCGAGATGGTTGGCTGATGTGGTTAGGCTTGGGTGTACCGCGTTAAGGAGGGAGTAAATGGTTATCTCAGTTGCACCACTGCTGAAAAGACAAAGCCCTTCCCGCAGTTTTGGACACGGCTGGATTGAGCTACCAGGTGGCAAACGCTGGAATCCAGCTAAACCGCAAATGTGTTCAACCGTTTCGAGCCGGAAGCCCTTCTACAAACGCTTCTTTGGTTGAGGTGTCTATGCAATCGCAAACATTGAGCTATTCGGAAAGTATCCCGAAGGAAAAAAGAGAGGCCTGTTATCAGCATATTATCGGGATCCGAAAAATGCTGACCAGCCAGAAAAATATTGCGCAAGAAACGTTTGATGAAAGTACGCCGACCATGCGCAAATTGATCTGCTTCCATGCGGGATTGAAAAGTCGTCATATCAATATGCGTTTCTTTGAATTGGCACACAGTGAAAGAATAAAGGTCATTGAAGCACTTAATTCACTCATTGAGTTTGGTAACGCGCTTCCGGCCTTTATTAGTGAAACCGACTCAGTTCTCAACATAGAACATTAATACATCTGAAATTTAATTGGCGTTCAACCCGCCGGGCATTCTTTTGCCCAAAAACAGGATTGGATAATGGAAGAAATGATCAACGAAGCACGTTCTGACGAACGTTTAAATCGTGCAGCCGTATTCGCTGCACGTCTTGAAGCCCTCGCCTGCTTTATCAATAAGCATGATCTGAGCGGGAAAGAAGCCGCCGAAGCACTGCGTGTCGAGGCATCCCGTATTCAAAATGAAGCAGGAGACCTTCACTGATGGCTGATCTTATCGACACGGCGCAGGAGCGTGCTGAACAGATTTTAGAGTCACAGATCAAAGCGGCACGCCAACCTGTTGGCGGCGTATCAACATTATTTTGCATTGACTGTAATCACCCTATTCCTGAAGTACGGCGCGCAGCCCTTCCAGGCGTGGAACTTTGCCTAACGTGTAAATCTATCGCTGAACTAAAGGCAAGAAATTACAGAGGTCAGTGATGACCTCATTTATATGCGTGTTTTTCTTACTTGGCGCAATCAATGTCGCCTTCATTTATAACGATATTAAAGGAATATGAATATATGAAATCTAATAATCACAATATGAAAATATCATTTAAGGGAGAACATATCGGGGATGAACTCCGTTTAAACACGCAGGTGCTTTCGTTGAGTCTACCAAATCTACATTTGCTGGACGGATTTCGCCCGAAATCAATGAAGCGACAAACTCATTCCATTTCTGAGGCACCGCAAAAATTGAAGTCTTATGCAGCACATGAGGATTGTCATAACAAAACATCGCAATCGTTTGACGAGAACACTGAACCGAAATATGAATATCTGTCTCTTGCTCTTCCCAGCTCGCCCATTCATCAAATTCAAATCTTTGGTTCATCAGACGTTGTTGACGCACGCTTTCTAATGCGTTCTGAATTAGTACTTTCCATTCTCCGTAATCTTTCCACTCCGACGGCAGGTGCGGGATCAGAAACTTTGCAAGAACGTCTCGATGCTCTTTTAGTCGAGGCCAGCGCTCTGTTATCTGATTTTCTGTACAAGCCAAAATCACGTCGCAAGCAATAAGTAACTCTTGAGCTGATGCGAGACAAAATCTGTTGGCAGTAATGTCATATCCACTCTGGGCTGTGACATTTTCGATATAGCGTTTTTTGTTAACTGCCGCTATTTCCTTTTGAGACATCAATACCTCCCTAATCCTTGCAGCGAGAGCATTAATATACCATGCGCTTTTCACCTGATCATTGCGAAACCAGACCAAGCTTTGAATGGGCTTACCCATGGAATGCTCCGCGCCCTCCAGTTGAACCACACTTGAGACCGAAACCGCTTACCCGTGATGAATACGATCAGGGGCAAGCTGTTTTAATCAAAGTGAAAAACCTCTCGACAGATCTGCGCGAGATTTTCACTGGCCGCCATAAGTATCTGCTCAAAACTCAGGGTATTCACGCAGCCAATAAATACCTGGTTTATACCCTTGGGCGCAGCATCCTGCCGCGTGTCGATGCCGTTAATAAAGCCCATGCAATGAATTTCAATGCCTCAGTGAAATTCATGTCTGAGGCCGATACTTACCACCAATTGCCAAACATGGGCGACAAGCCACTGCGTCGTTTCACACAGAGTATTGCCGCACAGTTGAAGACGATTTATGAAGACCGCTGCGATCAGCTATTGGCTGAAAATGGTGGAGATTACGCGGTGCTTCTTCAGTCTGATACGCAATGCGCTCTGTATCGTGATATTGCAGGAATGTCGCGAGCCTTCAACGTTACCCCGATGTATTGGACAAAATTCAGTAAAAGCAAACTGGATGCAACGTCTGCCATCGCTGGCATGTCACGTCTGGTCAATCCTGACTGGTGGTTAAGTCAGTTGAAAGGCCAGCGTACCCGCTGGCGTGAGTCATTGCTGATCGCAATCGGCAAGGTTAACCGTGACGCGTCTCCCTATGCCAGTAAGCAGGCTATCCGTGAAGTTCGTTCCCGCCGCCTGTCGAATCTGGATTATCTAAAAAGTCGTGACCTGGAGAATGTCGAAACCGGCGAGCGCATCAGTTTGATCGACAAAGTCATGGCGAGTATTTCAAACCCTGAAATCCGCCGTATGGAGCTGATGAGCACTATCGCCGGCACCGAAAAATATGCTGCAGAGAATGGTGACGTTGGGATGTTTCTGACCATCACCACCCCTTCTAAATTTCACCCGACCCGCATGGTTGGTAAAGGTGATAACAAGCGCGTTCAACGAAATCATTCCTGGGACAAAGAGGCCTACACGCCGAAAGATGCACAGCGTTATCTTTGTGGGATCTGGAGCAAAATGCGCACCGCGTTTAAAGACAGTGGCCTATCAGTTTATGGGATGCGCGTAGTTGAGCCTCACCACGACGCGACTCCGCACTGGCATATGATGTTATTCACCAAGCCTGTCATGCGTAAGTCGGTGATCGATATCATGCGCAAATACGCCATGAAAGAAGACGGTGACGAGCGCGGCGCAGCAAAGAACCGCTTTGACTGTAAGCACCTGAACCGAGGCGGTGCTGCTGGCTACATCGCTAAATACATCGCGAAGAATATCGACGGTTACGCACTGGAAGGCGAACGCGACCACGAGACCGGCGAGCTTCTGACGGATTCCGCTGCTGCTGTTACTGCCTGGGCTGCAACATGGCGTATCCCTCAATTCCATCCCATCGGCCTGCCTACTATGGGTTCATACCGTGAGTGCCGCCGCATCCGTTCCATCAGTCTGACTGAAACCTTTGACGAAGAAGTGGAAGCCGTTCGCGCTGCTGCTGATGCCGGTGACTTTATGGCGTACATGACTGCCCAGGGCGGCGCTAATGTACCGCGTGACAATCAGACGGTGCGCGTAGCACGTCGCGTTGCCAATGAGCTGAACGCCTACGATGAAGAAGTGAAAAAAGTTGTGGGCATTTTCGCGCCCCACCTCGGCGAATCACATGTATATGAAACGCGCACAACTCAATGGCGCATCGTTGCTTCTGCCGTTGATTCTGAGGTTTTGACCGCAAAAAGCGCCTCCGGCGCGCCTCGGAGTCCTGTCAATAACTGTGGGTTAGGTGAAAAGAAACAAGCCGCAAATAGGCGCGATAGCCAGGTTGGGAAAGCGCCTACAGCGTCTAATTCTGACAACCTGCGAGTCATTGACTGGACAGACACTGCCGCCGTAAGGGCGATTGTGGCGAGAATACGTGAGGAAACGCCGATAGTCAGCAAAGGGCAGTGTAGTTTCGACCCGTCAAAAAGCCGTGATGTTGCCCCGTCGGCAAGTTTGACGGCAGAAGAACGGTCGAGTTTGCCGGAAATCGAACGCTAATTGATGAAACACAACATCACGGCGGCTCCTGGGAGCTGGAAGCGTTAAGCCGTGGGGTAAAAATCAGCTTTAGTGGTCTGGTTATGAGTTTTGAACCGGTGGCTGAGTGGGCTGAATTTGAATAATATATATTTGCTCAGACTTTTTCTGTCAGATTTCGTAGGTAGAACTTCATCACATCTGACAGTCTGGTTTGAGCGAGGAACGGAAGTTGGCGGGACATGAGTATCTACCTCAATGTGTTCATCCAAAGGAATTATGCTCAGGTTATACACGTATAATTCTTCGACTATCTACTCCCTCAACGAGGTGTCAACTATTGCCGAGTAAAATCAGTTTACCTGGACATTTTTCAGCAGTATTATTGCCACGTAAGGTTGCTTATTTCTGAGTTTATGCATTAAAAACTTAGCATTACAGAAAATAATATTTTCATTATTTTTGCAAGGCGCTAATTCTATCAAGCTCGCATGTCATTAAAAAATGCAAATGGATTACATACCATGAAAAGAGAAAAATCTATATTCACTAATTCTAGACTTTATCCTCAGGCATATGAAGCACACGAGTCTTTCTTAAAATACCTTTTACTTACAGTAGAAAAACCTTACAGGTTTCTTTTTAAGAAAAATGAAGAGAAGATAATCATTGAAAACATTCAAAATTTGAATGGAATGATTGAAAAAATTGACAGAAAATGCACGAGAATTAGTCTTGAACTTGAGTCATATAGTACTATCCCTAAACTTACCGAGATTATATCAAAATATTACTATTCTACAACTTACAGCCACTTGGGTTTGCCATACTTGGGAATGGGAGCCAAATCTGCGTTATGTTATTCATATGGCAATATAAGTACTGGGACAGGTTCCGCTAACATTAAGGTATTTCAGCTTATTGAATATTGCATGCTTAAAGAAAGTCTGAATGGCTTAAAAAATCTTATCATTATCTCCCCTGGAGAAACAATAGAATTAACTTGTGATGGCATGCTATTATCTGATAGGTTAAGAGCGAAAGCTATTGATATATCGAGTGTTAACAAGTCAGAGCATAAAGGTTTACGACTTGGAAAGTATGGTGCTGATTTGTTCCTGAATAAAAACTCAGAATTTTTACGAAGTGTAATTGATGTTATTAATAAAAGAAATAATTTAATTCCTGATATTTTTAAGAATACACCTTTTGAATACATTCCATTTAATGTTGAAACCAGAGATTTTTGGATAAAGAGTTATTTATACTTAAAACTATTAGTTTTTATAGCTTCAGTAAGGAAATCAGTTGCAGACTCAGATTATACAGGGGTAGTTATTTTAAATGACTGCGCCATGCTATTAAATGAACTAAATATGCCACTCATTGAAAAAGACTTGCAAAGATTAAATATGACATTCTTTTGGCAAAGGCCGTGGTTCAAAAAAAGAATTGGCAACTGGAATAGTAATATGATCAATGAAAGACCTATAGTTAGGATTGATAATAACTCGAAAGGTCTATATGCTACATCTGTAACTTTAATTTGTGATTCATTTAATTGGTTTTTGGAGTCATCCATTTTAAACTACTCAGAAAAATCGGCAGGTATAAATTTACCTCAGGAAATTTTCCAAAATGCAGTATCAAATAAATTTGAAGAAGATGTGATTTCATTTTTAAAAGAACATGGTTTTAGAGCTGGAAAAGTTAGTGAAAATGCCACATGGTTTGTTGAAACACCAACTAAGCTCATAAACATAAATAATGAAAGAATCCCTGGCGAGATTGATTGCTTAGCAGTCAAAAATAAAAGTGTATTATTAATTGAATGCAAGGTGCTTACAGATGGGGTCGATGAAAATAAAATCCGTAATTTATCGAACAAACTTAGTAATGATGATCAAGAATTATTTTTCTATAAGCAAGAATGTAAATTCAATTGGTTAATGAACACGGTTGAATTTAGAAATGACTATGAGATTACAAAAATAATCCTTCTTGATAAAAAACATTTAGCGAAATTAAGTGACACTCATATAGTATTAACGTTTGACGAACTAAAAGAAATAGTTAGCAAGCAAGACTCTGTGATGTAATTGAGTGCCTGTATCTTTAAGTATATTCAATCCAACTACTCCACAGCAGGAACACCTAATTTCCTGCTTTTCTGCTCTTTTGTAATGTTAAGATGTCTTGCCTGAAGGATGTCTATTTATCACTGTATTATTACATGGGTATAAACTAAGATATTCATTCCATTATCTAGGGAAAATGACTTTTATTTTGAACGGGGTATCAGATTAATTTTTTAACGGTAAATATCCAATATATAAAATGCCAGCGTTCCCTGTTCAGAGATTTTTTCCAACTGCACCAGAGCCGCAAATATGACTTTGCCCCCAATTGAAAAACGACCGCTCCTGGCACAGAGCAGCCTCTCAGCTTTGCTTAGGCTTTGTGCTGTTGTTGTGTCAGGTCAAGTCTGAGCTGACACAAGTGATGTGTATCGAACGCAGTTTTATGGATGAGCCATGCATGCATTGTGCGCATGGTTTTGCATGATCCCGAATGGATCAAAAAACATCTTATCACCCTTCTAGCCGTGCTTTGCGGCGATCTGGGTCGTGCATTAAAAACGGTGAGCTAAGTCAGAAGCGGGCAGGCGGGTAACATTGCGCGCGCAGAGGTGCATCGCTAAGACGATGATGAAGTCCGCGCTGCAGGGAAAATTTTTTATTCATAAAAATATATTTTCTATAATTTTTTTATAAAAAAAAGTATAAAAAAATTTAGTTAAGATAATCAGGAAAATTGCTAGTATTTGGTTGTTGGTTAGTTAGTGAGATATGTCGCCATCAATTGGGTTAGTAGCCCGAGGAAAGCTTAGTGCTTTCTACCATTTATCCCGCGCAACGCCCCTGTAGGCTATGGTGTCCTCGATAAGATGATGTCATCGTGAGTAGGTGGTATGGCGTATGGATATTCGAACCATTGGGCGACCAATGGTTCGTGGAGCTGGGAGCTAGTGCTGTTCAATCTCATCCTTATGAGGGCGAACCTCAGTGTTTAAGTGGGCAATCGTTCACACACTGAGGGCATAAGGAGCAAGTCATGCGTAATGATCAAGTAACCAACGAACAGCAGGCACAAAGCAAGTCAAACCGTAAAAAGTGGATCGGTTATCTTTGGGAGGCGCTCAAATGGGGTATTCGACTGTTTGACCTAATCACAAGATTAATCGATTACTTAGAAGGGGGTGATCTGTAATGTGCCCTCCCTCGTTTCAATTAGTAAGGAGTTACGGGTGTTACACAGAGCTCTGCGTCTTGTAAGGCAATACCATAGCGAATCCATCGCTGGGTTGTCTCATGCACTAAATATCCCGAAAGAAACAATCGCGCAATTTGAAAGCGGCGAGTCATCCCCTTCCGTGGATGTGCTCCAGCGCTACTCTTCTCATTTTGATATCCCCGTACCTTCATTTGTTTTCTTTTCTGAAACACTCGGTACTCAAGGGCGCTTATCTAAACGACTACGTTTAAATTTGGCTGGCAAAGTCTTGGATGTATTAGAATGGGCGAGCAAAAAAAATGAAAGTACGAAAGAAGCTTAAAATCACCACTAAAAATAAGAGTTACAGTCTTATCGATTCCCCTTTGTTTATGCTTAAAAGCAAAAAAAAATTAGCGACATTACTTGGCGTCACAATTGCTGATTTAGCTTTATTGAAAAAAGACGAAGGTAATTATTCTATTTTTGAACAGCTATCCAAGAAGGGAAAATCAAGGAAAATACAAAAACCTTTGGACCTTTTGGATTTTGTTCACACTAGAATAGCAAGCCTGTTATCAAGAATTACATTGCCAGAATATTTGCACTCTGGTAAAAAACATCGCTCGAACATCACAAATGCTCAAGCTCATTTAAATATATCAAAAACAATGACGAGCGATATCAAAGCATTTTTCCCATCGACGACGCGAAATATGATTTTTTCTTTTTATTTCTCTGTCATGAAAATGTCTTCCGATGTTGCTGATATTTTATCACATATATGTACATGTCATGGACAACTTCCAACAGGTAGTCGTATAAGTATGCCGTTAGCATTTTTTGCAAATTCTCGAATGTTTGACGAAATAAATATTCTATGCGATAAACTCAATGTGAAAATGACCGTTTATGTAGATGATTTAACCTTCTCAGGGGAGAATGTAAATCGTTTGTTTTGTGCGGTTGTAAAAAAAATAATCTCCAAACATGGACATGTAATGCATCCTACTAAGACGAAACTGTATAGTAGATGCATGCCTAAATTGGTGACGGGAATCATTATCACTGCTGGGCAGTTGAAGGTGAGGAATGAACAGCATCGCTTGATGGCTCGTGATATTGAGTTATGGATGTTGATTAAAGATGTAGATAGAGCAAGTGAAACATCGGTGGTGAAAACATTATTTGGTCGACTGTACTCGATGGGAGTGATTGAGCAACGTTACAGATCAAAAGTATTAACTTTGAAAATGAATACGGCATTATAATAACTGATATTTGAAAGAGGTCACTTTTCCCCTTACATACGCAGATACTGATAGTAACCGATATTGAACGTCGACTGAATGCCTAAGTAAGGTTGAGAATTCTTATAGATGGAAGTTGCCAGTATGTTGTTTTGTAAAAATGCAGATTACTCTTATAATGAATTAGAATACTAAGTACTAGAGAGGATTAAGTGAGAGTTTACCATTTTCTGAATGAGCACTACGGTTTAGAAGCGATTGAAAAAAAAAGGCTAAAAGTTTCAAGATTAAAATCGCTCAATGACCCATTTGAATATTATCATATTGACACTGATAACTCCGGCACTCGCTCTATATTAAAGGATAGATTGAATCGAACAAATAGGGAGTTGGGGATTATATGCTTCAGTAAAGATTTCACAAATCCAGTGCAGTGGGCGCATTATGGTGATTCACATCAAGGAATTTGCCTTGGTTTCGATATACCTGATAAAGAATTATTTGGAATAGATTATGTAAAGAGTCGTACAGCAGGTACTGAATTTAAAAATTCATTAGACCTTAAAGGGCGAGACTATATTAAGTATATGCTCTCAAAAAAACACGAGCACTGGCAATATGAAAAAGAAGTAAGAATGATTGTTCCTTTTTCTGAAAAAGTAATGGATAGACGATTGATATTTACTCCATTCAATGACTATTTATCTTTAAAGGAGGTGATTTTAGGGTTTCGTTGTGTGGTGAAAACAAAAAGAATAAAGTCAATTCTTGGGAGTAAATACCACTCATGTCAAATACATAAGCTTGAAATGTCTTCAACAGAATATGCAATGCGCCTGCAAGAGATATATTAATGGTGTGGATTTGACTAGCACTAGCATTAATATTGTGTTGTATTTATATTCGTTTCCTTAGATGCTGGGTGCTCTTGTTTCCCTTCATTAAATGTCAAAGTTAGTGAGCCTCTTCCTATATAAAATCATCAGCTCAGGCATGAAGATAATAATTGAGTAATATAATGTGGTTAAGCCCCGTTGTAGGGGCCTTCAATTTTTTAATCTGGTGTAAGTTCGTAAGAGGTAAATCTGATCACCTCATCCCCAAACCACGCATTTAATTCTTTAAACCGCTCCTGCAATGGCGTCAGTTCATTCCTCACAAACACCTGCGACGCCTTAACCGAATCCCCAAACCCGCCGCTGTTCTCCGGAATAATACCCATCATCTGCGGCGGCACACGGTGCGCGCACAGCAAATCGTTCTGGCTGGCTTTCTTAATGTTGAAGAAATCGTCTTTCGTCGCGACTTCACTTAACGGCAGAATCTTGATCCCGTCTGGCTTGCCGTTTGGCGCGTACATGAAAAGATTGCGGAAGTTGCCCAGCCCTTTAGTGCCCCGCATCGCTTTACGCATCTGATCGATGTCGGAGCTGCTTTGTGCCGCGTCGGTCATGTACAGGATATATCCGGCGTGTGCGCCGTTCTGGTAATACTTGCGGCGGAAAAGCGTGGCCGCCTCGTTGAGCCAGGCAGAATTCAGCGCGCTGAGATATTCCGGCAGGCCGTACAATTCCTGATTAATGTCCGGTTCAATCAGATGAAACACGCTGCCGGCTTCGAACTGATGCGCGTCCTTCCATTGCTGCACAAACCAGTAAGTATCTGGCTCAACGCCGCGCCGTGCATATTTGGCGGGCACGGTTTTCATGACCACGGCGTCGCCGAGCTGGTTGCGGATCACCTCTAAAAACGCATTCCCGAATACCAGGTAATCCAGGGCAAACCGGCTGAACTCCTGCTGTGATAGCAGTGAATGCGGGATAAAGGTCGAGGCCAGAATATTACGTTTCACATACAGCGATGAACTGTGGTGAACAGCAGCCCGCAGTGTACGTGCCAGGCCATCAAAGCTGACCGGCGGCTCATACCACTGACCGTTCCCCGTACATTCGATGTAATCTAGGATTTCACGGCGGTCTAATACCGGCGTCGGGTCGCCAAAGCTGAACGCCTCCGCGCCGCCGGTCTGCTGCGCCGTTGCTGTGACTGTTGTCTGTGCCGCCTTGCGGAATTTGCGCTTACTCATATTAATAAAACTCCAGAATGTTAGGGCTTTGGCCGCCGCTGGCGGCGGTCAGCGGTTCGTTAAGCAGTGCGTGCATAATTGCCCAGGCGACATCTGCGTGACTGGCTTCCTCGCTGCGGCTGGCCTCATAGGTTGAACGGCTTCCGCTGGCGGTCATGGTTTTGCGGATCGCCATGAATGACGACGTGATGTCTTTGTGGTTGGTGTCGTACTCCAGGCGTCCGGACGTGATGGTGTCCTTTGCTTTCAGCACCATTTTCGTTTTGGTTTCCGGGCTATACCTGATTTCCATCGCGGCGGGGAAGAACTGCCGGACAAGTTGGAAAACACCCTGGCCGATGCCGGTGGCATCAATGCCGATATATTCCACGCAGTAGCGTTTTGTGAGTTCTTCAATACTTTTCGCCTGGGCGGCAAAGTC
Source organism: Rahnella sp. 2050 (assembly GCF_040544515.1). Classification (NCBI taxonomy): domain Bacteria; kingdom Pseudomonadati; phylum Pseudomonadota; class Gammaproteobacteria; order Enterobacterales; family Yersiniaceae; genus Rahnella; species Rahnella sp. 2050. The sequence continues at coordinate 506,115 of NZ_JBEPKE010000002.1, read as the reverse complement.
CATGCCCTTCCACTGGTGGCGTTCCAGCACGCGGAACTTGCCCCCGTCCACCAGCGGCGGAGCCACGACGGCGCAGCCCGCGCTGTCGCCGGTGTGTGACGGGTCGTAACCAATCCAGACGGCGCGATAGCCAAACGGACGCACGGCGAACGGGCTGAAATCCTGCCATTCCTCGGCGCTTTCCACCATGCAGCGCTGTAGCTCTGCGAACGGGAACACCGACGCCTGATCGTCTACAAATTCGCACATGAACAGGTTGCGGAAGTCTTCCGCGCTGTTTTCCCGTTTCAGCGTGTCGATATTGAACAGGGTACAGCCACCGGCTAACGCGTCCTCAATGGTGACGATTTGCCGCCACTGGCCATCCTCACAAACCCGACCTTTTGCCAGGGCGTGATGGCCGATATCCAGTTCAATCCGGTCACGGGGATTTTCCCGCCCCTTGTTGAACAGCTCCCCCGACCAGAACGGATAAGCGCCGTGCGTCAGCGCTGACGGCGTGGAGAAATAGGTGGTGCGCAGATGTTCCTGCGACGCCATGCCGCTGGCAACCTTGCGCAGCTTCTGGAAGTTCGGGATCCAAAAGATTTCATCCACGTATAAATCGCCGTTGTGGCTTTGGGCGGTATTGGAGTTGGTGCCTAAGAAAATCAACTTTGCACCGTTGTTACCGAGCACAATCGGGTCGCCGGTCAGTTCGACATCGACCAGCCGCGCAAACTGAATGATGTACTCACGAAAGACGTAAGCCTGGGTTTTACTGGCCGACAGAAAAATCTGGTTGTGGCCGGTTGCCAGGGCGCGCAATAGCGCTTCGCGGGCAAAGAAGAACGTCGCGCCAATCTGGCGGGATTTGAGGATGTCGCGGATACGATGTTTAAGCCCCGCGTCGTACCAGATACGCTGATACTGGAAGCACTGGGCAAGGAAAATATCTTCCAGTTTTTCCAGCGCCTCGTCACTGAAATAGTTCTTAGTCGGCTTCTTACGTTCCCCTTTGTTCCGGTTGGCAACGTTGGGATTTAAATCCACCTCGTTTCCGCTCTGGCTGTAGCGGTTCACCCGTGCCAGGCGTTCAATCATCCGGCCTAACGCATCAATCTCTTTGTAATCCGCATTCCCTTTCACTTCTTTGGTCACAAGCTGGATCAGGCGCGCTTCCAGGCTCGATTCCACGCGGGCAATGGGCGCGGCGTTATCCCAGGCGTCGCGTGTTTTCCAGCTCTGCACCGTCGGTATTTTTTGGGTCAGCAGTTCCGCAATCTGACGCACAGAAAACCCCTGCCAGTAAAGCAGTGCCGCCTGTCGCCGTGGGTCGCTGATGATGGTTGAGTTTGTCATTTTCATGACTGCCACGTTAACGAGCGGCCTGCTGATTTTCCTGCTGTCCACGTTGTGCCATCGAGCATCAACCCGCCTCGGCTGGCGGTGTCGGGCGTGTGTCTGGAAACTTGAACCCCTCAGAAGCACACACCGACTGGAGTCAGAAAATGGCAATGGCAACAAAAGCAAAGCGCTTTCGTATCTGCACCGAAGGGGCAACCACCGACGGGCGCGAAATCACCCGCGAGTGGATTGAACAGATGGCGGCGACCTATGACCCGAAGGTCTACGGCGCACGCATCAACATGGAGCACATCAAGGGGTATTTCCCTGACAGTGCGTTTCGTATGTACGGCGATGTCACCGCCGTTTACGCCGAAGAAGTGGCGGACGGTGCCCTGAAAGGCAAGCTGGCACTGTATGCCGATATCGACCCGACCCCTGATTTAGTGTCAATGGTGAAAGCCCGCCAGAAGGTTTACACCTCCATCGAAGTGAATCCCTCATTTTCCGACACCGGCAAAGCCTATCTGATCGGCCTGGCCGTGACCGACAGCCCTGCCAGCCTCGGCACCGAGTACCTGCAATTCAGCGCGAAGGCACAGCAGAACCCGCTGGCAGGCCGTAAGCAAAGTGCAGACAACCTGTTTACCGCCGCCGAAGAAACGGCGTTTGAGTTTGTGGAAGAAACACCGGCTGCGCCGTCGCTGTTCTCCCGCGTGAAACAACTGCTGTCCAGCAAATCCACTTCGGATGATGCCCGTTTTAAAGACGTGCATGACGCCGTGGAAGTGGTGGTGGAGCACGTCGAAACCGGCCTGCAAGCCACTGATGAAAAGCTGTCCGTGCTGGAGTCCTCGCTGACGGAACGCCTGAACGCGCTGGAACAAACCGCGAAAGATGACCGCGAACAGTTCAGCACGCTGAAAGGCAAGCTGGAGAAGTCCGCGCCGCAGAGCTACACGCAGCGCCCCGTTTCCAGCGGCGGCGGCAAGGGTGATGCAGTCAATTTCACTGACTGCTAAGTACAACTTTCGCGATTAACCCGTTAACCCATTTGGAAAAAACGCATGAAACAAACTACCCGCTTTAAATTTAACGCCTTCCTGTCCCGCATTGCTGAGCTGAACTCGGTGGACACCGGTGACCTGAATAAAAAATTCAGCGTTGAGCCGTCGGTGACGCAGACGCTGATGACCCGCGTGCAGGAATCCTCTGCCTTCCTCCAGATGATTAACATCGTGCCCGTGGATGAAATGAAGGGTGAAAAGGTCGGCGTCGGCGTGTCCGGCTCCATTGCCAGCACGGCAGACACCAGCGGCACCGGTGAACGCCAGACGGCTGACTTCAACATCCTGACCGCTGAGGGCTACGAGTGCCGCCAGACGAACTACGATTTCCATTTCCGTTACGCCACGCTCGATCTCTGGGCACGCTATCAGGATTTCCAGGCGCGTTTACGCGACGCCATCGTGAAACGTCAGGCGCTGGATCGCATCACCATCGGCTTTAACGGCGTGAAGCGTGCGGCAACCTCAGACCGCGCTAAATACCCGCTGTTGCAAGACGTGAACGTGGGCTGGCTGCAAAAGTACCGCGAGAATGCGCCGGAGCGCGTGATGAGCAAAATTCTCGGTGAGGATAACGCCGTGATTTCCGCGACCGTCCGCGTCGGTGCCGGGGGCGACTTTGAGAACCTGGACGCGCTGGTGATGGATGCCACCAACAACATGGTTGACCCGATTTATCAGGACGATACCGGCCTGGTGGTGATCTGCGGTCGTCAGTTGTTGGCAGACAAGTATTTCCCGTTGGTGAACAAGGCGCAGGAGAACTCGGAAAGCCTGGCGGCGGACATGATTATCAGTCAGAAGCGCATCGGTAACTTACCGGCGGTGCGCGTACCTGGCTTCCCTGCCAATGCGTTCATGATCACCCGCCTGGATAACCTGTCCATCTACTGGCAGGACGGCACGCACCGCCGCCACATCGAAGAAGTGCCGAAGCGTGACCGTATCGAAAACTACGAATCCATTAATGAGGATTTCGTGGTGGAAGACTATCGCGGCGGCTGCCTGGTCGAAAACATCCAGCTCGGCACCTTCAAAGCTGCCGCGCCTGTATCAGCGGAATAAAGGGGGACGTCATGATTAGCCCTTGCCGCCGTCACATGTTGCGACAGTCCGCCATCATCGCCGCACAGCAGGCCGCCGGTCAGTTGACCCATGCCACCGGCTACGAACTGCAAATGCAAAAGCTCAATGCGGATAAGCAGGCACTGCATAAGCTCCAGTCCTTCCAGACGAAAGCGGAATTGAAACGCAAGCTGCTTCCTGAATATGCCCCGTGGGTGTCGGGCGTGCTGGCCGAAGGGAACGGCGCACAGGACGCCATCCTGATGACCGTCATGGTCTGGCGTATTGACGCCGGTGATATTGCCGGTGCGCTAAACATTGCCCGCTACGCCTTTAAACACCGGCTCGCGATGCCGTTCGGCACCCGCACGGCAGGATGCGCTTTCACTGAGGAAGTGATCGACCAGGCTGTACGTGCCCGCACCGCCGGTGAGCCGGTCAGCATCGAGCTGATGTTGGAAGTGCTGGAACTGACCGACGCTGAGGATATGCCCGATAAAGTCCGTGCCCAGTTGCACAAAATTATCGGCTATCTCTACCGCGACGGCGGCAAGGACACGTTAGCCCTGGAGCGTCTGAAAAGTGCCTTAATTCTCGACGGCAAATCAGGCGTAAAAAAAGACATTGAGCGCCTGGAGTCTGCCATCAAAAAGGCATCCGGCAGCTAAAAAGCATGCGCCCCGCGCAGGGCGGCACGCCAGCCGAGACCGGTCTTTGACCGTATTCAACGCTGGCGTCCACCGCCCCCCATTCAGAGGTCATTATGTCTCTTGTTGTACCTGCACCGAAACCGGACGCCGCGACGGAACCCGCGATTAAAAATACCCACTTTTGGCCTGATGTGGATCCGGTTGAACTGCGCGACACGCTGCGACTGGAGGGCACCGTCACCGCGAAACGCCTGCGCACTGCCGCAAAGTTCGCCATGACCGAAGTGAACGCCGAGCTGTTCAGCTTTCGCGATGCGCAGATTGCCCAGGGCTTTACACACCTGGCGGATGTTCCCGCCGATCGGATTGATGATGAAAGCGTGAAGGTCTGCGCCTATCAGCGCGCCGTGGCGTCTATCGCAGCGGCCTTCCTGGCCGAGCGTTTCCCGAATAACGACACCACCGACAAGGGCAGCCAAAAGGCCGCGATCGTGGAAAGCACGGTGGATGATTTATGGCGTGACGGCCGCAACGCGATCAGCGACGTCGCCGGTGTGTCTCACTGCATCATCGGGCTGCTCTGATGAAAGTCACTGCCGAACAGGGCGACACCGTAGATTCGCTTTGCTGGCGGTACTACGGGCGCACGGCATCGGTGGTTGAACACGTTTACGTGGCTAACGTGGGGTTAGCCGCACAGGGGGCAATTCTGCCCCATGGCTACGCGGTGGAACTGCCGGATATTGCCCAGGCCGCAGTCAGTGAAACCGTCTCACTTTGGGACTGATGACCATGGAGCGCATCACCTCGTTTATCTGTTACTGCGTCGCGGCCTTTCTGGCCTGGCTCGGCGCAATGTCGCCGCAGGATATTGCCTTTCTGGTGGGGGCAGGCGTCGGCGTCGCCACCTTCCTGGTGAACTGGTACTACCGGCGCAAAACGTACCGCCTGCTGAAAACCATGGGCATCAGGGGGGACATTAATGCCGCCATCAATCGTTAGACGCTGCGCCGTCGCCGCTGTACTGGCGATTGCCGCGCTGCTGCCGCAAACGCCAACGTTGAAAACCTCTGTCCCCGGTCTGGCACTGATTGCCGATTTTGAAGGCTGCCGCCTGTCTGCCTATCAGTGCAGCGCGGGCGTCTGGACAAACGGCATCGGGCACACGGCAGGCGTGAAACCGCAGACGCACATCAGCGAACGTCAGGCCGCCGTTAACCTGGTGGAAGACGTGATGCGGGTGGAGAAAGGCATTGCCCGATGTATGCCGGTTGCCATGCCGCAGCCGGTGTATGACGCCGTGGTGTCCTTTGCGTTTAACGTCGGCGTGACGGCGGCGTGCAAGTCCACGCTGGCGTTTTTCATCAACAAAGGTCGATGGCGTGACGCCTGCGAGCAGTTGCCGCGCTGGGTGTTTGTGAAGGGCGAGCGCGTCACCGGCCTGGAGCGCCGCCGCGCGAATGAGCTGGCCTACTGCCTGCGGGGTGTCTGATGCGCATTTTAATTTTGTTACTGCTGGCGGCGCTTGCCCTGGCCGGACTGCAAACCTGGCGCATCGGTGGCCTGCATGATGAAGCCGACCAGGCGCAGCGCATTATCGGCACGCTGTCCGCCGGTATTGAAAGCCGCGACAACGCCATTAATCGCCTGAACGATGAGGCAGTGATGCGGGAACGCCAGGAACAAAGCCTGCGCACCCAGCTCGCACGGGCAAGTCAGGAGGCGCGGGATCGTGAAATTCACATCCAAAGGTTACTTAATGAAAATCAGGAAATGCGTGACTGGTATAGCGCTCGTCTGCCTGACGGCATTGGCCGGATGCACGCGCGTCCCGCCTTTGCCAGCACCGCAGATTATTTACATTGGCTGTCCGGCGGTGACGAGCTGCCCGATACCGGCAAGCGCACCGCTCACTAACGGCGATTTAAGCAGTGACGTCAGAAACCTGGAGGCCGCGCTGACCGCCTGCGGCCTCCAGGTGGAAGCGGTCAAACAATGCCAGGAGGAACACCGTGTTAAAACCCGCACAGCTGCGAAAAGCCTTAACTGACGCCGTGCCGGTGCTGCAAACCAGCCCAGACACATTACGGATGTTTGTGGATAATGGTCGCATCGTTTCCACGTTAGCCAGCTCGCTGTCGTTTGAATACCAGTATCAGACCGAGCTGCTGATCACCAACTTTGCCCAGGACTGCGATCTGATCATTGTCCCAATCCTGGCCTGGCTGCGTGAGAACCAGCCGGACATTATGGCGACACCGGAAAAGCAGCAGACCGGCTTTAAATTCAAAGCCGATATGCTGGATGATGGCTCCTACGATATCGCGATTGACGTGCAACTCACCGAGCGCGTGATTGTGAAACAGATTGATGCCGGTCTGTATGTGGAACATTTTCCGGAACCTCCGCTGCCTGAACCGGTAGAAAGGCCGCGTGAACTGTATCTGCACGGCGAGTTAGTGAGTCAGTGGCATGAGTGAGCTGTCAGCCTTTGATACTCGCCTGGCGGGATTGATTGCCGCGTTGTCACCGCAAAGCCGGAAGGCGATGGCGGCGACCATTGCGAAGCGTCTGCGCAAACATCAGCAGCAGCGCATTAAGCAGCAGGTCACGCCGGAGGGGCAGCCGTTCACCCCGCGACGTCCACAGCCCTTGCGGGCAAAGAAAGGCCGCATTAAGCGGGAAATGTTCGCCAAGCTGCGCACGGCCAAATACATGAAAGCCAAAGGCACCGCTGACGACGCCGTGGTGGAATTTACCGGACAGGTGCAACGGATGGCTAAAGTGCATCAGTACGGGCTGCGGGATCGCCCGTCCGTCCGTGCAAAAGAAATGCAGTATCCGGCGCGCCCGTTGTTAGGGCTGGGCGCGGAGGATATGAAGATTGTGGAAGATGAATTGCTAATACTTATTAGCTCAGGCTTGACCTGACACAACTGCGGCACAGAGCCAAACCTAATCTGAAAGGCAGCTCTGTGCCAAAAGCAGATGTTGCCAACATCGGCATGTACTAATCTGCGGGGGAACTGATCACATTGCATTGCCATGCAATCGTACCGAAATCAATAGAACCGTTTTTTCACAATACATACAGGAAAAGATGCCAGAAACGGCCATCCTGCCGCAGAATCGCGCTGAGGACACCTGCAGCAGGGGTGCCGCTAACATACAACATGTTAAATAGGGCTGGATTCAGCCCTTTTTCACTCACTCGTACCAGTTGTGATAGTCGCTGCGGCAATCATCACACAGGAGGGCATCGTAGTAGCCCTCATCATCCAGGGCCTGTAATAATTCTCGCCCTTCTAACTGCTTGATGCATTCATTGTGATATCCGCCTGGGTCTTCAACACCATCGCAGGGTAGCAACATATAAGGTTCCAGAACGTGCTGCTGAGCGGGGCTTAACGTAGCGTAGCCTTTATCAATGCCTTGCTGAGCTATTCCGTCCGCTTTGTCGTTCTCCGCAAAAGCGTCTCTTTCTCGCAGTTTTTTTAGTACTTCATCTTCAATAGCCATAGGCTTCCTTACTTTTGGACTTCGCTATACATGGGGAAAAATTTTTCCGAAGCTTTGTTCATCCACTCTATATAGAATTCCATAGCTAAAATTGCGGCTACTACAGGTTCTGGCTCATTTTTATATTGCGCCCTATAAAATGACATAGGTTTGCCTAAGTGCATTTGTGGCGGCGGATATTTCTGCCCCCTGTTAATGACTGTTAATAAATGGCGGTCAAATGGATCCCAACGGAGATGAACTCCTCCGTTTAGAGATGTTGCTTTAAGGTTAGCCTTCCAATCCTTAACTACAGGAGAAATAGTATGCTCTGTCACGTTTCTGGCCTGGGATAGATAGTTAAGTAGCTGATCTTTCTTTCTTTTTTGAACTATTTTTGATTCGAAGGTTTGCCATCCCTTTTTATCATAAAAACATGCTTTAAACTTATTCCAGAATCGGTCAATGGATTGTAAGAACTTTTGCCACTCTATTTCAAAAAGTTGAAAGTTTCCTACGCTGATTTCAGACATCTTGTGAATAGCATCACTCGCAGCTCTGAGTTCAACGACTAATGGGTATACAGGGAGGTTTGAATATTGAGTAATGTCATCGGTATTTATATTAATGTTCATCAGCTACCTTTTAACCAATAATTATTATTTCAATCCAAATCTATCGCCTTTAGTGTCTGTTCGGATGATTAATTGCCATGAGATTTTCAAATCAAAACTATGCTGATGATGATTCTGAGGTGGAAAAGGATCGTCTTCGTTACTGGTGATTTCTTTGCCACACACTTTGCAGCGATAAATCCCAGAAACTGGAACCTTATCACCAGGACTATAGTCTGTGGTCCAGTGTTTAGCAGTAGTACCAACTTCTTGTAAAAAATCTTTTGATTTGCTTGAAAATGCAGCCATTTCTCACCTCAAAAAATCAGTTTTAACAATGAAATAGGGTTTCTTTGTTTTGATTTTAAATTGGAATGCTTTGCAAAATATAGCTTGGGCATTATTGATGAGCCACAGGGAATTACATTAGGGGTGTTATGTTTAATGTGGAACTACCCTGTTGTCATGATTTTGACGTCCGCTTCTCGCTCACAGCGTACCTTCAGCTCAGTTAACTCATCCGCTTCGAGTCAGAAGCGGATGAGTTAATACTGTCCACGTTCAGATTTCAGTAATGTTAAAAAGACCGCCATGAAAATCTAATCCTTTAGCGGCCTCTTTAGCAAAACATTATTATGAGAACAGATTATTTTTTCTCTAATCCTTTGATACTGTGTATTAACTTAGCAACATCACCGTGTTTAGTGTTTGCTGGTAGATTATCTTTAATTAACTTTCTGTTAGCTGCCGTTTCTCTGTAACCGTGCTTGCTTAGAAGGTCGTTAAGTTCATAATCTTGTGAGGTATTTACATAGTCCCAATCTGACTTAGGCATTTATTTTCTTCCTCTCTTGTTGTACATAGATGAACAGTAATCCTTGGATAAAAACAAGCAAGCAGTCCTTGATGATTTTGTTAATTATTTGATTTTGATCAACTAAATATGCGTTGTTAATGTGAGAATTGGCGCTATATATTGTGAGTTATGATTTGCTTAAAAATAAAGATTATTCAAAAATTTTTGATGAACTAAAAAGACTTGGTGCTCGGCGCATGCTCGAGTCTAACTGGTGTTTAACTCGATCTTCTTCCGGTGAATCAAAAAATTTACGAGGTAACTTTCAAAAATTTATTGATAGTGACGATCGCCTAGTGGTATCAGAGGTAACTGATTGGGCGGGTTTGAGAATGATGGATAATCCGAATAATCTATGCTAATCAAATATATGGTTGGTAGATACCATTCACATGAAGTAAAAATCTGACTTGATATTTACTTCATGCGGGACATGCCCTCAGCCATTAGTAACCCAACAACTTTTTCTATGAAGACAAGCAGCAACATCCGCTCCTCGTTCAAACCAGGCTGTCAGATTTAATGATGTTCTACCTACGAAATGTGTCAACTCAAGTATGAACTAATACTCCGCAGTCAGTAATCTCCACGTTGTGCCACCCGCTATCAACCCGCCTCAAATTGTATGCCGCCTGACAGGGCGGCATTCTTTTATTCATGAATACATCCATTCCGAAACATGACATTCCGCGCCTGCTGCGCAATCTGATCCGCATTGGCACCGTTGCCGAGGTGGATTTAGTTGCGGGCACCTGTCGCGTGAACACCGGCGGCAACGTCACCGACTGGCTGCACTGGATAACTTCCCGCGCGGGGCGTTCCCGTTCCTGGTGGGCGCCGTCCGCCGGTGAACAGGTTCTGCTGTTCTGCCTGGGCGGCGAGCTGGACACCGCCTTTGTGATGCCCGGCGTTTTCTCTGATGAATTTCCCGCCCCGTCCGCCTCGGCGGATGCCGTACACGTTACTTTTCCTGACGGCGCGGTGATCGAGTACGAACCCAAAACCGGCGCGCTGCTGGCAACCGGCATTAAATCAGCCACGGTGAACGCTGCCGATAAGGTGGCTGTCACCGCCCCACTAATCACCTGCACGGCGAAAACCCGCATCACGCTCGACACGCCGGAGGTGGTCTGCACGAAAAAACTCACCACAGGCAGTCTGGAGGTGAAACAAGGCGGCACCCTAACCGGCAACCTCACCCATTCCGGCGGCAGCCTCACGTCAAACGGCGTGGTTGTGCATACCCATAAACACGGCGGCGTCCAGACGGGCAGCGGCCAGACGCAGGTGCCTTCATGACGAATGCAAAATATATCGGCCTGGCTCGCGATACGGGGCGCAGCGTCGAAGACCTGGCACACATTCAGCAGTCGGTCAGCGACATTTTGCGCACGCCCGTCGGTTCCCGCGTCATGCGCCGTGACTATGGTTCACTGCTATCGATACTGACTGACCGCCCGCAGAATGCCGCGCTGCGGCTACAAATCATGGCGGCCTGTTACAGCGCGATCCTCAAGTGGGAGCCGCGTGTCAGCCTCACCGGCATCACCTTTGAAACGACGTTCGACGGGAAAGCCGTGGTTGAACTCACCGGCATCCGCAAAGACACGTCCGCAGCCATCTCTTTAACCCTTCCAGTGAGCTGAATTATGGCAACGATTGATCTCAGCCAGTTACCCGCCCCCGACGTGGTGGAGGTGCTGGATTATGAAATTCTGCTGGCGGAGCGCAAAGCCACGCTGGTGTCGCTTTACCCCGAAGACCAGCAGGCCGCCATCGCCCGCACGCTGACGCTGGAGTCCGAGCCGATTGTGAAACTGCTGGAGGAGAACGCCTACCGCGAAGTGATCCTGCGTCAGCGGATTAACGAGGCGGCGCAGGCCGTGATGCTGGCCTATGCCACCGGCGCAGACCTGGACAACATCGCGGCGACGTTCAGCGTGGAACGTCTGACTATCACGCCTGCGGATATGGTCAGCGTGCCCGCCGTCGCGGCGGTGATGGAAAGCGACGCCGATTTTCGCATCCGCGCGCAGCAGGCGTTTGAAGGGCTTAGCGTGGCCGGTCCGGTCGGTTCCTATGAGTATCACGGGCGCTCGGCTGACGGGCGGGTGGCGGATATTTCAGTGATCAGTCCGTCGCCTGCCTGCGTGACGATTTCCGTATTAGCACAAACCGGCAACGGCACCGCCCCCGCTGACCTGCTGGCGGTGGTTCAGGCCGCGCTCAATGATGAAAACGTGCGCCCCGTGGCTGACCGCGTGACCGTCCAGTCGGCTATGGTGGTGAATTACACCATTGATGCCTTGCTGTATCTGTTCCCTGGTCCGGAAGCGGAACCCATCCGCGAAGCCGCCGAGGCAAAGCTGATTGCTTACACCACCGCGCAGCACCGTTTAGGCCGCGACATCCGGCTGTCCGCCATTTATGCCGCGCTGCACGTTGAAGGCGTGCAACGGGTGGAGCTGAAAAGCCCTGCCGTTGACATCGAGCTGGATAAAACGCAGGCGTCATTCTGCACCGCGTACACCCTGAAAGTAGGCGGCTACGATGAGTGATCGCCTGCTGCCCGTCGGTTCCTCGGCTCTTGAGGTTGCCGCCGCCGAGGCCTGCGCGGAGCTTGAAAACGTGCCGGTGCCGCTGCGGCAGCTTTGGGATCCGCTGACCTGTCCGGCCAGGTTTTTGCCGTACCTGGCGTGGGCGCTGTCGGTTGACCGCTGGGATGAAAACTGGCCTGTCGTCACCAAGCGCCGCGTCATTCAGTCGGCCTGGTTCATTCACTGCCATAAGGGAACCATCGGCGCTATCCGGCGCGTGGTGGAGCCGCTCGGCTACCTGATTAACGTGACCGAGTGGTGGGAAACCAATGACGAGCCTGGGACGTTTCGCCTGGACATCGGCGTGCTGGAAACCGGCATCACCGAGGAAATGTATTTAGAAATGGAAAGGCTGATAGCTGATGCCAAACCGGCCAGCCGTCATCTGATTGGCCTGACCATCACCCAGGATATTAAAGGCGATGTTTACACCGGCGCGGCGCACTACCTGGGCGAGCTGCTGACCGTTTACCCCGCATAAGAGGACGATATGAGCACATTTAAATCCGTTGTCACCACGCTCGGCCAGGCGCGCATCGCGGCGGCCATTGCGGCGGGGACTGACATCAACATTACGCAGCTTGCCGTAGGTGACGGTAACGGCAAGGCGACCACGCCGGTCGCTACGCAGACAAAACTGGTTAAAGAGGTGTACCGCACGCCGCTCAATTCCTTAAAGCTCGACCCGACTCACGGCAACTGGGTCATTGCCGAGGCGGTGATTTCTGCGAGCGTCGGCGGCTTCTGGATCCGCGAAATGGGGCTGTTTGCTGACGACGGCACGCTGATTGCCGTCTGTAATATGGCGGACACCTACAAGCCGACTCTGGCGGAAGGTTCAGGCCGCACGCAGACGTTGCGTATGGTGATTGCGGTCAGCAATACCGAGGCCATCAGCCTGCTGATTGACGACTCGGTGATTATGGCAACGGAACAGTATGTGAATGACCTGCTGGCCGCACATGAAAAATCCCGCAACCACCCCGACGGTACGCTGACGGCAAAGGGTTTTGTCCAGCTCAGCAGCGCGGTCAGCAGTACCAGTGAGGCGCTGGCGGCCACGCCGAAAGCGGTGAAGACCGCCAACGACAATGCCAACACCCGCGTACCGTCCACCCGCAAGGTGAACAATAAAGCGCTGAGCGCTGACATTACCCTGGCGGCGGCAGACGTGGGGGCGCTGCCTGTTGCGTCCGCCGTTCTCGGCGCCGCGAATATCAATACATTTAATCTGGCAAAAATCGGGGTTTACGTGCAGAGCACCGGTGCGAATGCCACCGTCGCCAATGGCTATCCCGCAGGTTCACAGGCGGCGGGCGTGCTGGAGGTTATCCCCGCGTCCTGGACGGGCGGTGTATTGCAGCGTTACACCGTGCAAAACACCGGCATGGTGTGGACACGTGCGCTGAATGCGGCCTGGAATGGCACGGACGGACCCTGGCGTGACTGGGTGCAGGCCAGCGCGGTGAACTCCGTCACGGTGCCGTCGGCCATCCTGACCACCACGGATATTAATACCCTGGGCTTTGCCAGCGGAGCCGGAAGTGCCACCCTGTACGCGCAGCCTAAAAATGCCAACGCCACGGCGGCGTTGCACTATCCGCAAGGCATTGCGGGCACGCTGTATGTCACGCCGAGCGCCTACGGGTGCCAGCAGATGTACGTCACGTTCACCGGCAATATCTGGAATCGCGGATTGTCCGCTGACTGGAACGGCGTAGATGGTCCCTGGAAAGAGTGGGTGCCGACGTACAGCGCGAATAACAAACCCACCGCCGCCGACGTGGGCGCGTGGACTGCTGCGCAAAGCGCCGCCAGTGAAAAGGCGCTGGCGGATGAGGTGGCGACGGCCTTTAAAATCCGCACGAACCTAACCGCGACGGACTCCCCCAACGCGCTGCACGGTACGGCCATGTTCGGGCATTACGGCGTGCCCGGTGCTGCCGCCGCGACCACGGACAAAGGCTATCCGATGAACGGTTTTGTCGGCGTGATTTTCGTGACCTGGGGACCGAATGCGACGCAGCAGATTGCCTTTAACAACAACGGACGACAGTTTACCCGTGGCGCGTCGGGGGCATGGAACGGCGTTGATGGTCCGTGGACTAACTGGAATGAAATTTACTGCCAGGCCAACAAACCGACACCGGCAGACGTCGGCGCGTTACCGGCGGGCGGGACGGCAGTCGCGGCGACCAAACTCGCCACCGCCCGCAAAATTGCCGGTGTGGCGTTTGATGGCACGCAGGATATCAACCTTAGCGCGGCAAACGTGGGCGCACTTCCTGCAAATGGCACCGCCGTTGCCGCGACCAAACTCGCCACTGCCCGCAAGATTGCCGGTGTGGCGTTCGATGGCACCCAGGATATCGGGCTGAATGCGGATAATGTGGGCGCATTTCCCCGCGCGGGCGGTGATGTCAACGGTCGCGTCACGGCGAATTATCTCCGGGCGATAACCATCCCACAGCCCGGCGACGGACAGGGGACGTATTTAGGCTGGAACGAAAGCGGCGGCCAGGGCGAATCCAACTTTGTGAACAACAAAGGCGGCGGCGTGGGCGGGTTCAAATTCCGCATCGTCAACCAGGGCAATACGGTACAAACCGGCGAGATGACCCTGTCCGGCAACGGCGACAGTAATACGTCCGGCACCGTGAATGAGATGGGGCAGCGCGTTTTCAGCCCCAATAACCGGCAGCCGGTCAATTCCAATACCGCCAATCTCGGCGGCGGCTGGTGGCGCTGCGGTGACACAGGAATGATTAAGCAGTGGGGCGTCGTCAACAAAGGGAGTCGCGGCTGGTCAACGGTGAATTTCCCCATTCCCTTCCCGAGCACCTGCGTCAACGTTCAGGTGACCGCCATCAATGGCGGCGGCGGGACGTTCAATGACAACTTTGGTACGGCGCAAATTATTAATAACATTGGTTTCACCTGCGGCCAGGACAGCGGCGGCAGTTACTGGGAAGCCACCGGCTGGTAAGGGAAAATAATGAGCAACTATTACAGCGCAGTCACCTCAAGTCTTTATGTTTACAGCCCGCTCACCAACGGTTTTTATCCGCGTGCGTTGCGGGACGTGTACGACGATGCCGGAAGCTGGCCGGATGACGGCATTGCGGTCAGTGATCTTGTTTACCGTGAATACCAAACCCTCCCGCCGCCGGAGGGTAAAATGCGGGTTGCGGGCACTGACGGTCTGCCCGCCTGGGGGGATATTCCGCCGCCGACGGTTGAAGAACGCAAGGCCGAAGCCGTCGCGGCCTTGTCCGCGCTGATGGCAAAAGCAAACGCGGCTATCGCACCTTTACAGGATGCCATCGATATTGACGATGCCACGGAGGCGGAACGGGCAAGCCTGACCGCCTGGAAAAAATACCGCGTCGCCCTTAACCGGCTGGATTTGTCTGCCGCGCCGGATATTGCCTGGCCTGAAATCCCCGCCTAACCGAAGCCCCGAAGAGGGGCTTTGTTTTTTTTCCTTCCCCGTTGTGCTATTCCCCACACACCGCGCCCGCCGTGCCTGCGCCGATACAACCAGCGATGATTGACCTCACCCCAATCACAGGAAAAACACCATGGCTGATTATCATCACGGTGTGCGCGTTGTTGAAATCAATGACGGCACCCGCGTTATCTCCACCGTTTCCACCGCCATCATCGGGATGGTCTGCACCGGCGACGATGCCGACGCGGCGACCTTCCCGCTGGATACGCCGGTACTCATTACCAACGTGCTGACCGCCGCAGGCAAGGCCGGTAAAACCGGCACACTGCGTGCCTCCCTGATGGCCATCGCCAACCAGGCGAAACCGGTTGTTGTCGTGGTGCGTGTAGCCCAAGGCGAAACCGAAGCGGAAACCACCTCCAACATCATCGGCGGTTCGGATGACACCGGCATGTATACCGGCATGAAAGCCCTGCTGTCTGCGCAAACGGAACTCGGCGTTAAGCCGCGCATTCTCGGCGTGCCGGGTCTGGATAACCAGGAAGTCGCCGCCGCGCTTGCCGCCGTCTGTCAGCAGCTCCGCGCCTTTGGCTACGTCAGCGCCTACGGCTGCAAAACTGTCTCTGATGCTATCAAGTACCGCGATAATTTCAGCCAGCGTGAGCTGATGGTGATCTGGCCGGATTTTGTGGCCTGGAACACCACCACCAACGCCAGCGACATCGCCCACGCCGTTGCTTACGCCCTCGGCCTGCGTGCCAAAATTGATGCCGAAACCGGCTGGCATAAAACGCTTTCGAATGTCGGCATCAACGGCGTCACCGGCCTGTCGGCGAGCGTGTACTGGGATTTGCAGACCCCCGGCACCGATGCCGACCTGCTGAACCAGGCGTGTGTGACCACCCTTATCCGCAAAGACGGCTTTAAGTTCTGGGGGCAGCGCACCTGCTCGGATGATCCGCTGTTCCTGTTTGAGAACTACACCCGCACCGCGCAGGTGCTGGCGGACACGATGGCGGAAGCGCACCTGTGGGCGATGGACCGGCCAATGACGCCGACGCTTATCAAGGACATGATTGCGGGCATTAACGCCAAGCTGCGCGAAATGAAAACCGCCGGTCTGATCATTGACGGCACCTGCTGGTATGACGCGGAAGCGAACACCGTTGAGACCCTTAAGGCGGGCAAGCTGTTTATTGATTACGACTATACGCCGGTGCCGCCGCTGGAAGATTTAACCCTGCGTCAGCGCATCACCGACCAATACCTGGCGACGTTTGCCACGGCCATCAACAGCTAAGAGGCGCTAAAACATGGCACTGCCTAAGAAACTGAAATACCTGAACCTGTTTAACGACGGGAACAGCTACCTCGGCACGGTCAGCGCGCTGACGCTGCCGAAACTGACCCGCAAACTGGAGAACTATCGAGGCGGCGGCATGACCGGATCGGCCTCGATTGATTTCGGGCTGGACGACGACGCGCTGAGCTTTGAGTGGACGGTGGGCGGGATGGATGAACTGGTGCTGAAACAGTGGGGTGCAGTCGATGCCGTGCCGCTGCGCTTTGCCGGTTCCTTCCAGCGCGACGACTCCGGTGACACCTCCGCCGTGGAAGTCACCCTGCGCGGACGTCACAAAGAAATGGATTTTGGTGAGTACAAACAGGGTGAAGACACCGAAACCAAGATCACCACCCAGTGCACCTATTTCAAGCTCACGATTGACGGCAGAGACGTGATTGAAGTCGATACCGTGAACATGGTGGAAATCGTCGGCGGCGTTGACCGCGTGGCACAGCACCGCAAAAACATCGGCCTGTAACCCGTAACCCGCGCCGGATAGCGGCGCGAAACATCCCCTTTTGAAGAAGAGACACCGCTATGTCAGAACACAATGAAAACATCGTTACCCTGGAAGAACCGATCAAACGCGGCGACACCCTGATCGACCAGGTTGAAATCATCAAGCCGAACGCCGGACACCTGCGCGGGATTGGCCTGGCGGCGCTGGCGAATGCCGACGTTGACGCGCTGACCGTCATTCTGCCGCGCATTACCGTGCCGAACCTGACCGCGCAGGACTGTAAAAGCCTGAACCTGCCCGACCTGATTGCGCTGGCCGGTAAGGTGATCGGTTTTTTATCGCCGAAGTCGGAACAGTAAAGCTTCCCCCTACCCTGACAGTTGATGATCTGATGGCAGATATCGCGGTGATTTTTCACTGGCCGCCGTCAGAGCTGAACCCGATGACGCTGACCGAGCTTTGCGGCTGGCGTCATAAGGCCATGCAGCGCAGCGGAGCCGACAGTGAGTAACTTAAAATTAGAGGTGTTGTTAAAGGCGGTTGACCAGGCGACCCGCCCGTTTAAATCGGTGCAAAACGCCAGTAAGGCGCTGGCCGGAGAGATTAAAAATTCGCAGACCACCCTCAAAGACCTGAACGCCCAGGCCGGGAAGATTGACGGCTTCCGTAAATCCAGCGCACAGCTTGCCGTCACCGGTCAGAAACTCAACGCCGCCAAAGCGGAAGCGGCGGCGCTGGCGATCCAGTTCAGAAATACCGCCAGCCCGACCCGTGCACAGGCGCAGGCCATGGAGTCCGCGAAGCGTACCGCCGCGCAGTTGCAGACCCAGTTCAACGGGCTGCGGCTGTCGGTGCAGCGTCAGCGCACGGAACTTACCCAGGCGGGCATCAGCACGCGCACGCTGTCTGACTCTGAGCGCCGCCTGAGAACGTCCATCAGTGAAACCACCGCCCAGCTCAACCGTCAGCGTGAATCACTGGCACGGGTGAGCGCGCAGCAGGCCAAACTCAACGCGGTGAAAGGCCGGTATCAGGCGGGCAAACAGTTCGCCGGTAGCGTGACTGGCGCAGGGGCGGCGGGTGTCGGCATTGCGACGGCGGGCACGGCGGCGGGTGTCGGGCTGCTGATGCCCGGATATAACTTTGCGCAGAAAAACTCAGAATTGCAGGCGACGTTAGGGCTGGAGAAAGATTCCGCCGATATGACCGCCCTGCGCACCCAGGCGCGGCAGCTCGGCGACAACACCGCCGCCTCTGCCGATGATGCCGCCGCCGCGCAAATCATCGTCGCCAAATCCGGCGCGGACAAGGACGGCATTCTGGCGGCGACGCCGACCATCCTGAATTTGTCCCTGGCAAACAAGCGCACCATGGAGGAGAACGCCATGCTGCTGATGGGCGTGAAGTCCGCGTTTGGCATGACCAATGACACCGTGTCACACATTGGCGACGTGCTTTCATCGGCCATGAACAAGTCTGCCGCCACCTTTGAGGGGCTGTCTGACACCATGACCTATGCCGCGCCGGTGGCAAAGCAGGCCGGTATCAGCGTCGAAGAAACGGCGGCCATGGCCGCTGCCCTGGCGGACGCCAAAATCACCGGCTCGATGGCGGGCACCGGTGCGCGTGCGGTCATTACCCGCCTGCAGGCACCGACGGGCACCGCCGCTGCCGCGCTCGGTGAGCTGAAGGTGAAAACGGCGGACAGCAAAGGCAACATGCGCCCGCTGTTTGTCATCCTGAAAGAGATGCAAAAGAGCTTTGCGAAAAACAAGCTCGGCGATTCGCAGCGTGCGCAGTACATGAAGGCCATCTTTGGTGAAGAGGCCAGCTCGTCGGCGATGGTGCTGATGGACGGCGCAACGTCGGGCAAGCTCGACAAGCTTACCCAGGCGTTCAAAACCTCGGACGGCAAAACCGAGGCGCTGGTGGCGATCATGCAGAACAACCTCGGCGGCGACTTTAAGGAATTTCAGTCCGCCTATGAGGCGGTCGGCACAGACCTGTTTGACCAGCAGGATTCGTCCCTGCGCAAACTGGTGCAAACCGCCACCGGCTACGTGCTGAAACTGGATAAGTGGGTGGTGAACAATAAAGCCCTGGCGGACACGCTCGGCAAGGTGGCAGGCGGTGCGCTGCTGATTATCGGTGCGCTGGGCGTGTTTGGCCTGGTGGCGGGTCCGGTTATCAGCGGGATTAATCTGATTGTCGCCGCTGCGGGGATGCTCTGGACAATTCTCGGCACGGTGGGCGGCGCGATTGCGACGGTGATCGGCGGCCTGACGTGGCCGATTGTTGCCGTCGGTGTCGCCATTGTCGCCGGTGCGCTGCTTATCCGTAAATACTGGGAGCCGATCAGCGCCTTCTTTGCGGGCGTCATTGAAGGGCTGGGCATTGCGTTCGCGCCGGTAAAAGAGATGTTTGCGCCGCTTAAGCCGGTGTTTGACTGGCTTGGGGACAGGCTCAAAGTCTTGTGGCAGTGGTTTAAAGACCTGATCCAACCGGTGAAATCCACACAGGAAACGCTGAACAGTTGTAAAGATGCGGGGGTGTCGTTTGGCCATTTGGTCGCTAACGCACTGACCGCACCGCTGCAGGTGGCTAATAAGCTGCGTAGCAGTGTGGTCTGGCTGCTGGAGAAACTCGGCATCATCAAGGATGAATCGGCAGACATTGATAAAACGGCGGATAAGGCTGACCGGCGTTCTAAGCAATCCGGCAACGGGGATCCGCAAGCGCATCCGCTGGATAATCCCGCTCCCATTGTCCCGCCGTCGGGCGGCCTGCTGGGTGGCGGTTATACGCCGGTGTCCGTCGGCGGCGGGCGCAGCTATATCGACCGTAGCACGCACCATTACACCATTGCCGCCGGTGCCGGTTTAGGCGTCCAGGATACCAGCCGCCAGATCCGCGCCGAGCTGGAAGCCCGTGACCGCGCCCGCGCCGTCCAGCAACGTTCCCGCATGGATAACGATTAAGGAGAGAGTCGCATGATGTTAACCCTCGGACTGTTTGTTTTTCAGTTGCAGACCGTCCCCTATCAAAGCCTGCAGCGCGACGTTGATTACCGCTGGCCTGCGAATAACCGCGTCGGCCTGCGCCCGCTGCCGCAGTTCCTCGGTGTGAATGAGGAGAAAATTACCCTGTCCGGCGTGCTGATGCCGGAAATCACCGGCGGAAAGTTGTCACTGATGGCACTGAATCTGATGGCCGACGAGGGTAAGGCGTGGCCGCTGCTGGAAGGCAGCGGCACCATTTACGGGATGTTCGTGGTAAACAGCGTCAGCGAAACCCACACGGAACATTTTTCTAACGGTGCCGCCCGCCGGATTGAGTTCACGCTGACGCTGACCCGCGTGGATGAATCCCTGGCGGCCATGTTCGGCGACATGAAAGCCCAGGCCGACGGACTGCTCAACCAGGCCGGAGGTTTAACCGGCCAACTGGGAGGCTTGTTGTGATTACGGATATGACCATCGGTGCCGGTGCGCAGTTTGCGCCGGATTTTACGGTGACCGTCGGCGGTCAGGACATCACTCAGAACGTCAGCAACCGGCTGATTTCGCTGACGCTCACGGATAACCGCGGCTTTGAGGCTGACCAGCTCGACATCGAACTGAGCGACAGCGACGGCCTGCTGGAGATGCCGCCACGCGGCGCGGTGATCAATATCGCGCTCGGCTGGAAAGGCCAGGCGCTGACGAACAAAGGCGACTTTACCGTGGATGAGGTGGAGCATCGCGGCACGCCGGACACGCTGACCATTCGCGCCCGTAGCGCGGACTATCGCGGCAGCCTGAATTCCCGCCGCGACAACTCGTATCACGACACGACGCTGGAGGCGGTGGTGTCGGCAGTCGCGACGCGCAACAACCTCAAGCCCGCCGTTGCCGAGCCGTTCAGGGGCGTGCCGGTGTCGCACATCGACCAGACGCAGGAAACCGACGCGAAATTTATCACGCGCCTGGCGGAGCTGAACGGCGCGGTTGTCGCCATCAAGGCGGGCAGCCTGCTGTTTATCAAGCCAGGCGCGGCAAAGACGGCCAGCGGCAAGCCGATTCCGCAGATGACGATTATCCGCAGCGACGGCGACGGGCACACATTCAATATTGCTGACCGTGGAGCCTACACCGGCGTTTCGGCAAGCTGGCTGCATACCAAAGACCCGAAGCCGAAAAAGGTGAAGGTGCAGCGGAAACCGAAAGTGCAGTATCTGCGCGCCCTGCAACATCCCAAGGCAAAGAAGACCAGCGCGAAACCACAGAAAACGCCGGAGGCGAAGGAAGGGGATTATCTGGCGGGCAGTGATGAAAATGTGTTTACCCTCACCACCATCTACGCCACGCAGAAGGCCGCCATGCGGGCAGCCCAGGCGAAATGGGACAAACTCCAGCGCGGTGTCGCGGAGTTCTCGATTTCCCTGGCTCGCGGGCGGGCGGATTTATTTCCTGAGACGCCGGTGGCTGTGTCCGGCTTTAAATCCGTGATCGACGCGCAGCCCTGGATAATCAGCAAGGTGACACACAGCCTGGGTGGCAGTGGATTTGTGACGACGTTGAATCTGGAGGTCTTGCTGTCGGATGTGAGTTATGAGGCGATCGGGGACGATAGGTTGTGAATGGTTGAGGCTAAGCTTCATGATGAGCGTATAAAACATGCCTAAAAACAGTAGTATATCCAAAACACCACTGGGAAGAGTGCGTATATAAGAAGGCAAACCCAAACGGCCTTCATAAACCAACGGGCATGACGCCAGATGTAACGCTCCCTTTCGTTAGCGTCACGGATCGCGCTTTGTATATCGTCCTGATTTGTCATCTCGTCTGCCTTGGGGATTTTGTCACCTGTTATGTAAAACACTGTAATCCCGGATGTATGTTTTGAGCAATAACATACAATGATTGTATCTGATTAAAAATGATTACATGGTGATTATTATGATGCATTGCCCCAAATGCCAGCACGCAGCACACGCCCGTTCCAGCCGTTATCTGAGCATCAACACCAAAGAACGCTATCATCAATGTCAGAACATCAATTGCAGTTGCACATTCAAAACTCATGAGTCGATCGCTGACATCATTGTTGAGCCAGGAACAGTTCATGCCGTTCAATTGCATCCAGACAAACACAGCCAGCAATCCCTACAGATGCACTAAAGAAAAAGCCCCGAATAAACGGGGCTTAGTTGTCGATGTGGTCAATACGTGGACACTTAAATGAATAAATCCTTTTAATTCATATACTTAACATCATTTTCTAAGGCACAAAAATGTGCCTTTTTTAGTGCCTTTTTATTACTCAGCGCCGTTCAACAGTATCTGAACCTGTCAGTCCGATGTTCTCAATTGTCGACGGAGATATAAGCACGCACCAGAATAGCGCATCGTTGCTTCTGCCCCTGACCCGGAGGTTTTGACCGCAAAAAGCCTCTCCGGCGCGCCCCGGCGTTCTGCCAATAACTGCAGGTTGATTAAAAGCTCAGTCACGGAGAATCGACGCCTGTCGGTGTTCAACGCAGGGAGAGGAGATTAGTATCACTTGTATCTGTCCAGAAAATCTAATCATAAACAAAGCCCTGAGTAAGTATTACGAAACAAAAATGAGTTTAAATGACACCGGATGCCAGACAAGCGACCAAATAATGTGTAAATAAGAACAATGTCTTGTTCTCTCAGCACATGGGGAGTCAGAAACATTAGCGTATGAGCTTTTTCCAATTCCTGGCCTGTTCTTTTCGCTACCCCTGCCGATTTTTATTTCAGCCGCATCAAGAAGCAGTCAGCAAGGTATTCAATAAAAATTCATATGGCATGCTTACTAGGAAATGTCTTAGCCATAATTTATATTATAAAACCCATCCCCTGTTCAGATAAGGGTTGTATATAGAAATTCAAAATAAGAACAATCTTGGTAAAAGGAGTCATTACTAAAAACTAACAGAACCCCCACATATTCACTTACGGTTTGCAAGAAAAATCCCCTTGCTAATTTCAAAAGAAATTATGTAAAGTACACTCGAGATAAAGAGTAGTAATTAAGATAATAAAATCAAATAAATAACATTAAGCAAGAATTCATACACAGCAAAAGTCAGTCCGAGAGGTTTACGTGAAAAGTAATCATGTTGATGAGCATGCTACATGCGGATTCTGTGATAGTAAATTAAAGGAAAACAGTACCCTATGTCCTTATTGTGGTGCTGAAATAATCATGGCCTATATTGACAGACCTACGAGGAAGTTAATTTTATATTTGCGGATCATCTTGATTTTTATTTCAGCTCTTTTAATCCTGTTACTCTACCAAAACTATAACTTTGTTAATCTATCTGTCATTTTAGCGATACCTTTATTCTTACTTGCCTGGGTTATGCCATGGTTATTTTTCAGAATAAAAAATAAGGATAACTATATTTGGAGGAAAAAGAACCCGCTGATTTAGTTTAAAATATTTTTTTGTAATATAAGGCACTGAGGTTATAGCACTATGATTTAGTTACCTCCTCTTTCTACCCTCTTACTTTATTCAACCAGGCAACATTTTTGCAGACGCAGAGGTCGCTTTGAGCCTGAAATCGTAACGACGGTAAATGAGGAGGTTACTTGAAGTTATTTTCCTGGGAAAACCGCTGCATTCCAACCCCGGCTTTATGGAGGAGTACTGCATGCAGTACCCGCAAGGATTTTTTACATCGAAGGATAATGTCGATGTGGTCAATGCATGGATACTGAAATAAAAACCATTTAATTCATGTCATTAATATCGTTCCCTGAGACAAAGAATAGGTGTTTTTTAGCGAGATTTTACGTCGTCATCTGCGTACTAACTATACCGTCGCCCTTTCGTTCCAGGCATCAGTGTGTTGAATATTTCCATCAAGATAAAGCCAGGTAATTTTCTGATAACGAAATTCTACGATTTCCATATGATTAAATTTTTCTTTTGCGGGATCTTTGATATCGAACATCACGGGCATTAGGTTAACGACTTTCACGTTTTCCAGCAGAATAGTAAAATACTCCGCCTCTTGTCCTGCATCGTTGATCCGATAATATTTCAGTTCTACGCGCTTCAGCGCTTGCCCCATAGAAAGGGCTTTATAGAGATAAGGTGAAGACGAATCGATTTCTTTTTCTATCAGAAATGGGAGATGCCGGCGGGTGCCGGTGAATTTACCGTTATGGTTATCGGTCGGAATATGTACACTGTGATGCAGCCCTAACACTTCCACGCTGTATTCACGGCCTTGAATGTCAATACCTCCCTTAATAATATTACCGCTATCATCATACAAAAACATATAAACAGGAATGCCCATATTAGTTATCCTCAACAAATCCGTTTGATTGACCAATAGTCTTAACAATAGTATCGATACACGCTTTGCTGTTCGAAACCTTATAAAGAGCCTGAATAGCATTAACGATATATTGATTAAATTCCGGTTCTTTGATGCTATAAAAGGGTAAAGCGCATACGTTATCGGTACTGAAGGGTAAAACCTCGCCTTTAAGAAGGGAGAGCACACCCGCTGGGTTATGTGGAATGGCCGTGGCAGCTGCAGTAGCAAGAGACTCCGCCGAATCAGCATCACTACCGGGCGCTAATAATGCGGCCACGTCCAGCCAGTTTTGTTCACCACTGCCTATTTTAGTCAGCACATACTGCCATTGGGATTCATCATCTTTGTATAAATCAGCGATAACTGCCTGAGCCCCCCGATTTTTTATCTGCTGAGTTAACTGCATGGAAGTTATTTGCATCGTGGCGACTGCCGAAAATGAAAACGTTAATAAAAAAGACAGTAAAATTTTCATCATCTGACCACCAGAATCGTGTCACCGCTATTCATGATTTGTTCGCGATTACGTACGCCATCAATAATGATGCAACCATTCGATGCATTGCGTCCGCCACTCCTTGAACCGCCATGGATTCTGAACAGGTCTCGCCCATACGTATTAGTCCCCAAAATAGGTTCCAAAATAATGGTGACAGGCGTAACAGTATTATGCGCTCCTGTTATACGATAATAACCTTTTGGGATTGGACCCTGGCTGCTCACAGACTCCATAGCTGGATTATTTATTCCTGCACCATGTCCGCTATAGCCCTGTTGGAATAGTTGTCCGTTATGCTTCAATTCACCGCTGCTTTGATTATATTCCCACGTCATAATATCCATCCTTGTTTAGTTAATCATGGT
Source organism: Rahnella sp. 2050 (assembly GCF_040544515.1). Classification (NCBI taxonomy): domain Bacteria; kingdom Pseudomonadati; phylum Pseudomonadota; class Gammaproteobacteria; order Enterobacterales; family Yersiniaceae; genus Rahnella; species Rahnella sp. 2050. The sequence goes on along the minus strand of NZ_JBEPKE010000002.1, from coordinate 480,977 downwards.
GACTTTGTGTGAGACTTTATGAATCAATCATAGATATCATGAATATAAGCCATCGACATCACCCATGAAATAGTGTCATGCATCATTCATATTGATTTCGTTAATCTTCCTGAAGGTTTTCATTTTTTATAATTTCATCCCTGGTGAGTATTCTTTAGTTATTCGCTCAGTTAACAACTTGAACTTATACAAAACTATAATAATAAAAGCTATGATTAAAAATAACCTATACCTAAAAAGCATAATTTTCAATTTTATTTTTACCGGGCATACAACAGATAAGTTGAATAGATTATTTATTATTTGAAATGAATATAAAAAAACGGCCTCCAAATCTGAAGGCCGTTTTTAATTAACTGCTGTGCGGGGCGCAGCCGAACTTTACTCGTCCAGCATCACAACCTTACCAACATACGGCAGATGGCGATAACGCTGGGCGTAGTCGATGCCGTAGCCGACAACGAATTCGTCGGGGATCGGGAAACCGACGTATTCGACTTTTACGTCCACTTCGCGGCGCTCGGGTTTATCCAGCAGGGTACAAATGGCCAGAGATTTCGGGCCACGCAGTTGCAGGATTTCACGCACTTTGCTCAGCGTATTGCCGGAGTCGATAATGTCTTCGACGATCAGCACATCTTTACCGCGAATGTCTTCGTCGAGATCTTTGAGAATCTTAACGTCGCGGGTGGTAGACATGCCGTTGCCATAACTGGAGGCAGTCATGAAATCCACTTCGTGCGGCACGTCCACGGCGCGACACAGGTCAGCCATAAACATGAAAGAACCGCGCAGCAATCCAACCAGCACCATTTCGCTGCCGCTGTCGCGGTAGTGTTCGGTGATTTCACGGCCCAACTCGGCAATTCGGGTTTTGACTTCCTCTTCGGAAATCATGACGTCAACACGATGTTTCATATAAAGACTAACCACCTGATTTAAGAATACTTATCGCTGTTTTTCAGAAAAACAGCGACCATATAGTGGAAAGGATTATATCAAAGAACCCGCCGATGAGTAACGCTGGTGTCAGCTTCCTGTGTAACCGGGTCAGCTAAACTTAATCATTAGATACCGCGATATTTTTTATCCCAAAAGCACCATTTTTCAGATACATAACCAGTGCATTCCGCCATTGAGCAGGCATCTGGGCACCCGTAGGGGAAAAGGCAGAGGTTTTAAAGGCCGTTGCCCGAGAAAAACTATGGTTAACAAGAAAACCAGGCTTATCGCCATTTAAAGAGGTCGACGTTGTTTTCATCTGAGCAAAATTGTTATTGATTTTAATGAGAACAAAACCTAATGAACTTTCTTTAGAAAAACCTGATTCCAAAGCAACCGCCATATGATGTGTCATTCCTGCGGGCCTGCTCTTTAAAAAATCAGGCATGCTTGAGCGCCCCCATTTTTCTCCCGCTGCCCCGGAAGCATAACGGTTCATTCCTTGCTGAGACTGGTTCGTAAGTGTTTGCTCATTTAGATGTCCCATTGAACGATCGAAAACATTCACCGGAACGAGTGAAATCATTTTTTTGCACGTATCAAGTACCCCGATAAACCATTGGCCTGGGCTGGCTGATTTCCAGTCAATCAAACTCCTGTCGATATAACCCAGACACGAGGTACTACAGGAAAAATACTGCGGATTAATTGTTTGCATGTGTTTATCTGGTCTGAAAAATACGGTTAATGATGTCGACAGCATATGTCACCGTTTCCCGGACGCTGCGGAAATTATCATCCGGCCGCGTCCGTAACCGGCGGGTTTCTTCAATTTCCAGCGTTTTACATGCGTAATTCAGTAATGCGTCACTCATCGTCTTCCCCGACCAGAATAATGCGGATCCCCAATTTTTCGATGGCATCGCGGTATTGGCTGCTAAGCCCGCTGTCGGTGATCAGCGTATCGACCTTGCCTAAGTGGCACACCACATTCGGGCTTTTGCGGCCAAATTTTGACGAATCCACCAGCAGGAAAATACGCTCAGCCGCTTTACACATCGCCTGACTGACGCCGTGAACTTCGTTGAATGTGGTAACACCGCCGTCGAGATCGACGCCATCTGCGCCGATAAACAGTTTGTCGAAATTGAATTTATCAAACGCGCTTTCGGCCAGACTGCCGTGGAAGGAGGAGGATTTTTTGCGATAGGTGCCGCCCGGCATCAGGATGGTCTGGTCATTATCCAGTTCCACCAGCGCATTGACGATATGCAGGCTGTTGGTCATGACGGTGATGTTATTAAACTGACTGAGGAAAGGCACCATCTGCATCACGGTGCTGCCCGCATCAAAAATCAGCGAGTCGCCGTCCTGAATTTCCTGAATAGCTGCGCGGGCAATGCGCAATTTTTTTCCGGTATTAATGTGGGTTTTACGGTCGATAGGCTGGTCGCCTTCTTCACGGCTGAGCACCACACCGCCGTAAGTGCGGATTACTGCACCCTCTTCTTCCAGCAGGGTGAGATCTTTGCGGATAGTGGTGCCGGTTGTGGCGAAATGCGCGGCGAGATCGTCCACCGCCGTCTTTCCAAATTGCTGTAAATGCTCCAGTATCGCCGCCTGCCGTTGCTTAGGTTTCATCACGATTTTCGCTCAAATTTTAAGATAAATTCACAGCCATCATTCTTTTTGAAAGATAATAGCTTTTAAAGTGAAAATATCATGATTTCGGTTCAATCGCTAATGATAGTGCAGTTTGAATATTCGGATCTTTCGGGAAGATCACACCTGTCATCAATTGTTCCCGGCTCATGCCATTAAGCGACGTTACCGGCCGGGGGCGGGCGAAAATCGTCAGGCCGCGCAGTAAAAAGCCGTCACAGACTTTTTCTTGTTTATCGAAAGCCAGCGCCAGTACCACTCTCGGTTTGAAACGTCCGCCGGAACGCCCGACGCCCACATTTCCCTGTAAACACAATCTGTCGAATGCCCGGTTAAAGCGCTGTAACTGCCACCAGCCGAGCGCGATTTGTGCCACCCAGGCCAGCACCGCACAGAATATTAATGCCGCAGTCGGGGTCATTATTTTCTCCTTAACATGATGTTGTTAATAACATGATGTTGTTAATGACAGAGTAATCCGCCCCTGCATAACAGAGGCGGAACACATCAGAACATCACCTGACCGCCGGTGATATTGATCGACTGACCAGTACAATACGAGGCTTTATCGCTGGCATAAAACAGCAGCATATCCAGCACATCCTGATAGTCGCACCCGCGTTTCAGCGGCACTTTATCGATGTAATACTGCTCGACTTCATCGGCCTGAATGCCCAGTTTTTTGGCGTATTGCGGTAATAATGACTGGAACATCGGCGATTTGAGTAAATTGCCCAGCATCAGCGAATGCACGGTAATACCGTACTCTGCCAGATCCAGCGCCAGAGACTGTGTCAGCCCCACGCCGCCGAATTTGGCCGCGCTGTAACCGGCATTATGTTTGCTGCCCACTTTGCCGGATTTGGAGTTGATCTGAATAATGCGTCCCGGAATACGGTCGCGGATCATCAGGCGCGAAAACTCACGGGCGCAAAGGAAATATCCCACCAGATTGACCTGCAACGAGAGATCAAAGTCGTTGAGGGCAAAATCCGTGATTGGCGATGCCTTCGCCATCCCTGCGCTGTATACCAGTAAACTGACCCTGCCGAACGTCTGATCCACCGCTTTCGCCAGTTGTTCTACGCTGGCTTCATTGGTGGCATCGACTGCAAATCCGAACGCCCTTTCCTCGCCAAACTGCCGGTTAATCTGCTCTGCCACCGATGCGGCATTCTTCTCATTCAAATCCGCCACCGCCACGCGATAGCCGGATTCAGCCAGCCCCTGACAGAGAAATGCGCCCAGCGTCTGCCCCCCGCCGATCACGACTGCAACCTGTTCCATAACTGACTCCTGACTCTGATAGTTAATCGATAAATTTCAATACGCTGCCCAGCGGAATATCGTCGGGCGTGGTGCCTTTTACATGTACGCTGCCGGGAAACTCAGCCTCGGCACTGCCGTCAAAACGCAGGGTGATATGCCCCAGCTCGCGCAGATTTTGCATCGCCACCTCTCCCACGGCGGTCACCGGATAACGCACATCAGCCAGTTCCATATACGCGCCACGATGCAATTCCCCTTCCATTTTCCCGGGCTGGTGAATGAAGCAATAATCCTGAATATCCGCTGGCGCCCCTTCACGGAAGGTGATCAGCATCTGGTCGGTTAAGGCTTCACGGGCGAAATCGCCGATTTGCGTAATAGTGGTTTGATAAATGGTTTGCACAGTGACTCCTTACTGGTAAATGAAAGCGGAAGCGGCCCAGGCGATAAGTACCGTCGGTGCGCCGGTCAGAAAACGGCTGACCAGCACCGAAGGCACGCCGACGCGCACGGTGTCCTGTTTGGCTTCGGCGAGCGAAAGTCCGACAGGAATGAAATCGCACGCCGCCTGAGCGTTGATGGCGAAAAGTGCAGGCAGCGCCAGATGTGGCGGGATATTGCCCAGCCCGATCTGCACCCCCACCAGCACGCCGATAACCTGCGCGATCACCGCGCCCGGGCCGAGGAAAGGAGAAAGCAACGGGAAGGAACAGATCAGCGCCAGCATCACCAACCCGACGGGGCTTTTCGCCAACGGCGTCAGCCCGTGCGCCACCAGATCACCCAGCCCGGAGGCCATAATGATGCCGATCAGCGCCGCCACGAACGCCATAAATGGCAGGATGGTTTTGAGCACGGTGTCGATGGTGTCGCGCCCGGCCTGGAATAAAACGGCTACGCCGGAGCCCATCCCCATCCCGACTTTCGCCAGCAGGCCGTCGCTTTGTTCGGTAATTTTTTTAGTGGTGTCGTAGTCGCGTCCTGCCGCAGCCGGTGCGGGTTTAGCCGCTGCGCTTTCCAGCACGATGTCATGCTCACGGACACCGGAAACATAAATGTCTTCGGTAATAAATTGTGCCAGCGGGCCGGATTTACCGGTCGAATGGATATTAACCGTCGGGATGCGTCGCTTTGGGTAGATGCCGCAGCGCAGCGTGCCGCCACAGTCGATTACCGCCACACCGATTTCCTCTGCCGGTGGCTCACCTTCTTTAAAGCCGTCTACCGTTCCCCAGCCGGTCAGTTCTGCCAGCTTGTCGACAATCGCCGGGCGGGTGCCCGCCGTGATATACATCACTTTTTTGCCGGGTACCGCCTCAATCAGCAACGGACCACCCCAGCCACCTTCACCCCGGTTAATGCGAATCGTAACGCTCATTTTCTGCTCCGCTTTTTAGAATTTGACCTGATTAGAATTGAACCTGATTACAACTGAACCTCACGATCAAGCTGAATGCCCATCTTGCGTTCAAAGATGCGGGTGGTGAGATCCGTTACCCAGCCGCGGAAGAAGTTAGTCACCATACCGACCAGGAAATAACTGACGGCCAGCGGCCCGAGCGGTAATCCCAGCGTGGTCAGTCCGCTGGCAACGCCGAGATACACAAACAGTTCGCCGGGGTTAATATGCGGGAAGAGTCCGTTCATGGAATGGCAGCTGTAGGAGCCTGCGGCGTAATAGCTGGGTTTGTAGATTTCAGGCATAAAACGCCCGAGGCTGAGGGTCATCGGATTGCAGAAAACAAAGGTGCCAATCACCGGTAACAGCAGATAACGTGAAACCGGATTTCCGGCACAACGCTGCGCCAGACGTTCGATCCGCCGCTGTCCGACAAACACGATCAGCGCGTTCATGACGACCAGCAAACTAATTAAGAGAGGCAGAATGCCGGTGACCATGCCGACAAACACCTCTCCCCCTTTTTGAAACAGGCCGATAAACCACTCGGCACCGTGCGTTATTACATCGATCATCATCTTCTCCTGTAGGGATACGTGGGTTTAAGCTTTCATGTTTTGTTACTCCACGCTGAAAATATAATCATATTGAATTTATATTAATTATATATTGATCACATTTTGAAAGTTTAATCTTTCAAATTGAAAGATAGATATTCGAAGGAGTAGCACAGGCAAAGAAAGAAACGGGAGGGAAAGGAAAGACGCGGGCCGGAGGATCGCCCCCGGCCGCTGATTTTTAAGAAATTACAGAAAGGAAAGCAGTAAACCGGATCACGCGGATACCGTAAAGCCGAGCATCATGCCGGTGTCTTCGTGTTCCAGCAGATGACAGTGCGCCATGTAAGCATGTTGTTTATCCGCCAGATGATTAAAGCGCACCAGCACTTCGCTGCGGGCGCCTTCAACGCGCACGATGTCCTTCCAGCCCTGACGATGGGGCGCGACCGGCTGACCGTTTTCAGAAAGAATACGGAACTGTGTGCCGTGGATATGGAAAGGATGCAGCATCATGTCGCCTTCGCCCGAAAGGGTCCATTTCTCATACTGGCCTTGTTTCACATCGAAAGCGGGCAGGTTCATGTCGTAGGCTTTGCCGTTAATTTTGTTGCCCTGCATGAAATCATAACCACCGGACGATTGACTCATGTCCATTCCTGCCATACCGCCATGACCGTCGTGACCGGAACCGGACATACCCGGCATTGCGGCCATCCCGCCCCCGCCGTGATCCATGCTCATGCCGGCCATCGCCTTGTGGCCATAACGTTTCATCAGCGCCGCCATACCCTGCTGATCAAGCTGCGGATCCATCATCAGTTGCAGCCAACGGGTCGGCAGATTATCCACTGACACCAGCGCCGGAAGCGGCACCAGCGTGTCCGGCAATGAACTGCCGCTTTGGGTCAGCGTCGGCTGAATGCGTAACACCGGCAACGGTTTGTCGAACGGTGCCAGCGTCATGCCCATTTGCTTCACCGGCAGCGTGACCAGATCAAAAGCTTTGCCGTCGCTGCAATCAATCAGCACTTCAAAACGCTCGCCCATCAGCAGCGGCAAATCGCTGACTTTCACCGGCTCAGGCAGGAAACCGCCGTCACTGGCGATGACATACATCGGCCGCTGATCGCTGGTGGCGATGTGCAGCGAGCGTGCATTACAGCCATTGAGTAAACGAAAACGTACCCAGCCACGGGAAATTCCGTGCTGCGGATACACCGCGCCGTTGGTCAGTATGTGTTGCCCGAACCAGCCGACGGCGGCGGTCATGACGTCCATCTGATAATCGATTTTACCGGCGTCGTTCAGGCGCTTATCCTGCAAAATGACCGGAATATCATCCACGCCCCAGCGTTTTGGGATCTGCAACAGGTCACTGCTTTCATCTTCGATCAGCACCAGCCCGGCGAGCCCCATCGCCACCTGATAACCGCTGGTCTGATGCGGATGCGGGTGGAACCAGCAGGTCGATGCGGGTTGATCAAGTTGCAAACTGACTTTGCGATTCTGGCCGGGTTCGATTAATCCCTGCGGCCCGCCATCCACGTCACCGGGAATTTCCAGCCCGTGCCAGTGAACGGTGCTGGCCACATCCAGCCGGTTATTGATGGTGACGCTGACCGGTTTCCCACGACGGATACGCAGCGCGGGGCCGAGAAGATTACCGTTTACGCCCCAGGTTTCAGTGTTCACGCCAGGCAGAAACTGGCTCTGCCCGCGCTGTAATGTGAGCGTAATGGCGCTGCGGATATCCGGTTCGAGCAATGCCGGGATGGGCAATGCCGGGCGGTCAGCGGCGAGCGCGAAGCGGCTCCAGCCGGGCAGCATACTGGCGGCGCCCATCAGGGTCGTCCACTTCACGAAATCGCGTCGGTTCATTTTTCGGTCCTTTTGAAGGGTGATAACCAGACAGATGGCGCAGGCGTGCCATAATAGTACGACAGCCTATTCCTTCCCCTAAGGGGAAGGTCAAGCGGTTCAGCGGTAAAAGAAATTTGGTGCCGCTCAGTGCAAATATGGTAACGTCCTTTTAACTGCCTGTGAGCCAAGTCCTTCTGACTTTCAATCTACAAGAACAAGAACACACCCATGAAAAAAACAACACTGTGTTTGTTATTACTGTCGCTGCTCGGTTTCTCCTCCGCCAGTCAGGCGCTGAGTGAATCAGAAGCGGAAGATCTGGCGGATCTGACGGCAGTCTTCGTTTATCTGAAAAATAACTGCGGTTACGAACAACTGCCGAACACCCAAATCAAACGGGCTATCGTGTTTTTCGCCCAGCAAAACCGCTGGGACCTGAGCAATTACAACAGCTTTAACATGCAGTCGATGGGCGAAGAAAGCTACCGTGATCTGAGTGGGATCGCCGTGCCTAAACCGACAAAATGTAAGTCTCTGGCCCGCGACTCGCTGAGTTTACTGGCCTACACCAACTGAATCCTGTCAGCCGTTTTTCAGCCGTGTGCTCCGTCATTCTGATGCCGGAGCCTGTTTGCTTTCCTCCCTGTCCCCCGATTTTTCGCACCACGCCTGCCTCGTCTACACTTAATCTACATTTACCTGTCTGAAATTCAACCGTGCATGGACAGGCAGAGTTAGCTATCATGTGCGCCCATTTTTATGGCTGCGATTGATCAGGAGAAACAACGACATGTCCCGGAACTCGTCATCCAAAGAAATATGGTATGAGACGCTGCACGCCCATTTTGGCCAGTACTTCAGCGTCGATAAAGAGTTATACCGAGAGAAAACCGATCATCAGGATCTGGTGATTTTCGAGAACGCGGCGCTGGGTCGCGTCATGGCGCTCGACGGCGTGGTGCAAACCACCGAGCGTGATGAATTCATTTACCACGAAATGCTGACCCACGTCCCGTTGTTCGCCCACGGCAGTGCCCGCAAGGTGCTGATCATTGGTGGCGGCGACGGCGCAATGCTGCGCGAAGTGTCTCGCCACAAAGGCGTGGAGTCGATCACGATGGTGGAAATTGATGCCGGCGTGGTGGAGTTTTGCCGCCAGTATCTGCCCAACCATAATGCCGGTTCTTATGACGATCCGCGTTTCAAACTGGTGATCGACGACGGCGTGAACTTCGTTAATCAGACCACTGAAACCTTCGACGTGATCATCTCCGACTGCACCGATCCCATCGGTCCCGGAGAAAGCCTGTTTACGTCGGCATTCTACGAAGGTTGTGCCCGTTGCCTCAATCCGGGCGGCATTTTCGTGGCACAAAATGGCGTGTGCTTCCTCCAGCAGGATGAAGCGGTGAACAGCCACACCAAACTGAGCCACTATTTCAGTGATGTCAGTTTCTATCAGGCCGCGATCCCGACCTATTACGGCGGCATCATGACCTTTGCCTGGGCGACCAACAGCCCGGAATATCGCCAGATTGACAGCAAAACCTTGCAGGCGCGTTTCGACGCCGCAGACATAACTTGCCGTTATTACAATCCGGCGATTCATCACGGCAGCTTTGCCCTGCCGCAATATTTACTGAATGCCCTGTCAGCCGCACGCTGATACAGCATCCATAAGGGGGTGAACTAAATTGCAAAAGCTGAAACTGCATGGCTTCAACAACCTGACCAAAAGCCTGAGTTTTTGTATCTACGATATCTGCTACGCCAAAACCGCAGACGATCGTGATGGCTACATTGCCTACATTGACAAAGAATATAACGCCAACCGTTTGACGGAAATTCTCACCGAAACCTGCTCCATTATCGGTGCCAATATCCTCAACGTGGCGCGACAGGATTACGAACCACAGGGCGCCAGCGTGACGATTTTAGTGAGCGAAGAGCCGATGGACCCGCGTGATGTCGATACCACCGAGCATCCGGGCCCGTTGCCGAATTCCGTGGTCGCGCATCTGGATAAAAGCCATATCTGTGTGCATACCTATCCGGAAAGCCATCCCGAAGGCGGGCTGTGTACCTTCCGCGCTGACATTGAAGTCTCGACCTGTGGCGTGATTTCGCCGCTGAAAGCGCTGAACTATCTGATTCATCAGCTTGAATCCGACATCGTCACCATCGATTACCGTGTCCGGGGTTTCACCCGCGACGTGAACGGTGTTAAACACTACATCGACCATTCCATCAATTCGATTCAGAACTTCATGTCGCAGGATATGAAAGCACTGTACGACATGATGGACGTCAACGTGTATCAGGAAAACATCTTCCATACCAAGATGTTACTGAAAGAGTTCGATCTCAAACATTACTTGTTTAATGCCAAACCGGATGAACTGAGCGCGCAAGAGCGTAAAGAAATCACCGATTTGCTCTACAAGGAAATGCAGGAAATCTATTACGGCCGCAATCTGCCGTCAGTCTGATCAGAGCTGAATAAAGGAAAGGCCGGGCATTTTTGAAATGTCCGGCCTTTCTTTTGTATAGACAAATTCTGATATTGAATATTCCCCCGCCTGAAACTCAATAAGCATTACTTAAGTAAAATATATTTACATGGATGAATACCCGCTATACTCCTTAAGACAAATTAATATCAAAACAGTCATTAAATCTTTATTTAAGCTAAATTTAACGATGAATGATCTGTTATTTAAGCCAAATTAAAGAAATAATATACAGATATTAAGTCAAACAAAATTGTTATATAACCAATAATTTAGCTTATGGCAGATCAAAAGATCGCTTTTTTGCTAAAAACAGATAAATAACTTTAATTATCCCCCTCCGGCCATTAGCATCCCCTTATTGCTTACTAAGCAACCAGATCCATCCACCCGTAAGTAGAAATAAAACATGAAAATGATTAAATTAAAGACCGTATCCAGCTTGCTGGTCGCGAGTTCTTTATTGGTTTCCGGGGTTTCCCGGGCCGGGGAAAGTTTGTTGAGCAGCAATACCGAAGGGATGCGGCACTATGTGAGTTATGGTGCCGAATATTACAAGTGGGACGAATCCGTCAGTAATATGGACGGTAAATATGTTGCTGAACATGGCCCGCGCCTGCGCGTTAATTTCGGATCCAATAACTATCTCGATACCCAAAGCGGCTTATTAAAAGCCTGGGACATGAGCGTGATGTTCGGGATCGTCCGTTATAAAGGCAGTACGCTGGACGATCAGGCCAACGTGCCGAACGGCTCGCTGAAGGGCAAAACCTATTACACCGGCTACAGCGCGGACATGACCCGTGGCTACCGTTACCGGGCATCCGACAGTGTGTCTTTCGATATGAAAGGTGCTGTCGGCGGCCAGGCGTGGGTGCGAAATATCCGCTCTGACGATGTGTATATTGCCTCACAAAACACCACCCGGCAGTACACCGCCGTTGAAGTGTCTTTGCAGCCTTACGCCAAAGCGTCACTGGGGGCGAACTGGCAAATGACCGCAGATTCACGTCTGAGTCTGGAAGGCGGTGCGCTGTATCCGATTAAAACCTGGACGCACAGCAATCAGGGAGGGGTCTGGCTGGAGCCGAAATCCAGGCTTTCGCCATTTACCAGCCTGACCTGGAATATCAACAAAGATGTTTTTGTGAAAGCCAGTTATGTGCATCAGAAATACGGCAAGTCGGACGAGAAACAGGGTGATCTGAACGGACGCACCGTTGGCTATTATCAGCCCGCGACCACCACTTCCACCGTGGGTCTGGAAGCCGGTTTCTACTTCTGATGATTTCAGACAATAAGCGCCTCTCAAGCGGATTGTTCCGGTGTAAATAACCGGAACAATCGCTTATCTTAAAAGTCTCCTTTTCCAGAGGCTTACCTTTCTTATGGATCGTTTTGCAACACTGTCTGGCGTTCTCGCCATTTTATTGTGGAGCATGAGCGTGGCGCTCACCCGCAGTTTGTCCGAATCTCTGGGGCCTTTTGGTGCGGCCGCCTCTATTTATACTGTCAGCGGAATTTTAGTCTGGATGGTCGGCGGCAAACCGTCGCTGCGTGGTGAATCTGCAGCTTATCTGATCATCTGCGGTCTGTTGTTTATCTTTTATATGGTGGCATTTTCACTGGCGATCGGTCTGGCGCATACCCGCCAGCAAACGCTGGAACTCGGGCTGGTGAATTATCTCTGGCCCAGTCTGACATTGCTGTTTGCGGTTCCGCTGCTGAAATTACGCGTTCGCTGGTGGATCTGGCCGGGCGCTGTGCTGGCATTTGCGGGAGTGCTGTGGGCAATCAGCGGCGGTCACGGGCTGGATATTCACCAGATGATGCGCAATGTGCGCGGCAACCCGGTGGCCTACGGTCTGGCGCTGGGCGCGGCCGTGTCGTGGGCACTGTATTCCAATCTGGTCCGCGTATTGTGTAAAGGCAAAGGCGTGCTGCCGTTGTTTCTGCTGGCAACCGGCGGCGTATTGTGGGCGCTTTACTTCACGTATTCCTCCAGCCGTATCAGCCTGACATTACCTGCCATTCTCGAATTACTGGCGATGGGCGCGGTGACCGCAGTGTCGTATCAGTGCTGGGATATTGCGATGAAAAAAGGCAATGCGACACTGGTGGCCGCGCTGTCATATTTCACGCCGCTGTCATCGATTCTGATTGCCGGATTGTGGCTGCATACGTTGCCGGGTGCCAGTTTCTGGCCGGGCGTGCTGATGGTGGTCGGCGGTTCGCTGCTGTGCTGGACCGCCTCGCGGGGCAAGTCACTCAGCGGTTAGTCATCACGAAAGAACGGTATTTGGCGAGGACTTGCAAAAAGTCCTCGACGCCGCAAAACGCCAGACTCTCCTCGTCGTAATAACTCATCCCTTCTTCAATCTCATCGCCGTCGAAATCCAGCTGATTGGCACGGATCATCACTTCATCGTCGGCTAACAGCAGCGTGTATTCATGGCCGGCCATCTGCGTCTGGCGTTCGCTGCCCTTCAGATCGCTCAATGCCGCTTCGACGTTATCGAGCACGCTCAGGTCGCCCTTCACTTCTTCATTCAGCCAGTGACCAAGCACTTCATGGCCCATTGAAAAACGCACTTTGACCTCACCGGTGATGTCGCGCAAAAAATCGTAATCCATGGTGCAGTCCTCTGAAAAAATCACAATAAAAAAGGGAGCCGAAGCTCCCTTTCACACTGGCGCAAATATAGCGACTTAGACTGCGGTTTGGAAGATCACGCCGTCAGCTTTATCGGTATATTCACTCAGCTTGTCGAAGTTCAGATAACGGTAAGTATCCACTGCGGTCTTATCCACTTCCGCCATATAACCCAGATATTCTTCCGGCGTTGGCAGACGGCCCAGCAGTGAGGCGATCGCCGCCAGTTCCGCCGAAGCCAGATAGACGTTAGCGCCGTTGCCCAAACGGTTCGGGAAGTTACGGGTAGAGGTGGAAACGACGGTAGAGCCGTCCGCCACACGCGCCTGGTTGCCCATGCACAGTGAACAGCCCGGAATCTCAACACGCGCACCGCTCTTACCAAAGACGCTGTAATAGCCCTCTTCCGTCAGCTGAGCCGCATCCATTTTGGTCGGTGGCGCAACCCACAAGCGGGTTGGCAACGCGCCTTTATGGCTGTCGAGCAGTTTACCCGCCGCACGGAAGTGACCGATGTTGGTCATGCACGAACCGATAAAGACTTCATCGATTTTGCTGTTCTGTACGGAAGACAGCAGACGCGCATCATCCGGATCGTTTGGCGCACAAAGAATTGGCTCTTTGATCTCGGCCAGATCGATTTCGATCACTGCCGCGTATTCAGCATCCGCATCGGCTTCGAGCAGGGTCGGATTCGCCAGCCACTCTTCCATGCCTTTGATACGACGCTCGATGGTACGACGATCGCCGTAACCTTCAGAGATCATCCACTTCAGCAGAACGATGTTAGAGCTGAGGTATTCTTTGATCGGCGCCTGATCCAGTTTGATCGTACAACCTGCCGCTGAACGTTCTGCGGACGCATCCGCCAGTTCAAACGCCTGTTCGACTTTCAGTTCCGGCAAGCCTTCGATTTCCAGAATACGGCCAGAGAAGAGGTTTTTCTTGCCCTTCTTCTCGACGGTCAGATGACCTTCTTTGATCGCGTAGTAAGGGATCGCATGCACCAGGTCACGCAAAGTGATGCCCGGTTGCATTTTGCCTTTGAAACGCACCAGAACGGATTCCGGCATATCAAGAGGCATCACGCCGGTCGCTGCCGCAAAGGCCACCAGACCGGAACCCGCCGGGAACGAAATCCCGATCGGGAAACGGGTATGGGAGTCACCGCCGGTGCCGACAGTGTCAGGCAGCAGCATACGGTTCAGCCAGGAGTGAATGATGCCATCGCCAGGGCGCAGTGAAACACCGCCACGGTTCATGATGAAATCAGGCAGCGTATGGTGGGTGGTCACGTCAACCGGCTTAGGATAAGCAGCGGTATGACAGAATGACTGCATCACCAGATCGGCAGAGAAGCCCAGACACGCGAGGTCTTTCAGTTCATCACGGGTCATCGGACCGGTGGTGTCCTGAGAACCCACGGACGTCATTTTGGGTTCACAATATTCGTTCGGACGAACACCGGCAACGCCACAGGCGCGCCCCACCATTTTCTGCGCCAGCGAGAAACCTTTGTTGCTTGCAGCAACAGGTTTCGCAATGCGGAACACTTCGCTCTGCGGCAATTTCAGGGATTCACGGGCTTTGGTGGTTAAACCACGGCCGATGATCAATGGAATACGGCCGCCTGCGCGCACTTCGTCGAGCAGGACATCGGTTTTCAGTTCGAAAGTCGCGAGCACTTCGTCGGTTTCGTGATTCCGCACTTCACCTTTATACGGATAGATGTCGATAACATCGCCCATATTCAGGTTGGACACGTCCACTTCGATCGGTAAGGCACCGGCATCTTCCATGGTGTTGAAGAAGATTGGCGCGATTTTACCGCCGAGCACCACACCGCCGCCGCGTTTGTTTGGCACATGAGGAATGTCATCACCCATGAACCACAGCACGGAGTTAGTGGCCGATTTACGCGAAGAACCGGTACCGACAACGTCACCCACGTAAGCCAGCGGGAAACCTTTTTTGTTCAGTTCTTCGATTTGTTTGATCGGACCGACGCTGCCCGGTTGATCCGGATGAATGCCTTCGCGTTCATTTTTCAGCATTGCCAGCGCATGCAGAGGAATATCTGGACGGGACCAGGCATCCGGAGCTGGTGACAAATCATCGGTATTGGTTTCACCAGTCACTTTAAACACCGTGACGGTGATTTTCTCAGCCAGTTGCGGACGTGACAGATACCATTCGGCATCCGCCCATGACTGGAGGATTTTTTTCGCGTGTTCGTTGCCCGCGTGTGCTTTTTCTTCCACATCGTAGAAGTTATCAAACATCAGCAGCGTGTGAGACAGCGCTTTCGCGGCAATGGGTGCCAGCGTTTCGTTATCCAGTGCGTCGATCAGCGGGTGAATGTTATAACCGCCCTGCATGGTGCCCAGCAGTTCAACGGCTTTTTCAGGAGTGACCAACGGAGAGGTAGTTTCGCCTTTGGCGACTGCAGCCAGGAATCCGGCTTTAACATAGGCGGCTTCGTCGACGCCCGGTGGAACACGGTTAATCAGCAGGTCTAACAGAGTGTCTTCTTCGCCTTGTGGCGGATTCTTCAGGGACTCAACCAACGCTGCCATCTGTGAAGCATCAAGTGGCTTAGGGACGATGCCCTCTGCAGCACGCTCGGCTACGTGCTTACGGTATTCTTCTAGCACGACTTTCTCCTCGCTCTCATTGTCATTTATTATGCCTGGCTTCCATCATCAGCCTCGCGTCATGCCTGTAGGGACAGGGGAATTCAAACGGTCTGATGACTCGGGGACACTGCGGGTATGATTGTTTCTTTGTCGGTTTACGACACATCCTGAACCTGAGCACAGTGCCCTTTAGCGCCCGGGCAGCATAGCAGGATTTTGCCCGCTTGTTAATTCGTTCACATAAAAGCAACATTAAATCTTTGCTGAATCGTTGAGCACAGACGGATCGGCTGTTCATCCCAATTCGCCTTCTAGATCATCACAACAACCCTGATCACACAAGGGAATAAACGGTGGGAAATGCAGAAAAAAGACACAAAAAAACCGCCCCAAAGGACAGCCGGTTTGTATCTTCGAAGTGCTGGCAGGTCAGTGCTTCCTGAACAGAAAGTGAGTGAAAAGCAATCTTATAACCCCCGGACTCATCTTGGGATCGCAAAACACAACATTGGCAGGAAATACTTATTGCTCGGGAAAACAACTTCGCTATATGTTTTTGAATATTGATTTATTACTGATTACTCAGGAAGAAAATTACCGGTTTATTTAATGCACCAAATTTATGATGGCAGTTTAACTATTGATATTTAATATGAAAGTTAAGGAGTGTTGAAATGATGGGATGCAATGGTAATGTGGCATTTGGAAATGAAAGCCGGAAAACTATTCAAGTTATAAGGAAACAATTTGAACTGTACAATTTAGGAAGATACTTGCTCACATCGGGCGTTATGTATTCTATTTTTGTTAAAAACGGAGCATTAGCAAGCAGTTATTATATAAACCAAACAGACTTTGTCAGTTTCTTTCATTCAGCAGAAGCATTTGACCAATATGCGAAAAACCAAATTTACCTTTCAATAAACAGACAACTGATATTTTCGACAACGCATGGTACAGAACATGCCTTCTGGAAATGCATGGAAAAAACGTTTAAATAACAGGGATCGTTAAAAATGAAAAAAAACCTTCTGATGCTTATGCTCACGATGACATTCTCTTGCTTTGCGCATATCAATGAAGACATCGAATATAGCCGTGATAAGTATCTTTTAGCCTACAATAATCTCAACACTAAACTGGAGGAATGTATGGCAGAAATGAAATCCCGGCCTTTTATTACTTCAGCCGATATAGCAGATTATGACAAAAGAACGGTAAGCATCGCCGTTTTATACCTTGGCACCGCTCAAATCGATCAATGTGCCGGGAATGAACATCATCAGTTTATGATCAGGGCATTTGACTACTACGATGCACTAACAGAAGTTAGCGTCTACAGCCAACAAGTTAAAACACTTCATAATGATCTTTTTGCTCTTTTACCTGCCGGAAATATACGGTTAGAAAGAGAATATGAGAGCTTTCCCTTAAAAACCAGGACTGAGTTAGAAGCACGCTTAAAAAATAAAAACCTCAGATCCTACCCCTCATTCCAAAGCAGCCCGCAGTATGATTTTGATGATAAATAGCCGGAAACCGACACTCAGTGCGGACACGCCGGGAGGTTATCGTACATATCTGGCTGTTTTATCAGAACAAACTTCACTTCATGTCGTCTGCAAAGGCGACCTTTCTCAATAATAAATCATCGTAAACGTGGCCGTGCCATTCGCACTCCCGCTGCTGAGTGTTTGCCCGTTGAGATAGTAGCGGGCAAAAAAGGGAATACTCAGGCTTCCTTCGCTGGCCGAAGGGGTGATTGCCCATTGTTGTCCGAGGCTCACAGGCGAGGTATCGCCTTTCAGGATCTGAATTCCCACTCCGGATGCCTGCCCTTCCGCACCATTGCTGATTTTGATCACACCGGCGACCAGCGAATCGTCAGCAGTGCCATCGATACGGATATTCACATTCGCCCCGGCATCACAATTGAGTTCGATGCTAAATGGGACATCGGGCGTGACGCCGCCAGCGGAGGCACTGGAAAAAAGCCCCGGCCAGACCGTGCCCAGAGAAACATTAATGGTGTTATTCAGCACATCGCAGCTTTCCGTTCTGATATTGATATTGCCTGTGTAGGAGAGCGTGTTGGCTCCCCCGCCCCCGAGGCCGGATTTGCCATACACCCCCAGCCCGAAACGGGTCTGGCTTTGCGCCAGTGCCGTATCCGAAATGTCATTGGCGGTTTTGACTAACGATAACGTGACAGCTATCTGATAGCTGAGACTGCTGTCCAGGTTACCCAGCGATGTGTTGCGCGTATCGCAGCCTACACCACCGCCAACCACACGTTGTCCGCTGGAGTTAGTCAGGGCAATACCGATGCCCTCGACACCGGTAGAGTAAACGCCGGGGAAACCCGCGATTTCTGTACCGTTTCCGTAGTAACAGGCGATGATCGGGTCGCCGGAGAGTTCGTTGCTGCCGTTTGTACCGCAAGTACCGCTGATGCTGAAAGTATGCTGACTTCCGGGAATATCCGCCCCAACAGGCAAAGAGGATGTTACCGCAACCGAACTTAAATCCCAGGACTGCGGCATTACCGGTGCGGTAGAACAGGCTGCCCATAATTTGCCAGAAAATAGGGTCAGACAAACCAGCAGTATCATCATTTTCATAAATACCTCATCGACATACGCTGCTGGCCTGAGAGACCGCCGCTTTTTGCGCACCAGATAATGTAAACGGTGCTTCGCACTGTCCCCCTTGCCATGTCACTCTGACTGCGCCCTGATCCGACAAGCCACTGAGATACACCTGCCCCTGGTCGCCGACGATGGCGCGGTTTCGTTCGTCGCCCACCACAAACGCCTCTGCGCCGAAGGGCACAGGCTGCCCGTTATAGGTAAGGTTGAGCAATAATCTGCTACCGGCCCGCGTGGTAAAGGACGCCATAACCACGGCACCGGCAGTGGGAACAACGGAAAGGATGTTGTCGTCAATATCGACGTTTTCGTCCAGTGATGTGGTATCCAGCGCCACACGGGTTCGCTTGTACGGGCTGAGATAATTCACCACCGCGTAGCCGCGCCAGTCGGTATACACGCCGGTATTATTTTGCAATTTCACGCCCGCCGCCCCCGGGGCGCGGACAATGGCAATGGCAGAGAGATCGCTGGCAAGAGGCTGCGCGAAAGTGACACCGAAGGGATGGCCCACAATGGCGCCCTGCCATCCGTAATTGACCTGATGAGTGTCCTGATTGTAGTTGTAGCCCCCGCTGAGCTGCGCGGCGCTGCCCAGATAATTCAGGCTGGCGCTACCGCTGTTTCCCTGCCCGTGAGTGCCATAACCTTCACTGACGGCATAAGAGAGGTTGTTATCCTCAAGCAGCATGCCGTTGATACCGGTCTGATAAAGCGTCCGCCCGTGACTGGCGCTGTTCACGTTAGCCGTGGCCCAGGCGTTTGACAGCCAGCGACCCAGGGGGATACTGACATTAAAGGCGATCTGTTTATCGCTCTCAGTGCCGTAAGTACGGTTATCCGATACCGATAAGGCGTAATCGATACTGGCAATATTGACGTTGTAACTGATCCCCAGACTGCGCTGATTAATTTGCGACTGTCGGTAGTTTTGCTGATACCACGAAAGCGAAAGCGATCCCCACTGCCCGTTGTTGATCATCTGGGTCAGGTTAAGGCGATACTGTTCCCGTGGCTGACCATAGTAATTTCCGTTGCTTTCGTCCTCACGCCAGTTACTGGCATCACTGAAATGATAAAAATCCCCGGCAAAGCGGATCCCTGCCAGCGACAGCGTTGAGCCTGTTGCAGTCACACTTTTGGCATATTGCAGCCGGTATGCCTGACCGCGTTCTGTGTGATTGTCTGTCAGTTCGCTGTTGGCCAGCGTGGTATCAAATGACAAGGATCCCCAATCCCCGACCATACTGCCGATACCGGCATTCGCCGCTTTATAGTTCTGCGCCAGCTGACTGCCGCCAAACAGCGTCACGCCATAACCCAGACCATAAATCAGTGATCCCTGAAGAAATTCAGGTTCATCACCCCCGGACTGATAGGTGCGGTATTTCCCCAGTGTCAGGGCATATTTCAACCGGCCTTCGCGCTGCATGATCGGGATAGCAGAAAATGCCTGGGTAAAATGTCGCTCTTCGCCATTACTTTCCCTGACCGTTATCTCCAGATCCCCGGAAGCGGAAGTCGGGTATAAGTCGTCGATGCTGAAAGCGCCGGGCGGCACATAGGTCTGGTAGATCACCATGCCGTTTTGCTTAATCGTCACCTGCGCGTTGCTTCGGGCAATACCGCGGATCACGGGGGCGAAGCTGCGTAAGCTGTCAGGCAACATATTGTCATCGGAAGACAACTGCACGCCGCGAAAGGTAAAACTGTCAAAAATATCCGCAGGTGTCGTGCTTTCTCCCGCGATAAATTGCCCTTTGAGCACCGGCACATCGCGCTGGAGAAAGCTGTACGCCGAATCCCAGTCCTGCTGCGATTGCCCGTCAATGTTGCGGCTGTAACGCCAGGTGCTGTAGTTGCGCAGCCGCCAGCCGCCCCAGTTGGCACCACTTCTCAGGCTCAGAAACTGGCTCTGATCACTGCCGCCTGAATTTTGCCAGGTACGGGCACCGCTGAGGTTGTAATTAAGCAGTAAGGCCGGCGTTCCCTCATCCCATAACTCCGGGCTGACCGCGCCCCTTGCCAGCGTGTCGAGCAATCCCTGAGGGATGGTGATCAGGAGTTTCTGGCGGGAAAAGTCAAACTGGCTCACAACACCGGGCATCAGCGGCGTGAAATCCTCAACCGGCTTTTGTACAGGCCAGTCGCGTAATGCCGGAATGCTGCGGGTTCTGAGTCCCAGATTTTGCCATTGTGCCGGAGTAAAAAGCGGGGAGAGTGTCAGATCCCTCAAGGCGATAAACGTCACATCCTGCCGCCCTTTCGGCACATTGTTCACCAGCACATCCACGCGGTAAACACCCGGCGTCTGCCCGCCAGCCCGGGAAAATTGCGATATATCCACCGGCGCGCCCGGATGTTCTATTTCCAGTGCCTGAACGTTAAAACGGTCATCCGCGCGTGTTTCAGATGTTCCCAAAGCGATTCCCGCCAGAAGCCATGACCGCAAAAGGGAAGATGAAAGATGCGTAACGACATGATTTTTATTCATAACATGCCTCAGCGCATCCGGTTTTTTTCCACTGAACTGGTACCGCCATAATCATTGACGACCTGCCAGCTGACCTCGCCAGTGACCGCTCCCTGAGGCCAGGGATAACGGGCTTCCCCAAAGGGCGGAACCATGGTGTTACCTGTCGCCACACGGTTGCTGCCAAGGTTTAACCTGAAAAATGTGAAGTAATAAGGTGTCGGATTGGTCACCCGCAGCGTTGAGTCCTGACGGGAGAACTGCAACTGCCGCCAGGCGCTTTGCGCGGCGGGGGCGAGCAACGCTGCGGGCCGGTAAAAAAGCTTCAGGCGCGTCTTCACCACGATTTGCAATAAACCGGCGGGGGCATTTTCAGGCAAACGGGGGATGGATTTGATATTCAGCCAGAACAGGGATTCGCGATCTTCAGGCAGCACGCCGCCTGTACGGATAATTCGCAGACTGTTATCTTGACCGGCATTCAGCCGAAATAAAGGGGGAGTCACGATAAAAGGCGCAGGAACGGAGGATTTTTGTGTCCCGTCAGGTCCGTTATTATCCACCCATGACTGGATCAGAAAGGGCTCTGACTGTGCACCCTGATTACTGACGGTCAGCGAGGTTTCTTTTTTATTACCCGGATATATCACCCGCGTGGCTTCTGTAATCACACCCGCATAAACCGGAGGCACAGAAAAGAGAACAAATAACATCCCTGATAAAATAATAAAAAGACGCCGCATATATTCCTCTCATATTTCCGTCAATAAAAAAAGACATCCGCGTCTGAAGCTCTGGCATCCCTGCCAGTTTAAAGAGATTATTTGTTGATTATTATTATTGATAATTAATGGTGAACTGAGAGGTCCCATTTGCTGCGCCTTCGCCTACGGTTGCCCCGGTACTTTTGTAGCGGGCGATAAAGTTCATATCCACCCCTTCGGCGGTCGCATCAATGGGATAAAAACGTGAGGCCGTGTAAAGAGGAATTGGTGTCCCCTGACTATCCGCAATTTCAATGCCTATACCGGTTGCGCCACCGCTAACTTCCAGCAGCTGATTATCCACTGCATCGGCGGTACCATCAAATTTGACGGCCGCAGCGGTGAAGGTTGTCGGGCAGTTGGTGAGTGAAATCGTGAACGCGGTCGGCGAAGAGGTATCACCGGCTGCCGTAAATGAGGTCGCGGCGACAGTGCCTAAATCCACATTAATGGATGCGTTATTTCCGCCATTCACATCACACGTCGTGGCAACAATTTGTCCGATGAAATTAATGGTGCCATCGGCTGCCTGTACGACGGTCTGACTGAAACACAAAACCGTACCAAGAAGTAAAATAAAAGGATTACGCTTATTCATGGAATAATACCTGAGATTAAAATTAAATAAATCCCACCAGATTCATTTATCAAAGCTGGCGATATACATTCACTTTAAACAAGCAGGTATATTTGAGGTAATCACATCCCCTCACATTATTTTATCGATAACATTGAGCTGAAGAAAATAAATGAATGAGGATGTAATGAGATAAATGAGAACAGGCACAGTGTATGCCACGGGTGAAAAAAGGCAAAAAAACCGGAAATGAGAAATATTTCCGGTTTCAGACATGGACGACTTATTGCATAGAAACCTGGCGCACAAACTCTTTTCTGAGCTGCATGCTGTATTCCTTGCCGTAAAACTGCGTGGCAATGTCTGGCTGCACCACGTCTGTTTTCACTTGTTTGTTCATCGGCACCGCGCCGAAAGCGACATTCAACGCACGCTGGGTTTCAGCTTGCGTTAACCAGTTCAGGAACACCGCCGACGCCGCCGGATGTGTGCTGTTTGCGGCAATAGCCGCAATATTGCCCCCTCCCGGCATACCAAAAGCCGGAATATAAAATTTCAGGCGCCCGGTAATCGCCCCGGATTTTTGCAAACCTGCCAGATGATCTTCCCAGGCGGGTACCAGCAATAATTCGCCATCATTCAGACGGGTCAGGCTATCCGCACCCGATGCGGTCTGGGTGATTTTTTCTTTATTACCGACGAACCATTCCCAACCCTTTTTCCAGTTTTTAATAATGTCAGGATCGACTTGCGTGGCATCGGCATCAAATGTGCCTGAGGAGAGGGTGACCACGCGCTGAATAAAGGCTTCGCCTGCCCCGCCGTTATTCGGATCGTTGTAACCAAACTTCTTCGGATTCGCATCGATAAAGTGTTGTAAATCATCGAGTGATTGCGGCAAAGGTTGATTGCCCATCTGTTGCGGATCGTAGGCCATACCGGTTTGGTTGCCCCAAAAGGCAACCGCATATCCTTCGGTATTCACGCTTTGCAACTGATGCACCGCATCCCCGTAACCCGGCAGCCAGTCTACCTGCGCCAGGGCATTTGCTTTACGGATGATCGGTAATTGCGCCACCGACAAGGCCACCACGTCCATTTTGCCTTTCTCGCGGCGAGCTTCCGCCAGCAGTTTATTCATGTTGCCATCAATCGACCCTTCCGGAATACGCACTTTAATTCCGTACTGTTTCTCAAAATCAGCAACGAAACTGCGCCATTGCGGTTGTAAATACCAGACGTTGAAGGTGACTGAGCCTTCTTTTTTGGCCTGTGCGACGACAAGATCCCAATCTTGTTGTGCCAGTGGCGTGGCGGTCGCTGCCCCGCTCAATAACATGCCACTGAGAAATAAAACCGTGCCTGTTTTCATGTTGAATGACTCCCTTATCAAGGATCACGCCTTGCCGGTTGACTGTGACAGATAATTCCCTTTCAACAGCTTCTCAATAATGACCATCAGGACTACATTCGGGATCACCAGGATCATTGAGACTACCGCCGCATCCGGGCGCACAAAGGAATAGCCGAGAAAAGAATAAAGAATGGTCGGCACGGTAATAAAATCTGGCGCGCCAAGAACGTATGAAATGCTGAACTCTTCTAAACTGCGCACCAGACAAAAAATCAACGCGGCCAGGAAACTGGGCTTGAGCATCGGTAAAAAAGCATTGCAGAACGTTCCCCAATGGCTGGCACCGAGATCGCGACTGGCATCAATTAAATCCTGCGGCACCGCTTTAAACCCTGCGGACATAATGCGGATCGAGTAAGGCAGTGTCAGCACAGTGTGCCCTAACACGATGCTGATAAACGGGTTGCTGATATTCAGATTCATCAGCATGGCGCTGAAGAAAATCCCGATGATCATACCTGGCATGACCAGTGGGATCAGCGTGAGCATTTCCGCAACGGCTTTGCCCCGAAAAGTCATGCGCCCAAACGCATAAGCGGTGGGTAACGACAGCAGTAAACTCAGCATCGCCACGGCGGGCGCAATGGTGTAGCTGTTAAAGAGGGCTTCTGACAGCGAAGTTTGCTGCCACACCTGTATCCAGCGGTTAATCGACAACACTTGCGGGAATAAGTCCGGGTAGCTCCACGGGTGTTGCGGGTCAACCAGCGACCATAAGATAGCCATTGAAAATGGCAGTCCAAGCCAGACCAGATTGACCAGAATAAAGAACAACAGTGAAATCGTGACGATCAGGCGTCCATTCGCCGTGCGGTTCATTTGACCTCTCCTTTGCGGGTGGCGAGCGGTGTCAGGAGGATGGCGATAAGCAAGGTACCCAATGCTGCCGTCAGCATGATAATCACGGCAATAACCGCAGAGTTATTCCATTCGCCGTATTCCATGGCCGTGGCCTGCATCAGGCGAGCCAGCGAGTAGGTATTGCGCGGACCAGCGACGGAGAAGAAGGCAAAGTCGCCCAGCGCACCGATAAAAATAAGGATCAGGGACACTTGCACTGCGGGTAACGTCAGGGGAAAGATAACGTCCCGAAAACAGCGCCAGCGGCTGGCACCCAGGTTACTCGCCGCGTCCAGTACATCGGTACGGATTGCGTTAACTGAGCCACCGACCAGAATCAGCGCGAACGGCAGATTCTTCCAGATTTGTAAGATAACGACGCCCCAGCCAAAGTCATCGTTCTGCATACGCAGCGGTTGATCAATAACGCCCAGCGCCAGCAATAGCTCATTGATCACGCCGTGATAAGCAATAATATTGATGAACAGAAATGCCGCCACGAGGCCGGGAATAAACATCGGCGCACGCAAAACAGCAACGATACCTTCTTTCGCCACCAGCGGCTGACGGAGCCACAACGCCAGCGGGTAAGAGAGCAGCACCGCACCGAAAGCCCCCAATATTGAGACTTTAACCGAATAGATCAGCGCGCTGTGCAGCACCGGATCTTGTAATACGTTTTGCCAGTATTCGAGCGAAAACTGGCTGTCGCCGGAAAGATTGAAATAGCCGATGCTTTGTACCAGCACCACGTAAAAGGTCGATCCCATCAGCAACACAATGGTGCCTAGTCCACTGATCATCAGCAGCCAGGCGGTCAGCTCATTACGCCATTTCATCGTGCCCCTCCACTACTGGCTCGAGGAAGTGAATCGCATCCTCGGGTAAACGGAAGCAAACCCGCGCCCCGCTTTCGGCCTGCGGTTTTTTGACCAGTTGCAGACGTACCGACAATTTACCGTCATCGTTATCGCCCCATGCTTCGGTCAGGTTGCCCATAAACGCCATTTTGCGCAGCGTGAGGAAGAAATGGTTATCGCCGGTTTGTGGTTGCGGCACAAAGCGCGCATCTTCAGGCCGCCAGCAGATATAGCAATGCTCAGCGAGCGGAGGACGCGGAGAACGTACGTAAAACTCACCTAACTGGCAGCGAACCCGATAAAAACCAGGCTGTTCCGCAGGAGTGATGTGGGCGATATCGATATTGGCCGCACCAATAAAATCAGCGACGAAACGGTTAGCAGGACGGTAATAAATCTCTTCTGGCGGCCCAATTTGCTCCACGTTGCCCGCATTGAGCACCACGATCTTATCGGACATGGTCAACGCTTCGGCCTGATCATGGGTGACATAAATGGACGTGAGTTGATATTGCCGCTGTAACTCTTTGATTTCAAAACGCACACTTTCACGCAGTTTCGCATCCAGATTGGACAGCGGCTCGTCAAACAACACCACATCCGGACGCGTGACCATCGCTCTGGCCAGTGCCACGCGTTGCTGCTGCCCGCCAGAAAGTTGCACCGGCATTTTCAGGTGCTGATCCTGCAAGCCAACCTGCTTCAACGCCTCCGCCAGCCGCAGTTGCTGCTCGGCAAGAGGTAAGCGTTTTTGCTTCAAACCAAAACAGATGTTATGCGCCACATTCAGGTGCGGAAACAGCGCGTACGACTGAAAACACATTGCGGTGTTGCGCTTTTCCGGCGGCAAATTATTAACGGATTGCCCGTTAATCAGAATGCGTCCGCTGTCTGGCTGATGAAACCCGCCGATCATTTTGAGCAGCGTGGTTTTGCCACAGCCGCTCGGGCCAAGCAGGGTGACAAATTCACCTTCCTCGGCGGTGAAGGAGATCTCGCGGGCGGCGTAAAACGCGCCAAATTGCTTTGTAACCTGTTCCAGTGAAAGCGTCGACATAGTGTACAAATCCTGTGTTAATACTCCGGCAATTAAATTTACACACTAAATATAAAATTTATGTGACAAAGATCCTCAAAATCAAAACCAAGCCATAAAAACACAAAAACTAATTATTTATCATAATGTTGAATAATAAAAATAATCACTATAATTATTTTATTTCCATAATTAAATTTAAAGAGTAAATTTAATGGCCATATGTTCACACCATAAAAGGAACAGGCAATGGCGTTTAACTTTCATCAGGCCGCACAAGGCATCGTGCTGGCAAACAGTCACCGCGGCTACTCCAGCCGTTATCCGGAAAACACTCTGCCCGCGTTTATCGGGGCAAAAGAGGCAGGGACTCATTGCATTGAGTTAGATATTCATCTGACCGCAGATAATCATCTGGTGGTCACACACGATCACCGCATTGATCGCGTGTCGACCGGCACAGGTTTTGTCGAGCAAATGACGCTCGCGCAGTTACGGCAATTTGATTTCGGCGTTAAATACCATGCGCAATTTGCGGGCACGCCGATCCCTTTATTGCAGGATATTCTGCGTTGGGCGGTAGAGAATGGCATGGGCCTGATCGTGGAAGTGAAGCAACGTCGTCGACATGACGAATTTGTGTATCATCTGGTTGCCTTGTTGCAGTCAATGCCAGAGGCGCTGTCACATATTCAGTTGCTGGGGTTTAATCATGTGTTGATTAACCGCGTCAAAGCCCTGATCCCAGATTTAGCATTGCAGGTCGTGACGCTGGAGCGTTACAACAATCAACTGGCCGCCGTGCAGCATTCCCATGCCAGTTGCGTCTGTTTTGAATATGAGTTCGCCCATGTTGACGATCTTCGGGCCTATAAACAGGCGGGACTGGGGGTACGCATGTACCTGCATGAAGTGAAAAATGGCATGACACCACTGGAGCAGTACCAGCACAAATTCGGGTATGATAGTCACCCCGAGATCATGGGCTGGCTGCGTGAAGGTCTGATCGATATGCTCAGCCATGATGATCTTCCGTACCTGCAGGCGCTGATTGAAGAAGCGGGACTGCGCTGGGCCTGATAACAAAAACGATAGCCATATTATGAATGTAAAACCTGACCGTCTGGAACTGCGTCCTACCCAACGTTTGCTGCTGGAGCTGATTCGTCGCCATGCACCGGTGACACGCGCCGAACTGGCGCGCTATTCAAATCTCACTGCAGGGGCAATCACCCAACAATGCCGGGAGCTTTTATTTTCGGGTCTGGTTATCGAAGGCGAACGCAATATGGGGCAGCGCGGACAACCGTCGCTGCCCCTGCGGCTCAATCCTGGCGGCGCGTGTGCGGTCGGGCTGGCTTTCAGCCCTGGCTTTATCGACATGACGCTGGTCGATCTCAGTGGCCGCAAACTGTTCAGTATTTCTGAGCCTCATCAGGAAAATCAGCCGCTTGCCACCACACTAAAACAGATTAAAAACCTGGTGGAGCAGACGTTAAAAAAACGCCAGCTTAAACATGCGCGCATCCTCGGCATGGGGTATGCCGTGCCGGGTTTTCTCAAGCCCGATGGCAAAAAGCGTCACTGTGTGGCCTGGCTTTCAAGCTGGCGCGATGTCGACCTGCAACAGGCGTTTGAGGACAATTTGCCCTGGCCGACATGGGTTGAAAACAACGCCAATGCCTCGGCGATTGGCGAGCTGTATTCAGGTACGTGGAATTCCTATCGTGACATAACCTTTATCGATCTCGGCTACGGGATCGGTGCCGGGATTATCGCCGATGGCAAACTCCTGCGCGGCGGGTTTCTGAATGCCGGTGAAGTCGGTATGGCATTTCCCGGCGATAAACCGCGTCCATCCTATAAAGATCTGGTCGCGACGCTCACACAAGCAGGGTTAAGCGAAGCGCAACTACCGGCACTCACCGCAGAACAGCATCCCTTGCTGGAAGTCTGGTTTTCACGCTGTTGCGATCAGGTCGAGCAGAGCATCATGGGATGTCTGCAATGGCTGGATCCACAGTTGATTATTTTAGGGGGTGCCATGCCAAAAACCATCACCGAAAGGCTGACTGAGGTTTTAACGCAAAGGCTCGATGCCAGGCTTGATCCAGACCGCCCGAAAGTCCGGCTGGAGAACTCCCCGATGGGTGCCGAAAGCGCCTCGTGGGGCGCGGCGATGATCCCGTTGTATCAGGTGATTAATCAGGCATAGCGCACTATGCCTGACGACCGCGTGTTATATTGCTGTGCCGAATGACCAGTAATAAGGATCCGATAGCGTTGACGGTTTATCGACGTAGACATAGCCATAGGAATAGGCGTAATACAGTTTGCCCGAGTATGCCCAACCCAGGCTCATATGATGGGCATCAATTAGCGAAAACCAATCCTCACTGCCGCTTTTAGGTTGCATCTCCCACAATGTATTCTCCGAGGTGCAATCCTTTTTCCAGCCAACATAATCCCACGAATGGTTGCTCAACGCTGAGCGCAAGCATTGCTCCTTATTATATGCGGGTGAAATACGTACCCGTCCATCGGGTTGTCGTTTAACTGACATCCATGCGTAATAGCCGGCTCGCATCACCGCAATAGGTGGGTCGGGACGATAGGTCCATGCATAGGAATCATTGTTATTATAGAGAGCATAAGCATCTTTCTCGGAAGCCAGACTCTTGCCTTCCATGACTGCACTACCCAATTGCCAGGACAGAATCGATTGCATATAAAAAGAAGGTGTCCAGACATGTGGCGTTAATTTTCTATCAAGCACTCCAGTGCCAGAAAAATAAGTATTAATTGAATCCGTGTCGTCAGCCGTAATGACATTTGCGCCGATATCCCGCAGCCAGCCGAGGTTCATGCGATAATCATTTTTTTCTGCCGCTATTGTTGACGGACTGAGCTTATCCAGCACGCGGTAACAGCATGATGAGTCGTTATTATAAAATGCTTCTCTGACCGAGATATCCTGCGGGATATTTTTGTCATAGACCGTTTCGGTGTAGAAATTTAAATTTTTCCATAACATGTAATCTGGTACGGGTGAGAATATCTCCAGCGCTTTCCCTGCCCCTTTAATTACCGCCACCATTTCAGCCACCGTACCACTCACCGTATTTGATAACTGGAAATTGGCTGGCGCGTCATAGCTGCCCTGTTCATTTTGTTTGGTGCTCACTTCCTCAAAATCGGCGGAATCTTTAATTAACACAGAGACCATCGGGGCCTGTGTCGCTGGCGCGTTTGCCCATGCGCGAACGGCACAAACCGCCTTGCTATCGGAGATCCCGGCAGGACAGGCAAAGGTGGTGTCAGGCAAGTCATTTATTTTACTGGCATCATTAGGTGTAATCACCGGATCGATCATGATGGTGACCCCCGCCGGGATACCGGCGTTAATCAGTGCATTATTCCAAAGGTCTGGCGAGGGATATTCCGCCATATTCACTTTCATAATGATCCGCTGTAACAGGTTGCTGCCCGAATACGTAACCGATTTATTATACAGGGCCAGTGCAGTGGGCATGATGACGGAAGATGACTTGGTTTCGAGATAAATGAGTGACTGGCCATTATAGGCAATGTAATCATCTATCAGTTGATTGACCGTCGGTACCGTATACGTTGTCGGTTGTCGCGTGGCAACATTGACGAGGTACTTTTGCTGCAATTCTGCCAGTGTCAAACTACTCAGCGCCACATTCGGCCCGGAGTTCGCGATAGGATCATAAGTTGGCTCAAGCATCTTACCGATGTTGAGATCATGAAACACAACCAGTTCACCGTCTGACGTCGCGCGGACATCCGTTTCCACGTTAGCGCGGCAACGATCATAGGACAGATGAAAAGCACCGAGGCTGTTTTCTGGCTGCGTGTCATTAAAATCCCCTCGATGCTGGGCCGTGACTATTTGGTTATTCTTCGCAAGGTTGTTTTGTAATTCATTCAACAATGTCGCCGACGTTGGACATTCCGTGGCATTCTTCCTTAATTCAGCGACAAACTGCACCGTTTCAACCGTTGCCTTCCCTTGCGCATCATCACCATCCGTACCGGAAAGTTTGAAATTGCCGTGTTCCTGTATCGGGATATTTTGAATCGCGATGGTATCTTCCCGCGGCTGGTAATCTGAATTCATAAAGAAAGCCAGGTCAAAATAATAAGGCTCATCACTTTTCAAACACGATTTTTCATCGTCATCGCCAACATCATAGAGAAACGTCCAGTCTTTACTCGGGGGAACATAGCCCCCCATTTCCGGGCATTTTTTGCTATACATTTTTACCGCATAAAATATGCCGGGAATAGACGTGCCATAAAGTTGCACGTTTTTACCCTTTATGGCGGTAAAAATATCTAATGACCCCTGATATCCGGCAACACTGCCTGAAAAAGCTTGCCCATCCTGACCTGCATTACAGGTTGAATGAATCTCGGTTGAAGGAATATATTGCGTACTGGTTTGCGTGGTGAGTTGCTTAAAACCATTGGCAGGCGGTGCTTCATCAGTAATTACAATCGTATCGCTGTAGGT
The DNA here is from genome assembly GCF_040544515.1 of Rahnella sp. 2050. Classification (NCBI taxonomy): domain Bacteria; kingdom Pseudomonadati; phylum Pseudomonadota; class Gammaproteobacteria; order Enterobacterales; family Yersiniaceae; genus Rahnella; species Rahnella sp. 2050. The sequence goes on along the minus strand of NZ_JBEPKE010000002.1, from coordinate 450,334 downwards.
GATATTTACGTTTGATTGTGAGGTAAACATACATTCGGTTGCGGCCTTAGCCGACGGACATAATGACAATAAACATAATACGCTGAGCGTAGTCCTTAACTTAACGTCCATTGTTGCTCCATTTATATATCTAATGTAATTAAAACAATTAACCCCCTCCGTTTTAACATTGAATTTAAAATAAAATGCTACCAAGCTCACGAATAAAGCAATCAGACACCAAATATTAAACAATCAACGCATTAAACATATTCAATTTATATTTATCATTAACAACCTATTTGATATATAAATAACTAGCACCTAATATCAGGCAAAAAAAAACGCCTCCGGAGAGGCGTTTATCAGCAAAGGAGAAAATTACTTTTTCTTCGCTTTCGGGTTTGGCAGGTCGGTAATGCTGCCTTCGTAGATTTCTGCTGCCAGACCCACGGACTCGTGCAGAGTCGGGTGAGCATGGATGGTCAGCGCGATATCTTCTGCATCACAACCCATTTCGATCGCCAGACCGATTTCGCCCAGCAGCTCGCCGCCGTTGGTGCCGACAATCGCACCACCGATAACACGGTGAGATTCTTTGTCGAAGATCAGTTTGGTCATGCCGTCTGCGCAGTCGGAAGCGATAGCACGGCCGGAAGCTGCCCACGGGAAGGTGGCGGTTTCGTAGCTGATGCCTTTTTCTTTCGCTTCTTTCTCAGTCAGACCCACCCAGGCAACTTCTGGCTCAGTGTAGGCAATGGATGGAATGACTTTCGGATCGAAGTAGTGTTTCTTGCCGGAGATAACTTCGGCAGCCACGTGGCCTTCGTGAACACCTTTGTGCGCCAGCATTGGCTGACCGACGATATCGCCGATAGCAAAGATGTGTGGCACGTTGGTGCGCATTTGTTTGTCGACGTGGATGAAACCACGGTCGTCCACTTCAATGCCTGCAGCGCCCGCTTCCAGCAGTTTACCGTTAGGCACACGACCGATAGCCACCAGCACGGCGTCATAACGCTGTGGTTCAGCTGGGGCTTTTTTGCCTTCCATCGTGACGTAAATGCCATCTTCTTTGGCTTCTACGGCTGTCACTTTGGTTTCCAGCATCAGATTGAATTGCTTGCTGATTTTCTTGGTGAAGACTTTCACCACGTCTTTATCAGCCGCAGGGATCACCTGATCAAACATTTCTACCACGTCAATCTGAGAACCCAGCGCGTGATAAACGGTGCCCATTTCCAGACCGATAATGCCGCCGCCCATGACCAGCAGACGCTCAGGGACGCTTTTCAGCTCCAGTGCATCAGTAGAATCCCAGACACGCGGGTCATCATGTGGAATGAATGGCAGTTTGATTGGACGGGAACCCGCCGCAATGATGGCATTGTCGAAAGTGATGGTCGTCGGACCATTTTCGCCTTCAACAACCAGAGTATTCGCGCCAGTAAATTTGCCCAAGCCGTTAACGACTTTGACTTTACGGCCTTTCGCCATACCGGACAGACCGCCGGTCAGCTGGTTGATGACTTTTTCTTTCCAGACGCGGACTTTATCGATGTCCGTTTTCGGCTCACCGAAAACAATACCGTGTTCAGCCAGTGCTTTTGCCTCAGAGATCACTTTCGCGACGTGCAGCAGAGCTTTAGAAGGGATACAGCCAACGTTCAGACACACGCCGCCAAGCGTGGAATAACGTTCAACCAGAACAGTTTCAAGACCTAAATCAGCGCAACGGAAAGCAGCAGAATAGCCCGCAGGACCCGCCCCAAGTACCACGACCTGAGTTTTAATTTCAGTACTCATCATGACCTCTTAATTTATGTCCGGCGGGTCTGACGTCATTTTATATCGTAACGCCCATCATCCACCGGGTCGTTCTATCCGCCCGCAGTTTACAAAATTGTTAACAAATTTGAAACAACAAACGGCATCCGATTTGTGCTTTGCCCTGGAAAATCTCAAACAGCATGAAGAGATTATCAGAAAAAAGCCGGCCGTCTGGCCGGCTTTTCACTTACATCACCAGGCGGCGAATGTCTGACAACACGTTGTTGATGATGGTGATGAAGCGCGCACCATCGGCACCGTCAATGACACGGTGGTCGAAGGAGAGCGACATTGGCATCATCAGACGCGGTGTGAACTCTTTGCCGTTCCAGACTGGCTCAATGGCAGACTTGGAAACACCGAGGATAGCCACTTCCGGCGCATTAACGATTGGCGCGAAGTGGGTCGTCCCGATACCCCCGAGGCTGGAGATAGTGAAGCAACCGCCCTGCATTTCGCCAGCAGTCAGCTTACCGTCACGGGCTTTCTTGGAGATAGCCATCAGCTCACGGGACAACTCGGCGATGCCTTTCTTGTTCACGTCTTTGAAGACCGGAACAACCAGACCGTTTGGCGTATCAACCGCCACACCGATGTTGATGTATTTTTTCAGCGTCAGTTTCTGACCATCTTCGGACAGGGAACTGTTGAAGCGTGGCATCTGCTCAAGGGCAGCGGCAACGGCTTTCATGATGAAGACCACCGGAGTGAATTTCACGTCCAGTTTGCGTTTAGCGGCTTCATCGTTCTGCTGTTTACGGAACGCTTCCAGCTCAGTGATATCAGTTTTGTCGAAGTGCGTAACGTGCGGGATCATCACCCAGTTACGGCTCAGGTTCGCACCAGAGATTTTCTGGATACGGCCCAGTTCAACTTCTTCAATCTCACCGAACTTGCTGAAGTCCACTTTCGGCCAAGGCAACATGCCCGGCAGACCGCCACCCGTTGCTGCTGCCGGCGCGGCTTCAGCACGTTTGACCGCGTCTTTCACGTAAGTCTGTACGTCTTCACGCAGGATGCGACCTTTACGGCCAGTGCCTTTGACTTTCGCCAGGTTAACGCCGAATTCACGGGCCAGACGGCGGATAACCGGCGTGGCGTGAACGTAAGCATCGTTCTCTGCGAATTCGCCTTTGCTTTCTGCTTTAACAGCAGGAGCAGCGGCTTTTTGTTCCTGTTTCGCCGGGGCAGCCGCTTCTTCTTTCTTAGCCGCCGGAGCAGCAGGCGCAGCGCCTTCTACTTCGAAGACCATGATCAGAGAGCCGGTGCTGACTTTGTCGCCCGCAGCAATTTTGATTTCTTTCACGGTACCCGCGAACGGAGCCGGGACTTCCATTGAGGCTTTGTCGCCTTCAACGGTAATCAGTGACTGTTCTGCACTGATTTTGTCGCCCACTTTCACCATGATTTCAGTGACTTCAACTTCGTCGCCACCGATATCAGGCACGTTCACTTCTTTGCTGCCGGACTGAGCCGGTGCAGCAGGTGCCGCGTCTGATTGGGTTTCTGCTGCTGCGGCAGGTGCGGCTGCACCAGAACCTGCAACTTCGAAGACCATGATCAGGGAACCGGTGCTGACTTTGTCGCCCGCAGCGATTTTGATTTCTTTCACTTTGCCCGCGAACGGCGCAGGGACTTCCATAGAGGCTTTGTCGCCTTCTACGGTGATCAGCGATTGTTCCGCTTCTACTGTGTCGCCTACTTTTACCATAATTTCAGTGACTTCAACTTCGTCGCCACCGATATCAGGTACGTTCACTTCTTTGCTTTCGCTGGAAGCAGGTGCGGCAGCAGCAGCAGGTTTCTCTTCTGCTTTGGCTTCCTGTTTCGCAGGTGCTGCATCAGCAGCACCGTCAGCGGCGTCAAAGATCATGATCAGTTTGCCGGTTTCGACGGTATCGCCGACCGCAACTTTAATTTCTTTGACCACGCCAGCTTGTGGAGAAGGCACTTCCATAGAAGCTTTATCGCCTTCAACGGTGATCAGCGATTGTTCTGCTTCAACTTTATCGCCCACCTTCACCATAATTTCGGTGACTTCCACTGCATCTGCACCGATGTCCGGTACGTTAATTTCAATAGCCATCTGTCTTTACCTCTTATGCCAGACGCGGGTTAACTTTTTCTGGATTGATATCGAATTTCTTAATGGCTTCAGCCACTACAGACGTTTCGATTTCGCCGCGTTTAGCCAATTCACCCAGCGCAGCAACCACAACGTAAGACGCATCCACTTCGAAGTGGTGACGCAGGTTTTCGCGGCTGTCTGAACGACCGAAGCCATCCGTACCCAGTACGCGATAATCGCTGGCCGGAACGTATGTACGAACCTGTTCAGCAAACAGTTTCATGTAGTCAGTAGACGCCACCGCTGGCGCATCGCTCATCACCTGGGCGATGTACGGAACGCGTGGGGTTTCAGTCGGGTGCAGCATGTTCCAGCGCTCACAGTCCTGACCATCGCGGGCCAGTTCAGTGAAGGAGGTCACGCTGTAAACGTCAGAACCTACGCCGTAGTCTTTGGACAAGATCTCTGCCGCTTCACGTACGTGACGCAGGATGGAACCGGAGCCCAGCAACTGCACTTTCCCTTTGCTGCCTTCCAGCGTATCCAGCTTGTAGATACCCTTACGGATGCCTTCTTCCGCGCCTTCCGGCATGGCTGGCATGTGGTAGTTTTCGTTCAGCGTGGTGATGTAGTAATAAATGTTTTCCTGCGCTTCACCGTACATACGCACCAGACCGTCATGCATGATGACAGCCACTTCGTAGGCGTAAGACGGGTCGTAAGAAATACAGTTAGGGATAGTCAGAGACTGAATATGGCTGTGACCATCTTCGTGCTGCAGACCTTCGCCGTTCAGGGTAGTACGACCTGACGTACCACCGATCAGGAAGCCACGCGCCTGTTGGTCACCCGCTGCCCAGCACAGGTCGCCGATACGCTGGAAACCGAACATGGAGTAGTAGATGTAGAACGGGATCATTGGCAGATCGTTGGTGCTGTAAGACGTTGCTGCGGCCAGCCATGAAGATGCGGCACCCAGTTCGTTGATACCTTCCTGCAGGATCTGACCTTTCTCGTCTTCTTTATAGTAAGCAACCTGCTCACGGTCCTGCGGGGTGTACTGCTGGCCGTTCGGGCTGTAAATACCAATCTGACGGAACAGACCTTCCATACCGAATGTACGCGCTTCATCGGCGATGATCGGCACCAGACGGTCTTTAATGGAGTCGTTTTTCAGCATCACGTTCAGTGCACGGACGAAAGCGATAGTGGTAGAGATCTCTTTCTTCTGCTCTTCCAGCAGTTGTGAGAAGTCTTCCAGTTTCGGCATTTCCAGCTTCTGCGTGAAGTTTGGCAGACGGGTCGGCAGGTAGCCTTTCAGCGCAGCGCGACGTTCGTGCAGGTATTTGTATTCTGCAGAGTCTTTTTCCAGCGTGATGTACGGCAGTTTTTCCAGATTTTCATCGGTTACTGGCACGCTAAAACGATCACGGATATAGCGCACGCCATCCATGTTCATTTTCTTCACCTGGTGAGCAATGTTTTTACCTTCGGCAGCGTCGCCCATGCCATAACCTTTAATGGTATGCGCAAGGATAACGGTCGGCTGACCTTTGGTGTTCTGTGCTTTGTTCAGTGCAGCGAAGACTTTCTTCGGATCATGGCCGCCACGGTTCAGCGCCCAGATTTCGTCGTCGGTCATATCTTTGACCAGAGCGGCGGTTTCAGGGTATTTGCCGAAGAAGTGGTCACGAACGTATTTACCGTCGCGGGACTTGAAGGTCTGATAGTCGCCATCCACGGTTTCGTTCATCAGCTGGATCAGTTTACCGCTGGTGTCTTTACGCAGCAGTTCATCCCAGCGGTTGCCCCAGATCACTTTGATCACGTTCCAGCCAGCGCCTGCAAAGATGCCGTCGAGTTCGTTGATGATTTTGCCGTTACCGGTTACCGGGCCATCAAGACGCTGCAGGTTACAGTTGATGATGAAGCACAGGTTGTCCAGTTTCTCACGGGTCGCGATGGTGATCGCCCCTTTGGATTCTGGTTCGTCCATTTCACCGTCGCCCAGGAATGCGTAAACGCGCTGTGCGGAGGTGTCTTTCAGACCACGGTGTTCCAGATATTTCAGGAATTTAGCCTGATAGATGGCACCGATCGGGCCCAGACCCATGGATACGGTCGGGAACTGCCAGAACTCAGGCATCAGTTTAGGGTGCGGATAAGACGACAGACCTTTTCCGTGAACTTCCTGACGGAAATTGTTCATCTGGTCTTCAGTCAGACGGCCTTCAAGGAAAGCACGCGCGTACACGCCCGGAGAGATGTGGCCCTGGAAGTACACCAGATCGCCGCCGTCTTTTTCGTTGCGCGCACGGAAGAAGTGGTTGAAGCACACTTCGTACACGGTCGCAGAAGACTGGAAGGAAGCCATGTGGCCGCCGAGTTCCAGGTCTTTCTTGGACGCACGCAGAACGGTCATGATGGCGTTCCAGCGGATAGCAGTACGAATGTTACGTTCCAGCTCCAGGTTACCCGGGTATTCAGGTTCGTCTTCAACAGCGATGGTATTGACGTAGTTACGGCTGGCTGCGCCAGCAGCGACGCTTACGCCGCCCTTGCGCGCTTCACTGAGAACCTGATCGATCAGGAACTGTGCACGCTCAACACCTTCTTCACGGATGACCGATTCGATCGCTTGTAGCCAGTCGCGAGTTTCGATCGGATCCACGTCATTATTTACACGTTCTGACATGGTGCTTTTCCTTATCTGTCTCTAATACGTTGGTTTATCTGGAGCCTGTCTTCCTGCGCTCTTTCTGAAACGCGCTTCGCCGCTAAGAGAACGCACGAAGACAGGCCCGTCATGTAGTTGCCGTGAGCCCTCAAATGAAGGCTCTAAAAATTAACCCTGATGGTTAACTTTCATCTTTTCGTTGCTGGAGCCGTCGTAAAGACCGATCCCGCCGGGTGTGTTCCCTGCTGAGATCCAGCAAAACTTCTTCAATGAACGCCAGGTGACGGTGAGATGCGGCACGCGCTATTTCTGGTTCCCGTGCAACAATCGCCTCGAAAATACTGGCGCGGTGGTTGCTTACCGTCGCCAGCATTTCCCGGCGTGAGTAAAGCAATTCAAAGTTCTGTCGAACGTTCTTCTCGAGCATCGGCCCCATACAGCGAACCAGATGCAGCAGCACCACATTATGGGCTGCTTCTGTTACAGCGACCTGATACTGCATAACCGCGTCGGCTTCTGCGTCCAGATCTCCGCTGTCTTGTGCGGTCTGAATGACCACGTGACAATCGCGAATGCGCTGCAGATCTTCCTCTGTGCCACGAAGCGCCGCGTAATACGCAGCGATACCTTCAAGGGCGTGTCGTGTTTCAAGGAGATCGAATTGTGATTCAGGATGGTCGGCCAGTAACTCAGCCAGCGGATCACTCACGCTTTGCCACAGGTTACTTTGTACGAAAGTACCACCACCCTGACGGCGCAGGAGTAGCCCCTTCCCTTCCAGGCTTTGGATTGCCTCTCTGAGAGAAGGTCGCGATACATCAAACTGTTTGGCAAGTTCGCGCTCTGGCGGAAGCTTTTCCCCGGGTCTCAAGGTGCCTTCGAGGATCAGAAACTCAAGTTGCTGCTCGATCACATCGGATAACTTAGGCTGTCGGATTTTGCTGTAAGCCATATATGTGCGGTTCTCTGCGAGTAGCGACTCTGTTAAGTTGCCGGAGTCAATTGGTAATACCAATTTAAAAAACGTGGCCGTAAAGTAACAAAGTATTCACCTTGTGTCCATATGGCTACCCAGTAAATGCGTCGACCCCGCACATTTTAACAAATTTTTATCATTTATCTTTTTTACCCGGCCTCAGATCACATTTTATGGATCCTGAACAAATTTACAGTCAATTTGGCTATTTGTTATGCAGATGATGCATAAACCCCGTGCAAACTTTTCCGCATAACATTATTCTTGCCCGAACGGTAGATGATCCTGATTTTTAGGCACAATCCAGCCGTAAATAATTAGATACAAAAAGTGTAATTATCGCCTTACATTCTCTCTAACACACAGAATGTTATGGGTTTTGCCCCAATGACAGAGGACAGGTAAATGGTTGATCAACAACAAGGCGATGAGCTGAAGCGCGGTCTCAAAAACCGGCATATCCAGTTGATTGCATTAGGTGGGGCCGTCGGTACAGGGCTGTTTCTGGGCAGTGCTTCCGTCATTCAGTCCGCAGGGCCGGGGATTATTCTCGGTTATGCCATTGCGGGTTTTATCGCATTCTTAATTATGCGTCAGTTGGGTGAAATGGTGGTTGAAGAACCGGTTGCCGGTTCATTCAGTCATTTTGCCTATAAATACTGGGGCGGATTTGCGGGTTTTGCTTCCGGCTGGAATTACTGGGTGCTGTACGTTCTGGTCGCGATGGCCGAACTGACTGCCGTCGGTAAATATATTCAATTCTGGTGGCCGGAAATCCCGACATGGGCTTCTGCTGCGGTTTTCTTCGTGCTGATCAACGCTATCAACCTGACTAACGTTAAAGTGTTTGGCGAGATGGAGTTCTGGTTTGCGATCATCAAAGTGGTTGCCGTGGTGGCGATGATTCTGTTCGGTGGCTGGCTGCTGTTCAGCGACACGGCAGGCCCTCAGGCAACAGTTCGCAACCTGTGGGAGCAAGGCGGTTTCCTGCCCCATGGCATGACCGGGCTGGTGATGATGATGGCGATCATCATGTTCTCTTTCGGTGGCCTGGAACTGGTCGGGATTACTGCTGCTGAAGCGGATAATCCGGAAACCAGCATTCCTAAAGCAACCAATCAGGTTATCTACCGTATTCTGATTTTCTATGTGGGCTCACTTGCCGTCCTGCTTTCCCTGATGCCATGGACCCGTGTCGGGCCGGATACCAGCCCGTTTGTGCTGATCTTCCATGACCTGGGTGATGCACTGGTAGCGAATGCTCTGAACGTGGTGATCCTGACGGCAGCGCTGTCGGTTTATAACAGCTGTGTTTACTGCAACAGCCGCATGTTGTTTGGTCTGGCTCAGCAAGGCAACGCGCCTAAAGCATTGCTCAACGTCGACAAGCGCGGCGTGCCGGTGGCTTCTATCCTCGTTTCTGCTGCCACCACAGCGCTGTGTGTTCTGATTAACTACCTGATGCCGGGTGAAGCGTTTGGTCTGCTGATGGCTCTGGTGGTGTCTGCACTGGTGATCAACTGGGCGATGATCAGCCTGGCGCACATCAAATTCCGTCAGGCGAAACGTCGTGAAGGCGTGGAACCTAAGTTCAAAGCGCTGCTGTATCCGCTGGGTAACTACATCTGCCTGCTGTTTATGGCGGCAATTCTGGTGATCATGGCTATCACCCCGGGCATGGCGATCTCCGTATGGCTGATCCCGGTGTGGCTGGTAGTTCTGGCCATCGGTTACTGGGTCAAAAATCAGCAAAGCGGGAAATCCGTTAACGCTTAAGTATTCGTTTTAAAATTGAAACGAAAAAGCGCCCCGGTTAAGTGAAGACTTACCGGGGCGCTTTGTTAGGTACGTCACATTTCCTCCCGTATGACCAAAATGTCCATCTTCATGACTCTTACCTCCTGACCCCTCTTCCCTTCTCCGGCCAATACTCAGGGCTAACAAACAGTTTTTTAACAAAATCCTTTTATCCACAATCCGGAGAGAACATCCATGAAGGAAGGCGCACTGTCGTTCAAAGAGAAAGTGGCGTACGGAATGGGGGATGCGGGCTGCAATATGATTGGCGGCGCCATCATGCTGTTTCTTAATTATTTTTACACAGATATCTTCGGTTTAGCCCCGGCACTGGTTGGCGTATTGCTGCTATCAGTGCGTGTTATCGACGCCGTCACCGACCCGATCATGGGCGCGATTGCTGACCGTACCACCACCCGCTGGGGACGATTCCGCCCGTATTTGTTATGGGTTTCGGTGCCATACGTACTGTTCAGTGTGCTGATGTTCACCACACCAGAATGGAGTTACAACAGCAAAGTTATCTATGCGTTTGTAACCTACTTCCTGATGTCCCTGACTTACACCGCCATCAACATTCCCTACTGCTCGCTGGGCGGCGTCATTACAGCCGATCCGCATGAGCGTGTTGCCTGCCAGTCTTACCGCTTCTTTATGGTAGGGATCGCGACGCTGATCCTGTCTTCCACCTTACTGCCGATGGCCGACTTTTTCGGTGGCGCAGACAAAGCCAAGGGCTATCAGATGTCGATGGGGGTGATGGCAATCATCGCGCTGTTCATGTTCCTGTTCTGCTTCAGCTCGGTAAAAGAACGTATTCAGCCTGCGGTACCGTCAAAACATGCCTTAAAATCTGACCTGAAAGATGTGTGGAAAAACGACCAGTGGGTACGCATCCTGCTGCTGACATTCTGCAACGTGTGCCCGGGCTTTATCCGTATGGCAGCCACTATGTATTACGTCACCTGGGTAATGGAAAAATCCACATCCTTTGCCAGCATGTTTATCAGCCTCGGCGTGGTGGGCATGATGATCGGCAGTGCACTGGCAAAACCGCTGACCGATAAATACTGCAAACTGAAAGTGTTCTTCTGGGCCAATATCATCCTGACCATTTTCTCCTGCGGATTCTATTTCCTCGACCCGCACGCCACCACGCTTATTCTGGTGGCGTACTTCATCCTCAACATCATGCACCAGCTCCCTTCCCCGCTACACTGGTCGCTGATGGCCGACGTTGACGATTACGGCGAATGGAAAACCGGCAAACGTGTTACCGGCATCAGCTTCTCCGGTAACCTGTTCTTCCTGAAATGCGGACTGGCGGTAGCGGGCGCGATGGTCGGCTTCCTGCTCTCCGCGTATGGCTACAATGCCAGCGCAACGCAGCAAAGCGACCATGCCATCAACGGCATCATGTTGTTGTTCACCGTCATTCCTGGCGTGGGCTACCTCATCACTGCCGGTGTTGTACGCTTACTGAAAGTTGATCGCGAAACCATGCGTACCATTCAGGCAGATCTGGAGATTCGCCGCCGTAATTACCGCGAGCTGAATGAATATCACGACGAGAAAAATGCACAGGACGCAGAAGCACTCAGCGTCCCACTGACCAGCAAGGAGCTGAAACATGAGTAATTATCCCAACCCGCTGATTGAGCAACGTGCAGATCCGCATATCTGGCTGCACAACGACGGAAACTATTACTTTATCGCATCAGTGCCTGAATATGACCGGCTGGAGATCCGCCGCTCGCCAACGCTGACAGGGCTTGCCGACGCGCCAGCCACCATTGTCTGGCATAAACCTGATACCGGCCCGATGAGCGCACTTATCTGGGCACCGGAGTTGCATTTTATCGACGGACAATGGGTGATCTATTACGCGGCCGCCCCCTCACAGGAGATTGTTGACGGCTTATTCCAGCACAGAATGTATGCGCTGGTGTGTGAAGAGGCGGATCCGCTCACAGGGAAATGGCAGGAGAAAGGCCGGATCCAGACGCCGATCGACAGCTTCTCGCTCGATGCCACGCACTTTGAGCATCAGGGCAAAAGCTATTATCTGTGGGCGCAGAAAGACCCGGAAATTCGCGGAAACTCCAATTTGTATCTGGCCGAAATGGAAAACCCGTGGACGCTGAAATCACCGCCCGTCATGCTCAGCAAGCCGGAGCTGGACTGGGAAATCATCGGTTTTTGGGTTAATGAGGGACCGGCGGTGATCAAACACGGTGATAAAATTTTCATCACCTATTCCGCCAGCGCCACCGACGAAAATTACTGTATCGGCCTCCTCACTGCAGACATCAACAGCAATCTGATGGATCCGGTGAGCTGGCATAAATCCCAGCGTCCGGTATTCACCACGCAGGCCCAGAACCGGCAGTTCGGGCCGGGACATAACAGCTTCACGCGCAACGAACAGGGCGCAGACGTGCTGGTATATCATGCCCGAAACTACACTGAAATTGAGGGTGATCCGCTGTACGACCCGAACCGGCATACGCGCATTAAAACCTTCCGCTGGGACGAGAATGGCATGCCCGATTTCGGAGAACCCGCCGCCGATAACCGTCCGCTGACGTTACAAAAACAGCACTGACAAAAAACAAAAAGCCCGGACACTAAAAATGTACCGGGCTTTTTTATGCAATATCGGATGATAAAAGAGAATTAAATCAAGGTGCCGTAAATCGTCAGCAGCGCTACAACCACCAGGATTATCATCGTCACTTTACGCGCGAGGCTCACAGCAGCGCGAGGTGTCTGTACCGGATCGGTATGCGGATCGCGCGCCAGAGAGAACTGCGCCAGCCGCGTTAATACATGGTATTGCGAAGAGTGAATATCGCCCAGCGAAGCAAACCAGGCCGGTAAGGCTTTCTCGCCATGACCAAGCAATGCATAAGCCACGCCAGCCAGACGAACAGGGATCCAGTCGAGAATATGTAACAGGGCATCCACGCCGGACTGCGAACGTTTCAACGGCGGCATATGGCGCGCCAGCCAGGTCTGGTAACCGCGCAATACGGCATAACCGCCCAGCGCTATCGGTCCGTAAGGCCCACAAACCACGAACCAGAACAACGGCCCGAGATAGTAACGGTAGTTAATCCAAAGCAGCGCATTTTGCAGCTCTCTCAGCCGGGCTTCTTCGCTGCAATCTGTCGGCAACCCGTGGATCAAGGCCAGCTCTTCTGCCATTTCCTTACAGGCATCAGCATCGCCCTGACGGGCGGACTTAAGGTAGGCACGGTAATGCTTGCGTTTGATGCCAGCGCCAATACACAGCAGACATAAAATCACCCAGAAAATCAGGGTTGGCACCCCGAAGAAGATCCCCTGCACTGCGCGCAATACTGCCCAGATGATCACCATCCAGACAATCGTAATGACCAGCGTTTTAGCCAGAGAAGCCTGCCGGCCGCGGCGGAAAATCACCTCAAACCGATGATCCAACTGCCAGTGTTCACCCAGTTTGAACAAGCGTTCCCAAGCCAGCACCAGGAGCAAAGTAAATAACGTCATCGATTGTCACTCTCTCTAAACACATCACACCCGTAAAAACGAAACCGAAAACCGGTTAATTACAGGTCAGAAAGGTCATTCTGCCCTACCGGCAGCGCTAACAGCTTGCGATAAAATGCCCAGTCGAATTCAGGGCCGGGATCGGTCTTACGCCCGGGAGCAATATCACTGTGTCCGGTAATCGCTTCAAGACTAATGGGATAATGCTTCATTAACAACTCAGTAACGGCAACCAGGTTGCGATATTGCGCATCAGTAAAAGGCTCAAAATCCGTCCCTTCCAGCTCAATACCAATCGAAAAATCATTACAGCGCTCACGCCCCCGCCAGCTGGATACACCCGCATGCCAGGCGCGTTTGTTAAAGGGCACATATTGCACAATCTCGCCATCACGACGAATTAAACAATGCGCAGCAACGCGTAAGTGACTGATCCCTTCAAAATAAGGATCATCCTGCGGATTCAGCGTACCGGTAAACAATTGATCAATATAAGGACCGCCGAATTTTCCAGGCGGCAAACTGATGTTATGGATCACCAGCAATGAGGGAATTTCATCTTCAGGACGGAGATCAAAATGAGGGGAAACGACCTGCCGGGCTTCTGTTATCCAGCCTTGTTTTAAGTGCATCAAAGACCTCAATGATGTGCTCAGGTGGTACTTATCACAGCAACAGGGTAGCATGTTTTTTTGTCCTTCTTATCCGCCATTTCGGAGTATTTGTATGTCTACCCGCAGCTACAGCCGTGAAAGTCGCCGCGCACAGTTACTCGAACGTATCCAGAATGATATTCCTTCTCTTGTTACTCAGGCTCTCGGTGAGGATCTTGGGGGCGAAGCCAATGCCAACAATGACTTAACTGCTCAACTGTTGCCGCAAGACAAAAATGCTAACGCCACCATCATTACCCGCGAAGCCGGTATTTTCTGCGGCCAGCGCTGGCTGGACGAAGTCTTTCTCCAACTGGCAGGCGATAAAATCACCGTCAAATGGCATGTCAAAGACGGCGACCACGTTTCTGAAAACCAGACCTTATGTGAACTCTCAGGCTCCGCACGCATGCTGCTGACCGGTGAGCGCACCGCTCTTAACTTCGTGCAAACCCTGTCCGGTGTGGCAACCGAAGTGAATCACTATGTGAAAATCCTTGAGGGCACAAAAACTCAGTTGCTCGATACCCGGAAAACCTTGCCTGGCCTGCGTACGGCACTGAAATATGCCGTGTTATGCGGTGGCGGAAGCAATCACCGCCTTGGTCTTGCCGATGCATTTCTGATTAAAGAAAACCACATCATTGCCTGTGGCTCGATAAAAGCCGCCGTAGAACGCGCCTTATGGATCCACGCCGACGTGCCCGTCGAGGTAGAAGTCGAATCCATGGATGAACTTCAGCAGGCGCTGGATGCGGGTGCTGACATTATCATGCTGGATAACTTCACCGTGCCGATGATGCGTGAAGGCGTTGCCCTCACCGCAGGCCGTGCGCTACTTGAAGTCTCCGGTAACGTGACGGAAAAAACGCTACGCGAATTCGCGGAAACCGGCGTGGATTATATTTCTGTCGGCGCGCTGACCAAGCATGTCAGGGCCATGGATCTTTCCATGCGCTTCAGCTAATCGCTGCGCTGTTGCCCCTGAATTCCTTTCGAGGGGCAACACGAATTCTTGCGATCTATTTCATCTTGCCGTACTACCCTCGCATTCACCCCTTTTGAACACCACCCCCTTTTTCATTTCATCTTTATTGTTGCGAGACATCGCACATATGTTTTTCCTGCCTTGCTGGCATACATATTTATCCTGGCAGATGTCGTGGAAAAGTCAGCAATAGCGCTGGAGTCAGGCTTTTTCTCCGTTTAGTTTGCTGCCTGAGAAACAACCACGCAGTCTTACGAAACGGAGAACGCCATGAAACGGCAACAAGGATTTACCCTCATTGAACTGATGGTAGTGATCGCGATTATTGCGATCCTGAGTGCCATCGGCATACCCGCTTACCAGAGTTATATCCAGAAAGCAGCCATGACTGACATGCTGCAAATTATGGTGCCCTACAAAACCGGCGTCGAACTGTGCGTCATCGATACGGGGGCGCTGACGAATTGCAGCGCCGGCAGTCAGGGAATTCCGGCGGCAGCTACCAGTCGTTATGTCAGCCAGATTCAGGTTAATGCGGGCGTAATTTCACTGACAGGTCAGCAGGCACTGGACGGTCTCAGCGTTGTGATGACACCGGTCCGGGATAATCAGGCGGGCGGTATCACATGGAGCAGAATCTGCACCAATGCCAGTAATACTTCGATGGTTGAAGCTTGCGAAAGCGTTTTTCGGTTTGACACCACAGGAGCGCCATAATGAGTGATATGCCACGGCGCCCCGAGTCTCTACCCGATAATGATCGCCTGCAAAGCGAAGCGTCACTTGAAGCACTGTGTCAGCGCTATAAAGCCGTTGTATTGCATCGCGACAACCAGACTCTTCATGTTGCATGCCATGAAACAGAAGCAGACACGGATGCCTTAAGTAATGTATTGCGCTTTACCACCGGCTTAAAAGTGCAGCTTGAACGCTGGCCACAAACGCGGCTTGAACAAGTCATGGAGCAAGGAAATTCAGAAATAAAGAAAAAAACGGCCGCAGACGAATCGTGGTCATCCGCGCAAAGCGATGAAAACAATGAACTGAATAATCAGAGTGATGCGCCGGTCATTAATGCTCTCAACCAGATACTCAGGCAGGCCATCACCCGCAGGGCTTCAGATATCCACTTTGAGCCGTACGAGCACAGTTTCCGGGTTCGTATGCGAATTGACGGAGTATTGCAGGAAGTCCCCGGACCTGAATTTTCGATGGCAGCGGGCGTGTGCGCACGACTAAAGATTATGGGGCAGCTGAATGTCGCTGAGCGACGGTTACCCCAAGATGGCCAGCTCTCAGTCATGCTGCAAAATCAGAGATATTCCATGAGAGTATCTTCTCTGCCGACCTTACACGGCGAAAAGATCGTGCTGCGCATTCTGCATATGACTCAGCAGGATCTCTCTATGCCTCAACTGGGCTTCACACCACGGGATCTGGACTATTTCAAAGCTGCGCTTAAACATCCGCAAGGGCTAATTCTGGTCACCGGCCCGACAGGCAGCGGAAAAACGGTCACGCTTTACAGTGGTCTTCGTCATCTTAATGCCATCTCCCGCAATATTTGCAGCGTAGAAGACCCGATTGAGATCCCGGTCAGTGGCATCAATCAGACCCAGATTAACAGCAAAACAGACCTCAGTTTTGCCAGTGTCCTGCGTGCGTTATTACGTCAGGATCCTGATGTGATTATGGTCGGAGAGATCCGCGATAAAGAAACGGCCGAAATCGCGGTAAAAGCCGCTCAGACCGGACATCTGGTGCTCTCAACACTGCATACCAATTCCACTTGCGAAACACTGACCCGCCTGCGACAGATGGGGATTGAAGGTTTTCATATTGCTGCCAGCTTACGTTTGGTTATTGCCCAGCGGCTGGTACGAAAACTCTGCCCGCATTGCCGTAAACCGCATGTATCACTGGTCGAAAAAGGTGCTGATGGCAGCAGCGGACACATGCAGTTGTGGCTACCTGCAGGATGCCATCAATGCTTTTCGGGCTATTACGGACGCACCGGTATTTATGAAACGCTGAACATAACACCCGGTTTACAACAGGCGCTGGTGGCAGAGGCAAGTGTCAATGAGTTGAGTAAGATTGCCCGCGAACAAGGGCAAAAAACGTTGCAGGAAGCCGGTATGGCGCTGGTCGAACAAGGGATCACCTCACTTGAAGAACTTTATCGTGTTACCGGTGAAGGCGCGGATACATGAAAACTGACGGCGGCGCACCTCAGTCCTGGCGGTTATATCACTGGCAGGCTATCGACACTCTGGGAAGCCTTCAGCAAGATCACTGCATTGAGGTGGGTAAGGACGGCATTTACCAGCAGCTTTTTGCTGCTGGATTGCAACCGCTGAAAATCAGAATGAAGCAGCGATTGGGACGACGTTTCTGGAAAAATCAGGAACGTGTTGCATTCGTCAGGCAACTTGCAACGCTGCTACAAGCCGGGCTACCGCTGGTCAATAGCCTGACGTTGCTGGCCAACGAGCACCCGAAACCCGCGTGGCATTGTGTACTGTCAAATGTTGCGAAAGGCGTTCGCGAAGGAAAACCGCTGTCGGTAACACTGAATCATTATCCCGATGTATTTCCTGATATTTACAGACAGATAATTTCTATTGGTGAGCTAACGGGACAACTGGACAAATGCTGCCTGCAACTGGCGACTCAACAGGAACAACAGGCTGAATTAAGAAGCAAAGTAAAAAAGGCGTTGCGGTATCCGCTGATTGTCAGCGTTATCGCTATCGTGGTCACTCTGCTAATGCTGACTTTAGTATTGCCTGAGTTTGCCAAAATCTATGCTTCCTTTGATGCCGAACTCCCCTGGTTTACACGCATGCTGGTCATTGCTTCTGGTGCCCTCATCAGCACCGGCCCCTGGCTGGTGGGTATTTTTTCGCTTTGTTGTTTCGGCTATCTGCAGAAGTTACACCCGCTTAAGCACTGGCAACTGCGTGAGCAGATGTTACTGCTCAGGTTACCCCTGACGTCACGACTGGTGACAGACAGTTGCCTCAGCCAGATATTTCAAACGCTGGCAATGACACAACAGGCGGGCATGACGTTAATTGCCGGGCTGGCAGCAGCGTCTGCATCAATGTCCAATCTGCATTTTCAGGCCGCACTGAACCAGATACGTGAGCAAATCATGCAAGGAACACCGTTACACAAAGCTTTTGTACAGTCGCCACTGTTCCCGACCTTATGTCATCAGCTGATAAAAATCGGTGAAGAATCAGGGTCTCTGGACGAGTTACTGCTGAAACTCGCATATCTGCATCATGACAAAGCTAACTCGCTGGCAGAAACGTTGTCACAAACGATTGAGCCGGTACTCATGGCCGTAATGGGGGTGATTGTCGGTGGGCTGGTGATTGCGATGTATCTGCCAATTTTCCAGCTAGGTTCGGTTATGGGATAAATCAAAGAGGAAAAAGCGGCGAAAAATGTTTCGCCGCCATTGTGGTCATATCCTTACTTACTGCCGAACAGACGGTTTTCCTGTTCCGCAACGCGGATGAAGGTTGTACGTTTGGTCAGTTCTTTCAGGCGCTCTGCACCGACGTAAGTACAGGCAGAACGCAGCCCACCGAGAATGTCACGCACGGTGTTTTCAACCGGGCCACGCAGAGGCAATTTGACTGTTTTACCTTCCGCTGCGCGGTATTCAGCAACACCGCCGACGTGGCGTTTCATCGCAGATTCTGAACTCATACCGTAGAAAAGCATGAATTTTTCGCCATTCTCTTCAACGACCGTGCCTTCACACTCGTCATGCGCAGCCAGCATCCCGCCAAGCATAACGAAATCAGCACCGCCGCCGAACGCTTTTGCCACGTCACCCGGAACAGCACAGCCGCCATCGCTGACAATCTGTCCGCCCAGACCGTGAGCAGCATCAGCACATTCGATAACAGCAGAAAGCTGCGGATATCCCACGCCGGTTTTTACGCGAGTCGTACATACCGATCCCGGGCCGATGCCGACTTTTACAATATCCGCGCCAGAAAGAATAAGTTCTTCCACCATTTCACCGGTCACCACGTTGCCTGCACAAATGACTTTATCGGGGCAAGCTTCGCGTACACGTTGCAGGAAACCCACAAAGTGCTCGGAATAACCATTAGCGACATCCAGGCAAACAAACTTCAGCAGAGGCGACAAAGCAAGAATTTGCAGGGTTTTAACGAAATCAGCTTCTGACGTCCCGGTCGATACCATGATATTACGCAGCACGGATTCATCGGAGGAAGTCACGAATGCCTGCCACTGTTCTACGGTGTAATGTTTGTGCACGGCCGTAAGCAAACCAAAAGACGCCAGTACGGTCGCCATACGGAATGTGCCGACGGTATCCATGTTCGCAGCAATAATCGGGGTGCCGGACCAGTTAAAACCTGAGTGTTTGAATGTGAATGTGCGCTCCAGTTCAACTTCGGAACGACTTTTGAGAGTGGAACGCTTAGGGCGGATGAGTACGTCTTTAAAACCTAACTTTAAATCTTCTTCAATGCGCATGGCGGGTTAGTCCTGGTTTGGCGACGGGTCGCTAGGGTGCACGAAAAATTTTTACACACCCTTTCCAGTGGTTTTATCATACACAGGAAAATGACAACGGCAAGATGGCTTTTACAACCTTCATCACAGACTTTTGATTGTGCAGATTAATAATTTTTCGCATCAAAACCGAGAACACCACGGCTTGCACTTACTCATAATCTCTTTATCATTTACCTAACTAATTTTATCAGAGCACCAGCATGAGCTATATCGTTGCATTGACCGGGGGTATCGGTAGTGGCAAAAGTACCGTTTCCGAAAGCTTCGCCCGTCATGGCGTAAGCATTGTCGATGCAGATGTGATTGCCCGCCAGGTCGTTGCTCAAGGTGAGCCAGCGCTGGAAGAATTAAGACAGCGATTTGGTGAAAGCATTATTTCCACTGATGGCTCACTGAACCGCCCGGCCCTTCGGGCGCGGATTTTTAGCAATCCTGATGAAAAAGAATGGGTTAATAAATTATTACACCCCATTATTCATGCCAGAACACAATGTTTGATTGCTGAGGCGCAGACGCCGTACGTGCTCTGGGTCGTACCGCTGCTGATTGAAAATGGATTACAGACGCAAGCAAATCGCGTTCTGGTGGTGGATGTTGAGCCACATATTCAACTTTCCCGGACGATGTCGCGCGATGGCATCAGCCGCCAGCAGGCTGAAAGTATTATTGCTGCACAGGTCAGTCGTGAAAAACGTCGGGCCTGTGCGGATGACATTATTGATAACAGCGGTGATCCGAAATTAATTGAACCGCGTGTTGCCCAACTACATCACCGCTATTTGCAACTTGCGGTGTGAGTAAACAGACAGGATATTGCCAAGCATGACTGATGTAGCTGCAACCGTTCTCTTTGAACATCCACTGAATGAGAAAATGCGCACCTGGCTTCGCATCGAATTTTTGTTGCAACAGATGCATTCCAACGCACAACTCACTGATATTGCTTCTGCTCTGCTATTTTTTCGCACCGCTTCAGATTTACTGGATGTACTGGAACGTGGTGAAGTCCGTACCGATTTACTGAAAGAGCTTGAGCGCCAGCAGCAAAAATTGTCTCAATGGAAAGATGTCCCGGGCGTTGATTTAGCAAGGATCGAGGGGCTGCGCGCTGAGCTTAAGCAATGTGCATCTGTGTTAATGAAAGCACCACGCATAGGGCAAGCGCTGAAGGAAGATCGCCTGATGGCCCTGGTTCGCCAGCGTCTGAGTATCCCCGGCGGGTGTTGCAGCTTTGATTTGCCGACACTGCATATCTGGCTGCATCTGGCACAATCACAACGTGATCGTGAAGTGCAAAACTGGCTCGAAACACTGGCTCCGCTGAATAATTCGCTCATGATGGTACTGGATCTGATCCGCCAGTCAGGCGCGTTTCGCAATCAAATCAGTCTGAATGGTTTTTTCCAGGACAACGCTGAAGGCGCAGATCTGTTACGATTGCGACTCTCGATGGAAAATCAGCTTTACCCGCAAGTATCCGGGCATAAAACCCGTTATGCCATTCGCTTTTTACCCCTCGACAGCGAACATGGCGTGGTTCCCGCGCGACTGAATTTTGAACTTGCCTGCTGCTAGGAGTTGCAAATGGACCCTGAAATCATTGAAGTAAATTGCCCGACCTGTCAGAAAATCGTGGTTTGGGGTGAACAAAGCCCTTACCGCCCTTTTTGTTCCAAGCGTTGCCAGCTTATTGATCTCGGCGAATGGGCCGATGAAGAGAAACGCATCCCAAGTAAGGGTGACGTGAATGATCTGGACGACTGGAGTGAAGAAGAGATTTAATCCAGACAACGGGTATAGAAAAAGGGGCTTCGACCCCTTTTTCTATATGCCATCAAATTCTGCATGTCATCAAATTCTACACGTAATCAGTACTGATTGTTTTTGAGGGCTGTAACAACCACTTCGTTGGCGGGAGGGAATTCCTCCTCTTTCAAATCGGCCTGCGCAACCCAGCGCTTCGGCTGCCCTTCTTTGCCATACGGCTCGCCCTGCCAGTCTTCCACCAGGAAAAAATAGAGTGTAATGATGCGATCCGGGAATTGGTGCTCCAATGTTTTCAGCAGCACAGGAGATTTAGCATCAATGCCGACCTCTTCCTGTAATTCGCGAATAACAGCCTGTTCAGGTGTTTCACCCGCTTCAATCTTACCGCCCGGAAACTCCCAGAACCCCGCCATATGTGATGATGCATCGCGTTGAGTGATAAAGATTTCTTTGCTGGCATTCCGGATAATGCCCGCTGCGATATTAAGTTGTTTAAGCGCCACAGTTTCCACCTATCCGCTGACTGCAATGACTGTCTTTATGGGGACTTTTAGACAAAAATAAAGGCGGCAATTACGCCGCCTTCAAGATTAACACGATGACTTAGCCGGAGATCTTACTTTTGCAGACGGCCATGGCATTGTTTGTATTTTTTACCAGAACCGCACGGGCAGAGATCATTACGACCCACTTTGCGATCACCAGAAGAAGCAAGACGTGCAGCTTCGGCTACTTCGATTTCTTGCTGATCCTGATGGCTAAGCTGCTGCTGACGAGCCAGACGTTCAGCTTCTTCACGACGCTGAATTTCCATCGCTTCCACTTCTTCAGGCATACGAACCTGAACTTTGCTTAGTACGCTGACCACTTCATATTTCAGAGATTCCAGCATGGCAGCAAACATCGCGAAGGATTCGCGTTTGTATTCCTGCTTAGGATCCTTTTGAGCGTAACCACGTAAATGGATGCCCTGACGCAGGTAATCCATTGCCGCCAGATGTTCTTTCCACAGAGAATCCAGCGTTTGTAACATCACGCCTTTCTCAAAATTGCGCATCATTTCAGCGCCAACCACTTCTTCTTTACGGGCGTAAGATTCTTTCGCGATTTCCATGATACGTTCGCGCAGGGTTTCTTCATGCAATTCCGGCTCTTTGTCCAGCCATTCTGCAATCGGCATTTCCAGCTCGAAGTCTTTTTTCAGACGTTCTTCCAAACCCTGTACATCCCACATTTCTTCCAGAGACTGTGGCGGAATGTAGCTGTCGATGGTCGCCTTGAACACGTCTTCACGGATGCTGGCGATGGTTTCGCTCACATCAGACACGTCCAGCAATTCGTTACGCTGGCTGTAGATCGCACGACGCTGATCGCTTGCCACATCATCGTATTCCAGCAGTTGCTTACGGATATCGAAGTTACGGCTTTCGACTTTACGCTGCGCATTGGCAATCGCTTTGGTCACCCATGGATGCTCAATCGCTTCGCCCGGTTTCATACCCAGTTTACGCATCATGCTTGATACACGGTCAGAGGCGAAAATACGCATCAGTGCATCTTCCATAGACAGGTAGAAGCGGGATGAACCGGCATCACCCTGACGACCCGCACGGCCGCGCAGCTGGTTATCAATACGACGGGATTCATGACGCTCGGTACCAATAATATGCAAACCGCCGGAAGCCAGAACCGCGTCGTGGCGAATCTGCCAGGCAGCTTTGATTTCTGCAATTTTCTCATCGGTGGCTTCTTCACCCAGGTTTTCAACTTCAACCTGCCAGCTGCCGCCCAGCACGATATCGGTACCACGACCCGCCATGTTAGTAGCGATGGTCACTGCGCTTGGCTGGCCTGCCTGCGCGACGATATCCGCTTCTTTAGCGTGGAATTTGGCGTTCAGAACGCTGTGCGCAATGCCTGCTTTGGTCAGTTCGTTAGAAACAACTTCTGATTTTTCGATGGAAATAGTACCGACCAGAACCGGCTGGCCTTTGGCAGTACACTGACGGATATCTTCGATAATCGCGCCAATCTTTTCCATTTCAGTCATGTACACCAGGTCGGCCATATCTTTACGCACCATAGGGCGGTTAGTTGGCACAACAATGGTATCCAGCTTGTAGATAGAGCTGAATTCGAACGCTTCGGTGTCCGCAGTACCGGTCATGCCGGCCAGTTTTTCGTACAAACGGAAGTAGTTCTGGAAAGTAATGGAGGCCAGTGTCTGGTTTTCGTTCTGAATGTCCACGCCTTCTTTGGCTTCAACCGCCTGATGCAGACCGTCTGACCAGCGACGACCTTGCATGGTACGACCGGTGTGTTCGTCAACGATGATAACTTCGCCGTCTTTGACGATGTAATCGACATCGCGGGTGAACAGGACGTGCGCGCGCAGTGCTGCGGTCACGTGATGCATCAGCATGATGTTAGTCGGGGAATACAGAGATTCACCTTCTTCCATAATACCGGCTTCAACCAACAATTCCTCGATCAGGACCAGACCACGTTCAGTCAGGTGAACCTGACGTGATTTCTCATCAACAGAGAAGTGGCCTTCCCCCTGGAAGGAATCGGAATCTTCTTTTTCCTGGCGGATCAGTTTAGGGATCAGTTTATCCACACGGGTATACATTTCTGAGCTGTCTTCGGCCGGACCGGAGATAATCAGCGGTGTACGTGCTTCATCGATCAGGATGGAGTCAACCTCATCCACCAGCGCGTAGTGAAGTTTACGTTGCACGCGTTCTTCAGGGCTGAATGCCATGTTGTCACGCAGATAGTCAAAACCGTATTCGTTGTTTGTGCCGTAAGTGATA
Source organism: Rahnella sp. 2050 (assembly GCF_040544515.1). Classification (NCBI taxonomy): domain Bacteria; kingdom Pseudomonadati; phylum Pseudomonadota; class Gammaproteobacteria; order Enterobacterales; family Yersiniaceae; genus Rahnella; species Rahnella sp. 2050. The sequence goes on along the minus strand of NZ_JBEPKE010000002.1, from coordinate 426,683 downwards.
TCAGCAGCGTAAGCAGCACGTTTAGCCGGAGAAGGCATGCCTGGCAAGTTAATTCCGATGCTCAAGCCAAGGAATTCAAACAGCGGACGGTTATTTTCGGCGTCACGCTGTGCCAGGTAATCGTTGACAGTGACGACGTGAACGCCCTTTCCGCTCAATGCGTTCAGGTAAGCGGGCAGGGTTGCAGTTAACGTTTTACCTTCACCGGTACGCATTTCTGCGATGCAACGCTCGTTCAGTACCATACCGCCGAGTAACTGCACGTCAAAGTGACGCATCCCGAAGACACGTTTACTGGATTCACGCACCACAGCAAAAGCTTCCGGGATCAGGTTTTCCAGCACTTCACCTTTCGCCAGACGCTCACGGAACTCGCTGGTTTTCGCCTGCAGTTGCTCATCAGTCAGCTTTTGGATTTCAGGTTCCATGCGGTTGATCAGGTCAACCACTTTACGCATGCGGCGCAATGTGCGGTCGTTACGGCTACCAAAAACTTTGGTCAATAATTTGATTAACATAGTGCTTAATATCTCTTGGAGGCCACCAAATGCAGCCAATAATTTGTTGATTTATAAATAGAGTTTAGAATTACAGTCTGTTAAATCAGAGAGAACGGGCCGGCACGAATGCCTTGCACCTGTGCTAACCACAGGCCGGTTTGATGCGATGAAGCAAGAGGAAGGAATGGCTGTTGCGTCTGACGGATGATAACCGGAGGTTTTGGCTCATGGGTCAGTAAAGCATTAAGGGTAACCAGCAACGCGAGTTGCTGAACATGCAACGGCTCAGCGGCCTGCATTTCTGCTTCCGGCTGCGCTACGGTGTAAACCACCTGCGGGGCCAAAGCAAAAGAAAGATGACGGATGACCGTGCGTAATGCATGCTGTTGCCAGTAATCAACACCAAAAGCCGGGCGGCGATTCGCCTGGAGTAACGCAAGATTACTCAGCCCTGTACTGGCGATGTTAAGACGATTTAGACTTGAGGACGTATTAGGAACCGCTGGCAGTTCCGTTTGCGACAGGCTCGTGGACACGCCAAGGCTTGCCGCGACCATCCCCAACAGGAGATGCGGCCAAAAATACCTTCTGCCAAATTGTCGCCAACGATTTAGAATGCCAATCACAAGTTTACAATCCGCCGGAGCCCATCATGCGCGATAGTCGCCCACAATTATTAGATATCCTGTTCGATGATGCCTCTTCGACTGAACAAAGCCCGCTGCGTATTGTTCAACAGCGTGCTGCGGCGTTATTGAAACTCAACCGCGCAGTGAAAGGTCTGTTACCGACGCCCATGCAACCATGGTGTCGTGTCGGTAATTATCGACAGGGAGTTTTAGTACTTGAAATAGCTAATGCCAGCTGGATGATGCGATTACGCTATGAACAACCCGCATTACTCTCTGCACTTCGAGCGCAAATTCTACCATCATTGTCATCAATCGACATCAGGATTAATCCTTCGCTCATGGCGAAAATGGAAAATGCTTCGCAGATCGCGATTAAAAATAAAGCGATCGCTGCAGAATCTATGCCCGTCAGGCATTTAAGCGCGCAGAGTGCAGAAGAATTAAGGGGACTTGCGAGCCGTAGCCCGGAGAAACTCAGAAAGGCTTTAGAACGACTGGCTGGCCTGGCCGGAGAGAGTGCCAAATCAACCAGTCGTAATAAGTAATACCAAAAGTACCGATTACGCCAATACTGTAGACGGTGCTTTAAAAGCCAGTGGCATTTCAGCTTCATCCTGGAATGTGACTAATTCCCAGGCTTCCTGCTTAGCCAGTACCGCTTGCAATAACTTGTTGTTCAACGCGTGACCCGATTTGTATGCGGTAAACGCACCAATGATGTTATGGCCACACATGAACAAGTCACCGATAGCATCCAGCATTTTGTGACGAACGAATTCATCTTCAAAACGCAAGCCATCTTCGTTAAGCACGCGATAATCATCCACAACAATTGCGCAATCAAAGCTGCCACCCAGGCACAAACCGCGTGACTGCAGGTACTCGATATCACGCATAAAACCAAAAGTACGTGCGCGGCTGATTTGGCGAACAAATGCTTCTGCGGAGAAGTTCATTTTGTAGCGCTGTGAGCTGGAATCAATCGCCGGGTGATTGAAGTCGATAGTGAAGTCCAGAGAGAAACCATTAAATGGTTTGAACTCAGCCCACTTATCACCGTCTTCAACACGCACGGTATCTTTGATGCGCAAGAATTTCTTCGCGCTGTTCAGCTCTTCAATCCCTGCATCCATCAACAGATAGACGAAAGGTGCAGCACTGCCGTCCATAATCGGCACTTCAGGCGCATCGACTTCGATAACGATATTATCGATGCCCAGGCCAGCTAATGCCGCATTAAGGTGCTCTACCGTAGAAATACGTACGTCATGCTCATTAACCAGGCAAGTACAGAGCATGGTATCACGCACGGATTTTGCATCTGCCGGGAAATCAACCGGTGGATTCAAGTCAGTGCGACGATAGATGACCCCGGTATTTGCCGGTGCAGGACGCAGAGTCAGGGTGACTTTCTTGCCGGTATGCAAACCGACGCCCGTCGCCTGAACGATACGTTTTAATGTACGTTGTTTGATCATCGTTTTTATCTCGCAATGTTTATCCATCCAACCGACCTAAGCATACCTTAAGGTCGGCGGGACAGTTTAGCACAAAGAGCGGAGATCCTACAATTCGGACTAGTCTGCCTGCTTACGCAGGAAGGCCGGGATGTCCAGATAGTCGGGCTCTTTATTAGATTGCGCGCTTTGATCATTGACCACTTTCGCCGCGGGTTTCGTTTCCTGCGGCAACGGAGACATCCCGTGCTGCTGGTAACGATGATCCATGACTGGCTGGCTGGCCGGTTTGTTGGTCACCAGAGTGATCTCAGGACGTTTGTCCATGCCGATACCGGTTGCAACAACGGTCACACGCAATTCGTCGTTCATTTCCGGATCAAGAGACGTACCGATAACGACGGTTGCGTTGTCTGATGCGAAAGCACGAATGGTGTTACCCACGGTTTCGAACTCATCCAGACGCAGGTCGAAGCCCGCAGTAATGTTGACCAGAACGCCGCGCGCGCCGGACAAATCGATGTCTTCCAGCAGCGGGCTGGAAATCGCCATTTCAGCGGCTTCTTCAGCACGGTCTTCGCCACATGCCACACCGGAGCCCATCATGGCATAACCCATTTCGGACATAACTGTGCGCACGTCAGCGAAGTCGACGTTCATCAGACCTGGACGGGTGATCAGTTCAGCGATACCCTGCACCGCACCTTTCAGCACGTCGTTGGCCGCACCGAAGGCGTCCAGCAGAGAGATACCACGGCCCAGAACTTTTAAAAGCTTGTCGTTCGGGATAGTGATCAGGGAGTCCACATGTTTGGACAATTCAGCAATACCCTGCTCCGCGAATGCCATGCGCTTTTTGCCTTCGAAGTTGAAAGGCTTAGTCACAACAGCAACGGTCAGAATACCTAAATCTTTTGCTACTTCAGCAACCACTGGCGCTGCACCGGTCCCGGTACCGCCACCCATGCCCGCTGCGATAAAGACCATGTCAGCACCTTCAAGCGCAGCGCGCAGGGCTTCACGATCTTCTTCTGCAGAATTGCGACCCACTTCCGGGTTCGCACCAGCTCCCAGACCTTTGGTAATACCGCTACCGATCTGAATCGTCTGGCCTACTGCCGTTTTACGTAACGCCTGAGCGTCTGTGTTAACGGCAAAGAATTCAACACCTTCGATGCGCTCACGCACCATGTGTTCGACAGCATTACCGCCGCCACCACCGACGCCGATGACTTTAATCACCGCGTCATTGGTCAGTTCCATAGGTTCAAACATAGTTTCTCTCCGTTTTGTGCCTGTCGCGTCGGGATCAAAAACCTTAACAGCATGATCCCGTTGTTAAAACATTAGAACTCTTTTCTCAGCCAGCTGTTGATTCGTTTGAACCAGTTGCCCACTGAGGCACGTTTTTCTACTTCGGCCTCACCGCTCAGGTGAGACTCCTTCCCGTAGTGCAGCAGCCCTACAGCCGTTGAGTAGTAAGGTTCCTGCGCATAATCCGTCAGCCCGGTGATGTTCAGGGGTTGCCCGATACGCACCTGGGTATGGAATACCCGCTGCGCACAAGCTGCCAGACCATCAATTTGTGCTGCACCGCCTGTCAGAACAATGCCGGCGGCCAGATGATGTTTTACGCCTTGCTGACGTAACTGCTCCTGCAATTGCAAAATTTCATCGTTCACTAAATTCAGCAATTCTGTGTAACGAGGCTCGATAACTTCAGCCAGTGTCTGACGCTGCAGACTGCGTGGTGGACGCCCACCGACGCTCGGCACTTCGACGTTTTCGTCTTTGCCGACAATTGAACCTAATGCACAACCGTGGCGAACCTTGATCGCTTCGGCATCGGTCGGTGGCGTTCCAAACGCATAAGCGATGTCGCTGGTGACCACATTCCCTGCATAAGGGATTACCTTAGTATGACGTAGTGCGCCGCCGGTATAAACCGCGATATCCATGGTTCCACCACCAATATCAACGACACAAACACCTAATTCACGTTCATCTTCCGTCAGAACGGCATAACTGGCTGCCAGACCGGCAAAAATAAGCTGGTCGACTTTTAAGCCACAGCGTTCTACCGCTTTCACAATGTTCTTCGCCATATCGTTATGGCAGGTAATCAGGTGAACTTTAGCCTGCATACGCACGCCGGAAAGTCCGACCGGGTTTTTAATCCCTTCCTGATAATCAATGGCATATTCCTGAGGGATCACATGCAGAACCCGATGCTCATCACGTACGCGTACCGACTTAGCGGTATGCACCACGTTCTCTACATCTTCCTGCGTGACTTCCTCTTCTGAAATAGGAACCATCCCTATTTCATTCTGACAACTGATATGTTTACCAGACAAAGCAAGGTAAACAGAGGAAATTTGGCAATCCGCCATCAATTCAGCCTGATCGATGGCGCGCTGTACGCATTTCACCACCGATTCCAGGTCATTCACGCCACCCTTGTCCATGCCACGGGATGGGCAACTGCCCACGCCAATAATATTGACCATGCCATCGGGCAGAACTTCCCCCACCAATGCGGCGACCTTTGCCGTACCGATCTCCAGCCCAACTACCAGTTTTCTGTCCGTCGACTTGATCATTGTTGTTTAGCCTGTGCCTGATTCTGTTGCTGATTACTGTTTTGCTGGTCAATAAACTCTGGTGCCCAACCTACTGACGCACCGCTGTCATAACGTAAATCGACATAAGTGATGCGTTTTTTATCGGCTTCAGCCTGTTGCTGGAATCGCGGGTAAAGCTCGATAAAACGTTGTAAACGCCCCATCCGGTCATCTCTCCCCAATTCCAGCCGGACGTCATTATCCAGAGTTAACTGCCACGAGTGACGTGCACTCATTGCCACTGCTTTCAACGTGAACTTGCCGGCGGCCAGCGCCTGACTCATCGTTTGAAAGCCCTGCAAAACATCCTGTTCGCTGCCTTCCGGACCGTAAAGCAACGGCATTTTTTGTTTGACCACACGCTCGGCGGGTATGCTGAAAGATTTGCCATCGGCATCAACCATATGCAGATCATTCCAGTGTGCGACCGGCACATACTCCACGAGATGTATCTTCAGTTCATTCGGCCATTGCTTACGTACGCTGACCTGTTTTATCCAGGGTAAACGCTCAATCTGCTGCTGAATGACGTTCACATCCTGCGTCATGAACGTTCCCGGTGCCCCTAAGGACAGAATCGCCTGACGAATATCATCGTTGGTCGTGTAATGCCGCTCCCCGGTGACAACTAACTGGGACAACGGCAATCGGTTTGCATCCTGCATCCAGCCGACAACGGCCCACGCACTCCATAAAATCGTTCCTACCACCAACAGCAGAAACACGATCCCTGCCAGCTGGCCACCGTTACTGCGACGGCCGTTGCTCTCGGCCGTCTCACGCTCTCGGGTATTCAGGGCGGCTTGAGACATATCAGTCTGCCAGTTCCAGAATACGGAAAACGAGTTGCGGGAAACTCAACCCGGCGTGTTTAGCCGCCATCGGCACCAGACTGTGGCTGGTCATTCCCGGCGACGTATTCACTTCCAGTAAGTTGAAGTTGCCGTCACCGCCCTGCATGACGTCGACACGTCCCCAGCCACTGCAATCGAGCGCCTGATAAGCCTGCAAAGCCAGTGAAGTCAACTGCTGCTCCTGCGCTTCGCTTAAACCGCTCGGGCAAAAATATTGTGTTTCATCAGACAGATATTTTGCCTGATAGTCATAAAACGTACCGGCTGGCTGGATGCGAATCGAGGGCATCACCTGGTTGCCCACGATAGCCACGGTATATTCCGGGCCACTCAGCCATTTTTCGATCAGTACGTTATCGTCATGCCTGAAGCCTTCCTGCAGGGCGGGTAACAACTCTTTTTCCGTTGTCACTTTGCTCATCCCGACGCTGGAACCTTCACGGCTTGGTTTGACGATCACCGGCAGGCCTAATTCAGCGATTTTTGCCGCCAGAGCGCCCTGCCCTGCTTCCTCAATTTGTGAACGATGCAGTGCGACAAACGGCGTGACCGGTAACCCTAAAGCCTGCCACACCAGTTTGGTGCGGAACTTGTCCATAGTGAGCGCCGACGCCATCACGCCGCTGCCGGTATAAGGCAAACCGATTTGCTCCAGCAACCCCTGCAACGTTCCATCTTCGCCACCGCGACCGTGAAGTGCGATAAAGACTTTGCTGTACCCTTCTTCTTTGAGAAGCGCCACATTAAACGTTTTGGTATCGATGCCGTGGGCATCAACACCGGATTCGCGTAAACCAGCCAGCACTGCGGCGCCTGACTGTAATGACACATCGCGTTCTGCGGAAGTACCACCCAACAATACCGCTACTTTCTCAGACATGATGTTCTTCACCTTTCTTTACTGGTTGCAGCTTTTGATCTGCCAATTTACGGGCCACTCTGCCGACATTACCGGCGCCCTGAACCAGAACTAAATCGTCGCCTTCGAGGATTTGCGCCAGACTTTCCGGCACCGCCTCAATATCAGAAACCAAAATCGGATCAAGCTTGCCGCGTGCGCGAATAGTGCGGCACAACGAGCGGCTGTCTGCGCCAGGGATCGGCGCTTCACCGGCCGGATACACATCCAGCATGATCAGCACATCAACCTGCGAAAGCACATTTGCGAAATCGTCGTACAGATCGCGAGTACGGGTATAACGGTGCGGCTGGAAGATCATCACCAGGCGCTTGTTTGCCCAGCCCGCACGCGCGGCTTTGATCGTCGCATCCACTTCTGTCGGATGGTGGCCGTAGTCATCGACCAGCATCGCGCTACCTGTTTTACCGTTCACATTTTCCAGCGCGTATTCGCCCAGAAAATCGAAACGACGGCCGGTACCCTGAAAACCTGCCAGCGCGCGCAAAATAGCATCGTCGCTGATATTTTCGTCCGTCGCGACGGCAACTGCGGCCGCGGCGTTCAGCGCATTGTGACGACCCGGCGCATTGAGCGTAACGCTTATCAGCGGCAAGTCCTGACGGCGCAGCGTAAAGTGACCTTGCGCGCCCACCTGACGGTAATTTTCGATAATCACATCGGCGTCTTCGCTGAAACCGTACGTCGTCATATGACGTCCTACGCGTGGGATCAGCTCACGGATAACCGGATCATCAATACACATCACTGCGCGCCCGTAGAACGGCAGGTTGTGCAGGAAATTGATGAACGTCTGCTTCAGGATTTCAAAGTCACCCTGATACGTGTCCATGTGATCCGCTTCAATGTTGGTCACGATGGCCACCATCGGTTGCAGATGCAGGAAAGACGCGTCGCTTTCGTCTGCTTCAGCGATCAGAAAGCGGCTTGACCCCAGACGCGCATGCGTACCTGCCGCTTTCACCAGTCCACCGTTTACAAAGGTCGGGTCTAGTCCGGCCTCGGCATAAATACTGGTCACCATCGCCGTGGTCGTTGTTTTACCGTGCGTACCTGCCACGGCAATACCGTGGCGAAAACGCATCAGTTCAGCGAGCATTTCTGCACGGCGGATCACCGGAATACGGGCTTCACGCGCCGCAACAATTTCCGGGTTATCGGATGAAATAGCGGTGGAAACTACCACCACACTGGCATCCAGCACGTTCTCCGGGCGGTGATTGAAATAAATCGTCGCGCCCAGCGCGGTCAGTTGCTGAGTCACCGCGTTAGGTGCTAAATCAGAACCGCTGATCTGATAGCCTTCATTGGCCAACACTTCGGCGATACCACCCATGCCGGCACCACCGATGCCAACAAAGTGAATGTGCCGGACACGATGCATCTCGGGCACGAAGGTACGCAGTTTCGCCAATTGTTGTGTATTCACGTTTTTATTCACTATTTCAGGTTACTGATTAATCCGTTTCTTACGGCTGGGACCCCACACTGCGTGGCCCGTTCATTTTCATTTTTTGCTTGCGGCAACCACTTCAGCGGCTACACGCTCTGTCGCATCAGGGATGGCGGCGGCACGTGCTGCCATCGCCATTTCCATCAGATGGGTTCTGTCCCATCCGGCCATCAGATCAGCGACGGCGGCGGCACTAAAATCTTTCTGTTCGATAATCTTCGCGGCACCGGCTTTTTCCAGCGGTAGCGCATTCCAGTACTGTTGACGGTCTTTATGCTGGAAAGGCACAAAAATCGCGGGTAAACCTGCGGCGGCAATTTCACTGACCGTTAACGCACCGGAGCGGCAAACCACCACATCGGCCCAGGCATAAGCCTCTGCCATGTCATCAATGAATTCGGTCACTTTATGCTGCGTCTGACCGGCTTTTTCATAAGCCTGATTCACTGACGCCAGAGCACCTTTACCGACCTGGTGCCACAACGTAATCTTATCGCCCATCAGCGCTGCCACTTCCGGCATGCTCTGATTAAGGACTCGCGCGCCCTGACTGCCACCAATCACTAATACACGGATTGGACCTTCGCGGCCGGCCAGTCGGGTTGCCGGTAATTCCAGCGCCAGCACGTCAGTACGCACCGGATTGCCAACTACGTCAGCATTAGGAAATGCCCCCGGAAATGCCTGCAATACTTTTTTGGCAATGTGCGACAACCCTTTATTGGTCATGCCGGCAATGCCATTTTGTTCGTGTAACACCACCGGAATGCCCAGTGACCAGGCAGCCAGGCCTCCGGGACCGGACACATATCCACCCATGCCCAATACCACATCAGGCTGGAAGCGCTTCATGATGGCCTTCGCCTGACGCCACGCATGATATATGCGAACCGGTGCCGTTAGTTGCGCTTTCAGACCTTTCCCACGCAATCCGGCAATTTTAATGAAATCAATCTCGATACCATGTTTTGGAACCAAATCCGCTTCCATTCGGTCTGCTGTACCCAGCCAGCGAACTTCCCAACCTTGCGCGATAAGATGATGGGCTACTGCCAGTCCCGGGAAAACATGTCCCCCGGTACCACCTGCCATCACCATTAAACGCCGGGTATTGCCACTCATCGGGCACTCCTTACAAACGCCTGGGCTTTTGCCAGCCGCGTTTCAAAATCCACTCGCAGCAATAACACGATTGCCGTCGACATAATTAACAGGCTCGACCCACCGTAACTGATGAGCGGCAATGTCAGGCCTTTAGTTGGCAACATGCCCGCCGCAGCCCCGACGTTAACCAACGCCTGGAAGCTAAACCACACGCCAATTGAACAGGCTAAAAACCCTGAAAAACGCTGGTCGGTCTCTAACGCGCGACGCCCGATGGACATGGCGCGAAAAGCGACGAAGAATACCATTAACAGGGCGAGAACCACACCGAAATACCCCAATTCCTCGCCTAAAATGGAGAAGATAAAGTCGGTGTGTGCTTCAGGTAAATACTCCAGTTTCTGGACTGAATTACCTAAACCTTGTCCCCAGAATTCGCCACGACCAAATGCCATCAGTGACTGAGTTAACTGGTAGCCACTACCAAACGGATCCGCCCACGGATTCCAGAACGATGTCACACGGCGCATACGGTATGGCTCGGCAAGAACCAGCAGTACCACTGCGAATACGCCCGAACCGATAATGGCCAGGAACTGCCACATTTTTGCCCCTGCCAGGAATAACATCGCCAGCGTGGTGATGAACAGTACAACCACCGTACCAAGGTCCGGCTGAGCCAACAGCAATACTGCCAGCACGACCATCACACCCATCGGTTTGCAGAAGCCCCAAAAGTTACTGCGCACTTCATCCACTTTTCGCACCAGATAGCTGGCGAGGTAGCAGAACAGTGACAACTTGGAGAACTCTGCCGGCTGAATACGCAGCGGCCCGAGAGAAATCCAGCGAGATGCCCCGTTAACCGAGCTGCCCACCACCAGCACCACCAGCAACATGATGACCGACAGCAGCAGCAGGACATTGCTGTACTTCTGCCAGACCGCCATCGGCACACGCAATGTCACCAGTGATAAACCAAAGGCCAGACCGAGATAAATAGCATCACGTTTAGCAAACAAAAACGGATCGTCTGCCAGACGCTGACCAATCGGCATCGACGCTGATGTCACCATCACGAAGCCGACGATAGCCAGCCCGAAGGTCAGCCACAGCAAAGTCCGGTCATACAACACCAGTGTGACGGACTCGCTTTCTTTGGCGCCCATCACCCAATCATTAAATTTGCCGACGAGGCTCAGCCCGGGTATCCGCATCAACCCAACTCCTTCGCCAGCGCGGTAAAGATATCGCCGCGTTGTTCAAAACTGCGGAACTGATCCAGGCTGGCGCAGGCTGGCGACAGTAAAACCATATCGCCGGAAACCACACGCGTGCTGATATCACGCATCGCCAGTTCCATCGTCTCAAACAAGGAAGAAACGTCAGGGCGCAAATCCGCCAGCTCTGCGCCATCACGGCCAAAGCAGTAAATACGCAGATTGTCGCCCTGCAAATAACGCGTCAGTGGCGAGAAATCAGCAGATTTACCGTCCCCGCCTAATAACAGATGCAGCGTGCCTTCGACGTGCAGACCGTTCAATGCGGCTTCGGTACTGCCGACATTGGTCGCTTTAGAGTCGTTAATCCAGCGAACGCCGTTATGTTGCCATGCCACCTGAAAACGATGAGCCAGACCGGTAAAGGTCGTCAGGGCTTTCAGGCTGGACGCATGAGGAATACCGACTGCATCCGCCAGCGCCAGCGCCGCCAGGGCATTGGTGTAGTTATGGCGTCCTGTCAGTGGCATCTCACGGGTATTCAGGACTTTCTCGCCACGCACACGTAACCAGATATCATCCTGCTGACGGGTCAGATGGTAATCACCCACATCAACACCAAAACTCACGCAGCGTTTATCCGCGCCACGTACCGGCATGGTCAGCGCATCGTCGGCATTGACGACGCATAATGCTGCGTTCTCATAAACTTTCAGTTTGGCTGCACGGTATTGCTGCAAACCAAACGGATAGCGGTCCATGTGGTCTTCAGTTACGTTGAGAATGGTCGCCGCCGCCGCGTGAAGACTGTGTGTGGTTTCAAGCTGGAAGCTGGAAAGCTCAAGCACAAACAGATCGTATTCGTGATCCAGCATGGTCAGCACAGGCAAACCGATATTGCCGCCCACGCCCACGCGCCATCCGGCCGCTTTCGCCATCTCGCCGACCAGCGTGGTGACAGTGCTTTTACCGTTCGAACCGGTGATAGCCACAATTGGGGTTTGCGTTTCGCGGCAGAACAATTCGATATCGCCAATGATTTCCACGCCAGCCTCTGCAGCTGCGCTCAGTGCTGGCGTTGCCAGCGCAACACCCGGACTTGAAATGATCAAATCAGCGTCCAGCAGCCAGTCTTCATTGAGTGAACCGAGATGACACTCAATGTTATCCGCCAGTTTAGCGAGTCCTGGCGGGCTGACGCGGGTATCAATGACACGCGGCGTGACGCCACGTGCAACAAAGAAATCAACACAAGACAGGCCGGTAAGACCCAGCCCGATGATGACCACTTTTTTACCCTGATAGTCAGCCATAATTACCGTACCTTCAGCGTCGCCAGGCCAATCAGCACCAGCATCAGCGAAATAATCCAGAAGCGCACAATAACGCGCGGTTCCGGCCAGCCTTTAAGTTCGTAGTGATGATGGATAGGCGCCATACGGAAAATGCGCTGCCCACGTAACTTAAAGGACCCAACTTGTAAGATTACCGACAGGGTTTCGACAACAAACACACCGCCCATAATCACCAGCAAAAACTCCTGACGCAGCAGCACAGCGATAGTGCCCAGCGCGCCACCCAGCGCCAGAGAACCGACATCGCCCATGAAAACTTGTGCCGGATAGGTGTTGAACCACAGGAACCCAAGCCCGGCACCGACAATTGCGGTACACACGATCACCAGTTCACCTGCATGACGCAGATAAGGGATGTGCAGGTAGCTGGCGAAATTCATGTTACCGGTCGCCCACGCCACCAGCGCAAAGCCCGCCGCGACGAAAACCGTTGGCATAATCGCCAGCCCGTCCAGACCATCCGTCAGATTGACGGCGTTACTGGTACCGACAATCACAAAGTAGCTCAGCAGGATGTACATCAAACCCAGCTGCGGCATGATGTCTTTAAAGAACGGCACCACCAGCTCGGTCGCTGGCGTATCTTTACCAATGGCATACATCGTGAAAGCGGCGGCCAGCGCAATGACTGACTGCCAGAAGTATTTCCAGCGGGCGATCAGCCCCTTGGTGTCTTTACGCACGACTTTGCGATAGTCATCGATAAAGCCCACCACACCGTAACCCAGCAATACGAACAGCACACACCACACGTACGGATTGGACGGATAGGCCCACATCAATACGGAAATCGTGATAGACGCCAGAATCATCAGGCCGCCCATCGTTGGTGTACCACGTTTACTGAAATGTGATTCCGGGCCGTCGTTACGGACAATCTGGCCGAAAGACATTTTCTGCAGACGGGCAATCATGCGAGGCCCAATCCACAGCGACAGGAACAAAGCGGTCAGCAGGCTGACAATGGCGCGAAACGTCAGATAAGAAAAGACGTTGAAGCCGGAATAATATTTGACCAAATGTTCGGCCAGCCAAACTAACATGTTGCATTCTCCTGTAACGCGCGTACTACCTGCTCCATTGCGGCACTACGTGAACCTTTAATCAAAACGGTAATTACCGCATGTTCAGACAGTAAGCTCGTTAAACGGGCCGTCAGGGCTGCCTTATCTTCCAGATGTTCACCACACCCGCTGACATCACTGATGATGCGGCTGTCATGACCAATGCTGAATACTTTGTCGATACCGGCGTCGCGGATAGCTTCACCGACCTGACGATGGCAATGTTCGCTTTCAGCGCCCAGTTCAGCCATATCGCCCACTGCCATCACGCGGTAGCCCGGCATTTCCGCCAGCACCTGTGCGGCAGCGGTCATTGAACCCACATTCGCGTTGTAGCTGTCATCAAGCAAGGTTTTGCCCTCGCTGATAACGATCGGGAATAAGCGCCCTTTCACGGATTGCAGCGTCGCCAGCCCGGCGCGCACGTTCTCCGGCGATGCACCGACAGACATTGCCAGCGCAGCCGCAGCGAGTGCGTTAGCGATATTGTGACGACCCGGAACCGGCAGCGAGACATCAATGCTGCCCTGAGGAGAATGCAGTGTGAACGCGGTATTCAGCGGGCTGATGTTGACATCAGTGGCACTGAAATCGATGCCTTCACCGAAAGCGGGAGAAAAACGCCAGACGGTTTTACCGTTCAGCTTATGCTGCCAGTTCGCCCAATCGTTGTTATCCGCATTGATCACGGCAATGCCGTTTTCCGGCAGACCATCGAAAATCTCGCCTTTCGCACGGGCCACGCCTGCGAGGGAACCGAAACCCTCCAGATGTGCGGCGGACAAGTTATTCACCAGCGCCGTTTCAGGTCGTGCCAGGGCAGTGGTGTAGGCGATTTCACCCGCATGATTCGCACCCATTTCGATGACAGCAAAATCATGTTCTGCCGTTAAGCGCAGCAACGTCAGAGGAACGCCAATGTCGTTATTGAAGTTGCCTGCGGTATACAGCACATTGCCGCACTCGCGCAAAATCGCCGCGGTCATCTCTTTCACAGACGTCTTGCCGGAAGAACCGGTCAGGCCGACGACACGCGCCGGAACCTGCTGACGCACCCAGCCGCCCAGTTGCCCGAGCGCAATACGGGTGTCAGCAACCACTAACTGAGGAACATCTACCGGTAAGCGCTTACTTACCAGTAAAGCCCCTGAACCGGCTTTTACGGCATCAGCGGCAAAGTCGTGGGCATCGAATTTTTCGCCTTTCAGGGCGACAAACAAACAGCCTTCAGTGATCTGACGGGTGTCCGTCGTCACGCTGTCAATTTGAGTATCAGTGCCGATGAGCTCAGCGTTGAGCGCATCAGCCAGCGTTTGCAGGGAAACACGGATCATGCGATCACCCCCAGCAAACGTGCAACCGTCACACGGTCGGAATAGTCGAGACGCTGGTTTCCGACGAGCTGGTAATCCTCATGCCCTTTACCGGCAATCAACACAACGTCGTCTTCTTTCGCCTGCATGATCGCGCTGGTGACTGCTTCTGCGCGGCCATGGATTTCCTGCACACGTCCTGCATCAAGCAGACCGGCAAGGATATCTGCAACGATAGCGCGAGGCTCTTCGCTGCGAGGATTATCATCGGTAACAATCACGCGGTCAGCGTATTGCTCAGCAATAGCGCCCATCAGCGGACGCTTGCCTTTATCGCGATCTCCACCGCAACCAAAAACGCACCACAACGTGCCACGACAATGTAGCCGCGCTGCCGCCAGCGCTTTTTCCAGTGCGTCAGGAGTGTGCGCATAATCAACCACTGCCGTAGGTTTACCCGGCGCATTGAAAACTTCCATACGGCCACAAACCGGTTGCAGCTGAGAGGCGGTCGCCAGTAATTGCGCCAGCGGATAATCCAGAGAAAGCAGCGTGGCCAGCGCAACCAGCAGATTGCTGACGTTGAAGGCCCCCATCAGGCGGCTCTCCAGCTTGCCTTCACCCCAGCTTGAATCGATGTTTACGGTGGCACCGTTATCGTGATAATTCACGCTACGTGCCACCAGCCAGCGGCCACTCCAGCCTGCCGGAATTTTGTCTTCCATGCTGACCGCAATAGCATTTGGCGTTTTCGCCAGCCAGCGTGCACCGACTTCATCGTCAGCATTGATAATTTTTTGACCGACCTGATGTGAGGCGAAAAGCTGCCATTTGGCATCTTCATAGCTTTGCATATCACCGTGGTAATCAAGGTGATCACGGCTCAGGTTGGTAAATGCGGCAGCGGCAAACGGCAGTGCGGCAACACGGTGCTGAACCAGCCCGTGTGAAGAAACTTCCATTGCGGCAAAGGTTGCACCCAGTTTCACCAGGTCAGCCAGAATGTGCTGAACCTGTACGGCAGAACCGGTGGTGTTTTCCGCTGGTATCACGTTATCCAGCAGGCCATTGCCCACAGTGCCCATCACGGCACTGGTTTCGCCCAGCAACTGGCTCCATTGCGCCAGCAGTTGCGTGGTCGTGGTTTTGCCGTTGGTGCCAGTTACGCCAACCAGACGTAATTCTTTGCCCGGTTGCTGGTAAAAACGTCCCGCCAGCTCTGACAGCAGAATATTGAGATCCTCAAGATAAACCACCGGTACGCCATGCATCTGGCAGACCGTTCCGTGCTGTTGCTCACCCTTTGCCTCGGCCACAACGGCGGCGACGCCCTGGGCAATTGCCTGGGGAATAAAACGACGCCCGTCACTGGTATGGCCTGAAACCGCGACAAACAGATCGCCAGCAGCCGCAACGCGGCTGTCCAGAATCATGTCTTTTAGCGCTACCGCCGGGGCATCACTCACCCAGGGCGCTAAGATGTCGCGCAAATTACGATCTGCCACCTGAAGCCTCTTTTTGATTATTCACTATGTCTGCGTTTTCATCGGCAGTCAGCGCATCCGGTTCAACGTTCATGGTGCGCAATACGCCGCCCATGATGGCGCCAAACACCGGTGCGGAAACGGCCCCACCGTAATATTTCCCTGCCTGTGGATCGTTGATAACCACCACAAGGGCAAATCTTGGATTGCTTGCTGGCGCAACGCCGGCGGTATAGGCAATGTATTTGTTAACGTACTTCCCATCCGGGCCGACTTTTTTTGCGGTACCGGTTTTAATCGCAATGCGATAGCCCTTGATTGCCGCTTTCACGCCACCGCCGCCAGGCAGTGCCACGCTTTCCATCATATGCACAACGGTACGTACCAGCGGTTCAGGGAAGACGCGCTCGCCGGACACCGGCGGATCAACTCGTGTGATCGACAATGGGCGATAAACGCCCATGCTGCCGATTGTTGCGTAGACTCGCGCTAGCTGGAGAGGTGTCACCATTAGCCCGTAGCCGAAAGAGAAGGTGGCCCTCTCTATGTCAGACCACCGTTGTTTTTTAGGGTATAAGCCACTGCTTTCTCCGACCAGCCCCAAATTGGTCGGTTTTCCCAATCCGAATCGCGAGTAAGTATCTACCAGCTCAGCGGATGGCATCGATAACGCCAGTCGTGAAACACCGACGTTACTCGACTTCTGCAAGATACCCGTAACGGAAAGCTCCGCGTAACGGGCCACATCTTTAATCTCATGACCGTTAATCCGGTACGGCAAAGTATTCAGTACGCTGTTCTCGCGCACCACACCGTTTTTCAATGCCGTCATCACCACCATCGGTTTCACTGTGGAACCCGGTTCGAAGATGTCGGTGATGGCACGGTTACGCATCACGTCTTTTGGCGTATCCGGCATGTTATTCGGGTTGTAGGACGGGCTGTTAGCCATCGCCAGCACTTCACCGGTTTGCACGTCAACCAGCACCGCAGTGCCCGACTCGGCTTTGTTGAATGCCACGGCGTTGTTAAGCTCGCGGTAAACCAGCGCCTGCAAACGCTCATCGATGCTGAGCGCCAGATTGTGTGCTGCCTGGCTGTCTACAGTAGAAATATCCTCGATGACGCGCCCGAAGCGGTCTTTACGAATGGTACGTTCACCCGGTTTACCGGTCAGCCAGCGGTCAAAACTCTTCTCGACGCCTTCAATACCTTCGCCGTCGATATTGGTGACGCCAATAACATGCGACGTCACCTGCCCGGCCGGGTAATAGCGGCGGGATTCCTGACGCAGGGAAATCCCCGGCAGTTTGAGTTTACGGATATATTCCCCGACCGCAGGATTGACCTGACGCGCCAGATACACGAAGCGCCCATTTGGATTGGCAGTAATGCGGGAAGAAAGTTGGGTAAGAGGCATATTCAGTGCATCGGCCAGCGCTTTCCATTTGGTATCGGAGGTGATACCGCCGCGATCGCTAATTTCTTTTGGGTCAGCCCAGATGGCATTAACCGGTACACTGACCGCCAGCGGGCGACCAGAGCGATCGGTAATCATGCCACGGGAGGTTGGAATGGTTTGTACGCGAAGGGAACGCAGGTCACCTTCCTTCACCAGCTTATCCGGATTAATCACCTGCAGATACGCCACACGCAACATCAGGCCAACCAATGCCAGCAGGATACAAGCGCACAACAACGCAAAACGCCAGCTGATAAAGCTGGCTTGATTTTCGGGACGCTTTAACTTCGCAGTGCGTGTTGCTTTCATTCGCTGCCTGTATTCTCCGTGCGCATTTTAAGGCTGAACCACAATAATTTCTTGAGATGGATCAACGTGTTGCATTTGCAATTTCTCCGTTGCGATGCGTTCTACCCGGCTGTGATCACCGAGGGCGTTCTCTTCAAGGATCAGGTTGCGCCATTCAATGTCCAGCGCATCCCTTTCCAGGACTAATTGTTCGCGCTGAGCCGTCAGCAAACGCGTACGGTGAGCGGTAGTGACCACTAAAATTGCGCTGACCAAAACGGCGATCATCAGAATTAACGGGATCTTGCCGTTGCGAAGGATATCGCTGGCGATCACTCCTACTAATCCGTGGCGTTCGTTGCCTATCACGCGGTTGTTCTCTCAGCAAAACGCAGAACAGAACTGCGTGCCCGCGGGTTTTCTGCCACTTCGGCTTCAGAGGGCATCATTTTCCCGACTGATTTCAGAGAACGTCCACCAAGTTCCGCGATTTGCGCTTCCGTCATCGGGATACCGGCTGGCACCTGCGCGCCACGGCTATGCTGACGGATGAAGCGTTTCACAATCCGGTCTTCCAGAGAGTGGAAGCTGATCACGGATAAACGTCCTTCAGGTGCCAAAATTTCCAGTGCGCCATCCAGCGCACGTTCAATCTCTTCCAGCTCACTGTTGATGTAGATACGGATCGCCTGGAAGCTGCGCGTGGCCGGATGCTTGTGCTTCTCACGAACTGGCGAGGCATTAGCGATCAGATCCGCCAGCTCTTTAGTCCGGGTCATCGGCAATTCGCGGTTACGCTCAACGATCGCGCGTGCAATGCGTTTGGCAAAACGCTCTTCACCAAAAGTTTTCAACACCCAGGCAATATCTTCGGCTTCGGCTTTCATCAGCCATTCAGCTGCTGAATAACCACGGGTAGGATCCATACGCATATCCAGAGGCCCGTCACGCATAAATGAGAATCCACGTTCAGGATCATCAAGCTGAGGAGAAGAAACGCCTAAATCCAGCAGTACGCCGTCGATCTTGCCTTCGAGACCCCGATCCCGCACATAGTCGGCCAGATCAGAAAAAGGTCCGTGAACGATAGAGAAACGCGGATCATCAATAGATTCTGCGGCTTTGATCGCCTGTGGATCACGGTCAATCGCCAGCAAGCGTCCGTCCGGCCCAAGCTGGGACAGAATCAGACGTGAATGGCCACCACGGCCAAAAGTTCCGTCTATGTAAATGCCGTCCTGTCGAATGTTGAGGCCGTTAACGGCTTCATCCAGCAAAACGGAAGTGTGTTTGTAGTTTTCAACCATGCTTATAATGACAAGTCCTGTAATCGGTCAGAAAGTGGCTCCTGAGACGATTGTTCAGCGTCGATGTCTTCCTTAACTTGTTGATACCAGGTCTGTTCATCCCACAATTCAAACTTATTGAACTGCCCAACCAGCATCACTTCTTTTGCGAGCCCGGCATGCTGACGCAATGTTGTTGCAATCAGCAGACGCCCGGCGTTATCCATCTGACATTCACTGGCATGCCCCAGTAAAAGGCGCTGAATACGGCGCTCAATGGGGTTCATACTCGACAGACGGGACAATTTTTGTTCGATAACTTCCCACTCAGGGAGGGGGTAAAGGAGGAGACATGGGTGATGGAGGTCTATGGTGCACACCATTTGACCTTGCGATTCTTCGCTCAGTAAATCCCGATAACGGGTGGGTACGGCAAGTCGCCCTTTACTGTCGAGGTTAACCATCGTCGCGCCACGAAACATGACCGCTCTACCCCTCTGTGACCCTTTTCACCACTTTCCCCCACAAATTCCCACAGAAAAGAGTTTACGGATGGTTTTAAAACCTTGTCAAGCCAGAGCGGAGACGGTTTGGCAATATTTACGCAGCCACACAAATGCTTAGCGCAATGTGATGAGGTTTTTTAGAGGGGGTATAGAAAATAACGTCATGATTAGTTGAAGAAATTTCGGAGGGTTAATAATTTCGTTTAAAAAAAAGCCAAACTGAACATTATTTAACTATTTATATTCTTCTGCTATCCAACTCTCATTTCCTGACCGTTTTGCCTTAACAAAAATCATTTTCAATTTTTTTCTGGCTGTCACGTCTAAATCAACATCATTTTACATGCCAACCCGCATGGCATAAGCCTTCGGGCAGATTTAAAAGCCATCAGTACCGCAGCAAACTCACACCGCTGGAATTTAAGCGGGGAATTCTACAGCACTTTTGCGGCGAGCATTAACGTATTTTAGAAATTGATTGGAAGGTTTATATCAGCGGAAGGAAAGCAAAAACATTTGTTAATAATTCAGCAGTCTGGGAATGCTCCTAAATTGCCCATTAAAGTCATATGGGAATTCTCGTATTTTGATTATCAGAAACGGCAACGCAAATTACCGGAATGTTTTAACGCGATTCAGCAACGGTGAAAAAGACGGGCAGTCAGGTGAATACCCGTCCGGGGTTTATTTGCGGCTCAGGCGACCACGGCGGAACAAATTACGGCGGATACGGGTCAGCCCTGCTTTCGGCTTCTTCGGCTCATCCAGGCAGGCCAGAACCAGCTCCAGTACACGTTCAGCCACATCGCGGTGACGCTGCGCCACGGCCAGAACCGGGCATTCGAGGAAATCGAGCAGCTCGTTATCGCCGAATGTGGCAATAGCGAGATTGGCCGGTAAACGCCCTTCCATTTTCAGCGTAACGTCCATCACACCCTGTAACAGCTGGAATGACGTCGTAAATAACGCCTGCGGCATCGGGTGCGTTTTTAGCCATTCGGCAAACACTATGGCCGCTGATTCACGATCATAAGCATTGGCATAAAGGTATTCCGGCTGGCGTGGATCTTCAGCCCATGCCTGGCGGAATCCCTGCTCGCGCAGAAAACTCACGGAAAGCTCAGGCAGCGCGCCGAGATACAATACCGATTCAGCAGGAAAGGTGCGCAACTCCTGCGCCAGCATCAGTGCGTCATCCTGATCGGCACCCACAACACTGATGAAGTGTTCGGGATCCAGAGCGCGATCAAGCGCAATGATCGGGAAATCATCGTTGGCCCAGCGCTGATAGAAAGGATGTTCCGGCGGCAATGACGTGGAGATAATGATCGCATCTACCTGACGTTGCAGCAGATGTTCGATGCAGCGCATTTCGTTGTCAGGCTGATCTTCTGAACAGGCGATTAGCAGTTGATAACCCCGCTGACGGGCCTGACGCTCGAGGAAGTTGGCGATTTTGGTGTAACTGGTATTTTCCAGATCGGGGATCACCAGGCCAATAGAACGGGTGCGACCGGCGCGTAAACCCGCTGCCACCGCATTCGGGTGATAGTTATGTTCCTTCACGACAGCCATAACTTTTTCGACTGTCTTATCGCTGACACGATACTGTTTCGCTTTGCCATTAATCACATAACTGGCCGTTGTACGCGAAACGCCCGCTAACCTCGCGATCTCATCCAGCTTCACTGAGAAACCCCTTAATAAAGATAATGCTTTATCTAACCGCAGAAGCCTCCGGCGGGCAAGGTGTTTTACCGAATCGCTTCACCTGTCTCGCAAAAAATAAAGCCCAACTCAAGAGCCGGGCTTTTAAATATCAGATAAGTTTCACATCTTGCTGATTATTTACGCTTTAGCGCATGATTTTGTCGCCACGGGAGACACCCACTACGCCGGAGCGCGCAACTTCGACGATTTCAGCCACATCACGGATACTGGCTAAAAACGCGTCCAGTTTGTCACTGGTACCCGCCAGCTGAACGGTGTAAAGCGTTGCTGTGACATCCACAATCTGACCGCGGAAAATCTCGGTAGAGCGTTTAACTTCTTCCCGGCCATAACCGGAAGCCTGCACCTTCACCAGCATGATTTCACGCTCAACGTGAGCACCCTGCACCAGCTCAGTGACTCGTAATACGTCTACCAGCTTATGCAGCTGTTTTTCGATTTGCTCGAGCACCTTGGCATCACCCACGGTCTGAATCGTCATGCGCGACAAGGTAGGATCATCCGTCGGTGCAACGGTCAGGCTTTCAATGTTATAGCCACGCTGAGAGAACAGGCCAACCACGCGGGACAACGCGCCCGATTCGTTTTCCAGTAATACTGATAAAATCCGGCGCATGATCAGGTCCTCTCCGTTTTGCTTAACCACATTTCGTCCATCGCACCGCCACGGATGTGCATAGGGTAAACGTGTTCTGTTTCATCCACGCTGATATCAACAAATACCAGACGATTTTTCTGTTCCAGCGCCAGCGCCAGCTTGCTTTCCAGCTCATCCGGCGTGCGGATAGCAATACCCACATGCCCGTAAGCTTCCGCCAGTTTCACGAAATCAGGCAGCGATTGCATGTAAGACTGAGAATGACGGCCGGAGTAAATCATGTCCTGCCACTGCTTCACCATGCCCAGATAGCCATTGTTCAGGTTCACGACGATCACTGGCAAATCGTATTGCAGCGCGGTCGACAGCTCCTGAATGTTCATCTGGATACTGCCGTCACCGGTCACACAAATTACCGTCTCATCCGGCAGGCCGAGTTTCACACCCAGCGCAGCAGGCAGGCCAAAGCCCATCGTGCCGAGGCCACCGGAGTTGATCCAGCGACGCGGTTTATCGAACTTATAATACAATGCGGCAAACATCTGATGCTGCCCGACGTCCGACGTGACATAGGCATCGCCTTTGGTCAGACGGTGCAGCGTTTCGATAACCGCCTGTGGCTTGATGGTACCGGTATTTTTGTCGTAGCTCAGGCACTCACGCCCGCGCCAGTTCTCAATATTTTGCCACCAGTCGCGCAGCGCATCGAATTCCTGCTTTTCGTCGCTTTGTGCCAGCAATTCCAGCATCTGAATCAGCGTCTGCTTCGCATCACCCACAATCGGAATATCCGCATTCACGGTTTTGGAAATGGACGTCGGGTCGATATCAATGTGCATAACCGTCGCATTCGGGCAGTACTTCGCCAGATTATTGGTGGTACGGTCGTCGAAACGCACACCTACACCGAAGATTAAATCCGCGTTGTGCATCGCCATATTGGCTTCGTAAGTACCGTGCATGCCGAGCATACCAAGGCTCTGGCGATGGGTACCGGGAAATGCGCCCAACCCCATCAGGGAACTGGTGACGGGCAGATTCAGTTTCTCCGCCAGTTGCAGCAGTTCAGCATCACACTCAGAATTAATCGCACCGCCGCCGACGTACAACACCGGTTTCTTCGCCGCCAGTAAAGTCTGGACTGCGCGCTTGATTTGCCCGCGATGGCCTTGCACCGTCGGGTTATAGGAGCGCATCGCAACCTGATCAGGATAGGCGTAAGGCAGTTTAATCTGCGGGTTCACCACATCTTTTGGCAGGTCGACAACCACCGGGCCAGGACGGCCGGTAGAGGCAAGATAAAACGCTTTTTTCAGCACAGTCGGAATATCTTCCGCACGTTTTACCAGAAAACTGTGTTTCACCACCGGGCGGGAAATCCCCACCATGTCGCATTCCTGGAATGCGTCATAACCGATGAGTGAACTGTGTACCTGGCCGGATAGCACCACTAGCGGAATGGAATCCATATAAGCCGTGGCAATGCCGGTGATCGCATTGGTTGCGCCGGGACCGGAAGTCACCAGCACGACGCCCACGTCACCCGTGGCACGCGCATAACCGTCAGCCATATGAACAGCACCCTGTTCATGTCTCACCAGCACATGATCTATCCCACCGACCGTATGCAGGGCATCATAGATATCCAACACCGCACCGCCGGGATAACCGAATACGTGCTTAACGCCCTGGTCGATTAACGACCGGACGACCATCTCGGCTCCTGACAACATCTCCATGGTTTTGCCTCCAGGCTTTTTGCTTCTTTTATAGGATGACTTGTGTTTCAGCTAGCTGTTCTATCAGCAGCAATTTAAAGATAAATTGCTGAATTTTAGGACTTTCTATCGGGCTCACAAAACCCTGCTGTTCTTATTGGCGTTCAAGAATCTAACTCAGTACCTTAGCGTCAGAACCGGAGTCAGGCAAACGCCAAAAATTCTGCACAGACATGATTTTATCGCCTCGCACTGCCTTCATTCTCCCGCTCGGGACAAAACACTGCCTGTGAGCACTAACCAGTCAGAAATATCAGGAAGGCTGGAAAAATTACAGTATTAAATTATGTCCATAGCGGACCTGAAACTAAAACGAGGGAAGAAAACCGGCGAAGTGACATACGCCGGTGATTCAGAAAGGAAAGTGATGAAACGGGCAGATGAAGCATTACTCCTGATAAAGCTGATCGATTTCCTTCTGATAACGGCTGAAAATATTTTTGCGGCGCAGTTTAAGGGTCGGGGTCAGTTCACCCGCTTCCATCGTGAAAGGTTTGGTCAGCAACACAAACTTTTTCACCTGCTCAAAACCAGCAAGATCATGCTGAATCTCGCGTAGCTGGTGGGCAAACAGCGAGAGGATCTGCTCGTTTTTCACCAGTCCGGCGCGATTGAAATAATCAATACGGTGCGCCTGGGCATAGACGTTCAGCACATCAAAATCAGGCACGATCAGCGCAGAAACAAAGTGCCTTTCATCGGCGATGACTGCCGCCTGCTCGATATAACGATCCTGCACCAGCGTGCCTTCGATACGCTGCGGAGCAATGTATTTTCCGCCCGACGTTTTCATCAGATCTTTGAGTCGTTCGGTAATAAACACATTCCCTTGTGCATCCATTTTCCCGGCATCACCGGTTTTAAACCAGCCGTCGGCAGTGAAACTGGCCGCCGTCTCTTCCGGTTTATTGAAGTAACCCCGCAGGAGTGTTGGGCCGCGAACCTGAATCTCATTCTCCTCGCCGATCCGCACTTCAATCTCTGGTAACGCCGTTCCGACAGAACCAAAGCGGAAATCATTTTCTTCCCAGCAGGTCACCGTCGCGCACGTTTCCGTCAGGCCGTAGCCGTATTTGATTTTCAGACCGAGTGATTCGAAAAACAGAATGACATTGTCGTCCAGACTTGCACCGGCGGCAGGCAGAAAACGCAGATTGCCACCCAGCAAATCACGCAGCTTTTTTAGCACCAGTTTATCGGCGAGAAAATGCGCAGGCGCCAGCCAGAACGGATAACGTTCGCCACGGCGCTCGATCAAAAACTTCTCTTTGCCCTGCCCGACGGCCCAGTGGAAAAGCCGCTTTTTGAGGGTTCCCGCGCGAGAGACTTTGTCGTGGATCGCGCTGAACACTTTTTCATAGAAGCGCGGTACCGCACACATTACTGTCGGTTTAATGGCCTGCAAAGCATCACGCACCAGATCAGTTTCGCGCAGGAAGACGTTTTGCGCACCGCAATGCATCACGAAGAAACTCCATGCGCGTTCAAAAACGTGCGCCAGCGGCAGAAAACAAAGGGAAACATCATGCTCCGAAATGCTCAGACGCCTTTCATGCTGCATCAGTTGCGTCGCCATGCTGCGGTAATCCAGCATCACGCCTTTTGCTTCTCCGGTGGTGCCCGAGGTATAGATGAGCGTGAACAGATCACTCAGGTCACGGGCATTCACCCGCACTTCACGCTCAGCAGCTAGAGCAGCATCCCGGGGAACAACGCCTGAAACATGCCGGGCAATGGGTACGCCACGTAAATCGACATCATTGTCCAGCACCAGTATGTGTTTCAGCTGCGGGCAGAGATCACGCACAGCCACCGCCGCGTCATATTGTTTCTGACCGACGACAAACAAAATACGGACATCCGCATCATTGAGTACATATGCGGACTGCGCGGGTGTATTGGTGGCATAAACCGGCACGGTGACAGCACGCAATTGCAGGATCGCAAGATCTGCTGTCGCCCAGGCCATCGAATTATTCCCGCAAATGGCGATCCGTTCCTGAACGCCCACTTGCTCCTGCAATAACACGTCGGATAAGGCATCCACTTTCTCGCCCAGCTCACGCCAGGTCAGGGCAGATTCTGCCGCTGGCGACCACTCGCGAAATGCAGTCTGTTCAGCGCGGGCAACGACTTGCTGACGAAAACGGGAAATCAGATGGTAATTATTTAAGGTTGGATTCATTGAGCGTTTATACCGGCGTCCAGCGTAGTCAGTAAAAGGAGGGAGCTGACTGCATTGCTCTGTTACAAAGATTTAACGCAGTCTACCGACAAAGATTGCAAGGCGAAATGAAATTGTAGGAGCTGCAGCAGGGTTTTGGAAATATAACGCGGAATTTCTAAGACAAAAAAAACCTGCAGGACTCTAACGAGGAGAAAAAAACCTGCAGGATAAAAAACTATCTGATAAAGAACAGGCAGCCGCTTTCGCTGCGATCACCTCTGCCAAAAAAGTCGTAATGACTGACTGATTACAGAGAAACAACACACTGGCTCAATAATGTTTTCATCCACATATTACCTTTGTCTTTGCTGGATGATTCGTGCCAGGAAAGATAACAAGTCAGCGTATTTTTCATCCACGGCAATGGAATGACGGATAAATTAAGTATTCCTGCATTTGCCTGTGCCAGCCAGCGCGGCACCAGTGCAACCATCTCGGATTTGGAGACAATTTCCATAACGCTGAACAGATCGGTTCCTTGATAGGAAATCAGCGAAACTAACTCAGAGTCGTCGTAATAAGGTGAACTGAAAGAATAGAAGCGGTCCATCATCATGACAGCATGTTTTTCTTTCAGATACTTTTCATCAGACATATGCGGACTGATACGGGGATGATTTTGCGCCGCGACCAGAACCAGCTCATCATTAAATAAGGCATGATTGCAAAAATCAGCACGCTCAAATTTACGATAACTGATCACAAATTCTATATTCTGGTAACGCAGCTGATGTTCAATATCATCGTTAACAATCGTTTGCAGTTTAACACTGACACCCGGCGATAATTCTTCGGCGGCCTTCAGCACCAGGCTGGTGAAGCGTTTATCGAGCGGGCTGCAAATAGCGACATTAAACTGGCGTGTGCTGAGATAAGGGTCAAAACCTGCCCCCGGCAGTTCGTTCATCACCAGTTGCAAAGCCTGTCTGATCGGGCCAAACAGTTGACGTGCGCGCATCGTCGGTTGGATCCCGCGCCCGAAACGCACAAACAAGTCATCATTAAACATCACTTTCAAACGGGCAACGGCATTACTGACCGCTGGCTGGGACATCCCCAACATATTGGCTGCACGTGTAATATTTTGTAATTGCATGACGGCATCAAAAACCGTTAATAAATTTAAATCAACATTGCGAAGGTGCGTTTCTGCCTCAGCGGTTTTAGGTTGTATTTCTGTATCGGCGTCAGACATGATATCCCTCATAATAGACATTCGAATCCAAATAAAATGATTATCTTCAATAATCTATTTCGTAAAGCGCAGCATTGAGATGGTATTGGGGAACATAAATATTGGCAGAGAAAACGCAGCAAATTCTCATCAATTTATTTTCAGAAAAATATGAATTTTTGTTTCCAATAATCAGAAACAGAAATACAAATTTTATTTCCCACAAAGAAACTGATGATATCAAACAGCAAAATATTTCCGTAAACAACATTCTAAAAATGAATAATAAGTTAAGCCATACTAAATCATTTTTAATTCACTGTATTAAATAGAGTATTTATCCAGGTGCCCCCGGGCGGGTGCATTTTTTTTGTTCTTATTTTTCCGCCCCCCTTTAAAACCTTCATCCCGAGTACCTCCGCGACGCCAGTGTTTTATGCTAAATGAGATTCAATATCATTTTGGCGATTTTCTGGAATTTCCACACAGTGAAGGTTGACATACCGCACACATTCCCGTATCACTTTAGTCACTGTTTGAACGATATCCGTTCTGACCACCCGATGATGAGAAGCTGAAACACATGTTCATGATGACCCGTCTCCTAGGCCTACTACTCAACGCAGAATATTTGCGCGGTAAGCCAGTGGGCGAAAATCAGAACTGATTCAACTTCCACAGACAATAAACCCGCGCCGATGCGCGGGTTTTTTTTTATCTCCCGCAGGGCGCGAAAGTAAAAGCAGACAAGGAATAACCCATGAGCGAGCAAGTCATTATTTTCGATACCACGCTGCGTGACGGTGAACAGGCGTTACAAGCCAGCCTGAGTGTTAAAGAGAAGATTCAAATTGCAATGGCGCTGGAAAGAATGGGCGTTGACGTGATGGAAGTCGGCTTCCCGGTCTCCTCTCCCGGCGATTTCGAGTCCGTACAAACTATCGCACGCCAGATTAAAAATAGCCGTGTTTGCGGTCTGGCCCGCTGTGTGGACGGTGACATCGACGCCGCTGCCGAAGCATTACGCGTCGCAGAAGCTTTCCGTATCCACGTCTTCCTGGCCACTTCTACCCTGCACATTGAATCCAAACTGAAGCGCTCGTTTGATCAGGTGCTGGAAATGGCCACGCATTCCGTGAAACGCGCCCGTAATTACACTGACGACGTCGAATTCTCCTGCGAAGATGCCGGCCGTACCCCGCTGGATAATCTGTGCCGCGTGGTCGAAGCTGCAATCAAAGCCGGGGCGACCACCATCAACATTCCTGACACCGTGGGTTACACGACGCCGGTTCAGTTCGGTGGAATCATCACCAATTTGTATGAGCGTGTTCCAAACATTGATAAAGCGATTATTTCCGTTCACTGCCACGATGATCTGGGCATGGCTGTCGGTAACTCCATCGCCGCGATACAGGCCGGTGCGCGCCAGGTTGAAGGCACATTGAACGGTATCGGTGAACGCGCCGGTAACACTGCGCTGGAAGAAGTGATCATGGCGATCCGCACCCGCAGCGACTACATGAACGTTCACACCAACATTAATCACAAAGAAATCTACCGCACCAGCCAGATTGTCAGCCAGATAACCAACATGCCGATCCCGGGCAACAAAGCCATTGTCGGCTCTAACGCCTTCGCACACTCCTCCGGGATCCATCAGGACGGCGTGCTGAAAAACCGTGAAAACTACGAAATCATGACCCCGGAATCCATCGGTCTGAATCAGGTTCAGTTGAACCTGACTTCCCGTTCCGGTCGTGCTGCCGTTAAGCATCGCATGGAAGAAATGGGCTACAAAGAAGCTGATTACAATCTGGATCATCTGTATGCCGCGTTCCTGAAGCTGGCCGACAAAAAAGGTCAGGTTTTCGACTACGATTTAGAAGCACTGGTCTTCATTAACAAGCAGCAGGAAGAACCTGAATTCTATCGTCTGGATAACTTCAGCGTGCAGTCCGGCTCAAAAATTACCGCCACTGCGTCAGTCAATCTGGCCTGTGGCGAAGAAATCATTACCGAAGCCGCTACCGGCAACGGTCCGGTAGATGCCGTGTATCAGGCTATCAACCGCATCACCGGTTATCAGATTGAACTGGTGAAATACCAGCTGAGCGCCAAAGGTCAGGGCCGCGATGCCCTGGGTCAGGTTGACGTGGTCGTCTCCTTCAATGGCCGCCGTTTCCACGGTGTCGGGCTGGCGACAGACATTGTCGAATCCTCCGCAAAAGCGATGGTACACGTACTGAATAACATCTGGCGCAGCAAACAAGTTGAGATCGAAAAACAACGTTTGCAGCAGACAAGTCAGCAACACAACAACATTCAAAATAATCAGGAAACGGTGTGAACATGAGCAAGACCCATCATATTGCCGTCTTACCCGGAGACGGAATTGGCCCGGAAGTCATGGCCCAGGCATATAAAGTTCTGGACGCAGTACGTCAGCGTTTTGGCCTGAAGATCACCACCAGCGAATACGATGTGGGTGGCGCAGCCATCGACAAACATGGCAGCCCGTTGCCGCCAGCGACCGTTGCCGGTTGTGAACAAGCTGATGCGATTCTTTTCGGCTCCGTGGGTGGCCCGAAATGGGAACATCTGCCCCCAAACGATCAGCCTGAGCGTGGCGCATTATTGCCACTGCGCAAACATTTCAAGTTGTTTAGTAATCTGCGCCCTGCCCGCCTGTATCAGGGGCTGGAAGAGTTTTGTCCGTTGCGTGCCGATATCGCCGCAAAAGGCTTCGACATTCTGTGTGTTCGTGAACTGACGGGCGGTATTTACTTCGGTCAGCCTAAAGGTCGCGAAGGTCAGGGCATGCACGAGAAAGCATTTGATACCGAAGTGTATTACCGTTTTGAGATTGAACGCATCGCCCGCATCGCCTTTGAATCAGCGCGCAAACGCCGCAGCAAAGTGACCTCCATCGATAAAGCGAACGTGTTGCAGACTTCCATTATGTGGCGTGAAGTGGTTAACGAAATCGCTAAAGATTACCCGGATGTCAGCCTGAGCCACATGTACATCGATAACGCGACCATGCAGCTGATTAAAGATCCGTCGCAGTTTGACGTGTTGCTGTGTTCAAACTTATTCGGCGACATCCTGTCGGACGAATGCGCGATGATCACCGGTTCGATGGGGATGTTGCCTTCTGCCAGCATGAACGAGCAGGCGTTTGGTCTGTTCGAGCCTGCGGGGGGGTCAGCCCCGGATATCGCCGGTAAAAACATTGCCAACCCGATTGCACAAATTTTGTCCGCCGCACTGTTACTGCGTTACAGTCTGGGTGCTGATGATGCAGCCAATGCTATCGAGCAGGCGGTTAATAAAGCACTGGAAGCAGGCCACCGCACCGGCGATTTAGCTAACGGTCAGCAGGCGCTGGGTACCAATGAAATGGGCGATATCATTGCCCGCTTTGTGAAAGAAGGGGCATAACATGGCCAAAACTCTGTATCAGAAATTGTTTGATGCGCATGTGGTTTACGAAGCGCAAAACGAAACGCCATTGTTATACATTGACCGCCATCTGGTTCACGAAGTGACCTCTCCGCAGGCGTTTGACGGCTTGCGTGCGATGGGCCGTCAGGTTCGCCAGCCAGGTAAAACCTTTGCGACCATGGATCACAACGTGTCCACGCAAACTAAAGACATCAATGCGAGCGGCGAAATGGCGCGCATCCAGATGCAGGAATTAATCAAGAACTGTGCTGAATTCGGCGTGCAGTTGTATGACCTGAATCACCCGTATCAGGGCATCGTTCACGTTATCGGCCCTGAACAGGGCATGACGTTGCCGGGCATGACGATTGTCTGCGGTGATTCCCATACCGCCACGCACGGCGCATTTGGCTCACTGGCTTTCGGTATCGGGACTTCGGAAGTTGAACACGTTCTGGCGACACAAACCCTGAAACAGGGTCGCGCCAAAACCATGAAAATTGAAGTGACCGGCGAAGCTCCTGTCGGTATCACAGCGAAAGATATCGTTCTGGCGATTATCGGGAAAACCGGCAGCGCAGGCGGCACCGGTCACGTGGTGGAATTCTGCGGTAAAGCGATTGAAGCGTTAAGCATGGAAGGTCGTATGACCCTGTGCAACATGGCGATCGAAATGGGGGCGAAAGCCGGTCTGGTTGCACCGGATGAAACTACGTTTGCTTATCTGAAGGGCCGTCAGTTTGCGCCGAAAGATCAGAACTGGGACGCGGCGGTCGAATACTGGAAAACCCTGAAAACCGAAGATGGGGCGAAGTTCGACAGCGTTGTTACGCTGGATGCGTCTGAAATCGCACCACAGGTCACCTGGGGTACCAACCCGGGTCAGGTGATGGCCGTGAATCAGACCATCCCTGACCCGGCATCCTTTGCCGATCCGGTAGAACGTGCCTCAGCGGAAAAAGCGCTGGCGTATATGGATTTGCAGCCGGGCATTAAACTGACCGACGTGGCGATTGATAAAGTGTTCATCGGCTCCTGCACCAATTCCCGTATCGAAGATTTACGCGCTGCGGCAGCGGTGGCCAAAGGCCGTAAAGTGGCGAACGGCGTACAGGCCATTGTGGTACCGGGATCCGGCCCGGTAAAAGCGCAGGCGGAAGAAGAAGGGCTGGATAAGATCTTCATCGAAGCGGGCTTTGAATGGCGTCTGCCAGGCTGTTCTATGTGTCTGGCGATGAACAATGACCGTCTGGAACCGGGCGAACGTTGCGCGTCTACCAGCAACCGTAACTTCGAAGGCCGTCAGGGTCGTGGCGGTCGCACGCATCTGGTCAGCCCGGCAATGGCGGCAGCGGCGGCGGTCACCGGCCGTTTCGCTGATATCCGTGAACTGAACTGAGGAAAACACCATGGCTAAATTTACCCAACACATCGGTCTGGTGGTTCCGCTGGATGCAGCTAACGTCGATACCGATGCCATCATTCCTAAACAGTTTTTACAGAAAGTCACCCGTACCGGTTTTGGCCAGCATCTGTTTAATGACTGGCGTTTTCTGGACGATGCCGGTCAGGTGCCAAATCCTGATTTCGTGCTGAACAAACCGCGCTACAAAGGCGCGAGCATTTTGCTGGCACGTGAAAACTTTGGCTGCGGTTCTTCCCGCGAACATGCGCCATGGGCACTGACCGATTACGGTTTCCATGCTGTGATCGCGCCAAGCTTTGCCGATATCTTTTACGGTAACTCATTCAACAACCAGTTGCTGCCAATCACGCTGAGCGACGCCGAAGTGGATGAACTGTTTGAGCTGGTGAAAGCTAACGAAGGCATTCAGTTCGAAGTGGATCTGGAAGCGCAGACTGTTAAAGCGGGCGATAAAAGCTATCCGTTTGTCATCGACAGCTTCCGTCGTCACTGCATGATCAACGGTCTGGACAGCATCGGTCTGACCTTGCAGCACGAAGAAAATATCTCCGGCTACGAGAAGAATCAGCCTGCGTTTATGCAATGATCATTATCTGTAAACGATGAAGAAGGCGGGCCCAGCCCCGCTTTCTTCATCAGCCTTCAGGCATCCCCGAAAGCCTCTGCAAAGTTACCCCTGCATAGTCATCCTGTCTTCAGTTTCTTTGTCACGATTATTTCACTTACAGCGATGGGATCCTGGTACTTGCCTGATAAAAAATCGACTGAACCATAATTTTTTTCGATGGAAATAACATTAATCATATTCAAAACACTTCTAATATTTTTACTCAACAACGGCGAATGCACAAATATCGGCCACCATTTAATTAGCTTTTCTTAGAAACTATAAACTCCATTAATGGAACAGCCTCTCTATATACTTTTTTAATATATTTAGTAATATCTAACATAGGATAAGAAGAGGATGTTTTAAATAATCCTAAATTGGGATCGAGAAAAAAACATTCCGAAGCACTGTAGCGAAACGCCGCAACGGCATGATAGCCAACCTCACCCGGTACCTCAGAAAACCGGAAAGCAATGATCGCCCCGGTGAGAGGGTGAGCCTGACCAAAACTGTTTACCCCGTTAAATAACATGAAATCATTACGTGTTATCAGACGATACTGTAAACCGGGAACGCCAGTTATTCTTTCCTTTTCTGCCTGACGGAAATTTTTATAATTAACAAAGACCTGATGGCGTCCTGTCTGACGTTTCGGATCCTGCTGACTCTCCTTGCAGCTCCTCAGATAGCTCTCGTGCCGCCGGTATGAACGTTCAAGCAATAGCCTCAGCTTCGCAGTATCAGAGGGGATTAAGGCTTTCTTGTCAGGTGTCAGTGGCGTGGAGAACCAACCGGAAAGCCAGCCGGAAAACCAGCCCCCCCTTTGTTGTACCGGCCTTTCTTTTAATATATCGCCCAGCCACGTCAGGCATAACCCAATACAGCAGCCCTCAGATTTTTTCTCATCAATAAATGAATTATATGTTTTCCTGATAAGTACAACTGGAATCATATTTAATACCCTGCATTAGAATTTTAAGAAAGACGATATTATAGAAAATACTTTTCATTAGCCATACAGGTAAAGAGGATGCGAAGTACTTAAAACATTAATCTTTGCAGGATAAAAACAGATATTTCAAAATTATTAAGACGTTGCCGGAACAAGCAAAAAACGGAATATATTATTCAGTTGAATAGGTTAAAGAGCGAATAAATCGCTCATTAACCTTACGTCATTTAAACATCTTTGACTTTATACATCAGCCCGAGCGCCACCACCGCCAGCACAGTTGCTGCCCAGTAGACCGGATAATGGCCGAAGTTTTCCACGATAAAGCCCTGCAGCAACCCCGCGCAAATCACACCGGTGGAAATGCTGTTGGTGAATAGCGTAGTCGCTGAACCTGCCCTTCCCGGCATCAGATCCTGAAAATACAGCATGCCGATCCCCGCCACGATGCCGATGAAAATCGCATTGAACAGTTGCAGGATCATCAGCGCCGCCTTGAACTGAAACGCCACCAGTCCGGCATAGAAAATCACACCACTCGCCACGGCATACAGCATCAGCTTGCGTTTGCCGGTACGTTTCACCAGATACCCGGCCAGCAACATGGCAGGAATTTCCAGCCCGGCCGCCGTCCCCATCAGCAAGCCTGCCAGCCCTTCCGGCAGGCCCAAATCGCTGGTGATGTACAGCGGCATATCAATGACATACATGATATTGCAGGTCCACATCAGCAAAGAAGAAAAGAACAGCAGACGAACATCTTTGTTACGCCAGGCGCTGGCATGCACTACTTTTTCGTCCACTGGCAGTTCAAGGCGTGGTACTGAGGGCAGGAAAAACAGGATCATCAGTATGCTGCCGACAAACACCGCTGCCGCACTCAGGTACATTGGCGTAAAGCCGTAGTTCAACGCCACCATGAACGACAGCGGCGGGCCAAGCACCCAGGCCAGCGAGAGCATCGCACGCATCATCGAGCTGAACATCACCACTTCACTGGCGGAGCGATCCGCATGTTCCCGCGCCAGTGCAAAGAGCTGGGGCATCGACGCGTTACCTATCGCTGCCAGCAACACACCGACAGTGATCAGCACCAGATAATCGCGGCTGAAGGCAAAGACCAGACTGTTGCCGATCGCCATCAGGCAGCAGAACATCAGCAATTTCCGCCGGTCGCCTTTGTTATCGGAACGGTTAGCCAGCAGAAAGCTGATCGCGATCCCCGCGATGGCGTTAACGGTATAAAAGAAGCCGACCCACAGCGGACGGACCTTCACTTCGTTGGTCAGAAACAGACTCAGCGTCGGCGCCTGTAATGCACCCGCCACGCCGCACAGCAAGGAGACCACCAGAAAGGTGACATAAATACGATTAAAACGAGGTTTTGACATGACGTCGTCCCTGAGAAATGAATGCAGATAAAGCAAGACAGACAGTGTAGCGAAGTTTCAGTCGGTTCTGGAAAATGAGCATAAAAAAACCAGTGAGTTTCCTCACTGGCTGGTGACAATACACCATTACTCAGAAAATCGAATTTAGTCAGACCTGAAGTCACAGTCGCCGGCGGTATTGCTCGTCGTCCATCGTTTCCATATCCCACTGCGTGAGACGGGACAGAATATCCAGACGGTACTGCACCGGAACCCAGGACAGCCAGTCTGCATGATTTTTAGAGGCGTTTTTTTTGATGGCTTCAAAATAACGCTGATAGAAACGGGCGTTCAGACTGCGTTTCATGATGATCTCCGGTTGTTCACAACAGGCTTTCGTTGAGAAACAGTATCGGCGTAATATGAGGAAAGATAAATTGATGAAGATCGGCCACGGAGTTCCTCTTTTATGTCCTCATCCCGTTTGCAACAACAGTTCATCCGCTTATGGCAAAGCTGTCACGGTGAAGAAACTGAAACGACATTACAGGCACTGTCAGAAGTCCTGAACTGTTCACGCAGACACATGCGCTCGTTGCTCAGCACCATGCAGGGACAGGGCTGGCTGACGTGGGATGCAGAGGCCGGACGCGGCAAACGATCCACGCTGAAATTTCTTTATACCGGGCTGGCACTCCAGCAACAGCGCGCTGAAGAGCTGCTGGAACAGGACAGCATTGATCAGCTGGTACAACTGGTCGGCGACAAAACCCTGGTGCGCCAGATGCTGCTGTCCCAGCTCGGTCGCAGTTTCCGTCAGGGCAAACATATTCTGCGCGTACTGTATTATCGCCCGCTGATGAATCTGCTGCCCGGCACCATGTTGCGCCGTTCAGAAACCCACATTGCCAGACAAATCTTTAGCGGCCTGACACGCATAAATGAGGAAAATGGGGAAGCGGAAGGCGATTTAGCCCATCACTGGCAGGAAGTTTCGCCGCTGCACTGGCGGTTTTATCTGCGCCCCGCCATTCATTTTCATCATGGTCGCGAACTCGAGATGGCAGATATTATCGCCACGTTTATTCGCCTGAAAACGCATCCGCTGTTCAGCAACCTGAAATCAGTCACGACGCCCACGGCGAATGTCATAGATATCCACCTGAATGAACCCGACCGCTGGCTGCCGTGGTTGTTTGGCAATATCCACGCGATGATCCTGCCGCAGGAATGGCAGTCACTGCCTGATTTTGCCCGCCATCCGGTCGGCACCGGCCCTTACGCCGTGGTGCGTAATCTGAAAACACAGCTGCGCATCCGCGCCTTTGACGATTATTTTGGCTTCCGGGCACTGATCGACGAGGTGAATATCTGGGTATTACCGGAACTGAGTGAAGAGCTGGTGCATTCCGGCGTACAGCTTCAGGCCGATGAATCAGGCAAAAGCGAGCTGGAAAGTCGCCTTGAAGAAGGCTGCTATTTCCTGTTATTTGACCAGCGTTCGCCGGTCGGACAATCTGAAGAAACACGCCAGTGGTTGTGCGATTTACTCAATCCCATCGCCTTACTGAATAATGCCGAACCGATTTACCAGCGCTACTGGTCTCCGGCGTATGGCCTGCTGCCGCGATGGCATCACAAAGCGCCCCGGCCACGTCCGCCCAAACCGCAAAACCTGACGCAGGTAACGCTGACATTTTACGGCGAGCATTCCGAACATCAGGCGATCTGCAACGCCCTGCGCCCGTTGCTGGCGGAAGAAGGTATCGAACTGATTATTCAGATAGTGGATTACGCAGTCTGGCACCGCGGCGATGCCAAAAGTGATCTGTGGCTCGGCAGTGCCAACTTCACCCTGCCGCTGGAGTTTTCACTGTTCGCGCATTTCTACGAATTGCCGCTGGCAAAGCATTGCTTTAGCGAAGAGATGAACGACGATGCCGCCCTGTGGCACGCCGGGAATTTATCGATGGCGAAATGGAGCCAGAAACAGACGGTCAGCCATCAGATCCATCCCCTGTTCCATCACTGGCTGGTGCTACAGGGGCAACGCAGTATGCGCGGTGTGCGTATGAACACCCTCGGCTGGTTCGACTTTAAATCCGCCTGGTTTGCCCCACCGGACAGTTAATCGGACTATCGCATCGCGCCGTTAATCTCTAGAATGACATCCGTTCTCAACGGGGTGCCCGACTTGTTAAAGCTGCGATGTAAACGCCGTGAGCAAGTTTGGCTGAGATTTGAAACCCGTCGAACCTGATCCGGTTAATCCCGGCGGAGGGATTTGAGACTGCGCGATGCTTACTCAAAATCCTTTGCCCTTTCATTTTTTTGGAGCGCAAAGTTGAAAAAATTACTGTCCTGCCTGCTGTTACTTTCTGCACCTGCATTTGCGTCAAAACCTGTTTTGACGGTTTATACCTACGATTCTTTCTCTGCTGACTGGGGCCCCGGTCCCGCCATTAAAAAAGCCTTTGAAGCCCAATGCGGCTGCGAACTGAAATACGTGGCGCTGGAAGATGGCGTGTCTTTGCTCAACCGTCTGCGGATGGAAGGTAAAAACAGCAAA
Source organism: Rahnella sp. 2050 (assembly GCF_040544515.1). Taxonomy (NCBI): domain Bacteria; kingdom Pseudomonadati; phylum Pseudomonadota; class Gammaproteobacteria; order Enterobacterales; family Yersiniaceae; genus Rahnella; species Rahnella sp. 2050. The sequence goes on along the minus strand of NZ_JBEPKE010000002.1, from coordinate 389,280 downwards.
GCCGACATCGTGCTGGGGCTGGATAACAACCTGTTGCAGGCCGCTGAACAAACCGGTTTATTCGCCAAAGCACCGAAAACCAACGCCAGACTGACGGTGCCAGGCGGCTGGAATGACAGCACTTTCGTGCCTTACGATTACGGTTATTTCGCCTTCGTCTACGACAAAAATAAACTGAAGAATCCGCCAAAAAGCCTCGATGAGCTGATCAACAGCGACCAGAAATGGAAAGTGATTTATGAAGATCCACGCACCAGTACACCGGGTCTGGGCCTGATGCTGTGGATGCAAAAAGTCTACGGCGATAAAGCGCCGCAAGCGTGGGAAAAACTGGCGAAGAAAACTGTCACCGTCACTAAAGGCTGGAGCGAGGCTTACGGTTTATTCCTCAAAGGTGAAAGCGACCTGGTGCTGAGCTACACCACCTCTCCGGCATACCATATTGTCGAAGAGAAGAAAGATAACTACGCCGCAGCCGATTTTACCGAAGGGCATTACATGCAGGTCGAAGTGGCGGGCCAGCTGGCAAACAGCAAGCAACCGAAACTTGCTGAACAGTTCATGAAGTTCGTCACCACGGAAGATTTCCAGAAAGTGATCCCGACCGGCAACTGGATGTATCCGGTGGTGAATACCCCGCTGCCTGACGCTTTTAAACAACTGACGATTCCGGCCAAATCTCTGCAATACAGCGCACAGGATGTCGCTACTCATCGTTCACAATGGATCCAGGCATGGCAGAACGCCGTCAGCCATTGATCCCTCGCTGGCTGTTGCCGGGCGTCATCGCGTCACTGGCTATGTTGCTGGTGGCAGTACTGGCCTTAGGCTCTCTGTGGCGTCATGCGCCACAGATAAGCGGCGCATCGCTCTGGCACGATCCTTATCTCTGGCATGTGATCTGCTTTACTTTCTGGCAGGCGCTGCTTTCAGCGCTTTGCTCGGTGCTGCCCGCAATTTTGCTGGCACGCACCTTGTTCCGCCGCCGTTTCCCCGGCCGTCAGCTGTTATTACGTTTATGTGCGATGACGCTGGTCTTGCCGGTTTTGGTGGCGGTGTTTGGCATTCTCAGTGTCTACGGAAGACAGGGCTGGCTGGCGCAAATTTGCGGCTGGCTGGGCATGGATTACCGTTTCTCGCCGTATGGTTTACAGGGCATTTTGCTGGCGCACGTCTTTTTCAATCTGCCGCTGGCAGCGCGGCTCTTAGTGCAGGCACTGGAAAATATCGCCGTTGAGCAGCGCCAGCTCGCCGCACAACTCGGCATGAATATCTGGCAGCAATTCCGCTTTGTGGAATGGCCTGCCATTCGCCGGCAGATATTCCCCGCCGCCGCCTTAATCTTTATGCTGTGTTTCGCCAGCTTCGCCACGGTGCTTTCACTGGGTGGCGGTCCGCAGGCAACGACCATTGAACTCGCCATTTATCAGGCGCTAAGTTACGACTACGATTTAAGCCGCGCCGCCACGCTGGCCCTGATCCAGCTGTTTTGTTGCCTGGCGCTGGTGTTGCTCAGTCAGAAACTCAGTCAGGCGTTGCCGGTGGGCCAAACGCATTCTCAGCGCTGGCGTAATCCTGATGATTCCTGGCTGCGGCGCATCGCCGATGCCGTACTGATTGGCCTGGCGTTGTTGCTGATCCTGCCGCCGTTACTCGCCGTCATTACCGATGGCATAAACCGGGCAGCGGTCGGTGTTTTGCAACAACCCGCGCTCTGGCAGGCATTATGGACATCCGTGCGTATCGCGCTCGGCAGCGGATTATTGTGTGTGCTGCTGACCATGATGCTGCTGTGGAGCAGCCGCGAACTGCGGTTACGCAAGAGAAATAGCTGGGCGCAGGCGATGGATCTGAGCGGCATGCTGATCCTCGCGATGCCGGGTATTGTGCTGGCGACCGGTTTCTTCCTGTTGCTCGGCGATACCACCGGTTTACCACAATCGCCGTGGCCGCTGGTGATCCTCACGAATGCGCTGATGGCCGTACCTTATGCATTAAAAGTGCTGGATAACCCGATGCGCGACGTGGCAGAACGCTACACGCTGCTGTGTCTTTCGCTGGATATGCATGGCTGGCAGCGGCTGCGCCGGGTTGAACTCAGCGCACTGAAACGCCCGATTGCACAGGCACTGGCTTTCGCCTGTGTACTTTCGCTGGGGGATTTCGGTGTGATTGCCTTGTTCGGCAACGAGAATTTCCGCACCCTGCCGTTTTATCTGTATCAGCAGATTGGTTCCTACCGCAGCCAGGACGGCGCGGTGACGGCGCTGTTATTACTGCTGCTATGCTTCCTGTTATTCACCCTGATTGAGAAACTGCCGGGCCGCCATGCTGACGCTGAATAAACTGACGTATTTGTACGAACATCTGCCGATGCGCTTCGATTTACAGATCGACGCCGGTGAACGTGTGGCAATCCTCGGCCCGAGCGGCGCCGGGAAAAGTACCCTGCTGAGTCTGGTCGCCGGTTTTCTGGCACCGGTCAGCGGGCAGATCCTGCTCAACGGCGCAGATCACAGCGTGACGCCACCGGCAAAACGTCCGGTGTCGATGTTGTTTCAGGAAAATAATCTGTTCTCGCATCTGACGGTGCGTCAGAACATGGGGCTGGGATTGCATCCGGGGCTGAAACTTACCGCGCAGCAGAAGCAGGAACTGGAAGAAATTGCCCGACAGGTCGGGCTGACTGAATGTCTGGACCGGCTGCCATCGCAACTTTCCGGTGGCCAGCGTCAGCGTGTCGCGCTCGCCCGTTGCCTGCTGCGCAGTCAGCCGGTTTTATTGCTCGATGAGCCCTTTTCAGCACTCGATCCGGCACTGCGCAGTGAGATGCTGACGTTGCTGGATAAGGTATGTGAGCAACGCCATCTCACGCTGCTGATGGTGTCGCACAATCTGGATGATGCGGCACGGATCGCGCCGCGCACGTTGCTGATCGTCGATGGCCGGATTTTTTACGACGGGCCGACGCAGGCACTGACCGACGGCAGTGCGCCGCAGGCCAGCGTGTTGGGGATAATGCCGGGGATCAGCGGGTGATCACTTGCCACAGCAAATGACCATAAACCGGCATCATCGGCTGTTCGCTTAACATCACCAGACTCACTGCGGTTGCGACCAGACTTAGCACACAGACGATGCGCAGACGCGCTAAGGGCAACCATTTTGTCATCGCATCAGGTGAAGCTTTGCCCGAACGGAACCAGCGCCACAGCAACCAGGCACTCAGCCAGATCAGCACCACGGCGGCAAACAGCATCCATTTGAAGACCGAGCTGTTGTGACTGGCCGGAATATCAATGGCCACGCCCGCCAGAATGCCCGGCAGGAAATACACCGGTGGCCAGGTGATGCAGCCAATAATATTCGGCGGTGCAAATTTGTAAGGCGGAAGGTTCAGCATACCGGCAACCATCGGCACCAGCGGGCGTGTTGGTCCGATGAAACGCCCGATAATCACCGTCGCAAAACTATGGCGATCCAGCGCATAACCGGTTTTATCCAGTAATAACTGGTAACGTTTGAGGAAGCGCCAGCGATGCAGCGGCTCCTTGAAACCGCGGCCAATGAAATACGAGGCCCAGTCGCCGAAGAAACATCCCAGCCCCGCCGCCAGCCAGGCTTCGTACAACCCCACCTGACCGCTGCCGATCAACGTCCCGAGCGTCGCCATCATGACGGTACCCGGCAGGATCAGGCCCACCAGCGCCAGCGACTCGAAGAAAGCCACCACCGCGACGATAATTAATGCCAAGCCCACCGACTGAGCGACCAGATGTTGTAGATAGGCTTCCATATCTTCCCAGAATTCAGTTGCGCCAATTGCGCAGATAAATGAGACAAGTGTGAGTTTTCTGCATTCTCATTGTAGTAAATACATCAATCGGCTGAATTGTCAGCGCATGAACTATCACAGTCAACCGGGTAATTGTATGCGTATTTGGCAGAAACCTGAGCCATAGACAAAGACTGTATAAATAACCATACTCTGTTCTGATTCCTTATCTGTTCATCTTTACCGTTCCGAGGCGCTTATCACTTCCACCTTTGTCCGTCCCGCTTCTGCTGCCACTGACACCCCGCCGCGTCAGGGATTTGTGCTGACCCGCCACTGGCGCGACGCGCCGCGCGGTACCGAGGTGGAATTGTGGCTGGCGACCGACGAAGGTCCGCAGAAAGTGCGCCTGCCTTTACAGGAATCGGTGGCGTTTATTCCGGCCGAACAACGCGCGGCGGCGGAGCGCATTCTCATTGATGAAAAAAATATCAGTCTGCGTCCGTTGCCGTTGCAGGATTTCCATTCCCGCGCCGTTCTTGGGCTTTACTGCCCGCAACACCGGCAGTTAATGCGGATTGAAAAATTGCTGAAAGAAAATGGCGTCAGTGTTTTCGAAGCGGATATCCGCCCGCCGGAACGCTTCCTGATGGAACGCTATATCACCGCACCGGTGTGGTTCAGCGGTAAACCGGGGCCGGACAAGCTGCTGATGGACACCAAAATGAAACCGGCGGAGGACTACCGCCCGCCGCTGAAACTGTGTTCTCTGGATATCGAAACCAGCGGCAACGGCGAGTTGTACTGCATCGGGCTGGAAGGCTGCGGGCAGCGCCACGTGTATATGCTCGGCCCGCCGAACGGCGATCCTAATGCTCAATTTGATTTCAACATGGTTTACGTCGACAGCCGCCCGCAGTTGCTGGAAAAACTCAATGAGTGGCTGGAAATCTATGATCCCGACGCCATTATCGGCTGGAGCGTAGTGCAGTTTGACCTGCGGGTTTTACAAAAACACGCTGACCGCTACAAAATCCCGCTGAAATTCGGGCGCGGCGGCGGTGAACTGGAATGGCGTGAACACGGTTTCAAACAGGGGCACTTTTTTGCTGCCGCTGCGGGTCGTCTGATCATCGACGGCATTGAAGCACTGAAATCGGCGTTCTGGAACTTCAACTCGTTCAGCCTGGAATTCGTCTCGCAAAGTTTATTAGGCGAAGGCAAAGCCAGCGATAATCCTTATCAGCGGCTGGCCGAAATCGAACAACGTTTTCGGGAAGATAAACCGGCGCTGGCACGCTATAACCTGAAAGACTGCGAACTGGTGACGCGTATTTTTGCCAAAACTGAACTGATGCCGTTTTTGCTGGAACGCGCCTCGGTCACCGGTCTGGCCGTGGATCGCAGCGGCGGTTCAGTGGCGGCCTTTACCCATCTTTATTTACCGCGCATGCACCGCGCCGGTTACGTCGCGCCCAATATGGGCGAATTGCAGGGCGAAATGAGCCCGGGTGGCTTTGTGATGGATTCGCGCCCCGGCCTGTATGATTCGGTGCTGGTGCTCGATTATAAAAGCCTGTACCCGTCGATTATCCGCACCTTTCTGATTGACCCGGTCGGGCTGGTCGCCGGACTGCAACAACCGGATGACGAACATTCCGTGCCCGGCTACCGTAACGCCCGTTTCTCGCGGGAAAAACATTGTCTGCCGGAAATTGTCCGCCAGATCTGGATGGGACGCGAAGACGCTAAAAAGCAAAAAAACAAACCGCTGTCTCAGGCACTGAAAATCATCATGAACGCCTTTTATGGCGTGCTCGGCTCCAGCGGCTGCCGCTTCTTTGATCCGCGCCTTGCGTCCTCCATTACCCTGCGCGGGCACGACATCATGCGCCAGACCCGCGAGCTGATTGAAGCCGAAGGCTTTCAGGTGATTTACGGCGACACCGATTCTACCTTTGTCTGGCTGAACAAAGCCCATTCGCAGGAAGAGGCCGACGCGATTGGCCGCCGTCTGGTTGAACAGGTGAATGCGTGGTGGAAAGGCCATCTGCAACAGGAATACGGGCTGGAAAGCGCCCTGGAACTGGAATTCGAAACGCATTATCAGCGTTTCCTGATGCCGACCATTCGCGGCTCGGAAACCGGCAGCAAAAAGCGTTATGCCGGTCTGGTGAAAGACGCCGACGGCGAGCACATCGTGTATAAAGGGCTGGAAACGGTGCGCACCGACTGGACACCGCTGGCGCAGGAGTTTCAGCAGGCGCTGTATGAGCGGGTGTTTCACCGCCAGCCGTATCAGGATTACGTGCGCGATTACGTGGCGCGCACGCTCAGCGGCGAGTTTGATGACAAACTGGTGTACCGCAAACGCCTGCGCCGCAAGCTGAGCGATTATGAGAAAAACGTCCCGCCGCATGTCCGCGCGGCGCGGCTGGCGGATGACTATAATGTGCTGCACGGTCGCGCCAAACAGTATCAGAATGGCGGCTGGATCAGCTACGTGATGACCACGTCCGGCCCTGAACCGCTGGAAAACCGTCAGTCGCCCATCGACTACGACCATTATATCGAGCGTCAGCTGGAGCCGGTCGCCGATGGCATTTTACCTTTCCTTCACGACGATTTTGCTACACTCATTACAGGGCAGATGGGATTATTCTGAGCAAAAAACGGGGCACTTTGGGATTCACAGGTGACGAAACGCTTACCTTCCATTACCATAGCGCCCTTTCCCATTTCTGAATCATCCTCACACAGTGAACAACTCCGCGCCATCTGGCGGGGAAAGAAAACTATTGCCCGTGAAACATCGCGGGCTGAGCAAGCATTGCGCAGTCGCCGTATACAGAGCACACAACACAGAGAGAGATTATGCCGTTTACATTGGGTCAACGCTGGATAAGCGATACGGAAAGCGAATTAGGATTAGGAACCGTAGTCGCGCTGGATGTGCGCATGGTCACCCTGCTTTTCCCCGCCACCGGTGAAAACCGTTTGTATGCCCGAAATGATTCCCCGATCACCCGCGTGATGTTCAACCCCGGTGATACCATCAGCTGTCACGAAGGCTGGCAGTTGCAGGTCGAAGAAGTTGTTGAAGACAAAGGTCTGTTGACCTATATCGGCACCCGTCTGGACACAGAAGAAACCGGCGTTGCCATGCGCGAAGTGCTGCTCGACAGCAAACTGACCTTCAGCAAACCGCAGGATCGTCTGTTCGCCGGTCAGATTGACCGTATGGACCGTTTTGCCCTGCGTTTCCGCGCCCGTAAATATCAGCGTGAACAGTTCCGTCTGGAATTCGGCGGTCTGCGCGGTATGCGTGCCAGCCTGATCCCACATCAGTTGCACATCGCTTATGAAGTCGGTCAGCGCCATGCGCCGCGCGTTTTACTCGCCGATGAAGTGGGTCTGGGCAAAACTATCGAAGCGGGCATGATTATTCATCAGCAACTGTTGTCCGGCCGTGCCGAACGCATACTGATCGTGGTGCCAGAAACCCTGCAACACCAGTGGCTGGTAGAAATGCTGCGCCGCTTCAATCTGCGCTTCTCTTTGTTTGACGACGATCGCTACGCTGAATCCATCCACGAAGCAACGAACCCGTTTGAAACTGAACAACTGGTGATCTGTTCCCTTGATTTCGTGCGCCGCAATAAATCCCGTCTTGAGCAGTTATCCGATGCGGCCTGGGATATGCTGGTGGTCGACGAGGCCCACCATCTGGTGTGGAGCGAAGACGCGCCGAGCCGCGAATATCAGGTTATCGAACAGCTTTCCCAGCAAATCCCGAGTGTTCTGCTGCTGACCGCTACGCCGGAGCAACTGGGCCAGGAAAGCCACTTTGCGCGTCTGCGTCTGCTGGATCCGGACCGTTTCCACGATTACGAAGAATTCATCGAAGAACAACAGCAATATCAGCCGGTGGCTGATGCCGTGACGCTGTTACTCAACAAAGAACCGCTGACGCCGGAAGCGCTGGCGTTGCTGGGTGAAAGTGTCGGCAATGCCGATACCGATGCCCTGCTGACCGCCGCCAATAAAGGCGACGAAGCCGCAGCGAAACAGCTGGTTTCCATGCTGATGGACCGTCACGGTACCAGCCGCGTACTCTTCCGTAACACCCGTAATGGCGTGAAAGGTTTCCCTGAACGTCATCTGCATGCAGTGAAACTGCCGCTGCCGACGCAGTATCAGACCGCGATAAAAGTCTTGGGCATTATGGGCGCGAAGAAAACCGCCGAAGCCCGTGCGCACGACATGCTGTATCCGGAACAGATTTATCAGGAATTTGAAGGCGAGAACGCCACCTGGTGGAACTTTGATCCGCGCGTCGAATGGCTGCTCGGTTATCTGACCGCCAACCGCGACGAAAAAGTACTGGTGATCTGCGCTAAAGCCGCCACTGCATTGCAACTGGAACAGGTTCTGCGGGAGCGTGAAGCGATCCGTGCTGCTGTGTTCCACGAAGGTTTGTCGATCATCGAACGTGACCGCGCCGCCGCTTACTTTGCTTCCCAGGAAGAAGGCGCGCAGGTTCTGCTGTGTTCTGAAATCGGCTCCGAAGGCCGTAACTTCCAGTTTGCCAGCAAGATGGTGATGTTCGACCTGCCGTTCAACCCGGATCTGCTGGAACAGCGTATCGGGCGTCTGGATCGTATCGGCCAGCAAAACAATATCGACATCATGGTGCCATACCTCGAGCAGACCGCGCAGTCGGTACTGGTTCGCTGGTTCCATGAAGGTCTGGACGCATTCGAACATACCTGTCCGACTGGCCGCACCATTTACGACAGCGCTTATGAGCAACTGATTGCGTTCCTGGCGGCACCTGCCGCGCAGGAAGGTCTGGACGAGTTCATTCTTACATGTCGCGCCGAACATGACGCGCTGAAAGAGAAGCTGGAAAATGGCCGTGACCGCCTGCTGGAGATGCATTCCAACGGTGGCGAACGTGCTCAACAACTGGCGAAGGAAATCGGCGAGCAGGATAACGACGTTAACCTGGTCAACTTTGCGCTGAACCTGTTCGATATCGTCGGCATCAATCAGGAAGATCGCAGCGATAACCTGATCGTCCTGACACCGTCTGATCACATGCTGGTGCCGGATTTCCCGGGTCTGCCGGAAGACGGTTGCACCGTGACCTTCGATCGTGAACAGGCGCTCTCGCGTGAAGATGCACAGTTTATCAGCTGGGAACATCCGATCGTGCGTAACGGTCTGGATCTGATCCTTTCCGGTGATACCGGCAGTTGTGCGGTATCGATCCTGAAAAACAAAGCGCTGCCGGTCGGTACCTTGCTGGCGGAACTGGTTTACGTGGTGGAATGTCAGGCGCCGAAGCATCTGCAACTGACCCGTTTCCTGCCACCGACACCGGTGCGTATGCTGATGGATCGTAAAGGCACCAATCTGGCGGCTCAGGTTGAATTTGAGAGTTTTAACCGTCAGCTGAATGCCATCAACCGTCACAACTCCAGTAAACTGGTGAATGCCGTGCAGCAGGATGTTCACGCCATGCTGCAACAGGCAGAAGCGGAAATTGCCGATCAGGCGCGCGCCCTGATTGAAGCAGCGAAAGTGGAAGCTGACGAGCAACTGACCAAAGAACTGGATCGTCTGAAAGCGCTGAAAGAAGTGAACCCGAACATTCGCGATGACGAACTGGAATCGGTAGACTCTAACCGTAAGCAGGTGCTGGCGAATCTGAACGATGCCAGCTGGCGTCTGGATGCGATCCGCCTGGTGGTGGTCAGCCATCAGTAAGCCCGACGGGATGCAGCCGGTCTGCATCCCTTATTTATTTCAACCTGAATGCAGACTGAAACCGCTATGAGCGAACATCAACCGACTATCCCTGAACCGTCGAAAACCCGGCCGCTGGAGAATTACAATCCGCCGACCGATCCCTGGTTACAGGTGATTTTTCAGGATGAACACATCATGGTGGTCAATAAGCCGAGCGGGCTGCTTTCCGTGCCGGGCAAGCTGGCCGAGCATCAGGACAGCCTGATGACGCGTATTCAGCAGGAATTTCCTGAGGCTGAGTCCGTCCATCGTCTGGATATGTCCACCAGCGGCGTGATCGTGGTGGCGCTGACCAAAGACGCTGAGCGTGAACTTAAACGCCAGTTCCGCGAACGCGAAACCAAGAAAGTGTATATCGCGCGGGTCTGGGGACGGGTTGAAGAAGATTACGGCATTATCGATTTGCCGCTGATTTGCGATTATCCTAACCGGCCGAAACAGAAGGTCTGTCACGAGACCGGCAAGAAAGCGCTGACGCAGTATGAAGTGATGTCATGGGATGATGACGGCACAACGCGGGTGAAACTGCGGCCGATCACCGGACGTTCGCACCAGTTGCGCGTGCACCTTCTGGCGCTCGGGCATCCGATTCTGGGCGATAAATTCTATGCCCATCCGCAGGCGCTGGCAGCGGCCGGTCGTTTGCAACTGCACGCACAGGAATTATCGTTTTATCATCCGATAACCGATGCGCCGCTGGTATTTAACTGCGAGCCGGATTTTTAACCATTCAAATAATACATTTTTCTTCAATCACTATTAAGTAATATGTATTACATTACCATCGTGTTGTTTTATCAGAATTTACCTTGCCAAAAAATATAATATCGGCTTCCTCACCTATTCCCTTCCCTGTTAATTCGCCCCGCACGCCTGATAACATCCCGCCCTATTTATTCAAATTTAATTATTCACCCTTCAGGGAAGACGACATGAAATGGAAACCAAGGCTGCTCAGCAGCCTGATTGCATTGGCGCTTTTTGATGCCGATGCCGGTATCATGCGTGAAGATGTTGCGGTTCAGGACTACCGCGACTTCGCAGAGAATCTGGGCAAATACACCGTCGGTGAAGAAAACATCGAAGTCTTTAAGATGGATGGTACGTCCGCAGGCATCCTGAATTTCCCTATGCCCGATTTCGGCGCAATTAACAGCTTAGGTTTTGCGACAGTCATCGCCCCCTCTTATGTCGTCAGCGTTGCTCACAATGGCGGTTATACCGCTGTCGATTTCGGTAATAAAGCAAAATATAAAACTTCCTATAAATTAATTAACCGAAATATTGACCCTCAATATCTCACCTGGAATAAAGATTTCCATGTTCCACGTTTAAATAAAGTCGTGACCGATGCCGCGCCGGTACCCACCGTGGATACTCAGGATGTGCGTAAGAACCGAGAACGCTATGTTTATTTCGCGCGAGCCGGTGCCGGAACACAATATCAGGTCGACCCCGTCACTAAAAAACCCGTTTATATTACCGGCGCTTACGAATGGAAAAGCGGCGGCACCGTGGTCAACCCAATCTTTGAACCGTCAAGATTACGCTGGGTTAACTACGGGCCGCCTGATGCACGTGCTCAGCCATTCAGTTCAGCGATACAAGCAGGCGACAGCGGAAGTCCGTTGTATGTTTATGATAACGTAGATAAAGAATGGAAAATCTTCGGTGTTTCCCCATGGGGAGGCACAGGAAAAACAGGATATGAATACACCAGTTATACGCTGGATATGCAGCTCAATTTTATGAACAAAGTGATTGCTGCTAATACCGATCCTGATGTGACCGACGTGGCAGCAGATGGCGATATTCATTGGACTGCGGCCAATATTACGCAAGGCGAAAACAGCTGGCAGTGGCACGGTGTTGATAAGCAACTCCCTTCGCAGGCCAGCAATGAAGAACTCGATGCCTCAAAAGATCTGCGCTTTGCCGGTGATGGCGGCCTGATCGTACTTGATAGCGCCGTCAATCATGGTGCCGCAAAACTGCAATTCTCGAACGATTACCGGGTGGTGTCGGCTGAAGGTGCGAACAGCACCTGGGTGGGCGGCGGGATCGAAGTCGATGCGGATAAAACCGTTGACTGGGAAGTGAACGGTTTAGCCGGAGATACTTTACATAAAATCGGCGAAGGTACGCTGTACGTCAATGCCGTGGGGAATAATGGCGGCGCGCTGAATGTCGGCGACGGGCTGGTGGTGTTAGCCCAGCAGGCCAATGAAGCCGGGGAGCAAAAAGCCTTCTCCAAAGTCACCATTGTCAGCGGTCGACCGACCGTGCAGATCGGCGGCGAAAACCAGATTACCGGCAGCGACATTTACTTTGGTTATCGCGGCGGCAATCTTGATCTCAATGGCTATGACATGGCTTTCAGCAGCATCAATCACAGTGATTCCGGTGCGGCCATTATTAACGGCAATGCAGACCAGCTCAGCACCCTGACGCTGAACAACAGCAGTAACCAGACCTTCGTCGGCCATCTCGGCAGTCAGGAAACGGCGTCGAATTTAAACGTCGATTATGCAGCGGACTCTTCCGCAGGCTTCTGGGAACTGGCGGGCGGTGCTGACCTGAATCAGCTCTCCGTGCAAAATGGCATTCTGAGACTGGCGGGTCGCCCGACTCCGCACGCCGGTAATGTAGTGTTCAGTGACGACTGGATTGATGAAACCTATACGATAAACAATGTGGATGTGGCCAGCCGTGCCACCCTGCGCGTTAACGAGCACGCCACACTGGATGCCAACGTGAAGCTCAACGAGCTGGCAAACATGATGCTGAACAGTAAATCGCATCTGAGCGGCAAGGTGGAACTGGCTTCCGGCAGTATGATTTCTGTTGATCAGACAGACAGTAAAACCACCAGCACCGACGGCAATAATGACGTGGTGATTGACGCCACTATTTCCGGTAACGGAACCCTGAAGAAAATGGCGCCGGGCGCGCTGTACATCAACAGCGAGAATACGTTCACCGGTGCCACCAATATTTACAGCGGCGCGCTGATCCTCAACGGCTCCCTTGCGTCCACCGTCACGATGGAGAAAAACACGGTGCTGGCCGGTAACAACACCGTCGCCGATCTGATCCTGAAAGATGATGTGCAGCTTCTGCCACACTGGCCAGCCGAAAACGAAAGCGAGAGCGATACATTTGTCGCGGCCACGCAAACCGTTAACGGCACAATGGCGGCGGGCAGCAATAATCTGCTCAGCCTGCGCACGCATTTCGATCCGGCTTTCACACAAACCGACAAGCTGCTGATCAACGGCGACATGGTTTCCTCTGCACCGGTGAGTGTTCAAGTCACACCGTCAGGGGCGGGTTTCTTCACCGATACGGATAATGATGGCGCAGCGGATAATCAGGAAGGCGTGTCGCTGATCCAGGTGGCCGGTAAGGCAACCAAAGACAGCTTCAGACTGGCGGGGGAATACGTGGCGCGCGGCGCTTACGCCTATAACCTGTATGCCTTCGCACCGGGCCGCAGCTCTGAAGAACAGCGTGAAGTGGCAGGCAGCGGCGATCAGTTCTGGGATTACCGTCTGCAAAACAACATGCTGACCGAAGGCGACAATACGGTACCGGTCGATAACACGCCGGTTCCGCCAGAACCGACGCCGGATGATGAAGACGATGGCGAGGACGACGATACACCGGTTCCTGAACCAACGCCGGATGAAGGTGATGACACGCCGGTCCCGCCGGCACCGACGCCAGATGACGATGACAGCGGAAAAAATGCGCGTCCGGCCGTTACGCCGCAGGTGCCTTCTTATCTGTCTTTACCTTCCGCCCTGCTGAGCTACAACAGTCGCGTGAGTGAAACCTTCCGCAATCAGGTTCTGGCACAGGATGATAAGAAACAGAATCTCTTCTTCCAGTATCTCAACGGAGAAGACAACTATCATTCAGCACTCGGCTTTATGGATTATGGCTACGACTACACGCAGAAAGAAGAAGGCTGGCTATTGGGTGCCAAAGTGATGCAACTGGGTAACGACACCCACTCGCTGGCACTCAGCCTTGGCCTTTCCAGCGCTAATCTGGATGTCACGCCGGATGCCGCCGACGGCAACAGCAAAACGCAATACACCACCTGGGGACTCTCTTCACTGCTGTCGTATCAGTATGTCAGCGGTTTAACGGTGGATGTAGCTTCGGACGTCGCCATCTATGACGGCAATGTATCGACTGACCTGCGCGGCAGTGACGTGGCGGATATCAGTGCGACCTCCTTCGGTGGCTCTGTGGATGTGGGATATAAAATCCAGGCGGGCAATCATGTGCTGACGCCATTAGTTGGATTTGGCATTCAGCGCCTGCAAGTCGATGATTTTACGGATATTGATAATACGAAGGTTCATTATGACGATATCACCCGTCAGACTGCCCGCTTAGGGATGCGTTACCGCTACGACTGGGATACCGCAAATGCTGGTAAATGGGCGATTACGGCGAATACATTGTTCATTACAGATCTCAGAGACGATGCGTCAGTGGACATCGGAGTCACCTACAGCGACGTCAGCAACAGCTTCCACAGCGGTGCTGCAGGCAGTTCCGGGATGCTAGACCTGGGGATTATCAGCAATCCGATGCCGAATGTGTCACTGAATACCGGTGTACAGTATCAGCACAGGCTGGAAGATGAAGGGGTAGATTATTGGCAGGCTGTGGCAGGGGTGACGTTTAAGTTCTGACACCTGACACAAGGCTGTGTCCCACAAAGCAAAAGGCGCTCTGAAAAGAGCGCCTTTTTAATGATGACGTTATTTAAAGCCTTTTTCACGTTTGATCAGGTCATACGCCGCCTGAATCGCCTGTGCTTTTTCCTTCGCCATTTCCATCATTTCAGGCGGTAAACCTTTCGCCACCAGTTTGTCAGGATGATGCTCGCCCATCAGTTTGCGGTAGGCACGTTTAATGGTCGTTGCGTCGTCGGTGGCATTCACGCCCAGCACTTTGCAGGCATCTGCCAGCGTCGGGCCTTGCTGCGTCTGGTGATAACCGCCGCCATACGAGCGTCCCCCCTGCTGGTGACCGCCAAACTGCTGGCCGCCTTCCATCATGCGCAGGAACTGATCGAACTGCATCCGTGAAATCCCAAGCTCTTCAGCAATCACGTACAACACTTCGCGTTCATTGGGATGCAATGAACCGTCGGCGTACGCGGCCTGGATCTGGATTTCCAGAAAAGTCCGTATCAGGTCAAAACGACCAAAACACGCAGTGCGCAGTTCGCGCATTTTCTCACGCAAGGGATAGTCAGCTTCTTTCCCGTCGCGAAAAGCGCGTTGTGCGGCTTCGCGCTGCTCGCCGTGCAACTGCATACGTTCCATGTAAAGACTGGCGATCTGAATATCCGCCTCGGTAACTCTGCCTTTTGATTTAGTCAGATTTCCCATCACCTCAAACGTGGTGCGGAAAAAGATGGTTTGACGTGTCTGCTGATCGGCAAAATACCCTCTGCGTTTCGCTGAACGCGCGGTATCAAACATATGCCCTATCAGCAGCCCTGCTACAATTCCCCAGAAGCCTAAACCGGACCATAAGCCCAGGATAAGTCCGAGCAGTTTTCCCCAATACTGCATATACTCCTCAATTCGCCATGCCGTCGCTTAAAAATTGCTTTATCATAACCGGCATTTATCGTTGTGCCTAACGGCAGCAACGTAACAGGTGGGATTTAACACTAGCGCAACCATGATGAGTGAGATAGTCTCTGACCGTTTGCCGGCATGATGCCTCTGATGACGGAACACCATTTTACGTATGAAAAACAGACGTCTGAAAACACGCTTACCGACAATGCTGGCCGCCACAATCTGGTCAGTATTGTACAGTCACGGCGCAATGGCCGATCTCGCAGCACAATGTATGCTCGGCGTTCCGACCTATGACAAACCTTTGGTGCAGGGTGATCCTAATTCACTGCCTGTGACCATCAACGCCGATAAGGCGACCGGCAATTATCCTGACAGTGCGCTGTTTAGCGGCAACGTTAACGTTGTTCAGGGCAACAGCACACTGGATGCTGATCAGGTTCAGCTTAATCAAATCGCCAATCCCAATCAGCCGACCCCGACCCGAACCGCTACTGCGACCGGCAACGTGCGTTATAACGATAACCAAATCAAGCTGAATGGCCCGAAAGGCTTTGCGAACCTGACCACCAAAGATACTGATGTTCAGGATGGCGACTACCAGATGGTCGGCCGTCAGGGACGTGGTCAGGCTGACAAAATGAAGCAGCGTGACAACAACCGTTACACCATCATGGATAACGGTACATTTACCACCTGTCTGCCTGGCGATAACAGCTGGAGCGTCGTCGGTTCCGAAGTGATTCAGGATCGTCAGGAAGAAGTGGCTGAAATCTGGAATGCCCGCTTCCATATCGGTCCGGTGCCGGTGTTCTACAGTCCGTACATGCAGTTGCCGATTGGCAATAAGCGTCGTTCCGGTTTCCTTATCCCTAATGCTAACTACAGCAGCAATAATGGCGTTGGTGTCACCGTTCCTTACTACTGGAACATTGCGCCAAACTACGATGCCACGATTACGCCCAATTACATGAGCAACCGTGGTCTGCAACTGCAAAATGAATTCCGCTACCTGACCGTTGC
Source organism: Rahnella sp. 2050 (assembly GCF_040544515.1). NCBI lineage: Bacteria > Pseudomonadati > Pseudomonadota > Gammaproteobacteria > Enterobacterales > Yersiniaceae > Rahnella > Rahnella sp. 2050. Next base: position 373,056 of record NZ_JBEPKE010000002.1, on the reverse strand, counting down.
CGGTGCGGGTCTGATGGAATTCGATTATCTGGGTAACGATAAGAAAATCGATCAGCAGTATGTCGAAGATGAAAACCGTACCAGCGATAAAACCAAGCGCTGGATGTATTACTGGCGTCATGCCGGTGTATACGATCAGGTTTGGCGCTTCAACGTCGACTATACCAAGGTCAGTGACCCTTATTACTTCACCGATTTCGATTCGAAATACGGTTCCAGTACTGACGGCTATTCCACGCAGAAATTCAGCGTAGGTTACGCGAACCAAAACTGGGATGTCACACTGGCCAGTAAGCAGTTCCAGGTGTTCTCAGATTTCGGGAACGCCAACGCTTACCGTGCACAGCCACAGCTGGATATTAACTATTACAAAAATGATGTGGGCCCGTTTGACCTGCATCTGTACGGTCAGGCGGTGAAATTCACCAGCGTAAACCCTGACAACCCGGAAGCCGTGCGTACACACTTCGAACCGACTATCAGCCTGCCACTCAGTAATGGCTGGGGAAGTCTGGATAACGAAGTGAAGCTGATGACAACCCACTATCAGCAGGATATTCCGGACGCGTATTACGATAGCAATCCGAACACCAAACTGCGTTCATCCGTGAACCGTACGATGCCTGAGTTTAAAAGCGACGGCAAAATGGTGTTCGACCGCACGATGGACTGGAACAGTGACTACACCCAGACCCTCGAACCGCGCGTGCAGTACCTGTATATCCCTTACCGCAATCAGAGCTCGATCAATACCTATGACTCGACGCTGTTACAGTCCGACTACACCGGCCTGTTCCGCGATAAAAGCTACAGTGGTCTGGACCGTATTGCCTCTGCAAACCAGGTGGCTAGCGGTTTAACGACCCGTATCTATGACGAAAATCTGGAAGAGCGCTTTAATGCCTCTGCCGGTCAGATTTATTACTTCCAGCCGCCACGTACCGGTGACGTTGATAGCGTCCTGGATAAAAATGATGATACGGGCAGCCTGGTGTGGGCCGGTGACAGCTACTACAAAATCAACAATTTCTGGGGTATCCGTGGCGGCGTGCAGTATGACACCCGTCTGGATGCGCTGGCTTTAGGCGATGCCGTGCTTGAGTACCGCGCAGACTCAGAAAGAATGATTCAGCTGAGTTACCGTTACGCCAGCCCGGAATATATTCAGGCAACGTTACCTAACGTTACCAACCCGGGTTATCAGGACGGTATTTCGCAGGTTGGCGGCATCGCCAGTTGGCCGATTGCTGACCGTTGGGCGATTGTGGGGGCGTACTATTACGACACCAAAGCACAGCAGCCAGCCGATCAGCTTATTGGTTTGCAATACAACACATGCTGCTGGGCTATCAATGTTGGTTATGAACGTAAGATCACCAGCTACGATACGGTTAAGTCAGAAAGTAAATATGACAATAAGATTGGTTTCAATATTGAACTTAGAGGCCTGGGTAACAATCAAACCCTCGGAACGAAAGAAATGTTGGCCAGCGGCATACTGCCTTATCAACGCGCTTTCTAAGCCCGAAACACGATTCATTTCGTGAAGACACGACGAATTCAGTGAACTTGAAACCCGCGCTTGCGGATTAGACAAATGGAAAAAGTATGAAGAACTGGAGAACACTTCTCCTCGGCGTGACGCTTTGTGCCAGCACTGCGTTTGCTGCCCCTCAGGAAGTTGATAAAGTTGCCGCCGTCGTTAACAACGGCGTGGTATTGCAAAGTGACGTTGATAGCTTGTTTAATTCTGTAAAACAGCAGGCACAGCAGGCTAAACAGCAGTTGCCGGATGATGCGACTCTGCGTCACCAGATCCTCGACCGTTTGATCATGGATCAGATCCAGTTACAAATGGCGACCCGAATGGGCATCACGCCAACCGATCAGGACGTGGATAAAGCCATTGCAGGTATTGCACAGCAAAACAACATTTCTGTTGATCAACTGCGCAGCCGTCTGGCTTATGACGGAATGAACTACAGCACTTACCGTACGCAGATTCGCAAGGAAATGATCATCAGCGAAGTACGTAACAGTGAAGTGCGTCGCCGTGTCACCATACTGCCTCAGGAAGTGGATCAGCTTGCCAAACAGGTTGCGGCGCAAAACGGCAGCGGTGCTGAATTCAACCTCAGCCATATTCTGTTGCCACTGCCAGAAAACCCAACTCAGGATCAGGTTGATTCTGCAGAACAGCTGGCGAAGAAAATTGTTGCTGATCTGAACAATGGTGCGGACTTTGGCAAACTGGCTATCACCTACTCGGCTGATTCCCAGGCACTGAAAGGCGGCAACATGGGCTGGGGCAAATTGCAGGAACTGCCTTCCCTGTTTGCTCAGGCGTTAAGCACCGCTCAGAAAGGCCAGGTCATTGGCCCGATTCGTTCTGGTGTTGGTTTCCACATTCTGAAAGTGAACGATATCCGTGGCGACAATAAAACGGTTTCTGTCACCGAGGTTCACGCCCGTCACATCCTGCTGAAACCTTCTGTCGTAATGACGGATGCGCAGGCGCGGGCGAAACTGGAACAGGTTGCGGCTGATATTAAGAGCGGTAAAGCCACATTCGCTGATGAAGCCAAACAGCTTTCTCAGGATCCTGGCTCTGCTAATCAGGGCGGCGATTTAGGTTGGGCGTCACCAGATATGTACGATCCTGCATTCCGTGATGCGTTGATGAACCTGAAAAAAGGCGAAATCAGTGCACCGGTTCACTCTTCGTTTGGCTGGCACTTGATCCAACTTATCGACACCCGTCAGGTCGATAAAACAGATGCGGCACAGAAAGAACGTGCTTACCGCATGCTGTTCAACCGCAAATTTGCGGAAGAAGCCCAGACATGGATGCAGGAACAACGTGCTGAAGCGTATGTGAAAATTATGGATGGGAATGGAAAATAATACTTCCGTGACAAAATCTGTGGTCATTACCCCCGGCGAACCGGCCGGGGTTGGGCCGGATCTGGTACTGGCGCTGGCTCAGCAGGCATGGCCTGTTGAGTTAGTGGTCTGTGCCGATCCGGCCTTACTGCTTGAACGTGCTGAGAAACTCGGCCTGAATATCCGCTTACGCGATTATCAGAGAGCGCGTCCGCCAGAGCCTCAGGCTGCGGGCACATTGACCGTTTTGCCTGTTAAACTCGCCGTCCCGGTGACCGCAGGTAAACTTGATGTGGCTAATGCGCCCTACGTGGTGGAAACGCTGGCACGTGCCTGCGACGGTGCTATCAGCGGTGAATTCGCTGCACTGATCACCGGCCCGGTTCAAAAAAGCATTATCAACGATGCCGGAATTCCCTTCATCGGCCATACCGAATTCTTTGCTGACCGCAGCCATTGCGACCGTGTTGTGATGATGCTGGCAACCGAAGAGTTGCGCGTTGCGCTGGCGACCACGCATTTGCCTTTGCTGGCAGTGCCTGGCGCGATTACCCGCCAGTGTCTGCATGAAGTCATCACCATTTTGCATCATGATCTGAAAACCAAATTTGGTATTACCGAGCCGCAAATTTATGTGTGTGGCCTGAATCCACATGCCGGCGAAGGTGGCCACATGGGGCACGAAGAGATCGACATTATCATTCCTGCACTGGACGAACTGCGCCAGCAAGGGATGAATCTCATCGGCCCGCTGCCCGCTGATACGTTATTCCAGCCTAAATATCTGCAACATGCCGATGCTGTTTTATCGATGTATCACGATCAGGGCCTTCCGGTGCTAAAATATCAGGGATTTGGTCGCGCAGTGAATATCACACTCGGCCTGCCTTTTATCCGGACTTCCGTTGATCACGGTACCGCCCTTGAACTCGCCGCCACCGGCACCGCCGATGCGGGCAGTTTCAAGACAGCAATAAATCTCGCCATTCACATGGCAAATAACAGCAACGATAAATAACAACAATGAATAGTAGAGTCCACCAAGGTCACTTTGCCCGTAAACGTTTTGGGCAAAACTTCTTAACCGATCAGTTTGTTATCGATAGCATCGTGTCGGCCATTCACCCTATGCCGGGCGAGGCTGTCGTTGAAATCGGTCCCGGTCTGGCGGCGTTAACTGAGCCTGTTGCTTCGCGCCTGGACAGCATGACGGTCATCGAACTCGACCGCGATCTGGCAACGCGTCTGGAAAATAACCCTAAGTTTCAGGGCAAACTGCGGGTCATCCAGTCTGATGCGATGAAAATCAATTTCGGCGAACTGTCTGAAGAGCTCGGTCAGCCGCTGCGTGTCTTTGGTAACCTGCCGTACAACATTTCTACGCCGCTGATGTTCCATTTGTTCACTTATACCAACGCCATCAAAGACATGCATTTTATGTTGCAGAAGGAAGTGGTAAACCGTCTGGTTGCAGGCCCGAACAGCAAAGCGTATGGTCGTTTAACGGTGATGGCGCAATATTACTGCAATGTGATCCCGGTTCTGGAAGTTCCACCAGAATCCTTCACACCGGCGCCTAAAGTGGAATCCGCTGTGGTACGTTTAGTGCCGCATGAAGTGATCCCATATCCGGTGCCTGATATTCGCATTCTGAGCCGTCTGACCACGGATGCTTTCAACCAGCGTCGTAAAACAGTGCGTAACAGCCTCGGCCACCTGTTCACTTCTGAACAAATGACCGAACTGGGTTTAGATCTCAGCATGCGTGCTGAAAATATTTCTGTAGAGCAATTCTGTAAACTGGCTAACTGGTTGTCCACACGACCTAAAACCCCGGAACTTCAGGAGTAGCGTTATGCTTAATTCGCCCCGCGTTTGTGTTCAGGTGCAAAGTATCTACGTTGAGTCACAGTCGATACCCGAAGAAGAACGTTTTGTCTTCGCTTACACCATCACCATCCGCAATCTGGGGCGTTTTAATGTGCAACTGCTTCGCCGTTACTGGCTGATAACCAACAGTAACGGTCGCCAGACTGAAGTCCAGGGTGAAGGGGTCATCGGTGAACAACCGCTGATCCTGCCAGGCAATGAATTTTACTATACCAGCGGCGCCATTTTAGAAACGCCACTGGGCACGATGGAAGGCCATTATGAAATGGTCGCACAAGACGGTGAAACCTTCCGTGTGCCTGTTCCGGTCTTCCGCCTCGCCATCCCTACGCTGATAAATTAATCCTCATGTCGACATATCTTATTGGTGATGTTCACGGCTGCATCGATGAACTCAAGGCGCTATTGGCGCAGGTGGATTTTAATCCGCAAAACGATGTCCTGTGGCTGACGGGTGATTTAGTCGCCCGCGGTCCGTCCTCGCTCGAAGTGCTGCGTTTTGTCAGCGGTTTGGGGGATTGTGTCCGGATGGTGCTCGGTAACCACGATCTGCATCTGCTGGCGGTTTACGCGGGGATCAGTTTCAACAAACCGAAAGACCGCATCACGCCCTTGCTTGAAGCCGAAGACGCTGACGAACTGATCAACTGGTTGCGCCGCCAGCCGGTACTGCAGGTTGATGAAGATCTGAAGCTGGTCATGGCCCACGCAGGGATCACGCCGCAATGGGATCTCGACACCGCTCAAATGTGCGCCCGTGAAGTGGAAGCCGTCCTGAGCAGCGATACTTATCCGCTGTTTCTGGATGCGATGTATGGCGATATGCCGAACAACTGGCATCCTGAACTGACGGGTCTGGCGCGTTTGCGTTTCAGCACCAATGCTTTCACCCGCATGCGTTATTGCTTCCCGAACGGACAACTGGATATGATCTGCAAAGATATCCCGGAAAACGCGCCGAAGCCGCTGAAACCCTGGTTTGATATTCCGGGGCCTTTACAGGAAGCAGGCTACAGTATTGCGTTCGGACACTGGGCATCACTGGAAGGGAAAGGCACGCCGGAAGGCATTTATGCGCTGGATACCGGCTGCTGCTGGGGCGGTGACCTGACCATGCTGCGCTGGGAAGACAAAACCTACTTCGCCCAGCCTTCAAACCGCCAGAGCGAAAAACAGCACTCTGAAATCCCGAAAGCCGTTTGATCAAACAGCGGACATTCAGACAGCAAAAAGGCACCTGCAAAGGGTGCCTTTTTATTGTCACACGGCTCGCGCAGCCGTAGGATCAGGCGCGGCGATCAAGGATTTCGAAGCAATAACCATGAGAGTTCTGCTCATCCGCATCGTGGAATTCGCTGAATGTGCTTTCCCAGTCATCCGGCTCATAATCAGGGAAATGTGTATCCCCTTCGACTTCGGCATCAATGTGAGTCAGATATAAACGATTGGCCTTCGGCAGCAGTTGCTCATACACGCGGCCGCCCCCCATCACCATCACTTCTTCCACATCGCCGGCAGCCGCCAGCGCAGCGTCAACAGACGTTACCCAGGTCACACCTTCATGCTCGCCCGGTTTAGAGCTGATGACAATATTCAGCCGGCCAGGCAACGGGCGTCCGATTGACTCAAACGTCTTTCGCCCCATGATGACGGGTTTGTTGAGCGTATTACGCTTAAACCAGGCCAGATCACCAGGTAAATGCCAAGGCATAGCGTTTTCCATGCCAATAACGCGATCGGTCGCCAGTGCGGCGATCAGGCTAATAATCATTGTGAAGCCCTGTGTAGAAAAAGGATTTGTGCGTGACCCCAAAAAAGAGCTGCCACTATACGGAAAGCCCCATCAGCCGTCGATAGGGAGACCCACGCTTTACAAAGATATAAGAGAGCTCTTACCCTGCCGGGATATTCCCCGCCAAAAGTAGCGGTTCCGGCGGTAAAGGACGCTCAAAAGCAGGAAGGTACCGCCGTAATCCAGTCGAAAATGCTGAAGCGCTCACCTGTTTTTTTGCATGGTAGCTCCACGTTGTACAACAACGCTTACACACCGGGGCGTTTACGGTACAGCCACAATCCCGGTAACGATAATCCGATAGATAATGCCCCGACGATAAAACTGGCTTTCAGAAAATTGGTGAGTGCCGTCGATAGCAATGCTTCGCTGTAGCCCAGATGCGAAATCTCCACGACTGAGATCATCGCCGTGTAGGCAGAAATGCCGGGGAACATCGGTATAACAGCGGCAACGGTGAAAACTTTAGGATGCGCCAGTAACCAGCGTGACCATCGAATGCCCATAATGCCAATCAGTATAGCTGCCAGCAGGGAGGCCCATTCGATGTTTATCCCGCCGTGGATCAGCAACATCCTCGTGCCATGGCCAACTGCGCCGAGCAGTGCGCAATAACGTAATGCCCGCGGCGGCACATTAAACACCATCGCAAAGCCCAGTGCGGGCACGGCAGCGAAAAGCATATCCTGAATCAGTGCCCATAAAAGGCTCATGACCACCCCCGTAAACCCCACAATGCCATTGCCATGACCACACCAATGCAGGTCGCCAGTGTCAGCAGGCTGGCCATAGTCCAGCGCGCCAGTCCGGTATTCACATGCCCTTTGAACATATCCGCCACGGCATTAATCAGCGGAAACCCCGGCACCAGCAATAACACGCTGGCAGCCATTGCGACGTTTGATGACTGCTGAAAAATGCCCAGCCGCAACAGCAACCCTGAAATGGAAGTCGCCACGAATGCCGTGCAGCAAAAGTTGATGAGCGGATTCATATGCCGTGCAGTAAGGCTCTGGCGTACGGCCATGGCGACGCCGCTGGCAAAAAAAGTGACAATGAATGCATCCCAGCCGCCACCATTAAGTTTGCTGAAACACCCGCAGGAGAGCGCCACCATCAGGATCATCAGCCAGCGCGGATACCGCAGCGGTTTGATTTTTTGCAGGCGTTTTGCCACCAGCTGACTGTCGAGCAGTTTATGCTCGGCCAGGATCACCGTATGTTGGACTTGTGTCACAACCTGCATGTTGATCCCGCGGTCAACATTTTTACGCGTCGAGGTCAGACAATAACCGCCGCTTAAGGTGCTGAGCACAATGGCATTGGCGGAGATCGAGCTTTCCACCCGGTCCATTCCCAGCGCGACGCCAAGCCTCGCCGACAGCTGTTCGACCAGCATACTTTCGGCACCATGCTGCAACAGCATCAGGGCACATTCGATGCACAAACGGGTAATTTCACGTTGATGATGCGCCTCGGGGCTTTCACGCACCGGGTATTCTATGACCGGATCCTGCATACCATTCACCGCCCGCAAAAAAGCAATAAGAGTGATTTAACTTACTGAGGATTGGCGTATCATGCCGCCTTCTTTTGTTCCGAACATTGACGACGGTTATTTTCATGCTTGAAACCACCCTTTTTGTTGCCAGTATCGCCTTCCTCGGCATGCTTTCTCCCGGTCCCGATTTCTTTCTGGTCATCAAAAATGCGGCCCGCTATCCGCGCATCGCGGCACTCATGACGTCACTGGGTGTTATTTGTGGTGTGATTACGCATATGTCTTACTGCGTGGCCGGTCTGGCAGTGGTGATCACCACCACGCCGTGGTTATTTGATTTACTGAAATACGTCGGTGCGGCTTATCTGATCTGGGTCGGTATTCAGGCGTTGTTTTCGCGCAGCAACAGCAAAATGAACCTCGACGGACTGGAGCCACAGCAGGTAAAACTACGCACCGCGTTCGTGCAGGGTTATCTGTGTAACCTGCTCAATCCAAAAGCGACACTTTTCTTCCTGGCGATGTTTACGCAGGTCTTGCAGATTAACTCCACCTTCGGTGAAAAGCTGTGGTACGCCTCTATAATCGTCGGTTTGTCGGCCATTTGGTGGCCTTCGCTGGCGTTACTTATCCAGAGCCCGCCGGTGCGTCGTGGTCTGGCGAAAGCGCAGAAACTTATCGATAAACTGCTGGGCGGTGTACTGATCGGTTTGGGCATTAAAGTCGCACTGAGCTGAGTTCAGAAAGAAAAAACCGGTGCATCAGGCACCGGTTTTCTGTTTTAACGGCGGCTTAGCCCTTCGCTTCAATCACCTCTTTCTCAGGCGCTTTTCCGTCAATACTGCCACGCCAGCCCTGTTGCTGACCAGAAGCCAGACGCTCCTGATCCTGCTCGATAGCGGCTGTCAGCATATCTTTCGCACGCTGCATGCTGGCGATACGGAACTCAGTATCTTCGTAATTCTCGATAGTAGCCTCCAGCATTTTCAGGTTATAGCGGCGGAACAGATCTGCCTTCTCGCGGGCTTCATACGCATCCAGCCCCAGCGCCTCCAGCACATCGCGGCCGACGCGCAAGGAGCCTTCAAACAGTTCACGTTCCGGCGCTTCGACACCCAACTGACGCAACTGATACCAGTGATCGACATCACGGGCGCGGGCAATTACTTTCAGATTCGGGAAATGCTCTTTCGCCAGCGCCGTCAGCTGAAGGTTGGCTTCCACATCGTCGATGGCATTAATCAGAACCTTCGCCTGCGCGGCACCGGCGGACTCCAGCAAATCAACGCGTGTGGCGTCGCCGTAAAACACTTTGGTGCCAAATTTACGCAGCGTTTCGATGTGATCCGGATCGTGATCCAGGACCACCGTGTGGACGTTATTTGCCAGCAGCAAACGACCGGCAATCTGACCAAAGCGCCCGAAACCGGCAATAATTACCTGCGCGTTCTCATCATCAATGGTGTCATGCGGACGGTCATCTTTCGGCGCATTGCGCTCAAGGCGCGCGGACAGTACCAGCAGCAATGGCGTCACCGCCATGGAAAGCGCCACGGCCAGCGTCAGAGCTTTCGACCATTCTACCGGCAACACACCTGCCATTTGAGCGGTGCTGAAAATCACAAACGCGAACTCACTGCCCTGCCCGATTAAGATGGCAAACAGGCCGCGCTGCTTTTTCGGCACACCCAGCCACGGCGCAACCAGCCACAACAAGGCGGCTTTCAGCGCCATAAAACCGACCAGCAATGTGGCAATAAGCAGCGGCTGATGGACCAGCGTGCCGAAGTCAATAGACATGCCGACGCCGATAAAGAACAAGCCGAGCAGCAGACCTTTGAACGGCTGGATATCGCTTTCCAGCGCGTGACGGTATTCAGAACTTGCCAGCAAGACACCCGCCAGAAATGCGCCCATCGCCATCGACATACCGGCCATTTCCAGCAGAATACCGAAGCCGAATACCAGAAACAGCGCAACGGCACTGAACACTTCACGCATGCCGGAGCGCGCCACGAAGTGCAGCAAGGGCCGCGTAACATAGCGCCCGAGCAACACCACCAGCACCAACGCACCGGCTACTTTTGCCGCTGACAAACCAAAACTCATCAGCGTTGTGGCTTCGCCGGTGCTCGCCAGTAAGGGGATCATCGCCACCAGCGGGATGGCGGCGATATCCTGGAACAGCAACACCGCAAAGGCGCTACGGCCAATGGGTGAAGCCGTCAGGCTGCGCTCACTCATCGCCTGCATGGCAATGGCCGTTGAAGAAAGCGCCAGCGTCAGGCCGATCAACAGGGCGATTTTCCAGTCCAGTCCGAGGAAATAACAGAATGCGCTGAGCACTGCGCCGCAGCCCACCATCTGAATGCTGCCGCCGCCGAAAACCGAGGCACGCATCGTCCACAACCGTTTGGGATCCAGCTCAAGTCCGATGACAAACAGCATCAGCACCACGCCGATCTCCGCAAAGGTCAGAATTGATTCGGCATCAGAGACCAGTTTCAGCCCCCACGGGCCGATAATGCAGCCCGCAATCAGGTAACCGAGCACAGAACCCAGACCCAGACGTACCGCAATCGGCACAAACAGCGCCGCCGAGCCGAGATAAATCAGGCCTTCAATCATCAGGTTATGGTTATCCAAGGCTCACCTCCGGCGGGCAGCCTTCTTTCAGACTCAGGCAGGCGGTTAAACGACGGCGGTATTCTTCTCCCGCCGCTTTCAGCGCCACTTCATCGCAAATGAAGGTGTTGTGCACGGCGAAATACGGCAGCCAGTGCATGCCGCAATAAATGGCTGTCGCCTGTAACGGCTGCGCCAGCACGTCAAAATCGGGGTGATCACCCAGCTCGAAATGGTGCTCGTTACCGCCGGTCGTTACCGCCCACAAGCAATGTTTGCCATTTAAGGCATTGCCTTCATGGCCGTACGCCCAGCCGTGCTCGAGCACTTTGTCGATCCACAGTTTCATCAGTGGCGGCAAGCTGTACCATTGGAGCGGATGCTGGAAGACCACCAGATCTGCACGTTCAACGGCTTTCTGTTCAGCGGCAATGTCGATATTGAAATCAGGATAGAGGTCGTAGAGCGAACGCACTTCGACGTTGGGCAAATCACTGACTGCCGACAGCAGCCCCTGATTGGCTCTTGAATGGCGCGGATAGGGATGGGCGTAAATTATTAAAATCATCTGTGAACTCATATCGACAAAATATGCATTCATCATAAAGTATTTTTAACATTTATTAACTGCCGTAAATACGATGAAAAACAGGGCCCTCAGGCCCTGTCGATTTACATGAAAGGATTCACGGACAACTGACTGCCCCGAGATCCAGCCAGTTGTCACCTGCAACCGGCGTGACACCCCGAGTCCAGACCTTCGCTTTCCAGTTATGGCCGCCGTAAGTGGCCATTTCCCCCTGAACATAGGTGGCCGCATTGTCGTAAGGCAATGTGATATTGCTGACGAGTTGCCACTGATCGCTGCTGCGCGATGGCGGGTTGTTTTGTGTCCAGTATTTCGCCTTCCATATCAGCTGGTTGTAGCTGACGGCATCGCCGGTATTGTAGATTTTGCTGCTGTCCCAGGCAGGCACTTGCGCCGCCGCAGGATCCGTTGTCACACCACACCCGCCCGTGCTCGCCGGGTTAACCGTCAGTTGTAAGCTGGCAGACGTGGATGATTTTCCATCGCTGACCATCACACTGACCGGATACACTGTGCTGCTGGTGACCGCCGGAGCGGTAACGTTGATGGAGCTGGTGGTCAGCGAGCTGGCGCTCAGACCGGCGGGCAACGTCCACTGATACGTGAGCGGATCGTTATTGGCATCCGTCGCCTGTGCCACCAGCGCGAAGGTATTACCTGCCGTTACAGCCATGGTCGCTGGCAACGTCACCACCGGCGGCTGGTTCGCCTGAACCGCCGAGTTTGTCACCTGAACCTGCGCCGTGGCGCTCAGCCCTTGCGGATCGGTCACTTTCAGCTGGAATACCCACACCTGATCTTGCGCGGTAGTAAGGACGTTAAACTGCGCTTTGGCTTTGTCTGCATTGGTCAGCGTCACCGCAGGCCCGGAGACTTTAGTCCACAAATACGTCAGGGCTGCATTTTCCGGATCACGGGAAGCAGAACCATCGAGCGTCACGGTCAACGGACCGGTCACGTTCTGATTTGTCCCGGCACTGGCCAGCGGCGCAAGGTTCGTCGTGCCGCCGCCGGTGCCATTCCCTAAGCCTTCATGCATGGCATTTAAAATATCGCCATTATCCGCATCAATTTCCCATGCAAACAGGCCACCCAGCTGATTAGCCAAAACATATTTACCTTTCGCGACCACTGAACGGTTGTCGTCGTAAGTGATCAAATCGCCGGTGGAAGGCTTCCACAAATACGGTGCTTCAGCTGCGACATCATACTTGTACTGCCAGTCACTGTTGGCTTTAAGTTTCGCCACCTGACGGTAATCAAGAATGCCATTTTCCCAGGTACCGGCGGTCGGGCCGGTCGCGGTCCCGGTGAAAGGATCGTTATTCTGGAAATTCTTCACCCCCGTCCAGCCGCGCCCATACATGGCCGCACCCACTACAATTTTGCCTGGCGTCACACCCTGTGAAAGCAACGCCTGCACGCCATGATCGGTGGTGTAATCGGTATCGGGTTTCGAGGCGGAGCCGTACAACGCAGTTTGGTGTCCCAGCGTCGTCAGTGAGAAAGCACCATAGAAGTCATAGCTCATCAGGAAAATATGATCCATATACTGCTGCGCGGCGCTGTAATCCACGTTATCAATTTTGTCCCGGCCTGCACTGATCGCCGAACTCAGTTCATAGGTTTTTCCGGTTTGGGCGGATAATTCATTGAGCATAGTCCGCAGCTCTTTCATCAGCTGCACATAGGTATCTCCATCCGCCGTGCTGCCCAGTGCAGGATTTTCACCGCCACCGCCCGGAAATTCCCAGTCGATATCCACACCGTCGCAGAATTTCCAGGTTTGCAGAAACTCCTTCACCGAGGCCACAAAAACATCCCGCTTCGCTTTGTCTTTCATGAAATAGAACGGGTCGGATAGCGTCCAGCCACCGATGGAAGGGACAATTTTCAGATTCGGGTAGGCTTTCTTCAGCGCCATCAGCTGGCCGAAATTGCCTTTGAAAGCGCAGAATATTCACTGACACCTTGCTGAGGCATTTGCACTGCAGCCCAGGGATCATGGATCGCGACTTTAAAATCCTGACGCCCTGCACAGGCGCGTTGCAAGGCCTGAAAACTGCCCTCAATGCTTTTTAAGCTGTCGTTAATCCCATCCCCGCCGCAAATCGGCGTAAAGCCGTACAGGATATGAGTCAGGTTCTGCGCAGGGATTTTATCCACCGGGAACCCGCGACCGTACACGCCCCACTCGACAAAATAAGCGCCTACGACCTTGCCGGATTTATTGTTATAAGGCTGGTTGTTTTCCTTCAGCGTGCTGGTCAATGGTAGCAAATGGCTGCCATCGGTATCCGCCACTACAATTTGTTTGGCGTCACTGGTGGTACAGCCTTCGCTGTTACATAACGCAACCTGCAACTGATAGCGCCCGCCTTTATTGACAGCAAACGTGGCGCTGCCCGTTGCGCCGGAAGGGCCGCTCCAGACCTGCGCACCGTTCAGTAACACTTTGGCCGTCTGCCCCGCATCGCCGGTCCACAAATTCCAGGTGACGGTGACATCCGCCGCATTCTTTACAGTGACCAGTTGATTGTAGGCCGAGGCGGACTGATTGATATCAATGATGGCAAAGGTGGTTTCATCCGCACCGAGTGTCGGCTTTCCGGGAAGTGCCGCCTGTGAGACCGGCGCAAGAACCGCGCCGATGAGTAAAGCCAGAAGGGTGACAGGTGTTTTGTACATGTGAAATTCCTCATTTTGACTGAAAGCGCTGCAAGAAGGGTTAATTCTCGATGTGAACTAACCCAAGCTCCGAGTATAAAATCAGGAACAAAAACATAACAATAATTAAACATTAAAACATCATGACACCCATCACATTAACACAAAATATCGATCTAAAATAATAACTTATGATAAATTCACTTTCATATGAAGACTTTCATACATAAAAAATATAATTTTAATTATAAACATATTTAATGATTATATTTAACATTTTAGCCAAACACATATAAAAAAAAGCCCGCCCCTTTCGGGAACGGGCGTCTTAACGACCGGATGGAAACAGAAGATACTTATTTGCTGATTTTGGCGTGCATTTCCTGCACCGAAATTACCTGTTCAGTCGGGTCAGAAGATAATGCCATTGCCGTCGCGAAACCACCGTTCAGCGTAGTGTCGTAATGCACTTTGTATTGCAGCGCACTGCGACGGATAAGCTTGGAGTCTTCAATCGCCTGACGACCCGCCGTGGTGTTCACGATATACACATATTCGCCGTTCTTGATACGGTCCTGAATATGCGGACGGCCTTCATGCACCTTGTTGACCAGACGCGGGTTAATCCCGGCTTCGCCCAGCACTACCGCAGTACCGTGAGTCGCATCCAGCTCGAAACCGCGTTTCAGCAGTTTCGCGGCCAGATCCACCACACGGCCTTTGTCGCCTTCACGAACCGACAACAGTGCGCGTCCGGCTTTCTTCATGCCGGAGTTGCTTCCCAGTTGCGCTTTGGCAAAGGCTTCGGCGAAGGTACGGCCAACGCCCATCACTTCACCGGTAGAACGCATTTCCGGCCCAAGAATCGGGTCAACGCCAGGGAATTTGTTGAACGGCAACACCACTTCTTTCACGGAGTAGTAAGGCGGGATGACTTCTTCGGTAATGCCCTGCTCTGCCAGAGTCTGACCTGCCATCACGCGAGCCGCCACTTTCGCCAGTGGTACACCGGTCGCTTTAGAGACGAACGGAACGGTACGGGCTGCACGCGGGTTGACTTCAATCAGGTAGACTTCGTTGTTCTTCACGGCGAACTGGACGTTCATCAGGCCGCGAACGCTCAGCTCGAAGGCCAGTTTCTCGACCTGCTGACGCATCACATCCTGAATCTCTTTGCTCAGCGTGTAGCACGGCAGTGAACATGCAGAGTCACCGGAGTGAACGCCCGCCTGTTCGATGTGCTCCATGATACCGCCAATCAGCACGCGCTCACCGTCGCAGATAGCATCAACGTCAACTTCTACGGCGTCGTCAAGGAAACGGTCCAGCAGAACCGGTGCGTCGTTCGACACGCTGACGGCGTTCTGGAAGTAACGGCGCAGGTCGATTTCGTCGTATACGATTTCCATCGCGCGGCCACCCAGAACATAAGACGGACGTACCACCAGCGGATAACCGATACCCGCAGCTTTCTCAACAGCCTGTTCGATAGTCGCGACTGTGGCGTTTGCCGGTTGTTTCAGGCCCAGACGGTTAACCGCCTGCTGGAAACGTTCACGGTCTTCGGCGCGGTCGATGGCATCCGGGCTGGTGCCGATAATTGGCACGCCAGCGGCTTCCAGTTCACGCGCCAGTTTCAGCGGAGTCTGGCCGCCGTACTGAACAATCACGCCTTTCGGCTGTTCGATACGCACGATTTCCAGCACGTCTTCCAGAGTGACGGATTCGAAGTACAGGCGGTCAGAGGTATCATAATCGGTAGACACAGTTTCCGGGTTACAGTTAACCATGATGGTTTCGTAACCGTCTTCACGCAGCGCCAGCGAGGCGTGTACGCAGCAATAATCGAACTCGATACCCTGACCGATACGGTTTGGACCACCGCCCAGCACCATGATTTTTGGCTTATCATTGGTCGGGTTAGATTCACACTCTTCTTCATACGTGGAGTACATGTAGGCGGTATCGGTAGAGAATTCCGCCGCACAGGTATCAACACGTTTGTAGACCGGGTGCAGGTTGTATTTGTGACGCAGTTTGCGCACTTCGCTTTCTGACACGCCGACCAGTTTAGCCAGACGCAGATCCGCAAAGCCTTTACGCTTGAGCATGCGCAGGTAGTCGTGGGTCAGAATGTTGAAGCCGCCCTCGGCCACTTCATTTTCCAGTTTTACCAGCTCTTCAATCTGCACCAGGAACCAGCGGTCCACGTTGGTCAGGTTGAAGATGCCGTCAACAGACATCCCGGCACGGAAAGCATCAGCGATATACCAGATACGCTCGGCACCGGCTTCTTTCAGTTCACGACGAATTTTGGTCAGCGCTTCCGGATCATCCAGACTCACTTTCGGGTCGAAACCGCTCGCGCCGACTTCCAGGCCGCGCAAGGCTTTTTGCAGAGATTCCTGCTGTGTACGACCAATCGCCATCACTTCGCCGACAGATTTCATCTGCGTGGTCAGACGGTCGTTGGCACCGGCAAATTTCTCGAAGTTGAAGCGAGGGATTTTAGTCACAACGTAGTCGATAGAAGGTTCAAACGACGCTGGCGTTTTGCCGCCGGTGATATCGTTCATCAACTCATCGAGGGTGTAACCCACCGCCAGTTTCGCCGCCACTTTAGCAATCGGGAAACCGGTCGCTTTGGAGGCCAGGGCTGAGGAACGGGAGACACGCGGGTTCATTTCGATAACAATCAGACGACCATTTTTCGGGTTCACCGAGAACTGAACGTTGGAGCCACCGGTTTCTACGCCGATTTCACGCAGCACCGCCATCGAGGCGTTACGCATGATTTGGTATTCTTTGTCGGTCAGGGTCTGCGCTGGCGCCACGGTAATGGAGTCACCGGTGTGGATGCCCATCGCATCGAAGTTTTCAATGGAGCAGACGATGATGCAGTTGTCGTTTTTATCACGCACCACTTCCATCTCGTACTCTTTCCAGCCAATCAGCGACTCATCAATCAGCAGCTCTTTGGTCGGGGAAAGATCCAGCCCGCGTTCGCAAATCTCTTCGAACTCTTCACGGTTGTACGCAATACCGCCACCGGTGCCGCCCATAGTGAATGACGGACGGATGATGCACGGAAAGCCAACGTCAGCGGCAACCGCCAGCGCTTCTTCCATCGTGTGTGCAATACCGGAACGTGCGGTGTCGAGGCCGATTTTTTTCATCGCCACGTCGAAACGGCGACGATCTTCAGCTTTATCAATGGCGTCTGCGGTCGCGCCAATCATGGTCACACCGAATTCTTCCAGCACGCCCTGACGTTCCAGTTCCAGTGCACAGTTCAGTGCGGTCTGGCCGCCCATCGTTGGCAGCACGGCATCGGGACGTTCTTTTTCGATAATTTTGCGCACAACTTCCCAGTGGATCGGCTCGATGTAAGTCGCATCCGCCATTTCAGGGTCAGTCATGATCGTTGCCGGGTTGGAGTTCACCAGAATGACGCGGTAACCCTCTTCACGCAGCGCTTTACACGCCTGTGCGCCGGAGTAGTCAAATTCACAAGCCTGGCCGATAACAATCGGGCCGGCGCCCAGAATCAGGATGCTTTTTATGTCTGTACGTTTTGGCATTTTTTATTCGCTCCTGTTATCTGGCGTTGTTTGTGCGAAAAGCTTCAATCAGTTCGATAAAGTGGTCAAACAGCGGTGCCGCATCGTGCGGGCCTGGGCTCGCTTCAGGGTGGCCCTGGAAGCTGAACGCCGCTTTATCGGTACGGTGGATACCCTGCACCGTATGGTCAAACAATGATTTGTGCGTCACGCGCAGATTGGCTGGCAGGCCGGATTCATCAACCGCAAAGCCGTGGTTCTGTGCGGTGATCATCACGATATTTTTATCGAGATCTTTTACCGGATGGTTACCGCCGTGGTGGCCGAGTTTCATTTTCACGGTCTTCGCGCCGCTGGCGAGTGCCAGTAACTGATGGCCGAGGCAGATGCCGAAGACCGGTATGTCGGTTTCCAGGAAGGTTTTGATGGCGGCGATGGCGTAATCACAAGGCTCCGGATCGCCCGGGCCATTGGACAGGAAGATGCCGTCCGGATTCATTTTCAGGACGTCTTCTGCCGGAGTCTGTGCAGGAACGACCGTCAGGCGGCATCCGCGATCCACCAGCATGCGCAGGATATTGCGTTTCGCGCCGTAGTCATAAGCCACCACGTGGAATGGCAAGTCTTCGGCTTTTTTTGCTTCAGGCAGTTCGCCTTCCAGAGTCCAGCTACCTTGTTGCCAGCGGTAAGATTCCGTCGTGGTCACTTCTTTCGCCAGATCCATGCCTTTCAGGCCCGGGAATGCTTTGGCTTTTTGCAGCGCCAGTTCAGCATCCGGTGAATCGCCCGCGATAATACAGCCGTTCTGTGCGCCTTTTTCGCGTAACAGACGGGTCAGTTTGCGGGTATCAATATCGGCGATGGCAACGATATTGTTGCGCTTGAGGTAATCAGAAAGATTTTCTTCACTGCGGTAGTTGCTGGCTATCAGGGGTAAATCGCGGATGACCAGGCCTTGAGCATGTACTGCGGAGGATTCTTCATCAGCGGCATTGGTGCCGACATTACCGATATGGGGATAAGTGAGAGTGACAATCTGGCGGGAATAGGAAGGATCAGTGAGGATTTCTTGATAACCGGTCATCGACGTATTGAAGACCACTTCCCCCACTGCCGACCCTTCTGCCCCGATGGCCCGACCGTGGAATTGGGTTCCGTCTTCCAGAACCAATAGCGCTGACTTTATCAAAGCATCCTCCAAGAATAATAAATCACAATATCTGCATATTAATTCAGATAACCCGATCTAAATCAATGCAAAAATCGCTCCCGAAGCCAATTTTTGGCAAATTGCGCGCATTCTAATGATGGCAGTTCGGTTTGTCTACCAAAAGCGCCAATATTTCTCTGTTTTTCGCACAACTCAGTGAAAACAGACTCTCACTGCCATAAAAACACAGCCTAAGTCAGTATAGTAACCGTTTGCGGAAGAGGATGTCTGAAAAATGACGAAGAAAGGAGTTTTGTTACAGCTCAGGGAAACAAGGGAGTACAAAAAACAAACAATACAGCAAGAGAAATCGGGATAAAGTCAGTAAAACACAGGATTCAAAATTAAAACAAACCCAAATAGCCATTTTAAATAAAAAAGAGAAGGGCAATCAAGGAACTGCCCTTTTATCAAAAGATTATGACCAAAACAACCACATCACATCTAAAACGTTGACTACAAATCTTCTAAACCAAGGACATCCCGCATGTCATAAAAACCACTTTTATGCGAGAAAAGCCATTTTCCTGCACGAACTGCGCCATTTGCGAAGGTCATACGGCTGGAAGCCTTATGGGTAATCTCAACACGCTCCCCGATATCGGCAAACATCGCGGTATGTTCACCGACGATATCGCCGGCACGAATGGTGGCAAAACCAATACTTTTTGGATCACGTTCACCGGTATGACCTTCACGGGCATACACCGCACAATCTTTCAGATCACGCCCTAACGCATCAGCAATCGCTTCACCCATTGCCAGTGCTGTACCTGATGGTGCATCAACTTTATGACGGTGGTGCGCTTCTACGATTTCAATATCCGTGTAATCGCCCATGACTTTGGCCGCTTTTTCCAGCAGCTTGAGGACAACATTCACGCCCACGCTGAAGTTGGCCGCAAAAACCACCGGAATGACCTCAGAAGCCTGCTTAATTGCAGCCTTACCGGCATCGTCAAAGCCCGTAGTGCCGATAATCATACCTTTATGGTGTTTCTGGCAAAATTCCAGATGAGCCAGGGTGCCTTCCGGACGGGTGAAGTCGATCAAAATATCGAAGTCATTCTTCACGGCATCCAGATTGTCATGCACTTTAATGCCAGCAGTACCCACGCCAGCCAGTTCACCCGCATCGGTGCCCACTAAGGAAGAACCGGTACGTTCCAGCGCTGCGCCCAACACCACGCCTTCGGCGTCAGAGATGGCCTGAATCAGCTGCCGGCCCATACGGCCACCCGCGCCAACAACAGCCATGCGAATATCAGCGTTACTCATAATTACTCTCTTCTTTTTGTGGTTCTGCCGTGAAACAGAATCAGGTTATCGACCCCGCGATCTGGGAGCCAGCAAAATTGCCTCATAATTAGAAAATTATGATACAGCCCCGTTAATATCAGTAAAAGCCATCTGGTTTCAGGTTACGCAATCTGTGATTTTGTGTTAAACGACTGGCAAAACTGGAACTAACGGACAAAAAAACACCAAAAAGCCCGCCTTAACGCGGCTCGCATAACCATGCAATGTAGTGCATAAGTTTCAGCTTTCGTCCGCCCTTCTCCCTGCATCTTTCGCGACACTGATTTTATCACTCTCCCCCAGGGCACCGTCTGACAATATGTATTAAAGGAGAAAGAAGAATATGACGGTGATTTCTGAAAACGCGTATTCACATCCTTGCGTGAGACAGATAAGCAGCAAACAAAACATTTCTTAGATCTGAAACATTAAATTTTTATTATATATGGCGAAATAATATTGATAAAATCAATGATTATGATAATAAATAGCAACCTAATTTTAACTGCCGAAATTTGATTTAAACGACAGTCAAAATAAGTAGCCTGGCTTCATAAGGCGCGTCTTCACCCTTACCAGACAGTCATCAGTAAGGGGAATATAAAAAATACACACTGCCAATTTTGTTGCTGATTTTTCAGATCAGTATATTGGCACAGGGACTTAACATGAAATTCAAACTGAACAAAGTCACACAAGTGGCGACTGCAGGTCTTTTATTTGGTTTAGCTTCTTTTGCTGCACACGCAGAAATCACTCTAATTAAACAAGACCCACAGCCGAACGATCCGCTGAGCCGCCTGAACTTCCAGGTTGGCGGCAGTATTCGTCCGCAGTTCCAGTTCCAGAACGGGGTGAAAAACTACAAGACCAATGGTTTTGATGGCGGTACACGTTTCCGTTTTTCTGCTGATTATTATCTGTTTGATGACATCAGCTGGATTAACTACTACGAGCTGGGTGTGAATATTCCTGCCCTGACTGGCTGGGATAATCACCACGCAGATGGCGCGCATAACACCAGCCGTCGCATGCTCTACACCGGTCTGAAAAGCAAAACTTACGGCCAGTTGACCTTCGGTCAGCAAAACAGCGTTTATTACGATGTGGTCGGTGCGAAAACCGATATCTGGGATTACGACATGCTCGCCCAGGCACCGGGTAATGGTGTGAACGGCGATTACGATGGTTCTTACCGTTCCCGTAAGATGCTGAAATACAAAAACACCTTCGGCGATGCAGATGTGTATGCCTCTTACCTGTTCGAAGACAATGAGTTGCTCACCGGCAAAAACGGGCTGCGTTACAAACGTAACGGCGGCGGTTCTGTCGGTGTGGATTACCACATCACCAAAGATCTGACCTGGGGTACGGCGTACAACTACACCGACGCAGAAATGAGAAACCCGGGCGACAACACCTCTAAAGATTACAACCAGAGCATTGTTGGTACTGCGCTGAGCTGGAAACCCGGCAACTGGACAGCGTCCTTCGGTGGCGGTTACTACCATGACTTCCTGACGACTGGTGTGAAAACTGAAGATCGCTTCTTCGCGGGCGATGCTTATGGTCTGGAATACTTCCTGGGGTATGCTTTCCCAATCAATCAGCTGGCGGTCAAAACCATTCAGCCGTACTTCATGGGTGACCGTCTGACCTATGTAACCGGCCGTAATTACCAGCGTATTGATAACGGGTTGGGTGTGTCCTTCCAGCTCGATTACGGCTTCCGTGTTGATTACGAGCACGTGTTCACGTCCTCTACCGATAATCTCGGTGATATGAATCTGATCCGTCTGCGTTACGATTTCTAAATCTTAACGACTGAACTTTTGGGGCCAGCTTTACGTCTTATTGACGGGCTGGCCCTTTCTTTTTACACCATTTCATCTATCCCACGTACGCAAAGCCAGACTAAACTCATAGAGACAGCTGTCGCTATATCCACTATGTAACCTGCAGGAGAGCTTTGCGATGTCAGCATTTTTCCGGTCCGACGTGACTGCCATTGGCGACTACCGAGCCGAATTGGGTGAAACTCCCGTCTGGTGCCAGCGTACACAATCTTTGCTTTGGGTCGATATTCTGGCTCAGTGTGTTTTGCGCTACTGGCCCGACAACGGGCAAACTGAAATTCATGAACTCCCCTCGCTGACCAGCGCCGTGTTGCTGACCGAAAAAAGAAATCAATTTTTGCTGGTTTCCGTCGACGGGATCCATCTTTACGAGTACGAACAGAAAACCCGCCAGAAGCTTTGTGATTATCCCGGCGCGGAAGGCACCCGTCCGAATGAAGCAGCCATCGCGCCCGATGGTTCTCTGTGGTTTGGTACGCTGGATATAAAGGAAGAAAAAGATAACGGCGAATGGTTCCGCTATGAAGCGGGCGCAGAAAAGCCGGAAATGATGCTCGATGGCGTCGGTTGTACCAACACACTGGTCTGGTATGAAGGCAAAGTCTGGTTTGCAGACAGTAAGAAAAAACGCTTTTTCTCCGCCAACGCCCGCCGCATCAATCCACTGAAAATATCCTGTTTTTCTTCGGGCGATAAGATCCCCGATGGCTCTGCGCTGGCACAGAATGGCTGGCTGATCACTGCCTGCTGGGGTTCAAAATGCCTGCTGCGCCAGCAGATCAATCAGGGCGAATTACTGACACTGGATACCCAGCCAGTGCCGGTCACACAACCGAGTTGTTGCACGTTTGGCGGGCCGGATATGACTGAGCTGTTTATCACCTCGGCGCGAAAAAACCTCGATGCGCCACATGCGCTGGAGGGTGCGTTGCTGCACGTTGAAACCACCACCGTGGGTGCACCGCAGAATTTGTTTAAACTCCCGCCTCATTGATGCCGCAGGAGTGCAGACATAAAAAAACCGGCCACTTTGAGCCGGTTTTCATTTAGGGTCTGAGATCAGTCGATCTGACGCACATCAACACGCAGCTCTTTTGGCACTTCGAACACGATATTTTCCTCGCGCCCTTCGATGTTGATCACATCAAGCCCGCCAAAGGTTTTCAGCTTGCTGATCACGTCCTGCACCAGAATATCCGGTGCGGATGCGCCTGCCGTAACGCCAATGCTTTTCGCATCTTTCAGCCAGTTTTCCTGAATATCTGCCGCAGAGTCGATCAGATAAGAAGGTACACCGACACGTTGCGCCAGTTCGGCCAGACGGTTGGAGTTCGACGAGTTCTTTGAACCCACCACCAGCACAACATCTGCTCCGTCAGCCAGCGTACGCACGGCTTCCTGACGGTTAGTTGTGGCATAGCAAATATCATCTTTACGCGGCCCGATGATTTTCGGGAAGCGATCGCGAAGCGCATCAATCACCGCAGAAGTGTCGTCAACCGACAGCGTGGTTTGCGTCATAAAGCACAGGTTGTTTTCGTCTTTCACCTGCAATTTATAAACATCTTCCGGCGCCTCGACCAGATACATTCCCCCGTTCGGATTGCTGTACTGCCCCATGGTGCCTTCCACTTCCGGATGCCCGGCGTGACCAATCAAAATGGCTTCAGTGCCTTTACGGCTGGCGCGCGCAACTTCCATATGAACTTTGGTCACCAGCGGACAAGTCGCGTCAAACAGCATCGTCAGATCACGCGCTTTCGCTTCTGCACGTACCGCCTGAGAAACACCGTGGGCAGAGAAAATCAGAATAGACCCATCAGGTACTTCGCTGATTTGCTCGATAAAAACAGCACCGCGCTGACGCAGGCTGTCGACCACGTAGCGGTTATGCACCACTTCATGGCGGACATAGATAGGTGCGCCGTAAATTTCCAGCGCACGTTCTACAATACTGATTGCGCGGTCAACACCCGCACAAAATCCTCGCGGATTAGCCAGCAATATCTGCATGTTTCCCCTCAAGCTCCGGGTCAATTTCCAGCACTTCAATATCGAAATCGATATGTTGCCCTGCCAGCGGATGGTTGAAATCTACAGTGATTGAATCTTCTGTCACTTCACGGACAACGCCCGGCATTTCGCTGCCATCACGACCACTGAACAACATGATGGTGCCGACATCCGGCACCCCAGTTTCCTGAAAGTCACGGCGGGAGAAGAACTGAACCAGATCCGGACTTTTGCTACCGAATGCCGATTCAGGGGCTAACGTGAACGCCCGTTTATCCCCTACGTTCAACCCTAACAGCTGATTTTCCAGCGCGTCAGACAAGCTGCTGTCGCCAAGGCGAAACAGTGCAGGTTTGCCATTGGCGCGGGTTGATTCCGCCGTAGAGCCATCTTCCAGCTTCAACGTAAAATGCACCAGTACAGCGCTGTCATGTTTCACCTGTTGAGACATAGACCTTATCCTTTACTCTTTGTAGCTTCTGATGGCTTTGCCAGAAAACCTTCCAGCACCACCATGGCTGCGCCGACACAGATAAAGCTGTCAGCCAGATTGAACGTAGCAAAATGCCAGTTACCGACGTAAAAATCGATAAAATCGACCACAAAGCCGTGATACAGGCGATCAAACAAGTTGCCCAGCGCCCCGCCGATAATCATCGCAAAAGCGATATTGTTCAGCTTTTGCTTCGCGGTGCCGCGGTACATCAGCACGACCAGCGCCACGACAATCACCAGCGCGATTAACGCAAAGAACCAGCGCTGCCAGCCGCCTTTATCAGCCAGGAAGCTGAACGCAGCGCCATGATTTTGCGCGTAGAACAGATTTAAATACGGGATCAACGGCATGGATTCACCGAGCTGGAAGTTTCCCATAATGAGAAACTTACTGCCCAGATCCACGATGATGACCACGACCGCCAGCCAGAGCCAGCGGAGTCCGGTGGAACAAATCGATTTACTCATTATGCAAACTTACGCTCTTCGCCGTCACCGGCGATGTTAGTGACACAACGGCCACAGATGTCGCTGTGTTCCGCGTTCTGACCAACGTCAGTTGTGTAATGCCAGCAACGCGGACATTTGTCACCTTCCGCTTTCGCCAGACCGATTTTCAGGCCTTTGAGCAATTCACTCGGCACAGCGGCATCGTCAGCTTCAGACAAAGCGGCGACTTTCGCGCCTGACGTCAGCAGGACAAAGCGCAGTTCGTTGCCCAGAGAACGCAGGTCCGTTGCCAGCGCATCATCAGCAAACAGCGTGACCGCCGCTTCCAGAGAACCGCCCAGACGTTTATCAGCACGCGCCTGTTCGATCACTTTGTTCACTTCGCCACGGACTTTCAGCAGTTCATCCCAGAACGCATCGTTCATGGATTCGTTGCCCGCCAGACCGAACAAACCGTCATACCATTCTTCGGTAAAGACGAATTTCTCACGACTTCCCGGCAGTTCTGCCCAAATTTCATCGGCAGTGAACGACATGATCGGTGCCATCCAGCGGACCAGTGCTTCGCTGATGTGATACAGCGCGGTCTGACAGCTGCGACGTGCAACGCTGTCGCTTTTCGCGGTGTACTGGCGATCTTTGATGATATCCAGGTAGAAGGATCCCATTTCGATCGAGCAGAACTGCATCAGGCGTTGAACGACGCCATGGAAATCATAGGCTTCGTACGCGGCAATGATTTCGTCCTGTGCGGCTTTCGCACGGCCAACAGCCCAGCGATCCAGAACAACCATGTCTTCCGGTGCCACGCTGTGCAGCGCCGGATCGAAACCGTTAAGGTTCGCCAGCAGGAAGCGCGCGGTGTTACGGATGCGGCGATAAGAATCCGCAGCACGTTTAAGGATTTCGTCGGACACGGCGATTTCGCCGGTGTAATCCGTAGATGCCACCCACAGACGCAGGATGTCGCCACCCAGCTTGTTCATCACGTCTTGCGGCGCGATAGTGTTGCCGATGGATTTAGACATTTTGCGGCCCTGACCATCCACAGTGAAACCGTGCGTCAGCACTTGCTTGTAAGGCGCTTTGCCTTTCATGGCCGTCGAAATCATCAGGGAAGACATAAACCAGCCGCGATGCTGGTCAGACCCTTCCAGATACAGATCCGGTGAATGACCGTTAAACTCAGGACGCACATCCACCACGGAAGAATGGGTTGAACCGGAGTCAAACCACACGTCCAGCGTATCCGGCACTTTGACGTAATCGGCAGCGTCCGCACCCAGAATGTCTTCCGGATTCAGATCCCACCACGCCTGAATGCCATCCACTTCAACACGTTTCGCCACTTCTTCCATCAGCTCAAGGCTGCGCGGATGCAGTTGCTCAGTGTCTTTGTGAACGAACAGAGACATCGGCACGCCCCAGGTACGCTGACGGGAGATACACCAGTCAGGACGGTTAGCGACCATGTTTTCGATGCGCGCCTGGCCCCAGTCCGGGATCCACTGCACGCCTTTGATCTCTTCCAGAGACTGCTGACGCAGACCTTTCTGATCCATGCTGATGAACCATTGTGGCGTCGCGCGGAAGATGATTGGCGTTTTATGACGCCAGCAGCACGGATAGCTGTGCGTTATTTTCTCAACGTGCAGCAATGCGCCTTTTTCGCGCAGCAACTCAACGATCAGATCGTTGGCTTTAAAGACGAATTTACCGTCCAGCGTCGGGTAAGTGCCTGGCAGATAGCAGCCGTTCGGCCCTACCGGGTTCGCCACTTCCAGACCGTATTTCTGGCCGATAACAAAGTCGTCCGGGCCATGACCCGGTGCGGTATGCACGGCACCAGTACCGGCATCGAGCGTTACGTGGTCGCCCATGATCGCCGGAACGTCGAAACCAAGGAACGGGTGTTTGAAGCGCAGCAGTTCGAGGTCCGCGCCTTTACATTCGCCCAGTACAGTCCATTCTGCGATACCGGCGCGTTTCATGACGCTTTCAACCAGATCGGTTGCCAGGATCAGACACTGACCTTCTGCCTGAATCAGCTGATAAGAAAACTCAGGGTTCAGTGAAATAGCGCGGTTTGCTGGCATGGTCCACGGCGTGGTGGTCCAGATCACCAGAGAAATCGGGCCGTTAAAGGAAGACACGCCAAATTTCGCGGCAACGGCGGCAGCGTCAGTCGCGTTGAACGCCACATCAATAGAAGGAGACGCTTTGTCGTAATACTCAACTTCGGCTTCTGCCAGGGATGAACCGCAATCTGTACACCAGTGAACCGGCTTAGCCCCTTTGTGCAGATGGCCGTTACCGATGATTTTACCCAGCGCACGAATGATGTTGGCTTCAGTTTTGAAGTCCATGGTCAGGTACGGATGATCCCAGTCGCCCAACACGCCCAGACGGATGAAGTCTTTCTTCTGGCCTTCAACCTGCTCTGCTGCGTATTTACGGCAGGCTTCACGGAATTCTGCTGCCGTGACTTTCTCGCCCGGCTTGCCGATCAGTTGTTCGACTTTAAGCTCGATTGGCAGACCATGACAGTCCCAGCCCGGCACATACGGCGCATCAAAGCCCGCCAGTCCTTTGGACTTAACGATCATGTCTTTAAGAATTTTGTTTACTGAGTGACCAATATGAATGCTGCCGTTCGCATACGGAGGGCCGTCATGCAAAATAAAGGTTTTCTTGCCTTTCTTGGCAGCACGAATAATCCCGTACAGATCCTGTTCATACCAATTTTTCAGCATGTCAGGTTCACGCTTGGCCAGATCGCCACGCATCGGGAACCCTGTTTCCGGCAAATTCAGGGTGTTCTTGTAGTCACTCATAGATTCTCGGTTCCGTTTTCGGCTGGATTCCAGGCTTTGTTACACGCCTGTCAGTACATGTTTAGCGCAGTGTCTTTAACCCAAAGAATTCACGGGCCGTCACTTCATCGTTCGCAATTTGTTGCTTTAAAGCATCAAGCGAGGAGAAACGCTGTTCGTTGCGCAATTTCGCGCGGAGCACCACATCAATGTGGCGCCCGTATAAATCTAATGTGGTGTCAAGAAGGTGCACTTCCAACTGCTTGCGCACGCCTCCGACTGTAGGACGTATTCCAATGTTCGCCACGCCCGGCAGAGGTTCAGGCCCGAGGCCTAAGACTTCAACCGCATACACGCCGCGCACCGGAGACACGACCCGCTTCAACGGCACGTTTGCCGTCGGGAAGCCAATGGTGCGTCCCAGTTTATCGCCGTGTACGACCCGGCCCGAGATACTGAACGGATGGCCCAGTAAATTCTCGGCCAGGGCCAGATCATCGTCGCGCAACGCATTACGGATCGCCGTGCTGCTGATGCGGTTCTCGCCTTCACGGAACGTTTGCGTGCTGATCACTTCAAAGCCGTATTCTTCACCGGCTTTCTGCAATAGCTCAAAATCCCCCAGACGGCTGGCACCAAAGCGGAAATCATCCCCGACAGTCAGGAATTTAACACCCAGCTTCTCTACCAGCAGTTGTGAGATAAAGGCCTGCGCCATATGTGCGGCAAACCGGGGTTCGAAACGCACACATAAAAGGTAATCAACCCCGCACTCCGCCAGATACTTGGCTTTGTCACGCAAACTGGTCAGGCGTGCAGGTGCTTTATCACCGGCAAACAATTCCAGAGGCTGTGGCTCGAAAATCATTACCATCACCGGCAACCCCAGACGTTGACCTTCCAGCTTAAGCTGTTCAATCAGGGCCTGATGACCACGGTGTACACCATCAAAATTGCCAATAGTCAGCACACATCCATGATGACGTGCTCGAATATTGTGTATTCCACGAATTAGCTCCATAGCTGGCTCAAATCCAATGCTGACTCATAACGATGGAAATCGGCGGATTATACCTTGTACAGCCTCCAAGGTTAACCAGCGATTAGCAGGATCACACCATTCTCTCTTGCATACGGCAGATATTGCGGTTCAAATGGCGGCGTGGCGATGAAAATCTTTCGTTGCATACAGGGAATGCGTGACTTTTCGCATAAACAAAGCGTTAATGGCCGTAGTGGGCAGTTTGTACACTCTCCTGTCGATTTTTCTCGCGAAAGACTGTATTCCGATGCCGGAAGCTGTTAAAATCCTGCGCCATCACAACGTAACAAGCGACGAGTAAAGTTCACTCTTTAAAACGCCGCTTATTTGCACAAATCCGTTGACAAAAGAAGACCGAAAAGGCATATTCCTCGGCCTTTGAATTGTTCATCAATAGAAAAATATTTGGGAGTTGGCCTTGGCTAATATCAAATCAGCTAAGAAACGCGCCGTACAGTCAGAAAAACGCCGTAAGCACAACGCGAGCCGTCGTTCTATGATGCGTACCTTTATCAAGAAGGTATACGCGGCTATTGCAGCAGGCGACAAAGCTGCTGCACAAAACGCATTTAACGAAATGCAACCAATCGTGGACCGTCAGTCTTGCAAAGGCCTGATCCACAAAAACAAAGCAGCGCGTCATAAGTCAAACCTGACTGCGCAAATCAACGCAATGCAATAATCGCATTACGCTGAAATGCTTGATAAAAAAACCGGCTCACGCCGGTTTTTTTATATCTGAAATTTGAGTTCAACACTAAAAGCTATTCAAACAACGCTGAAAAGTCCGTATGGCAAATCCGCTGTACCGAAGGATGCTGAATCATTCTTTCGGCAAATATCACGTAGTACTCTTCCATAATCCCTTCCACCCGTCCGACTTCCTCTATTTTTTCATCCTGAAATTCAGTTGATGAATAAATAGCCGGAGCGACAAATATCGCGTTGTTGTTCATTCCAAACGCTTTCATCAGCGCGGCATCATCAAACTCACCGAGAATATTGACCTTCAGCCCCTGCGTATTAAACCAGTTCAGCAGTTTGCGCCCCAGCATTGAACGCCTGCCGGGGATGAGTAATGAACGACGCTTCAGACAAGCCGGGAAATTCATGCCTGCCGGTGGATTACAACAAAAGAAGCTGATCGGACTTTCACCCAGTTTGACCGAGAACAGCCCTGCCTGCTGCGTGGAGTCCACCGGGCAATCAGACAAAATCATGTCCAGTTTATGCTGGCTCAGTTGTTCGAGCAGCATTTCGTGAGTCGATTCAAAACAGCGCAGGTGAATTTGCGCGTTGTCCGGCACGGCAGCTTCCAATACGCGGCTGACCAGTCGTTTGGATAACGCATCCGCCACACCCACATCAAACAACAGGCTCGCCTCTTTGCGGTAATTCACGATATCCAGCATTTCCTGACTAAGGGTGAACATTTTATCCGCATAGCGGTAAACCAGTTGCCCTAACTCAGAAGGCACCAGCCCACGCCCCTGCCGTTTGAAGAGTTTCCCATCCAATCTTTCTTCCAGGGATTTAATCTGCCCGGTGATCGTTTGCGGAGTAAGGTGCAACACTTCAGCAGCTCCCACAACAGAACCTGATTTACACACGTGCCAAAAATAATACAAGTGGTTGTAATTGATATGAGGCATGGTTTCACCCTTTCCGAAAGTATGAAGTCAGCGTCATTATTAATTTGCACGTTTCTTAGGCAAGGCCCGGCTCAGGAGCAGGTATCCCAGAACCGCTGATGCGGCTGATCCCATCAGGATGCCCATTTTGGCGTACGTCAGCAACGCAGGCTCCAGCGTCGCAAAGGCCAGAGAACCAATGAAAATCGACATCGTAAAACCGATACCGCACAGCACGGAGACTGCCGAAATTTGGCTAAAAGTTATGCCGGATGACAGCCGTGTAATCCCTGATTTCAAGGCGATCCCGCCGAACAGAATGATACCCAGCGGCTTACCGAGAAGAAGCCCGGCAGCAATACCCATGGGTAATGTCGAGAATGAACCCGCAACTGTCACGCCCTGCAAAGAGATACCCGCATTGGCGAACGCAAACAGCGGCAAAATAAACCAGGAAACATAGGGGTGGATCCCATGCTCCAGGCGGCGAGCAGGTGACCTTTTATTCTCTTTGGTTCTCAGCGGAATTAAGAAGCCAAGAATGACACCCGCCAGCGTCGCGTGGATACCTGATTTCAGCACACACACCCAGAACACAGCACCAATCAGCAGGTACGGCGTCAGCTTCGTTACCCCCCGCCAGTTCAGTAGAGCCAGTACAGCGATGCACACCGCCGATAACCCCAGTGCCATCATCGACACATCGTGACTATAAAACAGTGCGATGATCACGATGGCACCCAAGTCATCAATAATGGCCAGTGCCAGCAGGAACACTTTTAACCCGGTCGGCACTCGTGACCCCAGCAGTGCCATCACCCCCAGCGCAAACGCAATGTCCGTTGCCGCCGGAATAGCCCAACCCTGACGGGCTATTTCATCGCTGCCGTTAAACAGTAAATAGATTAATGCCGGAACAACCATACCCCCGAGCGCGGCAATAGCAGGAAACATCGCCTGCTCGCGGTTGGCCAGCGCGCCTTCGCACATCTCACGCTTTACTTCCAGACCAATCATCAGGAAAAACACTGCCATCAGGCCATCGTTAATCCACAGCAAAAGTGGCTTGTCGATCAACAGCTCGGAAAAACGCAGGGTGACGGGAATATCCAGAAATGCCTGATAAATCCCCTGCAACGGACTATTCGCCATGATTAATGCCACAATGGCTGCGATGATTAATATCACACCACCGGCGGCTTCCATCCGTAAAAACTGACGAATGATATTTGACATTCTGACTCTCCTGTAGAAAAACGTGGCAAGAAAAAGCTCACCACAAGGGTATGTCTGAATTGTACGCAAACTATCACTTCGTAAAAAGTCGATTATTTCTGGATTATACTTCGCTTTTTACGAATCATTGGTTTTCACATTGTTGAATAAAAATCCATAAAAAATCCCCGGCGCGTCAACCGCTGCCGGGGATGTTATCTGGCTTTCCGTCGCTCGATTTAGCGAAAGCTTAGCGGGTCAGATCATCAAAGAACTTTTTCACGCCGTCCAGGAAGCTTTTAGAGCGCGGGCTATTTTTCTCACCCGAAACGCCACCAAAGCTTTCTTCCAGATCACGCAGCAACTGCTTCTGCTTCTCGTTCAGGCTGACCGGAGTTTCCACTACCACCCGGCACATCAGGTCGCCCTGAACGCCACCACGGACAGATTTCACACCGCGCCCGCGCATACGGAACATTTTGCCCGTTTGCGTTTCAGCAGGAATTTTCAGGCTCACGCGGCCATCAAGCGTTGGCACTTCAATTTCGCCACCCAGTGCTGCCATGGCAAAATTGATTGGCACTTCGCAGTACAGGTTATTACCTTCGCGCTCAAAGATTTTATGCGCTTTAACCTGAACCTGAACGTACAGATCACCTGACGGAGCACCATGCTCACCGGCTTCGCCTTCACCCTCCAGACGAATACGGTCTCCGGTATCCACACCCGCAGGAATCTTCACTGACAGCGTTTTTGAACGTTCTACGCGACCATGACCATGACATTTGGTGCACGGATCTTTAATCACTTTACCGCGACCCTGACAGGTCGGACACGCCTGCTGGACTGTGAAGAAGCCCTGACGCATCTGAACCTGACCTGCACCATGACAGGTCGGACAGGTGGTCGGAGAGCTACCCGCTTTCGCGCCGCTGCCGTGGCAAACGTCACATTCATCCAGTGTCGGGATGCGGATTTCTTTGGTGACACCACGAACGGCCTCTTCCAGAGTCAGATCCATGTTGTAACGCAGGTCTGAGCCCCGGCTGGCACGCTGACGGCGCCCGCCGCCAAAGATGTCGCCAAAGACGTCACCAAAGATGTCGCTGAAATCTGCACCGCCGCCGCCGTAGCCACCACCACCGCCCATGCCACCTTGTTCAAAGGCTGCATGACCATACTGGTCGTAGGCCGCACGCTTTTGCGCATCGGTCAGAATTTCATAAGCTTCTTTAATTTCTTTGAATTTGCTTTCAGATTCTTTATCGCCCTGATTTCGGTCAGGGTGATGTTTCATCGCCAGACGCTTATAAGCCTTTTTGATTTCACGCTCATCCGCTGTTTTGGATACGCCTAAAATCTCATAATAATCTTGCTTCGCCATGCTTTAACCTACCCTCAACATGCGTGCACGGGCGTAGAGTTTCCTCGACGCCCGTGCTGGTTATCAGTAAAGCTTCTTACTGTGCCCGCTTAAGGGCGATTATTTTTTGTCTTTAACTTCTTCGAATTCAGCGTCAACAACGTCGTCATCTTTCTGCGCGCTGGTATCGCCGCCTTCAGCCTGACCTTGTTGCTGAGCCATTTCCATCAGTTTGCCGGAAACCTGTACCAGCGCCTGGATTTTCGCTTCGATATCAGCCTTATCTTCACCTTTAGCAGACACTTCCAGTGCTTTCAGGGCTTCTTCTACTGCGGTTTTGTCTTCAGCTGGCAGTTTGTCGCCGGCTTCTTCCAGTTGCTTACGGGTACCGTGGATCAGATGGTCCGCCTGATTGCGGGTCTGAACCAGTTCTTCAAACTTACGGTCAGATTCAGCATTGGCTTCAGCATCGTTGACCATTTTCTGGATTTCTTCTTCGCTCAGACCAGAAGATGCCTTGATGGTGATCTTCTGCTCACGGCCGGTATTTTTGTCTTTCGCAGACACGTGCAGGATACCATCGGCATCAAGGTCGAAGGTGACTTCGATCTGAGCCTGACCGCGTGGTGCTGCCTGAATACCGTCCAGGTTGAACTGACCCAGAGATTTGTTATCACTTGAACGCTTACGTTCACCCTGCAACACATGGATGGTTACTGCAGACTGGTTGTCTTCCGCAGTAGAGAACACCTGACTGTGTTTGGTCGGGATGGTGGTGTTTTTAGTGATAAGCGGAGTCATCACGCTGCCCATGGTTTCGATACCCAGAGACAACGGAGTCACATCCAGCAGCAGAACGTCTTTCACGTCACCTGCCAGGACACCACCTTGAACTGCTGCACCGATTGCCACAGCTTCATCCGGGTTCACGTCTTTACGTGGTTCTTTACCGAAGAAATCAGCAACTTTCTTCTGAACCATTGGCATACGGGTCTGACCACCCACCAGGATAACGTCCTGAATGTCAGAAACTGACAGGCCTGCGTCTTTCAGCGCCACTTTCAGTGGTTCGATAGAACGGTTAACCAGGTCCTCAACCAAAGATTCCAGTTTTGCACGGGTCACTTTGATGTTCATGTGTTTTGGACCTGACGCATCAGCAGTGATGTACGGCAGGTTCACGTCAGTTTGCTGAGCAGAAGACAATTCGATCTTCGCTTTTTCAGCGGCTTCTTTCAGACGTTGCATCGCCAGTGGATCGTTACGCAGATCCATGCCTTGCTCTTTCTTAAATTCTTCAACCAGATAGTTGATCATACGGCTGTCGAAGTCTTCACCACCAAGGTGAGTGTCACCGTTGGTCGCCAGTACTTCAAAGGTTTTTTCGCCGTCAACTTCATCAATTTCGATAATAGAGATATCGAAAGTACCACCACCGAGGTCGTATACCGCGATAGTACGGTTGCCGATTTCACGATCCAGACCATAAGCCAGTGCCGCAGCAGTCGGTTCGTTGATGATACGTTTGACTTCCAGACCTGCGATACGGCCAGCGTCTTTCGTTGCCTGACGCTGAGCATCGTTGAAGTAAGCAGGTACGGTGATAACAGCTTCAGTTACAGGTTCACCCAGATAATCTTCAGCGGTTTTCTTCATTTTCTTCAACACTTCTGCAGAGATCTGCGGAGGTGCGATTTTCTGACCTTTAACGTCGATCCAGGCGTCGCCATTGTCAGCGCTTACGATCTGGTAAGGCATGATGCCTTTATCACGTTGTACTTCTTCATCCTGGAAGCGACGGCCAATCAGGCGCTTGATCGCGAACAGGGTGTTCTGCGGGTTAGTCACAGCCTGACGTTTAGCCGGAGAACCTACCAGAGTCTCGCCATCTGCCGCATAAGCGATGATGGAAGGAGTGGTGCGGTCGCCTTCAGCATTCTCCAGTACACGAGCAGTCGTGCCATCCATGATAGCTACACAAGAGTTGGTGGTGCCCAGGTCGATCCCAATAATTTTACCCATCTAAAACGTCTCCACTTAAATTCATATTCGTTCAGGTTGCTACTGTATATGTGGCCGATCTTTTCGATTTCAACAGCCCCATTTAACGGATTTCCCGACGGTAACAACTGCGGTTGGGAATAAGATGGGGCCATGCAGCTCAGCATCAAGGGGCAAAGTGAAAAAAAATCTTCAATTGCTGTTACGCCAGATCAATGTTTGCTGACGCAACCCTCCTTATGATGCCGCGCGCTTCTAAAGATATGTGGGTTTTTTACTCATTTCCCAAGCGTTTCTTCCCCCGATTATCAATTAATAATAATTCCGATACAGAGGATCTATGCACAGCAAAACGTTGGCAAATCCAGGCCCGCTCGGGTTGATGGGATTTGGTATGACCACTATCTTATTGAATTTACACAATGCAGGCTTTTTTCCCCTGACAGCAGTGATTGTCAGTATGGGGATTTTTTATGGTGGTTTGATTCAGATTCTTGCCGGGATGATGGAATTTAAAAAAGGGAATACGTTCGGCACGACCGCATTCACTTCTTATGGCGCATTCTGGTTAAGCCTGGTCGGCATCCTGATGCTGCCGCGCATGGGCATGGCTGAAGCCAGCAGCGAAAGCTTCCTTGGCGCTTACCTCGGCATCTGGGGCGTGTTCACCTTATTCATGTTCTTTGGCACCCTGAAAGCAAACCGTGGTTTACAGATCGTTTTCGGCAGTCTGGTTATTCTGTTCGCGCTGTTGTGCTTCGGTAATATGACCGGAAACACGGCGGTACTGCATTTTGCCGGTTTCGAAGGGATCTTCTGTGGCGCCAGCGCGATTTATCTGGCGATGGCCGAAGTGCTGAACGAGCAATATGGCCGTACCGTTTTGCCGGTCGGTGAGCCGAAAAACCACGCTCCCCAGGTTGACGCGGTTGTGGCATAAGCCCCCTCAGCCAGACGCAAAAAGCCCTGCGATGCAGGGTTTTTTTATGCATAAAACGAAATCACTGGCCGGAAGTTGCGCCTTCGGCAAATTTCTCTGTACGGATCGTTTCGCTGTTCAAATCGCGGCTGAGGTAAATACCGGTCAGCAAGCCAATCACCGACAAGGCCAGCACATAATAAGCCGGAGCCATCGGCGTCAGACGCATAATCAGCGTGACGAAGACCGGAGTCAGGCCGCCGAAAATCGCGTAGGCCATGTTGTATGAGAAAGAGATGCCGGTAAAACGCACTTCCGCCGGGAAGGCCCGCACCATCACATAAGGTACTGCGCCGACCACACCTACGCTCAACCCCGCCAGCGCATACATGCCCATCAGCACCGAGGCATCAGCCGCGACCATATGATAGAAAGACCAGCTGCAAATCCCGAGGAAGAGGCTGCCGAAAATAAAGGTTTTGCTGGCACCGAGGCGATCAACAATGCTTCCCGAGATAATGCATCCAAACATCAGCGCTACTGTAGCCAGACAGTTGGCTTGTAATGCGGCTGCCGCCGGAATGCCGAATTGCTTCTGCAACCAGGTTGGCGTCATCAGGATCACCACCACGATACCGGCGGATAACAGCCAGGTCATCAGCATCGATACCACGATTTCTTTTTTATGATTGGCCACGACAGATTTCAACGGCAATTCTTCCGCCAGCGCCTTATGCGCTTTCATTTCCATAAAGACAGGCGTTTCCTGTAACCATCGGCGCAGATACATCGCGATCAGACCAAAAATGCCGCCGATGAAAAACGGAATACGCCAGCCGTACTGACTGATGGTCGCTGGCGTCAAGCTGGTGTTCAGTAAAGTTGCCACCAGAGAACCCAGCAGAATCCCCAACGTTAAACCGGCGGTGAGGGTGCCGCAGGCGAAACCGATGCGATTACGTGGCACATGTTCAGCGACAAACACCCACGCGCCCGGCACTTCGC
Organism: Rahnella sp. 2050; assembly: GCF_040544515.1. NCBI lineage: Bacteria > Pseudomonadati > Pseudomonadota > Gammaproteobacteria > Enterobacterales > Yersiniaceae > Rahnella > Rahnella sp. 2050. The sequence continues at coordinate 336,237 of NZ_JBEPKE010000002.1, read as the reverse complement.
CGCCGATCGCCGCGCCCTGTAACAGACGCATCAGCAGCAGCAACAGCGGTGCTGCCATGCCAATCGAGGTGTAGGTTGGCAACAGCCCCATTGCCAGTGTCGGTAAAGCCATTAATAAAATACTCAGGCTGAACATGCGCTTACGGCCAACCAAATCACCGAAGTGCGCCATGATGATACCGCCCAACGGGCGCGCCAGATAACCGGCAGCGAAAATACCAAAAGTCTGAACCTGACGCAGCCAGTCGGGCATATTGGCCGGGAAGAAGAGATCGCCAATTACCGCAGCGAAAAAGACGAAAATGATGAAATCGTAGAATTCGAGGGCGCCACCCAGTGCCGCCAGGGAAAGCGTTTTGAAGTCCTGCCGGTTCAACCGGCGCGATTGTGTGTGTTGCATAGGATACCGTCAGACACCAGAGTAAAAAATGGAAAAAGGTTTTGCCACCTTATGTAAAGTAATCCTTACTATAGCGGCAAATATTTTTCACACCAGTGGTGTCTGACGCTTAACGTCGCTAAATTTCAAAAAGGAACTGTATTCAGTTTTTTATCTCGCGGCGGGCACTTTTCGGACGGAAAGCTGCTACCACCTCATCATGCGTTTCAACGTAAGGTCCGTCGAGCAACTGGATGCAATAGGGCACACTGGCAAAAATGCCGGAAACAATCACTTTACCGTCGGCATCTTTCAGTCCTTCCAGCGTTTCCTGAATAGATTTCGGCTGGCCAGGTAAATTCAGGATTAAAGCCTGTTTGCGGATCACCCCAACCTGACGTGACAAAATTGCCGTCGGTACAAAGTGCAGGCTGATCTGACGCATCTGTTCGCCGAAACCGGGCATTTCACGATCGGCAACAGCCAACGTGGCATCCGGTGTGACATCCCGGCGCGCAGGCCCGGTTCCCCCGGTGGTTAACACCAGATGGCAGCCGCTTTCATCAACCAGTTCACTGATAGCCTGTTCAATCAAAGGCTGCTCGTCCGGGATCAGCTTTTTCTCCAGCTTAAAAGGCGTAATAAGCGCTCTTTCCAGCCATTCTTCCAGTGCCGGAATACCTTTGTCCTGATAAACACCGCTTGAGGCGCGGTCCGACACTGATACCAGACCAATCCGTAATGTATCCATGCTATTTCTCCACAGCATTTTTCTTCGTAGTCACAGCACTCAGTATATCGGTAACCGGCCGGTGGTTTTATCGCAGGCACAAAAAAAGCGGCTGATTAGCCGCTTTATGCTGGAACTGAATGCTGATTACAGCAGGTCAGAAATCATTTTTTCCAGTTTACCCTGGTCGATTGCAAACTTACGGATGCCATCAGCCAGTTTATCGATCGCCATTGGATCCTGGTTGTGCTCCCAGTAGAACTGAGATTCAGTCAGTGGCGCAGGACGTGGCTTGGTTTCGCCGGAGAATGACAGTTTACGTTCCAGCGGACCTTCGCTTTCTGCCAGTTCTTTCAGCAGTGCAGGGGCGATGGTCAGACGGTCACAGCCAGCCAGTTCGATGATTTCACCGATGTTACGGAAGCTTGCGCCCATCACGACAGTTTCGTAGCCGTGTTGTTTGTAGTATTCGTAGATTTCGGTTACGGACACAACGCCCGGATCTTCATGTGGTGCGAACTCTTTTTTGTCACCATTGGCTTTGTACCAGTCAAGGATACGACCAACGAACGGAGAAATCAGGAACACGCCCGCTTCAGCACAAGCACGCGCCTGTGCGAAGGAGAACAGCAGCGTCAGGTTACAGTTGATGCCTTCTTTTTCCAGTTTCTCTGCAGCGCGGATGCCCTGCCAGGTAGAAGCCAGTTTGATCAAAATACGGTCGTTGCTGATACCCGCATCGTTATACAGTTTGATCAGGCGTTTGGCTTTGGCCACGCTTGCGTCAGTGTCGTAAGACAGACGTGCATCAACTTCTGTTGAAATGCGGCCCGGTACCAGTTTCAGAATTTCCAGACCGATGTTCACTGCCAGTTTGTCAGCTGCATCAGTAATCTGCTGATCGTGATCGCTGCTCTGGTCACGTGCCCAGGCGATTGCTTCGTCGATCAGTTTACGGTATTCAGGAATTTGCGCAGCGCTGAGGATCAGTGACGGGTTCGTGGTCGCATCCTGCGGCTGGTACAACTTCATTGCCGCGATATCTCCGGTGTCAGCAACAACCTGAGTCATTTGGCGTAGGGAAGTCAGTTTATCGGTCATTTTGGCATATCTCATCGTTTGGACGTTTTCGTATAGGCATTTTCATGCCTTGCCTTTGGCTGATGATAACATGCAAAAAGCCAGGCGCAAGGCGCATATCACGGCATGCTCGGCTACGAACATCTATGGATTTCTCACCTTCCAAAACACACAAAATTAGCCAAAATGCACATGTTACCCGTTCGATAAAACAGGTATGTTAGCCACCCAAAGTGGTCATTGCCCGCAAGCAAACAAATAAAAATGATGAAGGGCAAATCAACCAAGGACAATTTATGAACGACCTGCTGGATTTTTTCGATACTATTCTCTGGAGTTCAATCCTGATTTACCTGCTATGCGGCACCGGCATTTACCTTACGTTCCGTCTTGGTTTCATTCAGTTTCGTCACTTTGGCCACCTTTTCTCCCCCACTCTTTATAAGCGAAAACACATCACACGAGGTATTTCCCCGTGGCGGGCGCTGTGTCTCAGCCTTGCATCGCGTATTGGTACCGGGAATCTCACCGGTGTCGCCATCGCCATTACGCTCGGCGGCCCTGGCGCTATTTTCTGGATGTGGATTATTGCAGTTTTCAACATGGCGACGGCAATGATAGAAAACACGCTGGCGCAGATTTACAAAGGCAATGTAGCCCATGAAAAATTTCGCGGCGGACCGGCTGATTACATGGAAAAAGGGCTTGGAATGCGCTGGATGGGTATCTTGTTTTCCTTGCTGATGGTGATTTCCTGCGGCTTTATTTTCAGCGCCTTACAGGCCAATTCCATTGCTCAGGCTTCTTTCCATCTTCTGCATGTACCGGCGCTGTCCACCGCCTGCATTTTATCCGTGCTGGTCGCGATACTGATTTTTGGCGGTATACGCGCAATCACCTGGCTTTCGAAATGGCTTGTACCGCTGATGGCCTTCGCCTACTTGTTGCTGGCCATCTGGGTTATTGGTCATCACATTGAAAAGTTGCCACAGGTGCTGGCGCTGGTATTCAAAAGCGCCTTCGGCTTACAGCAGGCCGCTTACGGCGCACTGGCGTATGGCGTGACACAGGCCATTACGCAGGGCATGCAACGCGGCGCCTTTGCCAGCGAAGCCGGTGTCGGCTCTTCACCCAATGCAGCGGCGATGGCGGGCGTAAGCCACCCGGCCATGGTGGGGTTCAGTCAGATGTTTGCCGTCTTCATCGATACCATGGTGATTTGTACCGCAACCGCGCTGATCATCCTGACGTCAGGAGCCCTTGATCAACCTGACGCCCCGGTTGGCATCCGGCTGATACAGCAATCGATTATGCCGGTGACCGCAGGCTGGAGCCATGTGGTTCTGGCCATTCTGGTCTTCTCTTTTGCGTTCACGTCGATTGCCGGAAACTATGCCTATGCCGAAAACAATCTGAATTTCTTTCACGGTTCTTCGCCCGTTAAATTACTGATTTTCCGGTTGATGGTCATCAGCATGGTGTTCTGCGGATGCCTGATGGAATTACAAGTCCTGTGGAAACTGGCCGATATCGTCATGGCGCTGATGGCAATACTCAATCTCACCGCACTGTTGCTGCTTTCGGGCATCGCGGTCAGCGTGGTGAAAGATTATGAACGCCAGCGACGGATGGGGAAAACGCCGGTGTTTAATCCTGATCACTACCCTGAATTACGCGGTCAGCTCCAGCCCGGCGTCTGGGATAAAAAAATGCCTCCGCGCTGATTTCCTGCGCTTTTACCTATCGATATCATGCCTCCATCGCAGTGACTTTTTTGCTACAGTAAGGCAACAAAAATCCTGAATGTGAACCGTCACTGACCAACGGACGAGACTATGCTGACCATTATTTCACCTGCCAAAACGCTCGATTACGAAAGCCCGCTTGCGACAACGCGCTATACCCAACCGGAGCTGCTGGATAAATCCAGCCAGCTGATTACCGTGGCACGTAAAATGTCTCCTGCGCAGATTTCTTCACTGATGGGGATCAGCGACAAACTGGCCCATCTGAACGCCGAACGTTTTAATGACTGGCAGCCGGATTTCACGCCGGATAACGCCCGTCAGGCCTTGCTGGCCTTTAAAGGCGATGTGTATACCGGTCTGCAGGCAGAAGATTTCAGTGAGAAGGATTTTGATTTTGCACAGAAACATCTGCGGATGTTGTCAGGTTTATACGGCCTGCTGCGTCCGCTGGATCTGATGATGCCTTACCGTCTGGAAATGGGTATCCGTCTGGAAAATCCCCAGGGCGCGAATCTGTATGCCTTCTGGGGAAATTTGCTGACCGAAAAACTCAACCAACTGCTCAGTGAACAAAAAAGCAAAGTGCTGGTGAATCTGGCGTCTGATGAATACTTCAAAGCGGTGAAACCCAAACTGCTGGATGGCGAAATCATCAAGCCGGTATTCCTCGACGAGAAGAACGGCAAATACAAAGTCATCAGCTTCTACGCCAAAAAAGCGCGCGGCCTGATGAGCCGCTTTATTATTAAAGAGCGTCTGGATAAGCCGAAACAGCTTCAGGATTTCAATCTGGAAGGTTATGAATTTGATGAATCACGTTCGCAGGGCAATGAACTGGTGTTTACCCGTCCTGAGCGCTGATTGACCTGATCTGCGGATACAAAAAAGCCCTCACGAAGAGGGCTTTTGCCTGTCTGAAACACAATATTTATTCAGGCAGCGCCATCAGGAATGCACGCATCTCGCTGAAATCAGCCGGAAGATTATGCGACAACAATGGCAGGTCAGCGCGATCCGCCAGTTCTTTCGGTAAACCGATGTCCTGATCCAGAATCGCTTCCACGCTTTCCTTGAATTTTGCCGGATGCGCCGTCCCGATGAACAGACCGAACTCGCCCGGTTGCAGCTGGTCACGCAGCACACGGTAAGCAATTGCCGCGTGAGGTTCAGAGATATAACCGATATTGGCCAGCTCGCGCATCGCGTCTTCGGTGGTGTCATCGCTGACCGCACCGAAGCCCAGATCTTTCAGCTGCCAGGTTTTACGACGATACAACTCTTCCACACGCGGCCAGTTGTTTGGCTGGCTGACATCCATAGCGTTCGACAGAGTGGCAACGGTTTTCTTCGGTTCCCACTCGCCGTTAGACAGGAAACGCGGCACCGTATCATTGGCGTTGGTCGCCGCAATAAAGCGTTTCACCGGCAGGCCGAGGGATTTCGCCAGCAGACCAGCGGTCAGATCACCGAAGTTACCGCTTGGTACGGAAACCACCAGCTGATTGCGCGCTTCCTGAGGCAGTTGGGCAACCGCTTCAAAGTAGTAGCAAATCTGCGCCAGCAGTCGGCTGATATTGATGGAGTTAGCTGAGTTCAGTTTCAGCGCGTGTTTCAGTTCTTCATCATCAAACGCCTGTTTCACCAGCGCCTGACAGGCATCAAAGTCGCCGTCGATAGCGACGGTATGAATATTTCCGCCAAGCGTACAGAACAGTTTTTCCTGCAACGGGCTGATTTTGCCGCGCGGATACAGAATCACCACACGAACATTTTTCAGACCGTGGAACGCATGTGCCACTGCCGCACCGGTATCACCGGAGGTCGCGGTCAGAATAGTCACCGGCTGATCGCCAGATACCTGAGTCAGGATCTGCGCCATGAAGCGGCCACCGAAATCTTTAAAGGCCAGGGTCGGGCCGTGGAACAGTTCCAGACAGGCAATGTCTTCTTCCACTTTGGCAACGGGTGCCGGGAAGGCAAACGCATTTTTTACACGCTGATATAATTCTTCTTCCGGAATTTCATCGCCGATGAAAGCAGAAAGAATTCGGCTGCTGCGGGTGACGAAATCCAGTTCCAGCAAGCGATCAATTTCGGTCAGTTCAAACTCAGGCAATTCCAGCGGGAAGAATAATCCCTGCTGTTTTCCAAGACCTTGTTTGACGGCCTGAGCAAAGCTGACCTGCTCGTTGTGATCCTTCAGGTTGTACAGTTTCATTAGTTATCCCAATAAATTATCGAGTTATCCCAATACCCGCGCGCCCGCGGTATCAAGACGACAAATATGAACAAAGCCTTCGTCATTTTGCAGATAATGCGTCTGCAACCAGTCAGCCATACGTTTCGCTGTCGCACTGTCGTTGCACACCGCGAACAACGTCGGGCCGGAACCGGAAATCCCGCAAGCCAGCGCACCAATTTCTTCTGCGGCGCTGCGGGCTTCGGCAAAGCCCGGCAGCAGACGGGTGCGGTAAGGTTCAGCAATCACATCTTTCATCAGTTTTGCGGCCAGCGCAGGTTGCTGAGTGTGGCAGGCATGAATAAAGCCCGCCAGATAACGTCCGTGGCTGATGCAATCCTGACGGCGATACTGCGCAGGTAAAATGGCACGCGCCTCGGCCGTCGAGACTTTAATCCCCGGATACGCCATCACCCACAGCCAGTCATCAAAGCCTGGCACGTCCTGGCTGATGATATCGAGTTCTTCCAGCATCAGTTGAATGCCGCCTAAATAGCATGGCGCCACATTATCGAAATGTACGCTACCGGAAATCCGCCCTTCCAGCTCGCCCATCAGCAACAGCATCTGGTTTTCATTCAGCGGCTTACCGCAAAACTCATTCATCGCCATCAGACCGGCGACCACCGAACAGGCGCTGGAGCCCAGACCTGAGCCGATCGGCATGTTTTTTTCCAGCGTCATCGCCACCGGCACTTCTTTGCCGATTTCCTGACAGAAACGCTGCCAGCACTGATAAACGATGTTGTCTTCCATGCGATCCGGCAGTTTAGACACAAACTTGCCTTCGTTTTTCAGACTGAACACTGTGGCCGCCTCAACGGAAACACAGTCGCCCAGCAGCGTGCCATCCAGCGGAGACACGGCCGCGCCCAGAACATCGAAGCCTACGCTGACGTTCCCGATTGAAGCCGGGGCATACACCTTAACCATATTAAACTCCTAACTTCCATGACAGCGTTCTCAAAAGATCGGCAAACACACCTGCCGCCGTCACATCATTACCGGCACCGTAGCCACGCAGAACCAACGGTAACGGCTGATAATAGCGGCTGTAAAACGCCAGCGCATTCTCCCCATTTTTTACTTTATAAAGCGGGTCATTACCATCGACGGCATCGATTTTTACTTTGCATTGTCCGTCTTCGATAGCACCGACATAACGCAATACTTTACCTGCGGCGGTGGCATCCGCAACACGCCTGGCAAATTCGGCATCCAGTTCCGGCAGACGCGCCACAAATTCATTCACAGTGCCTTCGCTATTGAAGGACGGCGGCAGAACGGATTCCACATCAATATCCGTCAGCTCCAGTTTGTAACCGGCTTCACGCGCCAGGATCAGCAATTTACGGGCAACGTCCATACCGGACAGATCATCACGTGGATCCGGTTCGGTATAGCCCATCTCTTTCGCCTGCAATGTTGCAGCAGATAACGACATACCTTCATCCAGCTTACCGAAGATGAAGGACAGCGAGCCGGAGAGGATGCCGGAGAAACGCATCAGCTCATCACCGGCATTCAGCAGGTTTTGCAGGTTTTCGATGACCGGTAAACCCGCACCGACGTTGGTGTCGTAGAGGAATTTACGGCGTGAACCATCCGCCGCTTTACGCAACTGATGGTAGTAATTCATGGAAGAAGTATTGGCCTTTTTGTTCGGCGTTACGACGTGGAAACCGTCGGCAAGGAAATCGGCGTATTGATCAGCCACTTCCTGACTGGAAGTACAGTCAACAATCACCGGATTCAGCAGGTGGTATTCTTTCACCAGACGGATCAGACGTCCCAGATTCAGCGGCTCTTTCGCGGCACCCAGTTCATCACGCCAGGTTTCCAGCGCAATGCCGTGAACGTTAGTCAGCAATGCGCGGGAGTTGGCGATGCCGCAAACGCGCAGATCAATATGTTTGGTTTTCAGCCACGCTTGTTGACGGCGGATCTGTTCAATCAACGCCCCGCCCACGCCGCCTACGCCGATCAGGAAGACTTCGATAACCTGATCAGTGTTGAACAGCATCTGGTGGCTTACGCGCACACCGGTGGTCGCATCGTCGTTATTGACGACCACCGAGATAGAACGTTCAGACGACCCCTGCGCAATCGCCACGATATTGATATTGGCGCGCGCCAGTGCCGAGAAGAATTTCGCCGAGATACCGCGCAGGGTACGCATGCCGTCGCCGACGACAGAAATAACCGCCAGCTTCTCCATCACATCCAGCGGCTCAAGCAGACCGTCTTTCAGCTCCAGATAGAACTCGTCTTCCAGCGCTTTACGGGCGCGTTCCAGTTCGCTTTGCGGCACACAGAAACTGATGCTGTATTCAGAAGAAGACTGGGTGATCAGCACCACCGAAATGCCTGAACGGGACATCACCGCAAACACGCGCGCCGCCATGCCGATCATCCCTTTCATTCCCGGACCGGAAACGTTGATCATCGCCATGTTGTTCAGATTAGTGATGCCTTTCACCGGCGTATTATCGCCGAGGCTTTCGCTGCCAATCAGCGTGCCTGGCGCCTGCGGGTTGGTGGTGTTTTTGATCAGGCAAGGGATCTGGAACTGGGCAATCGGCAGGATGGTACGCGGATGAAGCACTTTCGCACCAAAGTACGACAGCTCCATCGCTTCCTGATATGACATGGATTTCAGTAAGCGGGCGTCCGGCACGATGCGCGGATCGCAAGTATACACACCGTCGACGTCAGTCCAGATCTCACAACAGTCGGCACGTAAACAGGCAGCCAGCACGGCGGCTGAATAATCGGAACCATTACGTCCGAGCACCACCAGTTCGCCCTGTTCGTTACCGGCAGTGAAACCGGCCATCAGCACAATGTGATCGGCTGGAATAGCGCTGGCGGCGATACGCCGGGTGGATTCGTTGATGTCCACGGTCGATTCAAGGTAATGCCCCTGCGCGAGCAGTTTTTCGACCGGGTTAATGACGGTGACGCCAAAACCTTTGGCAAGGAACACCGCTTCCATAATAGCGATAGAGAGCTTTTCACCACGACAGATGATGGAGGCATTTACGCTGTCCGGGCATTGTCCCAGCAGGGCAATACCGTGCATCAGTTGTTTAAGCTGAGCGAATTCGTGATCGACAAACGCTTTCACTTTCGGCAAATCAAAACCCGGTTGCGCGGCCGCCAGGCCGGTTATCAGCTGACCAAAAATGTTTTCCGCATCACTCATGATGGTCTGAATGTCCTGCCCTGCGACAGTTCGTTCAATCATAGCAACCAGATAGTTGGTGATTTTGGCAGGCGCGGATAATACCGTCGCGACCTGTCCCTGACGTGCATTGCTTTCCATAATGTCCGCAACCCGCAAGAAGCGTTCTGCGTTTGCTACCGAGGTCCCGCCAAATTTCAACACTCGCATTTCTGGTTCTCTCCTGAAGCTCTCGTTTAAATGTAAAAAAAAAGCCCGCACTGGTTAGGTGCGGGCTTTTTTTCTTTTTCCTGTACGCGTCAGCCCGCCCCGTTACCTGTGGTATCGGTGGTGGTAATAATTGTTGTGTTCAGGCTGATGATTCGCATTTTTATTTTCTGTCTGTCTTTAGGTTTGTACTCTGTCTGCCTCTATTAGCTAAAGCATAAGGCACAATAAGTCAATTTTTTTCTATTTTCGGCAGGTTAATCACGGACAGAATGAAATGGATAATTATCTGCCTTTAAAAGCATTTCCAGTACGATCGATAACTCTGCTATCACCGCACCGGATATCGAACTGTAGCGGTAAGGATTCCCCTCACATCATTGGGTCAGTTTTTTTTCGATGTCATGTAGCAAAGTATGCAGCATTGCCGCATCGCGCTGCTGCAAAAGACCGAGACGCTGATGCAGCCAGTCGGACAATTTCTGGTCATCTTCTGCCCCGACATTTTCCAGTAATCGCCCGACCCGTGCACGCAATGCCGACAACTGTCCCGCTTCGGCATTTTCAGGTTTCACTGAGGTCACCTGATTGAGAGACGATAACTGATAACAGAATACCATCACGGCCTGCCCCAGATTCAGCGACGGGTAATCCGCCACCATCGGAACGCCGGTCAGCACATCAGCCAGTGCCAGCTCTTCATTGGTCAGCCCGGAATCCTCACGGCCAAATACCAGCGCAGCGTGATTCACCCACTGGCTTTTCTCTTCAAGCTGCACCTGCAACTCCTGAGGCGTGCAGTAATAGTGAAATTTAGCCCGGCTGCGGGCCGTCGTCGCGACAGTAAAATCAATATCAGCCAGAGCTTCTGCCAGTGTGCTGAAATGCAGAGCATTTTGCAGGATGTCCTGCGAACCATGTGCCACCCAACCGGCTTCCGGCTTGAGATGTGCCTCGCTGTCCACAATACGCAAGGAAGCAAAGCCCATGGTTTTCATTGCGCGGGCTGCCGCACCGACATTTTCCGGGCGAGCCGGTGACACTAAAATAATATGAAGTTGCATATGACGCCTTTGCAGGAAGGAAAAAGAATTTGCCGCCTGTATTTCAGCGATGAAATTTTATCCTGTTTCAGACCTATTCATCGTTTATATTCTTCACAAGAACTTAACAGTCGACTTGATATATTCCTTTATTTTATCGGAAAAGCTTAACCGGGAGGTAAAAAAGCTGCTGGCAGGGTTAAGCACGTTCCCTTAAAAAATTAGTCATTATTTTTCATATGGATATATAATAATGATACATACAGATTTTGCATTTATCTTGGGTTTCCTGAGGATTAGCTGAATCGTGTACAATAAAGGCCGAAATGTGACTCAAACGTGCATTCTTGTAAGTGTTTTTCACTGTTCTGTTACCGTGCTACAATTGAACTTGATATATGTCAACAAACCGTAATTTTGTTGGGTGGTAATTTCGACACTCGCTGTTATATTGCTGTTAATAGGGTTAGGATATGCGCCGCTTTAGGACCCCGTGGAACTGCAGAAAGTGGAATCCCTGACCGAGCTTGCGATGTTGTTGCCGTTGATGGAAATTGCATCGAGAACGCATTTACGTACTTTAGTCATGTAACGAGTGAGATGGCCAATAAGGCATCGAAATTCATTGGGATATCAAGGACTTCTGTACTCCTATTTTCTATTTGTTGGCAATCTTAGGTAGCAATCATGCAGACCCCTCACATTCTGATCGTCGAAGACGAGTTAGTGACACGTAATACGTTAAAGAGCATTTTTGAAGCAGAAGGCTACATGGTGCATGAAGCCAATGATGGCGCTGAAATGCACCACATTCTGTCCGAAAATGATATCAATCTGGTTATCATGGACATCAACCTGCCAGGCAAAAATGGCCTGCTGCTGGCACGCGAACTGCGTGAACAAGCCAGCGTTGCTTTGATGTTCCTGACCGGCCGCGACAACGAAGTTGATAAAATTTTGGGTCTGGAAATCGGCGCTGATGACTATATCACCAAGCCATTCAACCCGCGCGAACTGACCATCCGCGCACGCAATCTGCTGTCCCGCACGATGAACCTGGGTACTACCGGTGAAGAACGTCGTCTGGTTGAAAGCTACAAATTCAATGGCTGGGAACTCGATATCAACAGCCGTTCGCTGATAAGCCCGCAGGGCGAACAGTATAAGTTACCGCGCAGTGAATTCCGCGCCATGCTGCATTTTTGTGAAAACCCGGGCAAAATCCAAACCCGTGGCGATTTGCTGAAGAAAATGACCGGCCGTGAGCTGAAACCTCATGACCGTACTGTTGACGTGACTATCCGTCGCATCCGTAAGCATTTCGAAGCGACTCCGGATACGCCGGAAATCATCGCCACTATCCATGGTGAAGGTTACCGTTTCTGCGGTGATCTGGAAGACTGATACAGAAGGTTGCCAACCGCTCTGCAGTCGATGTGATAAAACGTAAAGGCCAGCGAAAGCTGGCCTTTTGATTTGGATCCCTTGGTGAAACTCAAGGCTCAGCATGTCCCCACGGAATGATCGGCACCGCGCTGAGGGCATTTTTAGGTGAACCGTCCACGACTTTATCGGAATAACTCAGGTAGATAAGCGCATTACGTTTTTCATCATAAAAACGCACCACCTGCAGCTTTTTAAACACCAGAGAGGTACGTTTCTGGAAAACTACAGTGCCTTTGTCTTTGCCCTGCTTAATCTTATCGCTGAGCTCGATAGGTCCTACCTGCTGACAGGAAATCGCCGCATCCGATGTATCTTCGGCCAGACCTAATCCGCCCTTGATGCCGCCGGTTTTTGCACGACTGATATAACAAGTTACATTTTTAATATCAGGATCATCAAAGGCCTCGACCACAATTTTATGGTCCGGACCGAATAATTTGAAGACGGTATCCACTGATCCCACTTGCTCTGCACGCGCTGCTCCAGAACAAAAAATAAACATCCCAAATACAAAAATCCAACATTTATTCATTAAGTTACTCCACGTCATCAGCATGACGTTGTTTTCTAAAGAAACCACAATCAGAAAGCGTGCATTCACACTTTCGGAATGAAATACTCTGTAACACCTGTAAATAGCACAGATAGCCAAAAAAATCTTAAGCAGTCTTATCGGGAAAAAGTTGCTATTATGCCGCCCATCATTCTGTGCATTTATCTTAGTTCAACGAGGACGATCTATGGATCAAGCAGGAATCATTCGTGACCTTCTTAGCTGGTTAGAAACCCATTTAGACCAGCCCTTGTCACTCGACAATGTCGCAGCCAAGGCCGGCTATTCCAAGTGGCACCTGCAGCGCATGTTTAAAGACGTCACGAATAATGCCATTGGTGCTTATATTCGTGCCCGCCGCCTGTCGAAAGCGGCTGTCGCTTTGCGTCTCACCAGTCGCCCGATATTAGATATCGCCCTTCAGTACCGTTTTGACTCCCAACAAACGTTTACCCGGGCTTTCAAAAAACAATTCGCACAAACGCCGGCATTGTATCGTCGTGCTGAAGACTGGCATTCGTTTGGTATTTGCCCGCCTATCCGACTGGGTGCATTCATTCTGCCGCAACCGGAGTATGTCTCATTACCAGAACAGCATCTGATCGGCATGACGCAAAGCTATTCATGTACGCTGGAGCAAATCACCACGTACCGCAACGAGATGCGTCGTCACTTCTGGCGTCAATATATTGGGGAAGCGAAAACGCTGCCGCCCATTCTTTATGGCCTGCACCATTCACGTCCAAGCCAGGAGAAAGATGACGAGCAGGAAGTATTGTACACGACAGCGCTGGAAGCTCAGCACCTGCCGGAAAACGTTGAAGGTCAGCCTATTGTGTTGCAGCACGGTGAATATGCCATGTTCCACTACAATGGCACGCCGGAACGTTTGCAGGAATTTATTCTGACGTTGTACAGCACCTGTCTGCCAACATTGAAACTGACCCGCAGAAAGGGACAGGATATCGAACGCTTTTACACGAATGGCCATGCCCCCGGCACTGCGCCAACCGAAATACAGTGTGATTACCTGATCCCAATCCGCCGCTAACGCCTTCTGGCGTTAGCGTTGCAACTCGTCTAACGCGGGCAGATCAAGATGTGAGACATCGCCCGCCGTTTCCACAATCCATCCATTTGCCAGCCAGGCGCTTTGCTGGTGATCAACACGCGACAGCGAACAGTTACGCAGACGCAGACGGCGTTCCGCATAGGCAGGCAAGCCAAGGATCGTACTGATCAGACAGCCCAGCGCAATACCGTGGCTGACCAGCAGCGGCTTGCTTCCCGCCGGTAAATCCAGACAGCTGTCGAGCGCGGCACGCATACGCACGGCCAGTTCAGTCATCGTTTCACCTTCGGGGATGCGCCCTTTGGGTGAACCATCAACCATCTGCTTACGCCATATTTCTTCCTGCTCCGTCAGACCATCCAGAATACGTTCTTCCAGCACGCCCATGTGCAGTTCGCGCAAACGTGGCTCATTGATCACTTCACACCCGCAGGCATCAGCGATAATCTGCGCCGTGTGGCGGGTACGTCCTAAATCACTGGTGATAACGTGAGTGATCCCTTCTTTACGCACGCGCTCAGCAACCTGACGGGCCTGGTAAAGACCTTTAGCCGTCAGCGGGCTGTCTGACTGCCCCTGAATACGGCGGGCGGCGTTCCATTCTGTTTCGCCATGACGGACGAGATATACCTGTAACATGAGTGTTTTCCGTTATACTGCGTGAAATTTGCTAAAGGATGCTAAAACTCTATGTATCATGTTGTCGCTGCAACCACTAACCCGGCAAAAATCAAAGCTATCGCCATGGCTTTTGAAGACATTTTCGGCGCTGAGGCATTTCGCATTGAAGGCGTTGATGTCGACAGTGGTGTTCCAAATCAACCTATTGGCAGTAATGAAACCCGTACCGGGGCACGCCATCGTGTAATCGGTGCGCGTCAGGTTCGTCCCGAAGCAGACTTCTGGGTCGGCGTGGAAGCGGGTATCGAAGACAATATGACATTCGCCTGGATGGTGATTGAGAATATGCACCAGCGCGGCGAATCACGTTCAGCCAGTTTAATGTTACCTGAAATCATTTTACAGGGGATCAACCAGGGCAGTGAATTGGGGGATGAGATGGAAAAACTGACGGGTATCGCAGAGGTGAAGCGTAAAGGCGGCGCCATCGGCATTTTTACCGCCGGGAAACTGAACCGCACCAGCGTTTATCATCAGGCACTGGTGCTGGCTTTAGCGCCTTTTCATAACCCGGTTTATCAAACCCGCGCCCAGACCCATTAAAATTTCAGACTGAAACGGGCACTTCATTCGCCCGTTTTGTCTGCCAGCAGTTGCCCGCTCAACCAATCCTTTAGCGCTGCCGGAGCCGTTTTCAGGCCATTCGATCCCCGGGTTATCGTAGCGATACCGGCACCCAGCTGGCTTTTCAGTTCGCGCTGACTCATCTCTCCCCGCATCAGCTCCTGAATAATGCGTACCCGCGTTCCCAGCGCCGCACGTTCGTCGGGCGTCAGAAGCAGTTGCAGCAGATCCTGATGCAGATTTTCAGCAAAAGATTGCTGTAGCAGTGCCAGAAAGCACTGCCAGTCCTCATTGCCTTGTTGGGAAAGAGCAGGGTCAGTGATGGGTCGTTGATTCATGATTGGGCTGCCATACTATTAAACTAGTACAACAGCTTATCATAAACGATACGGGATCAGTAACGCCTCTGCCATTCGGCATCCGTCAAAATCTTGGCCGGTTGATGTAAAAAATAGCGATAAAATGCATCATATGCCAACACATTTTTAACATATCGGCGAGTTTCGGAGAAAGGGATACTCTCAATGAACGCGACCGAATCCACCCTGCCCGCGCTGTTGCCCAGCCAGGTATTCACACGGGAAGGCCCGGCGTTGTAAGCAGCGCTGGATAAAATACGGTTGCGGCCAAACATCTGATAGACATATTCCAGATAGCTGGTACCGATGGTGATGTTCATTTGCGGATCCAGCAGCTGAGCCGGATTGCTGTAACCCTGCAAACCAAACATATCCACGGTATGCTGCGCTGTCGCAGGCATCACCTGCATCAGACCAGAGGCTCCTACCGGCGAACGGGCTTTCGGGTTCCATGCGCTTTCCTGACGGGCAATCGCCATCGCGTAGCTTTGCGTGATGCCTTTGTCATTGGTCGCACGGCGGAATTCATCCGGCCACGCCAGCGGGAAACGTTCTTCAAGATAATCCCAAAGCTTGCCGGTAATGGTCGCCTGCACGCTGAGATCGGGCCATTTCTGCTCGAAAGCGTAACGCGCCAGTGCCGACTGCTGAGATTCAGAACGACTGCTGACCAGATAGCTCCATTCAGTGCGTGCAAGATTGTCCATCTGCCAGTACATCAGTTCACGAACGCGGGCGACTTCCGGCAATTTCGCAATGCTGGCATCAGGCTTTGCAGCCACAGAAATTTGCATCGGATAAGCAACATTCAGCTTTTGCGCGGCGGCCATCGGATAGAATCCCCGCCCCTTCATCAATGTGCGCAGCATCGCTTCACCTTGTGAGCGCTGACCGTTGTCGATCATCACTGACGCACGCCAGTACTGCCATTCATCTTCCTGCAGGGCATCCGAAGGTAAACGATCCAGCCACTGTCTCAGTCCCTGACGATCACCGGCGGCCAGCGCCATACGAATCCGACGCTCCACCAGCGTGGTGGAATGGCTGCGCAGAATAACGTTATCGCGCCATGCCGCCTGTTCCGGTGTGGCGTCGCTGCCCATATAGCGCCAGGCGACAGCTTCTTCCAGATCCAGACGTTCGCTGTCGCTCATCTTCTGCAGACGCACGAGAACGGGGATCATCGAACGGGCATTTTCCGCATCATCACGGGCGATACGCGCAAACGTAATGCTGGTGGCATTGCGGGTAAAATCAGTCGGCCCGACACTGCGCGCAAAGCTTTCAATGGTATTCGGGTTATTTTGTAAATCCAGCAGCGCATCGCGCATGGTCTGGTAATCCGGCGGTAACTGCTTCGCCAGGAAGTTCACCAGATTCGTATTGCCGGTTTTCATCGCCAGGCCGATGCGTTGCAGCGTAGTCAATGCAGTCTGATTGCCTGCGCCCTGCCAGACGGAGAACAGCTTGTCGCAGGTATTCGGCAGTGACGTGCCGGTCAGCCAGATATCTTTCGCGCCATCAAACGCGGTTTTCTGATCGCCGGTCGCCCATTTGGCGTAATAGTAGTTGCAACGCGCAGCGACCGGTTTCGGCGGCTGCGGGCTGAAAGAGAGCAAACTGTTCCAGTCCTGACGACGCGCCAGCTCATTCACAAAGCGGGCCGGGAGGGAACGCGCAGGCGGCAATGTCGGGTTGGCTTTAACAAAGGCATTCACCTGCGCGGGCGTGGCATCGCCCAGTTCCTGCGTCAGTTGCCGGTATTCCAGATAAGGGTAAAGCGGATAATCTTCCAGCGTGGGCATCAGCTGACTGACGACGTCCAACTGATTGTTATCCCACGCCTGTTTAATCTGCATATAGTGCTGGCGTTGCGAGTCCAGCGAGTCAGCTTTCGCCACGCCCGATACTGTTACCAGCAACACGCTCATTGCCAGAGAGTGCCATTTGTCCACCTTGACCATACTTACCTTTATCCTCACGGGTTGTGCCGAAACTGTTTTGCATTCTGTAGACAGCCACTACGCTAATCGATTCATTTTTAAAATTGAAGCGATGTGCGGACAGCATCACAAACTTTACACAGTGTGGTGCAAGCGACGGACAGTTACCAGACAGCGGCAGATCTATTTTCTGTCACAGAACGTGGCGGCGGGAATAATTTCTCAGGATTCAATATCCGCAATTAATTAGCGGGTATTGCCCGGTAAAACGCCAATAGATAGCACCCTTACCATTTCAACCAAAATAACCACGCTGACAAAACTGAGATTTACTTACTTCAATTTACTTAGATATTTAATTCCTAAACAAACCCTAAATGAAGTGTAATTAATACCGAAATTCCTAAAGTACTTATCAATCTGTTTTTAAAGAAATTTATCCATTAACGTTGATACAAAAAAAAGTATTTATTGGCTCAGATCAAATTTATTCCCAGATAATTAATTATGATCACACCCTATTGTAAAATTGATTTTTTGATATTCACTATTTCGCCGTCAGGATTGAAATATTAATAGCAGCGCAGTTCATGGCTTATGGAAAAGTATATGACTCACTCAACTTCATCTGTAAAAACGAATGCCAGCCCCTCTTCTTCTGTCGCGACAGAAAACAAAAACTGGTATCAGATTAGTGGTAACGACGCCATGCAGCGTCTGGGAACTGGCGAGAATGGCCTGACCCGGCACGATGCCAGCGAGCGTCTGAAAGAATATGGCCCGAACGCCTTACCGGAAAAAGCCGCCAAAAGCGCCCTGATGCGTTTTCTGGCGCACTTCAATGATGTCCTGATTTATATCCTGCTCGCGGCTGCCATCGTCACCGGAGCCATGGGACACTGGGTCGACACGCTGGTGATTTTGGGCGTGGCCGTCATCAATGCGCTGATCGGTTTTTTGCAGGAAAACAGCGCTGAGAAATCACTGAAAAGCATTCAGAATATGCTGTCAAGTCAGGCAGTTGTCATGCGTGACGGACAGATACAAACCATCAATGCCGACCAGCTGGTGCCCGGTGATATCGTGCAGTTGCGCCCGGGAGATAAAATCCCGGCGGACTTGCGCATTGTCAGCGCGCATAACCTGCAGGTCGAAGAAGCCATTCTGACCGGTGAATCCACCGTGGTGGTGAAAAACGCACAGGTCATTGACGATGAAGTCATGATCGGCGACCGCCACAACCTGCTGTTCTCCGGCACCATGATCAGTGGCGGCACCGCAACCGGTGTGGTTTATGCCACAGGTAAAGACACCGAACTGGGTCACATCAACCAGATGATGTCGTCGATTACGCCGCAGCGCACCCCGCTGTTGCAGCAAATCGACAAACTGGGCAAAGGCATTTTCGCCCTGATTCTGCTGATGATGGCGTTCCTGTTTGTCTTCGCCTTTATCCTGCGCGATATGCCATTGGGCGAACTGCTGTTGTCGCTGATTAGCCTGGCCGTGGCTTCGGTTCCCGAAGGTTTACCGGCGATTATCTCGATTATTCTCTCCCTTGGCGTGCAGTCGATGGCGCGTAATCACGCCATTATCCGCAAGCTGCCGACAGTCGAAACACTCGGCTCCATGACGGTTATCTGCTCGGATAAAACCGGCACGCTGACCATGAATGAAATGACTGTGAAAGCCGTCATTCTGGCAGACCGCGCTTATCAGGTTGAAGGCGAAAGCTATCAGCCTAAAGGCCGGATTGTTGACGCACAAACCCGGCAACAGATTGATGTCACTCATACACCGGTGCTCAATACCTTCATCACTGCAGTTGATTTATGCAACGACAGCCAACTGATGCAGGACGATAAAGGCCACTGGGGCATTACCGGCGGGCCGACTTCCGGCGCACTGAAAGTGCTGGCGGCGAAATCAAACCTGAATACCGGCAAAGTCGAGCCGCTGGATAAAATCCCGTTCGATTCCAAACACAAATACATGTCGACACTGCAACGCATCAACGGCAAAACCCGGTTGTTCGTGACCGGCGCACCGGACGTACTGTTCTCTTTAGCCTCGTTTGAACTGACCGAAAACGGCGTGCAGCCTTTCCGCCGGGAATACTGGGAAGAAGAGATGGCGCGCTATGCCCGTCAGGGTCTGCGCATGGTCGCTGCGGCATTGAAAGATGAGCCGGAAATCGGTGGCGACCTGAACCATAGCCATCTGCAACAGGGTCTGATTTTTGTCGGTATCGCTGGCATGATGGATCCCCCTCGCCCGGAAGCCATTGATGCGATTGCCCAGTGTCAGCAGGCCGGGATCCGCGTGAAGATGATCACCGGCGACCATCAGGAAACCGCGATGGCCATCGGCAAAATGTTAGGGATTGGCAACAGCAGTGATTCCATCACCGGTTACCAGCTCGAGCATATGGATGATGCAGAACTGGCCGCTGCCGCCAGCCAGTATGATATTTTCGCCCGTACCAGTCCCGAGCATAAATTACGGCTGGTAAAAGCGTTACAGGATGACGGTGAAGTGGTCGGAATGACCGGTGACGGTGTCAACGATGCGCCCGCGTTGAAACAGGCTGACGTCGGTATCGCGATGGGGATCAAAGGCACCGAAGTTACCAAAGAAGCCGCTGACATGGTGCTGACCGATGACAACTTCGCGACCATCGCCAGCGCGGTCAGGGAAGGTCGTCGCGTTTACGACAACCTGAAGAAAACCATTCTGTTTATTCTGCCGACTAACCTCGCGCAGGGACTACTGATTATCCTGGCCATTCTGGCCGGGGCAGTCATCCCGCTAACGCCGGTTCAGATCTTGTGGATGAACATGGCGACGTCGACCACGCTGTCCTTCGGTCTGGCCTTTGAGCCGGGTGAGAAAGGCATGATGAGGCGCCGTCCGCGCGCGCCGGGTCAGCACGTCCTCGACCTGCATGCTGTCTGGCGTATCGCCTTCGTGGGTATTCTGATTGCCTGCAGTGCCTTTGTGCTGGAAGCCTGGATGCAACCGCGTGGTTACAGCAGCGATTTGATCCGCACCGTGCTGTTACAGACGCTGGTCACCGCGCAGTGGGTGTATATGTTTAACTGCCGCGTAATGGACCGTTTCCCGCTGACGCGCGAAGTGTTCGTCAACAAAGGGTTATGGATTGTTTCCGGTGTCTTACTGCTCCTGCAACTGGCGTTGATTTATCTGCCAGTCATGAACCAGTTGTTTGGCACCGTGCCGATGCCCCTGAAATTCTGGGGTATCACGCTGGTGGTTGGCGCGATGATCTTCGTGATCGTCGAAATCGAGAAATGGCTGGTTAACCGCTTCATCCGCAAGAAAGTCTGACGATTTATGCTTATGCCGGGTTACCTTGTGTAACCTGGCTTTTTCACATAAAAAACGTCACAATTCTGAAACTTTAGTCTTTTCCCCGCTCAATTCGTCTCAAAGATCTCACAAAACGTCCCAAAGCCCATTCTGCTGATTTACATCAATTCTTTAGCGCCTTATTACTCTCTCCAGGGGCATCCCTTCTCACAGCAATGTTAGTTTGGCCAGCGTCCGGCAACTTTTACGGGAATGCCCCATCGCTATACGATCAGTTTTATAAAAACGAGCTCTCTGGCTGTACCGCAGTCAAACAAAGGCCAACAAACAGGTAACACACAATGTCATCGCTCATTGTAGATAAGTGCTATTACACACAGCTGGCATTGCATTCGCTATTGCAATTAAACGGACAACATCCGAAAGATATTCTTTCGCTTAAGGACATCGACGAACTGCAAGCGACGTGCAATTCCCTGACGCCTGAAATCATCTTCGTGAATGAAGATTGCTTTACGTCTGATGCGCAATCAGGTCACGTTCTGCGGGAGGTGATCGACGCGCATCCCGGTACGCTTTTTTTTGTTTTCATTTCCAAGGAAAACCTGAATTATCAGAACTATGTGCCGATCCGTAAAAACATCATTATTTTGTCAAAATCCATCCGGACAGCCACTATTTATCAGTTGATTGCCCATAACCTGCTGCTGGCGCGCTCGGCAGAAACGGAACAACCGCTGGATCTCACGCCGGTCAGCCTGAGCCGGACTGAATCCAGTATTCTGAAAATGTGGATGTCGGGGCTGAACACGCAAAACATTTCTCAGCACCTGAATATCAAGCAAAAAACGGTGGCGTCACACAAAGGCAATATCAAGCGTAAAGTAAAAACTCAGAATAAACAGGCTATTTATCATGTTGTTAAACTCACCGATATTCTGACATCCGGGATGTTTGTCGGGCGTACTCAGCCACTGCGCCCGGACCGCGAAACGGATGAATTCACCATTCCATTCGGCTGATTTCTCCGCCACCTGCCGCCTGCCAGCAACATTCTTGCCTTACTGTGAACCTGATGGTTGGGAACCCGACTGAAACACGCTAAACTTCGCAGTCGGAACCCTTATCAGTCATGCCGCAATCAGGCGGGGCTGGCTTTAATTTGCCGCAGCGCCTGCCCTTCGCAGACAGCGCGCGGCCCGCAGAGAAAGAGGCTCAAAACAACGTGGCTCAATACGTATATTCCATGCATCGCCTCGGCAAAGTTGTTCCGCCGAAGCGTCATATTCTTAAGAACATCTCCCTGAGTTTCTTCCCTGGCGCCAAAATCGGTGTTCTGGGTCTGAACGGTTCAGGTAAATCCACGCTGCTGCGCATCATGGCCGGTATCGATACTGACATCGAAGGTGAAGCACGTCCGCAGCCAGATCTGAAAATCGGTTATCTGCCGCAGGAACCGCAACTGAACATGGAACACACCGTGCGTGAGTCCGTGGAAGAAGCCGTTTCTGAAGTCGTTGGCGCGTTAAAACGTCTCGATGAAGTGTATGCGCTGTACGCCGAACCGGACGCTGATTTCGACAAACTGGCGGCCGAACAGGGCAAGCTGGAAGAAATCATTCAGGCACATGATGGCCATAACCTGAACAGCCAGCTCGAACGTGCCGCCGATGCGCTGCGTCTGCCGGACTGGGATGCGAAAGTGGCAAACCTGTCCGGTGGTGAACGCCGCCGTGTGGCACTTTGCCGCCTGCTGCTCGAAAAGCCGGACATGCTGCTGCTCGACGAACCGACCAACCACCTGGATGCCGAATCCGTGGCATGGCTGGAACGCTTCCTGCATGACTTCGAAGGCACCGTTGTGGCGATTACCCATGACCGTTACTTCCTCGATAACGTGGCAGGCTGGATCCTGGAACTTGACCGCGGTGAAGGTATTCCGTGGGAAGGTAACTACTCCACCTGGCTGGAACAAAAAGATGCACGTCTGGCGCAGGAAGCGTCTTCTGAAGCGGCCCGTCGTAAGTCTATTGAGAAAGAGCTGGAGTGGGTTCGTCAGGGCGCGAAAGGCCGTCAGTCTAAAGGCAAGGCACGTCTGGCACGCTTTGAAGAGCTGAACAACACCGAATACCAGAAACGTAACGAAACCAACGAACTGTTCATTCCACCGGGTCCGCGCCTGGGCGACAAAGTTGTCGACGTGAAAAACCTGAGCAAGTCTTACGGTGATCGCGTTCTGATCGACGACCTGTCCTTCTCCGTGCCGAAAGGCGCAATCGTCGGCATTATCGGCCCGAATGGTGCCGGTAAATCCACGCTGTTCCGTATGATGTCAGGTCAGGAAGAAGCGAACGGCGGCACCATCGAGCTGGGTGACACCGTGAAACTGGCCTCTGTGGATCAGTTCCGTGATTCCATGGATAACAGCAAAACCGTATGGGAAGAAGTGTCCGGTGGTCAGGACATCATGCGCATCGGCACCACTGAAATGCCAAGCCGCGCCTATGTGGGCCGCTTCAACTTCAAAGGTGTTGATCAGGGCAAACGCGTTGGCGAGTTGTCCGGTGGTGAACGTGGTCGTCTGCATCTGGCAAAACTGCTGCAGGTTGGCGGTAACATGTTGCTGCTCGATGAACCGACCAATGACCTCGACATCGAAACCCTGCGCGCGCTGGAAAACGCCTTGCTGGAGTTCCCTGGCTGCGCGATGGTCATTTCCCATGACCGCTGGTTCCTCGACCGTATCGCGACGCACATCCTCGATTATCAGGATGAAGGTAAAGTCGAATTCTTCGAAGGTAACTTCACCGAATACGAAGAATACAAAAAACGTACTTTAGGTGCTGAAGCGTTAGAACCGAAGCGCATCAAGTACAAAAAGATGATCAAGTAATCATCTTTCGCCTGAATATAAGGCCCGGAAACGGGCCTTTTTTATGCCTTCAATTCACTGAAATCTAGCCTGCCAGCGCCTCGCTGTAACTCTTCGCAAAGCCGTATTCTTCCAGCATAAACTCAATAAAACAGGCCAGTGCCGGAGAATTCAGTTTTCGTCCCGGATAGACCAGATACAGATCATTCCCTTCCGCTTCCCATTCCGGTAACACGCGCACCAGTGTGCCTTTCGCCACTTCGTCATGGCATAAAAATGCCGGTAACAGCGTGATACCTGCGCCTGCCAGCGCGCATTCCCGCGCATACAACAAATTGTCGGTGGTATGCGCCGCAGGCAGCAGCCAGCGGTGCCAGGTGTCGCCGCGATGTAGCACCCATTCCGACCACGCCCGGTGCGCGATACAGTGATGCGACGCCAGTTGCTGCGGCGAATCCAGAGACGGATGCTGCGCCAGATACGCCGGCGAAGCCAGCAGGTAACGCGGGCTGTGCCCCAGTTCGCGGCCAATCAGCGAGGAATCCTGTGGTTTACCCGTACGCAGCGCGATATCAAACCCTTCCTGCACCAGATCGACCAGCGCATCGGAAACGGAGACTTCCAGCGACACATCGGGATAACGCTTCTGAAACTCAACGTTCATGCGCGCCAGCAACGTCGCGCCGAGTCCCGCCGGACTGGTGATCCGCAGCCGTCCGCTCGGGTTATCGCGTAAACGGCGGATGGCCAGTTCTGCCCGTTCGCTGGCCTGCATCATCTCCTGACAGTGGATCAGGTAGCGTTCACCGGCGAACGTCAGATTAAGCTGTCGCGTCGTGCGGTTCAGCAACCGCAGGCCGATGGACTTCTCCAGCTGGCTGATGCGATGACTGACACTCGATTTGGGCAATCCTGCGCGGCTTGCGGCCTGTGTGAAGCTGCCACACTCCGCCACCAGCGCAAACAATGCCATATCCTGCAACTGTTTAAACATGATTGTTCACCTCAGACGAACACTTTGTTAGTTATTGTCCATCTTATCAGCTTCCCGCCGGAGGACTAGACTGTCTCTATACCTAACGGAGAGAGAGAACATGACAATCAAAGCTATTGCCGTAAACCCGAAAGATCCGGCCCATTTTATTGCTGTTGAATTGCCACAACCCGTCGCGAAGGATTACGACCTGCTGGTGGAAGTGAAAGCCGTGTCGATCAATCCGGTCGATACCAAAGTGCATAAAGGCGTGCAAAAAAGCGGTCTGGACGCGCCAAAAGTGCTGGGCTGGGATGCCAGCGGCATCGTCAAATCCGTCGGCAGCGCAGTGAAAAACTTCAAAGCCGGTGATGAAGTCTGGTACGCCGGGGATATCACCCGCTCCGGCAGCAACGCGACAGAACAACTGATCGACTCACGTATTGTGTCCGTCAAACCGCAAAGCCTGAACTGGGCTGAAGCCGCTGCCATGCCGTTAACCACGCTGACCGCCTGGGAAGCACTGTTCGAGCACCTTAAAATTCAGGACGCGTCTGCCGATAAAACCCTGCTGATCATCGGCGGGGCCGGTGGCGTGGGTTCGCTTGCGATCCCGTTCGCGTCACTGCGCAGCAAAGTGAAAGTTATTGCCACTGCTTCGCGTCCGGAATCCGCACAATGGTGTCTGGATCGCGGTGCGGATCTGACCGTGAACTATAAAGATCTGAAAGGTGAACTGGCCAAACACGACATCAGACAGGTGGATTTCATTCTGTGCCTGAATGACACCGACGGTCACTGGGAAGCGATCTCTGATCTGATCGCACCGATGGGCCACATCTGTACCATCGTTGAAAATGAACATCCGCTGGATATGAATAAACTGAAGCTGAAAAGTGCCGCACTGCACTGGGAACTGATGTACACCCGCAGCATGTTTACCACGCCGGATATTGCCGAACAGGGCGAAATTCTTAAGCAGGTCGCGGCGCTGGTTGATGGAGGCAAAGTACAAACCACACTGAGTGAAACCCTTTCTGGCCTGACAGTGGAAAGCATCGAAGCCGCCCATGCCAAAGTGCTCGACGGCCATATGCAAGGTAAAGTCGTCGTCGCCTTCTAAGCACGATGCCGCTTTAAAAGAAAAGCCCCGTCACTTTCATGGCGGGGCTTTTTCATTCACGTATGTCCCCTATTCGCCATCGTCCACTTTTTGCCATTTGGCATCGGGGTCAAACGCCGTGATCGCTTTTGCCGCAGCGTCGGTATGCTCGCCTAAATCCTGCTGATATACCTCGCCCTGCTGATTGATCATAAAACTGGTCACGCCGGTATGGCCGTAAACCGCCGGCCAGGCGATCAGCGCAAAACCTTTGGTCATCTTGCCATTTTCGATGTAACTGTACGCTCCGCCGCTGGCGTTTGCGCCCTGCGCGGTGAGGATGCGGTAAAAGTAGCCGTGATAATCCGATCCCGGCTGATCATTGCCAAAGGCCGGACCTAACGGGCTGGGCGCTTCGCCCTGTTTCACCGGCCAGTACAGGCCGTCATGCTGGCCTTCCGTGCTGATAAAGCGCTGAGCATATTGCCCGGCAATCTGCTGATATTCGTGCTGCGCATCGGCGTAAGCGGAAACCGCCTGAATGGCGGAAAGCTCATTGCGGCCAATAGCACGGGTTTCGATTTCGGCGGCACTGGCGGCCATATCAAATGACCAGCCCTGCGCCGTGTGTTTCATCGGGATCGGCAACTGCCAGTTTTCCGGCCCGACATTCAGGTGTGCGGTGTCGCCGTGTTCTGCGATTTTATGGCTGATATGCCAGTCACGCAGAAAACGCGCCACCTCATCCGGATCCACCTCTTTTGGCGGCAGATACTCCTGCCAGTTATTCCCGAGAAGCTTTTGCATAGACGCATCATCGTGCGCTTCAATGGCTTTTACCAGTGCCTGCGCGGCAAGTTCCGGGGTGGTGAACGTCTGCTGTGCGAAACCGGTTAAAGGCAGCAACATCAGACCTGTGGAAATTAAAAAATTACGCAATCTCTTCATGACTTTTCCTCGTCAGTCTAGCGACGGTGCAAATGAGCTGGCTCAGTATTGGCAGGGCGTGACTGCTGGAAGTTCCGCATATGCTCGCGGCTCTGATTACCCCGCGATTGCTGCTGTTGCCACGACGGCCCGCGGCTGGAGTTACCGCTGAATGCCGTGCTGCGTGATGCATTAAGATTCTGCCGCTGATGCTGGTTGATTTGCTGTACTGGCTGGCGCTTAGCATTGTGTTGAGACAGTGGCTGGTGCTGCGGCACCTGACGACTGGCCGGATTATGCATACCGGCAGCCGGTGCTGAATGCGGCAGGTTTCGCTGCTGGGTATGCCCCTGTGTCTGCAGCGTATTCTGATGCTGATTCATCACCGATGCCGCCTGTTGACGGCGCTGATCCACATTTTGATTCTGCACACCGCCGTTGTTACGCCCGACCGCGTTGTTGTCGAAACCACGATAGTTATTACGCTGCGCCGCCTTGCTCAGCACCTGGTTTTGTGTCGCACCGTTCAGGTTTGCGCCGTGATTTGGCAGCCCTGCGTTGTAGGTCGGATTGTGCTGCCAGCCCGTGGTATTCGCATTTCCAGCAGGGTTGATCCCATTATTGTTGCCCGAGATACGGTTGTAATTGTTGACGTTCACATTGACATAATTGTTCTGCGAACCACCGTGATGATCATAATCATCGTGATGATGATCATCATCGTCCCAGTCAATACTACCGAAAATGGCATAAGTCGCTGCCACACCGACACCAAACCCGATGCCAGACGCCACACCGTTAACAAACTGCTGTCCCGGAGGAGGTGGCAGATACACCGGCGGATAGGCTGGTGTCGGCCATGCGCCATACACCACATTCGGGTTGTAGCTCGGTACGTAAACAACCTGAGGATCCGCTGGCTCAATCACGATGGTTTGCTGCGCAGGCGCACTTTTCACCACAGTGGTTGAGCTGCTTTGTGCCGCCGGTTTAGGTTTGACTGTCACGGTCTGCTGCGGCGTGCTTTTCAGTGCCCCGCTGCTTTGTGCCACCTGACGGAATTTCTGCACGGTATTCATCACGTCGTCCGGTTGTGCCAGAAACGCGTTACCCAGATTCTGCACCCATGCCGGATCTTCTCCCATCAGCGCCAGCAATTGCGGGAAAGCCACCAGCGATTTCACACTCGGATCCCACGGCTCATTCGCCACCTGAGCGACGGCAGCGTCGCCCTGGTTTTGCGGATGGTCGCGTGACCATTGTACTGCCTGAATCACGTTAGTGGGATAAGTCGATGCCATGAGTACCTGTGAAAGCAGGCTGTCAGGATAAAGCGCAACAGGAGCCACCCACTGGTCGAGCTGAGCTTGTGTAAATGCCGCAGGTGCAACGGGTGCAGGAACCGGGGCTGCTGGCGGAGGAACGGCGGCTGATGCAGGCGGAGGCGCAGTCTGCGCCGTGGTTTCGGCCTGACTGCTGACCGGAAGCCAGCCTTGTATAAACATCACACTGGCCAGAGCAAATGCCCCTGCGCCGCACAATACTGCGATACCCCAGGGCTTGAATGATAAATTCATTCGGATCACCTTAGAAAGCCTCAGCGGGAATGAGAGGCAGATTGAATGAGTATAATCGGATAAATAAAACTCAACGGCCGCCACTGTATTTTTATTTCATGTCAGGGATTTACGCATAAAATGCGCAATAAAAAGCCTTAAAAAAAGCACACACACAATCCAATGAATAATAAGGATATTTAATTTTACAGTGTTACAAACTGAATTAATAAAATGACCAGAAAAGATAATCAGATCAATTAATTAATAATTGTGAGAGATAAATAATATATAAAATATTCATAGTGTGAATAATAAAAAAGCGCGTATTCCGGAGAACACACGCTTTCTTATTGCTGCTTGTTGATCAGCTCACAGGCGGCTCATTCAGCCGGCTGGTATCTGCTGCCAGCATATTCTGCACCAGCTCCACACATTCGAGAAAACGCTGGTCATAATCCGATGATTCAACGTGAACATAATCGACGTTGTTCTGTTTCAGCATGTCGATCAGCAGGTTCTGGAAAGACATCCGGTCAGACGTACTTCCCAGACTACGCAGGCCATCAGCGACCCACGGTGTATTGTTTTCAAGCAAGATAACCAGATCAAACCGGTATTCATCCATCAGCGCCTGCACGAACGGATGCTCACGCCCTTCATATTTTTTGCAGAAGGCCTGCGTGGTCAGAAAATCGGTATCAATAAACGCCACTTTATTGGCATATTTCACCGCGAAATCAATGTACTGCGCCTGACCGAGCGCGATTTTATCGTAATCTGAATATTGCAGCGCCATTTCGTCGCCACCAAGATGCGAGAAAACATAATCGCGGCCATATTCCCAGGCGCTGGTAGTGTTGAAGATATTGGCTAACTTGTTGACCAGCGTGGATTTTCCGCTGGATTCGCCACCTAAAATCGCCACGGTACGCACGAAGAACGGCTTCACTTCTGTCGGAATATAATCCCAGTAACGGAACGGATCCTGACGGATCTGGCGGCCACTGATATTCATAAAGGAGCGTTTCGGGTCAATCAGCACCGTTTCAATACCCAGATGTTCACGGTACTGCGGCGCATCAGCTTCTTCGCTGGAATAAATGGTATTGGGTTCAATGCCTTTCTGGCTCATGAACTCTTTAATGCCACGGCCCCAGACGTCCCAGCCGTGCGGATACGGCTCCATCCCCTCTTCGTTAAAGGCATGAATGCGGATGTTTTTCTGGTATTTGAAGGTCTGTAATAACCAGCGCAGGCGGTCGCTGACTGTAGGCTGCTGAGACATCGAACTGTTCTCAAACAGCTCGCGATCACGCGGCTCGTCATAGCCCATGATGATATGCAGTTCATCAACCTGACTGCAGGCGCGCTGGATCAGATAGATATGGCCGGTGTGCAGCGGATAAAACTTACCGAACACCACGCCGATATTCTTCTCGCGACGGGGAAACTCAAGATCCAGAAAGCGGTGCAACGCCTCGAGCTTTTGGGCGCTGGGACTTTTTATCTTTGCATTCAACAACTGGCTGAGATAACCCTTGGTCATCCCGCTGGCTTCGGCCACCTGTTGCAGCGTGCGTCCCTGTTGTTTTATCGCGGTTTTTAGATAGTCGAACTGTGACATGCCTTGTCCTCAGGTTTTTTTTACTAAACAAAAAATAGCACAAAGGCACTGAGCTGCGACAGCGGTTAACCGTTACAAATCGTCGAGGATCGCCAGCGCATCAGCCAGTTTTTTGACGCCAAACACCTGCATACCGGCGGGCACTTTTTTTGGCACGTTGGCGTGCGGCACAATGGCGCGTTTAAAACCGTGCTTCGCCGCTTCGGTGATCCGCTCCTGACCGCTCGGTACCGGGCGAATTTCCCCCGCCAGCCCGACTTCGCCGAACACCACTAAATCCTGCGGCAGCGGACGGTCACGCAGGCTGGACACCAGCGACATCAGCAGCGCCAGGTCAGCACTGGTTTCGGTGACTTTCACGCCGCCGACCACGTTAACAAACACATCCTGATCCGCCATCTGCAAGCCGCCATGACGGTGCAGCACGGCCAGTAATATCGCCAGACGATTTTGCTCAAGACCGACCGCCACACGACGCGGATTGCCCATCATCGACTGATCGACCAGCGCCTGAACCTCAACCAGCAACGGACGCGTCCCTTCCCACAACACCATCACGGAACTGCCGGAGGTGATTTCATCGCCACGGCTGAGGAAAATCGCCGACGGGTTGCTGACTTCACGCAATCCCTGCTCGGTCATGGCAAATACGCCCAGTTCGTTCACGGCACCAAAGCGGTTTTTGTGGCTGCGCAGCGTACGGAAACGCGAATCAGCATCGCCGTCGAGCAGCACGGAACAGTCGATACAGTGCTCGAGCACTTTCGGCCCCGCCAGTGAACCGTCTTTAGTGACATGGCCGACCATGACGATCGCCACGCCGCGCGTTTTAGCGAAACGGGTGAGGTAAGCCGCCGTTTCACGCACCTGCGCAACCGTCCCCGGCGACGACTGGATATCCGCCATGTGCATCACCTGAATGGAGTCGATCACCATCAGTTTCGGCTGTTCTTTATCCGCTATTTCGCAAATTTGCTCGATGCTGGTTTCCGACAACATATTCATGTTAGCCGTCGGCAGACCCAGACGGTGTGCACGCATCGCCACCTGCTGCAAAGATTCTTCCCCGGTGACGTACAGGGTTTTCATGTTTTCGCTGAGATGACACAGAATTTGCAGCAGCAGCGTACTTTTACCTGCGCCGGGGTTACCACCAATCAGAATCGCACTGCCCGGCACTACGCCGCCGCCTAATACACGGTCAAACTCTTTAAAACCGGTGCTGAAACGCGGAAGTTCATCAAGGCTGATATCAGAAAGTTTCTGTACGCGGCTGACGCCCGCATCACCGGCGTAACCGGTGAGACGTTCATTACGCGCTACAGTCGGAGAAGCGGCCAAACGGATTTCAGTAATGCTGTTCCAGGCCTGACAGGCACTACACTGCCCTTGCCAGCGCGGATAGTCTGCGCCACATTCATTACACACAAATGCACGTTTTGCTGCTTTTGCCACAACTTACCTCTTTGTATTGATTAAGACTGACTACCACTTAAAATGCAGAGAACGCCAAGAAGATCGGCATGACGGATGCATACTGCGGCCTGTTCGTAGACTTTCGGTTTGGCGTGATAAGCAATGCCCATGCCCGCTACCGCCATCATTTTCAGGTCATTCGCGCCGTCACCGATGGCGACGGTTTGCTCATGGGAAATACCCAGTTTTTCCGCCAGTTTCAGCAGGGTATCTGCTTTATATTGCGCATCGACGATTGGCCCGATCACACGGCCGGTCAGTTTACCTTCACGGATTTCCAGCTCGTTCGCGGCCACGTCGACCAGATTCAGCTGATCACGCAGGTATTCGGCATAATACGTAAAACCACCGGAAGCAATCGCCACATGCCAGCCCGCTTCCTGCAGACGCTGAACCATGACGGTCAGGCCCGGCATCAGCGGCAGGGTTTCACGCACCTGCTGGAGAATGCTGGCATCCGCATCTTTCAGTGTCGCGACGCGCTGACGCAGACTCGCGGCGAAATCCAGTTCGCCGCGCATGGCGCGCTCAGTGACTTCAGCCACCTGCTCACCGACGCCAGCCAGTTTGGCAATTTCATCGATGCATTCAATCTCAATCGCGGTAGAATCCATGTCCATAACCAGCAGACCCGGTGCACGCAGATACGGCACTTTCCCCAGCTGAGCAACATCAAATTCAAAGGATTCGGCGAGAAGCTGTACATCAGCGGTGAGTGAACCGGCCAGACGCACAACTTGATAACCTTCGACTGCCCAGGCGCTCACAATCACCAACGCGCGGCCTAACCGGCGCTGGAACAGCGTAATACTCTTCTTATCGAGTTTTCTTCCATAAAGGAGCCATCCGGTATGCCCCGCCCGGTAATCCAGCGGCATGACTTCGTCACCGCTCAGTGAAAGGGGAAGTCCCGGCCATTGGTGGATCTCCGCAGGAAGATCGCAATAGGTCAGACTGTTTGGCATGATGGCTCCTGTAGGGCGTTATGGCATTAAGAAAAACAAATATCACGATTTACCCAAAATCATTCAGTTGACTCAAGGCAGCAACTGAATGCACCTCCGGGAACTGACACGGGTCAGTGACCGGTATAAATGAAAGCAGCAGCTTGAAGGATGCCGGGTAAAAACTGGCATCAAGCTACCTTATCGTAGCGGCTTCTGGCAACATAAAGTCATCGAAATACGCAAGGAAACAGAATGGCCAAGGCCAAACTTAAATTTCGCCTGCACAGAGCAGCTATCGTATTGATAAGTCTGGCATTATTAGTCATCCTGATGCAAGGCGCATCCTATTTCAGTCTGGGACACCAACTGGCCCGTTCAACGCAGGTGGAACAGCTTGCTCAGACGCTCGCCAGACAGGTGGCGTTTTCCCTCGCGCCACTGATGGACAGCGACAATGATGGCGCTGATATCGCACAAATTTCCACTATTTTGAGTCAGCTTACCGATAGCAGTCGCATTCTTGACGCCAGTGTTTATGAGTCCGACGGTTCTCTGGTGGCGCATGCCGGTGAACAGGTGCCGGTTCGCGACCGTTTGTCGCTGGATGGCAAACGTGCGGGCAGCTACTTCAATCATCAGATTGTGGTGCCGATCGAAGATAAAAACGGTCCGAGCGGATTTTTACGCATTACGCTGGATACGCACGTGCTGGCGACAGAATCCAAACAGGTGGATAACACCACCAACCTGCTGCGTCTGATGATGCTCGCCGCGCTGGGCGTCGGTATTATTCTGGCCCGCACCCTGTTGCAAGGCCGCCGTTCGCGCTGGCAGCAATCTCCGTTCCTGCTGACCGCCAGCAAACCGGTGAAAGAAGATGATGAACAGGAAGAAGAGCCGGATGAATTCGGCCCGCCGCCGGTGCTGAACATTCCCGAGCCGGAATCTGAGGTCGCGCCGGCAAAACCTGCCACCGAAGCGCAAACGAAAGAAGCCGCACAAGCCGCTTACCGCAGCCTGAAACGCAGCAGACCGAAGTGATTCAGGCCAGCCGCTGAATAATTGATGTTAACCCTTCCACCTGCGCCAGCATACCGCTGGCCAGTTGGCGGAATTCAGGACTGATTGCCATATCGCTTTCTACCTTCCGCCAGAACTCACCCGCCCAATCCTGTGCATTCAACCACTTTTCTTTAGACACTAAAGGGTCGGGCGTTAAGGGTAAGGTTTCACGACGCATGGTACCGGCGTTGGTCGGTGCAAAAGCCATCGGCAGCATGTCATACACAGGCGATATCGAAAGAGCCTGCTTTAAAGGGTCAATGGCAGGATCGATAAATGACAGATTTCCCTGGTGCATATCGCTGTTGGCGATCAGTTTTCCGAAGGCATAAATCTGCTCAATTTTGTCGACTGTAGCGGCTGTAATGACCTTACTTTGGCGTAACCGCTGCGCGGTCAAAAACCAGTTGCTGTTTCCTCCGCCAAACTCAGCAGAGACGGCCTCAAGGGAAACCAGCCCGCGACGCCCGCACTCACCTGTCCGGTCAAATCTTTCGACCTCAAGGAAAACCTCGCCCTTTCTGCCGGTAAAAATTTCGGCTGTTGCCGCCGGAATGCCAGCCTCCTGCAAAACGCTTAACGCATGAGCTTCAGAGCGCAGTAAATCGCCCCAGCGGGAGGCGTTTTCATTGACAGCCGGAGGCGAAAATTTAACTAGAACCTGAGAGGCGTCCCGGCCTGCATGTTCTGCATAGCAGCTGAATTTAGGCTGCTCGCCTCCCGCAGATGATCCGACTTCCTCCCCTGCCAGACTTCTCTGTGCCAGCCGTTCATACACCTGAATTTTGTCTTCACGGGGAACGGGAATATCTTCAGGTTTATGAAACCATCGCTGATAGGCCATTTCTCCAATGACAAAATTCCCGACCGTTTCATCCCCCGCTCTTGCGAGAGCCACCAGCGTCTGGGATTCGGTCCACCTTTTAATGTCATCCGGAAAATGCAGGGCAGCGTTAATATCACGTCCCCACGCCCGACCTAAAAAGCCCTGAGGCCGCATATCGGTGATAAACCACGGCAGACCGTCGTAAATCAGCGACTGGCCGCTGACAACTTCCACTGCACAACTTTCACCCGGCCAGATGGAATATAGCGTCCCGACCTTTTCGGCATTTCCTGCCTCATTAATTTGGTAAAGCGGGAAGCTCCATTGGCCTTCCAGCGGACGCGGCAGAATATAACGGGTCGAGCGGCTTTGCCCGATTTTGACGATCTCAGGAATTTTAGTCAGCCGCCTTGAGAGCGTTGACTGGGTGATGTGCAGTTGCTCCGTGATCTCTTTTGCCGTCAGACTGCCCTGACGCAGTAAATCTACAAGTTCAGACATGAGCGGCTCAGTGATGAATAGGAAAATGCATAGCTAATAGCATAGATAAAAAATTAAAATAAATCGATATATCCTGAAGATATAAATTTGAATACGCAAAAAAACACGAAAAAACGCATAGCAAAACGGGCGCCATCCGGCGCCCGTTTTAGTGACTGCAATATTTGCAGAATTTATTCTTTGTCGCCCAGAAGAACGGATTCCAGCGCGATTTCGATCATGTCGTTGAAGGTCGTCTGACGTTCAGCGGCGGTGGTTTGCTCATGCGTACGGATATGGTCGGAAACGGTACAGATGGTCAGTGCTTTCGCGCCGAATTCTGCGGCCACGCCGTAAATACCGGCGGCTTCCATTTCCACACCCAGAATGCCGTATTTTTCCATCACGTCAAACATTTGCGGGTCCGGCGTGTAGAACAGGTCAGCGGAGAAGATGTTGCCTACGCGCGCGTTGATGCCTTTGGCTTTCGCCGCGTCAGCCGCGTTACGCACCATGTCGTAATCGGCAATAGCCGCGTAATCGTGATCTTTGAAACGCATGCGGTTCACTTTGGAATCGGTACAGGCACCCATGCCGATCACGATGTCGCGCAGTTTGATGTCGGCACGCACAGCACCACAAGAACCCACGCGGATGATTTTTTTCACGCCGAATTCAGTGATCAGCTCTTTGGCATAAATTGAGCAGGAAGGAATGCCCATGCCGTGGCCCATCACGGAGATTTTGCGGCCTTTGTAAGTGCCGGTGAAACCCAACATGCCACGCACGTCGTTCACCTGCTTAACATCCTGAAGGAAAGTTTCCGCGATGTGCTTGGCGCGAAGCGGATCGCCCGGCATCAGCACGACGTCAGCGAAGTCGCCCATTTCAGCATTAATGTGTGGAGTTGCCATCTTCTTATTCCTTAATCAGCGAGGTGTCATATTCATTATAAAAAACGCGGCCAGTATAAGAGACTGGCCGCGTAAGAAAAGTATCAGAGCATGGATTTGCCGTAATCCATCGGTGACAGGTCGAAGTATTTAGCGACTGTCTGGCCGATGTCCGCGAAGGTTTCACGGTGACCTAATGAACCTGGTTTTACTTTCGGGCCATAGATTAAGACCGGAATGTGCTCACGGGTATGGTCGGTGCCGCGCCAGGTCGGGTCACAACCGTGGTCAGCGGTGAAGATGATGATGTCATCTTCTTTCACCAGTTCCAGCAATTCCGGCATACGGCGGTCAAACAGTTCCAGCGCGGCAGCGTAGCCTGGTACGTCACGGCGGTGGCCGTAAGAGGAGTCGAAATCAACAAAGTTGGTGAAGACGATGGTCTTGTCACCCGCTTCTTTCATCTCTTTGATCGTCGCGTCAAACAACGCATCCAGGCCGGTAGCTTTCACTTTTTTAGTGATACCAACCTGCGCGTAGATGTCAGCGATTTTACCGACAGACACCACATGGCCGTCTTTCTCATCCACCAGCTTTTTCAGGATGGTCGGAGCCGGTGGTTCAACCGCTAAATCATGACGGTTACCGGTACGTTCGAAGTGACCGGCTTTGTCACCGATGAACGGACGGGCAATCACGCGACCAATATTGTAGCCACCTTCAGTCAGCTCTTCACGGGCGATTTCACACAGTTCATACAGGCGATCCAGCCCGAAGGTTTCTTCGTGACAGGCAATCTGGAAGACGGAGTCGGCTGAGGTGTAGAAAATCGGCTTGCCGGTTTTCATGTGCTCTTCGCCCAAATCATCCAGTACCACGGTACCGGAAGAATGGCAGTTACCGAGATAACCCGGCAGATTAGCGCGCTCAACCAGTTTATCCAGCAGTTCCTGCGGGAAGCTGTTGGTCGTGTCACTAAAGTAGCCCCAGTCAAACAGAACCGGCACACCGGCGATTTCCCAGTGGCCTGATGGGGTGTCCTTACCGGAAGACAGTTCGCTGGCATAAGCATACGCCCCGGTAATTTCAGCATTACCGTCCATGCCGTCAGGAATTTTACCGGTAGATTCTTCCGCAGCTTTCGCCAGCCCCAGACGGGTCAGGTTAGGCAGATTCAGAGGGCCTTTGCGGCCTTTGTCCGCATCGCCACGCGCACAGGCAGCTGCGATATGGCCCAGCGTGTCAGAACCGGCATCGCCAAAGCGCTCGGCATCTTCACTGGCACCGATACCGAATGAGTCTAACACCATGATAAATGTACGTTTCATTTTGCTCTCCTGCGAATGGTTACGCATTGGGTCACGCGGAACTGCCGCGCACCTGATCAATCTTAAATGGGGGCGATTTGGCCTGAAATCAAGCGTTACCACCGATCCGGCGGTAAACCACCGACGTGCTTTCCGGCGCTTTGTCGCTCAGGACAATGGCCGCACGCACTTCCTGCGCCGCCTGCTGCCAGGCCGCTTCACTGTTCGCGTGGATCATCGCCAGTGGCTGACGGGTATCCACTTGCTGGCCAAGCTGCGCCATATGGGTCAGACCGACGCTGTAGTCGATAGCATCGCTGGCGCGGCGACGTCCGCCACCCAGTGAAACGACGGCCATGCCCAGCGCACGGGTGTCCATCGCGCTGACAATCCCGTTGCCTTCGGCGTAAACCGGTTTGCTCAGCGTGGCCTGTTGCAGATAACGATCGTAATTCTCGATGAAATCGGTTGGGCCTTTCTGGGCGGCAATCATGCGGCCAAAGACTTCTGCGGCTTTGCCGTTATCCAGCACGGCCTGCAACTGACTGCGGGCGTCGGCGTCATCTTTTGCCAGCCCGCCGGACAGCAGCATTTCAACACAGAGCGCCATTGTCACTTCCAGCAGACGCGGATTCCGGTATTCACCCGTCAGGAAGCGCACGGCTTCGCGCACTTCCACCGCATTCCCTGCGCTGGATGCCAGCACCTGATTCATGTCGGTCAGCAGCGCCGTGGTTTTACAACCTGCGCCATTGGCCACATCGACAATCGCCTGCGCCAGATCTTCGGATAGCTGGTAAGTCGGCATGAAGGCCCCGGAGCCGACTTTGACGTCCATCACTAACGCATCCAGCCCTTCGGCCAGTTTTTTGGCGAGAATCGAAGCAGTGATCAGCGGGATAGAATCGACAGTTGCGGTGATATCACGTGTCGCATAGAAACGCTTATCCGCCGGAGCCAGCGAGCTGGTCTGGCCGATAATTGCCACGCCGACATCCTGAATGATGCTGCGAAAACGGCTGTCATCCGGGAAAATATCGAAGCCCGGGATGGCTTCAAGTTTATCCAGCGTACCGCCGGTATGACCGAGGCCGCGGCCGGAAATCATCGGCACATAACCGCCGCATGCCGCTACCATCGGCCCCAGCATCAGGGACGTCACGTCACCCACACCGCCGGTCGAATGTTTATCAACGATCGGGCCGTTGAGGTTGAGCGATTTCCAGTCCAGGACGGTACCGGAGTCGCGCATTGCCATGGTCAGCGACACACGCTCATTCATGGTCATATCATTGAAATAGATAGTCATTGCCAGCGCGGCAATCTGGCCTTCTGAAACCTGACTGTCGCGAATACCATTAACAAAGAAACGAATTTCTTCATCGCTTAAAGGCTGACCGTCACGTTTTTTACGAATAATTTCTTGTGCGAGAAACAAGGTATCCCCCTGCCTGAGCTGAACGCTAAATGTAGATGCGAATACCGGACGCTGTAAAACAGCGCCACGGTATTGGCATAACAACAGTGATTAGTAGCTGCTGGTGGCTTTCTGGCCAGCGTGACCGAGAGTGGTGAGCAGGCTTGCCAGCAGACTGGATGCGCCGAAACGGAAGTGACGTGCGTCAGCCCATTCGCGGCCCAGCAGGCGATCAGCCAGTGCCAGATATTGCGCAGCGTCTTCAGCGGTTTTCACGCCACCGGCCGGTTTAAAACCGACAGCTTTGCCCACGCCCATCTCAGCAATCACGCTCATCATCAACTCAGCGCTGTGCAGCGTGGCGTTTTCTGGCACTTTACCGGTAGAGGTTTTGATGAAGTCAGCGCCTGCGTTGATGGCGATTTCAGAGGCTTTGCGGATCAGCGCATCCTGCTTCAGCTCACCGGTTTCGATGATCACTTTCAGCAGCACATTGGCAGCCGCACAGGCTTCTTTGCACTGTTTCACCATCTCAAAACCAATCTGCTCGTTACCGGCGATCAGCGCGCGGTACGGGAAGACCACGTCAACCTCATCGGCACCGTAAGCAATTGCCGCGCGGGTTTCTGCCAGCGCAATCTCAAGATCATCATTACCGTGCGGGAAGTTGGTGACGGTGGCAATACGGATGTCCGGCGTGCCTTGCTCGCGCAGGGTTTTACGGGCAACAGGAATAAAACGAGGATAAATACAGACAGCAGCGGTGTTACCTGCCGGGCTTTTCGCCTGATGACAAAGCGCGATCACTTTTGCATCAGTGTCGTCTTCGTTCAGGGTGGTTAAATCCATCAGGTTCAGCGCACGTTGCGCTGCGGCGGTTAAATCGGTCATATAACTCTCCAACAATTTTCAATTCCAGCGACCGGCCGGGACTGAGCATACAGTCATGAATTCGTTCCGGCGTTTAACGTCGGCAAGAGAATTCTGCACGTTGGCGAGCGGACTTGGTTCCTTGAAGATAGCGTGCGTAAGCGGCGTGGAACGGCTTACGTGGCAACTGAGATCCTTCTCACCGCGCTTGGACTGGCTGACGCCAGTTCGTTGTGACTATTTGAACACGTCACATCAGGTTCCTGTGTGCATTATTTCACACAAAATGAAAACCGATTGCAACGTTGCTTGGCTAAATGAGACCTTGGTCACAATTCTTAGCCCTTATGCTCAGTATTCGACCCTTAATAAGAGTGTATACCCGAATCATGACAAACGGAGTTCGGGTGGCCACACCGCGATCACCAACCGGCGATCTTACGAGCAATGTTATAATAATAACATTTTAAAGAGAAATGAAATCGCAATACGCCAGAAACCCTTTCTGGAAAGGTTTCTATACGTCAGGGTAAATGTTATTTAAATCACAAAATTAAAATTTCGACGGTTTACCGGGAAGGGAGATTAAAGATGCGGCGGGTATTGTCGAGCAGTGCAAGAGCAATCTGTTCCGGCGTTTCACTGCGCAGGCTGCACAGAATGTCGAACACGATTGCCGCCCGTTCCGGGCGATTAGGCTGCCCCTGAAACCCCTGCAACGGCATATCCGGCGCATCGGTTTCCAGCAACAATGACGAAAGCGGTAATTCTGCCATCACATGACGGGTTTTCTGCGCGCGTTCGTAGCTGATAGTGCCACCCACGCCTATCGCAAAACCCAGTTTGATAAACGCCTGCGCCTGAGAAAGACTGCCTGCAAATCCGTGCACTACCCCGGTTGCCGGCAGTTTTGCCTGACGCAGCAGCGCCGCCAGCTGATCGTGGCTGCGACGGGAGTGCAGGATCACCGGCAACATCTCACGCTTTGCCAGCGCGAACTGCGCTTTCAGCAACCGCTGTTGTTGCTCAAACTTCGGCGCTTCCATGTATAAATCCAGGCCGATTTCCCCGACTGCCACCAGGCGTGGATCCCGCTGGCTGAGCAGTGAATCCAGTAAATCCAGACAACTGTCTTTATGTTCGGCGATATAAAGCGGATGCAAGCCCAGCGCGGCGTGCAATTGCGGGAATTTTTCGGCCAGTGTGAGAATGCCGCTGAAACGGTCAGACGTGACCGCCGGAACAATAATCTGCCCTACACCAGCTTCTGCAGCGAGGCGCAGGCTTTCCGTTTCCGCGCCGGTAAACGGCGGAAAATCGAAATGACAATGCGTATCGACGAAGGTGAAACTCACAGATTTTCGCCCTCACTGGACGGATAATTTTCTGATGACGCCGGACTTTCCGGTGGCGGCATGTCTGAGGATGCGTGCTGCGGTTGCGGCGCACTGACCACGTTGTCTTTAAATGCTGCCGGACGCACCACACCGCCGTCGGCGACCATATCCGTCAACACGGCTGGATCCAGAATGATTTGCTCAACCGTACTGACCGAAGCAGCCAGCGGGATCACATTTTCCGGTTCATCCTGCGGCACGATAACCTGTTTTGGCTGGCGGAATATCCGTGGTTCGATTTGCGGATGAGGGCGCTCGTTTTCACGCGGTAACAGCCAGTGTGCCGCAGCAGAAAGGAAGTACCGTCCGCAGCGACGGCCAAGATGGTAATCCTGATTAAGCGCAGGCAGACGACTGCCAAGCGCGTGGCTGGCCAGCGGTTTTGGCGGGAAGATTTCGAAAATACGCACATCGTCCGGCGGATTCTCAATAAATTGCTGAATGCGGTGATAACTTTCTTCGTGGTGCTGCATCATGCGCACCAGTTGTTGCAGGCTGCTTTCACTCAGCCATTGTTCCATGCGCTTCATCCATTGCGGCGTATAGAACATCGCCGAAGGCACGGTACGGATGACCACAATGGTATCCGCGCCACGGCGGTACGCTTCTTCAACCGGGATCGCGTCACTGATGCCTCCGTCCTGATAGCTGACACCATCCAGATCCACCCCCATGCGGTAAAAGCCCGGAATAGCACTTGAGGCTTTGATCACGGGTAGCCAGTTTTCCCGCGTCGGCGAGAAATAATTGGCCGCATAATCATCACTGCGACAGGCGCACATCAGGAATTCCCGGCCGTCGATCAACAGCTTTTCAGCACTGTCCATCGCCAGCGGCATGTTTTTAGCCGTTTCTTCAACCAGCCAGTCGAGATCGATAAGATGTCCGCCGCGCACAAAACGCAGCGGGTTGAAAAAGTCAGGGCTGGTGGTGTAGCGGGTGATCACCCTTCTGGCATAGCCGGGCTGCCCGCAGACGAAAGCAGAGAGATTTTGTGCACCCGCAGAGGTGCCCAGATATAAATCAAAGGGATTGAAACGCGCGCGCTGAAACTCATCCAGCACGCCTGCCGTAAAAATGCCTCTCTGCCCGCCGCCTTCGCACACCAGGGCAATCTTCCCCGGCATATAGGGTTTGTACGCCAGCGGTTCTATATTCCCCAGCGTGACAGGTATTCTGTATCCCAACGCATCGTCCTCACGCAAATGGCCCCACTCAGTTGGCCTTCATTTCAGAGCATACCTCGTCTTCCTGCTTTGCGTAGATTTCTTGCCAAAATCGGGCGACAAAATCGTTACGTCCTGTTAACGGCCAGATTGTACACATAAAAGAATCGCCCCCTTCAGTGAAGGGGGCGATGTCATTAATTAACACATTTTGGCATCACTGGAATGATGCGGTCAGAGTCGTTTACGACCGGTAAACAGGCTGACAAGAAACAGAATGATACCGACTACGAAGACGATTTTTGCAGCCCAGGCCGCTGTACCCGCCAAACCACCGAAACCGAGAGCCGCCGCGATCAACGCGATGATTAGAAAAATAATGCCCCAACGAAACATAAGCTTCTCCTTTACCCTATTTTCACTTTGCCATTTCAAAAGGTTGTGCCCCGCTTCGGGCCGGACTCATTGTGAAACATTTGCCTTATGACGCTTTATCAACCGACAGCATGCCGGTAACAAAAAAATGCTTACCTAATAAAGGTAGTCGAAAAATGAAAGTCTTAGCGTTTCCGACACAATATTTTTCTGACAGCAGGCAAATCTCGTCCAACACAAATCTTCAGCGGGCAACGTAAATGTAATTATGTGTTATTCAAAAAATGAAGCGCCCTGCCCGTGGGAAGGCGCTTCGTACTACAGACAGAGCACGTGATCGTTATGGTGCGACTTTCAGGTCATTTTTGACGCTTTTCACGCCATCAACGGTTTTCGCAACGCTTTCAGCACGGTCAGACTGTGCCTGATCTTTCACTGCGCCTGAGAGCTGTACCACGCCGTCGGTCGTTTCGACTTTCACGTTACGTGACGGGACAATGTCATCCGCCAGCAATTTGGCTTTTACAGAAGCCGTGGTCGCGCTGTCACCGGCATAGGCTTTAACGCTTTGATCTTTGCTGTCTTTGGTATGCAGTTTGTCGCTGACGGATTTAACACCTTCAACTTTGGTTGCCGCAGCAACAGCCTGCTCGGCTTCAGCCTGCGAACCGACAAAACCACTCAGCGTAACAACACCGGAATTCGTCGTGACGGAAATATCGCTACTTTTAATGGCTTTATCATCTACCAGAGCACTTTTCACTTTCGCGGTGATAGCGCTGTCGCCCATGTAGTTATCAACTTTCTTCATGGAACTATCGATTTTTGCACCTGCGCTATCTGTAGTCGTCGTTGCTGCCAGAGCGCTACCGCTCATCAGTGCGGTACCCAGAACTACGGCCATCATTGAATAGGCAAATTTAGAATTTTTCATCGATTTCTTCCTTTTGGTTTATGAGCCTTGTTGCGACTCTGCACGCCACATTCTTGGTGACGCCTTATAACAAATTGTATTGCTGCTGTTTTTACTTCCGTTGTAGCAGAGTACATCGTTTTATTCTGGCTTTTAATCGCCATTCGATATAACTCTCTATTGAGTGACTTTAAAGTAGTGCTTTAAGCCACCCTGTCCTGAACACACATTTAATATAGTCAAGAATGTTCAGATTAGTAGGGAGATCGTCGAATATGGCCTCTAATGCAGACAAGTCCGAAGGTTTACGCCAAAATTTGCGCAAAATATCGGCATATTGATAACAAAGCGTAAGATCCGGAAGGGTATCAGATAAAAAAATGGCTCCCTTTACAGGAGCCATTGAAAAATTATTGCGTTATAAATCAGTCTTCGGTAGTGAAATTACTGTTTATCCCACGCATCCTGCCAGTTAGTGCCGGTCGCAGGAGCATACGCCCAGGCCGCCTGACTACACCAACCGGAGTATGGGAAAGGCTTACATTGATAGATGCCACCGTCACTGCCTAATACCCGGGTTCCCGCGACGTATTTCTCACTACTTTGCGGATAAACATACTCATAATCCCCTGCCGCTGTTTTGGCTTTCACCAGAATCGTGGTCGTTGCGGTATCGGTTAAACCGGTGTTATCGGTCACGGTCACGTCAACAGTAAAGCGCGTATCAACTGTTACTTGTGGTGCATTGATCACTTCAGTGTTGGATGCTGCCCCCTGAGCCGGTGCGACTGGCAATCCAGCCGGATTAGTCCACTGATAATGTAAATCAGCAGCCTGCGTATCCGGATCTGTCACTTTTGCTGTCAGCGTCAGCGATTCACCTGAAGTCACGGTATACGTGGATTCAAGGGTAACGGACGGTGCAACAGG
Source organism: Rahnella sp. 2050 (assembly GCF_040544515.1). Classification (NCBI taxonomy): domain Bacteria; kingdom Pseudomonadati; phylum Pseudomonadota; class Gammaproteobacteria; order Enterobacterales; family Yersiniaceae; genus Rahnella; species Rahnella sp. 2050. The sequence continues at coordinate 292,563 of NZ_JBEPKE010000002.1, read as the reverse complement.
CTTAGACGCATCAATCACATTCACGCTGGTTTGCGCTGTGGTGCTGCCTTCGCCGTCACTCACGGTCAGCGAGAAGGTATACACCGCATTGGTCACCGGTTGCGCCACGCTGAATGTCGCTTTTGCCGCGTCGCTGTTTTGCAGCGTCACTGCTGGCCCGGAAACTTGCTTCCACTGATACGTCAGGGTGTCGCCTTCTTTATCGGTGCTGGCTGAACCGTCAAGCGTGATAACAGCGGTTCCATTAACCTGCTGAGCAATACCGGCATTAGCGACCGGCGGCGTATTGGTTTCTACCGGTGCCGGTGAACCGCTGGTGATTGGCGCAAAGATTTCGCTGTAAGCGTACATCGGAGCCTGTTCCGGCGTCATACCACTGTGTTCCGCAGAAACTTGTCCTGAAACACCCGGCTGATCACGCGCCACAGACCACGCACCGATCATACCCAGGCCATAATCTTTTGCCTGCTGATAAACCAGACGCGCATCGGAAAGATAGAACACTTCTCCCTGCACATCGTTATAGCCAATCATCGGCGTTGTCCCCAGCATGGCGTAAACCTGTGCGGCGCTCTTCTCAGGGTATAAACCTTTCACCTGAGTGAACAGATTATCGATGGCAGAAGTGGCACATTTACCGTGAATATTCTGACCTTCAGTGTTGGCTGACTGACATTGTACGTTGCCGTAATCCATCGCCATCACGTTAATCCCGGTCAGCACGACGCCCTGATCTTTGGCATCCTGCAACACTTCCATCCCTTCATGGGTTAAACCGGTTGGCAGAACAGGCAGGGTATACCAGACACCGATGTGACGGCCTTCGGCAGCCCAGCGATCCTGTACTAATTTGACGGCGGCATTGCGGCGCTGAATAGATTCTTTATCAGCCAGCCAGTTTCCTTCGATATCGAAGTCAAGCACCTGCAGGTTCAGGTTTTCGACAATGTCATAATAATGCTGTTGCAGATCATTCACGTTATTACAGGCTGCGGCCAGAGGCGCATTGTTCGCGCCGCCGATCGACACCATGATATCGCCGCCTGCTTCACGCAATGCTTTGATTTTGCTGTATTGCGCGTAGTTGGTAACACTGTAAGCGGTGCCCCACGTCGGTACACAGGTGTTAGCATCTTTAGCGACCATAAAGGCCATGGTGAAGTGGTTAACGTTCTGGTTTTTCGCCAGACCGACAAGGTCAGGCTGCATATTTAAGGTGAAATCGACATAAGGCGCATAGAACTGAGCAGGCCACGGATTTTTCGGCGTACCCACGCGCTCTTTCGTGCCGCTCCAGTCCATATACACAGCCCACGGTGAAACATCGTCAGGTTTAACTTTCTGAACTATTACAGAAGACTGATAATTTTTGCCGTTATATTTCACTAATGAATTAGCAGGATATAAGGTATCGATATTCAGCGTTGGCGCGTTATCAATTTGATCCTGAGAGTAGATTTGAACCGGACCTAGAGGTTTCCACGGATGGCCATTATTTCCGTCCGGGTTCTGATTAGCCGTCAGCGACGGATCATTATTAATGGTGTAAAACAGAGCTTCATACATAACTCCGTCTTTCTGAACTTTATCGCCCTGATTATAGGTTGCACTGCTGCTCCAGACCGGCGTCGGTGCATACACTACCCACGGGTTATTTTCTGCTGGTGCGAAACTGTGAGCCGGCGTTGGTTTAGACGTTTTGTATGTCATGCCATTTGCCAGAACAATATCACCGGCTAAATAATCACGGCTGCTGTCATAATCGACATAATTATTCTGCGTGCCGTCACCGGCAATCTCACAAACGGTCGGGTTGCCATATTGGCTCATTTCAGTCGCAGATGCGTCGCGCACCTTACGCCAAGGGTTGGCACCTTGATCTTGTTCCGCTGTGCCCGGGCAATTTGTCGCACCGACCCACCAGGCATTTGAGTAAACACTGCCGTCAAAGATGACTTCAAAGGTGTCACCCCCTTCCTGTCCGTTCCAGGCTTCAAGGGCAAAAGCGCTGGCTGAAGCCATCGTCAAACCGGCAACACAGAGCATCTGTGTGATTTTATTCATTCTCATAACTACATTCCTTATATATATATCATTGCCATGGCGGGATATTCATAGAATACATATATGTTTCGCGAGAAAACCTATTGTAATTCCTGTGAAATTAAGACTTTTGTTACTATTTCATAAACAAAAAATATTAATTACCCCCAAAACATATTAAATAAATATGAGGTAACTTATTCACCGCACATAATGGCATATCTATTAAGGAATGGACTCATCTAAACATAACTAATCGCACTAATAATTAAAATTAAGATTATTTAATAAGTCAGGTATATTTTTCATCAAAAGGCATACAAATATATAATAAGTACTCTGCCTTAACAAAATAAATTAATATATGTTTTATTAATGCAAAATTAAGAAACAATAAAAAAGGCGACATCAAAGTCGCCTTTTCAGAAACAGGAATGAATTAATGTTCGCGTGTTTTACGGAATTTCACTTCAGGATAACGTTCTGAAGCCAGATTCAGGTTCACCATAGTGGGTGCGATATATGCTAAGTTATCGCCGCCATCCAGTGCGAGGTTGGTTTCGTTCTTGCGTTTAAATTCTTCGAATTTCTTCACGTCGCTACACTCCACCCAGCGGGCGGTCGAGACATTCACCGATTCGTAAATCGCTTCCACGTTGTATTCGCTTTTCAGACGCGCCACGACCACTTCAAACTGCAGCACGCCGACCGCTCCGACAATCAAATCGTTGTTGGCGATTGGGCGGAAGACCTGTACCGCGCCTTCTTCTGAAAGCTGTACCAGCCCTTTCAGCAACTGTTTCTGTTTCAGCGGGTCACGCAGGCGGATACGACGGAACAGTTCAGGGGCAAAGTTAGGAATGCCAGTGAACTTCATGTTCTCACCCTGAGTAAAGGTGTCGCCAATCTGAATTGTGCCGTGGTTGTGCAGACCGATGATGTCGCCCGGATAGGCTTCTTCAACGTGTGAACGGTCACCGGCCATAAAGGTCAGGGCATCGGAAATCACGACGTCTTTACCCGTACGCACCTGACGCAGCTTCATGCCTTTTTCATATTTGCCGGATACCACACGCATGAACGCCACGCGGTCACGGTGTTTCGGGTCCATGTTGGCCTGAATTTTAAACACAAAACCTGTGAATTTCTCATCATCAGCTTTCACTTCGCGCAGGTCAGTTTTACGTGGCATCGGCGCAGGAGCCCAGTCCACCAGACCATCAAGCATATGGTCGACACCAAAGTTACCGAGCGCGGTACCGAAGAATACCGGCGTCAGCTCACCTTGCAGGAAAGCTTCGTGATCGAATTCATGTGATGCACCCTGCACCAGTTCCAGCTCATCACGAAGTTGCGCAGCCAGATCTTCGCCGACGGCAACATCCAGCTCTGGATTGTTCAGGCCTTTGACCACGCGAACTTCCTGGATGGTGTGACCTTTACCGGTCTGATACAGATACACTTCGTCTTTATAAAGGTGGTAAACCCCTTTGAACAATTTACCGCAGCCGATCGGCCAGGTAATCGGAGAACAAGCGATCTTCAGCTCGCGCTCCACTTCGTCCATTACTTCCATCGGATCGCGGATATCGCGGTCGAGTTTGTTCATAAAAGTCAGGATCGGCGTATCGCGCAGACGGGTCACTTCCATCAGCTTACGGGTACGATCCTCGACACCTTTTGCGGCGTCGATAACCATCAGACAGCAGTCAACGGCAGTCAGGGTACGGTAGGTATCTTCGGAGAAGTCTTCGTGCCCCGGGGTGTCGAGCAGATTAACCAGACACTGTTTGTACGGGAACTGCATCACGGACGTGGTGATGGAAATACCACGTTGTTTTTCCATTTCCATCCAGTCGGATTTGGCGTGATGGCTGGAGCCACGGCCTTTTACAGTCCCGGCTGTTTGAATGGCCTGTCCGAATAACAGAACCTTTTCGGTAATGGTCGTTTTACCGGCATCGGGGTGAGAGATGATGGCAAATGTGCGGCGCTTAGCCACTTCAAGGGCGTATTCACTTGGAGACATGTTTTTCACGTTTCTGCGGTTGGTCCGCCCTGCATAGGATTCACATCACGTCAGAAGGTGACGTCAGGCAAAGCGGTAATAAAAGTTATAGCCGGCTATTTTCACTGATTTAGACGGGATGGGCAATCAATGGTTTTTTTGTGTGGTGTGACTAAGAGAGCGCTTTAGAAACGGAAGTCGGTTGAAAGTGCGGCCCAGTGTTCTTGCAGAACTATTTTATGTTCTTCAAGCATCGGTAACTCCGTAAGCAAATCTGGCCAGCATTTACGCGCAATTTCAATGGCTTCATCAAGATGCACTTCAACGGCAGACCATGGTACACCAATTCTTTCAGCCCAGCGCTTGAAGGTCTGCATATTAATCACACTCCATCGTTTTTCTTTTGCCATATTCAAAGCCACACCATCTTCCCTCTTAACGTAGGGTTTGGTAGAAACAATGTCATAGGCAGGTGAAAGGACAGCGTCCACTCGATTGGGGTAGATCACCGTCCAGTTTTTTAGATGGGCATCCCCATTCGCCACTAAAATGTTCGCCAACATCCGGCGCGCCATCTGCTGAATATCGATGATTCCTCCTGCACCGACTCTATAAAGAGCACGACCAATATCGTCGTAGCTATAGCCCTTATATTTATTCCGCGCATAAACCTGAAAAATCTGTGCAAAATCCTCAGTATGCACGCGCCCTTCGTCCGTGCGGTCAAAGCGACGAATCGCGTAAGCATAAGGCTCATCAGGTAAAGGGATATCAGGTAAATTGACCAAATTTCGGAGCTCGACAAGCTTAATCTCAGGGATATTGACACCGATTACCTGCGCTAATTTCATCGCACTAAATTCATTCTCAGGCACTGCACGATGTGCCGTTGACGGAGTTTTGATAATCCAACTGTCTCCCCCGACAGCCGTACTCACGTTGAAACGGCCATCTTGTCGTAATGCAGAGAACTTCATCTGAACACCTGCCAGAGAAAATTTGTCGGTGCTATGCAAAACATCAATTTGAACGGCTTCCAGTTTGTCGCCACGAGATGTCAGCGCCCAGCCAGGTATTTCGCCCCCCTTAAGTGGCACGGCGGTTATCCCACCGGGCAGGTTATTACCGGCATAGGCCAGTAATGGGAACTCATCGTCATGATGGACTTTCAACGTCAACGCCATCCATTCTCGCAATGCGCCTTCTGACAACAAATTTGAAAGAACCGGGGGAAGCTTGTGAAAACTGATAAGCGGCTTATTGAGATATTCTGCCCGCACTTTTTGCGTCAATGTAAAAACGGGACGCTGACTGATGGGTAGTTCAAGATACTCCGGGGCAAAAGATAGGATATTTCGGCTGCCCGCATAATGTGCTAAAACCCCTACACACTGCTCATCAAGATACAGTGCTAAAGCCTCGACTGACTCCACCAGCTTCTCCATGTTTACTCCTTTAAATCACTTAAGATGTCATCCCAATCATTGTTAAGACTCTCTGGCTCCGGCTCAGATGGGCGGTTACCGTTACTAATTGTCGAATCAAGCAGCTCTTTAATCTCTTGTACACGCTGACGCGGCACCAACATGAGTTCCAGCTCCATGCCTTCCAGGATCCTCAGTAACGTTGAAAGACGGGGATCCGCACCCGCTTCAATTTTCTGATACTGCTGCTGAGTCATACCCGTTCTCATACGCATATCTTGTTGGCTCAGCCCTAACTGCCGGCGCCTTTGTTTTAATAAGGTCGGCAATTCATTGAGAGTTCTCATTAGCTATCTCCTGACAGACTACTTACAACAAAATAGCTGTTTTTCGGGTTATTTAACAACACATTAATTGTAATAATTAAAATTTACACTTAATTTGCTGTAAATAATTTTAATTACAACTCTTTAACTGTAAATATAATGAATTACACCTTTTTAATTGTAATTTTGGCGGAATACAACTAATTGGATGTAAATAGTATAAATTACAGTAAATGAGATGTTGTTACGGTATCACCCCAGCGGCAGCGCCATCATGATGGCATCTTCGCGGCCTTGTGCGGCGGGATAGTAATTACGGCGAATGGAAAGTTCATTAAAACCGAGGCTTTCATAGAGCGCGATCGCTTTGGCGTTGGAGGCACGAACTTCAAGCCATAATGTAAAAACATCTTTCTGTTCAAGTTGTTGTATCACTTCTTCCAGCAACGTACGGCCTAAGCCCTGACGCTGAAAAGCCGGATCGATAGCGATATTAAACAGTGTGGCTTCGTCGAGAACAATTTGAGTGATCGCAAAACCAGCCATCACTTCGCCCTGCATGATTTTGAGATTCAGATAGCGTTCGCCCTGATTGCTGGCAAGCGTATTTTCAGTCCACGGAAAGGCATGACTGGCTTGTTCGATGGCGAATGCGCGGGGAAGATCAGCGGGCGTCAGGATAGAAATGTTGTTCATTTTCACAGATCTGCTGCCAGAGCGCGCGTTTGGCGCCGGCGTCTTGATAGAGTTCGGCCAGGGCCGGAGTGGAGAGCTGCGGGCCAGTGAGAGTCAGCGGTTCGCTTACCCCCAGTCGCCAGATATTGCAGCGGGTATCTTCAGGTAACATAGTGACCTGTTCAGGCGTCAGGCGGTAAACTTCTGATTCTTTTAGCGTCAGGCTGCGCAAAACATCGCTGACCAGCGGATCATCTTCTGCTGGCGGAACGGCGGCGACGATCAGCAATTTAGTTCCCGCGGGCAGACTGACTGCCACTTCGCCTTGTAATACAGCAGGCCGGCGCAGCGTCCACTGGGTAATGCCCAGCTGTTGTAATAATGTATCTCGTCTGGATGCCATGCCTGATCCCTGCCGGTTGAAGTGCGAAAAGCCCGGCTATGCTAGCAAACACATCGAACATGCGCCAATAAAGCTCGATTACTCAATCAGAGACGAAGAGTATATAATCCCGCGTTCATTCCTGAGGAGCCTCACCCTGATGTCTGCATTAACTCCGGCCAGTGAAGTCATACTGCGCCATAGCGAAGAATTTGAAGGCCGCCGCGTCCTGTTCGCCGGTGACTTACAAGACAGCCTGCCAGCTGAAATTGACGCCGAAGAAGTTCGCGTCCACACCAATATGTATCACCACTGGCAGATGCTCAGCAAAGCGCTGGGAGATAACGTTCAGTTTGGCTTAGTTGCTGATGCTGAATTCATCGCGCCGTGTGATGTGCTCGTCTATTACTGGCCAAAGAGCAAACTGGAAGCGAAATTCCAGCTGTTCAACTTACTGTCACACTTACCGGTCGGCATTGATGTGTTTGTCATCGGTGAAAACCGCAGTGGCGTTCGCAGCGGGGAAACCACGCTGGAAGGCCTGTGCGAACTGAGTAAAGTCGACAGTGCACGTCGTTGCGGTTTGTACCATGGCCGTCTGGAAAAGCAGCCTGAGTTTGATGCTGACGGCTGGTGGGATCAGTACATGGTCGAAGAAGTGACCATAAAAACCCTGCCAGGCGTATTCAGCCGTGAAGGTCTGGACAGCGGAAGCCTGTTGCTGATCAACAGTTTCGAAGAGCCGGTTAAAGGTAAAGTGCTGGATGTTGCCTGTGGTGCCGGGGTACTGGCCTCGGTACTGGCCATGTACTCGCCGAAGATGAAAATCACGCTAAGTGATGTGAGTGCGGCCGCTATCGAAGCCAGCCGCGCCACACTGGCGGCAAACGATCTGCCGGGCGAAGTCATTGCCAGCAATGTCTATTCCGACATTGCCGGGCGTTTCGATATGATCATCTCCAACCCGCCATTCCATGAAGGTCTGCAAACCAGTCTGACAGCGGCGGAGCAGTTGATCCGTGGTGCGGTAAGCCATCTGAACATCGGCGGCGAACTGCGCATTGTGGCGAACGCCTTCCTGCCTTATGCCGCCCTGCTTGATGACGCCTTTGGCAGCCACGAAGTGCTGGCACAAAACGGCCGCTTCAAAGTGTACCGGGCCGTACGTGGACGTCCGCCGCGCGATCTGAAAAAGAAAAAACGTTAATCAGTCAGACGTTGAGGAAACGCATCAGTTCCGCGTTGTAGCGATCACCCGCTGCCACGCGGAAAGGAAACACTGCTTCGATCGCCGCGATTTCGGCTTCACTCAGGGAGACATCAAGCGCGGCGATGTTTTCCTCAAGATAATGACGATGTTTGGTGCCAGGGATCGGCACTATGTTATCGCTTTGCGATAATACCCACGCCAGCGCCAGCTGCGAGGGTTTCACCCCTTTCTCCTGCGCCAGTTCACTGATTTTCTCCGCCAGTTGCAGATTTTTCGCGAAGTTGTCCCCCTGAAAACGCGGGCTGTCGCGGCGGTAATCATCCAAATCCAGATCGTCCACTGAACGGATTTGTCCGGTCAGAAAACCCCGACCCAGCGGGCTGTAAGGCACAAAACCAATCCCCAGACGCTCACACGCCGGTAAAATATCGGCTTCCACATCACGTGACCAGAGCGAATATTCGGTTTGCAGCGCGGTGACCGGATGCACTTTATGCGCCCGTTCCAGAATGCTCACAGGCACTTCGCTCAGCCCGATATAACGGATCTTGCCTTCCCGCACCAGATCGGAGAGCGCGCCGATGGTTTCTTCGACCGGCACCGTCGGATCCGGACGGTGCTGATAATAGAGGTCGATAACGTCGGTCCCCAGACGCTTCAGGCTGCCTTCTACCGATTTGCGGACATAGTCCGGATGGCCGTTTGTACCCCGCACCTGCGGATGGGACGGATCACGCACAATACCGAATTTGGTGGCTAAAAAAACCTGATTGCGACGCCCTTTCAGGAAACGCCCCAGCAGTTCTTCATTGGTATGCGGGCCATACATGTCGGCGGTATCCAGCATCGTGACGCCCAGTTCCAGCGCACGCTCCAGCGTTGCCATCGATTCTTTATCATCCAGACCGGTGGTATAGAAGTCGCTCATGCCCATGCAACCTAGCCCCAGCGCTGACACCATCGGACCCTTTTTACCCAGCTGACGTTGTTTCATCGGATTTTCCTTATGACACAGAGAGGAGAAGTAACGGGATAAAGTTTGGTTGTTCTTTCAGGAAAGATAAATCAGCGAAAACGTGCAACACTGTTCATAAATCGCAAACAATCATTGAGAACAGTATGGATCAAATTCAGGCGATGAAAATCTTCATCCGCATTGCCGAACTGGAAAGTTTCAGCCGGGCTGCGGAAGACCTTAATGTGCCACGCGCCACGGTCAGTACGACCCTGAAACGTCTGGAACAGCGACTGGGTGTCCGCTTGTTTCTGCGCACGACACGGCAGGTCAAAATCACCGATGAAGGCAAAATCTATTATCAACGCTGCCTGCAATTGATCTCAGCGCTGGAAGAATCTGACGCCCTTTTTGCGCATCACAAAAACCAGCCAGCTGGCATTGTCCGCATCGACATGCCGCATTCTCTGGCGCGCGTGATGGTGATCCCCGCGCTGCCGACGTTTTACCAGCGCTATCCGCAGATAACCCTGAGTGTCAGTGCCAATGACAACGCCATCAATCTGCTCGATCAGGGGGTGGATTGCGTGGTGCGTGCATGGCCTTCGGAAGATGACAATCTGCAGTCGCGCCATCTGACAGACCTGAAACAAATCACCTGCGCATCGCCGGAATATTTAGCCAAATTTGGTACGCCGCAGACACCGGAAGATCTCACCGCACATCACGCCGTGGGCTATTTTTTTGCCCATCAGCGGGCAGATTCACATCTGGAATTCGTGACAGACGGAAAGATCGAAAAGCGACAACTTGCCAGCACGCTGACCGTCAGCGGCGCCGACGCGTACGTCGCCGCCGCAAAAGCGGGTTTTGGGCTGATTCAGGCCTCGGAACTGGCGATGACGCAGGAACTGGCACAGGGCGAACTGGTGGAAGTACTGCATCAGCATCTTCCGCCGCCAATGCCGCTGTACATTATGTATCCGCCCGGCCGCTTCCTGGCCCCGAGGATCCGCGTGCTGCTGGACTGGCTGATCGCGCTGTTTTCCAGCCCTGCTGACCCGGTGTGTAAGAACCTCATTATGGGAAAAATCGTTGATTAAACCATCGATTAACCTGACGACGTTCTGAGACATTGAACCATTCACCACGAATATGCTGTTTTTTACATCAAACGTCCGAAATGGGGGAAATAACTATTGACGCCTGTGGGAAAATCTCTAGAATTCGCCCCCGTGGTTGTGTTACTTGCTGATGACATTCCGATGAATGCGTCAACACAGTAATCAATTGGAACGCGATGGTGGCGGAATTGGTAGACGCGCTAGCTTCAGGTGTTAGTGTCCTTTGGATGTGAGGGTTCGAGTCCCTCCCTTCGCACCAATACAATCACAAGATTTATATTGCACGGCACGGTACGCGATGGTGGCGGAATTGGTAGACGCGCTAGCTTCAGGTGTTAGTGTCCTTTGGATGTGAGGGTTCGAGTCCCTCCCTTCGCACCACTCCGGTGATATAAATCGAATCCAGCAGTAAGCAGAAATCATCTGTGCGAAGGTGGCGGAATTGGTAGACGCGCTAGCTTCAGGTGTTAGTGTCCTTACGGACGTGAGGGTTCAAGTCCCTCTCTTCGCACCACGTGATTCTGTTCCTCAGTTTTTCCTTCCTGCAATACTTCTTTCAGTTTCAAAAAATAGAAAAGACCCGCAGCTTTACTGTGTTTCCTGTTTTTCATCTTAAAAAATCCTTTTATTACAACAAACTAAAATTCAACGTTACCGCAGCCAGACTTCCTGCCAGCGCCATAAATGATGGCAGCAACATATAGTGTCGCAACGTACGGTGGAACAGCATGCCCAGCGTGATCAGCATTGCAACGACTATCAGCACACGTAACTGATCGAGCGACATATGCGTCAGGGCAAGCAGCGGCATCAGTGCACAAGGCAACAATACGCCCCAACCGCTGGTAAGACGTTTGCCAAACATCCACACAACCGCCCAGATGCCACATGCAATGGCCATTGCTGGTATCATAACCTTGCTCCAAATAATGGTAATGAGAACTAATATCATATAGGATTTTTTCTCATTTACCACCTATTTACAGTCCCCCCCTTCGTTTGGGTGACACCTGACCGCAAAAGTGTTAGTTTTGTGGCAGTTAAACCACATTAGTACAGCCTCAATTAAGACAGTCACTATAAAAACAACATTTTATTGCGTTCTAATAATTACATATTAGAACTATTAGCCTTCCTGCATGGAATAATTACGCGGTATAGGGCGATAAGACACTTTATCTATTCAGAACAACACACGCTAAATAGAGTAAATTTGATGATATCTCATTCCTATGATGAGCTGCTTAAAAGCAAACATCGGCTGGCGATGTTGCTATTCTTTTTTTTAAATAGTGCAACTGCATTATTTTCTATGGCTTACCCGCCAGAGAATGCAGTTTCTACGCCATTTCCGTTGGTGCTGATTTTTGTGCTTTGTTTTTCAGGGCTGATATTTTCTTTTTTCAGTAAGAAAAATTACTCTGCCCATCTTAATATGTGTTCAGTCGCCGTCGGGCTGTTATGGGCCTGGCAAATAACCTTACGCTTTGAAGAAATCGGCCATCTGGATAAAAATTATCTTTTAGTCAGCTTGCTCAGTATATTCTTTATCAGTGCCATCGCTTTATCAGATAATTTTCTGGCTTTTTGCCTGCATGCAGTACCTTCTACTCTTTGCGTCATCTTCTTAGACGATTTCCAACATGTCGAGCGCATCTTATTTACCGTCTCATTGCCGCTGATTGGCCTTTGGCTGCATCATCTGATGCTCAAACGCAGCGATGAATTTACGCGCAGAATGGTGTCCAATCTCTACAGCGAACGGGAAAAATTCAGCGACCTGAGTATGCTCGATCCGCTGACCGGTCTTTACAACCGCCGGGGTTTGCAGAATAAGCTGGAAACACTGTTTAATCAGGATTCAGGGCACTACGTTATGCTGCTCGATATCGACCATTTCAAAGCCTATAACGACAACTATGGCCACACGATGGGCGATCAGGCATTGGTGCGTGTCTCTGCCGCTATCCGCGATGCAGTGCGCTCGCGGGATGTGGTTGTCCGTTATGGTGGAGAAGAGTTCCTGGTACTGATGTCCAACGTTAAACAGGAACACGCGGTTCGCATGGCAGAGCGTATCCAGAATAAAGTCCTCGGGCTGAATATCCCGCATTTGTTTAATGTTGAGGTCTCCACCCACGTCACGGTAAGTGCCGGGCTGGCTGCGCTGGAGGACGGTGACTTTATTAAGGCTTTAGGTAAAGCCGATGCCTCACTCTATAACGCAAAAAACAGCGGCCGTAATAAAATATTTTATGCCTGGGAAGAGACCCAGGAGATACAGCAAGCCGTGGAAGAAAAAATAGCCTGACGATGATTTATATATAGTATTAATAACAACACACTTATTGTTATTAATTTTTGCGAACAATGTTCAGCGTTTTACCGGTTCGTCATAAAGAAAGCCGTCATTCATTTTCACTGCATAATCATTCAACTTTCAGCCAGATTAATGGTTCTGGCTGAAAGTAAAGAAACTTGTTTACTATAATGAATGTTACTAATCCCTGTTACTTTTCAACTTTTTAAATCTACTTAAATATGCCTGCACGCGTCCGCTTCACCACGAAATAAGCACAGATAAAAATAATCCTAAAAGACGTCTTGAGTCCATTTCCCACCCGCTATCGACCTCTTCTGCAACCACAATCCCTTTGTCTCTAAAAAGTCTCTAAAAATGTCCTAGTTTGTTGATTTAATGTAATTATTAATTCTCTTACTGGATTTGTGAACTGACTCATGTTCATCTTCCGGCGAGTGCCAGCGCTGATTTCTCTGTGGCACTGACCGGAAGGCTCCACTACCGGACACTTCTTACACTACCGCCACCCGCTGCTCATGTTTCTGAAGGATCAGTTAACAGCAGCGCTTTTGTTTATCTCATCACTCTACATAATAAAAGGTCCAGTGTATGAACAGTTCGATAGTGTTAGGGATTATCTGGCATCTGATAGGAGCAGCCAGCGCAGCTTGCTTCTATGCGCCATTCAAACAAGTTAAACATTGGTCATGGGAAACCATGTGGTCGCTTGGCGGCTTCTTTTCCTGGATCATTTTGCCGTGGGCGGTCAGCTACGTGCTGTTGCCTGATTTCTGGGCCTATTACGGTTCATTCAGTTTTGCGACCCTGCTGCCCATTTTCCTGTTTGGCGCCATGTGGGGCATCGGTAACATCAACTACGGCCTGACCATGCGCTACCTCGGTATGTCGATGGGGATAGGCATCGCCATCGGCATTACCCTGATTATCGGGACGCTGATGACGCCTGTTTTGCAGGGCAAAATTGGCATGCTGTTTGGCACAACAGGTGGCCAGCTTACCCTGCTCGGCGTATTTGTTGCGGTCATCGGTGTGGCAATTGTCAGCTATGCGGGTTTCCTGAAAGAAAAAGCATTGGGCATTAAAGCTGAAGAGTTCAATCTGCGAAAAGGGCTGATTCTGGCTGTAATGTGCGGGATTTTCTCCGCAGGGATGTCTTTCGCCATGAGCGCTGCGGTGCCAATGCACGAAGCAGCACGCGAACTCGGGATTGATCCGTTGTACGTTGCCCTGCCAAGTTATGTGGTGATTATGGGCGGCGGTGCGGTCGTTAACCTCGGTTTCTGCTTTATCCGTCTGGCAACACGTAAAACCATCTCTTTGCGCGCCGATATGTCGGTGGCGAAATCCCTGCTGCTCACCAATGCGGTCTTTTCCATTATTGGCGGCGTGATGTGGTATCTGCAGTTCTTCTTCTACGCCTGGGGCCATGCCAGCATCCCTGCAGAATATGATTACATGAGCTGGATGCTGCATATGAGTTTCTACGTATTGTGCGGAGGCATCGTCGGTCTGGTGCTGAAAGAATGGCTCGGGGTAGGCAAAAAACCAGTACGCGTTCTTTGTATCGGTGCGCTGGTGATTATTCTGGCGGCGAATATTGTCGGTCTGGGTATGGCACTGTAAGCGTTACGTTTCTCAACGACAGCAGAACTTATTCTGCTGTCGTTGAGGATAAAAGGATTTTGCCGGTCTGCTGTGTAAAACGCTGCCGGTAGTCCCGCGGCGAAACACCACTTGCACGACTGAACACCACAGAAAAATAGTTACTGTCATCAAAGCCGCATTCAGCGGCCACGTCACTGATCGTCATGTTGCCGTAGCGCAGCAAACTCATCGCCCGGCAAAGCCTCAACTGACGTAAATAATGGGTCACGCTCATGCCGGTGTACTGCTTGAACAGCGAACGTAAAGCACGCGGATTGAGCTGATGTTGCAGACAAAACGTTTCAAGATGGAAGGGAGCGGAGATATTTGCCCGCAGAGCCATCAGCAATAGATCCAGCTGATGCGCATCCGGTAACGCGCCACTGTCCGGCCGCTGACGAAAACGCAGTAACAACAGTGCCAGTTGCATCAACAGGGCTTCACTCAGCTGGATCGAAAGCGGCTCCGATTTCATACACTCTTTAGCAAGCTCATCCACTTTATCGCGCAAAACCGCCATGCCAAGCGTACTTAAACGCCAGTAACGTTGTTCCTGGCTGACATTTTCACCCGGTAATAATTGCGACCAGTCGGCTGCCAGCCCGAAACGCTCACGGCAAAACAGCACATTATCCAGTGCCAGTTCATTGACTGACTCATAGCTATGCCGGTCCCGCGAATTAATATAAAACAAGTCACCACAGGTGATGGGATAAGGGATGTCGTTCCAGACATGCAGACCATTACCGCGCCAGACAATGACCAGTTCATCAAAATCATGGTCATGACTCGGAAAGTCGGCCTGCGGGTGACGTTCAGCCACCACGACCGAATTCATTTTGGTCAGGAAGAAGTCATTTTTATTCAATTTCAATGACATAGATGCAATCTCAAACCCGTTTGACGACAAAATAAACGAGGCAGTTCTCAGGTAAGAATACCGGAAACCGCGAGAGGGTGCCGTTTAACGCAACTGATCACGCATGAGTTTTGGCGACACCGAAAACTCCCGACGAAACTGTGTCGAGAAGTGGTTACTGTCACTGAAGCCGCAGGCATAGGCGATGTCGGTAATACTTTGATCGCTATGATGTAAACGACGGCGCGCCTCCAGCAACCTCAGTCGGTTGAGATACCGCTGTGGCGTCATGCCGGTGTAATGCTTCATCTGACGATGTAATGTTCTCAGCGCCAGCGAAAAACGTTCTGCAGCCTCGGTCCAGTTGACGTCCTCACTGTAATGCGACTGGAGCCATTGCAAAAGTTGATTGACCCTGTTTTCCGAGGTATCTCGCAATTGTGACTGGAAACAGTCCTGATAAAGCAGGATCAGCAGTTGTAAAAACAGACTTTCACGGGTCGCGATGTGTTCCATTTCAACACTGTCAGGCAACGCTGCAAGCTGGGTGATGCAGTTCAGTACCTGCTGAAGCACGCACGGACTGAGCTGCCAGTGGACCTGTGACTGATAGTGATGTTCCTGAGGAAGGAAGTGGCCGACGTCCTGAATGAACCGGAACGCCTTCGGCGAGCGGAACAGCACATTGGTCAGCCGCAGGTTATCCACATTTTCAAACAGATGATGATCGCTGGCGCGCACAAAACAGACCGTACCGGCCGTCAGTGTATAAGGGTTGTCATTGAAGATATGCACACCCGATCCGCTTTCCACCAGCATAATTTCGTGGAAATCATGGTAGTGCTCCGGGAATACATCTTGCGGAAGCCGCCGCTCAACCGTCACAGTCAGCTCAGGTGCCGCAAAATAATCATCACCTCTCAGTAACGTCATGTATCACCTCCGGTTCAAAATCCTTGTGCTTCGGGAACCAACCCTACCCTGCGCCCTGCGTTTTTGCCTTCAAACCACGGCAGCAAAAGCGCCATAAACGGTCATATTTCAAAGATTCAGCCTGTCGTGATGCAGATCTGCGGTAAAGATCACAATCGCGTATTCCGGTTTACTCCGGCGCGGCAAAACCCTGTTTCAGCCAGCTTTGAACCGTTATGTGATCTGCCTCGCATCTACCTTTTTAATGCTGCCATCCCGCCAAAACCGGTGGCAATCACCGGAAGGTGTCCCTCAGGCGCCTCCCCTACACTGGCCACATATTCAATAAGGAATGGCCGCTATGAGAACACACCATCTTGCCGCTATTGACCTCGGCGCTTCCAGCGGCCGGGTGATGCTGGCGACGTTTACCCGTCAGGATCCCGATCCGGCAGCGACGCTGACACTGAAAGAAATCCACCGTTTTCCTAATAACCTGATCCGCGTTGATGGCCACGATACCTGGGACCTTGATGCGCTGGAGAAACACATACTTGAAGGGCTGAATCGCCTCGACGCGTCCGGCGTTCAGCTTGACGGTATCGGGATTGATACCTGGGGAGTGGATTATGTCCTGCTTGATGCACAGGGGCAGCGGGTCGGCTTGCCGGTTGCTTATCGTGACAACCGCACGGAAGGCGTGATGGCGCGGATGGAACAGCAGTTTGGCCGCGAGAATTTGTACCAGAAAACCGGCATTCAATTCATGCCGTTTAACACACTTTACCAGTTGCGCGCGCTGAGCGAACAACAGCCTGAAATCGTCAGTAAAGCAGCCCACATGCTGATGATCCCGGATTATTTCCTTTACCGCCTCACCGGAAAACTGAACTGGGAATACACCAACGCCAGCACCACACAGATGCTCAATCTCGCCACCGGTGACTGGGATGAAGATTTGCTGAAACTTGCAGGTGTGCCGCGCCGCTGGTTGCAAAAACCTACACAGCCGGGTAACTCCCCGGGACTGTGGAAAAGCCCTCGCGGACGCAGCGTACCGGTATTCAGCGTCGCAACGCACGATACCGCCAGCGCGGTGGTTGCCGCCCCGCTGACCAGTTCACACAGCGCCTATCTCAGTTCCGGCACCTGGTCGCTGATGGGCATTGAAAGCCCGCACGCTTTTAACCATGCCCAGGCACTCCACGACAATATCACCAACGAAGGCGGTATCGACGGCAGCTATCGGGTGTTGCGCAATATCATGGGCTTATGGCTGTTCCAGCGGGTTTGCCGCGAACTGAACATCCAGGATTTACCGTCATTAATCACGCTGGCTAAAAACGTCACGCCGTTCACTTATCTGATTAACCCGAACGAAGATCGTTTTATCAATCCCCCCTCTATGGTGGATGCCATTCGCGATGCCTGTCGTCAGGCGGGTGATCCGGTGCCAGAGTCGCCAGCTGAACTGGCGCGTTGTATTTTCGACAGCCTTGCCATGTTGTATCGCAAAATCGCCTTGCAACTTGCTGATTTACAAGGGACACCGCTGGAAGATATCCACATCGTTGGCGGCGGCAGTCAGAACCAGTTCCTGAATCAGCTTTGTGCTGATGTCTGTCAGGTCAGCGTCAGCGCAGGCCCGGTGGAAGCTTCAACGCTTGGCAATATCGGCTGCCAGCTGATGGCGTTAAACGCCGTCAAAGATACCGCTGAATTTCGTCGCATTGTTGCCACGAATTTTGAGCAACACCACTACATTCCACGTATTCACGCGGATTTCGCTATTCACTGGCGCCGTTTTCAGGCGCTCTGTCACGTCAATGAGGAACTCGCAGTATGACTTCATCTATCGATCAAGCATGGACACTTGCCAAAGAACGCTTTGCACAGTTGGGTATTGATGCCGAAGCTGCAATCAAACAACTTGATACCCTGCCCGTTTCTATCCATTGCTGGCAGGGGGATGATGTCGCTGGCTTCGAAAACCCTGAGGGCAACCTGACCGGCGGTATTCAGGCGACCGGTAATTATCCCGGCAAAGCGCGCAACGCTCAGCAGCTTCGTGCTGACTTAGAACTGGCGATCTCCATGATCCCTGGCCCTAACCGGCTGAATCTGCATGCGATTTATCTGGAGTCCGATAAGCCCGTTGCCCGTAATGAGATTGAACCTAAGCACTTCACCGGCTGGGTTGACTGGGCGAAGAAAAACAAGCTGGGTCTGGACTTCAACCCGTCTTGTTTCTCACACCCGCTGAGCGCCGACGGCTTCACGCTGTCACACGCAAACCCGGAAATTCGCCAGTTCTGGATTGAACATTGTCAGGCCAGCCGCCGTGTCTCTGCCTCATTTGGCCGCGCACTGGGCACGCCGTCAGTGATGAATATCTGGGTGCCGGATGGCATGAAAGACATCACCGTCGATCGTCTGGCACCGCGCCAGCGCCTGATGAGCGCACTTGATGAAGTGATTTCTGAGAAGTTTGATATCACCGAACACATCGATGCCGTTGAAAGCAAACTGTTCGGCATCGGTTCTGAAAGCTACACCGTCGGCTCAAACGAATTCTATCTCGGTTACGCTGCCAGCCGCGGCACTGCGCTGTGCCTCGATGCCGGCCACTTCCACCCGACTGAAGTGATCTCCGACAAAATTTCTGCTGCGATGCTGTATGTGCCGCGCCTGCTGCTGCACGTCAGCCGTCCGGTACGCTGGGACAGTGACCACGTAGTTCTGCTGGACGACGAAACGCAGGCCATCGCCAGCGAAATCGTGCGCCATGACCTGTTCAACCGCGTTCATATCGGTCTGGATTTCTTCGATGCCTCGATCAACCGCATCGCTGCCTGGGTTATCGGCACCCGCAACATGAAAAAAGCCCTGCTGAAAGCCCTGCTCGAACCGACCGATTTACTGAAAAAACTGGAAGCCGAAGGCGATTACACCGCACGCCTGGCTCTGCTGGAAGAGCAAAAATCCCTGCCATGGCAGGCCGTGTGGGACATGTATTGTCAGCGTCACGATGTACCGGTTGGCGGTCAGTGGCTGGATACCGTCCGTCATTACGAAACCAGCGTGCTGGCAAAACGTTAATTGCCGCCGAAAGCAACAGAAACGCATTCACCTTATTCGCAGGAAAGAACCGATGAAAACATTATTTAGCTCGTGGTTTGTGCAAGGCATGGTCAAAGCGACCACCGATATGTGGTTGAAAGGCTGGGATGAACGTAACGGCGGCAACGTCAGCATGCGCCTGTTACCGGAAGACGTCGCACCTTATAAAAATGATTTTTACGACCAGCCGCGCCAGGTTGAACTGACTCAGCATGCGCCTGATCTGGCCAACGAATACTTCATCGTGACCGGTTCCGGTAAGTTTTTCCGTAACGTGCAATTAGCCCCGTCAGAAGCGCTGACCGTTATTCAGCTTGATGACAAAGGCGCCAGCTACAAAATCCTGTGGGGTCTGACCGCCGGCGGTCTGCCAACCTCTGAACTGGCCTCACATCTGCAATCTCACGCTGTGCGTAAACGTGTCACCAACGGTCAGGATCGCGTGATCATGCATTGCCATGCGACCAACCTGATCGCACTGACGTACGTGCTTGAGCTCGACAGCGCCAAGATCACCCGCAAGTTGTGGGAATGCAGCACCGAATGTCTGGTGGTCTTCCCCGACGGCGTGGGGATTGTGCCGTGGATGGTGCCGGGTACCGATGGTATCGGCGCAGCCACTTCCGACCGGATGCAACATCACAGCCTGGTGTTGTGGGCATTCCACGGTATCTTCGGTTGCGGCCCGACGCTGGATGACGCTTTTGGCCTGATCGACACCGCTGAAAAATCGGCGGAGATCCTGGTGAAAGTGATTTCTATGGGTGGAATGAAACAAACCATCCAGACCGATGAACTGATTGCGCTTGGCAAACGTTTTGACGTCACGCCTTTTGAGGCCGCACTGAAAGCCTGATCAGGCACTTTATGCTCCAGACTTCATAAATCCTGCACGGGGAACAGTGGATGTTTCCCGTAGCAGGAAATGGCAAAGACCGCGGAGCAGCGCACAACAGGACACCTATTTTACTTACTCTATAGAGGGAATTTTTATGAGTTTCATGTTGGCACTTCCTAAAATCAGCCTCCACGGTCAGGGCGCAATCGAAGATATGGTTGCGATGCTGGCGACTAAGCAACACGGCAAAGCGCTTATCGTTACCGATGGCCAGTTAATCGAACTGGGTCTGCTCGACAGTTTATTCTCCGCACTTAAACAGGCCGGACTGCCTTACGCTATTTACGGCGGCGTGGTACCCAATCCAACCTCTGCTCACGTTGATGAAGGTTTCCGTTTGTATCAGGAAAACCAGTGCGATTACCTGATCGCTTTCGGCGGCGGCAGCCCGATTGATACCGCAAAAGGCATCAAAATTCTGACCGCCAATCCGGGGCCCGCCACAATGTATTCCGGTGTCGGCAAAGTTACCAAACCGGGTGTCTTCCTGGTGGCGATTAATACCACAGCGGGCACAGCCGCAGAACTCACCAGCAATGCGGTGATCATCGACAGCCAGCGTCAGGTGAAAGAAGTGATCATCGACGCCAATCTGATCCCGGATATTGCAGTGGACGACCCGGCGGTTATGCTCAAAATCCCGGCCAGTGTCACCGCTGCGACCGGCATGGATGCGCTGACCCACGCCATCGAAGCCTATGTTTCTGTCGGCGCACATCCTCTGACCGATCCGACCGCGCTCGCCGCGATTTCAACTATCACGCAATGGCTGCCAAAAGCAGTCGATCACGGCGATGATATTGAAGCCCGCGAGAAAATGGCGCAGGGACAATATCTGGCCGGTATGGCATTTAACAGCGCAGGCTTGGGGCTGGTTCACGCACTGGCGCATCAGCCGGGCGCGACACATAATCTGCCGCACGGCGTCTGTAATGCCATCTTGCTGCCGGTTGTCGAAGAGTTTAACCGCGCCAGTGCACCTCACCGCTTTGCCGATATTGCCCGCGCGATGGGCGTGCATACGCAAGGTATCAGCGAAACACAGGCCAGTATTGCGGCCATTGACGCTATCCGAAAATTGTCCAACCGCGTGGGTATTCCTTCCGGTTTCAAAGAGCTGGGGATTAAGGAAACCGATATCGAAGGCTGGCTGGACAAAGCCCTCGCTGACCCGTGCGCACCGTGCAATCCGCGCACCGCAACTCGTGAAGAAGTGCGCGAGTTGTATCTGAAAGCAATGTAGTTTCTTTGCTCCCTCCTAAGGGGAGAGCGAAAGCAAACACGAAAACAGCTCGGTCTGCTCCCTCCCCTGCGAAGGGGAGGGTTGGGGTGGGGTATTAAATAAAAGCTAATGTGTTGAAGTGTACTTTGACGAGGCGTTTATCTTTAAAACCCCCTCCCAGCCTCCCCCTTCGCAGGGGGAGGAGCTTTCCCTCTACCCCCCGATAATCTAACCGGAGAAAAACATGATCCGTAAATCCTTCGTGATGCAGGTTAATGCGAATGCACACGATGAATATCAGCGCCGTCATTCGCCAATCTGGCCAGAACTGGCGGAAACCCTGAAAGCTCACGGCGCGCATCACTACAGCATTTTTCTCGATGAAAAACGTAATCTGCTGTTTGGCTATGTGGAAATAGAATCAGAAGAAAGATGGAACGCGGTAGCAAAAACGGAAATCTGCCAGAAATGGTGGAAGCATATGGCAGACGTAATGCCTGCCAATGCCGATAACAGCCCGGTCAGTAACGATCTTAAACCGGTCTTTTACCTCGATTAACCCTCTGCCCGGAGGGTTTTCCTTTTCCGGCAGACGGATTCTGCGCTTTTGAGGCGGTAAAACGCGTGGTGGCCGGTTTCGCTTTGCCTGAAACTGACGCCGCAAACTTCGGATCAAAACCGTCCGGCGGCACCAGACAATCAGGCCGGATGCCAATCAGACGGCGCATGCCCATCGCGGTCAGCGCCTCGCGGATCACCGGCCAGTTCACCGGATCGTGATAGCGCAGCAAGGCTTTATGCAACCGCCGCTGACGATCGCCTTTCGGCACCACGACGTCTTCACTTTTATAATCCACTTTACCGAGCGGATTCTTGCCGCTGTAATACATGGTGGTGGCGCTGGCGAGCGGCGACGGATAAAAGTTCTGCACCTGATCCAGCCGGAAGCGATTTTTCTTCAGCCACAGCGCCAGGTTGATCATGTCTTCGGTACGTGTCCCCGGATGTGCGGAGATAAAGTACGGGATCAGATATTGCTCTTTTCCGGCCTGTTTGGAATAGCTGTCGAAAAGCTCCTTGAAGCGGTAATAGCTACCCATTCCAGGCTTCATCATTTTGGACAGCGGTCCGGCTTCCGTATGTTCCGGCGCGATCTTCAGATATCCCCCCACGTGATGTTCGGCCAGCTCTTTGATATAACGCGGATCTTCTACCGCCAGATCGTAACGTACGCCCGAGGCGATCAGTATTTTCTTGATGCCCTTCAGGCTGCGCGTACGGCGGTAAAGGTTGATCGTCGGTTCATGGTTAGTGTCCATGTGCGTACAGATTTCCGGATACACACAGGACGCACGGCGGCAACTTTGTTCCGCTTTCGGCGACTGACAGCGCAGCATATACATGTTGGCGGTCGGGCCACCCAGATCGGAAATCACACCGGTGAATCCCGGTACATTGTCGCGGATCTCTTCTATTTCGCGGACGATCGACGCTTCCGAGCGGCTCTGAATGATCCGCCCTTCATGCTCGGTGATCGAACAAAACGCACAACCGCCGTAACAGCCACGCATAATATTGATCGAGAAACGGATCATGTCATATGCCGGAATTGTCGCTTTGCCGTAAGACGGGTGCGGTACGCGCTGGAACGGCAGGCCAAACACTTCGTCCATTTCTTCGGTCGACAGCGGGATCGCCGGTGGGTTGATCCACACATAGCGGTCACCGTGTTTTTGCATCAGGGCACGCGCACAGCCAGGATTGGTTTCGTGATGCAAAATGCGCGAGGTATGCGCGTAAAGCACTTTATCGGCCTTCACTTTTTCAAATGATGGCAACAGAACGTAGGTTTTCTCCCACGGTTTCGGCTTTGGCGCGCGCACCGTTACCGGTTGCGGGGCATCCGGCGCAGGCAACTCTCCTTCCGAGCACGGCAAATCCTCACCGTACGGATTCATGATCGGCTCAATCCGCCCCGGCTTATCGAGCCGCGTGGAATCCACACCGCTCCAGCCGATAAGCGCCGTTTTGCGCATCACGGCAGTGTTACGCACATCGTGAATATCAGTGATAGATTCGCCCGCCGCCAGACGGTGCGCCACTTCCACCAGCGGCCTTTCGCCGTTGCCATAAATCAGCATGTCAGCTTTGGAATCCACCAGTACCGAGCGCCGCACGGTATCGGACCAGTAATCGTAATGTGCAATACGTCGCAGGCTGGCTTCGATACCGCCGAGCAAAACCGGTACATCGCTGTAGGCTTCTTTACAGCGCTGCGTGTAGACCAGCGTCGCGCGATCTGGACGTTTTCCACCCACGTTACCCGGCGTATAGGCATCGTCATGACGCAGCTTCCGGTCGGCGGTATAACGGTTGATCATCGAATCCATATTGCCGGCGGTCACGCCGTAAAACAGATTCGGCTTCCCGAGCCGCATGAAATCTTCTTTGCTGGTCCAGTCCGGCTGCGCGATGATCCCGACGCGGAATCCCTGCGCTTCCAGCATGCGGCCGATGATCGCCATGCCGAAACTCGGATGATCGACATAGGCATCGCCGGTCACCACGATCACATCACAACTGTCCCAGCCAAGCTGTTCCATTTCCTCCCGGGTCATCGGGAAAAACGGCGCAGTGCCGTAGCATTCGGCCCAGTAACGTGGGTAAGAAAACAGGGTGCGATCGGGTTGGATCAAACTGACTGGCATAGTAAGGTCTTCGTTCGGCGGCAAATAATTGGCCGCAAATTATACGGGGACGGAAACTGCGGCGGGTGAGCAAATCGCTTAAAATTGTTTTAGATCAAATTATGTTTTCTGACTGAGCGCCGTATTATATCCAGGCTGCTCCGGCGCGGAGGGTCTCAGCAGATCCAGTATTTCTTAAGAAGTCATTTCCTTTATACCGGCAATAAAGAGTGCTCAAATAGTCCATTGCTGAATCAGGTTTTAAAGGAAAAATAGCGTTATGGATAATAAACGTTTCCAGAAATTACTCTTACCCAAGCTTACCGAAGCCATGCTGTTTACGCGTTCACGACTGTCGCTGAAATCTGCCAATAAGTTTTATCCGGATAAAAGAATGATTGATGGTCTGATGATGTCGGATCCTAAAAAATACCGGCTGCATTCACTGGGCGGCGACAGGGATCGGGGTGCCATGGTGCGGGGTCTGCGAAAGCTCAATCTTTCCTCCCAGCAGCTTTACCGGAAAGTTGAAGAAGATTATCGCAACGGGAAAGAAAATGCGGGCAACTGCGGCGAAAATGCCCGCGTCGCATTTTGTTATATCAGTGAAAACATTCAAAAATGGGAAAGGCTCGCCGGTACGCCATTAAAAGTGATCAGCATCTTCATTACGCGTCCGGTCGACCATTGCCTGGTATTAGTCGGCACCCAGCCTGTACATAACAACGGCAAAATCCTTGAGAACGCACTGATTTGCGATCCGTGGGCAAAGATCGTCTGCCCTCTGGCGCATTATTCTCTTGAGTGGAAAATGAAAATGAATAAATGGTCTAACCGTGGCCTGAAGGGGAAATATCCCGGCGGTGTTTACGACCATTTTGCTAACAGGGATTCCCGTGAAGCGATCCGTATCGGCAAGTGCGTTATTTATGAACAAAATCAGTACAAAATTTCACAGCGGATCCATGATAAAAAGCTTTATTCGCTGATTGATCCCAATGCGATTACCTGACGTTTTCATTGCCATAAAAAAGGCCTGCCGGTTTCCCGCAGGCCTTTCTTTTTTGCTGAGCTCAATCTTATTTTTTCGCCAGCGCCTCAAACACTTTTTCAACGGCCACTGCGCCGGGATCTTTCACCCCTTTCAGGCTGTTGCTGCTGAGATAAGAAGAGCGCCCCGCATTGGCTTTCTTCATGCTGGCCGTGTCTTTGGCCCCTTTGGCTGCCGCTTTAGCCGCCCCTTTCAGCGCATCTTTTTTGCCAAGGGCTTCCAGCGCCGGTTGCAGTGCGTCGATCATCGTGCGATCCCCGAGATCTGCCCCGCCGTAATGCTTCATGCGTTCGAGACCGGACAGCAACGCTTTCGGCAACTTCTCACCCTCACCGACTTTCTTACCGGCGGCGGTAAAGAAGATCGACATCAGCACGCCGCTGGATCCGCCCATGACGGTCGCCAGACGATCGCCGACAACGCCCAGAAGATCGGCCACATTATTCAGCGGTAATCTTTTGCCTTTGTTTTCTTTCTGGATATCGCGCGCGCCGGTGGCAAACGTCGAACCGGTATCGCCGTCACCGACTTTGGCATCGAGTTTATTCAGCTCATCTTCCAGATCAGAAAGTGTCTGAGTAATGGTTTCAACGATTTTGCCAACCTGCGCATTGGACGAGGCTTTTACCGTTTTCTTATCGCTGATTTTCTTGCCTTTTTTGATCGCCAGTTTCTCAAGCTTCACCAGAGGCTGCCAGCCGGAGGCTTCCACTTCTGCCAGCAAGGCTTCCTCAATGCCGCCTTTAAGGGCAATCACCGAGAGCGAGAACCCTTTCATATCCAGCGCACTGACCAGCGATGCCGGGCCAATCAGATAACGGATCGAACTGCCGAGCGCAGAATGCACCAGTTCTTTGGTGATCTGATTCATTTCGAGCGGAGAGACGCCGCCGAGGTTATTGATCAGCACCGCCAGCTTGTCGCTTTTCTTCACATGTTCCGCAAGCTTGCCGACCAGCGTATCCACCACTTTTTTGCTGTTCTGGGTTTTCATGGTCGACACACCCGGTTCGCCGTGAATACCTAATCCCAGCTCAACGTGGCCCGATTCGATACGTTGCTCTTCTTCATCTTCACCGCCTCCTGGCAGGCTGCACCCCGCCGCCGCGACACCAATACTGGCGGTCGCATTAATCGCCTGCTGGGCGATTTTGGTGACATCTTTCAGGGATTTGCCCTGCTCAGCCGCGTAACCGGCAATTTTATGCACCAGCGCCGTACCGGCGATGCCGCGCGGCTGCTTGTTTTCCGGCAGGGAAATGTCGTCGGAGACCATCACCAGCTCGACGTTATAGCCCATACCTTTTGCTTTCTCAGCGGCCAGACCAAAGTTCAGACGGTCGCCGGTGTAGTTTTTGACGATCAGCAGACAGCCCGCTTTGCCGGTAACCGCCACAATCGCGTTCAGCACGGCGTCCACGCTCGGAGAAGCAAACACTTCGCCACACACCGCCGCCGTGAGCATGCCTTTGCCGACAAACCCCACGTGCGCCGGTTCATGACCCGAGCCACCGCCTGAAATCAGCGCAACTTTTTTCTTATCCCAGTCACGCCGCACGACAACGCGGATTGCCGGATCGATGTCCAGTTTTGCCAGGTTTTTGTAGGGAGAGGTCAGGATCACCCCTTCAATAACATCGTTAATCAGAGTCTTGCGGTCATTCATAAAGAATTTAGACATACCGGACCTTTCCTTTTAACTGTTTTCCAGGTGAAAAAAAGAGCTTCTACGCAGTATAGATAACCCAAAACATAACACAGGGAAAAGTAACGAAGGGGGCGGGAAAGGCGGTTTCCCGCCTTTTAGGAAATGATGAGAAAAGAAATCAATTGCAGGCGAGAACCTTGATAGCCAAACCGCCTGTCGAGGTTTCACGGTATTTCGAGTTCATGTCCTTGCCGGTTTCGTACATGGTTTCGATGACTTTATCGAGGCACACACGCGGTTCGCTGGTGCGGCGTAATGCCATACGCGACGCATTAACGGCTTTCACAGCCGAAATGGCGTTACGCTCGATGCATGGCACCTGAACCTGTCCGGCCAGCGGATCACAGGTCAGCCCGAGGTGATGTTCCATCGCGATTTCTGCCGCCATAAACACCTGCGCGGTGCTGCCGCCCAGCAGTTCGGTCAGACCTGCCGCCGCCATAGAACAGGCCACGCCCACTTCGCCCTGACACCCCACTTCCGCACCGGAAATCGAAGCGTTCATTTTGAACAGAATACCGACCGCGCCGGAAGCCAGGAAGAAGCGGCTGTACGAATCAGGGCTGATCGGGCGGATAAACTGATCGTAATACGTCAGCACGGCAGGAATGATGCCACACGCGCCGTTGGTCGGTGCAGTGACCACACGCCCGCCTGCCGCATTTTCTTCATTAACCGCCATCGCGTACATATTGATCCAGTCAACAACACCCATCGGATCGACATTGTTCTTATCCTGCGTCACCAGAATGCGGCGCAGTGCGGCGGCACGGCGGTTGATTTTCATCGGTCCCGGCAGCAAGCCTTCGGTATGAATGCCGCGCGTAATGCCTTCGCTCATCACATTCCAGATGGCCGCAAAGTGATCGCTGATTTCTGTGCGTGTGTGTCCCGCCAGTTCGTTTTGCAGCATCAGTGCCGACAACGACAGGCCGGTGTCCGTACAGTGTTTTTGCAAATCGCTGGCTGAATGGAACGGATACGGGCGCACCACCGGATTTTCATCCTGCATACCAAATTTGCTGGCTTCGACAATAAAGCCACCGCCGATAGAGTAATAAGTTTGGGTATAGAGCAGTTCATCGCCGCTGAACGCACTGATTGTCATGCCGTTTTCATGCAACGGCAGATTACCGGAATGGAAATTCATGCCTGAACTGGCCGGGAAATCCACTTCTTTTGCGCCCTTGCCCAGCATCAGACGTCCGGTATTTTCTACCTCACGGATAAACGCCGGGATCGCATCGATATCCACATCATCCGGCATATTCCCCGCCAGCCCCATGATAATAGCCAGATCAGTGTGGTGACCTTTACCGGTTAATGATAATGATCCGTAAACATCAACCGCCACGCGGGTCGTTTGGGTTATATGGCCTGAAGAGATAAGTTCATCAGTGAATATTTTCCCGGCTTTCATCGGGCCAACAGTATGCGAACTGGAAGGACCAATACCAATTTTGAAAATATCGAAGACGCTGATCACGGTGGGTACTCCAAGTGAAATTATTTACGGGCGGAATAAACAGAAAAACGGGAGAGAAAGGAGCGGGATATTCCCGCTCACTTTATTTCAGAAGCTTTAATCATTAACCCATCAGGCTGAATACAATGGCTGACATCGCAATCAGACCCATTACAGCAACGAAGACATTACTGATATGGCCGCTGTATTTTTTCATCGCCGGGACTTTACGGATGGCATACATTGGCATCAGGAATAACAGCATCGCAATAATCGGACCGCCCAGCGTTTCGATCATACCCAGAATACTTGGATTCAGGGTTGCCACTAACCAGGTGGTTAATAACATGAAGATACCGGTATAACGGTTCAGCGTTGGCAGGGCAATTTTCTTGCCTTTACTGCGCAAAGATTTAATCACCATGCCGTTAAAACCTTCGCGTGCACCCAGATAATGGCCGAGGAAAGATTTAGTAATGGCAATAAAGGCAATAAATGGCGCGATATATTCAATGACCGGGTTAGAGAAGTGGTTCGCTAAATAAGACAGAATAGACACGTTTTGCGATTTGGCTTCCATCAGGTCGGCCGGAGACAGGCTCAGGACGCAGCTGAAGACAAAGAACATCACCGTGATCACCATCATGATGTGGCTAAATGCCAGAATGCGCGAACATTTTTTCTCAGCGCCATCACCGTATTCTTTGCGTTTTGCCACTGCAAAAGAGGAGATAATAGGCGAGTGGTTGAACGAGAACACCATCACCGGGATCACCAGCCACAGCGTCATCAGCATACCGTGACCTACGCCGTTACCGGAAAGCGAGGCGTTTGTAAACACTGACATATTCCAGTTAGGAATAAGGTAAAGCGCCAGCGCCATCAGCACCGTCACAAACGGGAATACCAGAATACTCATCGCTTTCACGATCATATCCTGACCAAAATGCACCAGTGTCATTAATCCGAGGATCAGGATCAGTGACAGCAACGCACGCGGTGGCGCATTCATATGCATCTGGTGAGTAATAAAACTCTCAACCGTATTAGTGATCGCCACGCTGTAAACCAGCAAAATAGGATAAATGGCGAAGAAATACAGCAGTGTAATTAATTTACCGGCCGTAATACCAAAATGTTCTTCCACGACTTCCGTAATATCTTCACCGGCATTTTTACCCGATAAAACAAAACGGGTTAATCCGCGGTGAGCGAAGAAAGTCATTGGGAAGGCGAGAATCGCCATAATAATTAACGGAATTAATCCGCCAATACCGGCATTAATAGGAAGAAAAAGAACACCCGCACCAATTGCCGTTCCATATAAACCTAACATCCACATGGTGTCAGTTTTACGCCAGGAACTTATTGATTTTTCAGACAGCGTCCCGATTGTTGTATTATCCATGATTCCTCAGCACCTAATTATAAAAATACTTCCGTTTTCCCCAGGAATGGTTGATGTTTTTTTACTGCACCCGTCATCGAAAAAACCACCCTGACGGTTAAAACATACCATTAATGCGGGCATGATACCTATCAGCAGCATAAAAATCTGACTAACGGTGTGGCTTTGAGATCATGGTCACGAATATAGCTAAAATGCCGTCTATTATTCCTTTAAATTCCAATCTATTAACATTTCCTGCAATTTAAATTCATCAAACGGTGATTACGGTAACATTTATTTTTTGTCATATTTTGTTATGACCGTGACTATTATTTTAATAACGGTTGAAATAACACCAATGTGTATTATTTATCGACGCCGCCCCTCTTATCGCTGCTCAAAAATCAACCACGCTCATTAACCTAAACATTCATTAGATTCTCTTCAGTATTCGCTGTTTTCCTGGTTTCTGTAAAAAATTCTACACAAGATGCGTGTTGTTTCAGGGTGAAAAACTTTTTATTGACGCTTTCAGAAATCATGCCGATAAAGTTATTCTTATTCCGGTGAAACAATTTCAACCGGAAGAAACACAGAGTGACGCTATGGAAAAAGCCCGATCACCTTTTTACCTGTTAGTGAAGATACGTGTCGGCCATTTTTTTAAGGCTGCGTATGGCTTCGCCCTGCTGATGGTGCTTCTGATCGCTCCGTTAAAACCGGTTATCGCAGAAACCAGCGAGACGTCACCCGACGCCGCCGTCGCCCAGACCGTTAACGGTATCCTCAGTTATTCGCGCTGGCCCGACAAAACGACCTCGTCTTCTTTAACACTTTGCATCATTCAGCCAGTTAAATACGCGGCGCTACTCACGCCCGATGGCAGCGCTTTTGCTGGCAGACCGCTCAAAGTGATGACGTTGCCTTTTGACAGCCCGCTGCTGACCGCGCAGTGCGATGCCATTTATTCCGGCAGAATAACGGCTGAACAGCAGAACGATTTGCATCAGCGCCTGGAAGGCCATGCCATTTTAACGATCAGCGAAGAAGACGAGACCTGCGGATTACTGAACGCTTTCTGTCTGGTGATCACGCCCCTTCACACCGGATTCAAACTGAATCTGGACACGCTGTCCCGCAGCGGTGTGCGGGTTAATCCCGCCGTATTACAACTTGCCAGGGAAAAGGAGTAACCATGGAAAATAAAATTCCTGTTCCTGACACAGAACAGCCGCGCCAGCGCCCGACGCTGAGCGCCGCACTGAACAGAATCCATGTGATTGTGATTTTGACCGCGATTGGCCTTGCCGGTTTTTTACTGATCTTGCTGGCCCTGATCGCCCTGCGTTCGCATGCCGAAAATAATCTGCAACTGACCGCACGCGCTATCAGCTACACCACCGAAGCGGCGCTGGTGTTTAATGATCCTGCCGCCGCGCACGAGTCGCTGGAGTTCATCGCTAAACGCGGCGATTTCACGCAGGCTAAAATTCTGACCCCCGCCGGTGCAACGTTCACGGAATGGCAGCGGCCGGTGAACAGCAACTGGGACAAGCTCGGGCAGTTCGTCGGCCACCTGGCTTTCCCGGAGCCTGTCACGATGCCGGTGAACCATTCCGGTTCGCTCATCGGTACCGTCTGGCTCGCCGGTAATGGCGGAACCCTGGCGGGTTTCCTGCTGGAAACGGTGCTTAGCCTGATCGGCTGTCTGGTACTGACGGCGCTGGTGGCGCTGTATTTTTCCCGCCGGATGCAAAAAGGTATTGTCGATGCTCTCGGCCACATTACGCGCGTCACTCATGACGTCAGCGCTAACCGTTCGTTCAGCCTGCGTGTCCCTTCTGCGCCGATTGCCGAGCTGCACACGCTGAGCCAGGACTTCAACAGCCTGCTGACGGAGCTGGAAGCCTGGGAAAACCATATGCGCAACGAGAACGTCTCACTGACCCAAAAAGCATTGCATGATGGATTGACCGGCCTGCATAATCGCGCGTTTTTCATTGATACGCTTAATCAATGCTTTAACCCGATGCGCCCGGCGCTTTCACTGGCGTTGCTGTTTATTGATGTCGATAACTTTAAAGAGATCAATGACTCACTCGGTCATGCTGCCGGGGACCGCGTGCTGATGGTGATTGGTGAACGGCTGGCGAAAACACTGCGAAAAGGCGATGTGCTGGCGCGTCTGGGCGGTGATGAATTTGCCATCTTGCTTGAACCGATGGTTTCCACCGCAGAGGCCGTGGCTTTTGCCGAACGCATTGTTGAAATCATGAAAACCCCTGTCATCCTGCTCAATAACAAGACGCTGGATGTTTCTCTCAGTATCGGTATCGCGCTGTCGCCTTCTCAGGCCACTAACGCGAAAGAGTTACTGGATAAGGCCGATGAGGCCATGTACCGCTCGAAAAAAATTTCCGGCAGTTGCTGGCATGTTTCTTCAGGCATGCCGCTTCCTGTCGTGATGAAAGACTAAAAGGAATTAATGACAATGAATACCTGCAACACTTTCAAGACCTGGTTTCAGTTCGCCGCAATGGGGCTGTGCATTCTGCTGCTGGCCGCCTGTCAGACCAAACCGGCGGGATTAACGCCGGAACAGATCGCCGTACTGCAAAAAAACGGCTTCTCACAGACAGCCGAAGGCTGGGAACTCGGGCTGGATGCCAAAGTGCTGTTTGGCAATAATCAGGCGACGCTTTCGACAGAAAGTAAGCAGTCGGTGGAAAAACTGGCCAGTGAACTGCTGCATGTCGGGCTGAATAAAGTCAATCTCGACGGCCATACCGACAACTACGGCGACGCCGGTTACAACAACGATCTGTCTCTGCGCCGCGCCAACACGGTTGCCGCCGCCTTTGCCGATGCCGGAATGCCACGCGCCAATATCCATACCCGCGGATTAGGGCAGAGCCAGCCGGTCGCCAGCAATAAAACCCAGGCCGGACGCGCCCAGAACCGTCGCGTGTCTGTGATTATTGTGGTGTAACTTACAACAACCCCACCATATGCAGCGCCGCCTTGCAGTTATCCGTTCTGCGCCAGGCGAGCGCGATCTGCGTCGTTAATGTCTGCCCTGCCAGGGGCAGACAGCGCACATTGGTTTCATCAATTTTACTTAGCGACGCCGGCACCAGCGCGTAACCAAATCCTGTCGCCACCATACTCAGCGCCGAGGTAATTTGCGGACACTGCTGCCCGTAGCGCGGCGAAAATCCCGCCTCTTTACACGCCTGTGTCACGGCATCATAAAGCCCCGGCGATAAATCGCGGGGAAAGGTGATCAGCGTGTCGTGGCGCAGCGCTGCCAGCCGGACTTCTTTCCCCTGACTGAGCGGATGCTTCTTCGGCAACGCCACCATCATTTCCTCAATATCCAGCACCTTATAACTGAACTCCTTGCTGCGCTCGCAAGGCAGACGGATAAACGCCGCATCCAGCGCGCCCTCGCTCATCGCGGTCATCAGCCCCGCCATATCTTTTTCCTGCGGCTCCAGCACCATGCCCGGGTACTTGTCACGGAAGCGATGCAGCAGCTCAAACACCTGCGGATTGAAGGCCGTTGAGGTGGCAAAACCGATGCGCAGCGTACCGTTCAGGCCGCGTGCCACCGCACGGGTACGTTCAAAGGCGGCATCGGTCAGTTTGATGATGGTTTGTGCGTCGTCATACAGCACTTTTCCGGCTTCGGTCAGCTCAACGCCACGGGTCAGACGCTTGAGTAAAGGGGTTCCGATTTCATGTTCGAGCCGCTGGATTTGCTGGCTCAGGGGAGGCTGGGATATTCCCAGGAGTTCGGCAGCACGGGTGAAATGGCCCGCCTCGGCTACCGCGACAAAATAACGCAGATGACGAAGTTCCATATCAAAAACGTCTCAAAGTAAACACCTCCTTATATTGGAACTCAGGACGGAATGGGGTCAACCTTTTAGTTAGCAAAGTTAATTATTCGACGGAGACCCCCTGCATGAAAAGCCATTCTGAGTCCTGTTCCTGCGTCGCCGATATTGCCCGCACGGCGACAGCGTTTAAACATCAGCATCCTGACCGCGTGCTTTATCAGTCGTCACTGATGAGCGCCTTGCTGAGCGGCGTCTATGAAGGCGACACCACGATGGCAGACCTGCTGAAACACGGCGATTTTGGCCTCGGCACCTTTAACCATCTCGACGGCGAACTGATCGCATTCAACAGTAATATCTTCCAGTTGCGTGGCGACGGCAGCGCCCGGCGCGCCCTTCCTGAACAAAAAACGCCCTTCGCCGTCATGACATTCTTTAACCCGACTAATGAATACGTGATTGACCGCCCGCACAGCCGTGAACAAATCCACGCCGTAATTGATAACGCCGTCGCCAGCCAGAACACCTTCTGCGCATTGCGCATTGATGGTGAGTTCAGCCGCGTCGAGACTCGCACCGTACCGGAACAGCACCGCCCTTATAAACCGATGCTCGAAGCCATCGAAGCGCAGCCAACATTTCATATTGAAAACAGCCAGGGCGTGCTGATTGGCTTTCTGACACCTGCGTATATGCAGGGCATCAACGTGGCGGGCTATCACGAACATTTCATCAATCAGACACGCAGCAGCGGCGGCCATGTGCTGGATTACCAGGTTGAGCGCGGCGTGCTGACTTTCGGCACGGTCGAGAAGCTGTTGATCGACTTTCCGCAGGACAGCGATTTCCTGCACGCCAACTTATGCCCTGACGATTTAAATGATGCGATTCAGTCCGTTGAAAGTTAACAGTCCGCAGACAAAAGGAATAAAGCCATGAAAAATTCAGACAGCCAAAGCGAATGGAAATGCGGTGCGGATCTGGTCGTCGCGCAGCTTGAAGCACAGGGTGTCAAACACGTGTTCGGCATTCCCGGCGCAAAAATCGATCGTGTTTTCGATTCGCTGGTCGATTCCCGCATCAAAACCATTCCGGTGCGTCACGAAGCCAACGCCGCCTTTATGGCCGGTGCCGTCGGCCGCCTGACCGGGAAAGCGGGCGTCGCGCTGGTCACCTCCGGCCCCGGTTGTTCGAACCTGATCACTGGCGTTGCCACCGCGACCTCCGAAGGCGATCCGCTGGTGGCTTTAGGGGGCGCGGTGAAACGCGCCGACCACGTTAAACAGGTGCACCAGACCATGGACACCGTCGCGATGTTCCGCCCGGTCACCAAGTATTCCGCCGAAGTCACCTCGTCCTCAGCCCTGGCCGAAGTGCTGGCGAATGGTTTTCGCGCCGCCGAGTTCGGGCGTCCGGGTGCAGCATTTATCAGCCTGCCGATGGATATCGTCAATGAACCGGCCAGCGGCAAACTCCTGACCTCGCAACCGCCGGTACTGGGCAGCGCGCCGCACGACGCGATATTGCAGGTCGCACAATTACTGAAACAGGCCAAAAATCCGGTCCTGCTGCTCGGCCTGATGGCCAGCCAGCCGCGCAATGCCGAGGCGATCCGTCGTCTGCTGCATAAAAGCGATCTGCCGGTCACCAGCACCTATCAGGCGGCAGGCGTTATCGATCAGGCTTCGTTCCATCGCTTCGCCGGTCGCGTCGGTCTGTTCAACAATCAGGCCGGTGACCGCCTGCTGCGTAACGCAGATCTGGTCATCACCATCGGTTACAGCCCGGTCGAGTATGAACCGGTGCAATGGAGCAACGGCAGCGCCGAACTGGTCCACATCGACGTGATGCCCGCCGAAACCGACAGCGACTATCTGCCGGACGTCGAACTGGTGGGCGATATCGCCGACACACTGGATCTGCTGACAGAGCAGATCCCGCAGCGCATCGATCTGAGTGCTTCTGCTATTGCTATCCTCGACGATCGCCGACAGCAGCGCGAACTGCTGGCCCAGAAAGGCCGCAGCCTGAACAAGTTTGCCATCCATCCGCTGCGTCTGGTGCGCGCGATGCAGGACATCGTCAACAGCGACGTCACCCTGTGCGTTGATATGGGCAGTTTTCACATCTGGATCGCCCGTTACCTTTACAGCTTCCGTGCGCGTCAGGTGCTGATTTCCAACGGCCAACAAACCATGGGTGTCGCGCTGCCGTGGGCGATTGGCGCTGCGCTGGTCGATCCCAGCCGCAAAGTGGTTTCCGTATCCGGCGACGGCGGCTTTATGCAATCAAGCATGGAACTGGAAACCGCCGTACGCCTCGGCGTCAACCTGCTGCACATCATCTGGGTCGATGAGGCCTACAACATGGTGGCGATTCAGGAAGAGAAAAAATACCATCGCACCTCCGGCATACAGTTCGGCCCGATTGATTTCAAAGCCTACGCCGACGCCTTCGGCGCCAAAGGGTTTGCCGTCACCTCCGCCGAAACGCTGGAAAGCACCCTGCGCGCCGCCATGGACGTACAAGGCCCCGCCGTCGTCGCCGTCCCGGTGGATTACAGCGATAACGCGCTGCTGATGGGGCAACTGGAGATGGGGAGGATTTTTTAGAGGGTGGGGTTTACTAGATAAGGCGCAGAAATGCGCCTTAAAGATTGAAAAAACGTAACCGGAACATGTAAATTGGTGGCATTACTATAAATTACTGGTCTAAATTTTGACTTAACAGTGGTGCCAACAAATGAGCACAGATTTCGAAAATTTATTAAAAGAAACTGGATTCGCTGACGAAGTTCGAAGATTTATTAAACAAGCGCAAACAGATGAGCTAAAAACTAAGGGTCTGTACTCCGATAAAGTTTGCTCTTATAAATTAAAGGTAAGCTTCGGACAAGGTAATATTGCCCAGGTTCCTTGGATAGCTTTCTTGGGTGAGGGTCAGGAGGTTTCAGACGGAATTTATCCAGTATTCCTTTATTATAAAACTGACGACCATTTAGTGTTGAGTTATGGAATAAGCGAAACCAAACCACCGAAAAATAAATGGCAAAATTCTATACTGCAAAATAAAACGGTATCTTTACATATGCAAGAAAAGGGTTTTCCTTTTAAACGCTATGGTTCCTCTTATGTCGCGACAGTCTATGAAAATGCCTCCAAGATAGTTAACTCTCCATCTTTTGATACAATTCTTTATCATGACTTAGGTAAAGTCCTACAAGACTACCAAGTGATATTAGAAAGTGAAGGAGCAGTTGAAAGTACTCCCATTACCACCGTTTCAGAGGACAATATAATGTTAAATCAGATTCTCTATGGTCCTCCTGGAACGGGTAAAACTTACGCAACCGTGAACACTGCACTCAGTATTTTAGACAAAGATTACTATGAAACTAATCAGTTCAATAGAACAGTACTTAAAAAACGGTTTGAGAAACTTTGTGAGGACGGATTTATTAATTTTGTAACCTTCCATCAAAGTTTTTCTTATGAAGATTTTGTGGAAGGCTTACGTCCTTCGATTGGCGTAAGCAAACAACTTGAATACCATGTTGAACCGGGGATATTCAAGAAAATATGCACCGATGCTATGACGTCTCCTTCTAAAAAATTTGTATTAATCATTGATGAGATTAATCGAGGGAATGTTTCACGTATTTTTGGAGAGCTTATTACTCTCATTGAAACATCAAAGCGCAAAGGAGAGGATGAAGAATTGGTAACAAAACTTCCATACTCAAAAGAAACCTTTAGTGTACCTAACAATGTTTATATCATCGGTACAATGAATACCGCTGATCGTTCTCTTTCAGGACTTGATATCGCATTACGTCGTCGTTTTATTTTTCGTGAAACACCCCCACAGCCTGAATTACTTGCAGATATCCGTATCGAAGGCCTTAATGTTGGGGAAATGCTTGCTGTTATTAATAATCGTATAGAAATATTACTTAACGCAGACCATTGTTTGGGACATGCGTATTTCCTTCCTCTGAAGAAAAATCCAACTCTTGAACAGCTGTCTTCTATTTTTAAAGACCAAGTAATACCTCTTTTGCAAGAGTACTTTTTCGAAGACTGGCAAAAAATTCGCTGGATCCTCAATGATCATCGAAAAAATGATGATATTTGTTTTATTTCACCTACTCAGTGGGATCAATCCCTCTTTGGCTCCGAGGTGACAGAACCTCTGAAAGGGAATACATACAAAGTTAATGATAATAATTTCTCAAAAATTGAAGCCTATCTCGGTATCATCGATACTAGATTAATTTCCGCATTGGAAAAAATAGCTGATGAGAAGAATGTGTAATGTTAGCCATCACGGTTAGAGAATTTGCCAGGTTAACGACATCAAGCATCGAGCCTACCTTGGATCGTGCTCAAATTTCTGTTAGCGCATTTGATTATCTCTGCAGACTGGCCTCATCCTTCAATGGCGGAACAGGTTTATTACAAGTTGAAGATCGAGCATGGTTAAAACTCGATAACCACGTGGGCGTTATTGAAACGCCCTGCGGTACGCGTATTGAGATTCTGCCTAAAAGCTTTATGGATGAAGATTGCGTCATTAAAGCAAGAAGACTTCTTCGAAAAATGATTGAAGCATCATTCGATCTCCCCACTCGTCATGTTGGGGAAGCATCGCTTGAACTTTTTAATGCACCTCTTAGCGAATGGGTAATGGAGAGATTTGTTGATTCCTTCAGCTCTTTGATTAAAAGAGGATTGCGTGCTCATTATCAACGCCTAGATGAAGAGCAGTTTTATCTTAAAGGGCAAATTAACTTTTCAGCGCAGATGAGACAATCGCCTAGCCAACAACATAAATTCCAAATCCGCCATGACATTTTTACTTTTGATCGTGCAGAAAATCGCCTTTTGAAATTAGCCTTGTTGCGGGTATCGAAAACTACGCAACAGCCTAGAACATTGCGTCTAAGCCAAGAATTACTTTCCCTACTGAATGAAGTCACTGTCAGCACAGCAATTAGTCGAGATTTTAGTGCTTGGCGAAGCGATCGTTTAATGAGTGACTATCAAGATATTAAACCATGGTGTGAACTGGTATTAGGTGAGCATATGCCTACCTCAATTCTTGGTGAATGGCGCGGCGTCAGCCTCCTTTTTCCTATGGAAAAGCTCTTTGAACGTTACGTTGTGAAATGGCTTAGAAGAAATCTTCCAAATAATGCCATACTTCATGCCCCTGCCAGAAGTAGATACCTTTGTGCTCATCTAGAATCTTCATTTTTTCGATTAGAACCCGATATTTTAATCGAACATGAAGGAAAAACATGGCTGCTTGATACAAAGTGGAAGCGCTTAAATTCTAGTGATAGAGCAAGTAAATATGGCCTTAGCCAGAGCGACTTTTATCAGCTTTTTGCTTATGGGAATAAGTACTTAGGCGGGCAAGGTCACATGTTTTTGATCTACCCCCTCACCTCTACTTTTAATCGGCCGCTTGCCGATTTCTCATTTAGTGAAACACTCAAACTCAGCGCAATTCCATTCGATATCGAAAATGAAGAGCTCATAGTTGAGCACGAACTTTTACAATTATTTGATAAGTCATGCAATTAGGCAGTCTTACACTATCTTTTCCAAGACATCCCGCAAAAACCAAAACTGCCTAAAAATTCCGCTTACTGTACAAATCCCCACGTATTAAACTCTCTTCACTGCGGCAAAATCCGCAGTCAGAATTAGCGTTCTGTCATTTTCTGGTACCGACAACCCTATGAAAAAATGGGGAATGTGGTACGGTCTGTTCTCACCCAAATTATGGTGGCTCAGACAGTGGCTTCTCATGAAGCACCGGATCCAGAAAACCGGTAACGCTAACGCTGTTTGAGCTACCACCACGAGGTTAGCGTCTCAAGTGGTAGTAAATTCACTATTTTCTGGAGTACTCAACATGCCTAACCTTTACGACAATACCCCGCTGGAACTGGAAGAGATCGTCGATCACTGCCGTGCGTTGTCTTATGCCATTGTGTCGCTGGATAATCCGCAGGCGAAAGATCTGCTGAGCTATATTCTGTGTGAACGGCTTGAAGTGCTGTATCAGACACTGGAAATGCCGATTAGCGAGGATGATGTGGTGAGCATCGACGTCGCGGAAGCACTGGCGCATTAAGCAGATTTGCAGACGTAAAAAAGCCAGCGCAAATGCGCTGGCCTGATGATCCACGAGGCATGTGAATTAGAAATCGTAGAAAACGGTAACCCAGGTGGCGTCAGCTTCGTCGTCTGTGGTGTGCGCTAATGTGCGCTCCACGTAAACAGACAAACCGTAACCGATGGTGGTACCCGCGCCCAGATAAACGTGGTTCGCGTGATATTCTTCGCCGCCTTTCAGTTGCAGGGAATCGGCTGCAACGTATGGCTGGATAGATTTCAGGAACGGCTTGTCGATATTAAAGGTATAACCGACGAAACCTTCCACACCGTAACCGCTGCCTGCGAAGTAATGATCGACAGGATTTTCACGTGTGCTCGGCACGAAATCTTTGTAATAGCTGCCGGTCCCGACGATGTACCAGTTATTTGGTTGCCAGGTTAAAGCCGTACCAGATAACTGTTGATGATAATCTTTTTCGTTATATTGATTATCTTTAACCGTGGCATCAGTCAGGCTATAAGCCGCACTCCAGACTAAATCTTTGGTGAGTTTATAATCGAAACCTAAACCGCCACCATTATTGCGGCGATAATGCTGATTCTCGCCCGCCTGAATTTCGTCTTCCGGCAATAAATAGTTGGCATATAACGTCACAGGGCCAAAGTCGTTGGTATATTTCAGGCTACTTTTCGGCTTATTCGCGCCATCGTAGCTGCCGTTAATACCAATACCCGTACCGCCCGCATGACCATCGTTATCCCAGACGTCACTTTTAATCCCGACAACGGAATAATAAATACCGTACTGGTGGCCGTAGGTTAATGTCCCGTAACGATCGTCTTTAAAGCCCGCATATAACTGACGCTGAGTATCACGCTGACCGCCTTCCGGATAATGATCATTCATACCCAGAAGGTTCGCCATGTCCACACCCAGCTCGTAGTAAGCGATGACGGAGGTGTCTTGCGTCAGTTTATAATCACCACGGAAGCGGAAACGGGTGCCGCCATCGTGACCATTTTTATAATAACCCGGTTCCGGGCCGTTATTGAAAATCCACTCTGGGCGGATGCTCCCGCCGACCTGCAAGCTTAATGGCGCCAGCAAAGCATTACTTTGAGGATTTTTATCTAAAACAGTAATCTCGGCTTGCGCACTGGCAGATAATGCCGACAGCACGACGCCTCCAATTAAGATTGACGCTTTTAAATTTCTCATTATTACCCTGTCTTTATTATTTATGTGATGTGTGTGCGGTCTTGCGCCGCGTATAAATAATTAACATAGGTATGACGGGGGACAAAGTGAAAATTCAGAAAGTTCCCTATAAGAGAAAAATATGTTTAGATGAATTATTAAACAAACAGGTTTTTAAATGTAACTCACAGAAACATTATTTGTATTATTGATTAAACAGGTATCAATACGATGAGTAATCCATCAATCGTAAACGATAAGAATACAAGAATTGAAATATTTAATAACAATTACATCGGAAAAATAGCATCAATAAGTAAATCATGCCAGCGTGATAATAACATTACGTGACAACCCCCGCGTTCATTATTTTAATTTGAGTGGTTTTCAACATCGCCAGAATAATATCCGGTAAACACTGTTATTTATTCACCCATTTCAATTTTTATCTCATGAATAGCGTTCTGGTGGTGAATATCCCCAATTCCCGGGAC
Organism: Rahnella sp. 2050; assembly: GCF_040544515.1. NCBI lineage: Bacteria > Pseudomonadati > Pseudomonadota > Gammaproteobacteria > Enterobacterales > Yersiniaceae > Rahnella > Rahnella sp. 2050. The sequence continues at coordinate 251,475 of NZ_JBEPKE010000002.1, read as the reverse complement.
GGATTTTGCGAGACACATTCCAGATCTGACAACAAAATACTGTAAATATAAACAGGTTATTTCTTTGGCGTACGAACAGGCATAGAGTTCTCTGGCAGCGGCAATCACCTCGCCAGTACCGGGGGCCTCGACTCACTGACAATGGAATGACTTGTATGACTGATTCTGATAACCACACCGCGTTCACTACTAACTCTATCTCCGTCTTTCGCTCGCTTATCGCCGGGCTGGATTTCAGTCACTTTGATGATGCTCAGCTGTATGACCTCAATGCGCTGGCGTCAGAATCCGCCGGCGGGTTATGTCAGGGGCTGTTGTGCTTAAGCGAAGGACTGGAGAACAGCGAGATATTACTCCCGGAAGGGATTTCGCAGGTCAGCGATTATCTGAAAGCTTCCGCTCACCTGATCCCTGTGCTCTTTGAATTATGCGAGCAGGCCAACAGCGGGCTCGCAAGAAGCAAAAAGCTTACGGTGTATCCGATGAACTGACACGCGCGGCGATATCCTGCATCACATTACGCGCTGTCTGGCTGATTCCACCGAGTTGGAAAAAACCGTGGATCACCCCCAGATAGCGCTGTGCGGTGCAATTCACGCCCTGCTCTGTCAGCCGGGAGAACAGCGCTTCACCTTCATCGCATAGCGGATCGTATTCCGCCGTGATGATGTGAACCGGCGGCAACCCAGAAAAATCATCACGCCATAACGGGCTGACTTCTGGATGCATGAAATCCGTTTGCGGATAATAAGCTTCGAACCCGCTGAGCAGCGTGTCGCTGGTCAGCACGTAATCATCGCCATTGCGCTTGTGGCTGTCAGATGCTGCCGTCGCGTCCAGCATCGGGTAAATCAGTACCAGCAGATGCGGCAGCCACTGCCCGGTATTTCGCAGGCGCAGCGCGGTGATCAGAGCCAGATGTCCGCCTGCGCTGTCGCCCATGAGTGTTATCCGGCTGCGTTCAACGCCAAGCCTTTCCGCGTTCTGCCAGATAAAATTTGCCGCCAGCTCTGCGTCGTCATGCGCCGCAGGATAAGTATGTTCAGGCGCTAAACGATACTGAACCGCAATCACCCGGCAGCCACTGTAATAAGCAAGCTGACGCAGCTGATTTTCATGTGTGGCAAATCCACCGCTGACAAAGCATCCACCGTGATAATAGATAACGGCAGGCAGTGCGCCTTCTGCATTCAGCGGAGAGAAGATGCGTAACGAGATGCCGTCGATAACCACATCCTCAACTTCTGCACGTGGCTCAATATCACCCGCTAAAACCGTGCTGGCGATATATCCGGCGCGGCGCTGTGCAAAAGTCTGACTGCGCGACGACGGGCGACCTGCAGCGATGAAGTCATTAACAAGCCCGGCGATTGCGGGTTCCAGTGCCATGAAGAATTTTCCTGATTTGGGGGGCGGGTAATTATTACATCAGTGTAAATCGCATGAGAGGGGGTGGAAAGTGCACAAAAAGCCCAAATGAACTGATTTTAGACATAAAAAAAGCCACCCGCAGGTGACTTAATTTACATACTAATGGTGCCGAAGGCCGGACTCGAACCGGCACACCTTGCGGCGGTTGATTTTGAATCAACTGCGTCTACCGATTTCGCCACTTCGGCACTGAAAGTAGTATGCGGAAAACGTGGGCATTATACCCAGCCCAGCCGGTCACGCAATAGTTATCCCGCCTTGTTCGGTTTAAGTGTTGAAAAAACAGTCATACACCGCAGCTCAGTGAGGATTTGCTGACAAAAATCTTCTGTTTACCCACGTTTTTCCAATGCCGTTTCTCAAACTTCGCATTAGTATACAAATCACGAATAGATCTTGCCCTGTTGATGGATACCAGCTTGTTGAAAAAACTCTCACTTTCGCTCCTCGCGCTGGCCTTCGCCAGTACGCCTTTATGGAGCCACGCGCAGCAGAATGCGCGTCTGGCGTCGCAGGTCGTGGATGACCATGCAGAACACATCTTTTACGGCAGCGGCGCGATGGGAATGGCGCTGGTTGTCGTTGATAACAATCAGCAGGTTTTCCGCAGCTTCGGGGAAACCCGTCCCGGTTCCGATGTGCGACCGCGTGAAGACTCTGTGGTGCGTATCGCCTCGCTGACCAAACTTATTACCAGTGAAGTGCTGGTAAAAATGGCGCAGCAGGGCAAAGTCAGTATTAACGATCCGTTGCGTAAATACGCCCCGGCCGGTGCCCGCGTTCCTGCTTACAGCGGCACAAATCCGATCACCCTGTTGAATCTCGCCACCCACACCAGCGGTCTGCCGCGCGAGCAGCCGGGCGGTGTCGCACATCGTGCCGTCTTCACCTGGCCGACTAAAAGTGATCGCTGGAGCTGGCTGAGTGTCGCCAAACTGACTGTGCCGCCGGGTGCACGCGCCTCTTACTCAAATCTGGCGTTTGACCTGCTGTCCGATGCATTATCGAAAGCCGCTAATCAGCCTTATACCCAGTTACTGCGCGAGCAAATCACTCAGCCGCTCGGCATGGTCGATACCACGCTGACGCCAAACGCCAGCCAGTGTTCACGCCTGATGGAAGGTCTGCGTCCGAGCCCGTGTATCAACACTATTGCGGCAGCAGGCAGCGGGGGGCTTTATTCCACGCCTGCCGATATGGGCCGCTGGATGCGTCAGTTCCTCGGGCAACGCACTACAACCGCCGATATGGCGCAGAAGATGTACTACAAGCGTACGGATCTGGTCTCGCTCAAAGGAATGGATGTACCGGGAATGGCGGACTCGCTGGGAATGGGCTGGGTAACGATGGCGCCGACGCCGTTGCTGCCACGTATCATTCAGAAAACCGGCGGCGGTGGTGGCTTTATCACGTATGTCGCGATGGTGCCGCAGCGCGGTGTAGGCGTGTTCGTGGTTGTGACCCGCAGCGAACTGACCAAGTTTAAAAATATGAGCGATGGCGTGAACAATCTGGTGGCCGATCTGGTGCGTAATAACGAGATCTGACGGCTCAGTTCTCAATATTCAGAATTCAGAATTCAGATGTAAAAAGCAGGCCTCTGAAAAGAGCCTGCTTTTTGTTTATCTGTACTGCCGGATTTAGCGTTTTTTCAGCAGTAAGAACATGCTGATGACGAAGAAAAGCCCGCTCGGCAGCAATGCGCCCAGAATCGGCGGAATGCTGTAAACCAGGCTTAACGGGCCGAATATCTGGTCAAGCACGTAGAACAGAAAACCGAAGCAAATACCGGTCACCACGCGCACCCCCATCGGTACGCTGCGTAAAGGCCCGAAGATGAACGACAGCGCCATCAGCATCATCACCGCAACCGACAGTGGCGAGAAGATTTTACTCCACATATTCAGCTGGTAACGTTTTGCTTCCTGCCCGCTCTGCTTCAGGTATTTCACATAGTTGTGCAGGCCGCTGATCGACAATGCATCTGGGTCGAGCGCAACCACACCGAGTTTGTCCGGCGTCAGGTTGGTTTTCCATACGCCGGTCAGCGTCTGCGAACCGGTGATTTGCAGTTGATCCGTCAGATCAGATTCATCCACCTGAGAGAGTTTCCACTCACCATTATCAAAGGTCGCGGATGACGCGTAACGGACTGACTGCAGTTTATTCTCTTCATTGAAATGATAGATGTTGACGCCGGTCAGCTCTTTTTCACCCGCCACGCGTTCGATGTAGATAAAATCGTGACCGTCTTTTGCCCACACTCCGTTTTGCGTGGAAAGCAGTGAGCCACCGTACATCTGTTGCGCACGGTAGTTACGCGCCATTTGTTCGCCCTGCGGCGCAACCCATTCACCAATCGCCATGGTCAGCAACACCAGCGGAATCGCCGTTTTCATCACGGAGGCGGCAATCTGCATGCGGGTGAAACCGGATGCCTGCATCACTACCAGCTCGCTGCGTGTTGCCAGCGTGCCGAGGCCCAGCAATGCGCCCAGCAGCGCTGCCATCGGGAAGAAGATTTCGATATCCTTCGGTACGCTCAGCAGGGTGTATAAACCGGCGCCAGCGGCGGAATATCCGCCCTGCCCGACTTTACGCAACTGATCGACAAACTTGATGATGCCGGAGAGTGACACCAGCATGAACAACGTCATCATGATGGTGTTGAAAATAGTGCGACCAATGTAACGGTCTAATACGCCAAACATCAGGCAGCTCCTCTCAGACGCGCGCGGATCTTGCGAACCGGCAAGGTGTCCCATGCATTAAGCACCAATGCCAGTGCAAAGTAGAGCAGGTTGGTTCCCCACATCCAGAGCATCGGATCCAGCTTACCTTTGGCACCGTTGGAGCGCAGCGAGGTTTGCAGCAGGAAGAAAATCAGATACAGCAGGATCGCCGGCAGCATACTGAGTACACGCCCCTGACGAGGATTCACCACGCTGAGCGGAACCACCAGCAACGCCATAATAAAGACTGAAACGATCAGCGTTAAACGCCAGTTCAGCTCTGCCCGCGCTTCCGGTTCGTTGGAATTCCAGAGTTGCGTCATGGTCATCTGATCCGACTGATTAGGGTCAAGCTGTACAGCCTGATGCCCGATAACCGCCAGATAATCGGTGAAATCCGTCACGCGAAAATCACGCAACAGCGCAGTGCCTTCATAACGGGTGCCTTTATCCAGCATCACCTGCTGGGAGCCGTCCGCACGCTGCAACATATGTCCTTTATCAGCGACCACAACGGAAGGCCGCTGGTTGCCGTTCGGCCGCAGTTGAGCCAGGAAGACGTTATGGAATTCCTTCCCTTTAACACTGCCAACGAACAGCACCGCATTGCCGTTCTGGGCTTGCTGGAACTGGCCTTCGACCATCGCGGCCATGCTCGGGTTGGCTTTCGCCTCCGCCAGCACTTCATCCTGATGTTTCGACGACCACGGGCTGAGCCAGATCGCATTCACGCCGGCAAAAACTGACGTAAATAGCGCCAGAACCAGCGCGGCGATGACCAGTGACCGTTTTCCAAGACCACAGGCGTGCATGACCGTGATTTCACTGTCGGTATAAAGTTTACCGAGCGTCATCAGCAGGCCGAGAAACAGACTGAGCGGCAGAATAAGCTGCGCCATCTCCGGAACGCCAAGGCCCAGAAGTGAGAGAACTAAATTTGTTGGGATATCGCCATCGACCGCTGCTCCGAGCACTCTGACCAGCTTCTGACAGAAGAAGATGAGAAGCAAAATGAACAGAATGGCAAATTGGCTCTTGAAGGTTTCCCTAACCAGATATCTAATGATGATCACGCTTAATACGCCTGTGAAAACTTGTCTTTTTGAAGGAAAATCGCTAGTTTCATCGCTAATCCGTCATTTATTCTCATCATATGGCAACCTTCGCAGCTAAAATAGTATTACAACACCGAGAATTGGGGTGTCCTATAGGAACTTGCTTATAGCCGCCAAAATAAAAACTAACGCCGTTTAAGGTTAACACAGGTCGTTAACACAATGACGGGAGAGTGTCTCCGGCGACTCATTCTAGCCGTACCTCCCGCCCTTGTCTTTAAGATTCAGGAGAGTGCATGGAGTTCAGCGTAAAAAGCGGTAGCCCGGAAAAACAACGCAGTGCCTGTATTGTAGTCGGCGTTTTCGAACCTCGCCGCCTGTCACCGATTGCCGAACAACTCGATAAAATCAGTGATGGCTACATCAGCGCCCTGCTTCGCCGTGGCGAACTTGAAGGCAAAGTGGGCCAGACCCTCTTACTGCATCATGTACCGAATATTCTTTCAGAACGCATTTTGCTGATTGGGTGCGGCAAAGAACGCGAGCTGGATGAGCGCCAGTACAAGCAGGTTATCCAGAAAACCATTAACACCCTGAACGACACCGGTTCTATGGAAGCCGTTTGCTTCCTCACCGAGCTGCACGTAAAAGGCCGTAATACTTACTGGAAAGTGCGTCAGGCGGTCGAAACCTCCAAAGAGTCGCTTTACACTTTCGATCAGTTGAAAAGCAACAAAACCGAGCCGCGCCGTCCGCTGCGTAAAATGGTGTTCAACGTGCCGACCCGCCGTGAACTGACCAGCGGTGAGCGCGCCATTCAACACGGTCTGGCGGTGTCAGCCGGTATTAAAGCCGCGAAAGATCTCGGCAATATGCCCCCGAACATCTGTAACGCCGCATATCTGGCGTCACAGGCCCGTCAGCTGGCAGATGCATTCAGCACCAACATCACGACCCGCGTTATCGGCGAGCAGCAGATGAAAGAGCTGGGAATGAATGCGTATCTGGCGGTGGGTCAGGGTTCGAAAAACGAATCGCTGATGTCGGTGATGGAATATAAAGGAAATCCTAACCCGGACGCTAAGCCTATCGTGCTCGTGGGTAAAGGTCTGACCTTCGATTCCGGCGGTATTTCCATTAAGCCCGCCGCGGATATGGATGAAATGAAGTACGACATGTGTGGCGCCGCAGCCGTTTACGGTGCGATGCGTGTGGTGGCTGAACTCAATCTGCCACTGAACGTCATTGGCGTGCTGGCAGGCTGTGAAAACATGCCTGGCGGCCAGGCATTCCGTCCGGGCGACATTCTGACCACCATGTCCGGCCAGACTGTCGAAGTGCTGAATACGGACGCCGAAGGCCGCCTGGTGCTGTGCGATGCACTGACCTACGTTGAGCGTTTCGATCCTGAGCTGGTGATTGACGTCGCTACGCTGACCGGTGCCTGCGTGATTGCGCTTGGCCATCACATCACCGGTTTGCTGTCGAATCACAATCCGCTGGCGCATGAACTGATCGGCGCGTCCGAACAGGCGGGTGACCGTGCATGGCGTTTGCCGCTGGCTGATGAATATCAGGAACAGCTGGATTCTAACTTTGCGGATATGGCAAACATCGGTGGCCGTCCGGGTGGTGCGATCACCGCCGGTTGCTTCCTGTCGCGTTTCACCCGCAAATACAGTTGGGCACATCTGGATATCGCCGGTACCGCATGGCGTTCAGGCAAGAACAAAGGCGCAACCGGTCGTCCGGTTGCGCTGTTGTCACAGTTCCTGCTCAACCGTGCAGGGCTGGATGGCGATGAGTGATTCCTCTGCTAAATAAGATATAATCTCCACTATCAGGGGCTGGTTCGCCAGCCCCTCCACAGGCGGGCGCACCAGTTGCGCCCCTGTTTTTTCTCAGCAGCACAGTGAACTCATCATGAAACAGGCAACCTTCTTTCTTCTCGATGCGCCGGACGCCAGTGGCGAGCTCAGCTCGCACGAAGCACTGGCCTGTCTGGTCGCCGCTGAACGTTACCGGATGGGCAAACGTGTTCTGCTGGCCTGTGAAGATCAGAAACAAGCTGAGCGCCTGGATGAAGCGCTCTGGCAACGCGAGCCGAACCACTTTGTGCCCCATAATCTGGCCGGTGAAGGCCCGCGTTTTGGCGCGCCGGTAGAATTATGCTGGCCGGGAAAACGCGGCAATGCGCCACGCGACTTGCTCATCAGCCTGCTGCCTGAGTTTGCAGATTTTGCTACTGCTTTCCATGAAGTGGTAGACTTCGTTCCTTACGAAGATTCCCTTAAACAACTTGCGCGCGAACGCTACAAAGCCTATCGCAGCGTGGGTTTCTCTTTGACGACGGCCACGCCGCCCTCAGTCACCACATTGACCGACGAAAATACGAAGCGAAATGGATAAGACATATAACCCGCAAGACATCGAGCAGCCGCTTTACGAGCACTGGGAACAACAGGGCTATTTCAAGCCACATGGTGACACCAGTAAAGAAAGCTTTGCCATCATGATCCCGCCGCCGAACGTCACCGGCAGCTTGCACATGGGTCATGCTTTCCAGCAAACCATCATGGACGCCATGATCCGCTATCAGCGCATGCAGGGGAAAAATACTCTGTGGCAGGCGGGGACTGACCATGCGGGTATCGCAACGCAGATGGTGGTTGAACGTAAAATCGCCGCTGAAGAAGGCAAAACCCGTCACGATTACGGCCGTGAAGCGTTTATCAACAAAATCTGGGACTGGAAAGCAGAATCCGGCGGCACCATTACCCGCCAGATGCGCCGCCTGGGTGATTCCGTGGACTGGGAGCGTGAACGCTTCACGATGGACGAAGGCCTGTCTGACGCCGTGCGCGAAGTGTTCGTTCGTCTGTACAAAGAAGACCTGATTTACCGCGGAAAACGTCTGGTGAACTGGGATCCGAAACTGCGTACCGCGATTTCAGATCTTGAAGTGGAAAACCGCGAATCCAAAGGTTCCATGTGGCACCTGCGTTATCCGCTGGCTGACGGCGCGAAAACCGCTGAAGGCAAAGATTACCTGGTGGTCGCCACCACGCGTCCGGAAACCGTGCTCGGTGATACCGGCGTTGCCGTTAACCCGGAAGATCCGCGTTACCGCGATCTGATCGGCAAAGAGATCATTCTCCCGCTGGTAGGCCGTCGTATTCCGATTGTTGCCGATGAACACGCCGATATGCAAAAAGGTACGGGTTGCGTGAAGATCACCCCGGCGCATGACTTTAACGACTATGAAGTCGGTAAACGTCACGGCCTGCCGATGATCAATATCCTGACTTTCGATGGTGACATCCGCCAGACCGCTGAAATCTTCGATACTAACGGCGAAGAAAGCGATGCATGCGCCAACGATATCCCTGAGCAGTTCCGTGGCCTTGAGCGTTTTGCCGCACGTAAAGCCGTGGTCGCCGCCTTCGACGAAGCCGGTTTGCTGGAAGAAATCAAACCTCACGATCTGACCGTACCTTACGGTGACCGTGGCGGCGTAGTTATCGAACCAATGCTGACTGACCAGTGGTACGTGCGCACTGCACCGCTGGCGAAAGTTGCGGTGGAAGCCGTTGAGCAAGGCGACATTCAGTTCGTGCCGAAGCAATACGAAAACATGTACTTCAGCTGGATGCGTGACATTCAGGACTGGTGTATTTCCCGTCAGCTTTGGTGGGGACATCGCATTCCGGCGTGGTATGACGCCGAAGGCAACGTGTTTGTTGGTCGTGACGAAGCGGAAGTGCGCAGCGAGAACAACCTGGGCGCAGACGTCGTGCTGACTCAGGACGAAGACGTGCTCGACACCTGGTTCTCTTCCGGTCTGTGGACCTTCTCCACACTGGGCTGGCCAGAACAGACGCCTGACCTGAAAGCTTTCCACCCTTCAAGCGTGGTCGTCAGCGGCTTCGATATCATCTTCTTCTGGATCGCGCGCATGATCATGATGACCATGCATTTCGTGAAAGACGAAAACGGTAAGCCACAGGTTCCGTTCCACACCGTGTATATGACCGGCCTGATCCGTGACGACGAAGGGCAGAAAATGTCCAAGTCCAAAGGTAACGTTATCGATCCGCTGGATATGATTGACGGTATCTCGCTGGAAGATCTGCTGGAAAAACGTACCGGCAACATGATGCAGCCACAACTGGCAGAGAAAATCCGCAAGCGCACCGAGAAGCAATTCCCGAACGGCATCGAACCGCACGGTACTGATGCCCTGCGCTTCACGCTGGCGGCACTGGCGTCTACCGGCCGTGACATCAACTGGGATATGAAGCGTCTTGAAGGCTACCGCAACTTCTGTAACAAGCTGTGGAACGCCAGCCGCTTCGTGCTGATGAACACCGAAGATCAGGATTGTGGCCTGAACGGCGGCGAACTTGAGCTGTCACTGGCTGACCGCTGGATCCTGGCGGAATATAACCGCACGGTGAAATCTTACCGTGAAGCGATGGATAACTACCGCTTCGATCTGGCTGCCAGCATTCTGTATGAATTCACCTGGAACCAGTTCTGCGACTGGTATCTTGAGCTGACCAAACCGGTCATGAACGGTGGCAACGAAGCGCAACTGCGTGGCACCCGTCATACGCTGGTGGAAGTGCTGGAAGGTCTGCTGCGTCTTGCGCACCCGATTATTCCGTTCATCACCGAAACCATCTGGCAGCGCGTGAAATCGCTGAAAGGCATCACAGCAGAAACCATTATGCTGCAGCCTTTCCCTGAGTTTGATGCAGCAAAAGCGGACGAACTGGCGCTGGCCGATCTCGAGTGGATCAAGCAGGCGATCATCGCTATCCGTAACGTGCGTGCCGAGATGAACCTGTCTCCGGCTAAGCCGCTGGAACTGCTGCTGCGTGGCGCGAGTGCGGATGCACAACGTCGTGTGGAACAGAACCTGAGCTTTATTCAGTCTCTGGCGCGTCTGGAGTCCATTACCATTCTGCCTGCTGGCGACAAAGGCCCGGTCTCTGTTACTAAGCTGGTGGAAGGTGCGGAACTGCTGATCCCAATGGCCGGTCTGATTGATAAAGATGCCGAGCTGGCACGTCTGGACAAAGAGATGGCGAAACTGGACGGCGAGATTGCTTCCATCGAAGGCAAGCTGTCTAACGAAGGTTTTGTGGCGCGTGCGCCGGAAGCGGTTGTCGCCAAAGAGCGCGAACGTCTGACGGCCTGTGGTGAAGCGAAAGTGAAACTGGCGGAACAGAAAGCCACGATTGCTGCGCTGTAATCTCAGCCAGATGTAAATGTTAAAATCTATAAAAACAGATGCCAGTCAGGGAAACCTGACTGGCATTTTTTATTCCTGCTACACCCTGATTAACGCGGGGAATTATTCTGAAATTCCTGCAAAAAAGTATCTGTCATTTTTCTCACCAGCGTTGAGAAAAACTGGTTATTAAGTGCTGCTTTATTGTAAACCATATAGACCGGTTGAGAAGGCAACGTCATATCCGTCGACAACTTCTGGATATCAAAAGCATTTTTCATTTTTTCATAGAAACGTTCTGTGATAAAAGCCAGCATGTCGGATGTTTCTACCATCGAGATAATGGAGAGAAATGAAGGGCTGATAAACCGACATTTCCTGTCAACTTGCAGCAAAGTATTAACATCCAACCTGTTAGATAAAAGACTAGTACTCTCGGAATCAACGAAAATATGGCTCTCTTGCGCAGCCTGCTCCCTTGACAGGCTCCCTCTAAGGCGAGGATGCGATCGGCGGCAAATCATCACCGGCACTTCGCTGGAAATATGCTGGCTAACCCGGGAATGGCTAACGTGCGGATGAACGTCAAAAATGATGTCAGCCTTACGGAAAATCAGAGCATCTTCAGTTTCAGCAATCGAATTGCCGCTCGTGCTGTGCACTATTTCACAGTCGGGTGCAATTTCATCCAGTACCTTGCGCATCACGTTTATCGTAAACATTGAAATGTAAGGTGAGCAGTGAACAACAAGTCGGGTCGGCAGAGAATCAAACGAGATATTCTGCAATTTCGCCACTAAATTGTCGTAAGCCTCCGCCAGGCCTTCGTGTATCCCGATCGCAACGGTGGTCGGTGCCAGTGCCTTACCATCCCTGATGAACAATGCATCATTATAATGAACACGTAAGCGCCCCAGTGCCTGACTGACAGCAGAAGGCGTGATGCCAAGGGCATCTGCGGCTTTGGTTCCGCTACGATGAATAAAAACAGCCTCAAACGTAGTCAATAAATTGAGATCAAAATTTTTCACCATTTTAAAACGATCGGTGAGTGTGTTCTCTTTCATCCTGTCCAGTCCCCTGACCTCTGGTGAAATACGAGAGTTCGTATTCTCAACATCAATCATAGTCAAGATACTCAATTTTGGTCTCCTTACCAGCAATTAAATTTCATGTATCACTCTGTAAAAATAAGGTTTTTGTCTAAAAAAACAAATAATGCCTTTCATTAACACCACGGTATATAAAGTAAATAGCAGGCTGCAAGACAGTTTTAGTTAAACCTTACTTAACTATACCTTTAACAAAGTTAAAGTAAAATCCACTTTTTTTTTATAAAATATATTTTTTTCTTATAAATTTTCTATGATTCAAAAAGATATAACCATAATTAACTTTTCTGAAAAATATATTCAGCAAATAACACGGATTGAACCTCATTTTAAGCATTGTCGTTTTCGCCAATACGACTCGTCTCCTGTCCATCCCGATAAATGGAAAAATAAGGCGTGTTATCGGGACGAGTGTGATTTACTCATCTGCCATTTGGGGCGGGTGGTGGTGTGTACGAATCTTCACATTGAAAAAGAAACAACGAAGCCCCCAGTTTTCACCAGGGGCTTCGTTGTTTACCGCAATTAATTATACTGGATAACAAATGCTGCAGTGGCTTTCAGTTCGCCCCCCGTGATCTGCTCGTCAGTTTGTACATAACGTGCCTGCAACGGAATAGTGACATCCATTTCCTGGGTTGTGTTAACAATATTATAAGAAGTATTAAAATCCAGATCCTGACCATTCATTGCCAGACGGATCCCAAGTCCTTTTGCTTCACTATCTGAAGAAACAGGAATGATATTATTGCGACCTTCATTATTGAATACGCGGAAATAGACCGGTGTATTGGCACCGCAGGTAAGACGGATATTTGCATTAGCCGTTTTACTCGATTCACTGCCGATACCATCAAAGTCCTGATTACTCACCGGCGGCATAGGAACCGAGATGGATGAGGAATCGATAAAATCACAGCCAATTTCACTAATTGTCGCAAAAAAATTGTATGACCCTACTTTGTATTGGTTGCCACTATCATCATGTAAATACACGCTAAACAAAACGCCAATTATCCAACCCGGCGTAACCGTGCCGGTTTTCAGAAATTCAATATTGACCTGAGGTGACATGAGAGGTGAAACCGCGCTCGTTCTGAGAACGGTTGAATCATTGTTGACCACCTCTCCGTCTATTTTAACTCTGAAACCGATTCCTTCGGCACTACCTTCACCGGTCCCGCTTCCGAAAATATTATTTCCCATAGGCGTACGTGTGGCTTGCGTTTTAATAGTATAGAAGTAGGTACCAGTGCAAGAATCGGCAAATTTCTTCCCCCCTGCCGGATTGGCATTGGTATAGAAAACACTGCCTATGGGTGTTTCACGAGTTATTGGCAAAGTGCCTACACTCGTACTGAACCTATTTTCAGATTGCACATTCTGACACCCCGCGCTTGCGGCAAAACAGGTCAAAGCAATGGCAATGAATAACCCCAGATTACATATCGATTTCAATAAAGGAATATTCTGTCTGTTCATTATCTTTCTCATCATTATTTGCATTGTGCAGAGGCTTGCTTGATCAAATCTTCAGCAGTTTCCGGGGTGCTCGCGAGTTGATAACTGGCATAGCATTGCTTCTCTGTGCCATTACCCCATTTCGCCAACAAGCGCCCTTGTGCTGCCAGCCCGGTCAGATAGACCTCGCCGTTCTCACCAACAATGCCTGTATTGTCTGTTTCGCTGTCCATGACAGAAACTACAGTACCGAACGGCAATGGTGCACCTGCGTAAGTCATCGTAATTAACGCACGATCGCCTACTTTGGCATTATATTTCGCCAATACGACTGCGCCCTTGGTCGGTATAACGGTTAATGAAGGTTCTGCAATATCCAGTTTCGAACCCATACTTTCGGTTCTTAGCCTCACTTCATTTTTCTTGTACGGCTGAGCGTAAGGTACGACAGCATAACCACGCCAGTCGGTACTCACACCCGTACTGTTTTCAATGTAAACATCAGATGCCCCAGGTGCTTTAACAAGCGTCACACTGTCGCCCATATATTGAGAAAGCGTTACACCATTTTCATGTACTAATACGCCACCTGACAGGCCATAGGTCATTTGTTTATTTTGATCGGTATAGCTATACCCCACCAGCGCTTCACCGGATGAACCTTTATAATCTAATGAGGAAGACCCTGAGGCACCGCCGCCTTTATTTTCATAACCTTGTTGAACGCTATAACTAAGGTTATTATTTTCAAGTAATGTTCCATTAACACCCGCTTGCTGTGTTGTTGAACCATCTTTACGCGAAGTCATATTATAACTTGCCCAGGCCTGAGATGAATTCATGAATGCGCTGAACGGAATAGACATATTAAATGCCAGAACCTGATCGGATTCATCAATACCCGGGTTTTTGGTATAACTATAATTCAGGCCGTAAGTCATACCTTTAAATGAGCTGGTTAATCCGGTTTGTAATGACAGTTCTTTGCCATCGCCTCCCCAATAATCTTGTTCACTGGCGCTAAAATAAATCGTAGCAAGGTCGGCGATATTCTGATTAATGCTGGCCTGAATTTTACTGCGAGCATTATGGGTACGATTAAACTCGTCCAGCCCGTCTTCCGTTTCTGCGCTAAATTTCTGCACATCGTCAAAGGAATAATATCCTTTGGTGGAATAACGATAACCAGCAAGTTGCAAGTTGGTATCGGTTTGATCGATATTTTTCGCATACATGAGGCGGTAGGATTGCCCGGTCTTATCACCGATACCCTCAAGGGTACTGACTGCATGGGTGACGTCTAAAGACAACGCACCAATTCGGCCCATATCCATACCCAGGCCCGCCGATGCGGCCTTATAATTATCGGCAAACTGTGTGCCACCATAGGCGGTGATGTTTGACGAAAGACCATAAATTGCGGTCAACTGGCCAAAATAAGGCTCTTCTACATCTTCCACGCCAGAACGATAGCGACCTGCCGTGGCGCTGTATTTCAGACGCCCTTCACGTTGCAGGATTGGCACTGAACTGGTGGCCTGAGTGTATTGCGTTGTCGACCCATCGGCCTCTTTGATTGTTACTTTCATATCCCCACCGTTACTGGAGGGATAGAGGTCAGTAATCGAAAACGGTCCAGGTGCCACGTTCGTTTGATAGATGGTGTAGCCATCCTGCTCGATAGTCACCTGAGCGTTACTGCGCGCGATACCGCGAATTATCGGCGCATACTGGCGTAAACGGTCCGGCAGCATATTGTCATCAGAAGATAATTGCGCACCAGTGAACTGGACACTGTCGAAAACTTCACCCGGCGAGGAGTATTCACCGAGCGTCAGTTGCCCGCCCTGCAGGAAACGCACATCGCGTTGCAAGTAGGTTTGAATTGAATCCCATGATTGCGTTTTATCGCCATCATCATTGGTATTATCAGCATAGGTTGAATAATTACGTAAACGCCATGCACCAAGGTTAATTCCGCTACGCAGGTTCAAATAGTTAGATTGCGAGTCACCGCTGATCTCATCGTCAGTATCGGAGCCGGAATAGTTATAGTTCACCATTAACGCAGGGATACCGTCATCCCAAAGAGAGGGATCTACAGCATTTCGGATATGTGGCCGAACGCCGATTTGAGGGACAGTAATGTAATACTTCCCCCCTGCCAGATCGAGTTTTTCTGTGGCGTCTGGTATATAGGTTACCAGCGGTTTTTCCAGCGTCTGACCTGGAGATTGCGTTTTTAATGCCGGGAAAACGTCGTCTTTTACACCATACTCATAGAGTTGCGCAGGCGTCACTTTACCGAAAATCTTCCCCGGTGAATCAGGAACATCAACGAAGATAACAGAGCGTCTTTCAATTAACTCATTATTCAGGAAGACATCCACAGAATAAGTGCCAGGTGCTTGCCCACCTTCATTGGCAAAATAATTAAGATCGACGCCATCCATGTTACCGCCGTTGCCGACAGCTTTGAGCATTTCCGCACTAAATTCTTCTGCTGCAAAAGAATTATAATTAAATGCCAATAAAATTAATAAGGGCAGACTTTTTAGTTTGAATATCTGCTGTACTCCGCAATGATTAACAGTCCCGAAAAAAAAAGAGTGTTGTTTTTTCCTTGCAGAAAATCCTTTTTCGTCCTGCATTATTCTTCCTTATTAAAAATGGTGTTGAGCGATCTTATTTTTCAAATTTAAATTTTGGCATGACTTAGTTTTGAGATTCCGCCGTAATCATCAATAACCGTCCAGGAGACGTCATTACCCATAGGCGCTTTTTTTATTTTCGTACTTGCCAAAGGCGGAACCATAACACTTTCAGTTACTGGTGAGTTGTTTACAGTAATTTTACCGAATGAGACGTAATATGGCGTAGGGTTAGTCACAGTTAGACCTTCGCCCGAGCGGCTGAATTTAACCTTTGAATATATATCTTTTAAATCTTGATTGTTTAACGCGGCAGGACGATAAATCAATTTCAATCGGTTATTCACTGAGAACTGTAAGCTACCGCCTTCATCACTTTTCTTTTGTGATGGTGGTATCACCAGAACATTCATCCAGTAAATTGATTCCCGATCTTGTGGCAAACCAGCGGCAGATTTCAGCGCAATACGAATAATGCTATTTTGGTTCTTTTCAATTCTGAAAAGTGGCGGGGTAGCGATAAAGGGTATGCTTGCTTTACTTTCATCCTCAAAATTGCTGACCCAGGAGCGGACCAAAAAAACTGAGTCGATGCCTGTATTATTAACAGAAAGCGATGTTTCTTTCATATCACTGGAGAAAACAACTCGCGTAGCACCCACTGTTACACCAGCGGTAGCCTGAAAAATAAAACATAACCCTAACAGGCCACATATAAAAATGGCTGCACGTTTCATACAATACCTCGAAAAAAAACGGAATAAGTCACCTTATTCCGTATATTTATTAAGATTCAAAATTATTGATAAGTAATTTCGAACGGAAGATTAAGAGTCCAGGAGCCGGTGCCAACATTACTAGTCTTGGTACGAGTCAGAGCAGCAACATAGTTAAGGGTGTTATCCCCTTCAACCAGGGCAGCCGGCATATCAGTATTTGGAACCTGAAGAGTACCATCGGCTGCTTTGATGATAGTACCTACAGCACTAGGAGTTGCATCAGTAAACTGGTTAGAGGTACTTGAGTTGCCTTTAAACTTCACGTTTGCGCTCGTCACGGATGCAGGGCAACCACGCAATACCAGACTAAATGGCTCTGATGCACCCGGAGTAGTTTCACCAACAGCTAATGCATTAAGGGTAGATGCTGCTACTTTCTCAATAGTTACAGTCAAATCTTTTGACTCCAGAGAACAAGCAGTAGATTTAACGGTACCGGTAAAATTAAGTGTACCATCAATAGCGAATGCAGCCTGAGAACTCAGTGCAGCAAATACAAATACAGCTGCTGAAACCATTTTCATTTTCATGAGATAATCCTTTATATATTCAAATATCAGCGAATTAAAAATTCACTTATTTTATTAATTGTAAGACAGAGTGAAACTGGTCGTTGCATCAAATGCGCCACCAGTTACAGATTCGCCCACTTTAACCGGAGCTGCTTTCAGGTTAATTACTGCGGTACCCAGTTCTGGATTTACAGCCACTGGGTTCGATTCTGTCTGAACTGCCAATTCGCTGCCATCTTCGTTATACAGACCAATACCAAAGCCCGTTGCTAAAGAAGAATCAGATAATTTCAGTAATTTATTGTTGGTGACGTCTTTATCACCGTTGGTGGTCAACTTCACATTCGCTACGGCCGGGCAACCGGTCAGGTTAATCGTGATGTCTTGTTTTGCAACGGAGCCATCAACAATTGCACTGCCTGAAACATCACCAAATGCGATCGGTGCAAGTTCACCATCAACCGTACATGCACCGGCAATAATTTCACCTTTGAATTTCAGGCTACCAGACTCATCTGCCGCATGAACACTTGCAGCAGCCAGGCCTGCAGCTAACAGACCCACTTTAAAATAGGTATTCATTTTCATCAACATATCCCTTTGCTTTTTGAGTTTACATTTCATAGACAGTACTGTCCGATTTAATAAAGCAGTAAGTTCTGTAAAATAATTACGCGCCCTTACTTCTGGGGCAGATAATAGTGCATCACAGGGATAACAATACAGCCGATCTCCTTAATTAATATTTTAGTAAAGTTAACGAACAATGTTTTAACCTTGAATTACATGCAAAAACCTATATATTCGCAAACAAAAATACTAGTAATTAAATAACTTTAGAACATACACCACATTAAATGTACAGACTAAACAATACCAGTACCTCGCATTATCCAGTTGAAATATAATGGGATATTTCATAACAGCGCGGGAGGCAATCCGACGAAAAAGTATCAACGGGCATGACAGTAAAAAAATTAGCGGAGTGCCTAAAAAACAATATGTTATTAAAGCTGGCCAATCAAAACCGGAAATAAATGTTTATTATAAATAATAATAATTATAAAAATCATCAGAGGAAATAGAAAATAGGATAAAAAGATAATAAAAACAAAAGCACAGTTCTGGAAGTAACGCTGATACCCGCAAGTCTTATTAACGACCTGATCAGTTTTTCCAAATTGTTATCTTCGCCCGACTTTGCTTTTTCATCTGAAGTCGTTGAGTTGAAGATACTTAATGCTATCGGCGAATGCAGTCGCGAATTTTACGGTGACCTACGAGTAAGACTTCACGTTCTGACGGGTTCTTTCGCGGACCCGTCAGAGGTTTTAGATCATCACTACTCCTTTGCCGCATCCCTGATATGCCCGATACGTGACTGCATCGCAGGATGTGTGCTGAGCCAGTCAGGTAACACGCCGTCCGCTTTCTCCTTCTGCGATTCTGCGGATACCCTGCTGTATATTTCCGCCATTTGCTCAAGCGAGCGCCCTTCCCGCTTCATTTCTGCTATCGCCCAGTTATCCGCTTCACGCTCCATACCGCGGGAAAATTGCAGTTCATTCGCCAGCGATGCCGTTTGTAATAAGGTATCGCCAATGCCGCTGACATCGCCGGTCATCCATAACAGCGTGAGGGACACCAGCGAGGAACGCACCAGCATGCGCATGGGATGCCGGTAAGCGTGATGTCCCATCTCATGCAGCATTACCCCTGCCAGCGCGTCATCACCCGGGCTAAGCGCCACCAGTTTATCGCTGAGGATCAGCGTGCCGTCCGTCAGCATGAAAGCGTTAGCCACATCGGGAATATTCATCAGCTTCAGCCGGACCGGCGTACGGTCGGTGCGTAATGACGGCGGGATCACCTGCTGGAAAAGCTGCTGAAGTGCTTTCTGTTTATCGGCAGGCAACGCCGAATCCCGGAAATCACTGGCGCTGAGCAGTGTCAGCGTATGACGCCCGAGGTTTTGCTCAACAGTGGTGGGAATTCGCTGCGCAATCACATTGCTGGCCCACGGCAATAAACCGTAGATATAAAAGAAAATCAGCAGGCAGGTCGCCAGTAAGGTGAGGAGCACCCCGCGCTTATGGCTTTCCATGCGGTATACCCAGCCGGGCCGGCGATGCTGCCGTAACCAGTGACGAAATGCACCGTCATCGGCAGGCACAAAACGGCCACCATCGGGAAAAGTGAGAAACAGCGGGATCGTGCCCAGCGCATCAGAAACCTCGATCTCGCTGAGAGAAAAAGTCGGGTTCAGGTTTTCAGCTTCCAGCGTCAGACACGGGTCGCCGCCCAAAAAAAGGCGGGCAGCCTTGCGAGCTGCCCGTCCAGGAGGCTGATAAAAGCCTTCAATGATCATGCATTACATTCCGACGCCAAGGTCGAACGCCTGAGTCACTTCTTCTGCCACTGCCGTGTTGGCGGTGTCAGCATGCGCCTGAACTTCCAGCAGGGATAAATCACCGGTCACCGCCGTGCAGGCTGCCATATAGCGGGCGGAACGGACATGGGCGACAGGCGTTGCCAGCCCCAGCGAGCAGACCACAATCAGCGCATTGGTGAACAGCAGACCCAGATAAGACATCGTTTTCATGGATGAACGCAGTTTCACGCGGTCACCGATTTGCGTCTGGTTAAAGACGTAATTGCGCACAGCCACCACCTGATAGCTCGCCACCACCAGCGCGCCGACAAACATGATGATGAAGGCCAGAATGAAGCTGAATAAATTGCTCATCAGCATCATGCCCGCCATGTCTTCAGACATGCCCCCCATATAAGCCATCTGTAACAGCGTAGTGAAGAAGGAACCCATCAGCCACAGGGCGATGATCAGGAAAGGCAGGAATAACACAATGCCCAGCAGGCTATATTTAATAAATGCGGCTTTTTTCAGATCAGCGCGGAAAGCGGTATTGCCGAAAAAGAGATTATTCACATACAGATCGTGTGTCATGGCGCTGATAATACCCTGCACCGCTGCCACACCCGGTACCAATGCCACCGCCACTAATACCACGCTGATCAGAATCGCGCTGATACTGGCCATCTGAACGGCAATTAATACCACCGCAGTGATCGGAATATACAGCGCCAGCATTAACAGAATCGGACACAGATACATTGTCCAGTACGCACGGCCTGTTTTGCAGTGATAGTTAAAACGCACACCACGGTAACTGGTCATGATCGCGTTATAACGCCAGCTGCGGATAATCACCCAGGGCAATAGCGCGAGGAAAACCAGCGCAATCAACAGAGCCAGCTGAGGCAGCAGTGCGGCCAGAATATAAAAGACGATAATGCCGCCAATCACCAGCAAACGTCCTTTCAATATCTGAACGGGTTTTGCGTGGTAATCAAAACGGTCGCCATTAATTTCGGTATTACCGAGGAAATAACGACGACGGCGAACGGTCGCCCATGCCGAATAAATCCCCAGAGTGATGATGGTTAATAATGCATTAACCAGCCATATTGCGAAATACTCTCCGCCCTTGCCATGAAAACGTACCTGATGCAGGTTATCGTTATATTGATTATTATCTGACATTTTTATCTTTCGTCCTGAAAGGAATGGGAAGCCGCCCTTCTTAAAATAAAGAAAGGTGGCAGAGCACATTGTGTAACGATGAAGATTTAATCATGTCTCTGACCTTTCAGGCAACGAATTATTCCCTCTGCCAATGAAAAAAATTCGCATTTGGGATAAGTAAAATCATCGGGAAACGCCTGCGGCGTTGCATCAGCACGCCCTAAAATGGTATTAAAACGGTCTGTTTGTTTGCCTGTTATTGAAACTGAGTGAGTAACATGACGACCTCCCTTCCTGTCAGCGTGCGGGTGCGCCCGATACGCCATGAAGATAACGCTGCCATCGCTAACGTGATCCGCCACGTTTCTGCCGAATTTGGCCTGACCGCCGATAAAGGCTATACCGTCGCTGACCCGAATCTGGATCACCTGTTTGAAACCTACAGCCAGCCCCGTTGTGCCTACTGGGTGGTAGAACTGGACGGGGTGGTCGCGGGCGGTGGCGGCGTCGCACCCTTATCCGGTGCAGATAACGATCTGTGTGAATTGCAGAAGATGTATTTTATGCCAGCACTGCGCGGTCAGGGGCTGGCAAAACGACTGGCCTTACAGGCCATTGAACATGCACGCCAGCAGGGCTTTGCCCGCTGCTATCTGGAAACCACCGCCAGTCTGACCCAGGCGATTGCGCTGTATGAACGTCTGGGTTTCCATCACATTGACTGCGCCCTCGGCAACACCGGCCATGTCGATTGTGAAGTGACGATGTTAAAACACCTCTGACACCGTTGACGTTCTTTATTCGCGCTTTGCAAACAGGCATCTGAATGTTCACACATAAAGCCATTTCAGCGTTAAACGAACTGGAACTGACGGTCTACAACTACATCGTCAAAAACGGCGATAAAGTCATGTACATGACCATTCGTGAACTGGCGGATGCCGCAGGTGTCTCGACCACGACAGTTTTGCGCTTCTGCAAGAAAATGGATTGCGACGGTTATTCCGAATTTCGTATCCGTTTCAAGTTGTTTTTAGAGCATGAAGAAAAGCCGCCGGTGTCGTTTGGCATCAGTGAGATCATCAGTTATTTCAAAAGTATTAATAACAGTGATTTTGATGAATTATTAGAAAAGGCCGCCCGCCAGATTGCCAATGCGCAGCGTATTATATTTGTCGGCGTCGGGACATCAGGTTCATTAGGAAAATACAGCGCACGCTTTTTCTCTAATGTCGGAAAATTCAGTACCTTTATTGATGATCCTTATTTCCCGATCAACAGTGATATGTATAAAGACGCTATCGCTATTATTCTTTCTGTCTCGGGTGAAACGGAAGAAGTACTGCGTTTTGCTACGCAGTTCAGCCAGCATAATTGCAAAATCATCAGCCTCACTAACAGCGAGAACTCAACACTGGCGCGGCTTGCAGACCTCAACATCTCTTATCACATGCCGCAAATAGTCCTCGAAGGACAATATAATATTACCACGCAGATCCCGGTACTTTATATTATTGAGACCATCGGCAAGAAATTACCGTTAATAAAACGTGACTCAGCGCAATGAAAAAACAGGGTGTTTTTAATAAGTAACAAATCACCCGATTTGATTTTTGTTATATCGTGACAATACCTTTTCTTTTGCTACACTCCTGCCGACGAGTAAAAAAACAAAAAAGCTCACCTCTGTATTCCCGCAGGAGAATAATAAACAATGGCTATTGATTACGCTCAGACCGCTCAGGATATTGTTAAATATATTGGCGGTGATAATAATGTGATTAGCATCACGCATTGCGCCACACGTTTACGTTTTGTTCTGAAAGATAATAAAGCCGTCGATAAAGAAGAATTAAAACGAGTGAAAGGCGTTATCACCGTTATCGAGGCCGGCGGACAAATGCAGGTAGTGATCGGCAATCACGTGAGCGACGCGTACAAGCAGGTGCTGAAACTGATCCAGATTGACGAAAATGCACCGGTTTCTGCACCGAATGTGGGTATTGTCAGCCGCGTCATGGACGTGATATCCAGCATCTTTACGCCTTTCCTTTATCAGCTTGCCGCCTGCGGTATTTTGCAGGGGATTATTTCCTTCCTGGCTGCCATCGGCATTATGGACGCCAGCAGCGGTACCTACCGTATTCTTAATTTTGTGTCGTGGACGGCCTTTACCTTCCTGCCGGTGATGATTGCTTTCACCGCCGCGAAAAAATTCAACGTCAATCCTTTCACCGCAGTCATTACAGCCTGCGCGCTAATCAGCCCCGATTACATGAATATGCTGACGGCCTTTAAGATCACGTCGATCAACTCCGCCGATCCGGCCATGCAGCAACTGATGCGTGAAGCGGTCAGTAATCCTGATATTGCGAATATCCTGCAGAACGTGGTCGGTATTCCGGTTTCCGCACCAACGCTCGATTTCCTCGGTATTCCGGTGAAATACCTGAGCTATACCGCGTCCGTTATCCCGATCATTCTGATGGTCTGGGCAATGTCTTACATCGAGCACTTCTTCAATAAAGTGCTGCCGGTGGTGATCCGCAACCTGTTCACGCCTATGTTCTGTATCGCCATTATGGTGCCGATGACCCTGCTGGTGTTTGGCCCGGTCGGAAACCTGATTGGTGGTGCAATTGGCGGCGTTTATAACACTCTCTACCACCTGAGCCCGACCATTGCAGGTTTCGTGGTGGGCGCATTCTGGCAGCCGCTGGTCACACTTGGCGTTCACTGGGGCATTACGCCGGTCACCGTCGGCAACTACGCGACGCTGGGTTACGACACTTTTACCGGCCTGCAGGCTTCTGCCGTCTTCGCGATGACCGGCAGCATGTTTGGCGTGTATCTGAAAACCCGCAGCCGCGAAATGAAAGGGATCTCATTGTCTGCGGGCGTCACCGGCCTGTTCGGTATCACTGAACCCGCTATTTATGGTGTGGCGCTGCGCCTGAAAAAACCGTTCCTGTGCAGTTGTGTCGCAGGAGGGATTGGCGGTGCGATTGCCGGTTCCTTTAATGCAGTTTCATGGAGCTACTGCCTGCCGGGGATTGCCGTACTGCCGGTGTTCTTCAAAGAAGGTCATATGCCACAGTTCCTCGGTTTCCTGTTGTCCATTAGCGTCGCCTTTGTGCTCGGTGCGTTGTTCACCTGGCTGGTCGGTTTCAAAGATGAACCCGATGTTACCGCGACCCAAAAAGTACCGGCAGAAACCCGTCGGGCTGCGCAGGCGGAAATGAATTAAATCTGACATTACGATCTACAGGGCAGAAGCAATCTGCCCTCATCAAGTATCCAGGGAAAATCAAATGAACCATCAGTTACCGAAAGATTTCTTGTGGGGCGGCGCGGTAGCGGCGCATCAGGTGGAAGGCGGCTGGAACCAGGGCGGCAAAGGCATCAGCATTTGCGACGTCCTGTCCGGCGGCGCGCACGGCGTTGACCGGGTGATGACCGACGGCGTGCTTGACGGCTACAGCTATCCGAACCACGAAGCGGTTGATTTCTACTCGCACTACAAAGAAGACATCGCGTTGTTCGCCGAAATGGGTTTCAAATGCTTCCGCACCTCGATTGCCTGGACGCGCATCTTCCCGAACGGTGACGAATTACAGCCAAACGAAGCCGGTCTGCAATTTTATGACGATATGTTTGATGAGCTGCTCAAACACAATATTGAGCCGGTGATCACCCTCTCCCACTTCGAAATGCCGTGGCATCTGGTGAAGGAATACGGCGGCTGGAAAAACCGTCAGGTCGTCGATTTCTTTGTGCGTTTCAGCCAGGTGGTGATGGAGCGTTACAAAGGCAAAGTGAAATACTGGATGACCTTCAACGAGATCAATAACCAGCGTAACTGGAAATATCCGCTGTTCGGTTATTGCTGCTCCGGCGTGGTATTTACCGAGGAGGAAAATCCGGAAGAAACGATGTATCAGGTGTTGCATCACCAGTTCGTTGCCAGCGCTAAAGTGGTGAAACTTGGCCATGACATCAACCCTGATTTTCAGATTGGCTGCATGATCGCCATGGTGCCGCTCTATCCGTTCTCCTGTCATCCTGACGACGTGATGTATTCCGTTGAAGCAATGCACGAACGCTTCCTGTTCAGCGACGTCCATATGCGCGGTTATTACCCGGCGTATGCGCTGAAAGAGTGGGAACGTCGCGGCTTCAACATCAAAATGGAAGATGGCGATTTACAGGCACTTCGCGATGGCTGTGCGGATTACATCGGCCTGAGCTATTACATGAGCAACGCGATTTCAGCGCACAATCCGAGTGATGATAATGGCTTGTCAGGTTTTGCGGGCAGCGTGCCGAATCCGCATGTGAAAGCGTCTGACTGGGGCTGGCAGATTGATCCCGTCGGGCTACGTTACACCCTGAATATTTTGTACGAGCGTTATCAGAAGCCGCTGTTTATTGTCGAGAATGGCTTTGGTGCGATCGACAAAGCGGGTGATGACGGCGTCATTCACGATGATTACCGCATTGCGTATCTGAAAGCACACATCGCGCAGATGAAAAAAGCCGTGCTGGAAGACGGCGTGGATCTGATGGGTTATACGCCGTGGGGCTGCATCGACTGCGTGTCGTTTACCACCGGGCAGTACAGCAAACGTTATGGCTTCATTCACGTCGATAAAAACGATGATGGCAGCGGCACAATGGCACGCTCGAAAAAGGAGAGTTTCGGCTGGTATCAGAAAGTGATTGAGAGTAACGGGGACGTGCTTTAATTAACGCCTCCCCCTGCGAAGGGGGAGGCATTCAGATTAATGACGTTTTCCGTCATCATCTTCATCAACGAAATCGTCGTCTTCGCCTTCTTCACCTTCTTCGTCGTCATCGCCTTCGAAGTAAGTGCCCCAGCCGTCATAGTTGACGCCGTTGGCCTCGGCCAGATTCATCAGTTGCTCAACCTGGATGTCGATCAACTCCGCTTTCAGCGCGATTTCACTGATCACGTCGCAGCACATCACGGTTGAACCATCTTCCACTTCCAGTTCTTCAGCGTCAGTGACTTCATAACCCAGTTTGAATGCTTCAACTGCTGCTTTCTCCAGAACTTCAAACTTCTCTGAAGATAAGTGGTGTTCGATAGTGTAAAGCGCGTCAGGATCACTGCCATCATCCAGCAGTTCTTCGATGATTAAGCGAGTCTCTTCACGTTGTTCTTCCAGCAATTCACGGTTTGCCATATCTCTGTCCTCAATCAATGTGACGTTTGTACGCTATTTTCACACACCGCAGGGCGCGTCTCCACTATAAACGACAAAGTTTTTGCTGCGGGGTTGTATTTGCATATTCATCCAGTTAAATTGAATTTAAATTCAATCCGAAATGCTTACGCGCTATGGAGCGACATCATGAGTTTGTTGAGTAAACGTCATTTTCTCAGGTTACTGGATTTTACCCCGTCAGAGATTTCGTCACTGCTGAAACTCTCCGCAGAATTAAAAGCGGCTAAGAAAAACGACACCGAAAAAGCCCGCCTGCAAGGCAAAAACATCGCGCTCATCTTCGAAAAAGACTCAACCCGCACCCGATGCTCTTTCGAAGTTGCCGCATACGATCAGGGGGCGAAAGTCACCTATCTCGGCCCAAGCGGCAGCCAGATCGGCCACAAAGAATCGATGAAAGATACCGCCCGCGTCCTTGGCCGCATGTACGACGGTATTCAGTATCGCGGTTACGGTCAGGATAAAGTGGAAATTCTGGCGCAATATGCCGGTGTTCCCGTGTGGAATGGCTTAACCAACGAATTCCACCCGACGCAGTTGCTGGCTGACCTGCTGACCATGCAGGAACACCTGCCGGGCCAGCCACTGAAAGGCATGCGTCTGGCCTATCTGGGCGACACCCGTAACAATATGGGCAATTCGCTGCTGGAAGCCGCCGCATTATGCGGTCTGGATTTGCGCCTTGTCGCACCGTCGGCCTGCTGGCCGGAAGCCGAACTGGTCGCCACCTGTGAGCACCTGGCGAAAGAAAATGGCGGCAGCATTACCCTGACCGAAGATATTGCGACCGGCGTGAAAGATGCTGATTTCCTGTATACCGACGTGTGGGTTTCCATGGGCGAGCCGAAAGAAGTCTGGAAAGAGCGTATTAATTTGCTACGCCCTTATCAGGTCAACAGCGCGATGCTGGCGCTGACCGGCAATCCGCAGGTGAAATTCCTGCACTGTCTGCCAGCCTTCCATGACGACCAGACCACGCTGGGCAAACAAATGGCGGAAGAGTATGGCCTGCACGGCGGCATGGAAGTCACCGATGAAGTCTTTGAATCCAGCCACAGCGTAGTATTTGATCAGGCTGAAAACCGTCTGCATACCATCAAAGCGGTGATGGTTGCCACCCTCGGTAACGACTGATTTCCCCCGGGCGTGCAGCAAGGATACACTTCCTGCACGCTGCAATCTTTACATCGTTTTGCACTTTATCCCGCCCGTTCCCGCCAGAAGACTGCATTTTCAGCTAACCTTTTTAAAGCGCTTTGGTCAAAAAAACAAAAATGCAGAAGAAGGAACCGATATGAGCTCAGTCAATCTTGAGTATGTTCTGCGGCTGGAAAGCCTGTTAAGCAGGATTTACCCCCGGGAACACATCGCCGACCTGCTGAAAAAAATCCTGCATCTCGCCGACAAATGGAATTACGGCAAACATCGCACCACCCGCTGGGTGGATGGGACCAATATTTATCTGATTACTTATGGCGATAATATCCGTCACGGCGAGCAACCGCCGCTGGCGACGCTCAATCATTTCGCTAACACTTATCTGCGCGACATTATCAGCGACATCCATATTCTGCCGATGTATCCGTACAGTTCAGACGACGGCTTCAGCGTCATTGACTACCGGCGGATCGATGAACATCTTGGTGGCTGGTCAGATATTCATCACCTTTCGGCCAATTTCAACCTGATGTTTGATTGCGTGATCAACCATATTTCCCGCTCAAGCGAATGGATGAAAGGCTATCTGCATGACGATCCGTATTACAAAGATTACTTTATTGCCGCTAATCCCGAGCTGGATTACAGCCGCGTCGTGCGCCCGCGCGCTTCGCCGCTGCTCTCGCCATTTATCAAAACCGACGGCACCGAACTGTATCTGTGGACGACGTTCAGTGAAGATCAGATCGATATTAATTTCAAGAATCCTCAGGTCTTGCTGGAAAGCATTGATGTGCTGTTGCAATACGCCGCCAGCGGCGGACAGTCGATCCGCCTTGATGCGATTGGCTATATCTGGAAAGAAGCCGGGACGCGCTGCATTCACATGCCACAGGCGCATAACATCATTAAAGTCTGGCGCACTATTCTCGATGAAGTGATCCCCGGCACGCGGATCATCACTGAAACCAACGTCCCGCATCACGAAAATATCAGTTATTTCGGCGAAGGTGACGAGGCACACATGGTGTATCAGTTCCCGCTGCCACCGCTGACCTTGCACGCTTTTTTGCGTCAGGACACCACCACGCTCACCCAATGGGCGCAAAGCCTGAATGCGGAAGCCCGTTACCCTGACACCACCTATTTCAACTTCCTTGCCAGCCACGACGGCATCGGTTTACGTCCGACCGAAACCTTCCTGACCGATGACGAACGTAAATACATGGCGCAGGAAACGCTGCGCAAGGAAGGCCGCGTGTCCTATAAAGACAACGGCGACGGCACCCATTCGCCTTACGAACTGAACATTAATTACCTGAGCGCGCTGACCGAACCGGAAGATAATACCGAGATGAAAGCCCGCAAGTTTCTGGCGGCACAGGCGCTGTTATTGTCGTTTATCGGCGTCCCGGCGATTTATATTCACAGCCTGCTGGGCAGCGAGAACGATCTCGACGGCATGCATCAGTCCGGGATCAACCGCCGCATCAACCGTAAAAAGCTGGATCTGATGGATATTGAAGCTGAACTGGAAAAAAAAGACGGCTTACGCGCCCGCATTTTTTACGGATTACAGGCACTCATCAGGCACCGCCGCGAGCACCCGGCATTTTCACCGCAGGCTGGCCAGCGCGTGTTTGATCTGGGCAAATCGCTGTTTGCGATGGAACGCTATGATCCGAAAACCGAAGACCGGATCAGCTGCATATTCAATATCAGCGATCATTCGCAGATGCTGAAGCTGGCGGTCGAAGGGAAGGATCTGATTAGCGGAGAAGTATTTAACGGCCAGATGCGTCTCCAGCCGTGGCAGGTGGTGTGGATCAAACACAAACTCAAAGCGCCGGAACGTCTCGGCAGGCTGCGTCGCTGGCGGATGAAGCTGATCAAGCGCACAAAGCGCTACACAATAAGCATTAAGCGGACAATGCGCTGACGTTCATTTTCACCACGGCTTTACGCACATTGGCCGGTTCGCCGACGGCGCACAGCGGTTTATGCACTTCGCCCGGATAAAACACCACGAAATCGCCGGTCTGCATGATCATGGTTTTTTCCTGCTCACCGGCAGCCAGGAACGCGATGTCTTTCTCTTCCAGCCAGTCGGTATCGACATATCCTGCCGGTAAGTTGCTGAACGTCATGCCTTCGGTGCCGTTGAGGATAATCTGGATATCCAGATTACGTGCGTGGAACTCGGCACGGCGTTCAGCCTGTGGCGCAGTGGAATCATTGGAAACCAGCACAAAAACGTCGTTGCCGCGGATATCGTGTTTACCCAACGGGGTGTCCGGCGTGATGTGTTGTTTAACGTATTCAATGGCCTCGCGCAGCTCAGCGGGCAGATAAGGGACGAGATGCAGTGCGTGGATGTTTCCTGTGATCATCATAACCTCGGGTTTGTAATGCATGAGTGAAACAGCGTTTCATAAATACTAATCCTGTTTGCTGTCTGCTTGCCAGAGCGGGATCAAAATTTTGACTTTCTGGGGGATATTTTTGTGGCTGAACATCACCCGTAGCCGGTAAACAATGGTTATGCAGTCAGATTGCATAAACCCTGAAAACGTATTCAGTGTGGCCCTTTCATCCTGTTGGTATTACGGATTTTTTATAAAAACTCACTCACAGATCACAAAGTTAATTAAACCGAAAACACCCCAAATAAATCATAGTTATTTAAGGTTTCAGAGTATTTATAAATATTTAATCATGAAAAAAGACATTCTATGCAGACGAGAAATAAACCCCTTATTTTTTAGCGGATTATAACTGAGTAAACATTATCTCAATCGGTCATTTACTGTCAGGATAAATAATTACGCTGATATTTCGTTTATTATTCACTTTACTGCGCCCGCTAATAAATAAAACAATGACGCTTATCAATCAACATATAACCTCTTTCATCCGTTTATTCTGATGCGATCTGAATCACATATTAAATGCCTGAGCGGAATATTATTCACTCCGTTGCGGGCACATTCCATTTCAGGTTGAATATATTATTTATTCTCCGCGTAATTCATTTGCCCAAAACATTATTTGGTCTTCTTTTTATAAAAAGGGATAAATATGAAACGGCATTATGTAGGATCCGAAATAGGCCAACTTCGCAGCGTGATGCTTCACCGGCCAAATTTAAGTTTACAGCGACTCACCCCGTCGAATTGTCAGGAATTATTATTCGATGACGTACTTTCCGTTGAGCGCGCCGGAAAAGAGCATGACGTCTTCAGTCAGACCTTGCGCCAGCAAGGTGTGGAAGTCTTATTGCTCACTGACCTGCTGACGGAAACCCTCGATAACCGCGAGGCCAAAGACTGGCTGCTCAGCCGGCAAATCTCGGATTACCGGCTTGGGCCACAATTTGCCGAAGAGATTCGTGGCTGGCTGGCCGATCTTCCTCACCGGCAAACGGCCCGGTTTATGAGCGGCGGATTAACATACAGTGAAATTCCCGATACATTCCATAATATGGTCACAGATACGCATCAGTTAAATGACTTCGTGATTAAGCCTTTACCCAATCATTTATTTACCCGTGATACCTCCTGCTGGATATATAACGGCGTATCAGTTAATCCGATGGCAAAGGAAGCACGTAAACGGGAAACCAATAATTTACGGGCCATATATCGCTGGCACCCGCACTTTACCGATAACGAATTTATTACTTACTTTGGCGACGACGAATTTAATTACGACCACGCCACGCTGGAAGGTGGCGATGTTTTAGTCATTGGCCGTGGCGCAGTATTAATTGGTTTATCAGAACGCACGACACCGCAGGGTGTGGAGTTCCTCGCGCGTTCACTGTTCAAACATCAGCAAGCCACCAAAGTGATTGTGCTGCAATTACCGAAACACCGTTCCTGTATGCACCTTGATACCGTCATGACACATATCGATCTGGACACTTTCTCGGTGTATCCGGAAGTGGTGCGCGACACCACGTTGTGCTGGACGCTGACCGACAATGGTCACGGTGGCCTGCGTCGCACCGAAGAACCACAGTTCGTGCGGGCAATCGGTAAAGCGCTGGGCATTGACGACATCAGACTCATCACCACCGGTGGCGACAGTTTTGAAGCCGAACGCGAACAGTGGAATGACGCCAATAACGTCCTGACCGTGCGTCCCGGCGTGGTCATCGGCTACGAACGTAACACCCGGACTAACGAAAAATACGACAAAGCCGGAATCACCGTTCTCCCCATTCCGGGTGATGAACTGGGAAGAGGTCGCGGCGGCGCACGTTGCATGAGCTGCCCGCTTGAACGCGACGACATCTGATCACCTATACCGGGAAAATTTCATGAACAAACCTGTTCTGGTTGTCGCCCTCGGCGGCAACGCATTGTTGCGCCGTGGCGAACCGCTCGAAGCCGAACTGCAGCGCAAAAACATCCGTCTGGCGGCCGAAACGCTGGCTGCGCTATGCCAGAAATGGCGCGTCGTGCTGGTGCACGGCAACGGCCCGCAGGTCGGATTGCTGGCGCTGCAAAACAGCGCTTATCCGGCAGTCGCGCCCTACCCGCTCGATATTCTGGTGGCACAAACACAGGGGATGATCGGCTATCTGTTGCAACAGGCGTTGAAAAATTGTCTGCCTGAGAGTCGCGTCTGCACCCTGCTGACGCAGGTGGAAGTCAGCCTACTCGATCCGGCATTTGATAAGCCGACGAAATACATCGGTCCGGTTTATACGCAGGCGCAGTCGGAAAATCTGGCCGCCGAAAAAGGCTGGGCGATGAAAGCCGACGGGCAGCATTTCCGCCGCGTGGTCGCCTCTCCTCAACCGCAGCGCATCCTCGAGATTGATGCCATCCGTGACTTGCTGGAAAAGCACTATCTGGTCATCTGTAACGGCGGCGGCGGTGTGCCGGTTCATCAGACCGCCGACGGGCTGGCAGGCGCAGAGGCCGTCATCGACAAAGACCTTTCGGCGGCGCTGCTGGCGCGTCAGTTACAGGCCGACGCGCTGCTGATCCTGACCGATGCCGATGCGGTGTACCTCGGCTGGGGCACGCCGGAGCAGCGTCCGCTGCATCAAATCACTACACGGGATCTCGCCGGTATGACCTTCGACGCCGGATCCATGGGGCCGAAAGTCAGTGCCGCCTGCCAGTTTGTCGACGCCTGCCACGGGCTGGCGGGGATCGGCGCACTGGAAGAGGGTGAAGCCATTCTGGCCGGTCTGAAAGGCACCTGTATCCGCGCGGAATAACCCGCCCTCACTTGATTATTTCAGGATGATGTTATGACTACCACATTGAAAAACCGTCATTTTCTTAAACTTCTTGATTTCACACCGGAAGAAATTCAGCAACTGATCACCCTGGCGCTGACGCTTAAAGACGATAAGCAAACGGGTCAGGAACGCCCTTGTCTGCGCGGAAAAAATATCGCGCTGATTTTTGAGAAAACCTCTACCCGCACCCGCTGTGCGTTTGAAGTCGCCGCGTTTGATCAGGGCGCACACGTGACTTATCTCGGCCCTGGCGGCAGCCAGATCGGACACAAGGAATCCATGAAAGACACCGCCCGCGTGCTGGGGCGAATGTATGACGGCATCGAATACCGGGGTTTTGCACAAAAGACGGTGGAAGAACTGGCGGAATTCTCCGGCGTACCGGTGTGGAACGGGCTGACCGACGAGTTTCATCCGACCCAAATCCTTGCCGACCTGATGACCATGCTTGAACACTCGCCGGGTAAAAAACTCAGTCAGATCAGCTTCGCTTATCTGGGCGATGCCCGAAACAATATGGGTAATTCCCTGATGGTCGGGGCAGCAAAAATGGGAATGGATATCCGTCTGATCGCGCCAAAATCCTTCTGGCCGGAAGAGACACTGGTCGCGACCTGCCGCGATATCGCCCGCACTACCGGCGCAAGGATCCTGCTGACAGAGCACGTTGATGAAGGCGTACAGGGCGTCGATTTTCTTTACACCGATGTCTGGGTGTCAATGGGCGAAGCCAAAACCGCCTGGGCAGAACGTATCAGTCTGATGACCCCGTATCAGGTTAATGCGGCGGTGCTTAACGCTACCGGCAATCCTGACGTCAAATTCATGCACTGCCTGCCCGCCTTCCATAACGAAGAAACCACCCTCGGCAAAGAACTGGAAATCGCTTACGGCATGAAAGGGCTGGAAGTGACGGATGACGTTTTTGAGTCCCCGCATTCCATCGTTTTTGATGAAGCCGAAAACCGTATGCACACCATAAAAGCGGTCATGGTCGCCACCCTTGGCGATGACTAAGCCCCTTGCGTGAAGGCGTTTTGCCTTCACGCTTTTTTTAAGGATTACGTTTATGCGTACATTCAAATTCCCTTCTGCCTACACCATTTTGTTTGTGCTTATCGCGCTGGTTGCGGGCCTGAGCTGGATTATCCCCGCCGGTCAGTACGACATGGCGATGAATGTCGGGCTGGGTAAAGAAGTTCCCGTCTCAGGCACCTATCACGCCGTTACCGGCAATCCGCAGGGGCTGGTGGATATTTTCCTCGCGCCCATTGATGGCCTGTACAACCACACCACCGGCCAGGCTGGCGCAATTGATGTCGCTTTATTTATTCTGATCATCGGCGGTTTTCTGGGCATCGTCACCAAAACCGGGGCAATCGACGCCGGAATTGAGCGGGTGACTGTCCGGCTTAAGGGCAAAGAAGAATGGATGATCCCGATCCTGATGGCACTGTTCGCCGCCGGTGGCACCATTTACGGCATGGCCGAAGAGTCATTGCCATTTTACACCCTTCTGGTACCGGTGATGATGGCGGCCCGTTTCGACCCGCTGGTCGCGGCGGCTACCGTACTGCTGGGCGCCGGGATTGGCACGCTCGGCTCAACGATCAATCCTTTCGCGACAGTGATTGCCGCCAATGCTGCCGGGATCCCCTTCACCCACGGGATCGGCCTGCGCGTGGCGATTCTGATCGTCGGCTGGCTGATCTGCGTGATCTGGGTGATGCGCTATGCCCGTAAAGTGCGCCGCGATCCCTCGCTTTCTGTTGTGGCTGATCAGTGGGACAGCAACCGCGCCCACTTTCTCGGTAACCGCAGCGATGAACTGCTGCCCTTTACCGGCGTACGTAAAATCATTCTGCTGATCTTCGCGCTGGCTTTTGTGGTGATGATTTATGGCGTATCGGTAAAAGGCTGGTGGATGGGGGAAATCTCCGGCGTTTTCCTGGCTGCGGCGATCCTGGTGGGGCTGATTGCCCGCATGAGTGAGGAAGAACTGACCTCGACATTCATTGATGGCGCACGCGACCTGCTCGGCGTGGCACTGATCATCGGCATTGCCCGTGGCATCGTGGTGATCATGGACAACGGCATGATCACCCACACCATTTTGCACAGCGCAGAAGGCATCGTTTCCGGATTATCCAGCGTGATTTTCATTAACGTCATGTTCCTGCTCGAAGTGGTGCTGTCGTTTCTGGTGCCCTCTTCATCCGGTCTGGCGGTGATGACCATGCCGATTATGGCGCCTCTCGCCGATTTCGCCCACGTCGGGCGTGAACTGGTGGTGACCGCTTATCAGTCGGCATCGGGGCTGGTGAATCTGGTCACGCCGACCTCCGCCGTCGTCATGGGCGGTCTGGCCATCGCGCGGGTGCCCTATGTCCGCTGGCTGAAATGGGTCGCACCTTTGATGGGAATTTTACTGGTATTGCTGATGTTCGCGCTAAGTCTCGGTTCTTTGGTTTAACTCTTTGTAGAAAATGATTTTTTTGCCATGTTGACGTCCTTTATTTACCGGGAACATAACCATGAAAAGAACGTTGTCTACACTTGAAAAAGAACACCAGCAACTGATCCTCTGCCATCAGCTTATTGCCAGCCGGAGTTTTTCATCACAGGAAGAACTGCGTGTGGAATTCCAGCGGGCGGGATACCGCAACATCGGCCAGTCCACCATTTCTCAATTGCTGAAAATACTGGGCGTCGTGAAGGTACAGAATGCTAAAGGCAAAAAGATTTACGCCCTGAATGAGCAATCTCAGCTTATCCCTGATGCCCTGAGGCCAGTGAGTGAAATGGTCACCGATGTGGATCACAACCCTCAATTTGTCGTGGTACATGTCATGCCGGGCTATGGCCGCGCCGTGGGGCGGATTATCGATCAACACCGGTTGCCGGAGGTGCTCGGCGTGATCGCATCGAGTACTTCCGTGCTGGTTGCGCCACGGGAAATGACAGAGCTGGACAGAGTTTGCAGGATAATCAGGCGAATACTGGCGATAAAGGAAAACCACGGCAGCAACCGTTTGCCTTAGGCCATTTTTCCGCTTGATGTCGTCAATGACCCGCGTATAATGCGCCACAATTTGTCGGGAGAACCCATGAACAATCGCCAGGTTTTGTGCTCAGATGATCGACCAAACACCGTGCCATCAGGCAGCCCGCTGCCGTTGTTCTTCCGTGGTATTACCGTTTTACTGAAAGCCCCTCATTGAGGGGCTTTTTTTTGTCCGGAATTTGAGCGCCACACTTTTTTACGCGTAAAGAACAGGAGAATGACGACTATGGCCAATCCGCTGTATCAGAAAGACATCATTTCTATCAACGATCTCAGCCGCGAAGAGCTGGAACTGGTACTGGATACCGCTGCCAGCCTGAAAGCCAACCCGCAGCCTGAATTGCTGAAACACAAAGTGATCGCCAGTTGTTTCTTCGAAGCCTCAACCCGCACACGTCTGTCATTTGAAACGTCGATGCATCGTCTGGGCGCCTCGGTGGTGGGTTTCTCCGACAGCAGCAACACCTCGCTCGGCAAAAAAGGCGAAACGCTGGCCGATACCATTTCGGTCATCAGCACCTACGTTGATGCGATTGTGATGCGCCATCCGCAGGAAGGCGCGGCGCGTCTGGCGACCGAATTCTCCGGCGGTATTCCGGTGCTCAACGCAGGCGACGGAGCGAACCAGCATCCGACGCAAACCCTGCTGGATTTGTTCACCATTCAGGAAACTCAGGGCCGTCTCGACAACATTAAAATCGCCATGGTCGGCGACCTGAAATATGGCCGCACGGTACATTCCCTGGCACAGGCACTGGCGAAATTTAACGGCAACCGCTTCTACTTTATCGCGCCGGACGCGCTGGCGATGCCGGGGTATATCCTGACGTTGCTGGAAGAGAAAGGCATCGAATACAGCCTGCACAGCAGCATTGATGAAGTGGTGTCTGAAATCGACATTCTGTACATGACCCGCGTGCAAAAAGAGCGTCTGGATCCATCGGAATACGCCAACGTGAAAGCACAGTTTGTCCTGCGGGCTGCCGATCTGACCCATGCTCAGCCGCACCTGAAAGTGCTTCACCCGCTGCCGCGTATCGATGAAATCACGCCGGATGTGGATAAAACGCCTTATGCCTGGTATTTCCAGCAGGCCGGTAACGGAATTTTTGCGCGTCAGGCTTTGCTGGCGCTGGTTCTGAACGCAGACACTGCACAGTAAACTTGAGGAGAAAACGATTATGACGCACGACAACAAACTTCAGGTTGAAGCGATCAAATGCGGTACGGTCATCGACCATATTCCGGCCCAGGTCGGATTTAAATTACTGTCGCTGTTCAAGTTTACCCAGACGGAACAACGTGTGACGGTCGGCCTGAACCTGCCTTCCGGCGAGCTGGGCCGCAAAGACATCATCAAAATTGAAAACACCTTTCTGACCGACGAACAGGTCAATCAGCTGGCGGTGTATGCCCCGCGCGCGACGGTGAACCGCATCGACAATTACGACGTGGTGAAAAAGCTGATGCCGACGCTGCCGGACCGGATTGTCGGCGTACTGCGCTGCCCGAACGGCAACTGCATCAGCCGTTTTGAACCGGTGGACTCCAGCTTTGCGGTGAAACAACGCGCAGACGGCGTGCACCTGAAATGCAAATACTGCGAGAAAGAGTTTGAGCATCAGGTGGTGCTCAATAACGACTGAGCCTTTATACTGGGGAACAATTTCTTGTTCCCCTTAACGCAAATCAGGAGACATTATGTCCCGCGAAATCAGCACTGAAAACGCCCCTGCCGCTATCGGTCCTTATGTTCAGGGCGTGGATCTGGGCAGTATGATCATCACTTCCGGCCAGATCCCAGTGGATCCTAAAACCGGCTCTGTGGCTGACGACATTTCTGCACAAACGCGCCAGTCACTGGAAAACGTACAGGCGATCGTTGAAGCCGCTGGCCTGAAAGTGTCAGATATTGTGAAAACCACCGTTTTCGTGAAAGATCTGAATGACTTCGCCACCGTTAACGCCACGTATGAAACCTTCTTCACCGAGCACAACGCGCCATTCCCGGCCCGTTCTTGCGTTGAAGTCGCCCGTCTGCCAAAAGACGTAAAAATCGAAATCGAAGCCATCGCCGTCCGCCGTTAATTCGCGTCAGTGATGCACCAGACCAGCCTGCGGGCTGGTTTTTTTTGCCCCATTTTCAGGCAAACAAACTTCTCCTCGCCCTATAATTAAGCAGACCGGCCCCTTTTCCCCTGATTTTCAGCCCGTTTTGCACGCTGGCACACTTTATGCCTGATCTTCATTGTTATTGAACGATTCAATTGCAGCCTGTCCAGTTTGTGAGGTGATGATGATCAAGATTGACCTTTCCGATTCACCCTTTTTTGATGAAATGTTGATGGCTGAAGGCAAACACCGCAGCCATTATCAGGCCTACTGGCAGTGGTTGCAGCAAGCCGATCAACAGGCAGTCCAGCGCAAAAAAGAGGAAGCTGCGCTGTTGTTTCACCGGGTGGGGATTACCTTTAATGTTTATGGCGAAGATGATGGCGCGGAACGGCTGATCCCGTTTGACAGCGTGCCACGCATTATTCCGGCCAGCGAATGGCAGATGCTTGATCGCGGGATCCGTCAGCGGGTTCAGGCGCTTAATGCTTTTCTGCATGATATTTATCATGACCAGAAGATCCTCAAGGCAGGGATCGTGCCCGCCGAACAAGTGCTGGCCAACGATCAGTATCAGCCCTGCATGCAGGGCATCGATCTTCATCGTGATACCTACGCCCACATTGCCGGAACCGACATGGTGCGGGGAGGCGATGGCGAATACTACGTGCTGGAAGACAACCTGCGCACGCCGTCCGGTGTGTCTTACATGATGGAAAACCGCAAAATGATGATGCGGTTATATCCCGAATTGTTTGCCGAGCAGCGTATCGCGCCGGTTTCCCGCTACCCTTCCCACTTACTGCAAACCCTGCGCGAAAGCACCACCGTCAACGATCCGACCGTCGTGGTACTGACGCCCGGCCGCTTTAACAGTGCCTATTTCGAGCACAGTTTCCTCGCACAACAAATGGGTGTTGAACTGGTAGAAAGTGTCGATCTGTTCGTGAAAGACGGCGCGGTGTTTATGCGCACCACCGCCGGACCGTGCAAGATTGACGTGATCTACCGGCGTATTGACGACGCCTTCCTCGATCCGCTGGCGTTCCGCGCCGATTCCATGCTCGGGGTTCCCGGCCTGCTGTCGGTGTATCGATCCGGTGGTGTGGTGCTGGCGAATGCGATCGGTACCGGCGTGGCGGATGATAAATCGATCTACCCGTATGTACCGGAGATGATCCGTTACTACCTGGCGGAAGATCCGATCCTCAATAACGTGCCGACGTGGCAATGCCGCAAGGAAAGCGATCTGTCTTTCGTGCTGGCAAACCTGGAAAAAATGGTGGTGAAAGAGGTTCATGGCGCAGGCGGTTACGGCATGCTGATTGGGCCGACGGCCAGCAAGGCAGAAATTGAACGCTTCCGCGAATTACTGCGCATCCGCCCGGAAAACTACATCGCGCAGGAAACGCTGGCGCTTTCCACCTGCCCGACCTTTGTCGGTAACGGGCTGGCACCGCGTCATATCGACCTGCGGCCATTTGCGCTGACCGGTGCCGAAATTCGTCTGGTACCGGGCGGATTAACCCGCGTAGCGCTGGAAGAAGGCTCGCTGGTAGTGAATTCATCTCAGGGCGGCGGGACCAAAGATACCTGGGTGCTGGAAGAAAATCCGACGGAGGATGACGCATGCTAAGCAGAACAGCCAGCGAACTGTACTGGATGGCGCGTTATCTGGAACGCGCCGAGAATATTGCACGCCTGCTGGACGTGACCAATAAGCTGTCGATGATGTCGATCCGTGACGTCAACGCACGCGATGAAAACAATGATTTACTGGTACCGCTGACCATGACCGGTACGCGGACACTGTTCAACGAGCACTATCCGCAGGAGTCGATGGGTAATCTGCTCAACTTCTTCGCTCTGGACAGCTTCAACCACAGCAGCATTTTCAGTTGCCTGCAAATGGCCTGGAACAATGCGCATGCGGTGCGCGGCAGTCTTTCTTCTGAAGTCTGGGAAAGCATCAATGCCACCTGGATAGAGATGAAACTGATCCGCCGTCAGGGCGTCGGTTCTGCCGGTGCAGACGCTTTCTTCGACTGGGTCAAGGAGCGCTCACATCTGTTCCGCGGTGCGATGTTCGGCACATTACTGCGCAGTGATGCACTGAACTTTATCCGCCTCGGCACCATGCTTGAGCGTGCGGACAGCACCGCCCGCCTGCTGGATGCCAAAAATCAGTTACTGAATGCCGATGAAGATCCGGTGCGCGAGTACTACCGGATGGACACGCTGCTGCGTGCGGTCAGCGCCCGCGAAGCGTTCCACACGCTTTATAAGCAGCAACTTAGCCAGAAACGTATTGCCGAGCTGCTGATACTGCGCCGCGAGTTACCGCGTTCTCTGCTTTCCTGTGTCGAAATCATGGCCGAACAGCTGGAGGAAATCGGCGGCAGCGCAGGCAATTTGCCACGCCGCCGTGTCCATACCCTTCATGCTCAGCTTCGCTTCACCGAAATGGACGAGATTGTTGAGATGGGTCTCAGCCCCTGGTTGATGCAGTTTCTGGATCAGACCAATGCCATCGCTGAGAGCATTCATCAAACCTATCTGGAGGCCCAATAATGAAACTGAATGTCACACATCAGACGCATTACAGCTATGCGCAACAGGTTAAACACAGCACGCAATATCTGCGCCTCACACCGCAGGATTCCAGCCATCAGAAGATTTTGTCGTGGGATCTGACCTTGCCGGAATATGCCACCCGCACGCTGGATGCCTATGGCAATGTGCTGCATGTCCTGACGCTCGATCAACCCCATCAGGCGATCACCATTGAAGCCAACGGCGTGGTCGAGATTGAAGACAATACGGAAGACGATAATTGCGGGCATCTCTCGCCGCTGGTGTTTTTGCGCACCAGCCCGCTGACCCTGGCCGATGGCGCGATCCGCGATTTCGCCAGCCGTTATTACCGGCCGCAGGCACAGCATGAAAGTCTGTGCAGCCTGATGGGCGAACTGCTGCTGAAAATGCCTTACAACCCCGGCAGCACCACGGTGAAAGACAGCGCCTCACAAGCCTTTTCAGCACAAACCGGCGTATGTCAGGATCACACACACGTTTTCCTGGCCTGCTGCCGCAGCCTGGGCATCCCGGCGCGTTACGTCAGCGGCTATCTTTACTCGGAAGACTCAGCGCATGTGGCCATGCATGCGTGGGCGGAAGCCTGGCTGGATGACCGCTGGCAGAGCTTCGATGTCACCAATAACACCTGTAAACCGAATCAGCATTTGAAACTGGCTATCGGCATAGATTATCTTGATGCATGCCCGGTCCGCGGTATCCGGTTAGGGGGAGGAAGCGAAGACATGCGCACTGTCGCGGCCGTTGCCATACTCGACGTTCCGCAATGATCCTGAATACCTGAGGAAACCTTTTTATGACTTACTGTGTGGCCATGCGCTTGTCCTCTGGCCTGGTGTTTGTTTCAGATTCACGCACCAATGCCGGAGTGGACCATATTTCCACCTTCCGTAAACTGCATGTTTTTCATCAAAGCGATGAACGCGTGCTGGTGATCCAGAGTGCCGGAAATCTGGCGACCACACAGAGCATTATCAGTCTGCTGCATCGTCGCTGCGCAGACGATGAGCGGGAAAACCTGCTGAACGTGAAGTCGCTTTACGATGCCGCCAGCCTGCTGGGTGAAACGGTGCGTGAAGTGATTGCACGGGACAGCGGCGCAAATCAGGGGGGCAATACAGATTTCAGCTGCAATCTGTTGCTCGGCGGACAGATTAAAGGTGAGGGCCAGCGGCTGTTCCACATTTATCCGCAGGGGAATTTCATCGAAGCCACGCACGACACGCCGTATTTCCAGATTGGTGAGAGTAAGTACGGTAAGCCGATTATCGATCGCGTACTGAGCTACGACACCGCGCTGGATCAGGCGATGCAATGTGCGCTGATTTCGATGGACTCCACACTGCGCAGTAATCTTTCCGTCGGCCTGCCGCTGGATGTGATGACCTATCCGACAGACAGCTTCAGCGCCGCGCAACAGCACCGGATCACCGAAACACACCCGTATTTCGACATGATCCGCAAAGGCTGGGGCGAAGGCCTGCTGAGCATTTTTGCGCAGTTGCCGCCGCTGAAATTAGACGAGTAATAATCCGCCACATCAGGTCTGGGGAAAATGGACAACCTCAGACCTGCCCCGTATTATCAATATCCCGTCCTTAATACGGATATTTGAGGTGCATATATTGTGGCAGTCACTATTTATGATATTGCCCGTCTGGCAAAAGTGTCCAAATCTACCGTTTCCAGAGTTATTACCAACCAAACCAATATTTCGCCAGATGCCCGTGAGCGCGTGCTGGATGCTATCCGCACGCTGAATTATCAGCCAAGCAAACTGGCGCGGGCGCTGACATCCAAAGGTTTTGATGCGATTTTAGTGATATCCACCCGTTCGACCAAAACAACCGCCGGGAACCCTTTCTTCTCCGAAATATTGCAATCCATTGCGCTGAGAGCGGAAGAAGAGGGTTTTGACGTTATTTTGCAGACGTCCAAAAATAGCGAAGAAGATCTGCAAAAGTGTGTCGCTAAAATAACGGAAAAAATGGTGAAAGGCGTGATAATGCTCAGTTCACCCGCCGATGAATATATTCTGGAACAGTTAGATAATTATCAGGTTCCTGTGGTGGTGATTGGCAATATTGAAGGAACATATCAGCACGTCTTTTCCGTCGATACCGATAATTTTCAGGACAGTTACCGGCTGACAGAACATCTTATTTCGCTCGGTCACCAGGATATTGCCTGCCTGCACGCGCCGCTGGATTATCACGTTTCCATTGACCGCCTTGCCGGTTATAAACGCGCCATGCAGGATGCCGGTCTGACTGCGCAACCGGGCCTGATGATTGACGGCGGTTATACCACCGAAAGCGCTTATCTGGCGGCGACGACATTGCTGCAAAAGGCGCATCCGCCGACGGCCGTTTTCGCCACGGATGCCGTGAAAGTCATGAGCATTTACCGCGCGGCCCATGAACAGAAAAAGATCATTCCCGATGAAATTTCCATCACCGGTTACAGCAGCGACAATATTTCGCCGATCCTGTCTCCGGGGCTGACCGGCATTGAAATTCCTATCCGCGAATTAGGCTGGCAGGGTTGCGGTGTGCTGTTCGATAAAATTTTCGATCGTCCCGGCGCGCATTCCCGCACGCTGGTGCCGACACAGCTGGTGGTGAATCATTCCGCCATAGAAATCACTGCCGGAAAATAAGAAAACCCAACCGGAAAACAGCTTCCGGTTGGGTGATGAGAGGCATCAGAAAGAATAGGTGACACCGACACCGGTATAATGGAATTTGGTCTTCGCATTGGCGCTGGCATCGGTATTATCGTGCAACTGCAATTCGTAGGCATATTCCAGTGAGATGGCAAAACCGTTGGGTAAAGGCTGATTGATTAACAACCCGAATCGCGTATCGGTTTCTCCTTCGCGTTCTCCGCGATCATCATTGTAATAATAGGTATCCAGCGTCCGGCGGGCATAAGGCGTCAGCACAGTTTTCCCGCTGGAGAAAAGATCGAAGCTCACCGGCAAATAGATACGCGCTTCCTGTTTAGCGAATTCCCCGCGCTGGCTGTCACCGGTATTCCATCCGCGATCTAAATAATAACTGACCTGCATCGCGATATCATCGGTGAAACTGTATTTCAAACCGGTTTCACCTTCAAACTCTTTATTCAGATAACCGTTATCGTCCATACTGTTATAATAATTATACAACGCCATCCAGCCGTTATATTTCAACGCAGGACTAAGCGACACCGACCAGTCTGGCTGAATGGTATAACGCTGGGTATTATAAGAATTGCCCTCTTTCTTTTTATCTTCATTATATTGCCACTGATAGTTCCTGAAACCGAGCATCAGCCCCAGCGCATAATCTGCGTTATCCACAAACTGATAATGCATATCGAATTCGACCTGATTAAACCAGTCACTTCGGGTATCTTCGGAGTAATCGACGTTATGGTCTTCCTGATAAAATGCGCCGTAGAAGTTCCACTTTCCTTTGCTGAAGTTAACAAATACCGTCGGTTCATAAGCGCCGTCTTTATCGCCCTGACCTTCTGTGTTCTCTGTTTCCTGCATGGCGCCGATCTGCACCTTCCAGGGTTCAGCAGGTAACGCAACGTTACCGATCGGTACCGGCGTCAGCATTGCCGGTGAATTATGATCTTCATTTTTATTTACGCTTTCGCTCTCAGCGGAAAAAGCCGACG
This sequence comes from Rahnella sp. 2050, assembly GCF_040544515.1. Taxonomy (NCBI): domain Bacteria; kingdom Pseudomonadati; phylum Pseudomonadota; class Gammaproteobacteria; order Enterobacterales; family Yersiniaceae; genus Rahnella; species Rahnella sp. 2050. The sequence continues at coordinate 207,858 of NZ_JBEPKE010000002.1, read as the reverse complement.
AGCAGACTGTGCCGCATAATAATGCGGCAGCCACTTTCATTTTCATTATAATAATTCCTTTTACAGTAGGGACAGATGGATATTAAAACAACGGATAACCTCTTTTAAAATTCGTGTTATTTATACACGTTAGTGACATAACTTATTAATGCGCGGTAATGACTTCCTCAGTTTCACAATCAAAGAAATGACATTTATTCATATCAAAGCACAGGGATAATAATTGTCCGGCCTGATAATCAGTATTAGCGTTTGAACGGCAGACAAATTCATGACCGCCAATCGAGCAATACAACATAAATTCTGCTCCGGTCAGTTCAGCTACCGTAATTCGCGCGTCAAAATGTGCGTTCTGCTGCTCTGCACCGGCGATATCTTCAGGACGGATCCCGAGTATCAGCGGTTTACGTTGATAACCCCGTGCATTCAATATCGCCAGTTTGTCTTCAGGCACCGGAATATGCAGACTTTCCGTCACGAAAAAGTTGCCATCCAGCGCACCACGGATAAAGTTCATCGCCGGTGATCCAATAAAACCGGCCACAAACATATTTTGTGGATGGTTATAGACCGTTTTAGGCGCGCCAACCTGCTGGATAATGCCGTCTTTCATCACCACAATCCGCGTTGCCATGGTCATGGCTTCGGTCTGATCATGGGTGACATAAATCATCGTCGTATTGAGTTTATGGTGCAGCTTGCTGATTTCGGCCCGCATCTGTACCCGCAGTTTGGCATCGAGGTTCGACAGCGGTTCGTCCATCAGAAAGACTTTGGCATCACGCACAATCGCGCGCCCGAGCGCGACGCGCTGACGCTGGCCGCCGGATAACGCCCCCGGACGTCGCGCCAGATACTCATTCAGCCCGAGGATCTGGGCCGCATACTCCACGCGCTGACTGATTTCCTCCGGCGCAATCTTTCTCAGTTTCAGGCCAAACGCCATGTTGTCGTACACGGACATATGCGGGTAAAGCGCATAGTTCTGAAATACCATCGCTATCTCGCGATCTTTCGGTGCGACGTCGTTCATGCGCACGCCGTCGATCAGCAGGTCGCCGGAAGAAATTTCCTCCAGCCCGGCGATCATACGCAGGGTGGTAGATTTTCCGCAGCCGGATGGCCCGACAAACACGATAAATTCTTTATCCGCGATCTCCAGATTGAAATCCTTCACCACGTGAACCTGTTTGTCGTAAATTTTCTGAATGTGTTGCAGTGAAATCTGAGCCATAATTTTTCCTTAAATATCAGCCTGATGATGCAACCATAGTTGCCTGATAACCGCCCACGACAGCCCGTCGGTAGAATCCAGACGGTGATTTGCCCCTTCCAGCGTGGCGCCAATGCCAATCGAGAAAATGCCTCCGGCACGTAATGCATCAATCCCCGCCTGCGCATCCTCTATCCCTGCGGCATGCTGCGGCGCGATATTCAGCGCCTCGCAAACCTTGAGGAAAATTTCCGGATGCGGTTTGGAATGCGTGATCCGGCGGGCGTCCGCGACATAATCGAAAGCCTGCTCCAGTCCTAACGCCCTGAGCACCTGCGGGGCATTTTGTGAAACGGAAGCCAGACCGGTGAGCACGCCCTGTTCACGCAACGTATGCAGCAATTCACTGATCCCCGGCAAAATGTCCGCCGTGGTCAGCCCGGCGAGTAATGCGACATAATCGGCATTTTTCTCCGCCGCCATTGCGTCACATTCTGCCTGCGTAAAAGTTCCGGTTTTTCCGCCCACAGCGAGGATCTTCAACAGCGATTCCTGACGACTGACGCCCTTCAGTTGCTCATTAAACGCAGCATCGATGGGGATCCCGATACGCTGCGCCAGTCGTTGCCAGGCCATAAAATGCAGGTGTGCGGTATCGACCACCACACCATCGAGGTCAAAAATAACGGCACGCGGCAGGGGTTCAGTTTTCATCATGAGATCCTTTCAGAATGAGGCTTTCCGTAAATGTGTGAGAGATGCCGTTGATCCAGACCTTCAGCGGCTGAGCATCCGTTTTGCTGAGGGTAAATTGCCGGGGTTCAAGCGACACCGTCAGGCGCGTTCCACGCCAGCAAAGGGGAAACTGTAACCGCGTCCAGCCCTGCGGCAGCGAGGGCCGGAAATGCAGTTCGCCTGACTGATAATCCAGCCCCGCAAACCCCATCAGCGCCCCCGTCCAGATAGCGGCCGTGGCGGCCGCATGAATACCGTCGTCCGAAGAGTGAGGTTCCTCGCCCAAATCGATGCGGCACGCCTCGCGGTAAAACTGCAATGCCTGTGCGACCTGCCCGGTCCGGGCGGCAACAATCGCATGCACCGATTTACTCAGCGAAGAGTCGTGAATCGTACGCGGTTCATAAAAACTGAGACTGGCAGCCTGACATTGTGGCGTGAACTGTGCGGGCAGCAGTTGCATGAGCATGACCACATCGGCCTGTTTCAGAATCTGCATCTCGTTGATTTCCGCACGGGAATAATCCAGCAAAATGGCCTGTGTGCCCTGCCGGGATTTATAGGCTGTCAGGTCGCATTGCGGTTTGCTGAGGAAGGAATCATCCTGCGCGATCACACCCTGCACATCGGGCTGCGGCAGATACAGGTGCGTCAGAAAATCTTCCGCCTGCGCAAAGAATGCGGCGTCCTCATGATTAAATTCATGCAGATACCGGCAGGCCTCCCGGACGTTGTACTGCGCCATATAATTGGTAAACGCATTATTATCAACATGTTCGGTGTATTCATCCGGCCCGATGACGTTGAGAATTGCCAGCCGGTCGTCACGCCATTCAGCGCGGCTCATCCAGAACCGCGCGGTTTCTTTCAGCAGCGCCAGTCCCATTTGTTGCATAAATTCCGTGTCGAGCGTGGCCTGGAAATAGCCCACCGTGGCATAGGCGATATCTGCCACCAGATGATGTTCTGCCAGCGCCGATGCCACCCGTTGCCGCTGACCGGTACGGATATTGATCGCGGCAAATTCAGGCGTTTCCTCTTCGCCGCTGAACGCGCTTTCCCACGGAAACAGTGCGCCCTGATAACCATTCTGCCGGGCTTTGTCCTGCGCCTGCGCCAGATGCAGATAGCGGTATTCCAGCAGTTTTCGCGCCTGTTCAGACGCATTCAGCAGGGCAAAAGGCAGGATAAATATTTCGGTATCCCAGAAAACATGCCCTTTATAGCCTTCGCCGGTCAGCCCTTTCGCCGCCACACTGGCGCGCGCGTCATGCGCCGGGATCATCAGCTTCAGGTGATACAGCGCAAAATCCAGCGCACGTTGATCCTGGGGATCATCTGACGCCACACAGACCCGTGATGCCTGCCAGTAATGCTGCCAGTGGCGGGTATTTTCCATCAGCAGGTGTCCGTAACCTTGCTGCGCGTGTGCCAGCAGGGCCTTCAGGCAGCGTGCTGCGAAGGTGTTTTCTGGCAGGAAATCTGCGTCGAGCGACGTGGCAATCCAGCTGAATTTCTCCAGCGTCACCGCTTCACCGGCAGATAACGGCAGGCTGATATGTTGCAGTAACTGGCGGTTTTTCGACGAAAAACTGCTGCTGGCGCGGGCAGGAAACAGGCACTGGCTGGTGATGATCGCCTGCTGCTGGCCGTCTGTGGTCTGATAACCGCCTTGTAAAACGTTTTGATCGAAAACCCGTACTGAACATTCATTCAGATGCTGTCTGCCGCTGTTGGTGAGCGTTGCATCAATGCCGGTGCTCACGCACAAATGTGCATCCGCATCCAGCGCGGTGACAGTTAAACGGCTCGCCACCAGCGTCAGCGGAGAAAGCGCCACAAAACGACGGGTTTCGATTTTGAACCGCTGACCGGCGGGCGACTGCCAGACCAGTTCGCGATACAGCTCACCGTTCATGGTGCGCAGTTCACGCTGATAGGACAGCAGCGTGCCGGAAAGCAGCGATAAACTTTCGCCGTCCAGCTCAATGCGCATACCAATAATATCCGGCAGATTCACCAGTTCGGTGACTTCGGTCGTATTCGCACGGTGATAAAAACCCGCGACAAACATGCCCCGCTGTTGATCGGTATAGGCTTCTTCGTGACAGCCACGGATACCAATCCGGCCATTGCCGCAGGTATGCAGGCTGCCGTACTTATTCAGGCGATGTGGTGAAAACGGGGCTTCGGGCAGGATCTGAGGCTGAATCATAGATACACGCTCTCCCCCGACTCTGCCGACTGATAGACAGCCGCCACCAGTTGCTGGATCCGGTATCCCTGTTCCGCGTCTGCCAGACTCACCGTTTCCCCGCGAACCGCCGCCACAAACGCCTGAACGCTGCGAACATGGCGCTGATCGTCGGCAACCTCCCGGTGGAATAACCTCACCAGTTCACCCTTTTCATCGGTATACACCTGGGCAGGAAACAGTGTGGCACCGGCCTTATCACCGCAAAACTCAACATTCATCACCGATTGCGGCTGAATATTCAGCGCAAACGCCGTTTCCAGACGCAGCAACCCGCCGTTGCAAAACTCAATCGCGGCAAATACTGAATCTTCCACGCTGTATTTCTGCGGATCCCAGCTTCCGAATTGCCCTTCACTTTTGCGGTTACCGATTTTCTGAAACATCTGCGCGGTGACTTTGCGCACTGCCGGAAAGCCGAGCACGTACATGGCGGCATCCAGCATATGAATGCCGATGTCGATCAGCGGTCCGCCGCCGGACTGCGTTTTATCCGTGAAATTGCCCCAGCCGGGCACGCCGCAGCGGCGCAGGGCGCGCGCGGTGGTGACATAAACCTCACCCAGTTCACCCGCTGCGACTTTCTGGCGTAAAATGCGCGCATCTTCGGCGAAACGGTGATGAAAGTCATAGGCCAGAATCCGGCCAGCCTGTTCCGCCGCCTGCCACATTTCCAGCGCCTGCGCGGCGGTCATGGCAGGCGGTTTTTCACAGAACACATGACAGCCGTGCTGCAATGCCGTGATCACTTGCTGATGATGGAAAAGGTTGGGCGTACAGATGCTGACGATGTCGGGCCGTTCAGCCTCCAGCATCTCTTCCAGTGAGGTAAAGGCACGGGCGATACCGTTGCGCCCGGCAAATGCCTGAGCGCGCGCCGTATCGCAATCCACCACCGCGACCAGTTCAAGCCCCGGAAGCTGGCGGTAACAGGCCACATGGACCTTTTCCGCCACCTGACCCGCCCCCACCAGCGCCACTTTCAGCGTTCCTGCCGGTTTCGTTATAAATTCCATTTCGCGGCCTGTCAGTCAGAGTAAATTGCGAAGATAAGTCAGTGAATCCTGATAAGCCTGGGTCGGATTTTCTGCCCGCACGCGGCATTCGTAGACGATATAGCCGTCGTAGCCATCTTCTTTCAGTTGCTCAAACGCAGAGCCAAAATCAATGCTTCCGCTGCCCGGCTGGTAACGATGATTGTCAGCAATATGTACATGGCCGAGCAGATCGCGTTGCTGATGGAACGCAGCGCTGAGGCAATCCTCCTCAATACTCATATGGTAAAAATCACCGATGATTTTGACGTGCTCAAGCGCGCCCTCTTCGATATAACGGCGTGCCTCCGCCAGCGTGTTTATCATGTGATCCTGATAACGGTTCAGCGGCTCCAGATACACCGTGGTGCCGGTGCGTCTGGCGACATTTTCCAGCTCCCGCAAGGATGCGCTGACCGCCAGACGGTCGCCCGCCTGACTGCGCGGTGAGGTCATCGGCGGCAGACGGTAGGTAAACATTCCCCAGGCGGCGGGCACGATAATCCCTTTACCGCCGACCTGCGAAAGGGCTTCCAGAATCGCAGTGATTTGCTGCAATCCATTCAGACGACGCTCTTCGATGAAATCACCGATCCAACCCTCATAGCCGCCGCAGGCGGTAATCACTGGCAGGCCGGTTTGGGCGATAGCGGCTTTCACTTCGTCGAGATGATTTACCAGCAATTTGCCGTCAATTTCAAAACCGTCGAAACCCATTGCCTTGATAAATTTGAATTTCTCCAGAATATTTTCCGGGAAGAATGCCTGATTTTGTGTACCGATTTTCATGTCTAAGTCCTTTTAGAAAGTGATGCCGAGCTTGATGCTCTGATCAGGATGTTGATCGACGTATTTCATGTAGCTCTCCGCGCTGTTGCTGAACGTGACCACCGGATCGATCAGGTCTTCGCAGTTCAGGTAGCCGTTCATCAGCAGTTCCCAGCAGGAGTCTTCGATGCGTTTACGGCTCCAGCGGGGATAATCGGGATTGGGTTCGCTGCATGCGCGGGAAAAGACGATTTTGGCATTGTTAAAGTGGGCTTCCCGCCCGAGGTTAAAGCCTTCGGCAAAGGGTTTGGCAAAGGCGACATAAGAAATTGTGCCGCCGTAAGCGATACCCCGCAGCGCCGCCTGCAGTGCCTGGGCATTGCCGCTGGTTTCGATGATGACGTCCGCACCCTGTTTGCCGGTGAGTTTTTTGATCTCCAGCCCGATGTCAGTGCCGATCGGGTTAAACACGGCATCCGCGCCGTTTTTCAGCGCAATTTCCCCGCGTTTTTCCAGCGGATCGACGCCAATCACGATGCTGGCACCGGCCTTTTTCGCCAGTTGCACAGCGATTTGACCGATCGCCCCCAGCCCGACAATCACCACGAAATCGCCGACACGGACATTGCCGTCACGCACACCACTCATGGCGAACTGCGCCGGGTCATAACAGACGGCGTTTTTCCATGAGGCACCGGCGGGCATTTTGCGCAATTTGTAATTGTTCACGGCGTTGACGATCACCGTTTCGCTCAGCGGTCCGTAAGTACAGACATCATCGCCCAGCGCGTAATCCGTCACCTCGCAGCCCTTTTCGCAAACGGTGCCCACCACCATGTTGCCGAGCTGGAATTCGCCGAACACGATACCGCGCGGCGCATCCGCCGGACGGGGGACAAACATGCCCCATTCAGCCGAAAACTCCTCGTCGATAAACGGGCTGACGCCGCGAAAATCTACCACTTCGGTACCGTGTTTCGGTGCGCCAAATTTCACGCGAATTTTGACTTCATATGCCGCGACCGGGCGGTCCTCATAATCCATCAGTTCAGCCACACGCGGCTGGGTTGCGACCAGTTTTTTCATCGGATATTCCTTCATCTTTAATCAGTCAATATGCGTTTTAACGTCAGCCTTTTACGCCGCCGTCAGTAAGATTGCCTTTGATAAACCGCTCCGAAAGCGCGTACATCAGGACAACCGGCAGCGCGGTCACCAGTGAGGCGGCCATCATTCTTCCCCAGACATAATCCGGTGTGCTGAACAACGTGTTCAGGCCGACAGGCAGGGTGAAATTGGCAGAGCTGGAGAGGAAAATGGAGGCGAAGAGATAGTCATTCCACGCCACCATAAAGCAGTACACAAACACCGAAATGATGCCGGAGATCGCCAGCGGCACGGTGATGTAGAAAATGATTTGCAGCCGGTTAAGCCCGTCCATCATCGCCGCTTCTTCAATGTCGTGAGGAATGGTGTCGAAGTAACTTTTCAGCATAAACACGGCCGTCGGCAAGGTCTGAACCACCATGGTGATCACCAGCGCGGTAGTGGTGTCATACAGGCCCAGCGCCGAAATAATCTTGAACAGCGGCACCACCAGCAAAATGCCGGAAAACATGTAGACGGTATAAAAGCTGGCGTTGATGGTGACGCGCCCTTTAAAACGCAGCCGTGACAACGCATAAGCGCCCAGGATGCCGAAAAACACAGCGATCACGGACGCCAGTACCGACACGGTCAGGCTGTTTTTGAAGTAACTGAGGAACGGGAAAATCTGCGGATTGAAAATATCCACGTAATGATGGAAATCCCACTCCTGCGGAAACAGCGTCGGATGGCGGGAAATCGCCTCTTTACTGCTTTTGAACGAGGTCATCAGCATGATGAAAAAAGGAAATAACATCGCGCCAAGGAAAATCAGCAGGCTGGCATAAAAGCCCGCTTTGCGCAGGATCTTGCGGTTAGTTGCTGCCATTGATATTCACCCGTTTTCTGGCAAGAAGGATCACGATAAAGATCAGGGCAAACAGCACCATGGATATGGCGGCGGCTTTACCTAAATCGTTAAAGGCGAAGGCGGTTTTATAGAGATACACACCCAGAATATTGACCTTGTTGGTCAGCAGGTAGACGTCGGCAAACATGTAGAACATCCAGATCGCACGCAGCGTGACCACCGTTGCCAGTACCGGCATGATGGCGGGCAGCGTGACGATGCGGAATTTCTGCCAGGCATTGGCGCCATCCATGCCTGCGGCTTCGTACAGGGATTTATCGACGGTCTGCAAAATCGCCAGAAACGAAATAAAGGCGTAGGGGAAATAACGCCAGATGGCGAACAACACCACCAGCACGAAGCTGCTGACCGGATTGTCGAACCACAGCGGGGCATCGCTGAACAGGTGCAGCATGTCAGCACCGATCACATTCACAATGCCGTAGCCGTTGTTGAACATGTATTTCCAGGCAAATACCAGCGAAATGGAAGGCGTGACATAGGACAAAATCACCAGCGAACGCGCCGTTTTGCGAAAGCGGAACTCACGGTTAAAAAACAACGCGACGCCCAGCCCCAGACCGGTACTGCCCGCGACGACCAGTGCGGTGTACCAGAACGTCACCCACAACGAGTGATAAAAGCCCGGATCGCTGAGAATGCTGATGTAGTTATCCAGCCCGACAAACCGGTTATCAAGACGCGGATTCAGCGGGATTTGCAGAAAGCTGATCTGGATATTCGACAACATCGGATACGCCACCAGCAGCCCCAGCAAAAAGATGCTGGGGGCGAGCAGAAGCAGCGCAAAACGACCGTCAGAATGGTTAAATTTACGTGATTTCATGATCTTCCCTGACAATTCAGGCTCCTCCGTTTAGCGTTTTTGCATCAGTGCTTCGATACGCTTTTGCCCTTCCGCCAGTGACTGCTGCGGATCCTTCTTCCCGACGGTCACGCCATTGAGCATTTCGCTGAGCACGGCAGAGCCTGTGATATCGCCCATTGCTGCGAAGTTTTTCTCCCCGACGGAACCGAACACCTGCACGTTGGCAAACTCGTTCACCAGCATTTGCGGCAGCGTGCCAAATGCCTTGATCACCGGATTGTTTTGCCAGGTGGCATTACCGGTCACGCCTTGGGTTACCGGCAATGCGGCACCCGGCGACATCAGCACCCAGGCTGTCGCGTTATCCGGTTTTTCGAGGAAGCTCACCCACCGTTCGGCGGCCTCACGTTCAGGCGTATCCAGCCCGTTGGAGATGGTCAGTGAGGTGATGGTGCCGTAAACGGCTTTGGATTTTTCAGTCGGCACGGCAAAACCAAGGTCACCGGCTTTGCCTTCGCTGTACACCGCAGGAAGAATATAAGTGGAGTAAATCGCCATCGGCACCGTGCCGTTCATAAAGGCGTCTTTGATTTCCATGACATCATTGGAACCGGGCATCGAGAAGGTGGCGAGCTGACGGTAATAATCCAGCGCCTGCTGCATTTCCGGCGTGTTAACCGTGATTTGCCCCTGAGCATTAAATACGTTGGCATCGTTGGAAAGCGCAAACTGCGAGAAAGCCTGTTCGGTCAAAACACTTTCGGCGGTCGGTAACGCAATGCCATATTTTTTCCGCGCGGGCTGATTAAATGCCGTGGCAATGCGGGTGACATCCTGCCAGTTTTGCGGCGCAGAGAATCCGGCGTCAGCCAGTTGTGATTTGTTGTACCAGATCCCCTGTATCCAGCCATGGATCGGTACGCCGGTGTAATTCTCGCCTTCTTCCGTGCGCACGATGCGCAATACGCCGGGATAAAACTGATCAGCACCTATGCCGTCGATCACCTGCCTGATGGCATCGCGGTCGATCAGCTGTTCCTGATCCATCACTTTGGCGTAATCGTGACTGACTTCAATCACGGCTGGCAGTGCGCCGGTACGGGCCAGCGTAATCACTTTGGTGTTGTAGGCATCTTCTTCCACCGGCACCGGTTTAATGGTGATCTGCGGATTTTCCTGTTCAAATTTCGCAATCAGCTGATTAATGACCACCTGACGTTCCTGCTCGACCGAAGAATGCATAAACTCAATGGTGACCTGTCTCTCTTTGGCGTCCTCACAGGCCGATAAACATAATGCGGATAATAATAACGGGGTTATAAGGATATATTTTCTTTTCATTTTTATATTCATGAACATCTCCTTTGCTAATTTATAGCCAGCCGAAATCACTGGCCTGTGAAATATCACACCCTTTAAATACAAAAAAATAACGGAACATCTTAATTAATGGCGTAACCAGATATACTGATAAGGCTTTAATGTTATTTCCCCGTCACATTTCAGTGAATGATTATAAGGTAAGACCTGATAATCCCCCGAAGGGAGCGTTACCTGAATATTGTTAGCGGAAAGGTTAAACAGACACACTATTTCCTGGTTTCCCTGCCCCCGGATAAAGGCAAACACGCTGTCATGACATTCAATGACCCGCATCGGCGCGGAAGGATGAAATGCCGCCTGTTCAGTTCGGCAGATAATTAATTTCTTCAGTTCACCAAATACCCGCGCACGTAATGAATCAGGTTCAGATAATATCTGTCCAATTTCCGTGACATCATATTTCTGCCGGTTAATTGCCCGGTTATGCCCGGCGTTCTCAACCCCCTGAATATCGTTACGCGAACCCAGAATACTTTGGATATACACCGCAGGAACACCGGGGAATGCCAGCAAAATAGCGTGCGCCAGCATGAAGCGTTGCAGACGGATATCGTCGTCGTCCGACTGCCGGTTCAGCGCATCCATATAGGTGACGTTGATTTCATACGGGCTGGTGCTGCCATCCGGATTATTTTTATACGACACCCTCGCGCCTTCCTGTTGCAGCGCATCCACCAGCCTGAGGATCTCTGATTCCGGCAGTAATCCGCGCAACGGGTTCAGGCCAATGCCATCATGCGAAGCAAGAAAATTAAAGAAGGTGGTGGCGGGTGTGCAGGCATCCAGACCGGCGGCCCAGCGTTTCAGCGTTTCCCCGTTTTCACTGTGAATGGCATGCAGAACAAGCGGCGGCAGCGGGAACTGATAGACCATCTGCGCCTCATCAAACCCGTTACCAAAGTAACTGATGTTGTCCTGATGCGGCACATTGGTTTCGGTAATAATCACAGTACCGGGTGAAACATACTCCACCACGGCGCGGAATAGCTTCACCAGTAAATGTGTTTTGGGCAGATGAATACAGGAGGTGCCGGGTTCCTTCCACATGTAGCCCACAGCATCAAGACGCACATATTCAGCGCCTTCCGACAGGTATTTCAGTAACACGTCCAGCATGTCGCGCAGTACGTCAGGATGCGCAAAATTCAGGTCGATCTGATCCGCGCTGAAGGTGGTCCAGACATGACGGGTTTCGCCATTTTCAAAGCGGAAAGGCGTTAACAGCGGCGATCTGCGGGGACGGGTCACGGCAGATAAATCACTATTTTCGTTCAGGCTAATAAAATAGTTTTCATATTTCGAATTGCCCGCCAGATATTGTTTAAACCATTCACTGCTCGCGGAAATATGATTACAGACATAATCAAACATCAGCCTTGAAGACTGGCCAAGCTTACGGATATCTTTCCAGTCCCCCGCCAGTGGATTGACCTGCTGATAATCAATCACCGAGAAACCATCATCCGACGAATAAGGATAAAACGGCAGAAGGTGAATAATATTAAAAACATCCGCCAGATGCTGCTGATAAAAACCATCAAATACTGAAAGTGTTTTTTCTGCTTTGTTCGTGAACTGATCTGCATAGGTGATCAATACCACATCTTTTTCATCCCATCCCTGTTTGGCCGTATAGGTAATCTGATTTCTGGCAACCTCAATGCGTGTAATCAGATCATCTAAGAATACCGCTGACAATTTCCCTGCATATATCTGTTTCAGTAATCCCTGAATAGCGTCCATGATTTTCCTTTTTCCCTTTCCCTTTTTGTGGGACCGCTCCCACGGAATCGGAAATTACTCCTGCGTCCGGAGGTTGTCAACGAGGCAAACAGGCGGAAGGAATCAATAGAGGGGGAAACGCGGAATTATTATTGCAATCTGTGAGCAGATTCAAAATAAGCGGGGTACGCGAATGAAGGACAAAAAAGCAGGGACTATCCCTGCTCATCCATCTTCTGCACTAGCTTCTTCTCGACCTCAAACGGATCGATGCCACGCAATTGCAGGCGGCGGAAGCGAATGATATTAAAACCGTTCATGACCAGAAAACTGCCTTCGATAAGTGAACCGCCAATCGAGCCAAGCCAGATGTTGTGTGCCACCCAGCAGCAGGTTGAGCACCACATAATGCACCGGGTTGTCAGCCCGCTGGTGCGGAACAGCGCCCAGGTACTGACAACTGTCGCGCCGACCGGTAAGAGTTCCATCCAGTGATGGGCGCGGCTTAGCCCCAGTACCAGGGTCAGGACGATGAAAATTACCATAATCAACTGGTTACGGGTACGCAGGGAAATCAGTGTGCGCAGAGAATTCAGTAAGGCGCTCATGCCAGCGGGCGCGGCACCCATCATCAGAAAATGCACGCCGATAATGGCGCTGTAGGCAGAAAGCTGTTGTTTGAAACGGCGGTCGCTGCGGTTGAAAAACATCGTGATGCCGACCATGAAGGCCACAACACCAACTGACTGGGCAAACCAGTAATACGTCATTTGTCAGGAGTCTCATACGTGGGGGTCTTGCGCTGCAAAAGCAAACGGCGTTCCATAACTGAAACGCCGTTTCATCCTAACGATAAACCTGACCGGTTACAATGTGACACCGCTTTTAAAAATGGCTAATTCGCGGAAATCATTGAGTTCGTTTTTGGCTTTGCGGCCATCGGCGATCGCCACGATCAGATCCACAAATTCACCCAGCAACTGATCCATACTGACATCGTGGATCAGGCGTCCGGCATCGAAATCGATCCAGTGCGGTTTTTTCGTGGCCAGTTCACTGTTGGTTGCCAGTTTCACCGTCGGCACAAAACCGCCGTAAGGCGTGCCGCGTCCGGTACTGAACAGCACCATATGACAGCCCGCACCTGCCAGCGCACTGGTGGCGACGGCGTCGTTACCCGGCGCACTCAGCAGGTTCAGCCCCGGCGTAGTCAGGCGTTCGCCGTATTTCAGCACGTCCATTACCGGGCTTTGGCCAGCTTTTTGTGTACAGCCCAGCGATTTTTCTTCCAGCGTAGTGATGCCACCGGCTTTGTTACCCGGAGACGGGTTCTCGTAAATCGGCTGATTATGTTCGATGAAGTACTGTTTGAAATCATTCACCATGTGAACGGTTTTTTCAAACGTACTTTCATCGCGACAACGGCTCATCAGAATACGTTCTGCGCCAAACATTTCAGGCACTTCGGTCAGCACGGAAGTGCCGCCGTTGGCGATCACGTAGTCGGAGAAACGCCCCAGCAGCGGGTTAGCGGTGATACCCGATAAACCATCAGAGCCACCACATTCCAGACCGAATTTCAGTTCGCTGAGTTTACCGGCAACGCGTTTATCGTCACGCATTACAGCATACAGTTCGCGCAGGCGTTCCAGACCGGCTTCCACTTCGTCGTCGAACTTTTGCAGCGTCATGAAACGCACGCGCTCTTCGTCCACTTCGCCCAGCGTTTCACGGAACACGTCCACCTGATTGTTTTCACAACCAAGGCCGATCACCAGCACCGCACCCGCATTCGGATGGCGTACCATATTTTGCAGCATAGTACGGGTGTTCACATGGTCGTCACCCAGTTGCGAACAACCGAACGGATGCGTGAACAGGTAAACGCCGTCGGTACCCTCCGCGTCATTGGTTTCTTTCAGGAAACGTGTCTGGATCTGGCGGGCTATCCCGTTGACGCAACCAACGGTCGGGATCAACCACAGCTCGTTACGGATCCCCACCTGACCATTTTTACGACGGAAGATCTGCACATCGCGATCCGCCATCTGTTCCGGCAGGCTGGCGAAATCCGGCTGATACTGGTATTCGTCCAGATCACTCAGGTTAGTTTTGCCGTTTTGCGAATGAATATGCACACCCGGCTCAATCGCCGTCAGCGCATGCCCGATCGGCAGGCCGTATTTAACAATGTTCTCCCCCGCCGCAATCTGGCGAAGGGCAAACTTGTGGCCACGGGCAACCGGCTGAGCCAACACGACGGTGTGACCGCCTGCTTCGACCTGCTCGCCCGCGTCGATATCCCGCAACGCGACGGCGACGTTATCAGCGGTATGAATTTGAATGATACTTTGCATAGTTGTTCTCTTAGCTGTAAGCCGCCAACGCGTCACGCATGCCAAGGTCTTCAATCGACTGCAATTGTTCGGTCACTTTTGCAGTCAGACCCGGCACGGTATTCAGGTCACGTCCCCAGTGTTCTTCATCTGCCAGCACGGTTTCGACCAGCCCGGCCAACGGCAGGCTGCCATTACGCACGTTACCCCACAGTTCGGAGAAACGGCTCAACCAGTGTGCATCGTCCTGCAGCGGATAAATTTCACCGTTACGTTCACCACGGTAAAACGCCAGCAAGGCTGCCAGTGCAAAGGTCAGGCGCGGAGGCAGAAGCTGATTCTTTTCCTGGCTCGCCAGCAGTTGCGGCAGAATGCGGGTGCGGTATTTGGTCATGCCGTTCAGGGCAATCGACAGCAGCTGATGCTGAATGAACGGGTTGCGGAAACGGCTGAGTACCGCCTGGGCAAAGGACGTCAGTTCATCCTGTGGCAAATCCAGCACCGGCGAGATTTCCTCAGCGATCGCCAGTTCGACAAAGCGGCTGATTTGCGCATCATTCATGGATTCGCCAACGGTGTTCAGCCCTGACAGGAAGGCCACCGGCACCAGCGCGGTGTGTGCGCCGTTAAGGATCGCCACTTTGCGTTCTTTATACGGTTTGATGTCGTCAACCAGACGGATATTCAGCGGCAGCTTGTCCAGACGCAGTTCCTGCGCGAGACTTTTTGGCCCCTGAATGACGAATAAATAGAAGTGTTCGGCACTGTCGAAGAAGCTGTCCTGATAACCCAGTTCTTCCTGCAGGCTGTCGACTTCACTGCGCGGATAACCGGTAACGATGCGGTCAACCAGCGTTGAGCAGAAGGTGTTGCTGTTTTTCAGCCACTGGATGAATGCCGCTGGCAATGCCCAAAGTTGTGCGTAACGCAGCACCAGTTCCTGCAACGCTTCACCGTTGTAGTCGATCAGTTCGCATGGCAGCAGAACCCAGCCTTTATCGGCCGCGCCGGAGAAATGGTTGAAACGCTCGAACAGCAACCGGGTCAGTTTAGCCGGGAAGCTGGCCGGAGGCGTATCGTCCGGACGGTCGCTTTCGACATAGCTGATACCGGCTTCGGTCGTGTTAGAAAACACGAAGCGGATATTCGGGTCACGGGCCAGCGCCAGATACTCATCAAACTGGTGATAGATATTAATTTCGCGGTTAACGGAGCGGATGATCCGGGTATCACGCACCGTTTCCCCCTGCTCGTTCAGACCGCTGATGATGGTGGTGTACAGACCATCCTGCGTGCTGAGTGAAGGCGGAAAGTCAGTGTCAATCGGACGAACAACCACGATCCCGGCATCCAGATCGGTATGTTCATTCAGCAGGTCGATTTGCCAGTCGACAAACGCCCGCAGGAAATTACCTTCACCGAATTGAATAATTTTGTCCGGATGTTGACGGCCAGGGAAGTCACGGCGATTTAACCTTTGCATCTCACATTCACCTTAATTTGCTCAGACTCCGGTCTTTGAGGGCGGGAAAATTGCCCTATGGCCGTCGTTATCTGTTGGGATAGTTGTTTGTTATTTCAATGTTTATTTCAGGAGCGCAGGAACCTGCGCTCCGTCGTGCTACTCAGTTCAAGCCGATCAGTTCAGTTCAATCTGGAAATACTGTTTCGCGTTATCGAAGCAGATGTTTTTCACCATGCTGCCCAGCAGTTCGATATCTGCCGGTGCTTCGCCCTCTTCCACCCAGCGACCAATCATCTGGCACAGAATGCGACGGAAATATTCATGACGCGTATAGGACAGGAAACTGCGGCTGTCAGTCAGCATGCCGACGAAACGGCTGAGTAAGCCGAGGTTGGCGAGCTGTGTCATCTGACGTTGCATGCCGTCTTTCTGGTCGTTAAACCACCAGCCGGAACCGAACTGCATTTTGCCCGGCATCCCTTCACCCTGGAAGTTACCGACCATGGTACCGATCACTTCGTTATCACGCGGGTTCAGGCAGTACAGAATGGTTTTTGGCAGGCCACCGGCCAGACCTTGCGCGCCCAGCAATTTGGACAGCGGCTCGGCCAGTGGCTGGTCGTTAATGGAGTCGAAACCAACGTCTGCGCCAATCAGCTGGAACATACGGGTGTTGTTATTACGCAGCGCGCCAATGTGATACTGCTGTACCCATTCACGACGTTGATATTCAGAAGCCAGATACAGCAGAACGCCGGTTTTGAACTGAGCAATTTCTTGCGCAGTTGGCGTTTCACCGCTCAGACGACGGGACAGAATGCCGTCCAGCGTCGCATCATCCGCTTCGCCGTAAACCACTACATCCAGCGCGTGGTCTGACACTTTGCAGCCGTGCGCCGCAAAGTGATCCATACGTTTTTTCAGGGCATCACGCAGATCGCTGAAACGGGTAATGGAGACATCCGCCGCGGCTTCGAGTTTCTTCATGTAATCGACGAAGGTTGCCGCTTCAATGTTGAAGGCTTTATCCGGGCGCCAGCTTGGCAGCACTTTGACATCAAAGCCGGAGTCTTGTGCCACCGCTTTATGATGTTCCAGAGAATCAATCGGGTCATCGGTAGTGCCGACCATTTTCACGTTCATCTGTTTCATGATGCCGCGGGCAGAGAATGCATCCTGCGCCAGCAATTCATTACCGCGCTCCCAGATTTCGCCCGCGGTAGACGGGGAAAGCAGTTTACCGGTGATGCCAAACGGACGGCGCAGCTCAAGGTGCGTCCAGTGGTACAGCGGGTTACCGATCGTGTGGGGAACCGTTGCAGCCCAGGCGTCAAATTTCTCGCGGTCGCTGGCATCGCCGGTACACATCCGCTCAGGCACACCGTTGGTACGCATTGCGCGCCATTTGTAGTGATCGCCTTTCAGCCAAATGTCATACAGGTTTTTGAATTTATAGTCCTGCGCAATCAGCTCAGGTGGCAAATGGCAGTGGTAGTCAAAAATTGGCTCATCTTTCGCGTAGTCGTGATACAGGCGACGTGCGAATTCTGTGTCGAGAAGGAAGTCTTCCGTTAAAAACTGCGCCATCTTAGGTTCCTCATCATGAATTCTGTAGAGTTGTCACTCAATGGTGCGAAGTTATCACACCAATTTAAGCTATCGTCCAGTACTTTTTAATGCACCAAAGCCATTAAAATGACTGATTTCATTCCAAAAAAACAAACTAATTCTCTGTAAAATAATGACTTTAGCGTCATCAGCTGCTGGTGCTTATTATCCTCACAATTAGAGTGTCATTTTGTGATGTCACTCAAACTTTAAATCTGTATGACAAGTTATTTCGTACCAAATGTGACAAAACCTAAAAAGTGCGCGCCGGCTTGCGGACATTCAACCGGGCTTCGGCCTCATTATCCTCTTCCCACGCCAGCAGGGCTTATGTAATCCATTTGCCCTTCAGGCGGCCTGCATCGGTCAATTTTTACCAGATAACAGTGTTCATTAACTGTTCACGATAAATGTGATCATTTCGTGAAGTTGTCACACCAATTACGTTTCATTTTTCAGGCTGTCATTGTTAAGCATTGACAGAAAAGTGTGAATCGGATCAATCAAAATACAGTTTTCATTGTAAAATCAAGTAAATAACCGTGAAGTTAAAAAAGTTAAGTAACCACACAATATAAATGTGGTTTTGTGATGTCATTCAAATTTTAAATCTGTATGACAAGTTATCTTTGCATCGCCCGGACAAGAGCGTCAGAGATTACCTGCCACGTCCTTTCGCTGTTTCCGGGCAAAACACTTCCCGGGTGCAGTCAGCCCCATGGCGAAGCAGTAATTCTGGTGTTCAGGACGTTCATCGGACCCTTACGCACAGATAACAATAACGCAGTGCGTAATAACACGGGCAGCTCCCAGTGAAATCATCTGGCGGCAACGTTCCCGAAAACACTTTAAGGAAAGCCAGAACCCCCACGCTTGTTCAGGTGGTGCGAAATACGCCCTGACAGCCTGATGTTGTCATCGCCGGATTATTTACTGGGAGAGAGTTAAATGGGTAAGATTAAAGGGTTACGCTGGTACATGATCGCACTCGTCACCTGCGGCACTGTATTAGGTTATTTGACACGTAACGCCATTGCGGCTGCAGCGCCAACGCTGATGAGCCAGTTAAACATCACCACACAGCAATATTCCTATATTATCGCCGCCTATTCCGCCTGCTACACCCTGATGCAGCCGGTCGCCGGTTACGTTCTCGACGTCATGGGCACCAAAGTCGGTTACGCGATGTTCGCTATTATGTGGGCCATCTTCTGTATGGCGACAGCGCTGGCAAGTAGCTGGGGTGGCCTGGCCATCGCCCGCGGTGCGGTCGGTATGGCAGAAGCGGCCATGATCCCTGCCGGCCTCAAAGCCAGCAGCGAATGGTTTCCGGCAAAAGAACGTTCTATTGCCGTCGGTTACTTCAACGTGGGTTCATCTATTGGCGGCATGATTGCGCCTCCGCTGGTCGTCTGGTGCATCGTGATGCATAGCTGGCAACTGGCCTTCATCATTACCGGCGTACTGAGCCTGATCTGGGCACTGAGCTGGCTGGTGTTCTATAAGCACCCTAAAGATCAGAAGAAACTCAGCGCTGAAGAACGCACCTACATTCTGGAAGGTCAGGAAGCACAGCATCAGACCAACAACGGCAAGAAAATGTCTGCCTGGCAGATCCTGCGTAACCGTCAGTTCTGGGGCATCGCGCTGCCACGTTTCCTGGCTGAACCCGCCTGGGGAACATTCAACGCCTGGATCCCGCTGTTCATGTTCAAAGTGTATGGTTTCAATCTGAAAGAAATCGCGATGTTTGCCTGGATGCCGATGCTGTTTGCCGACCTCGGCTGTATCCTGGGCGGCTATCTGCCACCGTTATTCCAGAAGTACTTCAAAGTTAATCTGATCGTTTCCCGTAAAATGGTTGTCACCATGGGGGCGGTTCTGATGATTGGCCCTGGCATGATCGGTTTGTTCACCAGCCCTTACGCCGCTATTGCTTTGTTATGTGTCGGTGGTTTTGCTCACCAGTCACTGTCCGGAGCGCTGATCACTCTGTCATCTGATGTGTTCGGTCGTAACGAAGTGGCTACCGCCAACGGTCTGACCGGTATGGCGGCCTGGATGGCAAGTACCATGTTTGCACTGGTGGTCGGGGCGCTGGCCGATACCATCGGTTTCAGCCCGCTGTTCGCCGCCCTTGCCGTGTTCGATCTGCTCGGCGCCATCATTATCTGGACAGTCCTGCAGAACCGTTCTGCAGTAGAACCTGTCCCGGCTCCGCTGAAAACCGCAAAAGCCTAAACGTCTGTTCGTCAGCCCGGTAACTCTCTTTACCGGGCTTTGCATTTTTCTGACATTTCTCCCATGCCTTTCTGTCCGATGCACGGTGCATCAAACTTTCGTAAAACGTATACTGGCACTTGTATAATAAGTTCACAGGTCTGTCCGACACTCATTTCTTACAGGTTTCACTACTTTAAAGAGCACTCATATGGAATCCACAGACACCAGACGCCTATATCAACAACTGGCTGCCACGCTCAAGGAACGCATCGAAACAGGCTTGTATCCGGTTGGCGAAAAGCTGCCCGCTGAACGTCTGATTTCAGATGAAATGGATGTCAGTCGCACGGTCGTGCGTGAAGCGATTATCATGCTGGAAGTTGAAGGTTATGTGGAAGTCCGTAAAGGGTCGGGAATTCATGTGATGTCAAATCAGCAGCGCCACCTTGTTGTGCCCGATTGTGGCAGCGAGTTTGGCACTGCCGGTCCGTTTGAGCTGTTACAGGCACGTCAGCTGATTGAAAGTAACATCGCTGAATTCGCCGCCACACAAGTCACCAAGCAGGACATCATGCGTCTGATGGAAATTCAGGAGCATGCCCGCCAGGAAGACCGCTTCCGCGATTCAGAATGGGATTTAAAATTCCATGTGCAGGTCGCACAGGCCACGCAAAACAGTGCGCTGGCGACCATCGTTGAGAAGATGTGGAGCCAGCGCTTGCATAACCCTTACTGGCGCAAACTGCATGAGCACATTGATGAGAAGTCCATTGAGAGCTGGTGTGAAGAACACGATCTGATTTTAAAAGCGCTGATCCGCCGTGATCCCCACGCCGCCAAACTGGCAATGTGGCAGCATCTGGAAAACACCAAACAAATGCTTTTCCGCGCGACCAGCGATGATTTCGAGTTTAACGTAGACCGTTATCTTTATTCAGAAAACCCGGTAGTTCATCTCGACCCGCCGGTACTCAATTCTAAATAAATTCCCCTTAAGGCAGGTTTATTCTCCCAACCTGCCTTTTTCGTGCCTCTGCTTTGCCCCCGCCAATCCTGTCAGGCACTGTCGAGTAGTGTCAGCCAATGTAAAACCCTTTTCCATAACGTGCTTCAGACTTAAATGATCAGTCTCAACGCGCTATATTTACCTGTCTGAGTTATTGTTATTTTGTTACAGTTAGACCACTTTTTTTACCCGTCCATGCCGAGTGAAACAGGCCCGGAGACGCGTAAATCCCCGAAAAACTCATGACCAGAAAGCCCGCCAGGGAAGAGGCGACCTTATCAGCAAAACAGGCAGCGTCGAGACAAATTCTCCGCTGATGTCTTTCGCTGACCCACTGAAAATGATGGAGTTTTACAACACCGATGGAAATTATCAGTTCGCTTATCGATGCCCTCTGGCAACAAGATTATAAAACCCTGGCTAATCCCCAATTAGTCTGGGCGTTGTATCTGATTTTATTCATGATTATTTTTCTGGAAAACGGTTTGTTGCCTGCGGCTTTTTTGCCGGGCGACAGCCTGCTGATCCTTGTTGGCGTTTTGATCGCCAAAGATGCCATGAATTTCCCTTTAACCATTTTCCTGCTGACCACCGCAGCCAGCCTCGGTTGCTGGCTGAGTTACGCCCAGGGAAAATGGCTGGGCAACACCCGGATAGTACAAAGCTGGCTGGCGCATTTACCCGTGCATTATCATGAACGTGCACACGCGCTTTTCCATAAGCACGGTCTTTCCGCCTTGTTAGTCGGCCGTTTTCTGGCCTTTGTCCGCACCCTGCTGCCAACAATTGCCGGACTTTCAGGCCTGAACAATAGCCGTTTCCAGTTTTTCAACTGGGTGAGCGGATTGTTGTGGATCCTGATCCTGACCTCGCTGGGGTATTTTCTCGGTAAAACCCCGCTGTTCCTGAAATATGAAGATCAGGTGATGAACTGCCTGATGCTGCTCCCTGTTTTGCTGCTGGTCGGCGGCCTGATCGGTTCGATTGTGGTGCTGTGGCGCAAAAAACACGCTGACCGTCAAAATAAAGGCAAGAATGCATAATGAACCGAAGATTACTCAAACGTTCATTTATCTGGCCTCTGCTGCTCATGCTGCTGGCGGCGGCGACTATGATCGGGCTGGCGGTATCCCGTCTTCCGGCACCGACCAGTGCGCTGCAAATCCGTCCTGCCAGAGCGGGCGTCGCGTTACCCGATGGTTTTTATGTCTATCAGGGGCTGAGCCAGCGCGGTATTCACATCAAAAGCATTACGCCGCTCAATGATGCTTTGGTGGTACAACTCGACACCGCCTCACAACGCAAACTGGCGGAGACCGTATTGCAGGACATTTTGCCTGCCGGATTCGTTATCCAGTACTACGAACCTCAACATGCCACGACCTGGGGGTCGAAACTGGATCGTGAGCGTCTTAAGTTCGGATAAGACCATGCGCAGGATTTGTCTCATATCACCACATATTCAGCGGTAATATAATTTAGACGCTAGCATTCATAAAACTCATCAACAAATGGAATTAAGTGCACATTCGCTTAAACGTCAAAAGGAAAACCGATGATGAAAATCACTTTATCTGCCCTCACTCTTGTTCCTGCATTGCTGTTTACCACTGCCGCTTTTGCCGCACCTCAGCCGGAAAGTTGCGTGACTAAGCAACAGGAAATCCAGAAACAAATCGACGAAGCCCGGGCGCATAAAAACCAGAACCGCGTTGACGGTCTGGAGAAAGCGTTACGTGAAAATAAAGCGCACTGTACCGATGCAGGTCTGAAAGCAGAAAATCAGAAACGTGTTGAAGAGAAACGTGAAAAAGTTGCCGAACGTGAGCAAGAGTTGAAAGAGGTTCAGGCTAAAGGCGACCACGAAAAAATCATCAAGAAACAGCAAAAACTGGAAGAAGCGAAGTCTGAACTGAAAGAGGCTGAAGGCCATTAATCGCTTTTCAGACTGACAGATTTTGCCTCACGCCATAGCGGGTTTACAACGATCTTGCCTTTTGAAACAGACAATTCGCATTTGCGATAACCCGAATATCCGCTATGTTAAAAGTTCGAATCAGTTAACGTATGGAGTGACTTACACATGGCTAGTAATACATCAGAACAACTGCGCGCTGAACTCAAGTCATTGGCGGATACTCTGGAAGAAGTTCTCCAGACCTCTACCGATAAGCCGAAAGCTGAACTCGATAAACTGCGTGGTAAAGCAGAATCCCTGCTCAAAGATACCCGCGAGCGTCTGAGTGATACAGGTGACAAGATTGCCTATCAGACCAAAGAAATCGCCGGTAAAGCTGACGATTACGTGCATGAAAAACCCTGGACGGGCGTCGGTATTGGTGCCGCGGTCGGTGTTGTGATTGGCGTTCTGTTAGCCCGCCGCTGATTATGGCTGAATCGATCAAACCTTCGCCACAAGGGCCGGGTAAGGGCCTGTTTGACATCGTTTCCCGCATTGCCACCGTGGTGGTGAGCATTGTGGAAACGCGTGTCCGGCTGGCTGTGGTTGAGCTGGAAGAGGAAAAGGCCAATATTTTCCAATTACTGCTTATGGCCGGTATTACCCTGATCTTTACTGCCTTTGGTCTTATGAGTTTGCTGGTTGTTTTATTCTGGGCCATTGACCCGGCCTATCGTCTTACGGCGATAGCAACAACGACCGGCGTGTTGCTGCTTCTGGCAGTGATCCTTGGCGCGATGACACTGGCGAAAGCCAAACGATCAACACTGCTTAGCCTCACCCGTAAGCAACTGGACGTCGATCGCGCTCTGCTGGAAAAGGATGACGAGCTATGAGCATTCCGAACCGTGCTATCGAAAAAGTCAGGTTGCTGCGCAAAATTGAGCGTCAGCGCGGCGAGCTTTCTCAGGCCGGTTCTGACTGGCTGGATGCCACCGCGAAAGTGGATCACTACTGGATAAAACTGGTGGATATGCGTAAATATCTGGTCGTAGGCTCAAGCCTGCTGGCTGTTTACGGTATCCGTCATCCCAGTGCAGTGGTTCGCTGGTCCCGGCGCGCTTTCGGTATCTGGGGAACGGTACGTCTGTTTCGCAAGACCATCGGCAACAAATAGCGTGATACCCATCCTGCAAAAAGGGCTGATTGAAAACAATCAGCCCTTTTCTTTTTGAATAACAATACGGTGGCTGTTCAATTTATTTGAACCATTCAGACAGATTTACTTGCTAACATAACTTATTCATCCGACTTATTATCTCGTCATCAACTGATGCGGTAACGGCAGGAAATATTTTCCGACCGGACCGGTAACACTTTTAGCTCAATTTGGGCGCACCACTTTCGGAGTCGAAGATGAACAAGTTACACGACACAGCTTTACTGGTTGCACGTATTCTGATGCCTATTCTGTTTATTGTTGCAGGTTGGGGCAAAATTAACGGTTACACCGCGACTGCGGGTTACATGGCTTCCATGGGCGTGCCAAGCTTCTTCCTGCCACTGACTATCTTGTTAGAGTTTGGCGGCGGTCTGGCAATCTTGTTCGGCTTCTTTACCCGTACCACCGCGCTGATCACCGCCATCTTCACTATCCTGACGGCGCTGATCTTCCACACTGATTTTGCACAGGGCGTGAACCAGATGATGTTCATGAAAAACCTGTCTATCGCGGGTGGATTCTTCGTCCTGTTTGCTTCCGGCCCTGGCGCATTCAGCATCGACCGCCTGATCAAGAAAAACTGGTAATTGCCCCGGCACCAGGGAGCAGCAACCACGCTATAATTAAATAAGACAATAAGTCAGACCTGCAGGGCGATGTGATTTATCACCTCGCCCTTTTTTATTACTTATCTGTAAATCTCCCCTAAATCATTCGGGTTGCATCAAGGCGGCTCGGAGGATGAGGGGGAAGGAGGAAAAATGGGACAACTAGTGAATGGCGTTTGGCAGGACACCTGGTACGACACCAAGTCGACCGGCGGTCATTTCAAACGTTCAGCAGCGCAGTTTCGTAACTGGATAACGCGTGATGGGACGCCGGGCGAACACGGCGTTGGCGGCTTTACCGCAGAACGCGACCGTTATCATCTGTATGTTTCGCTGGCCTGCCCGTGGGCGCACCGCACCTTACTGATGCGTACGCTGAAAGGGCTGGAAGACATTATCCCGGTGTCTGTCGTGCACCCGCTGATGCTGGAACACGGCTGGACGTTCGGCACCGATTTCCCGGCTGCGACGGGCGACGATTTGTATCATCTGAATTACGCTTATGAAATCTATCTGCGCGCGCAGAACGATTACACCGGCCGCGTCACCGTGCCAATCCTGTGGGATAAAAAGCAGCAGACCATCGTCAGCAATGAATCCGCCGATATCATCCGCATGTTCAACAGCGCGTTTGATGCCGTGGGTGCCAAAGCCGGGGATTATTATCCCGAGGCGTTGCGTTCAGAGATTGATGAGATTAATGAGTGGGTGTATCCGCAAATCAATAATGGGGTGTATAAGGCGGGTTTTGCGACATCTCAGGAAGCCTACGATGAAGCGGTTGACGGTGTTTTTGCGGCACTGGAACGTGCCGAGGAATTACTGGGCAAACATCGCTATCTGACCGGCAATCAGCTGACCGAGGCGGATCTGCGTTTGTGGACCACGCTGGTGCGTTTTGATCCCGTCTACGTCACACACTTTAAATGCGATCGCTACCGCATCAGCGACTACCCGAATCTGTACGGTTTCCTGCGTGATATCTACCAGATGCCGGGGATTCGCGACACGGTGAATTTCGCGCACATCCGTAATCACTATTTCCGCAGCCACGCGACCATCAATCCTTACGGGATTATTTCCACCGGACCGGCGCAGGATTTAGACTCTGAACACGGCCGCGATAGCCGTTTTTGATTTCGTTCGGCTCCTTCCCCTTTCACACGGGGAAGGACACATTACTTCACGTCCCGCGTAGCCAGCAGCTTAGGGATTTCGCGCAGGAACCAGGCTTTTGCCTCGCCCATGCTGTCGCGGCGCCACGCCATAATAATGTCGATTTCACGGTTATATTCCGCGCTCACCACCCGCAATCGCCCTTCCTCGATATCTTTCTCGACCATCGGATAAGGCATCGTCGCCACGCCTAATCCCGCCAGCAAGGCTTTACGCTTCTCTTCGATGGTACTGACCGTCAGACGCTGCTGTTTATCCAGCAACTGAACGGTTAATACCGGGCGCTCACGGGCGGTATCCGCCACGGCAATCCCGCGGTATTTAACCCGGCTAACGTCAGACAGCGGCTCCGCTTCAAGATGGATCGGGTGATCCGGCGCGGCCACGTATATGCTGGCCAGCTTATACAGCTTGCGGCTGTTAATTTCGGTGGAAGAGCGGAAATGCATATCCGGCGCGATCACAATATCCGCCCGGCCTTGCTCGAGACGTTCCCACGCACCGGCCAGCACTTCGGTTAACAGGGACACCTGCGTATTGGCTTTCAGCGCCAGCTTTTCAATCAGCGGGAACAACTGCGCAGCGGGCGATAACGCTTCACACACGATGGTGATGTGCGTTTCCCAACCGCGGGCCAGTGCTTCGGCATCCACTGTCAGTTTATCTGCGGCTTCCAGCAATACTCGTCCACGTTCGAGCAACATCCGGCCAACATTGGTGAATTTTGTCCGATGACCTGAACGGTCAAATAACACCACATCCAGCTCTTCTTCAAGTTTCTGCATGGTGTAGCTCAATGCCGACGGGACGCGGCCCAGCTCATCGGCGGCAGCGGCGAAACTCCCCCTGCGGTCAATCGCATCCATGACCCGTAATGCTTCCAGTGTGAGTGCGCGATCCTTAGCCATTCTCTTCTCTTTCAGGAAATTTGAATATAGCGACCAGATTAACTGGCTAACAATCACACGTCCAGACGCTTACCATTTATACATCGAAATTTTTAAGAGAGGCGACCGCCATGATTACCAGCAGAACGGCAAAAGAGTGCGGTAGCGCTGACTTTGGCTGGCTCCAGGCACGGTATACATTTTCCTTCGGCCATTACTTTGATCCCAAGCTGATGGGCTACGCTTCCCTGCGCGTCCTGAATCAGGAAGTGCTGTCACCCGGCGCCAGTTTCCAGCCGCGCACGTATCCGCGCGTGGATGTGCTGAATCTGGTGTTGCAGGGTTCGGCGGAATACCGCGACAGCGAAGGCAACAGCATGCAGGTCAGCGCCGGTGAAGCAGCGTTGCTGTCGACGCAGGCGAATGTCAGTTACAGCGAACTGAACACCAGCACCACCCAGCCACTGACGCGAATGCAACTGTGGCTGGATGCCTGTCCTGAACACGAGAATCCGTTAACGCAGAAAATGGTACTGCCGGAGGCGACGCATTTCCTGCTGGCCTCACCAGACGGGGAAAAGGGCAGCCTGCAACTGCGGCAAAACGTGTGGATCCATCAACTGACACTGGCGGCGGGTGAAGCAATAACATTGCCGGTTCGCGGACCACGCGCCTATTTGCAGTCCATCCACGGGCAGATTAATGCACAGGGCGCGGTCACCCACGAATCACAAAAACTGGCCTGCGGTGACGGTGCATTTATCCATCAGGAAAACAGCCTGACCGTTTCTGCCAGCACGCCATTACGGGCGCTGCTGATTGATATGCCGGTGTAGAACGTCCACTAAATCATGCAAATTGCAGGAAGGCGGCGAACGCATGAATCCCGATGAGCTTACTGAAGTAAGCGATTCGGATGAGTAAGAGCAGCCAACGCGTCGGCAGTTTGAATGGTGACGGGGAAAAGGCGAAAGCCCGCGTAGTTAACACTACGCGGGCTTTCTGTTGACGAGGGAGTTGACCGTTAAGCCGGGTTCTGTCGTGGACAGTCATTCGTCTAGGCCAGCAATCGCTCACTGGCTCAAGCAGCCTACCCGGGTTCAGTACGGGCCGTACCATGTGAACCCCTATTTGGCCTTGCTCCGGGTGGAGTTTACCTTGCCACGAACTGTTGCCAGCCGCGCGGTGCGCTCTTACCGCACCCTTTCACCCTTACCTGATCCCGCTTGCGCGGGCCATCGGCGGTTTGCTCTCTGTTGCACTTGTCGTAAGCTCGCGCTTCCCAGGCGTTACCTGGCACCCTGCCCTATGGAGCCCGGACTTTCCTCCCCTCCTTCTGTCTCCCCCGAAAGGGACGGCAAAGAAGCGGCGACTGTCTGGTCAACTCCGCGGCGGATAATAGGGTATTACGCCCTATTTGTCACCCTCTTGCTCATCAAGCGCGTATTTATACAACGCATTCTTCTTCACACCGTGGATTTCGGCGGCCAGCGCGGCCGCTTTTTTGAGCGGCAGTTCTTTTTGCAGCAATGCCAGTGTGCGCAGGGCTTCCGCCGGTAAGGCTTCGGTATCGACCTTATGGCCTTCAACGATCAGCACCATTTCACCGCGCCGGCGCGTTTCGACTTCCTGCACCCATGCCAGCAGTTCACCCACCGGCGCACCGTGAATATTTTCCCAGGTTTTGGTCAGTTCACGCGCCAGTACGACATAACGATCTGGCCCCCAGACTTCGACCATATCCTGCAAACTGTCCAACAGGCGGTGCGTGGATTCATAGAAAATCAGCGTGCGGGGTTCTTCAATCAATGCCTGCAACGTATCTTTACGGGATTTGGTTTTGGCGGGCAGAAACCCTTCGTAACAGAAACGATCAGAGGGCAAACCGGCGGCACAAAGCGCGGTGATCGCCGCACAGGCACCGGGTAACGGTACCACGCGGATACCGGCTTCGCGGCAGCGACGCACAAGGTGATAGCCAGGATCATTGATCAGCGGCGTACCGGCATCCGAGACCAGCGCTATCGTCTGGCCTGCCTGCAATTTCGCCAGTAAATGCTCAGCTTTCTGCTGTTCATTATGATCATGCAGCGGGTACATTTTTGCCGTGATCGCGAAATGTTGCAGCAGCAATCCGGTATGGCGGGTATCTTCTGCAGCAATCAAATCTACACTGTTCAGTACGGCCAGCGCGCGTTGGGTTATATCTCCTAAATTGCCAATTGGCGTCGGTACGATATACAGCGTTGAGGCAGAAATATCTGCTTGATCGTCTTGATTCATTGTTTCATCCGGATTGCCGATTTAATATTGAGCATCTTAAAAAAACATCACTGGAAACTGAATGCCTTCCTCAATGACCTTTCGTACCCGTTCGGGACGTTTACTCCCTGCCATCATCGTGGCCATGCTTCTTGCCAGCTGTTCAGGTCAGGCGCCGCAGGCACCGACAGAAAGTGTCCAGGGTGCAGCGTCCGGCAGCTCTGACTATTATTTGCAGCAGGCGCAGCAAAGCGGTGATGATAACAAGGCTGACTGGCAATTGCTTGCAGTGCGTGCCCTGATACGCGAAGGCAAAGCGCCTCAGGCGGCGGAACAGCTGGCTAAAGTGCCGCAAAATCTGACGGCTGCCCAAACCGTCGAACAGCAACTGACCAGTGCAGAAGTGCAGGTTGCGCTGAAAAATTATCCGGCAGCAGCCACCAGTCTGAGCCAGTTGGATCCCCACGATCTGACTAACGATCAGAAAGCCCGTTATTATCAGGCGCAAATCGATGCCAGTCAGGGGCGCACCAGCCTTGGCGTGATCCGCGCCTATATCGCGCAGGAGCCGCTGGTACAAGGTCAGCCGCATCAGGACAACATTGACCGCACCTGGATGGCGCTGACGCAGATGTCCGCACAGGACGTCAACAGCATCGTGATCAATGCGGATGAAAATACGCTGCAGGGATGGCTGGATTTACTCAGCGTCTGGCAAAGCAACAAGCAGGATCCTGATTTACTGAAAGCCGGGATTAAAGACTGGCAGCGCCGTTATCCGGTGAATCCGGCAGCGAAAAGCCTGCCGACTCAGCTCAATAATGTGCTGACTTTCCAGCCTGCTTCAACCGGCAAAATTGCGCTGTTTCTGCCAATGAGCGGCCCGGCACAGGTTTACGGGAATGCCATTCAGCAGGGTTTTAATGCGGCAATGAGCGGTCAGGTCAGCCAGCCAGCGGCACAAACGGCACCGACCGATCCAAACGCACAATCTCAGACGCCGGCAGACCCGAACGCAGCCGTCAGTACATCTGCACCGGACGCCAACGCGCAAAATACCGCGTCTCAAACCGATCCTTCCCAGGCTCAGCCTGCCGCAACCCCAGCCGCTGCGCCCGTGGCCAGCAGCAACGGGCAGGTGAAAGTGTATGATACCAATGGTCAGCCTCTGGCCGCGCTTCTGACGCAGGCTCAGCAGGATGGCGCAACGCTGGTTGTCGGCCCGCTGCTGAAAGATCAGGTGAACGCACTCGCTTCTGACCAGACGCCTCTGAATGTTTTAGCGCTCAATCAGCCAGAAACTGAGAAAAACAGCCCGAATATCTGTTACTTTGCGCTCTCGCCGGAAGACGAGGCACAGGATGCTGCGCGCCACATGTGGTCTGAGCAGAAACGTATGCCGCTGTTACTGGTGCCGCGTGGCAGCTTCGGCGACCGTATCGCGCAGGCTTTTGCTAACGAATGGCAGAAACTGGGCGGGCAAACCGTACTGAAACAAGGTCTCGGTTCCGCCGGTGAATTGCGTTCTTCTATTGGCAGCGGTATCCGCCTGACCGGTACGCCGGTCACCACCAGTGATGCAGCCGCGCCAGCACAAGCGCAGGGTGTCACAATTGGTGGCATTACCATCCCGGCGCCGCCGACAGATGCACAGATTACGCAAGGCAGTACCGGTGGCGCAGTGGATTCCGTCTACGTTGTTGCGACACAAAGTGAACTGACGCTGATTAAACCGATGCTGGATCTGGCCGTGAATGGCCGCGTGCATCCTTCAGTGTACGCCAGTTCGCGCAGCTATCAGGCAGGTGCCGGTCCGGATTACCGTCTCGAAATGGAAGGCGTGCAGTTTAGCGATATTCCCTTACTGGCAGGCGGTAACCCTGCGCTGATGCAGCAGGCAGCCGCGAAGTTTGGTAACGACTATTCGCTGGTTCGTCTCTATGCGATGGGGATCGATGCCTGGAATCTGGCAAATCATTTCTCCCAGATGCGCACATTGCCTGGCTTCCAGGTTTCCGGCAGCACCGGAGAATTGAGCGCCAATAGCAACTGCGTGATCCACCGTAAATTGCCATGGCTGCAATACCGTCAGGGTTCGCTGGTGCCAGTTTCTTCTTAAGAGAAAACTGAAACAGCTCAACAGAGATCGGAATTCTCAGCCATTACAGGTACAAGGACGTACTGATGAAGTCTTTTTTGTCAAAAACGCGGGCGTGCGGTGATAAATACGAAGCATTTGCACGACGCTATCTCGAAAAAGCCGGGTTAACCTTCGTGGCGGCCAATGTGGCCTGCCGTGCCGGTGAAATTGACATGATCATGCGTGACCAGCAAACCTGGGTGTTTGTTGAAGTCCGTTACCGGCGCAACGCCAGTTTTGGTGGTGCGGCGGCCAGCGTGACGATTCAAAAACAGCAGCGCCTGTTACGCGCTGCCTCTTTCTGGCTTGCAGGAAAGAACGCAAGCTTTGACACATCATCTTGCCGTTTTGATGTTTTTGCCATCACCGGCAGCCAGATAGAATGGCTGCGTGATGCCTTCAATGCGGAATAAATATTACGACGACTGACTGGACGAAAACCCGTGCTGGATAGAATCAAAGTCTGCTTTACAGAAAGTATCCAAACTCAGATTGCGGCGGCAGAAGCCTTGCCTGACGCGATTTCCCGCGCCGCGATGACGCTGGTGCAATCGCTGCTTAACGGCAATAAAATTCTGTGCTGCGGCAATGGCACCTCTGCGGCAAATGCGCAGCATTTTTCCGCCAGTCTGATTAATCGTTTTGAAACTGAACGTCCTAGCCTTCCTGCAATCTCATTATGTGCAGATAACATTGTGCTCACTGCGATTGCCAACGATCGACTGCATGAAGAAATTTATGCTAAACAGGTCCGCGCCTTAGGTCAGGCGGGTGATGTTCTGCTGGCCATTTCTACCCGCGGCAACAGCCGTGATATTGTCAAAGCCGTTGAAGCAGCGGTAACCCGTGATATGACCATTGTCGCATTAACAGGTTATGACGGCGGCGAGCTGGCGGGTTTACTGGGGCCTCATGATGTTGAGATCCGTATTCCCTCTCATCGCAGCGCCCGCATTCAGGAAATGCATATGCTCACAGTTAACTGTCTCTGTGACCTGATAGATAACACGCTGTTCCCACACCAGGACGATTAAGGAGATCCCATGAAGGCGAGTCCTCTCTTTGCTGTATTGTTAAGCGCCCTTCTGTTACAAGGCTGTGTCGCCGCTGCGGTAGTTGGTGCGGCTGGCGTCGCAACAAAAACAACGACTGACCCACGTACGGTCGGCACTCAGGTTGATGACAGCACGCTGGAAGCCCGTGTCTCTAATGCGGTGAGTAAAGATAAACAACTGAAAGACGAAGCCCGCATCGTGGCGACTGCGTATCAGGGTAAAGTCCTGTTAACCGGTCAGGCGCCGACGGCGGATATGGCTTCTCGCGCAAAACAAATTGCGATGGGTGTTGAAGGCGCAACGGAAGTGTACAACGAAATCCGTACCGGTAAGCCGGTCAGCATGGGCACAGCGTCAATGGATACGTGGATCACCACCAAAGTCCGTTCTCAGTTGCTGACCAGTGATTCGGTTAAATCATCTAACGTCAAAGTCACCACCGAAAACGGCGAAGTGTTCCTGCTGGGTCTGGTGACGCAGGAAGAAGGTAAGTCAGCGGCTGGGATAGCGGCTGGCGTGAGCGGCGTTAAACACGTCACCACGGCCTTTACTTACGTTAAATAGCTACGTGAAATAATTCAGTACGTTATAACCAAAAAGGACAGCTCAGGCTGTCCTTTTTTTTACTGTAAACATCATCCGCTCTAATGCAGTTTATGCTCTTGCAGGAAAGACTCACCACCGAGCTGGCTCATCTGACGCAGGATCCATTGCTGACGGCGTATGACATACGCAGAAGGCGCATTCACCTTAAACAGATGCGGATTCGGCAACACTGCGGCCAGTAACGCGGCCTGAGACGCAGTCAGGCGGCTGGCCGGTTTATGGAAGAAATGCTGCGCAGCCTGCTCGACGCCAAAGACGCCATCACCAAACTCCGCGATATTCAGGTACACCGTCAGAATGCGACGTTTTGTCCATACGGTTTCAATACCCACGGTCAGCCCAGCCTCAAGCCCTTTACGCACCCAACTGCGCCCATCCCACAGAAACAGGTTTTTAGCGGTTTGCTGGGATAATGTCGAAGCACCACGCATTTTTCCGCCGTCTTTATCCAGCACCGACTGAATAGCATCGACATCAAATCCCCAATGAGTCGGGAATTTCTGATCTTCCGCCGCCATCACCGCGAGCGCCATTGGTGAGGAAATCTCACTCATTGGCACCCAGTCCGAATGTGCAACATAACCAAAATCACCGGTCAGCCACGCGGAAATCTGGCGCTCCACCATCACGGCAGAAAAAGGCACGGGTAAAAAAGAAAAAAGAAGAATGCCCGCTACCCATAAGCAGAGTAACAGTATCACTGCGCGTTTTAGCCATAACAGCGGCGTACGCAACAGGCCTTTTCGAGTAATTTTATTCATTTGGCGCTTTCCACAACACATCCGACCATCTAATCAATCTCAATAATAACCTGCAAGATCAGGCTAGCGAAATGCTGCACAATATTGCTAACAATTGAGCAATAACAATGAAACTTTTGCTTACATTCAGAACGAAAAATTCCGATTAAACCACTACCATCAAGGAGTTCCGTCAAACAGTCAGGAACTCTTGCTTTTTTCACTGCGACTGATTTTTAAGCAAAAAAGTAAAATTTTTGTAAACTAATCAACAAAAGATACGTAAGATTAATTTATGATTCCGATCAGTGAAAGTGAATAAATTCTCATCAATTATTCCGTAATGCGTTAACGCACTAAGTCAAATACAACACCTGTGATACCTATAAAATCAGCAGGGTGTGCACCTTTTTATCAGATAAAAAACGCATAAACCTAAGTGAAATTTTTTCATTTAAAATAAATTTCAGATCTCTTTTGGCTCCGGAGAGATCATTTCGCTGAAATTCACACTTAAACCATATATTACAACAAGTTGGCATAAATTTTTCAATTTATAGAACCGGTTTCATAGACGGGCATGTCGCAAATTCACCTGCAAAACCGCCTGCTATTGTTCACTTCCATAAGCAAAATTGCATGTCGCCAATACAACATCAACATGCTTCATTTGTATTCTGTCAAAAATCCTGCGATAAAGACTTGATGTTTTGTATAGACAAAGACTAATCTACATCACAGTTTTTAATGAATGTTGTAACAGTTCTGCTTATATTTGTTATGTTGATTGCTACAGGATGTATTAGACTTTAAACCTGAATTCCAAGACCTGCGAAAACCGAACCCTAAAAACTATCGTGGGTTACCTCTTTCCCTGGTGTTGGCGCAGTATTCGCGCACCCCGGCCTCGGCCGGGGTTATTTTTTTTCAGCGTTTGCCGTCCAGTCACGTAATACTTTGATGTCATTGCGCCATTCGGCCTTCAGCTCATCAATCCATTCCTGAACGTTATCCCACCAGGCTGGCAATGTCGGCGTCTGAATTTGTTGTGCCAGTTGCTGTAAATGTTTCAGGCCAACAGAACCCGCCGCGCCTTTGATTTTGTGGCCTTCCTCGGCAATCCCTTTTTGATCGCGTGCCGTCATGTTGGAATCAAGCACAGCCAGATAGCCCGGCATCATTTTTTCAAACATATCCGCACTCTGATAAATCAGTTTCGCCCCAACCAGGTCGATGTACTGCTCAAGCATGGCGGTATCAAGCAACGATTCGCTGTCTTTCATCACTACGGGCTCCTTTTCCACTACGGAAACGTCAGGCTGATGATCCCAGAACTGCTGAATCATCGCGGTCAGCGCGGAAACAGACAGCGGCTTGCTCAGCACGTCATCCATTCCCGCATCGAGATACTCTTTTTTGTCTTTCAGCACGTTTGCTGTCAGGGCAATCAGTGGCGGCAGACGTTGTCCGGCGTAATCGGTGCGCAGCTTGCGGGCAATATCCAGCCCTGTCATGTCAGGCAACTGGATATCCAGCAGTACCAGATCGAATTCGTCAGGATCGAACATCTCCAGCGCATCATGGCCATTCATCGCCACTTCCACGCTGTTACCTAACTTCTCCAGCACTGAACGCGCCACAATGACGTTCAGCTCAATGTCTTCGACCAGCAGCACGTGCAGCGCCGGTAAGGGCATGTCTTCTTCGTCACTGGCCAGGTCAGCCGGTGAATCCAGCGTTGGTGCGCGTACGACGAGCGTAAAGCAGGAACCCTGACCCGGCACGCTGCTGACGGTGATATCGCCGCCCATTGCCTGTGCCAGACGTTTTGAGACCGCCAGCCCAATCCCTGTGCCGGTCGCCGGTTTACCGCCGTTCTGATCTTTCACCTGATAATACATGGCAAAGATTTTGTCCTGCTCATCCTGCGGGATCCCCAGACCGGAATCGCGCACGACAAATCGCAGCATATCGTTCGGTTCATAATGCACGCTCAGCACAATCTCACCTTCGCGGGTGAATTTGACGGCGTTGCCGATCAGATTCCACAGAATCTGGCGCAGACGCGTGCCGTCCGTCGTAATACTGCGCGGCAACGGCAGGTCAGGCTCCATGATAAATTTCAGCCCTTTCGGCTGGGCCAGCAGTCCGGAGAGATTTTCCAGATCGGAGAGGAATTCGGTGAAATCAACCGGCTGGTTATCAAGCTGCACTTTGCGGCGCTCAATTTTGTCCATTTCAATAATATCGTTGAAGATATTGCCGAGGGTGATCGCGCTGACATGAATGGTTTTCAGGTAGCTGTGCTGTTCTTTGTCCAGCTCGGTGTCGAGCAAAATGCGGCTCAGCCCGACGATGCCGTTAAGCGGCGTACGCAGCTCGTGGCTGATCGTTGAGATAAAAGTGGTCTTCTCACGGCTGGCGTTCTCTAACGCGTCCTGATAGCGCTTACGCTCGGTAATATCGCGTCCGAAGCCCATCAGCCCGTGTCGCTTACCGATACGGTCATAAAACGGCACTTTACGCAATTCGAAGCAGGCTTTGCGCCCGTCCGGATAGACCAGCCATTGTTCGTAGGTCAGGGAAACGTTGTGACGGAAAACCTTCTCGTCGGTTTCGACCACTTTCTCGGCGATATCCGGAGTATAAACGTCGTTGGGAGTCAGGCCGATCAGTTGCTTTTCACTTTTGCCGGTCAGCAGTTCCATCGCCCGGTTACAGCCGGAGAATTCTTTGTCTTCGTTGCGGTAATACACCAGGTCCGGCGAGGCATCGAGGAAAGAGCGTAATAATGCAGATTGCTGGCTCAGTTCGATCTGCGCCTGTTCGCGGTGCTGCATTTCGAGTTTCAGCTTATCGACCACTGCCAGACGCGCTTCTTCCGCTTTCACACGGTCGGCGATTTCCTGATTCAGTTGGGTGATGTTGTCTTTGAGTTGCTGATTCAGTTCGAGGTCGCGGTGGCGCATTTCTTCCAGTTTATCGACCAGACGCGCTAAACGCTGACGCGACTCTTCAAGTTGTTCAACCACCACCGACAGGAAGTAAACCGCCCAGGGCGTGATCAGCAAACCAAAGAAGATGGAACGAACGACGTCGATACTCTCAACCTGCCCGCGCAGGAGCATCGTGACCGCCATCTGGACAATCATTGCCAGTACCACCAGCGCAGACGCCAGCAGCAGTGAGAATCTCACCAGCCCCAGCTTGACCATCAGATCGACATAATACTGCGCTAAAACCCGGATTTGCTTCATAACGTTTCCCTTAAAACGAAGTCGTCTGAATCATACCGCAAAACCTCACCGGCGTGATGGCAGGGGATAAATTGAGCGTGAAGTTTGTGAGATGCACCTTGCAGGGGCTTGTCATGGTGCAATGCAGGAAATAAGGGCAGAGTTATTGACTATTATCTGCGGTGATATTATTAATATCGGCCGGCTTTATCAGGCTGCACGCGTTGCCAACTGCCGTCCAGCTAACATTTTTTCCTTTTATCCTCCGAATATTTTCTCTCCCGGTGCGTTTCGCACAGGCATAACTATTCATTATTACTGCAAATAAAGTCATTCGTGGCAGTATGAATAATTCTTATTACAAACACCGGACTAACACATTATTACTGTCAGGTTAAAAACAGTGACAAACCGCATGGGTACAGTATTTTCCAGTATAAAATACTGGTAATTACGCCCCTGCCAGCACGGTGCGGAGATCTTACGCTTTCCCCATAGTGAGTCAGCTCACACTTTACGTGCATGCCCCCATCGGAAATATGCCAGCAAAAACCCCATAAAACATATATATTTCAAATAATTAAATCTCTTTATATCACTTTTAATATAACTTAAATCGCCATTTGACCTGTCTGTGCTTTCTCGCTAAGTTGGGAGTCCGCTGGAAGCAATCTCGACGGGTGAGCAACTCGTCATATTTATGCAGTAATTGAAGACTCCCTCATTAAAACAAGTCAACCACCACTTGTGAGAACCATCACGAGAGGCCTTTGACGGAGATGTCCGGGCAATCAACGCACCGCAAGAGTGCGCGAAATTGCGGACAAACCTCTGTGTATAAGCCCGCTCGCGATTGGTGTGAGAGTCTCGCAGAGCCTGGGGAGGTTCACGTAATGTTGTACGATAAATCCCAAGAGAGGGACAACTGTGGTTTCGGCCTGATCGCCCATATAGAAGGCGAACCTAGCCATAAGGTCGTGCGTACTGCGATCCACGCGCTGGCCCGTATGCAACACCGTGGCGCGATCCTTGCTGACGGCAAGACCGGCGACGGCTGTGGCCTTCATTTACAGAAACCTGACCGCTTCTTCCGCATGATTGCTGAAGAACGTGGCTGGCGTCTGGCGAAAAACTATGCCGTTGGCATGCTGTTCCTCAGCAAAGATGAAAAAGAAGCTGAGGCAAGCCGCCGCATTGTTGAAGAAGAGTTGCAAAACGAGACGCTGTCCGTGGTGGGCTGGCGTGACGTTCCGACCAATCCGGACGTACTCGGTGAAATCGCGCTTTCCTCCCTGCCCCGCATCGAACAAATTTTTGTCAACGCGCCTGCCGGCTGGCGTCCGCGTGACATGGAACGCCGCCTTTATATGGCGCGCCGCCGTATTGAGAAACGCATTCAGGATAAAGACTTCTATGTGTGCAGTTTCTCCAACGTGGTCACGATCTATAAAGGCCTGTGTATGCCTGCGGATCTGCCACGCTTCTATTTAGACCTGGCCGACCTGCGTCTGGAATCGGCCATCTGCCTGTTCCACCAGCGTTTCTCGACTAACACCGTCCCGCGCTGGCAACTGGCTCAGCCTTTCCGCTATCTGGCGCACAACGGCGAAATCAACACCATCACCGGTAACCGCCAGTGGGCGCGTGCCCGTGCGTATAAATTCAAAACGCCGCTGATCCCCGATCTGCAAGACGCCTCACCGTTCGTGAATGAAACCGGTTCGGACTCCAGCTCGCTGGACAACATGCTGGAACTGTTCCTGGCAGGCGGGATGGATTTACTGCGCGCCATGCGTTTGCTGGTGCCGCCAGCCTGGCAGCAAAACCCGGATATGGACGACGATCTGCGCGCATTCTTCGACTTTAACTCCATGCACATGGAGCCGTGGGATGGCCCGGCCGGTATCGTGATGTCAGATGGCCGTTATGCCGCCTGTAACCTTGACCGTAACGGTCTGCGTCCTGCGCGCTATGTCATCACCAAAGATAAGCTGATCACCTGTGCGTCCGAAGTTGGCATCTGGGATTATCAGCCGGACGAAGTGGTCGAAAAAGGCCGCGTCGGACCGGGCGAGCTGATGGTGATCGACACCCGCAGCGGCAAAATCCACCATTCTGCAGAAACTGACAACGATCTGAAGGGCCGCCATCCTTATAAGCAATGGATGGAGAAAAACGTTCAGCGTCTGGTGCCGTTCGAAGACTTGCCGGAAGATCAGGTGGGCAGCCGTGAGCTGGAAGACACCTTACTGGAAACTTTCCAGAAGCAATTCGGCTACAGCAGCGAAGAACTCGATCAGATCATCCGCGTACTGGGTGAAAACGGTCAGGAAGCCGTCGGCTCCATGGGTGACGACACGCCATTTGCCGTGCTCTCCAGCCGTCCGCGTATCGTGTATGACTACTTCCGCCAGCAATTTGCGCAGGTCACTAACCCGCCAATCGATCCGCTGCGCGAAGCCCACGTGATGTCTCTGGCGACCAGCATCGGCCGCGAGATGAACGTGTTCTGCGAAGCCGAAGGTCAGGCTCACCGTCTGAGCTTCAAATCGCCAATCCTGCTGTGGTCTGACTTTAAACAGCTGACCACACTCGACAGCAAACACTATCGCGCGGAAACGCTGGATATTACGTACGATCCGACCGAACAAAATATGGAGCAGTTCGTCCAGAAACTCTGTGACGAAGGCGAACAGAAAGTGCGTAACGGCGCGGTTCTGCTGGTGCTGTCTGACCGCAATATCGCCCCGAACCGCCTGCCGCTGCCTGCACCCATGGCCGTCGGTGCGTTGCAGTTGCGTCTGGTTGAAAAAAGCCTGCGATGCGATGCCAACATCATTGTTGAAACCGCCAGCGCCCGTGACCCGCACCATTTCGCCGTGCTGATTGGCTTCGGTGCCACTGCGGTTTACCCGTATCTGGCCTACGAAACCCTGGCAAAACTGGTCGACTCCCAGGTCATCGAGAAGAAATACCGTGAAGTGATGCTGAACTACCGTAACGGCATCAACAAAGGCCTGTACAAGATCATGTCCAAAATGGGCATATCAACCGTCGCCTCTTACCGTTGCTCGAAACTGTTTGAAGCAGTCGGTCTGGCGAAGGATCTGTGCAACACCTGCTTTAACGGCGTCGTCAGCCGTATCGGCGGTGCCGGTTACAGCGACTTCGAACAGGACTTACTGAACCTGTCCAAGCGCGCGTGGCTGAAACGCAAAACGCTGGATCAGGGCGGCCTGCTGAAATTTGTCCACGGTGGCGAATACCATTCCTATAACCCGGACGTGGTCACTACCCTGCAAGCCGCTGTCAACAGCGGTGATTACGACGATTATAAGAAATACGCCAAACTGGTAAACGAGCGTCCGGTGGCCACACTGCGTGACTTGCTGAAAGTCACGCCAAAAGGCCAGCCGATCCCTGTTGATCAGGTTGAACCGGCGGAAGGTTTATTTACCCGTTTCGATACCGCAGCGATGTCTATCGGCGCACTGAGCCCGGAAGCGCATGAATCTCTGGCCGAAGCGATGAACAGCATCGGCGGACGTTCTAACTCCGGCGAAGGTGGCGAAGACCCGGCGCGTTACGGCACCAATAAAGTGTCCCGTATCAAACAGGTGGCTTCAGGTCGTTTCGGTGTAACCCCGGCGTATCTGGTCAATGCTGACGTTATCCAGATCAAAGTGGCGCAGGGTGCAAAACCAGGCGAAGGCGGCCAGTTACCGGGTGACAAAGTGACGCCGTACATCGCGAAACTGCGCTATTCCGTACCGGGCGTGACCCTGATTTCTCCACCGCCGCACCACGATATTTATTCCATTGAAGATCTGGCGCAGCTGATTTTCGACCTGAAACAGGTCAACCCGAAAGCGATGATTTCGGTGAAACTGGTGTCTGAACCGGGCGTCGGCACTATCGCCGTTGGCGTGGCAAAAGCTTACGCGGATCTCATCACTATCGCTGGCTACGATGGCGGCACCGGCGCAAGCCCGCTGTCTTCGGTGAAGTATGCCGGTTGTCCGTGGGAACTGGGCCTGGTAGAAACACAACAGGCACTGGTGGCCAACGGCCTGCGTCATAAGATCCGTCTGCAGGTTGATGGCGGCCTGAAAACCGGCCTCGACATCATCAAGGCAGCGATTCTTGGTGCAGAAAGCTTCGGTTTTGGTACCGGCCCGATGGTGGCGCTGGGTTGTAAATACCTGCGTATTTGCCACCTGAACAACTGTGCAACGGGCGTGGCAACTCAGGATGAAAAACTGCGTCGCAACCATTATCACGGACTGCCGGAACGTGTAGTGAACTACTTCAGGTTCATCACGCAGGAAACCCGTGAAATCATGGCCGAGTTGGGTGTCAGCCAGCTGGTAGATCTGATTGGTCGTACCGATCTGCTGACTGAGCTGGACGGTTTCACCGCCAAGCAAAACAATCTCGACCTTTCTGCGATACTGGCAACGGCCACGCCGCATGAAGGCAAAGCGGTGTACTGCACCGAAAGCAACCCGGCGTTCGACAAGGGTCAGCTGAATAAAGACATCCTGGAACAGGCCGCGCCGCATATCGATTCAAAACAGAGCAAAGCGTTCTACTTTGATATCCGCAACACTGACCGTTCCGTTGGCGCTATGTTGTCCGGTGCGATTGCAGAGAAACATGGCGATCAGGGCATGGCGGCTGATCCGGTGCGTATTAACTTCAACGGCACCGCAGGCCAGAGCTTCGGCGTCTGGAACGCAGGCGGCGTAGATTTAATGCTGACCGGCGACGCGAACGACTATGTGGGCAAAGGTATGGCGGGTGGCCGCATTGCCATTCGTCCGCCAATTGGTTCTGCGTTCCGCAGTCACGAAGCCAGCATCATCGGTAACACCTGTTTATATGGCGCAACCGGCGGCAAAATGTTTGCTGCAGGCCGCGCGGGTGAGCGTTTCGCGGTACGTAACTCCGGTGCCATCACCGTGGTGGAAGGCATCGGCGATAACGGTTGTGAATATATGACCGGCGGCATTGTTTGTGTGCTGGGCCGTACCGGCGTCAACTTCGGCGCAGGCATGACCGGTGGTTTCGCTTATGTTCTTGATGAAGATGGCGAATTCCGCAAACGTGTTAACCCGGAACTGGTTGAAGTCCTGGAAGTAGCCGATCTGGCTATCCATGAAGAGCATCTGCGCGGTTTGATCATCGAACACGTACAGCTGACCGCATCGACCCGTGGTGAAGAGATTTTGGCGAACTGGCCGGAATGGGCGCCTAAATTTGCCCTGGTAAAACCGAAGTCCAGTGATGTCAAAGCATTGTTGGGTCACCGTAGTCGTTCCGCAGCTGAGCTGCGGGTACAAGCGCAGTAAGAGGTTAAGATGAGTCAAAACGTTTATCAATTTGTCGACCTGCAGCGTGTTGATCCGCCTAAGAAAGCGCTGAAGATCCGCAAAATTGAGTTTGTGGAAATTTACGAGCCGTTCTCAGCAACGCAGGCCGCATCACAGGCTGACCGCTGCCTGTCCTGCGGTAACCCTTACTGCGAATGGAAATGCCCGGTTCACAACTACATTCCGAACTGGCTGAAGCTGGCGAACGAAGGTCGCATCATGGAAGCAGCCGACCTCGCGCAT
The DNA here is from genome assembly GCF_040544515.1 of Rahnella sp. 2050. NCBI lineage: Bacteria > Pseudomonadati > Pseudomonadota > Gammaproteobacteria > Enterobacterales > Yersiniaceae > Rahnella > Rahnella sp. 2050. Next base: position 165,839 of record NZ_JBEPKE010000002.1, on the reverse strand, counting down.
CAGACTAACAGCCTGCCGGAAGTCTGCGGGCGCGTTTGTCCGCAGGACAGACTGTGCGAAGGCTCCTGTACCCTGAACGATGAGTTCGGTGCAGTGACCATCGGTAACATCGAACGCTACATCAACGATAAAGCGATCGAGATGGGCTGGCGTCCGGATATGTCTCACGTGCAGCCAACCGGCAAACGCGTGGCGATCATCGGCGCAGGCCCGGCAGGTCTGGCTTGTGCAGACGTCCTGACCCGTAACGGTGTGAAAGCGGTGGTTTACGATCGCCATCCGGAAATCGGCGGCCTGCTGACTTTCGGTATTCCGGCCTTCAAGCTGGAAAAATCAGTGATGACCAAGCGTCGCGAAATCTTCACTGAGATGGGTATCGAATTCCAGCTCAATACCGAAGTCGGCAAAGATATCACTATTGATGCGCTGCTGGCGGAATACGATTCTGTATTCCTCGGCGTTGGCACCTATCAGTCCATGCGCGGTGGCCTGGCGAACGAAGATGCGCCGGGCGTGTACGATGCCCTGCCGTTCCTCATCGCTAACACCAAGCAGCTGATGGGCTACGATGACAGCCAGGAAGAACCTTACGTGACGATGGATAAGAAACGCGTCGTGGTGCTGGGCGGTGGTGATACCGCAATGGACTGCGTGCGTACCTCGATTCGTCAGGGCGCAACGCATGTAACCTGTGCGTACCGTCGTGATGAAGAGAACATGCCGGGCTCGCGTCGTGAAGTGAAGAATGCGCGTGAAGAAGGTGTGGATTTCAAATTCAACCTGCAACCGCTGAGCATCGAGCTGAATGATTCAGGCCGCGTATGCGGCGTGCGTATGGCGCGTACCGAACTGGGCGCTCCGGATGCCCATGGCCGCCGTCGTGCAGAAATCGTCGCCGGTTCCGAACATGTGATGGAAGCTGATGCCGTGGTGATGGCATTTGGTTTCCGCCCTCACAAAATGGAATGGCTGGCAGCCCATGACGTTGAGCTGGACTCTCAGGGACGCATCGTTGCCCCTGAAGGCAGCGACAACGCCTTCCAGACCAGCAATCCGAAAATCTTCGCGGGTGGCGATGCAGTTCGCGGTTCTGATCTGGTGGTGACAGCGATTGCTGAAGGCCGCAAGGCCGCAGAAGGCATCATGAACTTCCTCGAAGTCTGATCCGGCGGGGCATCAAAACGGGGCTGCCAGCGATGGCAGCCCCGTTGTTTTTTTAATCGTATGCAATCTGCACTGGCGAAAAGAGGCGGCGGCGTATTTAAGGCAATAAAAAACCCCACGTAACAACGAAGGGTTTAAGCATGAAGCCGGATTGAGCGGGTTGTTATTTCACAACACGCAATGCCGGGCGACCACCGCGAGGCGGTGTCGGCGGCTCATCATCCGGATCTTCTTCAGCCACATCCGGCAAATCACCATCAATGACTGACATGGTCGGTTCTGTCGGCTCATCAGCGCTCAGGTCACCGTCAAAGGCACCTTCGGCTTCATAAGCAGGTTCAGGTTCGAACATGGTACCGGCACCGTTTTCACGGGCATAAATTGCCAGAACAGCAGCAATCGGTACAAACACGTTACGCGGTACGCCACCAAAACGGGCGTTAAAGCGTACGTCATCATTACCCAGTTCGAGATTGCCGACAGCACGCGGCGCAACGTTCAGAACAATTTGTCCGTCACGCGCAAACTCCATCGGCACCATCACGCCAGGCATCGTCACGTCAACCACCAGATGCGGGGTTAACTGGTTGTCCAGCAACCAGTCATAAAAAGCCCGCAGCAGATAGGGGCGACGCGGAGACATGTCGGTCATCTCCATACCTTAACCTCGGGTATGCAAACGCATTTCGCGCTCTGCTTCGGTCAGGGAAGCCAGGAAAGCATCACGTTCGAAGACGCGGGTCATGTAGCCTTTCAGCTCTTTCGAACCGGTACCTGACAATTCAATGCCCAGCTCTGGCAAACGCCACAACAGCGGAGCCAGGTAGCAATCGACCAGACTGAACTCTTCGCTTTTGAAATAAGGCATGTACGAGAAGATTGGCGCAATCGCCAGCAGCTCTTCACGCAGTTGCTTACGTGCAGCGTCCGCTTCAGTCGCAGAACCTTGCTCGATTTGACGCATCAGCGAATACCAGTCATTTTCGATGCGGTGCATCATCAGACGGCTCTCACCACGGGCAACCGGATAAACCGGCATCAGCGGCGGATGCGGGAAGCGCTCATCAAGATATTCCATGATGATGCGGGATTCAAACAGGGTCAGCTCACGATCAACCAGTGTCGGTACAGTGCGGTAAGGGTTGAGGTCAATAAGATCCTGCGGCAGGTGATCCATCTCAACCTGCTCGATCTCGACACTGACACCTTTCTCCGCCAGTACGATACGTACCTGATGGCTAAAAATGTCGGTCGGGCCGGAAAACAGCGTCATTACCGAACGTTTGTTGGCAGCGACAGCCATGAAAACCTCCAAGTTTATCTAGAATATTACAGCGAGTTATCGCCAGCCTGCAGTTTTTGTCCCGTAGTTTCATAGACAACCATCGGCAAGGCGAACCCAGCCAGGAAGCGCGGCAACGTCAACTGCTCGGCGAACAGGCACAAAAGTGTGTGATAGTTTACCAGATTTTACGCAGGCTGTGGGGGACGGTGAGACGATTTCATGGGGAATTGTGTGTCAGGAGATCATTTCCCCTGCAATTACGGAACAAAAGGCATAAAAAAACCCGGTGAAACACCGGGTTTTTGACGCTGATTTTCGTGCCGAAGCACTGTGCTGCAATAGCAGCAGAAAATTAACGCTTGGAGAACTGAGGACGACGACGTGCTTTACGCAGACCGACTTTCTTACGTTCAACCTGACGAGCATCACGAGTAACGAAGCCAGCTTTACGCAGTTCGCCACGAAGATTTTCGTCATATTCCATCAGTGCACGGGTAATACCGTGACGGATAGCACCAGCTTGACCGGAGATACCACCACCTTTAACGGTGATGTACAGGTCGAATTTCTCAACCATGTCGACCAGTTCCAGTGGTTGACGAACTACCATGCGGGCAGTTTCACGACCAAAGTACTGTTCCAGGCTACGCTGGTTAATTACGATGTTACCACTACCCGGTTTGATGAAAACACGAGCGGCGGAGCTTTTGCGGCGACCAGTGCCGTAGTATTGATTTTCAGCCATTGCCTATAATCCCGAATTAAATGTCAAGAACTTGCGGTTGTTGCGCCGCATGAGTGTGCTCGTTACCCGCGTAAACTTTCATTTTACGGTACATTGCACGACCCAACGGGCCCTTTGGCAACATGCCTTTAACCGCGAGCTCGATCACGCGTTCAGGACGGCGAGCGATCATCTCTTCAAAGGTCGCTTGCTTGATACCACCGATGTGGCCGGTGTGATGGTAATAAATCTTGTCGTTACGCTTGTTGCCAGTAACAGCAACTTTTTCTGCGTTCAGAACGATGATGTAATCACCAGTATCAACGTGCGGAGTGTATTCCGCTTTATGTTTGCCACGCAGACGGCGAGCCAGTTCAGTGGCCAGGCGACCTAAGGTCTTGCCGGTAGCGTCAACTACGAACCAGTCACGTTGTACGGTTTCCGGTTTAGCTGTAAAAGTTTTCATTAAAAGCTTACCCAATTAAAGTTACACGTTGGCGAACACCCGAACGCTTACTTGTTTATAAAATAAGTATTTGAGGTTCACACGACCATCGTCCAGCAAACCTACCCCTTCGAATAGCCAATGCTGGCACTTATAAAGTTTCGGGAAAAAAACTTTGTAGTAACGTGGGGTCGCAAGATTATAGAGAAGTCTCCCGCAAAGATCGAACCCTTTTTCGACAAAAAGGAAGATTTACCTCAACGTCTTCTGAGGGTTCGCCATGCAGGCTTTACTGCGCCTTTTTATACCACAGGCTGAGCAAATAATAATCAATTAAAATCACGGCAGATGCGGCCGCCTGAGGTATTCCTCACTCTGCATCTCCTGCAGACGCGAGAGACAACGCTGATATTCGAATTTCAGCCGTTCCCCCTGATAAATCTCAAACATCGGCACCGCTGCGGAAATCACCAGTTTTACATGGCGCTCATAGAATTCATCGACCAGCGCCAGAAAACGCCGCGCAGCGTTCTCACTGTCTGCGCCCATCACCGGCACATTATGCAGCAGTACACTGTGATAGATTTTCGACAGCGCAATATAATCGAGCTGGCTGCGCGCCTCTTCACATAAGGTATGAAATTCCACCGCCAGCACGCCGTCAACGGCAGCAATGGCTTGCAGCGGACGATGATTCACTTCCAGTACGGGTCTTTCGCCTGCCTCCGCGCCACTGTGATTGCCGGTCAGTTTGCCCAGCATGGAATGCATCGCGTCACTCGTATCAGGGCCAACAGGCGATAACCACAAATTGGCTTGTGTCAGCGTACGCAGACGGTAATCAATGCCGGCATCCACATTCAGCACATCGCAATATTCTTTAATCAGATCAATGGCCGGCAGGAACCGCGCGCGTTGCAGACCGTTGCGGTACAGCAAATCAGGCGGAATGTTCGATGTCGCAATCAGGGTGATACCGCGGGCAAACAGCGCCTGCAGCAACGTCGCCAGCAACATCGCATCGGTAATATCCGAAACAAAAAACTCGTCGAAACAGAGTACGTCCGTTTCCGCTTTGAAGCGGTCAGCAATCACTTCCAGCGGATCTTCCTGCCCCTGAAGCTCCGTCAGTTCTTCATGGACACGCAACATAAAGCGGTGAAAATGCAGGCGGAGCTTACGTTCACCGGGCAGGCTGTGGAAAAACAAATCCATCAGCCAGGTTTTACCGCGCCCCACGCCGCCCCACATATACAGTCCCTGTACTGGTCGCGAAGGGGTTTTCGGCGGAGATTTTGCAAACAAACGGCCCAGCAACCCTCCACGACCGGTGGTCTGAGGCATTGTTGCGGGCTGCGCGGAAAGTGCCTGATAAATCACATCAAGCTGTGCGACAGCCTGTTTCTGAACAGCATCCGCCTGGAATTCACCGGCATCCACAGCGTTCTGATAAAGGAAAAGGGGTGATTGAGATTGCATCTTTGTTAACGTCCCTGAGAAAAAATTTTTATGTTTTTCACGTCGTTTAGCCGCTTTTTTGCCGTGGGTTCGCCGCTTTTCCCGGCTGTCTGTGTATGAAAAAACCAACAGATAGCAGTGATTTTCCCCGCAGGATTCCACTCTGGCAAGGTTAACGGTTATAGTGGAGATATTGCATGACAAATGCGTGTAACAATTACGTTAAAACCATTGTGTAAAGAAGTTAAGTCATAAAAGTTACGTGAAAAAGCCCTGCGGGACAACGAAGTCAAAATAGGAGTCATTATGACCTGGGAGTATGCACTCATTGGATTAGTGGTCGGTATCGCGATTGGTGCGGTAGCGATGCGCTTTGGTAATCGTAAATTACGTGATCAACAAGTCATGAAAAACGAACTGGAGAAAAGCAAAGCCGAACTCGACGAATACCGTCAGGAACTGGTGGGCCATTTTGCCCGCAGCGCAGAGTTGCTGGATAACATGGCGACTGATTACCGTCAGCTGTATCAGCACATGGCTAAAAGCTCCAACAATTTGCTGCCCGATATGCCCGAGCAAGATAATCCGTTCAACTACCGCCTGACCGGCTCCGAGGCCGATAACGATCAGGTACCGGTGCAAATGCCACGCGATTATTCTGATGGCGCGTCCGGTCTGCTGCGTGGTGAGCGTCCGGTTCGTAAATAACAGACGCCCCTGACCTGCATAACAATCGTTATGCAGGCGTATTTACGGCATATGTCCCGTGCATGTGCCGTTCTCCAGACCCTTCCCGTGCTGTGAATCACTGTTCTATTGTCCATAACTGACGTCCATTACAGAAAGCGAGAGAGTTATCGTGATGAAGAAAAAGTCATTTTTGCTCAGTGTGTTAGCTGTTAGCCTTGGATTAACTTTCGCTTCTGCGCCTATGGCGAATGCCGCTTTACCTACGGAAGTTCAGGGACAACCTTTGCCAAGTCTGGCACCTATGCTGGAAAAAGTATTGCCCGCAGTCGTGGGCGTTCAGGTTTCAGGTACCCAGCCACCCAGTGCGGATGTCCCACCGGAATACAAATTCTTCTTCGGTCAGCAGGACCCTGAACCCAATCAGGGGCCACAGCCTTTTGAAGGGCTCGGTTCAGGCGTTATTATTGATGCCGCCAAAGGCTATGTGCTCACCAACAACCACGTGGTGAATAATGCGGATAAAATCAACGTTCAGCTCAACGATGGCCGTGAATATAAAGCCAGGCTCATCGGCAAAGACGATCAGTCTGATATTGCGGTGATCCAGCTGATTGATGCTAAAAATCTGACACAAATTACGATGGCGGATTCCGACAACCTGCGTGTCGGTGATTTTGCCGTCGCCGTTGGCAATCCGTTTGGGCTTGGCCAGACGGTGACATCCGGCATTGTTTCTGCGCTTGGTCGCAGCGGCCTGAATCTTGAGGGGCTGGAAAACTTTATTCAGACCGATGCGTCGATTAACCGCGGTAACTCCGGGGGCGCATTGCTCGATCTGAAAGGTGAACTGATTGGTATTAACACCGCCATCATTTCCTCTCAGGGTGGCAGCGTCGGTATCGGTTTTGCTATCCCGGCGAACATGGCGAAGAACCTCAGCCATCAGTTGATTGAGTTCGGTGAAGTGAAACGCGGCCTGCTGGGGATCCGCGGCAGTGAAATGACGCCGGAACTGGCGCAGGCATTCAAACTTGACAGCCAGCGCGGCGCTTTCGTCAATGAAGTATTGCCGGATTCTGCAGCGGCGAAAGCCGGTATTAAACCGGGCGACGTACTGATTACCCTGCAGGGGAAAACGCTGAGCAGCTTTGCTGAGTTACGCGCGAAAGTGGGCACCGCAGGTCCGGGCGTCACCATGCAGATTGGTTTGCTGCGCGATGGTAAACCGATGACTGTGAACGTCACGCTGGATAAAAGCCCGGCCGTGGAAGTCAGCATTGAGAAACTCAATCCTGCCTTGCAGGGTGTGACGCTCAGCGATCCGGCGGATAAAAACGCCAAAGGCGTGCATGTCGATGACGTGAAAAAAGGGACGCCCGCTGACCAAATCGGTCTGGAAAAAGACGATGTGATTATCGGTGTAAACCGCGAACCGCTCGAAAATCTGGCCGCTTTCCGCAAAATACTGGAAAGCAAACCTGACCTGATCGCGCTGAGCATCTTGCGTAAAGGGCAAAATATCTACTTATTCATGCCGTAAAGCGTTGAAAATCGGACGCAGGTGCTGCTGCGTCCGATTAACTCATGCTATTCTTCCCTCACTTTTTATCTCGCATCCCATATACCCATGTTTGTTAAGCTATTGAGATCCGCTGTTATCGGCCTGATTGTTGCTGGCATTTTGCTGGCGGCGGTACCTATGTTGCGTAAAAACATCACAGAACCGCTGTTTGACCGAAACTTCACCCAAAACAGCGAAGAACCGGTCAGCTATAACTCAGGCGTCCGCCACGCTGCTCCGGCAGTGGTGAACGTTTATAACCGCAACATGGGTAACAGTTCACAGAACGAACTGGCCATCCGCACACTGGGTTCCGGTGTGATCATGAACGACAATGGTTATATCCTCACCAACAAGCACGTAATCAATAATGCCGATCAGATCATCGTCGCATTGCAGGATGGCCGCGTATTTGAAGCCTTGCTGGTCGGCTCTGACAGCCTGACTGACCTGGCCGTACTGAAAATCAACGCCGGAAATCTGCCGGTGATCCCGATTAATCCACATCGCGCCCCGCATGTCGGTGATGTCGTGATGGCAATTGGTAACCCATATAACCTCGGTCAGACAGTCACGCAGGGTATTATCAGCGCCACTGGTCGTATTGGCCTCAGCCCGTCAGGCCGCCAGAACTTTCTGCAAACCGATGCATCGATTAACCAGGGTAACTCCGGCGGTGCACTGGTGAATTCGCTGGGTGAGCTGATGGGGATTAATACACTGTCCTTTGACCAAAGTAATGACGGCGCCACACCGGAAGGTATCGGCTTTGCCATCCCGACCGCACTGGCGACAAAAGTCATGGGCAAGCTGATTCGCGATGGCCGGGTTATTCGCGGGTATATCGGAATCAGCGGGCGCGAGGTTTCCCCTCTGCACGGGCCGAATAGCGGACTGGATCATATTCAGGGGATTGTGGTGAATGAAGTCACACCCAATGGCCCGGCGGCTAATGCAGGCATGCAGGTCAGAGACGTGATCGTTAACGTCAACAACAAACCGGCTGTTTCCGCTATCGAGACAATGGATCAGGTCGCAGAGGTTCGTCCGGGTACGGTCATTCCGGTGGAGATTATGCGTGACGGTCAGAAGCTGACCTTGCAGGTGACCGTGCAGGAATATCCTGATCACTGACGATCGCTGAAGACAGCAACGAAAAAGCCGGAAAGGTTTCCCCTTCCGGCTTTTTTATTGCATCAAGAGCTACGAATCATTCGCCGTTGAAGCGCTCAATTTTCGCACCCAGCTGACGCAATTTATCTTCGATACGCTCATAGCCACGATCGATGTGATAAATACGGTCAACCACGGTCACACCCTCGGCAATACAACCCGCCAGAACCAGACTCGCAGACGCACGTAAATCGGTCGCCATCACCTGAGCGCCAGACAGTTTTTCAACGCCATGGCAAATCAGGGTGCTGCCTTCGATTTCAGCATGTGCGCCCATACGGATCAGTTCAGGAATGTGCATGAAACGGTTTTCGAAGATGGTTTCGGTGATCACACCGGTACCCTCTGCCACCAGATTCAGCAAGCTGAACTGCGCCTGCATGTCAGTCGGGAAGCCCGGATGCGGTGCGGTGCGGAAGGTGACGGCTTTAGCCCGTTTACCATGCATGTCGAGACTGATCCAGTCTTCGCCCACTTCGATATCGGCACCGGCTTCACGCAGTTTTGCCAGTACAGCATCCAGCGTATCAGGACGGGCTTCGCGACAGGTAATCTTGCCACCGGAAATCGCGGCCGCCACCAGGAAGGTGCCGGTTTCGATACGATCGGGGACCACACGGTAAACACCGCCACCCAGACGTGCAACGCCTTCGATGGTGATTTTATCCGTACCCGCACCGGTAATTTTCGCACCCAGCGTATTCAGGAAATTCGCAGTATCGACGATTTCCGGCTCACGCGCGGCGTTTTCAATAATGGTGGTGCCTTCAGCCAATGTCGCTGCGCTCATGATGGTAACGGTCGCACCCACGCTGACTTTATCCATCACGATGTGCGCACCTTTCAGGCGGCCATCGACAGAGGCTTTCACATAACCTTCTTCCAGCACAATGGTCGCGCCCAGCTGTTCCAGACCGGTAATATGCAGGTCAACAGGACGTGCGCCGATAGCACAGCCGCCCGGCAGGGAGACTTCACCGCGACCAAAACGCGCCACCAGCGGGCCAAGAGCCCAGATAGAAGCGCGCATGGTTTTCACCAGGTCATACGGCGCACAAAACTCATTCACCGCACTGGCGTCAACGAAAACAGAACCGTTGCGTTCTATTTTGGTGCCCAGCTGGCTCAGCAGTTTGATGGTGGTATCGATATCTTTCAGATGAGGAACGTTCTGGAGTTCAACAGGTTCTTCAGCAAGCAGTGCGGCAAACAAAATAGGAAGTGCTGCATTTTTTGCACCAGAGATAGTGACTTCACCGCTCAGGCGAGTCCCACCCTGTACACGAAATTTATCCATTATGACTGCTCTCTATTCATTAAAACGACAGGTCAAATACGAGGAAGCTGCCGGAACTCCGGCAGTCTTATAAACCGCTCAGTTTACGGTCACGCGCCCATTCTTCAGGGGTATAAGCCTTAATAGACAGTGCGTGAATTCGATTGTCGGCGATGTATTCCATCAGCGGTGCGTAAACGGTCTGCTGTTTTTTCACGCGGCTCATGCCATCAAACATCGCACCAACGACAATGGCCTGAAAATGACTGCCATCGCCAGTAATGTGGGCTTCGTCCAGTGCCAATGCGTTCATCAGCACGTCTTTAATTTCACTCGTTTCCATAGGGATCTATTCTTCTGAAGAATCATAACAGCCCGATATCTTATAGGGATCGGCGCAATTCTTAAACCACGAAAAAGCCCCTGACGAAGAGTTTCGCACAGGGGCTTTACGGACATTCAGTCAACTATTCACATCCCGCAGCCTAACTCACGGGAACTGCTCATATATTTATTCAACAGAGCAGCCCGTAGTGTCCGACGGAATAATGTCCTGAAGGTTATACAAGGTAATCAGTGTTCTCAGCCTGTCGGTGATGCCCGCAATCGTCAGCGTAATCCCCTGCTGACGGGCTTCCTCGCGTAAATGCACCAGGAAAGCCAGACCGGAAGAATCCACACGCTCCAGCCCGGAAACATCCAGACAGGTCACGCCGGACATCAGCTTTCTGCGCATATCCCAGAATGCCACCAGCGTTTCGCGATCTAACTCACCGTGCAACATCAGTCGCGGCGGCTGCGATTCCCAGCGCAGGGCTTCACTCATTGTTGTTTATCCAGCGTGATCGGCTGAGCAGCGGCTTGTTTCAGACGCGCTGTCAGACCCTCGATACCTTTCTGGCGCAAGATATCTGCCCACTCGTTCTGTTTGGTCGAAATCATGCTGACGCCTTCGGCGATCATGTCATATGCCTGCCATTCGCCTGTGCGGCTGTTTTTACGCCACTGGAAATCCAGACGAACCGGAGGACGACCATTCGGATCGGTAATGGTGACACGGATAGCAATGATATCTTTATCCGCGTAGGACTGCTCTGGTTGCACCGTGTAGCTCTGGCCGTTGTACATCGCCAGCGCCTGACCGTAAGCCTGTTGCAGATAGTCAGAGAACGCCGCGAAATAAGCCTCGCGCTGTGCAGGTGTCGCCTGTTGATAATAGCGGCCTAATACCAGCGCGCCGGCGTATTTGACCTGCACATACGGCAGCAATTCTTCACGAACGATCTGGCGCAGATAGTTAGGATCCTGCTTGATTTTCGGCTGTTCGGTTTTGAGGCGGGTGAAGGTTTTGTTCGCTGCTTCATTCATCACGCTGTAAGGATTGGTCTTGTCCACAGCAGCATTCGCCAGCGGAGCCATAACCACCAACAGTGCAGCGATCACTAAACGTTTAAACATACTTATTTCCTCTTTTATGGAGAATCCGTAATGGCAAATTCTTAATGGGCAGCCGGCTGTGGCGCCGTATTAGCGTCAGGTGCAGCATTCCCTTCAGGCGCAGCAGGAGCCGCCGTTGCGTCAGGGTCAGCCTTGCCGTCGCCACTCTTATAAAGGAACTGGCCAATCAGGTCTTCGAGAACCATCGCTGATTTAGTGTCCTGAATAACGCCGCCGTTTTTAAGGATAGTCGTTCCCATTTCAGGGTCTTCAAAACCAATATTCAACGCCAGGAATTGTTCGCCCAGCAAACCAGACGTGCGGATCGCCAGCGTACTGGTGCTCGGGATCTGGTTGTATTTCTGGTCGATATCCATTTCGACACGTGGGGAATAGTTTTTATCAAGCGTTATGCTGCTGACGCGGCCGATAACCACGCCACCGACTTTGACCGGCGAACCGCTTTTCAGGCCGCCTATATTGTCGAAGTCCGCAGAAATACGGTAAGTCGGGTCGGAGCCGATGGAACGGATGTCGGCCACTTTAAGACACAGGAAGATCACCGCAATCAATGCGATGATTAAAAACGCGCCTACCCAGATTTCACTCTTTTTCGTTTGCATGGTTTAATTTCCAAACATCAGTGCTGTCAGCACAAAATCCAATCCCAGCACCGCCAGTGACGAATGCACCACAGTACGTGTCGTTGCCCGGCTAATCCCTTCGGACGTCGGTATCGCATCATAGCCATTGAACAACGCAATCCAGGTCACAGTGATAGCGAAAACAAGGCTTTTAATCAGGCAGTTAAGTAAATCAGTCCGCCAGTCTACCGCGGTTTGCATCGCTGACCAGAAGAAACCGCTGTCGATGCCTTTCCAGTCCACACCCACCAGCGAACCTCCCCAAACCCCCACGGCAACGAAAATCGCCGTCAACAAAGGCATGGAAATCAGACCGGCCCAGAAACGCGGTGCAACAACGCGGCGCAGCGGATCGATAGCCATCATCTCCAGGCTGGAAATTTGCTCAGTGGCTTTCATCAACCCCAGTTCGGCGGTCAGCGCGGAACCCGCTCGGCCGGCGAACAGCAGAGCAGTCACCACCGGTCCAAGTTCGCGCAGTAAAGAGAGCGCCACCATCATGCCGAGGCTGGCCTCAGCGCTGTAGGTGGTTAAAATCAGATATCCCTGCAAACCAAGCACCATGCCGATAAACAAGCCGGAAACGAGGATAATCAGCAGGGAAAGTACACCAACGCTGTAAAGCTGCTTGATCAACAGCGGCCATTGCTTGGCAAATTGCGGCTTACCGACCAATGCCCGAAAGAGCATCAGACCGGCGCGGCCAAAAGACGCACAGGTGTTTATCCCGCGGCGCCCGACTGAGGCTAACGCCTTAATTAACATGAATAGGGAACTCCATCATCCGAGCAGCTCGGTTTTGTAATCACCGGCAGGGAAACGGAAAGGCACCGGTCCATCGGCAATACCGTCAAGGAACTGACGAACACGCGGATCAGGATTATTTTGCAGCTCCTCAGGTGTGCCTTCGGCAATCACATGCTGCGCGGCCACAATATAAGCGTAATCAGCAATACTTAGCACTTCAGGAACGTCATGAGAAACCACGATGCACGTCACACCCAGCGCATGGTTCAGTTCATCAATGAGTTTAACCAGGACGCCCATGGTGATCGGATCCTGCCCCACAAAAGGCTCATCGAACATGATCAGTTCAGGGTCGAGGGCAATCGCACGAGCCAGTGCGACACGTCTTGCCATACCGCCAGACAATTCAGCAGGCATCAGGTCACCGGCACCGCGTAACCCGACCGCTTCCAGTTTCATGGTCACCGTACTGCGCAGTAATTCTTCCGGTAATTTGCTGTGTTCACGCAGCGGGAACGCCACATTTTCGAACACAGTCAGGTCAGTAAACAATGCACCGGACTGAAACAACATACTCATTTTCTTGCGCGATTCGTACAATTTGCGACGGGACAACGTCGGAATGTTATCGCCGTCGAACCAGATTTCGCCGCTGTCGGGCGCAAGTTGTCCGCCAATCAGACGCAGCAAGGTGGTTTTACCGATCCCCGAAGGCCCCATGATTGCAGTGACTTTGCCACGCGGCACGGTCATATTTATCTCTTCGAAAATGGGACGATCGCCGCGCACAAAACTCATGCCTTTGATCTCAACCAGATTCGATTCGCTTTGACTCATTCAGTTTTTCCCTTCGGAATGCTTTCGCTAAGAATACGTCTGACACGCACAAGGTATCGTATAACTTTGGTATTTTTACAAAAACTTACCCCGGTTTCGTTACCAAAGTTGCCATCGATTTACTTTTCTGCCACAGACGGTCAAAATCAACGAATTACCATTTTAAAATAAAAGCCTTCATCGTCTAACATACAGGAACCCGCAGGCGTCATTTTCAGACAAAATGTCGCCTTAGCTCATGTTGACGAAGGAATCGCCTGCCCGCCAGGGCAACGAACCTCGCATTATACCCAATAAAGGATGTTTCATGCTTCTCGCTATCGTACTGATGATTGTCGGCTTGTTACTGTTAGTTTACGCCGCTGATCGTCTGGTGTACGGAGCCGCAGTGCTGGCACGCTCGATGGGCATCTCCCCGCTGGTGATTGGTATGACTGTCGTCGGCGTCGGAATATCCCTTCCTGAACTGGTGGTTTCCACCACCGCCGCCATCAACGATCAGATGGATTTGGCCGTCGGAAACGCAATTGGTTCGAATATCATTAATATTCTTCTGATTTTGGGCGGTGCCGCCCTGATTCATCCACTTTCCGTTCGTTCTGATATATTACGCCGCGAGCTCCCATTATTGTTACTGGTCACCGCGCTGTGTGGTTTTCTGTTAAGCGACGGCGAACTCAGCCGGTTTGATGGCATTTTGCTACTGGCCAGCGCAGGCGTGTTCATGATGCTGATGATAAAAATCGCCCGCGCCGCCGAAAAAGAGGGGCTGGATACGCTGACCTACGAGCAAATGTCCGAACTTCCGCAAGACAGTAGCAATACGGTCGCATTTTTGTGGCTGGCACTGGGCTTTATCATCATGCCGCTGGCGTCGGGCATGATCGTTGATAACAGCACTGTCATCGCGCGTTATCTGGGTGTCAGTGAACTGGTGATTGGCCTGACGGTGATTGCTATCGGTACCAGTCTGCCAGAACTGGCGACCTTTATCGCCGGCGCTATCAAAGGCGAAGATGACATCGCGCTGGGTAATATTATCGGCGCAAACATTTTTAATACCTGCCTGGTGCTGGGATTACCCGCGCTGGTAGCACCAGGTTCGTTCAACCCAGACGCGTTTCATCGCGATTATTGGGTCATGCTCGCGGTCAGCGTGGTGCTTTCCGGACTATGCCTGATGCGTAAACACCGTATCGGACATTTAGCCGGTGCATTACTGCTGTGTGGATTTATCGCTTATATGGCCGTGCTGTTTCTATTACCGGACAGCATTGCCTTCTGAACTCTGTCAGGAACCCACTATGGCTAACGATACCTTCGCCCCCGGTTTTGATTTTCAGGCCGTCGGACATGATGTGCTGAAAACAGAACGTGAAGGACTTGAGCAGTTAGATCAATACATTAACGGTGATTTTACCCGCGCCTGCGAAAAAATCTTCGCCTGCAATGGCAAAGTCGTCGTCATGGGCATGGGCAAATCTGGTCATATCGGCCGTAAGATGGCCGCCACCTTTGCCAGTACGGGCACACCGGCATTCTTTGTGCATCCCGGCGAAGCCAGCCACGGTGATCTGGGCATGGTATCGAAGCAGGATGTCGTCATTCTGATTTCCAACTCCGGCGAAGCCCATGAAATTCTGGGGCTGATACCGGTACTCAAACGCCTGAGCATTACGCTTATCTGCATGACGTCTAACCCCGAAAGCACGATGGGGAAAGCGGCAGATGTTCACCTTTGTGTAAAAGTGCCCAAAGAAGCCTGCCCGCTGGGCCTGGCACCGACCAGCAGCACCACGGCAGTGCTGGTGATGGGCGATGCACTGGCCGTCGCACTGCTTGAAGCACGCGGCTTCACACCGGAAGATTTCGCCCTGTCACATCCTGGCGGAGCACTGGGTCGCAAGCTGTTACTGCGCGTCAGCGATATCATGCACACCGGGGATGAAATTCCGCACGTCAGCCGTGAAGCTTCGTTGCGGGATGCGTTGCTGGAAATCACCCGAAAAAATCTGGGCATGACGGTTATCTGCAACGATTTGATGAAAATCGAAGGGATCTTTACCGATGGGGATTTACGACGCATCTTTGATATGGGCGTCAACATCAATACGGCATCGATTGCGGATGTGATGACGACAGGCGGTATCCGCGTGCGTCCTTCACTGCTGGCGGTTGATGCGCTGAATTTAATGCAGGATAAACACATCACTTGCGTGATGGTTGCTGATGGTGACCAGTTGCTGGGTGTGTTACATATGCACGATATGCTGCGCGCTGGCGTAGTTTAATTGAGGAATTCCCTGAATGAGTAATAGCGCAGCCCTGGTGGAAACCTGCTACGGTCCGGTCAGTGCGCAAGTGCTTGAACGGGCAAAAGCAATCCGCCTGCTGATTTGCGATGTCGATGGCGTTATGTCTGATGGCCTGATCTATATGGGAAATCAGGGAGAAGAGCTGAAAAGTTTCAACGTTCGCGACGGTTACGGTATCCGCTGCCTGCTGACATCCGATATCGAAGTCGCGATTATTACAGGCCGCAATGCGAAATTACTGGAAGATCGCGCTAAAACTCTGGGCATACGCCACTTGTATCAGGGGCAATCTGATAAGCTTTTGGCCTTCCGCGAACTGTTAGATACACTGTCTCTGCGGGCCGAAGAAGTGGCGTACATTGGTGATGACCTGATTGACTGGCCGGTGATGGCCGAAGTGGGTCTCTCTGTCGCGGTTCAGGATGCACATCCTGTTCTGTTACCGAAAGCGCATTATGTTACCCGTATAGCGGGTGGACGTGGTGCAGTACGCGAACTGTGTGATTTGATTCTGCTGGCGCAGGGTAAGCTGGAGGACGCCAAAGGGCTGTCGATATGAGTAAAGCAAAACTTTGGATTATTCTGGCGCTGACTGCCATCGTTCTGGTGCTGATTGGCTGGTCATTATCTGACAACAGCGATGATGTTCCGCAAGCGGTCAATGATCAGGATCCGACTTACCAGACGTCCCACACCGTTACGATGGTGTATGACCCGATGGGCAGCCTGACGTATAAACTGGTTTCAGACCAGGTAAAATATTACACCGCTGATCAGGTGTCATGGTTTACCAATCCGGTCGCGACCATGTATGACAAGAACAAAGTAGCCACCTGGGTATTGCGTTCTGATAAAGCGAAACTGACTCAGGATAAAATGCTCTATCTTTATGGGCATGTGCAGGCAGACAGCCTGACACCTGAGACATCACAGCTGCAAAGAATCAAAACGGACAATGCACGGGTTAACCTGACGACACAGGACGTTGCCTCAGACGATGAAGTGACGTTGTATGGTACAGGTTTTACATCTAACGGCATGAAAATGCGTGGTAATCTGCGTGACAAAACAGCAGAGCTGATCGAAAAGGTAACGACCTCTTATGAAATTCAAAGCAAAAAATAAAATCCGTGATCTCCTGATCGTCAGCTCATTGTTAGCCGTCAGCGTTCCGGCATTTGCCTTAAAAGACGATACAACGAAACCGATCACCATTGATTCAGCAAACCAGGCGCTCGACGTCAATACCAATACCGCGACCTTTACCGGCAATGTGGTCGTCAATCAGGGTACGATCCAGGTTAAAGCCGACAAAGTGGTCGTCATCCGCCCGCAGGGGGTTTCCGGTAAAGAAGTGGTAGAAGGTTACGGCAACCCGGTGACGTTCTACCAGATGCAGGATAACGGTAAGCCGATTAAAGGCCATGCACAGAAAGTCCGCTACGAAGTGGAAAATGACCTCGTCACGCTGACCGGCAACGCTTACCTTGAGCAACTGGACAGCAATGTGAAAGGCGACCGTATTACCTATCTGGTACAGAAACAGCAAATGGAAGCCTTTAGTGATAAAGGTAACCGTGTGACGACCGTTCTGGTACCTTCGCAGCTGCAACAAAAAACGCCTGCAGCGGGCGGCCAGCCGACCAAAAAGAGTAACTGATATTTTATGGCTAAATTAATCGCAGAGAATCTGGCAAAGGCATACAAAGGCCGTAAGGTCGTTGAAGATGTCAGTCTGATGGTCAACTCGGGTGAAATCGTCGGGTTATTAGGGCCAAACGGTGCGGGTAAAACCACCACCTTTTACATGGTCGTGGGCATCGTCCAGCGCGATGCGGGCCGCATTATCGTTGATGATGAAGACATCAGCCTGCTGCCGCTGCATACCCGCGCCCGTCGCGGTATTGGCTATCTTCCGCAGGAAGCCTCCATTTTCCGTCGTCTGAGCGTATTTGATAACCTGATGGCGGTGCTGCAGATCCGTGACGATCTGACCAAAGAACAGCGTAATGACCGCGCTAATGAATTAATGGAAGAGTTCCATATTTCTCATTTGCGCGATAACCTCGGTCAGTCACTGTCTGGTGGTGAACGCCGTCGTGTTGAAATTGCCCGTGCACTGGCAGCGAACCCTAAATTCATCCTGCTGGATGAACCGTTCGCCGGGGTTGACCCGATTTCCGTTATCGACATCAAAAAAATCATTGAGCATTTACGTGACAGCGGCCTCGGCGTACTGATCACTGACCATAACGTTCGCGAAACACTCGACGTTTGTGAACGCGCGTATATCGTCAGTCAGGGGAAATTGATCGCCCACGGCACGCCAGCCGACATTCTTGCTGATGAACAAGTTAAACGTGTTTATCTTGGTGAAGAATTCCGT
Source organism: Rahnella sp. 2050 (assembly GCF_040544515.1). Classification (NCBI taxonomy): domain Bacteria; kingdom Pseudomonadati; phylum Pseudomonadota; class Gammaproteobacteria; order Enterobacterales; family Yersiniaceae; genus Rahnella; species Rahnella sp. 2050. The sequence goes on along the minus strand of NZ_JBEPKE010000002.1, from coordinate 147,697 downwards.
CTGTGATCTGTGCCGCCGGAACCGTGCCTGTTTCAACCTACACTGAAACAGGCCGTCTCTGACAGAAGTGTTGCCGTTTTCACTCATCAACGGAATTAAGCCAAGATATGAAGCAAGGTTTGCAACTCAGACTCAGCCAACAACTGGCAATGACTCCTCAGTTACAACAGGCCATCCGCTTGTTGCAACTATCCACGCTTGAGCTCCAGCAGGAGATCCAACTCGCGCTGGAGAGCAACCCTCTGTTGGAACAAACCGACCTTCATGAAGAAATCGACTCGGTAGAAACCACCGACAGCGAAGGGTTAGACACCCGCGAGGCACTCGAGCAGAAAGACATGCCGGAAGAGTTGCCGCTGGACGCCACCTGGGATGAGATTTACACCGCAGGCACGCCGTCAGGCACCGGCAATGATTACAGCGACGATGAGCTACCGATTTACCAGGGCGAAACCACGCAGACACTTCAGGATTACCTGATGTGGCAGGTCGAGCTGACGCCGTTCTCTGATACCGATGCCGCGATTGCCACGTCAATCGTCGATGCAGTGGATGACACCGGTTACCTGACCGTCTCCCTTGACGACATTCTTGAAAGCGTCGGTGATGAAAATGTCACCATGGACGAAGTCGAAGCCGTACTTAAGCGCGTTCAGCGTTTTGATCCGGTGGGTGTCGCCGCCCGTGACCTGCGCGACTGCCTGCTGATCCAGCTTTCTCAATATGCGACTGACACGCCTTTCATCACTGAAGCCCGTCTTATCATCAGCGAACATCTCGATTTGCTGGCGAACCATGATTTCCGCGCACTTATGCGATCAACCCGGTTAAAAGAAGATACACTGAAAGGAGCGATGCTCCTGATCCAGTCTCTTGATCCGCGTCCGGGCCAGTCTATCAACACCGGTGAATCCGAATACGTGATCCCGGATGTGCTGGTGCGTAAAGTGTCAGGTGTCTGGGCGGTAGAACTCAATTCCGACAGCATTCCGCGTCTGAAGATTAACCAGCAGTACGCCGCGATGGGGAATTCCGCACGCAGCGACAGCGACGGGCAATTTATCCGCAGCAATCTGCAGGAAGCCAAGTGGTTAATCAAAAGCCTGGAAAGCCGTAACGACACGCTGTTGAAAGTGACGCGCTGCATCGTTGAGCAGCAGCAGGCGTTCTTTGAACTGGGTGAAGAATTTATGAAACCTATGGTGCTGGCAGATATTGCCAGTGCCGTGGAAATGCACGAATCGACGATTTCACGTGTGACGACGCAGAAGTTCCTGCACAGCCCGCGTGGCATTTTCGAACTGAAGTATTTCTTCTCCAGCCATGTCAGTACAGACAGCGGTGGCGAGGCATCGTCAACCGCGATCCGGGCGCTGGTGAAGAAATTAATCGCAGCGGAGAATCCTGTAAAACCGCTCAGTGACAGTAAGTTAGCGACCCTGCTTTCCGATCAGGGAATTATGGTTGCGCGTCGGACTGTCGCCAAATACCGAGAGTCTTTGTCCATCCCGCCCTCAAACCAACGTAAACAGTTAGTTTGACCTCAACAGAGAAGGAAGACATTATGCAGCTCAACATTACCGGACATCACATTGAGATCACGGATCCCCTGAGAGAGTTCATCACGTCGAAGCTGGCTAAGCTTGAGCAGTATTTCGACAGGATTAATCAGGTGTATGTGGTGTTGAGCGTGGAAAAGGTGCAGAAAGTAGCGGAAGCCACTTTGCATGTGAACGGAGGCGAATTACATGCCACCTCGGAACATCAGGATATGTACGCAGCGATTGACGGACTGGTTGATAAACTGGCCCGACAGTTGAATAAACATAAAGACAAACTGAAACAGCACTGACATTCATGTAGCCAACCCTGTGCTACAAACCTTCGGGCATCGGCTTGTGACCTTCGGGAAACGAGCCGATATAGCTTTAAGGGTGAAACAGCGCAAAAGTGAAAGATGACATGATTAACGATACTGCAATGCAATTAACGTCGGTGCTTAATGCCGAATGCACCAAAAGCGGCGTTCATTGCGCCAGCAAAAAACGCGCACTGGAAATCATCAGTGAGTTGGCCGCCAAACAATTAAATTTGTCGCCGCAGGTGATTTTTGACGCCATTTTGACCCGTGAACGTATGGGGAGCACCGGGATCGGTGCCGGGATCGCCATCCCGCACGGTAAGCTGGAAGAAGACACTTTACGTGCCGTCGGCGTATTCATTCAGCTTGAACAACCGATTGCTTTTGACGCCATCGATAATCAGCCGGTAGATTTGCTTTTTGCCTTGCTGGTACCGGCAGATCAATGTAAAACCCATTTACATACATTATCTTTAGTCGCTAAGAAATTAGCTGATAAAACAGTGTGTCGCCGTCTGCGTGGCGCGCAAAGTGACGAAGAACTGTTCCAGATAATGACTGAAAACGAATAAATTGCTGATTCCCGGTACAGTGCCGGGAAAATGAATTCTGCACACTGAATGCCAGGGGAGTGACACCATGGTGCTGATGATTGTCAGCGGCCGTTCCGGTTCCGGGAAGTCGGTTGCCCTACGGGCACTAGAAGACATGGGTTTTTACTGCGTGGATAACCTGCCGGTGGTGTTATTGCCGCAGCTTGCCCAGACCCTTGTTGAACGTAATACATCAGCGGCCGTCAGCATTGACGTCCGTAACATGCCGGAAACACCGGAAGTTTATGAGTATGCGATGTCACAACTGCCGGAGAGCTTCTCACCGCAGTTGTTATTCCTTGATGCCGACCGCAATACTCTGATCCGCCGCTACAGCGACACCCGTCGACTGCACCCGCTTTCCAGCAAAAATCTGTCCCTCGAAAGTGCCATTGATGAAGAAGCCGATCTGCTCGAACCACTGCGTTCGTCTGCGGATCTGATCATCGACACCTCCGAAATGTCCGTGCATGAACTGGCAGAAATGCTGCGTACCCGTCTGCTGGGTAAACGCGAGCGCGAACTGACGATGGTGTTCGAATCCTTCGGTTTCAAACACGGCATTCCGATTGATGCGGATTACGTTTTCGATGTGCGTTTTCTGCCAAACCCGCACTGGGATCCGAAACTGCGTCCGATGACAGGCCTTGATAAGCCGGTCGCGGCGTTTCTTGACCGTCATACTGAAGTGCACAACTTTATTTACCAGACCCGCAGCTACCTCGAACAATGGCTGCCGATGCTGGAAACGAACAACCGCAGCTATCTGACCGTCGCCATTGGCTGTACCGGCGGTAAACACCGTTCGGTCTATATCGCAGAGCAACTGGCCGACTATTTCCGTTCCCGCGGGAAAAATGTGCAATCCCGCCATCGCACGCTGGAAAAACGCAAATCATGACGGTGAAACAAACGGTAGAAATCAAAAACCGGTTGGGTATGCATGCCCGCCCGGCAATGAAGTTGTTTGAACTGGTGCAGAGCTTTGAATCAGAAGTGATGCTGCGCAACGACACGGGCATTGAAGCGGAAGCCAGCAGTGTCATCGCGTTGCTGATGCTCGATTCCCCGAAAGGTCAGAAAATCGAAATCGAAGCCACCGGCCCCGATGAAGAACAGGCATTGACGGCAGTGGTAAATCTGATTAATTCAGGTTTTGATGAAGACTGATAATTAACGCACTCTTTGAGCCGTATTAAATGCGGCTTAAACAGTCGATTGCAATGGCCTTGAAACTCTCAAAGTTTTCGCTGCTCAGCAAACGGCTCATTGAGCGTTCCCGCACAAACGTCACGAACAAATCGTAAATCGCCATCGCCTCTTCATAATCTGCCTTGCTGATTGCCAGCAGGAAAATCACGTGTGCGGTCTCCCCTTCTCCCCACGCAATGCCCTGCGGAGAGAGCAACGTTATCACCACGGTTTTCTTCGCCAGCAGCCCCAGCGAGTGCGGCAGCGCAATCCCTTCCCCCAGCATGGTCGAGACAATTTCCTCGCGCTCAACCACCGACGGATAAAACGCCTGATCGACATAGCCTTCGGCTTCCAGCTGAGAGCACACATGGCGGAACAACTCCGCCTGCGTCATCGGTTCATCGATGATCATGAAGTGTTTTTCGTCGAAGAATTTTTCCAGCATATAAGGCCGGGTGCGATCAACCAGTACCAGCTTGCCAAGCTGCTCCATCTGGTATTCGGTCGGGAATGGCGACAGCACCACCACCGGTTTATTCTTCTCGCTGATGCGGGCGTTGGAGATGATGAAATCTTCGTCGATGTGTTCCAGTTGTTCGTAATCCCGCAACGTCACCACCTGTTTCATCACCAGCTGCGGATATTTGCGGCTAATCTGCGCCTGAATCATACGGATGGTCGAATTGCCGGTGTCGCATACCAGCATCACCTGCGGATGTCGCTGATAACCGATGTTGTAATGCCGCTCCAGCCCGACGCCGATATGCAGCACAAGAAACCCAATCTCGTTTTCACTCAGGGTGTACGGCGTGTATTTCCCCCAGCTCGACACCGCCGCCAGCGTGACGTCATACGCCATCGGGTAATGCTGTTTGATGTTGTTCAGCAGCGGGTTGGGGATATTAATCTGGTATTTCACCCGCGTAATCATGGTTTTGATATGCGTCAGCAGATCAGCGCGCAGCTGTTTATCACCTTGTAAATCATAACTATAGTGCGAATTGATATACGACAGGATGTAATCGACCAGCGATTCGTCATCGTCAGCATTAATGTCCGTTGGCAGGATTTGCTGGACGCGACGCGCGGCGATATTCACCCGCAGATAAGCTTCTTCAGAGGCCGGAATTTCCTTGCCCACCAGACTTTTCAGCTCCGCAGCCAGCCGCACAGAAACGTGTTTGACCGCCGGGTCACCGTCTTCAGCATCAAAATCAGTCAGCGGATAACCGCCGGCAATGCGTTTAATGGCCACCGCGCAATAGAGAATCAGATATTGTTCACCTTCGTCGGTCAGTTGAATAGAAGACTGCGTCAGAAGCTGATGCATAAAGCGCGTCAGCGGCACCAGCGCTTCCGACTCCAGGCTTTCCGCCTTCAGCAGCGGATTGGCCTGTTCTTCGGCATCGAGCTGGAACAACAAGTCGGTCAGGCAGGCGCGGATTGCCAGCTCCGCACCAAACAGCTTCATGCCGTAGCGCGGCTTGGTTTCAATATTCAGATGATAGCGGGCCAGATGCTCCCTTACCTCAGCCATATCATTTTGCAGGGTTCCCCGGCTGACAAACCATTCATCAGCCAGATCTTCCAGCTTTAATGAAAAAGCTGAGGTCAAAAAGCGGATCAGCAGCGTCTTCACCCGCTCTGCGGCCGTACGCGGCGTCGGATTCGGTTTACGTTGTGTCGACTGCTGTAACGACGAGAACAGGCTCTGATCATCAACGCGCAGCTGATACCCGCTGCCACGGTTGTGTACGAAGGTCGCGCCATAGTCCGCGATGATTTCATTAAGCGCAGTGATATCCGCACGGACCGTCCGCGTCGACACCGACAGGCGTTTTGCCAGTTCATCCTGAGGCAGCGTTTCGGTTTGCAGCGCATCAAACAGTTGCGCCAGACGTTGATTGGGAAATCTCACCATTGTTCTTCCATATTATTCCGGCTACGGCGCGATCACCCTTTACGACGAACTGCCGACCGCCACAGAGTCATCGATAAACGCAGTTTGCCGTTTTCGGCAGATACCTTGAATCAGGTGATGTTATCGCTTCGTTGATTGATTGCGTAAATATATTTGCCATCCGGTAACAACATCAGTGTGCCCGGACGGCTTACCGCGCAGGAAAGGTCAGAACCTTCAGCCCACCAGCTTTTTGACGCTGACCAGCAGGGTTTTCACATCGTCAGGACGTGTGTTACCGGTGGCGCTGTCGATAATCGAGCTGTAGATATGCGGGATGATTTTAGTGACGCCCGCCGCCAGCGCGATTTCCATAATCGGCTCGAAGTTTTCTAAATCGATACCGCCGGTCGGTTCCAGCCAGAAATCCTGTTCCGCACAGGCACGGGCCACGGCAGCGAATTCATCACGGGTTTTCAGGCCACCCATCGGGAAATATTTCACCGAGCTGCCGCCCATATCTTTCAGCAGCGCAATGGCGGTTTCCACCGGCACTATGGCGTCCGCAGAAGCAGAACTCAGCGGTCCGGTATTGATCTTCACAAAGCCGGGTTTACCGGTGGGTGAAATCAGACCGTTGACCACGCTGTCGTTTTGCCCAAGCATTCCACGGCTGGTACCGACGCCGGTAAAGACCTGATTGACGTGCTGCGGCTGAACCTGCGCTGAAATCTGGCTGACCATCAGAGACTGACGCGGATCGCCCGCGCCTAAACCGACAGACAACGCGTTTTCAATCAATGCGGCATACTCTTTCATGTCCGCCACCGCACTCGCGACGTCTGGATAATTTTTGGAAAGCACACCGACCAGTACATGACCTTCTGCCGCTTCATAGATATCACGGGCATTGTCTTTCGAGCCCGCCAGCACATTCAGGCACACGCGGTCACGATAGAAATTTGGGGTCAGCTTCATGCTTTGTCTCCGCTGAAAAGTTGTTTAAAACGTTGTGCGACGATGGTGAGCTGCGGCGGCGTCACGCTGCGCACATCGACTTCGATCTTGCCTTCGTTGGCGCGGTAGCCACGGAAATAAATCGCGATATCGCCGTTTTTCATGGCGTCCACAATGGCTTTGGTTTTCCAGCCCAGTACCGCTTCATCGAAAGTGATTTCCGTACGGGCGATATCACGTCCGGCGCTGTCCCAGACCACGCGTCCGGTGACACCGCTGATTTCATTCAGGCTGGCGATAAATGGCGTCATCTTGTCGACCATTTCCTGCCCGGTGGTTTTCGGCAAGGTGAGATAGCTTTCGATGGCCTGCGTCAGGCCAAGAATGCCTTCTTTGCCGACTTTCATCGCACGACCAATCCCGCCCGATTGCAGTTTTACCCATTCGACATACTGTTTTTTGCCGAGCACCAGCCCGCTGGTCGGCCCTTCGATGGCCTTCGCGCCACTGTAAATCACCAGATCTGCACCCATCTCGTAATAACAGGTCAGATCTTCTTCCGCGGCGGCATCGACGATCAGCGGCACATTGTGCTTACGCGCCACTTCAGCGGCTTCCGCAACCGACAAAATGCTTTTCTGCACTGAGTGGTGCGATTTTATGTACATGATTGCAGCGGTACGCGGGGTGATGCAGGCCGCGAGTTGTGCGGCAGAACATTCGTTGGCATAACCGGCTTCTACCACCTTGCCACCGCCCATCGTCACCATCGTCGCGACCGGTGCACCGAAATTCACGTTATGGCCTTTTGGCAGAACGATATCGTGCGGGATTTCCAGTGGCGCGGCGTGCAGGTTTTCCAGCAGCCAGGCGTCATCTTTGACGATCACCGCCGCCACAGATTGCGCGATCCCGGCAGAAGCGCAGGAAACCACCACCGCGTTTTCGACGTTTAGCAGTTTCGCGATGTAAGCGCCGGTTTTGTTCACCAGATCTTTCATCTCAAAGTAATGATTCAGACCGGTATTCACCACTGCTGCGACTTCTTCACGCGGCGTGGAAACGCCCAGCGCTGTCATACGACCGGAAGCATTAATGACTTGTTTTAACTGGTACTTTTCATACAGCGATTGTTCAGAAGACATGAGCAGATTTCCCTTCTTCGGTTAACAGAGTGACGCCCGCGACCACAGCGGCCAGAGGCACCAGCAAACTTTCGCCCTTCACGGACTGTCCTTCGGAATCGATAAACACCTGCGGCGCCTGACGGAGTTCGAACAGGGTCAGATCGGCGTCGGCACCGATTTGCAGACGACCTTTGGCAGGAAGACGCAGCGCATCAGCGGCATGCGATGTAACGCAATCAATCACCTGCGGCAATGTCATGCCGACGCTGAAGAATTTCGACATCACGGTCGCCAGGCTGTACACCGGCCCGTTCATGCGGTTGCGGCAATAAATATCGGAGCTGATGGTGTGCGGCAAAATGCCCTGCTTAATCGCCCGTTCCGCCACGTCGAAGCTAAAACTCGCGGTGCCGTGACCGACATCCAGCAACACGCCGCGGCTCAGCGCACGTTTGATGGCATCGCGCAGCACGCCTTCCGGCGAAAGAATGCGGTTCGGTTTACCGTTATAGCAGTGAGTAATAATGTCGCCGGAGGTCAGTAAATCCGCGATTTCATCGAGGTTCGGCGGATTATTGCCGATATGCACCATCAGCGGCAGGTCGTTGTTTTCGTGCTGAATTTCTTTGGCGCGCACCAGCGGTTTGATGCCGTTCTGGCCGACCACGCTGCTGCTCATCCGCGCCTTGATACCGATGATAAAACCGGGATTTCGCGCGATGGCGTCACGCACGCCGACCTTGTCGATCTGCGTCATGTCCGCCAGTTCGTTCTGCGTGACAATGCCGGTACGCGCGATATTCAGAAACGCGTAAACGTTGGTTTTCGCGGCACGGGTGAGCTGATAAAAATCGTCGACATCATTGGCACCGGTGCTGCCGGCATCCGCCACGGTGGTGACACCGCAGGCGACGCCAATCAGGTCGGCATCGTCATGATAAATCGGCGATTTGGGATAACAGTGAACATGGGAGTCGATCCAGCCTGCGCTGGCGTAAACCTTGCCCTGAAGATTGAGGGTCTGGCGGGCGGTGGCATCGGAAGTCAGCGTGCCAATGGCGGCGAATTTGCCGTCGCGAATTGCAATATCAGTCAGGCTGCCGTCTGCGCGTAATGCCTGGCGGATGATTAAGTCATACATACGACGTTCTCCATAATCTCGGGCGTCAGGAGTGTTCCTGACGCCCGTTTACTGCTTATGTACTGCTTCTTACAGTGAAACCGGGAAGATGGCGCCCAGCACCATCGCACCGAGAATGGCACCACCGGTAATCGGCTTCTGCCACAGATAGAAACCCAGTGCGCCAATCAGCGAGCCAAGACCGATTGGAATCGATGCGGCCATTGCGGAGAGGATAATCAACGGCCCGAGGAAGCGGCCGGAGGCATTACCCGCGCCCATCATCACGTCAGCGCCGTAGGTGGAGTTGCTCTGATTGATGGTGAATTTACGCGCCAGAATGATGATGTAACCGACGGCTAACCCGAGGATCAGGCCGGTCACCAGCGAGGCGGCAAAGTTCGCCACCGGGAAGATAATCCCGGCGCCCAGCAGCATTGCAGGAACGCCCAGGCCGATACCGGTCTGGATCGCGCCGCCGATATCGAGAATACCAACCAGCGAACCTTCGATGATGCGGGCAAACAGGAAGCTGGCACCAAAGGCCGCCACTGCGCCGTACACGCCGGTATCCATGCCGGAACGCAGCATCGACACAAAGGCCACTTCGTTAAATGCACCGATGCCGTACAGGTAATACATGTGTGTCCCGGCGAAAACGCCGGAAGACAGCAGTCCGACAAAAATCGGGAACGACCACTCGGCGTACCAGAAACCACGTTTGGCTTGTTCTTCCATTGTCATGTTCCCCTTACTTACCGCTGAGTGAGTTGTGAATGCCGTTCAGCCATGTCGGGACGTCCAGCATGAAGGATTGCAACAGCTTGACGTCGAAACCACGGAAGAAACCGCTAAGAACGAACAGCGCGATAATCGCCGCCATCATCACTTTGGTGACGTGGTTCCAGCCGCTCTCTTCGACGCCTTTACCGATCAGGATACCCAGTACCAGACCCGGCACGGCGTTCCCCATGATCATCTGCGCCAGACCGCCAAAAATGGTGGCCCAGAAACCGGAACGACGTCCTGCATCGATCGCCGCCAGCCAGAAAATCACCGGCATGACGGTGTTCACCAGCAGGTTCGCCGCAGGCACCAGCACTTTAATGGCCGTGACCTGCAACGCCGCAGGCACGGCAGACGCGGTGGTGTTGAGGAAGGCCACCACAATCATGCCGATGATGCCGCCCGCAATCGCCATCTTGCGCGGGTCGTGCAGGGTTTCAGTGACATTGCGGTTTTTGAACATCAGGGCAGCGGTGGCCCAGTGAGGAATGATGCGGTGGTCAACGTCCTGAGTGAAAGAACCTGCCGCCACGGAAGATGCCCAGGCGTTAAAGAAGAAGCCCAGACCGAATGAGAAATGCGAAGCCGGATCGCCTTCACAGGAGTTTAATTCCCCAAGCGTACGAAAAGCCCCCATTCCTTGCACGGTTGGCGCATGGAACATACGTGCGGCACCCGCACCTACGCCCACCCCAACCAGTCCGCCGATAATAAGCGACTTAAATAAAATAATTAAAAACATCAGTATATCCTTGTCATTTATAGCTAACGTTTTTATTTCGTGACAAAAACTACCTGTTCCGTATTAATAACAGTCAGGTTGACGGTAATGTCTAACGCCACGTAATAACTCTTTCTTTCCCTGGCCAGAAAAAAGAACAGAAACTTTTCTCTTTTGACTGACTCTTCTGCCTTTATTATCCTGACGTCCTGCGGTTCTATACGCAGTAAGACATTATTGGCAGACGATTTGAGAACCGTTCTCTGAACCTGACTCAGTGCGGAAGAAAAGGCGGCAGCCTTATTTTCGCCCTTTCCTTCAACCCGAACTGTCGTGGTTAATTGTTGCTTCATTACGCCTGACCATACTTCTTGTTATAAGCTTCAACCAGACGCTGACCCAGTTCTTCTTTATCCATAAATCCGAACCCTAATACTAAACAGCCTTCGTTAATTGCCGTGACACCTTCATCCACTGAACGCATCCCGTACTTAGCTTTATATCCGTATTTGTTTTGTGCGGTAATCGCACCGGCACCGCCACTGCCGCAGAAAGAAATACCAAAGGTCGCACCTTCTGCTTTCATCACGTCACCGAGTTTCATATCTGCTGCCATACCCGGGACAACGATGGCTTTCCCGCCAGCCGCTTCCACGCCGGCTGCCACTTTCTGGCCTTTTCCTAAACGGTCACCGATCACCACTAATACTTGTCCCATCATTCACATCTCCGGATAATTAATTCGTTAAATTTTCAATAAAAGGTTATTTAGGTTCGTTATCTCTTGCGACTTCGAAATGTACCGAGAGTAAATACGCTTCCTCAATCGGTAAGTTTCCAAACCAGCTGACCACGTCCTCTGCCATTTGCATGGAGTCGGCAGAGATTTCATCAAATAAATCTTTTTCGACTTCAGGCAACGGCTCGCCGGTAATTGAGCGTAATACCATGGCTTTAACGTGTGACGTTAACATCTGCAACTGAACATCGGTGGTATAGATATTCTTCGCACTTTGCATCGCCTGAATATCCTTTAATACTTGCTCTGTTATCGCCGCAGCATCTTTCAATTCAATCCGCCCGGTCCCATTCACAGATGCGCTTGCGTTATTCACTCGCGATTACCTCTCTCCTTGCCTGACTCACTATTTTCAGCCATTTATTTCGTCTGTCTTTACCCTAACCCCGCGCAGATTTCCTGTGTAGAGGATCTTTTTCCAGTTCGAAGTGGAAATACGGTGCGCTGAGCAGATCCAATTCGCAAAACGAAAAGTTAAGTCGTTATATCACTGAATATTTCGGTTTGTAGCAGCGTATTTCACTGGTAATCGGAATTTTCGCAATGCGGATTAATTACCTCGCAATGCTTTCATTTCTGCTTAAGAATGCCTAGTATCAAAGAACACACGCAAATTCCCGACACCCCCGCGCTTACCCGCGGGGGTGTTATTTTTTGCCGACCGGCACCCCACCCGCATGAAGCGGGTGATGCAAAAGGAACCACGGAGAATGTTATGAGTAAACCGATACTGATCATCAACGAACTTGACGCAGAACGCCTGGATACACTGCTGGCACAACCGGCCTTTGCCAACACCCCGGTCGCCGATGCACTGAACGAAGAGTTAGATCGCGCAGAGATTTTGCCGCCCGAGCAAATCCCCGCCGACGTGGTCACGATGAACAGCAAGGTGCGCTTTACAGAAGGTAAAGACGGCGAAGAACATATCCGCACGCTGGTGTATCCCGCAGCGCTAAAAGACAGTAAAGAACAGCTGTCCGTGATGGCCCCGCTGGGAGCTGCCTTGCTGGGGCTGCGCACAGGCGGAAGTATCACGTGGGAAATGCCGAATGGCGAGAACAGCCGGATTGAAGTGCTGGAACTGTTGTATCAGCCGGAGGCGGCGGGGGAATTGCGTCGTTAAGGGTTTTCTTTTGCAGAGGCCGCTGCACTGCTTTACTAAAGACCGAGAACATTTCGGTTTCTCACGTGCGGTGATCGCTTAACGCGCAGCGCCGAAACCGCCCAAGAGGGAGAAGTGCTTTCTCCCTCTTGGATCTCCCTCCGCTTTTTTACTGCGCGCTGTCGCTGGCGGCTATGTTTCAGATAACGCGGAGACAGGCTGGAAATCTTGCCGCTTTGCGGTGCCTTCTCTCGGTCTTCGAGCCATAGGTCTCGAAGCCGCTCCGTTCAGCAAGATTTCTGAATCGCCCGCAAGTTCCTAAATTCAACAGCGGTTTCTGTATCGCCCGTGGGATCGTGAATTCAACAGCAGAAGGATTTTATCTTTTATTAAAGTCGATTGGCGTGCTCAAAAATGGCACCGAATGAACGGTTCGAGACCTGAGGCTCGAAACCTGAAATGAGGGAATCGCGCAGCGATGACATTTTGCGCCACCTGCCAATGTCCCGGAACATGTCCGTCGTGATTGCAATAGCGCGCAGTTTAAGACGTGGAGATTCCAAAGAGGGCTCGTCTTAGCCCTCTTTGGTCGGTTTCGGCGCGAGAGGCCGTCTGATCACCGCGTTTGAGAAACCGAAATTTTCACCGCTTTCAGCGCTCTCAGCGCCCTCAGCGCCCTCAGCATTGAGAATGCCGCTCAGACACCGGTCATCTGCCTACTTAAACTTCTTATGATTCTCGTTACGCGTAGCCTTAAACCCTTCGGCTTCTTTCTTCGCTTCATCCACTTTGCCTGCTTTGGCTAAAGCGGAAGCTTTATCAATCTGGCCGATCAGCGTATCCAGCCCTTTGTGGTAATCCTGCATTTCAGGGCTGTCCGGCGCTTTGCCTTTCAGTTTCGGTGGTGTGGCTTTTTTCGCGTCCTCGGCAGCCGCTTTCATGTTTGCCAGACCGGTGGTCAGTTCGGCCTGATCGCTGGTTTTCAACACCTTGCCGTAGTTATCAGCAATTGTATCCATGTCCGTTTCTAAATCTGCTGCCAGTGCTGCCGTGCTGCTGCCGAGCATGGCTATCACCGCTAACGCCATCAGTTGTTTACGCATGAACTATCTCTCTATTGTTATTTGTTTATTAGATAAAACGACATTGCTTGTAAGGCTTTATAAAAATAGGCTGAGAGAGAGAAAAACGGGATGAATTTTTTGTAAAGAATTAAAGCAGCGATCGGGCGACCGCTGCTTTAAGGAGGGTTATTCGCCAGCGATTTTCATTGCCGGTAACAGCACGGAACCGCACTGGATATTGCTGCGGGTTTCGATGTCGCTGCCAATGGCGACCATATTGCGCCACATGTCTTTCAGATTACCGGCAATAGTGATTTCGCTTACCGGATACTGGATCTCGCCATTCTCGACCCAGAAACCTGCCGCGCCACGGGAGTAATCGCCGGTAACGCCACTGACGCCCTGCCCCATCAGTTCGGTGACGACCAGGCCTTTATCGAGCTTACGCAGCATTCCGGCGAAATCATCGCCCTGACCGGCGATGCGCCAGTTGTGAATGCCGCCCGCGTGACCGGTGGTTTGCAGACCGAGCTTACGCGCGGAATAGCAGGTCATCAGCCAGTTTTGCAGCACGCCGTCTTTGACGATATCACGACGCTCGGTGCGCACACCTTCGCTGTCGAATGGCGTGGAAGCCAGCCCCTGCAACAGGTGCGGATGTTCTTCAATGGTCAGCCACTCCGGCAAAATTTGCTTGCCGAGGCTGTCGAGCAGGAAAGACGATTTACGGTAAATGCTGCCACCGCTGATCGCCCCCACCAGATGCCCGAACAGACCGGTCGCCACTTCAGAAGCGAACAATACCGGAGCCTGCATGGTCGGTAATTTGCGCGGCGCCAGACGTGACAAGGTGCGGCGGGCGCACTCTGCGCCGACCCATTCGGGGTCTTTCAGATCGCTCATTTTACGGGCGATGGAGTAGGCGTAATCGCGCTCCATGTCGCCTTCGTGTTCGGCAATCACTGAGGCGGAAATCGAATGACGCGTCGAGCAATAGCTTTGCAACATGCCGTGGCTGTTACCGAAAACGCGGATACCGTAATGGCTGTTGAAACTGCCACCTTCGGTGTTGGTGATACGCTTGTCAGCCTGCAACGCCGCCTGTTCAGCACGTGCGGCCAGTTCGATGCTGCGATCCGGATCCAGCTCTTCCGGGTGGAATAAATCCAGGTCCGGTGCATCGAACGCCAGCATCTCTTTATCGGCCACGCCCGCGAACGGATCCGGCGACGTGTAACGGGCAATATCCAGCGCCGCCTGCACGGTGCGGGAAATAGCGTCCGGGCTTAAATCGGTGGAAGACGCACTGCCTTTACGGTTCTGATAATAAACGGTGATGCCCAGTGCGCCGTCGCTGTTGAATTCCACATTCTCGACTTCGCCAAAACGGGTGCTGACGCCGATACCGGTGGTTTTGCTGACCGCCACTTCTGCAGCATCTGAACCGGCTTTCGCCAGTTCCAGTGCCTGAGATACGGCCTGTTCCAGAGTCTTACGCTGCTGCGCTACTTGATTCACTACGTTCATCGGCATGCCATCGCTTATGAGATAAAAGGGATTGTTCTACACTGATATACAGAAAGTCTTATCTTTGAGTCTAACAGAGACTCGCCACAATTTCGCATTCACTCCGGCGTTGTTATGCCCAAAGTTGCAACAGAACATGGATGTATGCGGCATAACCCTGCATAATGCCGCCAAAGCAATAAAGCACAATCAAACTGACAGGATTACCTCGTTAAGAGGAAGCGCCCATGACAAAGAAAATTGACGACTGGCACGACGACGTTCCCGAAACCAACGAGAACGAAGATGATGAAGAAATCATCTGGGTCAGTAAAAGTGAAATTAAACGTGACGCCGAGGCGCTGAAAGATCTCGGTGCAGAAATGGTTGAACTGGGTAAAAACTCGCTGGACAAACTGCCGCTGGACGACGATCTGCGCGCAGCGATCGACTTAGCGCAGAAGATCAAGAAAGAAGGCCGCCGCCGCCAGTTACAGCTGATCGGTAAAATGCTGCGTTCCCGCGATGTTGAACCGATCCAGACCGCGCTGGATAAGCTGAAAAACCGCCATAACCAGCAGATTTCGCTGTTCCATAAACTGGAAATGCTGCGTGACCGTCTGGTTGAAGAAGGTGATGATGCGATCCCGCCGGTACTGGAGTTGTATCCTGAAGCCGATCGCCAGCAACTGCGCGCACTGATCCGTAACGCACAGAAAGAGAAAGCCACTAACAAGCCGCCGAAATCTTACCGCCAGATTTTTCAGTATCTGCGCGAACTGGCTGAAGGTCAGGAATAAAAAAACAAAAACCCGCCTTTTTACTTAACAGAAAATGGCGGGTTTTTTCTTTTCAGCCTTTAGCCTTTACTGCGGGTTTCTCCAGCAGATTCAGCCGCAACTCGCCTTCCAGTTCTTCCTCCGCTTCTTCAAACAACAGAATCAGCGCGCCGAAACGGCGTTTACGGCTGGCATTCAGATTAATGAAATCTATCTCAACCGGCAGTGCAATCCCGCCCGTTACCTCATCCCAGAGTGCGTCCAGATTCGCGCCGAAGCTGTCAGTCAGTGCAAACTGACGGACAAACTCGCGGTAGAATGCGGGTAAATCCGGGATGTGATTAAAATCGAAGCTCACTTTATTCATCGACATCACTCCACCCGAACGAAGTTCTGATAATGGTCTTTACTGACATAAATCAGCCCGTCGCTGGCAAACAACACGCGGTCAGCACCGCGACGCCCGCAGCGATAGTTAATATCCGCTTCGCGCCACACCCTTTTGTACGCCGAAGGCAAACGTCCTTCCCGGTTTGAGAAGCGGTCACCACCTATGGCTTTGCCCGGCAATACATCACATAAATTCCCGGAACGGGCATCCCAACCGGCTTCCCGCGCCTTTTTCTTGGTGATGTAATTTTCAGGCAATTTATGGTTCTGGCGTAAATAGCCGATCACCGTTTGTTCATCGGTGCCCGGAACTATTGTGCCCTGATTATATGTCGTTTTCGCGACAACCTGCCCCGCGACACCGCACAGCCCGAAAAACACGGCGGCCATCATCAGATTGCGCACACACCGCCCGTTAAATGCCTTCATTGACGTCCTTTGTGTTGAGCCGGAATGAAACTGTTTCTGTTTATTGTTTCTTAAAAAGTAACTTCTGGAAAGCTGACTTAAAGATTCCCTAAATGCAGCGTTTTCACCTGCAAATATTCTTCCAGCCCCAGCACCGAACCTTCACGTCCAAGGCCGGATTCTTTTACGCCGCCAAATGGCGCGGCTTCGTTGGAAATCGCACATTCATTAATGCCAATCATCCCGCTCTCAATAGCATCCGCGACCCGGAAAATACGTTGAAGATTCTGGCTATAGAAATACGCTGCCAGCCCGAAAGGTGTGTCGTTGGCGCGTTTAATCACTTCCTCTTCCGTTTTGAAACGGAAACAGGCCGCCAGCGGACCGAAGGTTTCTTCATGCGCCACTTTCATGTCATCAGTGGCATCAATAATGACCGTCGGCTGGAAGAAGTTGCCACCGAGTTTGTGGCGCTGTCCGCCCTCCATCAGGCGTCCACCTTTCTCCAGCGCGTCCTTGACGTGCTCTTCAACTTTCTCCAGTCCTTTGATATCAATCAGCGGCCCGACAATGACGCCTTCATCCATGCCGTTGCCGACTTTCAGCTTGCGTACTTCTTCCACCAGCCGCGAGGTAAACGCCTCGTACACGCCCTCCTGCACATAAATACGATTGATGCACACGCAGACCTGGCCGGTATTGCGGAATTTACAAGTGATCGCGCCCTTCACCGCCGCCTCAATGTCGGCATCGTCAAACACGATATACGGCGCATTGCCACCCAGTTCCATCGACACCTTTTTCATGGTGTCGGCGCTGTTACGCACCAGCGTTTTGCCGATTTCCGTCGAGCCGGTAAAGGAGACTTTACGTACCGCATTGCTGGTCATAATCACGTCGCTGATGGCACCGGTGTCACCGGCCACGCCATTGATCACACCGTCTGGAACCCCGGCATCCTGCGCCAGTTGCAACAAGGCGAACGCCGACAGCGGCGTGTTACTGGCCGGTTTGATGAGACCGGTACACCCTGCCGCCAGCGCCGGACCCAGTTTACGGGTGAGCATCGCCAGCGGGAAATTCCACGGCGTGATGGCCGCCACCACGCCGACCGGTTCGCGGGTCGCCAGAATGCGTGAGCCGGATTTGGCCGGAGGAATGATTTCTCCGTTAGCGCGTTTGGCTTCTTCGCTGAACCATTGCAGGTAGCTGGCGGCGTAATCGACTTCGCCCAGAGCCTCTTTCAGCGGTTTGCCCTGCTCGGCAACCATCAGCTCACCCAGAAACTGTTTATTTTCCAGCATCAGTTCATACCAGCGATGCAAGATTTCAGAACGCGCTTTCGCAGTGGTTTTGCGCCATTCGGGGAATGCGTCACTGGCTGCCTTCACCGCGGCTTCTGTTTCTGCTTTACCGGCTTTGGCGACTTTGGCGACCACATCGCCGGTTGCCGGATCCAGCACATCAAAGGTTTCTTTGGCTTTAAGCCATTTACCACCGGCAAAATAGCCGGTCTTAAATAATGGATGCGTGGAGAGTTTATGAGGTTGGGCTGACATGAGGATCCTCCTGATTTATGCCGTTTTAAGCGATCTATCAGGTAAGTATAGCGGCTTGAGCAGAAGCGTCTGTCAGACAGCACTGAGAGACACAGATCGCAAAGTGAATTGTCATACGTTCACAGTTTCCGCATCCCTCAGTAAACTGCGGTGAACCCCACCCCATTTTTACAAAGGAAGAAGGCATGTCGACGCGCGAAAAAATGAATATCGGTGAACTTTATACAGACATGGACGAAGGATTGCCGGAGGAACGCGGTGCCGGAAAAGAGCGGGTGTATGATTTCAATCTCACGCGCCCTTCTGAAGAGGCAAAGCGCCTACAATTGCTCAGAAGTATTATGGGCAGTCTGGGGGAGTCCTGCTGGATTGAGCCGCCGCTGCGCGTCGCGTATGGCACCCATATTCATATCGGCAACCACTTTTACGCTAACTTCAATCTCACGGTGGTGGATGACGCCACCGTGACCATTGGCAATAACGTGATGATCGCACCGAACGTCACGCTCGCCACCGCCGGACATCCCATCGATCCTGACATCCGCATCACCGGACAGCAATTCTCGCTGCCGATTGTCATTGAAGATAATGTCTGGCTGGGCACCGGCGTGATAGTCAATCCGGGTGTGACGATTGGACGTAACAGCGTGATTGGGGCTGGCAGTGTGGTGACCAAATCCATTCCCCCGGATGTGGTCGCGGCAGGTGTACCCTGCCGCGTATTACGTCCGATCACCGCCAGCGACCGTGAGGCTTTCCTGAGATAGCCGCCGGTCAGGCCAGGAACGCGTGCTGATAACGTTGCAGCATGTCAGTGAGGCGCCTTACCGGCTCGGTCACTTTCAGTGGTGCGTCGTACTCGACCAGTTTCTCCTGATACTCACCCAGCTCTTTCAGTAACCGCTGATAATAATAGGTGCGCTTGCCTTCACCTGAAGCAGAGACCACGTGATCGGCCGTATTACGGATTTTCTTGTGGAATGCCGACAGCTCATCATTCACCGGCACTTCTGCCAGTTTCATGCGCTGGTGCGCGATAATCAGCATCAGCGCCAGACGGTATTTACCAATATCGTTCGGGAACATCACCAGCAACTGGTTCAGCTGATGATAAAGCGCCGGAAGATGGTTTTCACGACGCCGGTACGCTTTGGTGGTCAGCGCCGATACCGCGCTGCTCATAAAGCGGTTAAGCAGCGTACGCCCGGTTTTCTCGCGAGACTTGTCGCGCACAATCAGCAACACCGCCATCGCGATCACCGTACCGATCGCCTGCCCCATCGCGTTATCCAGAAACGACGTGACGTTAAAAACCATCGGATTGCTGAGCACCAGAATATTAATGGTGCCCGCCAGCAACCCGAGCATACCGAGACGACGCTTGGTCACTTCGATACCGATAAAGAAGGTGAAGATCCCCAGCATCAGACACAGCAGGAACAGGCTCTGCTGCGTTGCGGGCATGATCAGCATAAACATCATCGAGCCGACCGGAATCGCCAGCAACATGCCGATAATGAAATCCATCGCCATGCCTTTCGGGTTCGGCGTACGCATCGCCAGCGAAGTCACCACTGCGATGATAATCACGCAACCACTGGCTGACGTCCAGCCGGTCCACAGCCACATCAGGCAGCCGATGGTTGTCGCCGTGAAGGTTCTCAGGCCGTTGACCAGCGCATGGTGACGTTCTGCTGAAACAGGCCGCACCACCACTTCGCCATCGAGCACCCCGCTTTCAATGGTGCTGATACTGCTGTTGGTCTGGATGCCTTTCATCAGCAACAGCGCACGGGTTCCGGCGCCGGTCCAGGCGCTGACCGTCATCAGTACGTTGTCGCTGTGCATGCCGGTAATCATCTGGCGTAATTGTTTCAGTCTGCGATGCACATCCGCCACGTTTTCAGCGGGTTCAGCAAACAATGCTTTCAGTTCAGGCGAGCCCCGTTCCGGAGAGCTTTGCATAATCAGATAGGTTTCGCACGCCTGGGTGATCATGCTCAGCGAGGTGCTGTGCAGCGCTTTCAGGCGCCGATTACACCGCTGCCAGCGCGACGACTCCATCATCAGACTGCCGCGCATCCCGTTCAGCGCGGTCGTGCTTTTCACCAGGTTGTTCCAGGACTTATCGATGTCTTCCTTCGTCCCGCTATTCACGCAAATCCGCATCAGCGCAAACTGATCCAACATCAGCTGACTGACGGCACGGTCAATATCTTTTTTGATGGAACGGGGAGAGAACAACAGGTCAGCGACGATAGCGCAGCAAATCCCGATAACGATTTCACTGCAACGCTCAACCGCAAACTGCGGAGTTTGCAAAGGCGAGCTGGCGGAAGTCACTACGATAATCAGCGCGGTATAACCAGCCAGACCCAGCGCATACGAGTTCTCGATACGAACCAGCGACGACCACCAGGTGCACACGCCCGCCCAGATGCAGCATAACAGCAGCATAACGACCGGTGCGCGGGCGGTAGCAATCACGATCACCAGCGCCGCGATACAGCCGATAAAGGTGCCGATAACCCGCAGAAAACCACGATGACGAATAGCACCGGCAAAGGGTTCACCACCCGCCGCCAGCGCAGGTCCCGACGTTACGATCGCGGCAGTCATGGCCGACCAGCGCGGGGTTTCGAGTTGCAGATAGAACCCGAGAACCAGTGCGCCGAGGATCGCGAACGTCAGCTTGCAGGCAAAACGCACGCGCGGGATAAGTACGCTATTCATCTTTCCGGCCTTAACCAAACTCTCTCAGACGGTGCAGGAGGCGAAGGAACGGGGATCCTTCATCTTGTTTACGGTCATGGCTGCCGGTAATCACGACCGTCGCCGTGGTACCTGCCGGATAAGGATGTTGCTGGTCTTTGTCATCAAGCAGGATTTTCACTGGCACACGCTGTGCCAGACGCACCCATTCAAGGTTGCTGTCGATGGTCGCCAGACCGTTGGTCGCCGCAGAAGAGGAGCTGTTCGTCACCGCCGCCGCTACGCTGTCGACCGTACCGTGCATAATACGGTTGCTGCCGAGCGGCGTGATTTCCGCACGATCCCCTTTTTTCAGCCCCGGCAGTTTGGTTTCTTCCAGATACGCCAGAATGTAGAAGGAATTTTTCTTCACCAGCGCCACGGCAGTCGAACCCCGGTTAATGTAGTTGCCCGGATGAACGGTCAGGTTAGTCACCCAGCCATCAGCAGGTGCGACAACCACGGTACGTTCCAGATCCAGCACCGCCAGATCCCGTGCAGCCTGCGCTTTCGCCAGCTGATGTTCAGCGGTTTGCAGCACGTTATTGGCCTGATCGATTTCTTCCTGCGACATGGCCTGTACGCCCAGTTTCACACGACGTCCGGCCTCGCGCTTTTTCTCAGAAGCCAGCGCCTGGTAATACGCGACGTCAGCACTCGCTTCGTCCAGCGCCTGCTGGTAGCGCGGCTGGTCAATTTTGAACAGTACCTGGCCTTTTTTCACCAGTTGGTTATCCGTTACTGGCACATCGGTAATCAGACCGGTGACATCGGGCGCGATGGACACAACGTCAGCGGTAAACTTGGCATCACGGGTCCATGGAGATTCTGTATAGAACGCCCAGGCTTTGAAGATTGCGATGACAGCCAGCACGACAAGAATCAACGTTATTGTGTAACGTATTATTTTTATGGAGAAATTTTTCACAACGCCCTCAGACGAACATGCAGGAGATCAGGTAGAAAAGACAGCAGTACAACGCTGTGTTGAACAATGCCGGGTGCCAGACAAAATCATAAATTCCGGTGGGTTGCAATATGCGCCGCAGCAGGAAAAACACCACCAGCGCCAACAATATTTCAAAAAACACCGGAGGAAACGACAATCCGAAAATCACCATTACCGGAAGCAAACTCATCAAAAATTCCTTACATTATTACGACGGACAAACACATATCGTCCCGCGCACGCATTATTCGTTATTTTAGGCAACGGCACGCGACCCCGGAGAAAATAATTCAACGGGAGCAGAGCAATGAAGCTGCAGAGTTGCCAGGGAAGTGTGCGAAGGTAAGCATGATGTCAGGAAAACTGAAACCTGAGCTTTATCGCCCGGAAGGGTATATTAGCGTGCTTATTATCAACAGATCAACGTTCTGTGATCTAAATCACTTTTAAGCCAGAGTTAACAATGGACCGATTAAAACGCATGTCGATCTTTGCTCAGGTCGTGGAAAGCGGCTCCTTCACGGCGGCCGCACGACGCCTCGACATGAGCGTTTCTGCCATCAGCCAGACGATTTCAAAGCTGGAAAATGACTTACAAATCAAATTACTAAACCGTAGCACCCGCAGCATCGGCCTGACAGAAGCCGGTAAACTTTATTATCAGGGTTGCCGGAAAATGTTGCACGACGTACGTGAAGTGCATGAACAATTGTATGCCTTCAACAACACCCCGACCGGAACATTACGCATCGGCAGTTCATCGACGATGGCACAAAATGTTCTTGCCGCGATGACTGCGGAAATGCTCACCGAATACCCCGGTCTGACGGTGAATCTGGTGACTGGCATTCCGGCACCGGACCTGATCGCTGACGGACTGGACGTGGTGATCCGCGTCGGCGCGTTGCAGGATTCCAGCCTGTTCTGCACCCGCTTAGGCTCAATGCCGATGGTGGTGTGTGCGGCGCGCAGTTATCTGGCACAACACGGCACGCCGGAGAAACCCGCCGATATGGTGAATTTCTCCTGGCTGGAATACAGCGTCCGCCCGGACAGTGAATTCGAACTGATCGCCCCCGAAGGTGTTTCAACCCGTATTACACCGCAAGGCCGCTTCGTGACTAACGATTCGCAGACCATGATCCGCTGGCTGAAAGCCGGTGTCGGTATCGCGTATGTTCCGCTGATGTGGGTGATTGAGGAGATTAATGCCGGTGAGGTGGAGATTCTGTTCAGGCGCTATCAGTCCGATCCGCGCCCGGTTTACGCGCTGTATACTGAAAAGGACAAACTGCCGCTGAAAGTGCAGGTCTGTATTGATTATCTGACGGATTATTTCAAACGGGTAAGCAAGGTGTATCAGGGATACCGGCAGGGCAAGAAAGTGACTCAGTGGAATTGAGTTCGTATCAAACCAAAAACCCACCTGACCTCCCCTTGTGAAAGGGGAGGGATAACACCGAAATAATCTTCTGCTACGCAGTGCCGCCGACGGTGAGATTATCCAGTTTCAGGGTAGGCTGACCGACCCCGACCGGCAGGCTCTGGCCTTCTTTACCACACACACCGACGCCTTTATCGAGCGCCAGATCGTTGCCGACCATGGAAATCTGTTGCATCGCTTCAATGCCCGAGCCGATCAGCGTCGCGCCTTTCACCGGTTTGGTGATACGGCCTTTTTCGATCAGATAAGCTTCGGAGGTAGAGAACACGAATTTACCCGAGGTGATATCCACCTGACCGCCGCCGAAGTTTGGCGCATACAGGCCAAATTCTACGCTACTGATAATGTCTTCCGGCGTTGATTTCCCGGCCAGCATATAGGTGTTGGTCATACGCGGCATCGGCAGATGTGCGTAAGATTCGCGGCGGCCGTTACCGGTCGGCGCAACGCCCATCAGGCGCGCATTCAGTTTGTCTTGCATGTAGCCTTTCAGCACGCCGTTTTCGATCAGCACGTTGTACTGCCCCGGCACACCTTCGTCGTCAATCGCCAGTGAACCGCGCAGACCCGGCAGGGTGCCGTCGTCCACTACGGTACACAGTTCAGAAGCCACCCGTTTGCCCATCTGACCGCTAAATACAGAGGTTCCGCGACGGTTGAAGTCACCTTCCAGACCGTGGCCTACCGCCTCATGTAACAGCACACCCGGCCAGCCTGCGCCCAGCACCACCGGCATGCCACCTGCCGGGGCGGCGACTGCCGTCAGATTCAGCAACGCCATACGCACGGCATCACGGGCAAAAGCTTCCGCACGCACTTCACCGTTAACGGTTTCGAGGAAGTAGTCATAACCAACACGACCGCCGCCGCCACTTGAGCCACGCTCACGACGTCCATCCTGTTCAACCAGAACGCTCACGGACAGACGCACCAGCGGGCGAATGTCTGCCGCCAGCGTGCCGTCGGTGGCTGCCACCAGGATGTTTTCATACACGCCGGTGATGCTGGCACTGACTTCCTGCACGCGCTTATCGGCCGCACGGGCAATTTTGTCGACGCGGTGTAGCAGTTCGATTTTTGCTTCGCGTGACAGGCTTTGCAGCGGATCCAGCGGAGAATAAAGAGATTTATAGGCAATTTCGCCCAGCGTATGCGCTTTGCCATTGCCCTGGTCGCGGACAATGCTGCGGGCAGCTGTTGCACTCAGGTTCAGGGCATTCAGCGTGATTTGGTCAGCATAAGCAAAACCGGTTTTTTCACCGCTTACCGCACGAACACCGACGCCCTGATCGATATTGTAAGAACCGTCTTTGATGATGCTGTCTTCGATCACCCAGCTTTCATGGAAACTGGACTGGAAAAAGAGATCGGCATAATCAAGACGACGTTCAGACAACTGGCCCAAAATGGAAAACAGATCCTGATGACTCAGATTATTAGCAGTTAGTAACTGCTCACTGACTAAGGCCAGACTCATAGATGTTCACTCTCTTTTAGACGACAATCCGGCGTGCAGACTGTGGTCTACACAGTCTGCACGCCAGACAATCCATTGTTACAAGGTTATTAACAGCCTAACACAGCATGAACGAGGTTTCCTGCCACCTTCACGGTGGCGTTACTGTGCGGCGGCGGCTTTTGGATGTTCAACCGGTTTACGCAGAATTTCGTTGATACGGGGTTCTGCGATAGTGCCGTCAATCTGATAGCGGATAAGCGAGATTTTATTCCACAGCGGGGCCAGCACTTTACTGGCAGCGAAGACTGCAACGCCGACTACCGGGTTGATGACGAACGCCGTCGCCACACCTACTGTGGCGGAAATTTCCGGCGCAATGACCGCTTCGAGATCCAATTGCTGATTCACGAAATTGACCTTCCCGGTGATGGCGATATCTGCTTCCAGTCCGTCAACCAGCAGATCGTCGGTATGAAGTACGCCGTCTTTAATCCAGGCCGTGGATTTGATGGAGTCAAAATAGAAGCCCTGCCCAAAGGTATCGCTGAAATCAAGACGCAGTTTGCGCAGCAGCGCATCGAAGCTGACCAGTCGCAGCAATTGTCCGGCGCGGCCCGTGCCGACATCCGCAATTTCGCCTTTGCCCAGCGTGTTTTTCAGGGTGCCGTTCAGTGTGCTGATATCCGGCTTCCACGGCACGGATTTCCAGTGCAAATCAAAGTTAACGTCAAACGGCGCGCCTTTCAGTGGTGTAGTCACGCCAAAGAATGACATGGCCTGCTCAATATTCTTACCGGTCAGCTTGCCTTTCAGGCCGGTGTTTTCGCCCTGCCCGTTCTGCCTCCAGTCGCCCTGCACGTCGAGACTTGCCACGCCGGTATCTATCAGACCGTTACGCAGCATCAGTTGATCGCCTTGCGGTGTCAGGTCAGCATTCACTTTGCGGAAGTTCTGGCCGAGGAACCAGCAGGCTTCACAACGCAGTTGCAATGCCGGCCAGCTGGCAAACGAAATCTTTTCAGTAGCAAACGGATTACCGCCCGGCTGACCGCTGCTGGCCACATCCGCAACCGTCCATTGCGGATTGAAATAGACGTATTTCAGATTAGCCAGCCACGGACCGTTGTCATTCATATTCAGCCTGCCATCGATTTCCTTACCTTTGGCAGTGACCTCCATGCCCTGATGCCCTTGTACCGAGGTGAGGGTCAGGTCATTCCAGACC
Organism: Rahnella sp. 2050; assembly: GCF_040544515.1. Taxonomy (NCBI): domain Bacteria; kingdom Pseudomonadati; phylum Pseudomonadota; class Gammaproteobacteria; order Enterobacterales; family Yersiniaceae; genus Rahnella; species Rahnella sp. 2050. The sequence continues at coordinate 122,000 of NZ_JBEPKE010000002.1, read as the reverse complement.
TGTCCGCCCAGTGTCAGCGCAGGCGTTGTCAGGATAATCTGGTGCGGGAAGCTGAAACCGGCCAGTTTAGTAGTAGTGTCCTGCGTCGCTTTATCCGGTGACAGCAAACCCAGCCAGCTTTCACCATCAAGTGCGGGCAGATGGAGCGTCAGACTGCTGTCATCCGGCAATGGAGGCGTTTTTTTGCTGTTTGCCTGCCACGATGCACGATCGAGTTTCAGTTGTTTACCCAGCAGCCAGCGGCTGTTGAAATGATCTTTGCCCGCCAGCACACCTTGCAGATTAAAACTGTGCAGGTCGCCTTTGACATTCACCACCAGCGGCAGCGGATGACCGGCTTTCTTGCTCAACGGATCGGGTAAGTGACTGCTCACATCTTTCAGATCGGCGTTTACATCGACGGTATAGGTCGGGGTACCTTTGTGCGGCAGCGTAATATTGACGTCGCCTTTCCACGGAGTACCACCCGAAATTTTACTGGCGGCTGCCGCTGGCAAGCCGGGGATTTTAGACAGTTGCCAGTTGGCATCCAGCCCGACCTGAACCTTGAAATCATCCGGCAGTTCCTGCGTGCTGAACATCACGTTGACCGGTTGCCCGAACCAGTTACCGGTAAGCCGGTTACTTTGCAGGTTGCCATTGTCATAACTGAACTGGCCACTGAGCTGACTGATTTTGCTGTTCAGCGGTTTAATAAACAGACTGTTGTTATTGAGCGTGACGCCACCGGATGCACGCACAAGTTCGCCATCAAGCGGAATATCCAGATGTAAGCGACCATTCACTTCGCCGCCAATCTGCAATTCCTGTAGCGCCGAGCCCAGCGAGTCATGCAACGGCGTATCCATGAAATAATCGCCGATATCTTTCCCCTGCCCGCGCAGGTCCGCATCAATAAACAGTTTTTCTTTCAGGTAGTCAGGAATATTGGCAACGACATTGTTACCGTCCACATTGCCCAGTTTGGTGTGCGCGGCTTTCATAAACAGGCCGTCATTAAGGAAATCGAGATCGATATCCAGATCAGTCAGCGCTGGCCAACCTGGCTGGAACTCAAAGGTCGAGTGGCGTAGCGGAACCCACACTTCAAACTGCCCTTCGTTCTTTTTGAACGGGAAATGATGTGGATTGCCGTTGAAGGTCAGGGTGGCGTTATCCACCTGACCGGCCTTTATGGCACCACTGAGATAATTTACCAGATGTTTGCCCATCAGCGGTTCAGGGAAATAGCGCCAGGCCTGACCGGCGTCATACAGGCGAATACCGGCCAGGATATTCAGCCACGGGTCACCTTTGACAGGCTGGTTGTAGCGGAAATCGCCCTTCGCCCACAGCGCGTTGGCTTTGACATCTACGTCTTTACCCGACAATGACCAGCCATCTTTGCCGTTCTTCCAGTTAAAGGTACCGGTCGCCGCACTGATATCCAGAGGTGCGCGGAACATTTCGCCGTACGGCAGCAGGCTGTCTTGTAATTTCACCGTCATCTGCCCGCCCGCCACGCTACCTTTCAGGCCACCACTGAAATGATTGACACCCGGCAGCAGTTTCCAGCGCTGCCAGCTGACATCGCGCCAGTTCACATCAAAACGGGTCTGATCAGGCTGCTTTAGCGGGATATCCAGCGCGAGCCGATCAACGTTACCGGCGGGTTTTAAATCCTGCCAGCGCTCCAGTAAAGCCGGAGTCAGGAATGAGAAAGTCGGGATCACCGGGCCTAAACGTTCCAGTTGCAGATTGGTGCCACGGATGCGCAGCTCTTCACCCTGCGAAGGCCCGAGGAACTGGTTATTTTCAGGCAGATAAAGTACTTCAAGGCGGCCTTTCGGCCACGCCACACCATCGGTTTTCAGATTCAGCTGCTTCGTGCCAACCTGCCAGCCATTACCCTGACGGTTACCGTGTAATGTCAGATTATCGACATCGAGCTGGTGTTCCTCAGTGCCATTTTTCCAGGTGGCAGAGCCATTTTTCAGCAATGCGTCAGCGGCATAAATATCGCCACTACGCACCGTCAGCCACGCCGCGAGGCTGAAGTTAGCACTTTCCAGACCGGTATTATTGCGCAACCACCGGCTGAACCAAGGTTTCATGTCGATATCATCGGCCTGAAGATAAATTTTCCCGTTATTGAGCAAACCATTGGTGTCGTTCAGATCCATACGCAACTGCACAATGCCGTGCTGCCCGTTAAAACTCGACAGGCTAAGCTGCCCTTCGGCGCGATGGCGGTTGTGGCTGTTCAGCCAGGTCATCTGAGGAATGTCGAATTCCGCCCGTGGACCGGAAGGCGTCAGGAAGGAAATGCGGCTGTTGCGCAGATCGAAATGGTCGACCTGTCTGAGGAAAATATCACTGACGCGGTTTGGCTGGATGCCGTTGCCTTTATTGCTTTCGCCACCCAGCGTGCTGTTTAAATCCAGCTGCAAATTGTAAAAAGTAAGGTCGCGGAACTGCCAGCGGAAATGCAGCAAGGATTGCCAGACGTCCAGCGCCAGGGTAATGCGCTGAACCTGCCACTTTGAGTCCGGTAATGTCACCTGTAGGCCTCGGATCTCCATGATCGGGCCAAAGGTTTTCCAGCTGGCGCTGACTTGCGATAACTCGATCGGTACGCCCGTGACCGCCTCGACTTTCCCGACCAGTTGATCCTGGAAGCGGGTCAACTGAGGCAATGCCAGACGTAAGCCACTGATCACCAAAGCCACTATCACGACAAGGGTTGCGCTGGTGGTTAATAAAATACCGGGCAGTCGCCTCAAACTTCTCTCCTTGTTTTCCATTCCATGCTGGTTTTCACCCGCACAGACGGCAATGGAAACCTTTAACTTCTTGATGCTTCAGACGAATAGCCATCGGATCACATCATGACGACGTCAAACTGTTCCTGACTGTAGAGCGGCTCGATCTGCACTTTCACCTGCTTGCCGACGAAGATTTCTACTTCGGCCAGTGCATGGGATTCTTCTCCCTTGAGCGCTTCCCCTACTGCGGCAGACGCGTAAACCAGGAAACGGTCAGAATCGTAGGCATGATGCACACGCACAATTTCACGCAGAATTTCATAGCAGACGGTTTCAACGGTTTTCACCGTGCCGCGTGCATGACAGGTCGGACAATCGCTGCACAGCACATGTTCGACGCTTTCGCGGGTACGTTTGCGGGTCATCTCCACCAAACCAAGGGCGGAGAAACCGTGAATACCGGTTTTCACGCGGTCTTTCGACAGCGCCTGCTCGAGGCTGTGCAGCACGCGACGGCGGTGATCTTCATTCGACATATCAATGAAGTCGATAATGATAATGCCGCCGAGATTGCGCAGCCGTAGCTGACGGGCAATGGCCTGCGTCGCTTCGGTGTTAGTGTTAAATATCGTGTCTTCCAGATTACGATGGCCGACAAACGCACCGGTATTAATATCCACGGTGGTCATGGCTTCGGTCTGATCGATAATCAGATAGCCGCCGGACTTGAGTTCCACCTTGCGCTCGAGCGCACGCTGGATTTCGTTCTCCACATCGAATAGATCGAAAATAGGCTGCTTGCCGCTGTAATGCTCCAGCTTGCTGGTCATTTCAGGCATGTATTCGCTGGTGAATTCGACCAGCAATTCATACGTCAGGCGGGAGTCAACGCGGATGCGGTCCAGTGCTTCACCGGCAAAATCACGCAGCACACGGTGCGCCAGTGCCAGCTCACCATACAGCTTGCATTTGGTTTTGTTGCGACGCTTGCGCTCCATCACCTTGGTCCACAAGCGTTTCAGGTAGGCCGCATCTTGTTTAAGTTCTTCTTCACCCACGCCTTCAGCTGCGGTACGAATAATATAGCCGCCGTGCTCATCACAATATTCTGAGACGATACGTTTGAGGCGATCACGCTCGGCTTCGCTTTCAATACGCTGCGACACGCCAACGTGTGACGCACCAGGCATGAACACCAGATAGCGGGAAGGCAAGGTAATGTCGGTCGTCAGACGCGCACCTTTGGTGCCCAGCGGATCTTTCACCACCTGCACCATCAGATCCTGGCCCTGATGCACCAGTTCTGCGATGTCACGCACGTGGAAATTTTTCTGCTCGTCACGCGCCACACATTCGGTGTGCGGCATGATGTCTGAAGCATGTAAAAATGCGGCTTTTTCAAGGCCGATATCGACAAATGCTGCCTGCATACCCGGCAGAACACGGCTGATACGCCCTTTATAAATATTGCCGGCAATCCCGCGCTTGGTCTCGCGCTCAATATGGATCTCCTGCAGAATGCCACCGTCAATGTAAGCCACGCGGGTTTCAGACGGGGTGACATTGACCAGTAATTCAGCTGTCATGTTTTCTCCTAAGCTCGCGTAAGGCAGAAAATTCATTGAGCAGTTCCTGAGTTTCCACCAGAGGAAGGCCCACAACTGCATAGTAACTGCCGCGAATTTCACGGACGAAACAACCGCCCTTTCCCTGAATACCATAAGCGCCCGCTTTATCCATGGGCTCACCGCTCAGAATATAATGTGCAATATCGTCGGAGGATAGTGAACGGAAAGTGACATCGGTCACAACCAACGTATTGAGGCATTCCTGCCTGTCGGCAAACGCAATGGCGGTCATCACCTGATGCTGTCTGCCAGACAATGCCTTAAGCATAACAGCGGCTTGCGCTTCGTCACGTGGCTTTTCCAACACTTTACCGTCGAGGACTACAATCGTATCTGCGCCAAGCACCGGCAAATCCTCTGCCGCGACCGTCACACCGGCCTGTGCTTTATCTTTCGCCAGCCGTAAAACATAATCTTGCGGGGCTTCGTCAGGCTGACGCTCTTCTGCAACCTCAGTCACCAGACGCTCAAAAGGCAGTTCCAGCAAGGCCAGTAATTCACGGCGACGTGGTGACCCGGAAGCCAGATAAAGTGCGGTCATAACATCCTCATTGCACAGCAAACTGACGACGAATTTTACGCATCAGCAGGAACAGCCATGGCCACAGCACACCGTCGACCACACTGCTCCAGAAAACTTCAGGCCGGAACGACACATTGACTACCAGGAATTCTCCCCAGAACACCATGACGTCCACAGCCAGCGAAAGCACCATAACAATCAGCGCTTGTTGCCACAGAGCCAGGTTACGGAATAACTGGAATTTGAACGCGACCAGGTAGGCGGTAATGGCAAAAGCCAGCGCGCGAATACCCAGGGTCGATCCCAGGATCAGATCCATAATAAACCCGACAACAAAACCGGTACCCACGTTGACGCGATGCGGTAATGCCATCACCCAGTAAATCAGGATCAGCATCAGCCATGACGGCCTGAACATATAAATCTGTTCAGGCCACGGCATCACCTGCAATAACATGGCTATTAAGAAGGATAGCCAAATAATCCAGCGTCCGTGGCTCCGGTAGCTGTTCATTGCGTCGCTCCCTGCACAGCAGGCGTGCTAACCGGTGTCGTTACCGTACCCGTTGCCGGTGGAGGAACAGGAGCTGGCGGCCCCATATCTCCCGGAGGTGGCAACACTTGCGGCATCATTTGCATCAGGCGTTCATTGGCCACGCGATGAACTTCATCCGGCGGTAAAGGATGCTCGCCATTACGGTCAGAGCCCCATAGTAACAGCAGGTAACGCAGACGTTGCAGACCGGCGGTCGGACGCGCCTGAATGACGGTATACGCACGCTGATTATCAACTTTAACCGAAGATACAACGCCGACCGGATACCCTTCAGGGAAACGTCCACCCAGACCTGAGGTGACCAGCACATCACCGACACGAATATCGGTGTTGCTTGGTAAGTGTTCAAGTTGTAAGTCATCAGCACAGCCGCTACCGGCAGCGATAACGCGGATGTCGTTACGCAGCACCTGAATCGGCAACGCATGTGAAGCATCACAAATCAGCAGCACACGGCTGGTCAGCGCGGCAACAGCGATGACCTGGCCAACAACGCCTTTATCGCTGATGACGGGTTGCCCGATATACACACCGTTGTTGCTGCCTTTGTCGATGACGATCTGATCGCTGTAAGGATCATTGCTGGTGGAGAGAACCTGCGTCACCATTTTGTGCTCGTCCTGACGCAACGGCGATCCCAGCAGCTCGCGCAAGCGAGCATTTTCTTGTTTGTATTGGCCAAGCAGCATCAGGTCGCTGTTTTTCAGCAACAATTCCTGACGCAAAGCGCGGTTTTCAAGTTCCAGCTGGCCACGGGTGGCAAACGTAGAAGAGACCTGATCTAAGAATTCACGCGGGGCATTGGACAAAAAATAGAAGGGACTGACGGCAGTATCCATATAGGTGCGGATTTTAACAAACGTACCTATTTTACTGTCGGCAACAATCAGGACAATGGCCGTGAGAATAGCCAAAAAAAGTCGCAGTTGCAGGGAAGGTCCCCTGCTAAAAATTGGCTTCATAAAATATGCGAGTTCCTCGGCAACAGAAAGTTTCAGCCAGTCGAAGTAAAGACCTCACCTGACAGAAACGGCGGCAATCTCATGGGATAGCCAAAACACTGGCAGAGCTTTATCGCTCAGCCAGTGTTTGCACGGATCCACATTGAACACTGCACACTTCGCGTTGCAGGTTTTACCTGACGGACAACCACCTTCCCGGGCAGACTATTCTTGCTTGCAACAAGACTTGTTTGAATCAGCAAGTCTTCGCAGAGATTACTCTTCGCTGAATAAGTCGCCGCCGTGCATGTCGATCATTTCTAATGCTTTACCACCGCCACGGGCGACGCAGGTCAGTGGATCTTCTGCGACAACAACAGGAATACCCGTTTCTTCCATCAGCAGGCGATCAAGGTTACGCAGTAATGCGCCACCGCCGGTCAGCACCATGCCGCGCTCGGAGATGTCGGAAGCCAGTTCTGGCGGACACTGTTCCAGTGCAACCATCACCGCGCTGACGATACCGGTTAGCGGCTCTTGCAATGCTTCGAGAATTTCGTTGGAGTTCAGCGTGAAACCACGTGGAACACCTTCAGCCAGGTTACGACCGCGCACTTCGATTTCGTGCACTTCATCACCCGGATAGGCAGAACCGATGCTGTGCTTGATACGCTCAGCCGTTGCTTCACCGATCAGTGAACCATAATTACGGCGTACGTAATTAATGATAGCTTCGTCGAAACGATCGCCACCGATACGTACAGAAGAGGAATACACCACGCCGTTCAGGGAGATCACGGCAACTTCTGTGGTACCACCACCGATATCCACCACCATTGAACCGGTCGCTTCGGATACCGGCAGGCCTGCACCGATTGCCGCAGCCATCGGTTCTTCAATCAGGAACACTTCACGCGCGCCTGCACCTTGTGCAGATTCACGGATAGCACGGCGTTCAACCTGAGTTGCGCCGACTGGCACACACACCAGTACACGCGGGCTTGGGCGCATGAAGCTGTTGCTGTGAACTTGCTTGATGAAGTGTTGCAGCATTTTCTCAGTCACGAAAAAGTCAGCGATAACGCCGTCTTTCATTGGACGAATAGCGGCAATATTGCCAGGAGTACGACCCAGCATCTGTTTCGCGTCGTGACCAACAGCAGCAACGCTTTTAGGTGAACCAGCACGATCCTGACGAATAGCCACAACTGATGGCTCATTCAGCACGATGCCTTGTCCTTTTACATAAATGAGGGTATTGGCGGTACCCAGGTCGATGGACAAGTCGTTGGAAAACATGCCACGAAATTTCTTAAACATAACGAAGGGATAATCCTGCTAGCTGGGGGCGAAAAATAAAATCCGCCTACTTTACCAACCACGCGAAGCAGCGACAAGGCGCAAAAACGTCCTGCTTCCGTGAAAATTGTCCGTGATGTCGCCATTCACTTGCGGTGACTTTTTGAGGCTGATGGCACTGCGAAATAATTCTGTCTCGCAGGCTCGGTTTACCTCGGGCAGGCACCCAGGCGAAGTAGCAACACCACACATAAATTCTTACACTTTTACCAACATCTTCCATCCATCTGCGGTCTGAGTACAAACACCGGAAACCAGACAAGGGCGTAGGTCAAAAGCTGGCTCATTCTACGTTAAATAATGCATTAACGGTCACTTAAACATCGCGGTTGTGTGAATATTTTTTACCGACCGGTTCAACAGGCTCCGGACCGGCAAAAAAATCGCCCTGCCCGCCGTGGATCCCGCTTTTCAGCAGGACAGCCCACTCCTCTTTTGTGCGCACGCCAGAGGCAAATACCAGCGCCTGAGTCCCTTCGCACGCACTGAGTAAGCTTTGTACAAAGAGCTGATTTTCAACCCTTTTATCAATATCACGCACTAACCCCGGGTGAAGCTTAACTCTCTCCACCGGGAAAGTTTTCAGATAGGAGGTGCTGACCACCGTCAGTCCGGCTTGCGAAACGGCCAGACGACAGCCCAAACCCTGTAACAATCTGATCGCAGGACGCAGGCGGTCGGTATGTTGACAGAGATCCGCCTCAGCAAGTTCAATCAAAATTCGATTTCGTTGTGTTCTTTCGCACTGCAGCAAGGTATCGCGCAGCCAGCGAACAAATGAGCGCTGCAATAATGAATCAACCGTCAGGTGAAATGCTAACGTTTCATCCGGCCAACGGTTAAGTAACGGAATAATCTGACTTAACATGACCCGGTCAAAGCTTTGCGACAACCCGAACTGAACCACCAGCGGGATAAACTCCGCAGCCAGCAGTTCCTGCTCGCCGTCGAAGACACGCCGCTGCACCTCACGGTGATCCGGTTTGTTGTCCCGGGTGAAAGCGGGCTTCTGATAAAGACGCGGGCCGCCGCGCGCCAGCGTATTTTCCAGCAGGGTCCGCCAGCGCACACTGCCGCGACCTTTTTCCGGCACATTTTTATCATAGATAAACCAGCTGTTACTGCCCTGGAACGCCGCATGTCGCGTCGCCTGCTCGGCCATGTCCATCACCTGATCCGGCGTCTGACCGAAACGGTAGGCGCTGATACCGATGTACATCAGCGCATCGCGGTCAATTAGCGACGAGGTCGGCAGGACGCCGAGCGCATTGACTAATTGTGAGGCCATCACTTCCGCTTCCTTTAAGGTGCGGTGTGGCAACAGCACGGCAAAATCACTGTGGAAATAACGTGCCAGCAGCGCATCAACATGGCGCATCACGAACGTCGATAACAAATTCACCATCGCCGAACGCAGTTCTTCGACCACTGCCTGACCGTGCGTTTCGCGCATGGTGTCGAAATCCGGCAAGCGCAGTAACATCAGCACACCGTGCGCACCCTTTTCTTCCAGCTGCGTCGCAAGCTGATTATCAAAGAACAAGCGGTTACTGAGGCCGGTTTGCGCGTCCTGCTGAGCATAAGCACGGATCAAGGTATCCACGCGGCTGCGCTGCTCACGTGCTTCATTCAGATCCCCCAGCAGACGATCTATCGCACTGCTGGCAGAATGCGGCCATTCGCCCACATGACCGGACAGCCCTTCCCGTTCGCCGCGTAATATTCTGACCGCGCGGTCTTCCAGCTTTTCCACACCGTCCGTTTCCTGACGTAACCAGCGAAAACTGAGCAGCAGCATAGCGAGCATGACCAGAATGGCGATCCCAATCGTGAACGTAGAACGCAGGGAGCGGATGTAACTGCTGACAGGATCAACATAGGAAATGTGCAGCGACATGGCGTGGTTGTGCATCAGCGGGATAATGGCAGTGTCATATTCCGGCATCACGCTGTCCCACGAGCGGTGTACATCCGGACGCTCGTGGTATTCAAAAACGGTGGTGTTATCAAGTTTGACTTCGATATCCGTGACATCAAGCATACGCATAGCCTGAGGCATCCAGCGTTGGGCATCTGCGGGGGGATGCGTCAGCAATGCCTGATCATAAGTCGTGGCAAGTGCCTGAAGATGTTGTTCGGTATCTTGTTTGTTCAGATAGATAAAGCTGAAAGTGACGCCAAGCAACATCAGTAACATTGCCAGCGCAACTAACATCGTCATCAGTGCCGATAGTCTGGTAGTAAATCGCATCCCTGTGCCTTACTCGCTACGGTGAGGGGGAAACAAACCCTTTCTCTGAGCTTGCCACGAAAAAACGCCGCTACTATAAAACAGAAAAATGCGATGAAAGGAGAAATTTTCGAAAGAGTCATTCGCATACATTCATAGCATAGCAACACAAAAACCAATCAATTCGTAATTCTTATATAAATGGTAAGCGCCTCCTCAATGTCTGCGGCAAAATGCGCTTTTTTAGCGTGATATCTCGCAAAGCGTCCGGTTTCACGCCATGCTTTGTTTATAACCATAAAAATGAATCACGAAAATGAGAATGCCGGAGAAGGCTATGTTCAAACCCCGCAAACTAACCGAAGCAGACGTCACACCCGAAAGTATTTTTTATGACCGGCGCAAAGTTTTACAGGCACTGGGGATCAGTGCCGCGGCACTCGCTGTTCCCCAAAATGCACGCGCAGATATCCTTTCCTGGTTCAAAGGCCATGACCGCCCTGCCGCGCCCGCCGGTAAACCGCTGGATTTCACCAAACCCGCTGCTTATCAAAATGACCTGACACTGACCCCCGAGGACAAAGTTTCCGGCTACAACAATTTCTATGAATTCGGGCTGGATAAAGCTGATCCGGCCGCCAACGCCGGGCAACTGGTTACCTCGCCGTGGAAATTAACAATAGAAGGCGAAGTTGCTAAACCGATGACGCTGGATATGGATGACATCATGAAGCGCTTCCCGCTTGAGCAACGTATTTACCGGATGCGTTGCGTCGAAGCCTGGTCGATGGTGGTGCCGTGGATCGGTTTTCAGCTGAGTGAGATTCTCAAACTTGCCGAACCGACCAGCAAAGCGCGTTATGTCGCGTTTACTACCTTATATGACCCGGAACATATGCCGGGGCAGAAAGACCGGTTTATCGGCGGTGGACTGAATTACCCGTACGTTGAAGGATTGCGTATAGATGAAGCGATGAACCCGCTGGCGATGATGACGGTCGGCGTTTATGGCAAAGCACTTCCGCCGCAAAACGGCGCGCCCATCCGCCTGACCATTCCGTGGAAGTACGGTTTCAAAGGCATCAAATCCATCGTGAACATCAAATTTACTCAAGATGAGCCGCCGACAACCTGGAACCAGATTGCCTCCAACGAATACGGGTTTTACGCCAACGTGAACCCGCATGTGGATCACCCGCGCTGGTCGCAGGCAACGGAACGGTTTATCGGTTCCGGCGGCTTACTCGACGTGCAACGCCAGCCGACATTGCTGTTCAATGGTTATGCCGGGCAGGTAGCATCGATGTATCACGGTATGGATTTACGTAAGTTCTATTAAGGAAGAGGCGGTTCAGTTATGCGTCGTTTAAGCCCTGCCAATATTACCGGGTTGAAAGTGATCATCTATCTTTGCGCCATTTTGCCTTTTTTCTGGATTGTGCTTTCGATTAATCAGGGCGGGTTCAGTGCCGATCCCGCCAAAGATATTCAGCATTTTACCGGTAGGATGACTCTGAAATTTTTGCTGGTGACATTACTGGTCACGCCCGTCGCACGCTATGGCAAACAGCCATTACTGATCCGCACGCGCCGTTTGCTGGGGTTGTGGTGTTTTGCGTGGGGAACCTTGCATCTTCTCAGCTATTCATTCCTGGAGCTTGGGATCAACAATATCCGCCTGCTGGGAAGTGAACTGATATCGCGCCCGTATCTCACCCTCGGTATCATCTGCTGGATCCTGCTGCAGGCACTGGCCTGCACCTCCACCGTGTGGGCACAACGCAAAATGGGATCAACCTGGCAAAAGTTGCACAACTTCATTTATCTCATCGCCATACTTGCGCCGATCCACTACCTTTGGTCGGTAAAAGTGCTGTCGCCACAACCGGTGATTTACGCAATACTTGCCGTCATCTTGCTGGCATTCCGTTATAAAAAATTCCGCCAGTGGCTGCGATAAGCCGTGGAACTTTTGGCCCGGTTGCCCCTCATAATTTCGACAATTGCACCCACGTTGACCGGCCGAGGGTTGATTATCTTCGCTGATAAGACCAGTATTTAGCTGCGAATTGCCACGATATCATTATAATGCCCGACCTCATGCCGAAGAGACGGGCCGATTTGCCGCGAAATAGGTGACAAACCGGTGACATCAGGGTATTTTCTACAATCTTTGTCTAATTGCCGGAGATAGGCTCACAATGGCGCATAAGTTTGACATTTTGCTACTGAACGGTCCTAACCTGAATTTGTTAGGCACCCGTGAGCCTGAAACGTACGGACACACCACGCTCAACGATATTGTTAAAGGTTTGGAAGTGCAGGCTGCTGCTGCTGATGTAGCACTGAGCCATCTGCAATCCAATGCAGAACATGTCCTGATTGAACGTATTCATCAGGCACGCGGAAATGTCGATTTCATCCTGATCAATCCCGCGGCCTTTACCCATACCAGCGTGGCGCTGCGCGATGCATTACTGGGGGTGTCGATTCCGTTTATCGAGATCCATCTGTCGAATGTACATGCCCGCGAAGCGTTCCGGCACCATTCCTATCTTTCCGACATCGCAGTGGGCGTTATTTGCGGACTTGGCGCAGATGGCTACCACTTTGCATTACAGGCAGCGGTTAACCGCTTGTCAAAAACCCACTAATTTCTACGCAAAAAGAGTACGGAATCACACCCATGGATATTCGTAAAATTAAAAAACTGATCGAACTGGTTGAAGAATCAGGCATTTCTGAACTGGAAATTTCTGAAGGCGAAGAATCAGTACGTATCAGCCGTGCTGCACCTGCGCAGGCTTATCCTATGATGCAACAGGCTTACGCTATGCCTGTACAACAACAGCCAGGTCTGGCTGCTGCGGTTGCGCCAGCAGCTGCGCCTGCAGAAGCAGCTCCGGCTGCAATCAGTGGCCATATCGTTCGCTCACCGATGGTAGGCACCTTCTACCGTACGCCAAGCCCGGACGCTAAAGCCTTCATCGAAGTGGGTCAGAAAGTGAACGCCGGCGATACCCTGTGTATCGTTGAAGCGATGAAAATGATGAACCAAATCGAAGCAGACAAATCCGGTGTTGTTAAAGCAATTCTGGTAGAAAGCGGCCAACCGGTTGAATTCGACGAGCCGCTGGTCGTCATCGAATAACGAGGCGTACCATGGTAGATAAAATTGTTATCGCGAACCGCGGCGAGATTGCTCTGCGTATTTTGCGTGCCTGTAAAGAAATGGGCATCAAAACCGTTGCTGTGCACTCTACCGCTGACCGTGACCTGAAACACGTGCTGCTGGCAGACGAAACCGTCTGTATCGGTCCTGCACCTTCAGTAAAAAGCTATCTGAACATCCCTGCCATCATCGCTGCGGCGGAAATCACTGGCGCGGTGGCTATCCACCCGGGCTACGGTTTCCTGTCCGAGAATGCTGATTTTGCAGAGCAGGTTGAGCGTTCTGGTTTTATCTTCATCGGCCCGAAAGCTGAAACTATCCGCCTGATGGGTGACAAAGTTTCTGCGATCCAGGCGATGAAAGCGGCTGGCGTACCTTGTGTACCTGGCTCTGACGGCCCGCTGGGCGATGACATGGATCAAAACCGTGCCTTCGCAAAACGTATCGGCTATCCGGTCATCATCAAAGCTTCTGGCGGCGGCGGTGGTCGTGGTATGCGTGTTGTACGCGGCGACAAAGACCTCGAACAGTCCATCAACATGACCCGTGCGGAAGCTAAAGCAGCTTTCAACAACGACATGGTTTACATGGAAAAATACCTGGAAAATCCACGTCACGTGGAAATTCAGGTACTGGCTGATGGTCAGGGCAACGCCGTTTATCTGGCTGAACGTGACTGCTCCATGCAGCGTCGTCACCAGAAAGTCGTTGAAGAAGCGCCAGCACCGGGCATCACGGAAGATCTTCGTCGTTTCATCGGCGAACGTTGTGCCAAAGCCTGTGTGGATATTGGCTACCGTGGCGCAGGTACTTTCGAGTTCCTGTATGAAAACGGCGAGTTCTTCTTCATCGAAATGAACACCCGTATCCAGGTTGAGCATCCGGTTACCGAGATGATCACCGGTGTGGATTTGATCAAAGAGCAGCTGCGCATTGCGTCCGGCCAGCCACTGTCGATCAAACAAAGCGAAGTGAAAGTCAAAGGCCATGCGGTGGAATGCCGCATTAACGCGGAAGACCCTAACACCTTCCTGCCAAGCCCAGGCAAAATCACCCGTTTCCACGCACCTGGCGGCTTCGGTGTTCGTTGGGAATCGCACATTTACGCAGGCTACACAGTGCCTCCGTACTACGATTCCATGATCGGTAAACTGATCACTTACGGTGAAACCCGTGAAGTGGCCATTGCCCGCATGAAAAATGCGCTGGCAGAACTGATCATCGACGGCATCAAAACCAACATTGAACTGCAAATGCGCATTATGGACGACGAGAATTTCCAGCATGGTGGCACTAACATCCACTATCTTGAGAAAAAACTCGGTTTGCAGGAAAAATAAAAAAGACCGTACCGTTGCGTACTCTCTTATCAAGGCCGGATATTCCGGCCTTTTTTACGTTTTGAGGGGAGACAAGTAAATGGCGTTGGACAAACGTTTCTTACAAGCCAACCGTGAAGCCCGATGGGCTTTTGGGCTGACGATTGCTTATCTGCTGGCATGGAGTTTTGCCGCCTATATTCCTGACGATAAACAGGGCATCACCGGCCTGCCGCACTGGTTCGAAATGGCCTGTCTGCTGGTACCGCTGATATTCGTTCTTTTAAGCTGGCTGATGGTTCGCGTGATTTACCGCGATATTCCGCTGGAGGACAGTCATGCAGACTGAAGTCTTATTGCCACTGATTGCCTATTTGCTGCTGGTTTTCGGGTTGTCTGTTTATGCATATACCCGCCGCGAGCAGGGCAACTTCCTGACTGAATATTTCCTCGGCAACCGCTCCATGGGCGGCTTCGTGCTGGCCATGACCCTGACCGCCACCTACATCAGTGCCAGTTCCTTTATCGGCGGCCCCGGTGCCGCCTACAAATTTGGCCTTGGCTGGGTATTGCTGGCAATGATTCAGTTGCCTGCCGTCTGGCTTTCACTCGGCGTACTGGGTAAAAAATTCGCCATTCTGGCGCGCCGCTATAATGCGGTCACGCTGAACGACATGCTGTTTGCCCGCTACCAGAGCCGTCTGCTGGTCTGGCTGGCAAGCCTGAGTCTGCTGGTGGCATTTCTGGGCGCGATGACCGTTCAGTTCATCGGTGGTGCACGCCTGCTGGAAACAGCAGCCGGTATTCCTTACGACACCGGACTGCTGATTTTCGGCATCAGCATCGCGCTGTATACCGCGTTTGGCGGCTTTCGTGCCAGCGTGCTCAATGACGCCATGCAGGGACTGGTGATGCTGCTCGGCACCATTTTACTCCTGATCGCTGTCATTCACGCGGCGGGTGGCCTGCACAGTGCGGTGGATAAGCTCCAGCAAATCGACCCGAAACTGGTATCCGTGCATGGCGGGGATGACGTCCTTTCACTGCCGTTTATGGCTTCTTTCTGGGTTTTGGTGTGCTTTGGCGTGATTGGCCTGCCGCATACCGCCGTGCGCTGTATTTCCTACAAAGACAGCAAAGCGGTACACCGTGGCATTGTGCTCGGCACTATCGTGGTCGCCATTTTGATGCTTGGTATGCATCTGGCGGGTGCGCTGGGGCGTGCCATTTTACCTGATCTGAAAATTCCCGATCAGGTGATCCCGACGCTGATGATCACCGTGCTGCCGCCCTACGCCGCCGGGATTTTCCTCGCGGCACCGATGGCCGCCATTATGTCGACCATCAACGCGCAGCTTTTGCAATCATCTGCGACTATCGTTAAAGACTTGTACCTCGGTATTAAACCGGAACAACTGGCTAACGAGCGCAAGTTAAAACGCTTCTCAAGCTGGGCCACCTTTATACTGGGATTACTGGTCTTACTGGCCGCATGGCGTCCGCCGGAAATGATTATCTGGCTGAACCTGCTGGCGTTTGGCGGGCTGGAAGCGGTGTTCCTGTGGCCGCTGGTGCTCGGTTTGTACTGGGAGCGGGCGAACGCCACGGGCGCACTGAGCTCAATGATTGTTGGCGCGGTTTGTTATACCCTGCTCGCCAGTATTGACCTGCATATTGCCGGTCTGCATCCGATTGTGCCGTCGCTGTTGCTGAGCCTGCTGGCGTTTTATACCGGCAATAAGTTTGGTAAACAGCCACGCGAAAACGTACTCAAGCCGTCCTGAACAGGCGGCACTGATTTTACAGATTGTTAAGAAGAGAATGGCTATGCCTTGGATCCAACTGAAAATTAATACCACCGGTAACGACGCGGAAACGCTGAGCGACGCGCTTATCGAAAGTGGCGCCGTGTCCGTAACGTTCCAGGACACCCACGATAATCCGGTCTTCGAACCGCTGCCGGGCGAAACCCTGCTGTGGGGTGATACCGACGCCATCGGCCTGTACGATGCGGAAACCGACATGGACGAAGTGATCGTCATGCTGGAGAACGAACCTCTGCTGGGCAAAGGTTTCGTGCACAAAATCGAACAACTGGAAGACAAAGACTGGGAACGCGAATGGATGGATAACTTCCACCCGATGCGTTTTGGCGAACGTCTGTGGATTTGCCCGAGCTGGCGCGATGTGCCGGATCCGAATGCCGTGAACGTGATGCTGGATCCGGGACTGGCGTTTGGTACCGGCACCCACCCGACCACCGCGATGTGTCTGCAATGGCTCGACAGTCTGGATCTGACCGATAAAACCGTGATCGACTTCGGTTGCGGTTCCGGCATTCTGGCGATCGCCGCGCTGAAGCTGGGTGCAAAACACGTGGTTGGGATCGACATCGATCCGCAGGCAATTCAGGCCAGCCGCGATAACGCCGAACGTAACGGCGTATCAGAGCGTCTGTCGCTTTATCTGCCGAAAGACCAGCCTGATAACCTGTCAGCCGACGTGGTGGTCGCCAATATTCTCGCAGGCCCTCTGCGCGAACTGGCGCCACTGATCAGCGTGCTGCCGGTAGCAGGTGGCCATCTGGGGCTTTCCGGCGTACTGGCCAGCCAGGCGCAAAGCGTAGCGGATGCCTATAAAGACCAATTCGAACTGGATCCGGTGGCCGAGAAAGAAGAATGGTGCCGTATAACCGGTGTTAAAAAAGCCTGATGTCAGCCTTCCGCTTTTTCTGTTTGTGCAGAAAGAGCGGGTTTTCCCCCAAAATCCTTTTCCGGCCTTTTCCCGTATTTCTCCTGCCGCCTAAACCCCTTACACTTCGCAAGGTTTATTACTCAGCAAATGAAAGGGATAACTCTTGAAAGGAACAATATTGTCTGCCGCGCTGGCTGCACTTACGCTGTCAGTTTCTGCACAACCCGCCTTCGCAAACGAAACGCCACATTGGTCATATGATGGCGACGCCGCCCCGCAAAACTGGTCAAAACTCAGCCCTGACTTCCATCTGTGCGAGCAGGGCAAAGCACAGTCGCCTATCGATATCAAAGAGGCGTTAGAGGTGCACCCTCGCCCGCTTAAACTCAGCTATCAGTTACCGCCGGTGAATGTCATTAATAACGGCCACAGCGTGCAGGTGAATGTTCAGCAGGGTGATTTTGCCACGCTGGACGGGGATAAATTCGTCCTCCAGCAATTCCACTTCCACTCTCCGAGCGAAAATACCCTCAACGGTAAATCTTTCCCGATGGAGGCGCATTTTGTTCATATGGATGCTGACGGTGAAATTGCGGTGATTGCCGTAATGTTTGAAACCGGCAAAGCTAATGCCGAGCTGGAAAAAATCTGGCAACAGATGCCGGAAAAAGCGGGCGAATCTGTCACGCTGAAAGAGAAAGTCAGTCTTGATGGCCTGCTGCCCACCGATCTGACGCATTATCGTTTCAGCGGATCGCTGACTACGCCACCTTGTACAGAAGGCGTTCGCTGGCTGGTCGTTAAACAACCTCAGACGCTGTCTGAGGCGCAGTTGAAGAAATTCCAGCATGCGATGCATCATGCGAACAATCGCCCGGTACAAGGACTGCATGGCCGCGTGGTAGTGGCAGAGTAATTCCGTACTGCAGATTAAGGTGCAGAATCTGTTTCTGCATCTATTTGTCTTGTTTGTTCACCTTTCTGAAAATGAGTCACTTTTTAACCAAAAGACGATCTGCATCACAGAATTTTGTGGTTGTTGCTGCTTAAAACGTCAGATCTCCCCTTAGAATCAACTGTTATAACCGGATGATTCAGAGAGTTATTAGGAATTTGCCCAAGCGCACAATTTGACCGAAGTCACATAACTCAATGTAAAACCACGATAAAAAAACAAATTGTCATGAACTTCAGCGCTGACAAGGCATTTTCTTATCAAATTGCTCAAAGTTTGGCCTTTCATATCGCAGCGAAAATGCGTAATATACGCGCCCTTGCGGACATCAGTATGGTCATTCCTAGTTCATGCGCATCGGACACCACCAGCTTACAAATTGCCTGATTGCGGCCCCGATGGCCGGTATCACTGACCGACCATTTCGTGCCTTATGTCATGCGATGGGGGCTGGAATGGCAGTATCTGAAATGCTCTCCTCCAATCCGGAGGTGTGGCGGACGGATAAGTCACGTTTGCGCATGGTACATAACGATGAACCGGGGATCCGCGCCGTGCAAATTGCCGGTTGCGACCCCGAAGATATGGCGGCTGCTGCACGAATTAACGTGGAAAGCGGTGCGCAAATCATTGATATCAATATGGGCTGCCCGGCCAAGAAAGTGAACCGCAAACTGGCAGGTTCTGCATTGTTGCAGTATCCGGATTTGGTGAAACAAATCCTGACTGCCGTTGTTAAGGCGGTAGATGTGCCAGTCACGTTGAAAATTCGTACTGGTTGGGCACCGGAACACCGTAACTGTGTACAAATTGCCCAATTGGCTGAAGACTGTGGAATTCAGGCCCTGACTATTCATGGCCGAACCCGTGCCTGTCTCTTCAATGGAGAAGCAGAGTACGACAGTATTCGGACAGTTAAGCAGAGTGTTTCCATTCCGATTATCGCGAATGGCGACATAACTGACCCGCATAAAGCCAGAGCGGTGCTCGACTACACCGGAGCTGATGCTCTGATGATAGGACGTGCCGCTCAGGGGAGACCCTGGATCTTCCGGGAAATCCAGCATTATCTGGACACAGGGGAGCTGTTACCTCCACCTCCTATGGGTGAGGTTCAGCGCTTGTTAATAGGGCACGTACGGGAATTGCACGACTTTTACGGTCAAGGCAAGGGATTCCGTATCGCCCGTAAGCACGTTTCCTGGTATCTCCAGGAGCATGCCCCAAATGACCAGTTTCGGCGCTCCTTCAACGCCATAGAGGATGCCAGCGAACAGCTGGAGGCGTTGGAAGCATATTTCGAAAATCTTGCGTAACAAAAAAGAGCTGACAGAACTATGTTCGAACAACGCGTGAATTCTGACGTACTGACCGTTTCTACCGTTAATTCTCAGGATCAGGTAACCCAAAAACCCCTGCGTGACTCGGTAAAACAAGCACTTAAGGGCTATTTTGCTCAATTGAATGGTCAGGACGTGAATGACCTGTATGAGTTGGTATTGGCTGAAGTTGAACAGCCACTGTTAGACATGGTGATGCAGTATACCCGTGGCAACCAGACTCGTGCGGCCCTGATGATGGGTATCAACCGCGGTACGCTGCGTAAGAAATTGAAAAAATACGGCATGAACTGATACTAATCAGTCGATGTCTTAAAAAGGCGCTTTTCCGCAAGGGGAGCGCCTTTTTGTTTTCTGCTTTGCCCGTAGACCTTTACCCCAAAATCTGCGCAAAACCTAACCCAGATCAACCCAAATGAGAATAATTATCTCCTGCATTCAGCGATTAAGCACTACCTTAGACGGACAATAAAACGTCTCCGGGAGTCACTCTGATGAAGCAACTTTATCTTCGTTTTACCGCAGCACTGAACAAACCTGATCTGGCGATTTTGCTGTTACGGATCACCTATGGACTGCTGATTTTTCACGGCTGGCATAAGCTGCATGACGGTCTGGGCGGTATTCAGGGCATGCTGGCAGGCTATGGTATTCCGGCATTTGTCGCCTACGGCGTGATCATCGGCGAAGTGATCGCCCCGATTATGATGATGCTGGGGATTTTCACCCGACTCGCCGCGCTGTCTGCCGCAGCGACAATGATTGTTGCGTGGATGATGGTCGGTATCCATCACACCTTTGCACTCACCCCGGTCGGTGCCTGGGCGATTGAAGATATCGTCTATTACTTCATGGCAGCCGTCGTGATCGCGCTGTATGGCAGTGGACGGTACTCTGTAATGAGCAACCCGCTGTATCGCTGATATTCCCTTTCAGCATGTTTCGCCAGCGGAGCATGCTGAAATATCATGTGGTGGATATCGCGACGTCTGAATGCTAATGCCTTCTTTCCGTAGTGTTTTCATTTTATTGTCTAAACCCACACGTAAATAAACAGTAAAGAGTGCGTTTATCGGACAATTACCCTCTGCGGTTAGATCACACGACATGTTATACTCACGGCAAGAGTCGAATTCGCCCCGCTCAACGCCTACGGACAGCCCTTCAGCTTCGCGATCCCGCCTTTTAATTGTGTCTTGATAAAGTAAAAGTGAGTCAATATATGTGCTTTCGGAAACGTTTACACCCGCACGTTGTCCCACTCTTTAACAGACAATTCGTATCGCGACTGAGCTAACCCCTGACGCGTTACCCCGGTTTTTTATGCAGATGATTGGGCTTTTATGAATTCTCCTCGCTTTCGCGCATCATTTTTACATCCACGTTACTGGCTGACCTGGTTTGGCCTTGGCGTATTGTTCCTGCTGGTTCAGCTTCCTTATCCGGTGTTAAACCGTCTCGGCATCTGGCTGGGCCGGACGTCCATGCGTTTCCTGAAACGTCGTGTGTCGATAACGCGCCGTAACCTGCAATTGTGCTTCCCGGATCTCCCCGCTGATCAGGTCGAAGCGCGCATCATCAGCAACTTTGAATCCCTTGGCATGGGCCTGCTGGAAACCGGCATGGCCTGGTTCTGGTCGGATGCCCGTGTTAAACGCTGGTTTGACGTCAGCGGCCTGCACAACCTGAAAAAGGCGCAGGAAAACAAACAGGGCGTGCTGGTGATTGGCGTGCATTTTATGTCGCTGGAATTAGGCGGCCGCGCGATGGGCTTATGTCAGCCGATGATGGCGATGTATCGCCCGCACAATAATAAAGCGATGGAATTTGTGCAGACCTGGGGTCGTATGCGGTCTAACAAGGCGATGCTCGATCGCAAAGATTTACGCGGTATGGTTCACGCGCTTAAAAAAGGCGAAGCTGTCTGGTTTGCGCCGGATCAGGATTACGGCCCGCGTGGCAGCGTATTTGCGCCACTGTTTGCTGTCGATCAGGCCGCAACTACCAGCGGAACCTTTATGCTGGCGCGTCTGGCAAAACCTGCGCTGGTGACCGTTGTGCTGGTACGTAAAGCAGGCGGTACGGGTTATGAACTGGTTATCCAGCCCCAGTTGCAGGATTACCCGATCGACGATGAAATGGCGGCAGCAGCCTACATGAATCGCGTGATCGAAAAAGAAATTATGCGTGCGCCGGATCAGTATCTCTGGCTGCATCGCCGCTTTAAAACCCGCCCGGCGGGTGCGCCTTCGCTTTATCGATAAGCGCCAGAGGCCATAAAACAGTAGCCCGATGCCACCGCGTCGGGCTTTTTTCATTCATTGCATCCAATAAGAGATCTGTAATCTTTATGGCTAAAAAACCCGACGCGACACCTTCTATCTTTGACCATCTCAAAGATGATGACAGCTTTGACCTTTGGGGGCGCTCAGGCCTCAGTTCTGCGCTCAACAAAGCCAAACCTAAAACGCCGGACAATGACCAGATTGCGGCGGCGCGTAAACTGATCAAAGGCAGTAAAGATCAGGCCAAATAAGTCACTCTATTTTCTCCGCTGCACTGATAATGTCCCCTGTTTTAAATCCCGTCATGCCAACATATCTCTCAGAACGCCTGGTCTGAGAGATTTACTCATCGTTTTGCCTCATTTTTTTTCCAAATATGAATGCACATTTCACTTCGCTGCAAACAGCGCGATCTGCACTCCAATATTGAAATATTCCGCACTCATTTAACGCAGCCACATTGACCGCGCACTGAAACGGGGCAATAAATTTTATACGCCTCGTCAATGTTACTGTGCAATTCCTCTACATGACTTGATTGATGGGGCGTTTTTCATGTTGGCACTCCCTTTGCAAAGACAGGTGCAGAGGGCGTTGCCCCATAAACAGACAGGGTGCTCCGGCACTTACACAATAATAATTTCAGTTTTGTCTCACAGGACGCTTTATGAAAAAAATATTGCTCTCAACACTGATTGCCGCAGCAAGCTTCGTGACACTGGCTGGTCAGGCTCATGCAGGTACCACTCTGGATGCCGTTAAAAAGAAAGGATTTGTTCAATGCGGTATCAGCGACGGCCTGCCAGGCTTCTCTTACGCTGACTCCAAAGGCAAATTCACCGGTATCGACGTTGACGTCTGCCGTGCGGTGGCTGCTGCCGTGTTTGGTGATGCTGAGAAAGTGAAATATACCCCGCTGACTGCCAAAGAGCGTTTCACCGCGCTGCAGTCTGGCGAAGTGGACATCCTGTCACGTAACACGACCTGGACCTCTTCCCGCGATGCGGGCATGGGCATGATTTTCGCCGGCGTAAACTACTACGACGGTATCGGCTTCCTGACTCACCAGAAAGCGGGCCTGAAAAGCGCGAAAGAACTCGATGGCGCAACGGTCTGTCTGCAGGCCGGTACGGATACTGAGCTGAACGTGGCTGACTACTTCAAAGCCAACAAAATGACTTACACCCCGGTCACCTTCGACCGCTCGGACGAAAGTGCGAAAGCGCTGGACTCAGGTCGTTGTGACACCCTGGCCTCTGACCAGTCTCAGTTGTACGCACTGCGTATCAAACTCGGCAAACCAGACGAATTCATCGTTCTGCCGGAAGTGATTTCTAAAGAACCTCTGGGTCCGGTAGTTCGTCGTGGTGACGAAGACTGGCTGGCGATCGTCCGCTGGTCACTGTTCGCGATGCTGAACGCTGAAGAAATGGGCGTAACCTCTCAGAACGTGGATAAGCTGGCGGCTAACCCGACGACACCTGATATGAGCAACCTGCTGGGCAAAACCGGGACTTACGGTGCTGACCTGAAAGTGCCTAATGACTGGGTAGTAAAAATCGTTAAACAGGTCGGCAACTACGGCGAAAGCTTTGAACGCAATGTCGGTCAGGGCAGCGAGCTGAAAATCAAACGTGGCCAGAACGCATTGTGGAATAAAGGCGGGATCCAATACGCGCCTCCAGTTCGCTAAATATCCTTTCTTCATGAAGTTGAAAAGTGTTTAAGGATGTTGATGCACCGGTCGTTCCCCGGTGCATCACTTCCCGGTGAAAGATTGCTAAAGGCCATTGACTATGTCGCAACGCCCAACCGAAAAAGGTTCGTTATCGCTGACCAACCCAGCCGTACGAGCCTGGATTTACCAAATTTTCGCGGTGGTGTTGCTGGTAGCCTGTTTGGGTTACCTGCTCCACAACACCATTACCAATCTGACTACACGAGGGATCACCTCGGGATTTGCGTTTCTTGAAAAAGGTGCCGGTTTCGGCATTGTTCAGCATCTTATTGATTACCAGGAAGGTGACACCTACGCCCGCGTATTTGTTATCGGTCTGCTGAATACGCTGCTGGTTTCCGCGCTGTGTATCGTTTTTGCCTCGATTCTCGGGTTCATTATCGGCTTAGGACGCCTTTCCGATAACTGGCTGATTCGCAAAGTCTCGACGGTATATATCGAGACGTTCCGTAACATTCCCCCGCTGCTGCAAATCTTCTTCTGGTATTTCGCCGTACTGCGTAACCTGCCGGGACCGCGTCAGAGTCTGAATGCTTTTGACCTGGCTTTCGTCAGTAACCGTGGCCTGTATCTGCCATCACCGGAACTGGCACCGGGTAGTCTGGCGGGCTTTATCGCCGTGCTGCTGGCGATTTTTGGCATCATCGCGCTGCAACGCTACAACCATTTCCGCCAGATCCACACCGGCCGGATCTGGCATATCTGGCCGTGGGCGATTGTGATGCTGGTTGTCTTTCCGGCGCTGGCGCACCTGATTTTCGGGCCTGCGCTGCACTGGGACGTGCCTGCGCTACGCGGGTTCAACTTCCGTGGCGGCATGGTGCTGATCCCGGAACTGGCGGCGTTAACGCTGGCATTATCGGTCTATACCTCAACGTTTATCGCCGAAGTGATCCGATCCGGCATTCAGTCTGTCTCACACGGTCAGCATGAAGCCGCCCGTTCGTTAGGATTGCCGAATCCTGTCACGTTGCGTCAGGTGATTTTGCCGCAGGCCATGCGGGTGATCATTCCACCGCTGACCAGCCAGTATCTCAATATCGTGAAAAACTCCTCTCTGGCGGCTGCAATTGGCTATCCGGATATGGTGTCGCTGTTCGCCGGTACCGTGCTCAATCAGACCGGTCAGGCAATTGAAACCATTGCTATTACGATGTCGGTGTACCTGATCATCAGCCTGGCAATTTCCTTCCTGATGAACATTTACAACCGGCGTATCGCGCTGGTCGAGCGTTAAGGGAATCCCATGACAATGACAACACTTCCTCCGGGAGTCAGAGCCGTGAAACCCGGAACGCCACTCGGAACGGCCGTGCTCTGGGCGCGTAAAAATTTGTTCTCCAGTTGGTTTAACAGCCTGCTGACGCTGTTCTGTTTATGGCTGATGTGGCTGCTGATCCCTCCGCTGTTGAACTGGGTGATTTTCCAGGCCAACTGGGTTGGCACGGCGCGCACTGACTGCACCAAAGCTGGCGCGTGCTGGGTGTTTATCCACGCACGTTTCGGCCAGTTCATGTACGGGCTGTATCCGTTCGATCAACGCTGGCGCATCAACGTCACACTGATCGTCGGTCTGCTGACCCTTGCACCGATCTTCTTTAAAGCCATGCCACGCCGCGGACGTTATATCGCCTGCTGGATGGTGCTCTTCCCGATTTTCACCTGGATCATGCTGTACGGCGGTTTCCTGGGGTTGAGTCGCGTCGAAACCCGTCAGTGGGGTGGCCTGACACTGACGCTGATCATTGCCGCTGTCGGCATTGCCGGTGCGTTACCGCTGGGCATTATGCTGGCGCTGGCACGGCGTTCAAGCCTGCCTGTCGTGCGTATTCTGTCGGTGATTTTCATCGAGTTCTGGCGCGGCGTGCCGCTTATCACCGTGCTGTTCATGTCCTCGGTGATGCTGCCGCTGTTTATGACCGAAGGGACGAGTATCGACAAACTGGTGCGTGCGCTGGTGGGTGTGGTGCTGTTCCAGTCGGCGTATGTCGCGGAAGTGGTGCGCGGCGGGTTACAGGCGCTGCCGAAAGGCCAGACGGAGGCCGCCGAATCACTGGCGCTCGGCTACTGGAAAACGCAAGGCTTAGTCATTCTGCCGCAGGCATTGAAAATG
Organism: Rahnella sp. 2050; assembly: GCF_040544515.1. Lineage (NCBI taxonomy): Bacteria > Pseudomonadati > Pseudomonadota > Gammaproteobacteria > Enterobacterales > Yersiniaceae > Rahnella > Rahnella sp. 2050. Next base: position 96,403 of record NZ_JBEPKE010000002.1, on the reverse strand, counting down.
GTGATACCGGGTCTGGTCAACACTATTATCGCGCTGTTTAAGGACACCAGTCTGGTGATCATCATCGGCCTGTTTGATTTGTTCAGCAGCGTCCAGCAAGCCACCGTCGATCCTGAATGGCTGGGCATGTCAACCGAAGGCTACGTCTTCGCCGCCGCCGTCTACTGGATTTTCTGTTTTAGCATGTCGCGTTATAGCCAGCATTTGGAAAGACGCTTTCACACCGGACGTTCCGCACACTGAGGTAAACCATGAGCGACCATCAAGTCACTGAAAACCAAAATATGATGATCACGCTGGAAAACGTGAATAAGTGGTACGGACAGTTCCACGTATTGAAAGACATCAACCTGAGCGTGAAACCGCGTGAACGTATCGTGTTGTGCGGCCCTTCCGGCTCGGGGAAATCAACGACCATCCGTTGCATTAACCATCTGGAAGAGCACCAGCAAGGGCGCATCGTGGTGGACGGAACCGAACTGAACGACGACTTGCGCAATATCGAACGCGTGCGCACCGAAGTCGGCATGGTGTTCCAGCATTTCAACCTGTTCCCGCATCTGACCGTCTTGCAAAACTGCACCCTGGCACCCTGCTGGGTGCGTAAGATGCCAAAGAAAGAAGCCGAAGAACTGGCGATGCATTACCTGAAACGTGTCCGTATCGCCGAGCATGCGCATAAATTCCCCGGCCAGCTTTCCGGCGGTCAGCAACAGCGTGTGGCGATCGCCCGCTCGCTGTGTATGAAGCCCAAAATTATGCTGTTTGATGAACCGACTTCTGCGCTCGATCCGGAAATGGTGAAAGAGGTGCTGGACACCATGATCACGCTGGCGGAAGAAGGCATGACCATGTTGTGTGTAACGCATGAAATGGGCTTTGCAAGAACGGTCGCCGACCGGGTGATCTTTATGGATCGCGGGGAGATCGTGGAACAGGCCCCGCCGCTGGAGTTCTTTGCCAATCCGAAGTCAGCGAGGACGCGGGAGTTCTTGTCACAGGTGATTCACTGAGCTGAGGCCGCAGCTTGACCGGCATCTGAACGGAACGGTGAAAATTTCGGTTTCTCATTAGCGGTGATCACTTATCGCGCTGCGCCGAAACCGCCCAAAAGGGGAAAGTGCTTTTCCCCTTTTGGATTTCCCCTCGCTTTTTCAACCCGCGCTTCGCTCGCTGGCTATGTTTCAGCCACCACCGTGACAGGCTGGAAAGCTTGCCGCTTCGCGGTACCTTCACTCGGTCCTGGAGCCTCTGGTCTCCAGGCCGCTCCGTTCAGCAAGCTTTCTGAAACGCCCGCAGGCTTTTTTAAAAGAGGATGGTGAGGTTGTGAAGTTAAAGTTGAGGCCGGTTCCAAAATACCGCCGGAGGAGAGGTGGAAAACCGCGCGTCTTTTTGCGCGGGTTGTAACCCGAACGGAGGGCACCGCGCAGCGGCGGAATTTTGCGGCTATCGCTGCGGCACCTGAAACATAGCCAGCGAGCGAAGCGTGCAGTAAAAGAGCCCGGGATTCTTAAGGGCGGCGGCGATAAGCCGCCCTTAAGGCCAGTTTGGGTGGCAACCCAAGGTCTTGACCTTAATGTTTCAGATCTTTTTCAAAAGATCATCACCACATCACCCCGCCGATCACCGGCGCAATCACCACAGTGACAACCCCTGCCAGCATCATCACCAGGCTTGATACTACGCCTTCCTCCGCACCCAGTTCATAAGCTCTCGCCGTGCCCGCACCGTGTGACGCCGCACCGAAACCGGCACCTTTTGCGAGGCCGCTTTTTACCGCCAGACGCAGAAACAGCATATCCCCGATCGCCATGCCGAATACGCCGGTGATCACCACAAACAACGCGACCAGATCAGGCTGGCCACCCATTTGTTTCGCGGCTGCCAGCGCAAACGGCGTAGTGATAGAGCGTACCGCCAGACTACGCTGGATTTCTTCGGGCAGGGTCAGCATGCGCGCCAGCCAGACGGAACTGCCGACGGCAACGACTATCGCCGTCAGCACGCCCGCACTCAGCGACATCCAGTGACGGCGGATCACCGCCATATTCTCGTAAACCGGCACCGCAAACGCGATGGTTGACGGCCCGAGCAGCCATAACAACCAGTGCGTCTCACCGAGGTAATCCTGATACGACGTGTGCGTCACCACCAGCAAAATCACCAGTACAATCGGCGTGAACACCAGTGGCATCAGCAGCAGTGTGCGCTTCTGGCGGTACAGTTTTTTGTTGCCGTAATACAACCCGAGGGTGACCACAAAACACAACATGCTGATCAGTAAATCAGTCACGGCTCGCCTTCCTTGCCGCCAGACGCTGCTCCAGACGATACACTTTATCGACCACCACGGCGGTCGCCCCGAGCGTCAGCATCGTGCTGATCCCAATCACCAGAAAGATTTTCCAGCCTTCGATCATCAGCAACTGGGCGTAATTCACCACAGCCACCACGGCCGGTACGAAGAACAGCAGCATTTCCGCCAGCAACCAGCGGGAACCGGCTTTCACCCATTTCACAGGCAAAATACGCAACATAATCAGCAGTAAAAGCATCAGCATCCCGACAATATTGGCGGGTAACGGCAGATGTAACGCAGTGACCAGACGATCAGCGATAACGAATAACACCGCGTACAACACCACCTGAACAGGGATCTGACAACGGGTCAGCAGGGACGGCGCTTTAGTGCGCAACGCCAACAACATGGGGACGACCTCGAAAGAGGGAAAAGTGTGAAAATGAAGTATACGCTGGCAGGAAACCGGTAAAGAAATGAATTAAAATCATAAAAATGATTCCAGTTTGGAATACTTTGTAACTCGCCGATCTGACCGGGGAAACATCAGCCCATGGACGTCCGTACCTTACGCTATTTTGTCGAAGTGGTTCGCCAGCAGAGCTTTACCCGCGCGGCGGAAAAGTTGTTCGTCACCCAGCCAACGATCAGCAAAATGCTGCGTCATCTGGAAGAAGAACTGGAATGCACGCTGATTGTCCGCGAAGGACGCCGTTTACACCTGACCGACAGCGGTCAGGCGTTGTATCAGCGTGGCCTGAATATCCTTGAGGAATTCCGCCAGCTTGAAGCGGAACTGGAAGACATTAACTCGCTGAAATCCGGTCATCTGCGGCTGGGCATTCCGCCGATGGTCGGGACGCAAATCGCGCCGCTTATCGGCAGCTTCCGCCAGCAATATCCCGGCATTGAACTGATTATTTCCGAGTTTGGCGGGCTGACCGTGCAACAGGCTGTGATTTCCGGCGAGCTGGATCTGGCGCTGACTGCCCTGCCCGCTGACGCCGTGCCTTCTATCGCCTCACTGCTGCTGTTCAGTCATCCGCTGTGCGTTGTGGTGCCGCGCACGCCACACTGGCTGAACCGCACGCGCATCGGGTTCAGTGATCTGGCTGATGAAAGCATCCTGATTTATAACGAAGATTTTGCCCTGTACCGCCAGCTGATGGATGCCTTTACCTCACACGGCTTTACGCCAAAAATTGCGGCGCGCAGCGGGCAGTGGGATTTCCTGGCGGCGATGGTACAAACCGGTATGGGTGTGGCGATTTTGCCGGAACCGGTCTGTCAGCGGCTGGATAAGAATGCGCTGATGTGGCTGCCGCTGGATCCGCTGATGCCGTGGCAGCTCGGGCTGATCTGGCATCAGGGCAGCTATCTCTCGCACAGTGCACAGGCGTGGATCACGTTGTGCCGCGACTACTGGAAATAGCCAATAAAAAACCGCGTGAACCTGGCAGCGCACGCGGTTTTTTCATTTCTGACAGAAACTACACTTCTTTTTCGACAAGCAGCGCTTCAAGTAAATCGAGGTCATGCAGCAGTTTTTGCAGCGTCTCATTACTGATTTTCTGCGTGGCACGCAGGTGATACAGCTCACCACGTTCAGCGCGCAGCGCAGTCAGACGGAAGCGGCGCTCGAGGTTTTCCAGCTTCAGCGCGGTTTCCATATCATCGCGGTTGGCCGTACGTCGCCGTAACGTCCCGATAACCCGCGAACTGATTTCCTTCAGCGTCTGTTCATCAATATTTTCTTCGGTATCCGCCGCCAGACGCTCTTCCATCTTATGCAGGCTTTCAATCGCCACTTCCGCCGCGACCGATTTCGCCATGCGTTCTTCTTCGCGATAAGCCGTGCCGTCAGCCACCACCACGCCTTTGAGCAGGAACGGCAAGGCAATCACACCGGCAATCAGTGAGAACAGAATGACGCCGGTCGCCAGAAACACCAGCTGATAACGCGACGGAAACGCCGAACCATCGGCGAGGAATAACGGAATCGACAGCACACCGGCCAGCGTAATCGCCCCGCGCACACCGGCAAAAGACGCCACCCACAGTTCACGCGTACTGTAGCTGCCAAACAGCAGCGGTTTCTTTTTCAGGAAACGGTTGCTGAAATTCTTCATCACCCACAGCCAGACGAAACGCAGGATCAGCAGCGCAAAGTAGATAATCCCGACATCAGCAAACAGGTGCCACGTCACGATAGACGGGTCGTGTGTCGCCTGATCAATTGAGTTCTCAAGGATGCCCGGCAATTGCAGACCCAGCATGATGAACACCATGCCGTTGAACACGAACTCAAGCATCGCCCAGACGCTGTTCGCACGCAGACGCATCGCCAGCGGTGCATTACGAATAATGCCGGACTGGCTGATGGTCATCCCTGCAGCCACAGCGGCCAAAATGCCCGACACACCGATATGTTCGGCAATCAGATAAGACGCGAACGGCAACAGCAGCAGGAACACGATTTGTGTCGCCGGATCATCACCACTCCAGCGGCTCATAATGCGCAGCGATTTACTGTACAACCACGTCACCGCCACACCGGCCATCAGACCGCCAATCGCGACTTTCAGGAACTCAACACTGGCACCACCGACGGTAAAGATCATCGTGCCCATCGCCACGGCGATAGCGAATTTCAGCGACACCAGACCGGACGCGTCATTCATCAGCGCTTCACCTTCCAGCACGCTCATGATCGACTTAGGAATACGGCCCTTACCGACAATGCCGCCCAGTGCCACGGCATCGGTCGGCGACAGCACCGCAGCCAGCGCGAACGCGGCCACCAGCGGAATATCCGGCACCATCATATAAATCAGATAACCGATACCGACGACGGTGAGCAGCACCAGCACCAGCGCCAGCCCGAGAATTTCGCGCCCGTGGTGGAGGAATTCACGGGTCGGGGTTTTCCAGCCATCGGCGAACAGCAACGGCGGGATAAAGAGGACGAGAAACAGTTCCGGATCGAAGTCCACGTGCAGGCCAAAATTGGGCCACGCCAGCAAAGCACCGACGGCAATCTGCATTAATGGAAGAGGAACCTGAAACGGCAACATTCTGGTGACGACACCGGAGAGCGACACCACCAGAATCAAAATCAGAATGGTAAAGAAGATTTCCATGCTTTCCTTAGACTCTTGTTTTTATGAATTTCAGCCAGACGCAGGTGAGTGAGTCCGGAGCGAACTAAGGAATAGTAGATCAAAAGGGGATGTGATTTAAATCAGTGCGTGCGGTTACATCAGAGAGGGTTTGCTCCTCCCCCTGCGAAGGGGGAGGACGGGAGGGGGTTTTAATGACAAAACTCATGCCAAAGCACACTTCAACCTACTGATTCGTCATTAATACCCCACCCCAACCCTCCCCTTCGCAGGGGAGGGAGCAAACAGATCAAATCGCCCATCCGCCCGCATAAAACACCACTAACGCTACGGCGATAATCACCGTGCCGATGTTCAGTTTTCGCCATTCGCCGGAGAAGATGCGTCCAATCACCAGTGCGCTGAAACCGAGCATAATACCGGTGACGATGTTACAGGTCAGAACGATAAATACTGCGCACAGTAACCCTGACATCGCATCCACGAAATCATTGAAATCCAGTTTGGTGACATTGCTGAGCATCAGCAAACCCACGTACATCAGCGCGGGTGCGGTGGCGTAAGCCGGTACCAGATAAGACAGCGGAGAGAGGAACAGCATCAGCAGGAACAGCACACCGACGACGGTAGCCGTCAGACCGGTTTTGCCGCCCGCCGCCGTACCGGCTGCCGATTCGATATAAACCGCTGCCGGAGATGCGCCAACCAGGGAGGCGAAAATACTGCTCACGGAGTCAGCCGTCAGGGCTTTACCGCCGCTGATGATCTGGCCGTTTTCATCCAGTAAGTTTGCCTGTCCGGCGACAGCGCGGATGGTGCCGGTGGCATCAAACACCGCTGTCATCACCAGTGCCAGCACGCTGGGCAATACCGCAGCTTTCAGTGCACCCAGAATATCGAGATCGAAAATCACCGATTTACCGTCAGCCCCCGCCAGAGAAGGCATGGCGAATAAACCCTGATATTTCACTGTTGGATCGAAGATCAGGCCGATAATGGAAATCGCGATAATCACCAGCAAGATGCCGCCCGGAACGCGCAGTTTCTCCAGGCCAAAAATCACCGCCAGACCAAGCAACGTCATCACGACCGGGAATGAGGTAAATGCGCCGAGTGCCACCGGTAAGCCGTCCAGCGGGTTTTTCACCACCAGACCGACGCCACTGGCGGCGATCAGTAACAGGAACAGGCCGATACCAATACCGGTACCGTGCGCAACGCCGGTTGGCAGATTGCGCAAAATCCACGAACGGATGCCGGTCACCGAGATAATGGTGAACAACACACCCATCAGAAATACCGCGCCGAGCGCCACCGGTACGCTGATGTGCTGGCCGAGAACCAGACTAAACGCGGTAAAAGCAGTCAGAGAAATGGCGCAACCAATCGCCAGCGGCAAATTCGCCCACAGCCCCATCAGCAGGGAGCCGAAACCGGCGACCAGACAGGTCGCGACAAACACTGCGGTTGGCGAGAAGCCCGCTTTGCCGAGCATCGAGGGCACGACAATCACCGAATAGACCATCGCCAGAAAGGTGGTTAAGCCAGCGATAACTTCCTGGCGGACGTTACTGCCACGCGCACTGATTTTGAAAAAAGCATCAAGCGGGCCTTTTGGCGCAACTGCGCGGCCAGCTTGAGGTTGTTGACTCGACATGGAAAATCCTCTGAATGTCTTTACTGATTAGCCGGCGTGGTCATTATGAAACCGTTTCTGCACGTTCACTTCCTTATTTGTCGCCTGAAATCGCCGAAAATGGCGTCAGAACGGCAAGGCAAACGTTTAACTCGCATCGCGTGTGGCAGGACAAAAAATTACGCAAACGATTATCCTGCCTTTAACCGCCGTACATCAACCGTGAATGACAACAATTTACCGTTGTCTGGTCAATAAAAACGCGGTTGTGGTGGAAATTTATCCGGCGGCAGAAAAAGAGACAAACAAGGAGGGGAAAGAAGGGAAATAAATAACAGGGTATTTATTGTGGTTTATCTTTTATAAGACGTTTATTACGTAAAACTCCGCCCGCAATGAACGCCTTAAAATATAAAAAATGGATAAGAAATTAACGCAAAATATTAAACGAACCGCCGTTTTCCAGCACTTTCTGATATGCCGGACGCGCTGTGACATTCGATAACCAGGCCTTCAGCAGAGGATATTTTCCCAGTCCGGCGCGGGCATTGATCGCCTCTATCGGGAAACTCATCTGAATATCTGCCGCGCTGAACTGTTGACCGGCGAAATAAGGATGTGTACTCAGATGCTGTTCCAGATAATCCATATGCGTATAAATCTGCTTATCCAGATAATTCTTCTGCACGCCCTGTCCTATGGCGCCGGCAATCGGACGGATGAGCCACGGCATCGGCGGTTTACCCAGACGGCTAAAAATCAGCTTCATCACCAGCAAAGGCATCAGAGAACCTTCAGCGTAGTGCATCCAGTAACGATACTGCTGATGCTCAGCAAACGCCGTGGGTTTCAGCGTGCCCGCCTCATCGTACACTTCCTGCAGGTATTCAATGATGGCGCCAGATTCCGCAAGGATCAGCCCGTTGTCTTCCAGCACCGGCGACTTGCCCAGAGGATGGACTTTTTTCAGCGATGGCGGCGCCAGCATGGTTCCTTTATCCCGCTGATAACATTTGATTTCGTAAGGGACGCCCAATTCTTCGAGCATCCATAAGATTCGCTGTGAACGGGAATTATCCAAATGATGCACAGTTAGCATAAAAGTCTTCTGTCCTTTTTCAATTAATTATTTGTTAACTATAGACAACACTTTCAAAGCGCGTATCAGATTCGCTTTATTAACCCTGACTTTCTTCAGGGTTAATTTATCAAAAATCTTTTTATTTGATTAAAATCACTTACGGATTAATCTTAATTATGCCAAAAAAATTATCGCAACTTCGTTCGCCTTTAATAAGGCTTAATGCCATTATCGCCGGATAACAAATTAACCCGTCGCTTTCGACTCTCTGTTGGTGGAGCCTCACATGTTTTCCAGTAATTACAACAATGTGCTTGTGATGTTTTCGTTCATTGTTGCAATGCTTGCCTCTTATACCGCGCTTGATATGGCAGGCCGGGTTGCCACCACAGAGGGAAAGGCTTCCCGACTTTGGTTAACAGGTGGCGCCATTGCAATGGGTATCGGCATCTGGTCGATGCATTTTATCGGCATGCTGGCCTTTAATGCTTCGATGCCAATGGGTTACGACCCTTTAATTACCCTGCTTTCTATGCTGATTGCCATCATTTCCTCAGCTTTTGCGCTGTGGCTGGTATGCCTTGAGGAGTTACCCACCGGGCGGTTACTTGCCGGTGCCTTGCTGATGGGCGGCGGTATTGCCGCGATGCATTACACGGGTATGGCGGCGATGCAGATGATGCCGCCCATTGTCTACGATTACCGTTGGGTCGCGTTATCCGTGGGAGTGGCGATTGTCGCCTCCGGCGCGGCGCTGTGGATGGCGTTCAATCTGCGTCATCAGTCACCCAATGTCCGTCTGCTGCGCATCAGCGCTGCGGTGGTAATGGGCGCTGCTATTGTCGGTATGCATTACATCGGCATGGCTGCGGCACAATTCCCGATGGACAGCCACAGTATGGCGGCGTTCAGCGGCGTAGACAATAACTGGCTGGCACTGCTGGTGATTGTGGTCACGCTGGCGATTCTGGCGATCACCCTGATCATTTCTATTCTTGATGGCCGGATGCAGGCACGCACCTCGATTCTGGCATCTTCGCTGGCACAGGCGAACCGCGAGCTGACCCAACTGGCGCTGCACGACAATCTGACCCATTTGCCAAATCGTCTGTTGCTGGAAGACCGCCTGAGTCAGGCGTTTCAGAAAGCGTCACGTGGCGAATCACAGTTTGCGGTGCTGTTTTTCGATCTCGACGGATTCAAAGCCGTTAACGATGCCTTCGGCCATCACATCGGCGATCAGCTGTTAATTTCAGTCACCGAACGCCTGCAATCGCAGCTGAGGGCGACAGATACGCTGGCGCGGCTCGGCGGCGATGAGTTTGTACTGCTGGTTGAGATCACCGAACCCACCGATGCCTCGCAACTGGCCGATAAACTGGTGCATCTGATTGCGCGTCCGTTTTACGTTTCCCGCTACGAACTGCTGGTCTCTGCCAGCGTGGGGATCGCGGTGTATCCGGGCGATGGCGAGAATGAACGCGAGCTGATGCTCAATGCTGACGCCGCGATGTATCACACCAAAAATTCCGGCCGTAACGGCCACAGTTTCTTCCAGCCGTCGATGAATGCCAACGCCCAGAACCAGTTGCAAATGCTCAATGATTTGCGTCTGGCGGTTGCACACCATGAGCTGCGTTTGCACTATCAGCCGAAATTTATTGCGCCTTACGGGCCGGTGAGTGGCTTCGAAGCGCTGCTGCGCTGGGAGCGCGACGGTAACCTCCTCAGCCCGGATGTGTTTTTGCCGCTGGCGGAAAAAACCGGACTGATTATCCCGATTGGCGAATGGGTGCTCAATGAAGCCTGTCGCCAGTTGCGGGAATGGCATCTGGCCGGTCATACGCAATGGACGGTAGCGGTGAATCTTTCCACGCTGCAATTTGAGCAGGCGAATCTGGTCGAAATGGTGATTGAAACCATTGAACGCCATCAGATCCCGCCTGAAATGCTGACGCTGGAAGTGACAGAAACCACCGCGATGCGTAACCCGGATGCCAGCGTGGAAATTCTGGAGCGCCTGACACAGTACGGCGTAAAAGCCTCCATTGATGATTTCGGTACCGGCTATTCCAGCCTGCTCTATCTGAAACGTCTGCCGGCCAGTGAGCTGAAAATCGACGGTGCATTTATTAATGACCTGATTGCCGGTAGCGAAGACGCCAGTATCGTTTCTGCGATCATTGCCCTCGGCCAGACGCTGAACCTGAAAGTGGTGGCCGAAGGCGTTGAAACGATCCAACAGCAGGAATTTCTGACGCAACTGGGCTGCGACACCTTACAGGGTTATCTTCTGGGGCGTCCGATGACGCCACAGCAGATTGCCCAACACCCCGATACGGACTGGGAGTCGCAGATAACCCTCACAGATAAAGCCTGACGCCCCCGGCTCAGGCTGTCGCCGTGCGGAAAAACCGCACGGCGTTGCGTAGCTCAACGCTTTGTTCCGTCAGGGATTGCGCCGCTGCCGCTGCCTGTTCCACCAGCGCGGCGTTCTGCTGCGTCACCCTGTCCATCTGGTCAACGGCAATCCCCACTTCGTGAATACCGGTGTGCTGCTCAGAACTTGCTGTCGAGATTTCTCTGACAATTTCAGCCACCTTATTCACCGAGCTGACAATCTCATTCATGGCTTTACTGGCGCGATCAGCCTGCAATGACCCTTCGGCAATTTTGCTGACGGTGCCCTGAATCAGATCTTTAATTTCTTTCGCCGCCTGCCCGCTTTTTTGCGCCAGCACCCGCACCTCACTCGCCACCACCGCAAACCCTTTACCCTGCGTACCGGCACGCGCCGCTTCCACAGCGGCGTTCAGCGCCAGCAGGTTGGTCTGGAAGGCAATGCCTTCAATCACGCTGATGATATTGATAATTTCATTCGAACTGCCGGAAACATCACGCATATGTGCCTGCATCCCCGTAACAATCACGCCGCCCTGAGACGCTGTTTTCGAGGTTTCCAGCGCCAGCTGGCTGGCCTGCCGGGCGTTCTCAGCGTTCTGGCTGACGGTCGCGGTCAGGTTTTGCATATTGGAACTGGTCTGCACCAGCGAGGCCGCCTGTTCTTCGGTGCGCTGTGATAAATCCACATTACCCTGTTCAATTTCACTGGCGGCATGATTGATGGATTCACTGCCTTCCATAATCTGATGAATAGTTTTATTCAGTTGCTGGTTCATGCCGTTCAGCGAAGCCAGCAAACTGCCGTCATCACCCGGTTTCAGCGTGATTTTTGCCGCCAGATTACCGGCAGCGATTTCACGCATAATAGAGGCGGCATAAGCCGGTTCACCACCCAGTTGTTTCACCAGATGGTGCGCCAGCAGCAGCGCCATCGTCAGTGAAAGAATAAACGCCACGCCGACCAGCACTAAAAACATCGCGCTGGCCGTGTGATAGCTGCTGCGCGCATCCGCTGCCGCCTGCTCACTGTTGGTCAGCTCGTTTTTGACCAGCGTTGCCAGATCCGCCATTAACTGTGTGCGATATTTCCGTGAGTTATCGCCACTGATTTTCGTGGCCTGCGCAATGTCGTTGCGTTCAACCGCCGCAATCACATCATTATTCGCCAGCGAAAACTGCTCAAAATTAGCGACGATTTGCTTAAACAGGTCTGACTGACTGCCGCCGCTGTCCAGCTTCAGATACGCATTTTCCGCGTCTTTAAAAGTGGCAACCGCCTGAAGGATTTCGACCCGGTGGCCGTCGCGCGGCGCCCCCTCTGGCGAGGCGATATATTGCACCTGTTGCAGGCGTAATTCCGCCAGCGTGCCGCGCATCACCAGCGGATACTGCACGCCGGGAAGCCGGTAGGCACGGTAGTTTTCAATCTGCTGATTACTGCTGTTGAGCAGCCAGGCCGACATCGCCGCCAGAATCAACAGCAGGCTCAGGACGAGTGCGAATGCACCCAGCAAACGGGCAAGTATGGAAAGGTTGGTGATCTTTTTCATCTGGGCACATCGGAAAGTCAGTGACAGGAAACACTCATAACGGCCGGAATGAAGGGAACTTTAGGGAAAATGAAACTATATTTCATTTTGTTAAGCGCTGTCTTTCGTAATGTAATTTTAGGGTTACCGGACGAATTTTTCATGTTACCGGCCCGCCTTAAAAACATGATCTGCCACGCATTGCAAAGATGTGCTCTCTCATAAAGAGAGAGAGCACTCAGCGCGACTCACTTTGGCTCACTTCGGTTCAAAAGCGGGCCATAACGGGATGACTGCCGACAACAAATTCGCCGTACCGGCCGCCACCGACATGTGTCGGAAATTGTCGCTGCCGTCCGCTGTCTTCGCGAATTTCACCACCGTTTCCAGCCCGGCCTCCTGACACAGCACCGCGCCGCCAGCGATATCCCACAGCGTGGTGCGCCGTTGCAGATGGCCGTCGATAATGCCTTTTGCCGCAAACACCATGCCGACCGTGGTACAGCGATAACAATGTACTGACCAGTCAGCCGCGCGGATCCCCTGATAAAAGGCCGAGGCTTCGTCCAGCTTGTCGTCCGCACTGTCGCCCAGCGACACAATCTGTACATCTTCAAAACGATCATCGCGACGGAAGGGTTTGTCGTTGAGGAAAATCCCCTTTCCGGATTCTGCTGCAAACAGGTCGTTTAAAACCGGCAGCGCCACAATGCCGATCACCGGCTGTTTATTTTCCACCAGGCCGAGCGACACGCCCCACAGCGGCGAACCGCGCAGGAAATTCGAGGTGCCGTCGATAGGATCAATCACCCAGCACGGCGCGTCGGTCAGAATGCCGCCCATCTCTTCGCCGATCACCGCATCCTGCGGAAAATGCTCTGCCAGCCGGGTGCGGATAAACTGCTCAACCGCCAGATCGGCTTCTGAAACGAAATCCTGCGTACGCTTACTGCTGATTTCGATAGTGTCCCGGCGGTGAAAAAAGTCCAGCGCCAGTCTGGCGGCCTGCGCCGCAATCTGACTGGCAACCGCCAGACGCGGGGACATCATAGTGTTGGTCATGATAAATCCTGAGTTTTCAGTCGGAAGGAACAAAAGCTGTCTTCATAGAATGCATCGGAATCGATGAATAAAAAATGACAACCTGCCACTTGCTAAAATAGCGTAAAACACTCTAGATCTGTGTGCTTCAACTTTCTAAATTTTGCCGGAGATTTCCATGCCCGATGCCGCCCATTGGTTGCCCTTTCTGCTGATTTGCCTCGGGCTGGTATTAACGCCCGGCCCGAACATGATTTACCTGATTTCACGCTCACTCTGTCAGGGGCCGAAAGCCGGACTGATTTCCCTCGGCGGCGTAGTGCTGGGCTTCCTGTTTTACATGTTGTTTGCTGCGCTCGGCATTACCGCGCTGCTGATGGCGGTGCCCTTCGCTTATGACGCCCTGCGCATCGGCGGCGCTGCGTATTTGCTGTATATGGCGTGGCAGGCGGTGAAACCCGGCGGACGCTCGCCGTTTCAGGTCAGGGATTTACCCCGCGACAGCAATAAAAAACTGTTCACCATGGGGCTGGTCACTAATCTGCTGAACCCGAAAGCGGCGGTGTTATATCTGACGCTGTTACCGCAGTTTATCGTGCCTGAACAAGGGCATGTGCTGACGCAGTCGCTGATTCTGGGCAGCTCGCAAATTCTGATCAGTGCGACGGTCAACGCGCTCATTGCCCTTTCGGCCGGTTACATTGCCGTCTTCCTGGCCGGACGACCATTGTGGATGGTCATCCAGCGCTGGTTTATGGGTGCAGTGCTGGGCGGGCTGGCTATGCGTATGTTGCTCGACGGGCGTAAATAACCGGCCATTTGTCACGCGTCATATTCAGTTCCGCATCAACGCTATATAATCCTTTGCATAACGAAACCAGAGGATTTTTCCATGCGTCTATTTTCATCCCGATTTTTGCCTTCCGTTGCCTTGCTCGGGCTTGCCCTGAGCCTGGCTTCCCCTTGCGCTTTTGCCACACGCCAGATAACCGATCAGCTTGGCCGTCAGGTCACTATTCCCGATCAGGTGGATCGCGTCGTCGTTTTGCAACATCAGACCCTTAATCTGCTGGTTCAGCTGGATGCCACCAAAGATATTGTCGGCGTGCTGAACAACTGGCAGCGACAACTGGGCAGCGGTTATGTGCGTCTTGCGCCGGAACTGGCGAAAACGCCGGTGGTCGGCGACCTGACCAGCGTGAACCTGGAAAGCGTGGTGGCGCTTCATCCGCAAGTGGTGTTCGTCACCAACTATGCACCACAGGAAATGATCGACCAGATCAGCCAGGCCGGGATCGCCGTCGTGGCGGTTTCATTGCGGGATGATCCGAAAGGCGAAGAACATATGATGAACCCGGTGCTGCCGGATGAAGATGAGGCGTACACCGAAGGGCTGAAGAAAGGCATCGCGCTAATTGGCGACGTGGTCAATCACCAGAAACAGGCACAGGCGTTGATCGACTATACTTTTTCTCAGCGTCAGTTAACTGGCGAACGGCTGAAAGATATTCCGGCCAATCAGCGGATCCGCACGTATATGGCAAATCCCGATCTGACCACTTACGGTTCCGGCAAATATACCGGCCTGATGATGGCGCATGCCGGTGCGATGAACGTTGCGGCAGCCACAGTGAAAGGGTTTAAGCAGGTCGCGCTGGAACAGGTGATCGCCTGGAACCCGCAGGTGATCTTCGTGCAGGACCGGTATCCGGAAGTGGTCGGGCAGATCACCGGTGATCCGAAATGGCAGGGTATTGATGCGGTCAAAAATCACCGCGTTTATCTGATGCCGGAATACGCCAAAGCCTGGGGCTATCCGATGCCTGAAGCGATGGCGATCGGCGAACTGTGGATGGCGAAAAAACTCTACCCGCAAAAATTCGCTGACATCGATATGCAAAAACAGGCTGATGCCTGGTACCAGCGCTTCTACCGGACGGATTTTAAACCCGCGGCAGACGCGGCGCGCGCGGGGAAATAGCCTCGTCTCCGGCGCTTTACGTTGAGGCAATGTGACAAGGAGACCTGATGACAAATACGATTAAAGTGCTGGCGGCAGGGAGTTTACGCCGCGCATGGGCGCCGCTGTGCGATGCCTTTACGGAAGAAACCGACAGCAAAGTCGACGTGGAATTCGGCCCCGCCGGGCTGTTGCGCGAACGTATCGAACAAGGGGAAAAGGTCGATCTGTTTGCCTCGGCCAATACCGCGCATCCGCTGACGTTGCAGCAGCACGGTAAGGCGCTGAACGTGGAAGCATTTTGCGGCAACAGCCTGTGTGTCACCGCCCGAAAAGGGCCGGAACTGGATAAACTCAACTGGCTGAGCGTATTACTTGATCCCCGTTTTCGGCTGGCGACATCGACGCCGCAAAGCGATCCTTCCGGTGATTACACCTGGCAAATGTTTGAGCAGATCGAAAGGCGACATCCCGATGCCGGGGCTATTTTACGCAACAAGGCGCTGCGTCTGGTGGGCGGTGAGAAATCGGCCAAAATTCCGGCAGGCAAACTGGCGGCAGAATGGCTGATTTGCAGCGGTCAGGCCGATGTTTTTATCGGCTACACCAGTTATGCCGCGCTGTTGCGGGAAAATGATGCGCTGGAAGTCTACAACATTCCGGCGGATTACAACGTGCGGGCCAGATACGCGCTCGCGACCTGCACGGAGAAAGGGAAACCGCTGGCAGAATTTATTCTTTCAGAAACCGGCCAGCATATTTTGCAGAACGCCGGTTTTTGCGGGAGACATGCGGTGATGCCGGAATAGAAAAAATACAAACAGGTACAACGCGACCTTAGTGATCGAGGTCTCTTTCTTTCATTGCCCGCTGACGATCGTAATACTCATCTTCAGCGGCAGTGATTTCATCGAGCAGCGAATCCACATCGGCTTTGTGCGTATCTTCGGTGAACAATCCGGTCAGAATAGTTTCCGGTGTCAGTTTGCCGTCTTCGTACAATGCCCAGATTTCTTTGGCAAAGCGCGTTTCCAGCAACTGCGGTGCAAACTGCCCGTAGTACTCGGTCATGTTATTCACATCGCGCTCGAACATCGATTCAGCGTGGTTATTGGCAGCGGCGTCCACGGCCTGCGGCAGGTCGATAATCACCGGCCCTTCAGCGTCCATCAACACGTTAAACTCTGACAAGTCACCGTGAACGATACCGGCGCACAGCATGCGCACGATGTTGCGGATCATGGTGTCGAAATCGGCTACCGCTTCTTCTTCAGTCAGGATGACGTCACTCAGACGCGGCGCGACTACGCCGTCAGCGTCGGTGATAAGCTCCATCAGCAGCACGCCGTCCAGACAAATGTAAGGCTGCGGCACGCGCACACCGGCATTCGCCAGACGGAACAGTGCATCCACTTCGGCTGTCTGCCAGGATTCTTCCTGCTGTTTACGCCCGAACTTTGACCCCTTTTGCATCGCACGCGCGTTGCGGGTGTTACGGACTTTACGGCCTTCCTGATACTGCACAGCCTGCTTGAAGCTACGTTGTGTCGCTTCTTTATACACTTTGGCGCAGCGGATCTCTTCACCGCATAAAACGGTGTAAACATCGGCTTCTTTGCCACTTTTCAGTCGACGGACCACATCATCAATCAGGCCGTCATCCACCAGAGGTTGGATTCTATTTGGGATTTTCATGCAGCCTTGTACCTTATTTCAGCGCATGAGGGAATGACCTGCGCAATATTCCCTGCATTACACACCAGACACGCCGTTCGCGTCATCCTTTCTGATCCTTATCGCTTACTGTTCTCAAGGGTACAGTTTAACGTAGTGGCGATGGAGTGGATACTTTATGCACATACGTTATCACTTTTTACCGCTGCTTTTCACCGTCAATGCCCGCCGGGGTTTTATGGCACCCTGATTAAATTTAACTTAAATAATTAATTTATGTCCGCTAATTATTTCTTACTGTAAATAAAGCATGCCAGTTAATAAATTTTTATGTCTTCGGAACTTTTTCTTTAACTTAAGCTTTTCGTGCTGTTTACGCTTCGTTTATTCAAGGCAAAAAACGGTATACGTTCCGTTTAGAATAGAGGTGATACTGTGCCGGTAATTTCCCGTTGCAGGTCTTCTGATATGAATACTATTTTAATAACCGGTGCCACTGGTTTTGTTGGCGGAGCTGTCGTTGAATATTTTCTTCGCCAGCAACTCACCACCAATAATGCATTATTACTCTTAGTCAGGGCTGACGATAATGCGACGGGACTCGCCAGAATTATCGATAATTTGAAGAAGTTTGAATTACATGATACTCAGCTTTCTCCGCTAACTGAGCAATCAATATTGACCGGCGATCTGGCCGATCCGGAAAGTTTTATTCATGACGCGCGTTTAGATAATGTCACGCACGTTATTAACTGCGCCGCCATCGCCTCGTTTGGTCATAATCCGGCCATGTGGCGTGTGAATGTCGAAGGTTCACTGGCCTTCGCCAAACGTATGGTGCAGGTAAAAGGTTTGCAGCGATTTGTGCATGTTGGCACGGCGATGGCATCGATGCCGGATAAAGACAGCGTCTTCTACGAAGGCATGCCGGACAACGAGCAGAACGAAGATCTGGTGCAGTATACGGCTTCCAAGCGGGCGATTGAGAATCTTGTCCGCGCCGAATGCCCGTCGCTGCCGTTCGTGGTTGCACGACCGTCGATTATCGTCGGTCACACGCAGCATGGCTGCCAGCCTTCAAGCAGCATCTTCTGGGTGTTCATGATGGCGATTAAACTGAAGAAATTCACCTGTACGCTCGACGATCAGGTGGATGTTATTCCGGTGGACTATTGCGCGATGGTGCTGGTAAAACTGTGTCTCGCCAAAGACCTCAGCCATAATTTTTATCATATTTCTTCCGGCGAAGAGATGTGTACGCCATTCCATGAAATAGATACCTCGGTGGCAAAAGCCAATAATACTTCACGCATTATCAGTGAATATGAACAGACCAGTTATCAGGAATTTACCGGCATCCGCAAACAATTTAAAGATGTGCTCGGCCCGTGTAATGATAAAATTATTTTACGTGCCATTAAACTTTATGGCGGTTTTGCTCAGTTAAATGTGAAGTTTGATAATTCTCGTTTATTAGATATGGGCATTCCAAAACCTGCTGCCTTTAACAGTTATATTGATAAATGTGTTTCCTCAACCCGCGGACAATCTATCAGCGAACTGATGCAGGTTGATTTTAAATAAACCCGGTGTCTGTTAAATATTAAACACTCCCCTAAATCATTCAGTTGCTTCAAGACGGCAACTGAATGAATCCCCGGGAGCTTACATAAGTAAGTGACCGGGGTGAGTGACCAATCTGCAGGGAGCAGATTGGAACGCTGCTTGCAGCGGCTCCTTCAGGAGCGAGGTCCATGGATGGGCCGAGTAACGCAACCAACGCAGAAGCAGCGTGAAGGATGACGGGGATTAGACAAGGCCGTTTCGGCCATACAGCCTGAAACCTTCGCGCTGATTCAGGCGGTCATAATACGCCGTCACTGCCGGTAACGCCGGACGGGACATGGGTGTCATCGACCAGCGGTTCACCGCCAGCCCGAGCGGAATATCCGCCAGCGTAAAATTATCCCCCAGCACGTAATCGCCGCTGCGCTGAAGTTGTTCTTCCAGCATCTGCATATGACGGTTCCATTCGCTGACACCGGCATCAATCAGCGCCGGATCCTGATGCTGCGGACTGTTGCGCGCCAGCGCCGGAAACGCATAGCGCCAGGAATTATTCAGTTCACCGGATTGCCAGTCCATCCACTGTTCGGTCAGCGCACGACGTTTCGGGTCAGATGACAGCAAATCTTCGCGCCCTTCCCGCGCCGTCAGATACCGGCAAATCACGTTGGATTCCCACAGTACAAATTCGCCATCGAGCACTACCGGCACCATCGCATTCGGGTTCAGTGCTTTAAATTCCGCAGTCTGGACAGACTGAAAACCCGAACCGAATTGTTCCTGTTCGAAATCCAGCCCCAGTTCCTGACAGGTCCACAACACTTTACGCACATTGATCGACGGTGATTTACCCAAAATCTTTAGCATGATTTCCCCTGTTAACGTGGTACACGAATAGCCGGTCACGACGGACGAATAAAGATCCGCGTGGCTGAGCCGTGATAAGTGGTATCCGTTTTTGCCACGAAACCACATTTTTCCGCCAGACGAACCGAGGCCTGATGCTCCGGCGCAATAATGCAGCATAGCTGACGATCGACGTGTGTACCGGCCCATTTCAGCACTGCCTGCGCGGCTTCAAAGGCGTAGCCTTTGCCGTGAAACGCCGGAGAAACGACCCAGCCCATTTCCGCCATGCCTTTGAGCGAGGGTGTGATATCGCGCTGATAATCCGCCAGACCAATTTCGCCAACAAACGCGCCTTCTGCACCCGCCGTTTTTTCGAACACAATCCAGTAACCGAAACCGAGCATCTGCCAGTGGCCCGGATACCGCAGCAGACGACTCCAGCTGGCTTCGCGACCCGAAGGCGTGCCACCGATGTATTTCACAACCGCCGGATCGGCCCATTGCGCGGCAATATCTTCAAAATCATCAACATGATGGCCACGTAAAATCAGACGTTCGGTTTCGATAACGGGAGCACTGGTCTGCATGGTTTTTCCTGAATAAGGTGAATTACCATTAACTTAGCACCACAATTGTGCTGACCGGAAGAGAGGTTTTAGCGGGAAATAAAAATCAGACGATAATGCCGCCGCGCAGTGCCGTCGGCGTTATGCCACGCACGGATTTGAAACGGTTACTGAAATGGCTGGCGGAGCTGAATCCGCATTCCAGCGCAATGGACGTGATGTCCATCTGACTGGTTTTCAGCAAGTTTTCCGCGCGGATCAGCCGGGCATTCATCACGTACTGATGCGGTGCCAGCCCCATGCTTTGTTTAAACATGCGGGCGAAGTGGAATTCGCTGAGTTCTGCCAGCGCGGCAAGTTCCGGCAGTAATAAAGGCTGCCCGAGATGCGTGTGAATATAATCTTTTACGCGGTTGAGCATATGCGGTGCCAGCCCGCCGCGTACCGTTGGCAGCGCCCATTGCAGATGGGTGTAATGTTTCACCAGATGCGCCATCAGCAGATTGGCGGCGCTGCTGAGCATCAGTTGATTGCTGTTTTCCTGCCACTGGCTGCTGAGCAAAAAGTGGCGATACAACAGCGTAATTTGCGGATCCTCTCCGAATGTGCGTTCTTCCAGCTCAATCGCCGCCGGGCTGCGATCCCAGGTTTGTTCCACCAGATGTCGCAGGTGTTCGTCGGAGCAATACAGATGCACAAACGACAAATCGTCGCGCACATCCCAGCTCGACATACTGCCTTTCGGCATCAGACAAAAACGATCCGGCCCGCCGCCGTTACGCCAGCCGCTGCGGGTTTTATGGTAACACTCGTAGCCGTCGGCAACGTACAGGCTCAGCGTATGGTGATCAGCGCTTTCCTGATTCACGATGTCATTTTTGTTCGACCACGCCGCCAGCTGAATGCCGGAACCCAGTTCCACACTGTCATGCAGAACCGCTTTGTGCTGACGCAGCGTTTCGAAAGCCTGATAGACCTTAGTCATGGCGTACCCGTGTGGAGGAAAGATGACGCTCATTTTACGGTTTTCCCCCGCCCCGGTGCCAGATCTTGCTGTGCGGGTGACTGAAAAAATGCGCAAGAATATGCAACTCAGCGCAAAACGTTGAAAGCCAGCGGTCTGCCGTTACCGCAGAATGTCCTCAGTCATTACTGTCTGAGTGAGAGAATTCTATGAACGCACTGCTTTATATTTTGGTGATCCTGATCTGGGGTACCACCTGGTTTGCGATTTACCTGCAACAGGGCGACGTGCCAGTCACGGTGTCGGTTTTCTACCGTTTCCTGCTGGCTGCGGTGATCATGCTGGTGGCATTGCTGGCGACACGCCGGTTGCGTCGTCTGGCGCTGAAAGATCACCTTTTCTGCCTGGTTCAGGGTTGCTGCGTTTTTTGCTTCAATTTTTACTGCTTCTATCACGCCGCAGCCTACATCACCAGCGGGCTGGAATCGGTGATTTTCTCGATGGCCGTGCTGTTCAACGCGTTCAACGGCATGCTGTTTTTCCGTCAGAAACTGGCTCCGGCAGTGATCCCGGCGTCGGTTCTCGGGCTGGCAGGTATTATCACGCTTTTCTGGCATGACCTCAGCGCCGCGCATATCGCACCGGAATTGCTCAAAGGCATCGGCCTCAGCCTGCTCGGCACTTACGGTTTCTCACTCGGCAACATGATCAGCTCACGCCATCAGCGTCACGGGCTGGATGTGCTTTCCACCAATACCTACGCGATGTTTTACGGTACAGCCGTCATGGGCGCGCTGAGCCTGATGCAGGGCGCTTCCTTCGCCATCGACCTGACGCCGCAATATCTCGGCTCGCTGGTCTATCTTTCCGTGTTTGGTTCGGTACTGGCTTTCGGCATTTACTTCACGCTGGTCGGCCGCATCGGTGCCAGTCAGGCGGCCTACAGTACGCTGCTGTTCCCGCTGGTCGCACTGACGGTTTCCACATTTTATGAAAATTATCAATGGCATGCCAATGCGGTTATTGGGCTGGCGCTGATCCTGCTCGGTAATCTGGTGATGTTCTGCCGTCCGGCCTGGCTGGAGATGTTCAGGCGCAAAGCCGCTGCGGCGTAGGGCGGCTTACCGGCGGGTACAAAAAAACACTCGACAACTCTCCTCCTCGTGTTGCATACCTGAAAGGCCGCATCCTAAGAGATGCGCGCCCTACAGAAAATAATGAGGAGAATAAAATGCCTTTTGTACGTATTGATATGGTCGAAGGAAAACCCGAAACCTACCGCAAAACCGTCGGCGATGTGATCTATGACGCGCTGCGCTCAGCTCTTAATGCGCCGGAAAACGACAAGTTTATTGTCATCTCCGAACACTCTCCGGCAGAAATGATGATTTCCCCTGATTATCTGAATATACAGCGCAGCCCGAACTGCATTGTGATTCAGGTAACGCTCAACACCGGCCGTACACTGGAAATGAAAAAGGCGTTCTATCACGCCGTCGCTTACGGGCTGCATGAAAAAGTCGGATTACGTCTGGAAGATGTGTTCATCAGCCTGGTGGAAGTGCCGAAAGAAAACTGGTCCTTCGGCAACGGCGAAGCGCAATACGCGTGAGAAAAGGTCTGAAGGTAAACTTCAGGCCAACAAGTTCTCACCACCAATCAGCGGAATGATTCGGGCAAGCACGTCGTTAAAGACGCCACTTTCCGCAACAGCGATAAACTTTGCCTGACGGTGCCGCCAGTCCATTGTATGGATCAACGTGGTGGCAACCACACAAGGTGCGCTCAGATTGTTGACCGGCACTTCGGTCGGCGCGCCCCGGATGCTGCTGCTCACCGGCATACAAATCACCAGCCCGGTAACCTGATTATACGTTTCATGAGACAGGATCAGCGCCGGTCGATATTTGCCTATTTCCTTTCCTTTGGTGGGCTCAAAATCCAGCCAGCAAATATCCCCGCGCTTTGGTAAATACATTAATAATCAAGCTCCCTGTCAGTCGGTTCTGCCAATTCATCAGCGTGAGCATTATACGCGCTCAGCCCCGATAACAAGCTGGCCTCAGTGACCTTCTGCTTATCGGCTTTACGAATTTGCAGCCCGTCTTCAGAAATCTCGATATCAACGACATCACCTTCCTCGAATTGTGGAATTGACTTCAAATTTCCGGACAGCCGTAACGCGATGCTGTTACCCCATTTCTGTAATGTGGCCTGAGTGCGCATGTTCATTTCTCCACCGTTGTATCTACAAAGAGTATACAACCAAAAAACCCGTAACAGTATTCCTGATACGGGTTTTTGCGAGCTGCATTCCAGCTTTTTATTTTCCTGCGTTAAACGGAAGGATTAAATAATCCCGCCATTCGCCTTCAGTGTCTGGCCGTTGACCCACGCACCGTCGGGACCGGCGAGGAAGGCGACGACGGAGGCGATATCTTCCGGCTGACCGAGGCGCTCGAGCGGCGAGGTTTTGGCGATGGTTTCCACCAGTTGATCCGATTTACCGTTGAGGAATAAATCCGTTGCTGTCGGGCCGGGCGCGACGGTATTGACGGTTATCTGACGGCCGCGCATTTCCTTGGTGAGCACGCGGCTCAGCGCCTCGACAGCCGCTTTGGTCGCGGCATACACGCCATAAGTCGGCTGATATAACCCGACCACGGTTGATGAGAAATTGATGATACGTCCGCCGTCGTGCAGATGTTTCGCCGCTTCACGCAGCGTGTTGAAAGTGCCTTTCAGGTTGATATCGATAAGGCGGTCGAATGCTGCATCGTCGGTTTCGGCAATAGCGGAAAGCGTCATAATACCCGCATTATTCACCAGTACATCCACGCCGCCAAACGCCTGTTCCGCGCTGGCAAACATCCGGCCGACCGCCGCCGCGTCGCTGACATCCGCCTGCGCGCTGATAGCTTTTCCGCCTGCCTGTTCAATTTTTCTGACCACCGCGTCGGCTTCTGCCGCACCGCGTGAGTAGTTCACAATCACGGTAAAACCGTCGTGCGCCAGACGCTCTGCGATGGCGGCGCCAATACCCCGTGATGCGCCGGTGACCAGCGCGACTTTCTGTTTGGATGAAGTCATGATGCGTTTCCTTTTTTCAGTGATTCGGATCTGTTGTCAGTGAGGAAAGCGTAGCCGATTGACGCTGCCGGATAATTACCTGATATTCGTTATCACTATCCGGAAAAGGCGAACAATTATCATGGATAAACTCGACAGCATGCAGTTATTCACCCGCGTGGTGGAGCTGCGCAGTTTTACGCAGGCTGCACAAGCGCTGAATCTGAAACGTTCCACGGTGACCGATGCCATTAAACAACTGGAGTCGCGGCTGAACATCCGGCTTCTGCAGCGTACCACCCGACACGTCAGCGCGACGCTGGATGGCGAAGCCTATTACCAGCGCTGTCTGCGTATTCTGGCGGATGTGGAAGATGCTGAAATGGCGTTTGCCGGTGCGCAGCCGAAGGGGTTATTGCGGGTGGATGTACACGGTTCGATGGCGCGGCATTTTCTGCTGCCCGGCCTGGCGGATTTTCTGGCGCAGTATCCCGACATTGAGTTTTACATGAGCGAAGGCGACCGGCTGGTGGATCTGGTGCGGGAAGGCATTGATTGCGTGATCCGCGCCGGTGAACTGAAAGACAGCGATATGGTGGCGCGCCCGCTCGGTACGCTGCCGGAAATTACCTGCGCCAGCCCGGACTATCTGCAACGTTTTGGCATACCGGAAACGCCAGACGATCTCGCCGGTCACCGGATGATTGGTTTTCGTTCCAGCGCAACCGGCGGGCTGTTGCCGCTGATTTTTCAGGTGCAGGGCAAAAACCGTGAAATCCTGCTGCCAACCAGTTTGTCGGTCAGCGGCGCGGAAAGCATGAAAGAAGCGGCACGGCGCGGGATGGGGATTATTCAGGTGCCGCATTACGGCCTGCTGGAGGATCTGGCGCAGGGAAGTCTGGTACAAATCCTGGCGGATTTCCCGGCCGGTTCACTGCCGGTTTCCTTGCTTTACCCGCGTAACCGCCAGCTTTCACCGCGCGTACGGGTGTTTATCGACTGGATGGTGAAAGAGTTTGCGCGGCGCGATCCGCATCTGACATGATAGTTTTTCTGCTCTGAAAGCATGACGTCACAACGTTAACGACTGGAGATGCCGATGACCACACCTGCTGTATTGCTGCATATCGGCAGCGAAGAAACGCAAGTTATCGTCCGTAATGATGATAACGACGATAAAAGTTTGCTCCTGACACTGGGCTCACAACTCACCTCTGTCGGCTATTTTCGTCATTCACCGCCGACGCCGGATGAAATGGAAACTGCCATTATGGTGGTCGAGGACGAAGTGATGCGCATCCGGCACGACATTCCGCCGGGCGCTAAACTGTTCAGCACGGACAACGATATCCGTGCGCTGGCCCGCATTGCCGGTGAGGCGGAAAATGAAGTGATGACGTTGTCGCTCGACGCGGTGGAACGCACTTTCGACCGGCTGGCGCTGGTCATTAATGGCCGCCCGGCGCATTTCGAAGGTATCCCCGACGGCAATGATTTCGCCGCCACGCTGCTGATTTTGCGCGAATTTATGCATCATCTGCAATTTGATGAAATTGTGCTGAGAGGCATGAAATTTGAGATGTAATGATTAACAGCCCCGTCAGGGGCTGTTTTGGTTTTATCTACACTAATGAAGGACTGTTTTTCAACTGCGCAGCATCCGATTCCATCAGTACCATCCCGCTGAGATCCGGCAGGGTCTGATGATTCAGATAATCCCGGAACGACATGCGCGGGGCGTTATTTTCCCAGGCCGATTGCAGCGTGCCCAGCAGGTCAGTGGTTTTCGACGTGATTTCCGGCGTGGTGATGTCGGATTCCAGTGCGCCTTTCACATATTTCTGAATATGTGTTGAGTTGCTGGCGGACTGAGCCACGGTGGCACTCATCAGCGCACCTTTGTGATATTGCACGGACGTCGTGCTTTCTGCCGTGTCATCAATCTGATAGTAAAGGTAATTCTGCGAGTTGCGGTCGCTGGTCAGATTCAGTTTCAGCCCCGGTGTCAGCGATGCATGATAACTGGCGACCAGATGTGACTGTTGCTTCTGCGTGATATTGCGGTCCTGCGTACCCGTGCCGGTGATCGTGCTGGTTTGAGAAACCTGATAAGAGAACGTATCGGTTTCATCCGGGCGCATCGGATTGGTGGAATCGACCGGTGTCTGCGAGACTGACGCCGTGAAATCCGCCAGCCCGGTCATCATGTTTTTATCGGTTTTGGTCAGCGAGAAATAAACCGGCTCAGCACCCCCGCTTTTATAAGTCGTCGCGGTTTCGCCATAATTGCTGTTCAGCGCCGTAAAGGCATCTTTGAACATGTTCATCAGCGATTCGTCACCATTGCCACGATTACCCGCGCTGCTGATTTGTTTCAGATAGCTGTTCAGCGCCTGCTTCTGCTGGCTTTCTGTGCCCAGCAGTGCGCGCTTACTCATGTCGACGCTGATATCCACCGTGCCAGCAACACCGGTCGATTTCACTGAGCGGGTATTCGCATCAGCATGAAAATCCAGCGTCTGGGTATTGGTGGTGCCCAGCGTGGCGTGTAAGTCCACCGACGACAGCACCGAGGTATCAAACTTCGTCAGGCCACTCAGATCGAGCTTCGGCGGTTGCGCCGTCAGGCCATCAATCGCTTTCTGAAAACCTTCCGCAAGACCGGCCAGCGCTTTGCGATCGGCATCGCTGAGCGTGCCTTTGCTGACATTCACCTGCACGCCGAGTCCGTCATCATCACTGCCCAGCGTGATATCCACCAGTGCGCCGCTGGCAGTTTTAATGCTCAGGCTTATCTGGTTATCAGCTTTGGTATGAAGTTGGGTTTGGGCGGCAACGTTGGCCGCCGAACTGGTCGACTGAGCGGAAGTCTGCTTCATCACCGATTGCGAATAACTGCTGCTGTCGGTAGTGAAACGCTCAAGCAGCGCCGCACCGAGTCCGGTAAAACGCGCCGCATTGCCGGAATGGCTGAAGTTCGATGCAAGCTTTGAAGACATCAGATCACTGGAAGAACGTTCCCAGACCAGTGCCGGTTTGGTGATGTTGTAGACCGGCGAAGCGGTGTCCGCCTGGCCGATCATTACCGTGGTGGATTGCGCCGTCGAAGCCTGCTGCTGGCTGGCTGCAGTAGTGACTGCCGTCAGTGATTTTGTTGACGTAACCAGCGTGTTGAGCGCCTGATTACCTGTCGCAGAGATAACTGTCATCCCGATGAGTCCCTATGTTTTTGCGCCATAGCGCCAGTGGATACCTTGATCCTTCTGATGCTATTTTCGGCAAAAACACAGTAAGCTTTAAGGATATGTAAAAGTTGTTTCTTACGCCCCCGACGTTATTCCAGCGGACCGCCCAGAATGGTTTCGCACATGCCGGAAAGAATGCGTTCGCCGGTTTCGCTTTTCAGATCCTCATACCATTGTTCGGTCACGGCCATTTCTTTGCCGTGGGTGACATCGCAGCGTTTACGCGCCTTCAGCACCAGATCCTTCACGCGATATGCCCGTTTTTCCTGATAACGCAGCAATGCATCTTCAATGCCTAATGAATTGGTTTGCAGCATATTTGCCAGCACCACTGCATCTTCCATCGCCGCGCAACCGCCCTGCCCGATATCCGGCGTGGTGCTGTGGCCGGAATCACCGAGCAGCGCAATCCGTCCTTTGACCAGTTGCATAAAGGGTTCGATGTCGTGGATTTCAACGCGGTTGGTGGTTTCAGGATTGATCTGGCTGATCAGCTTCTGCACCGGTTCCGCCCAGCCCGCAAAGTAACCCTGTAAATCCTCGCGTACCGTAGTGCGATCCTGCGGCAAGCCTTTTGGCAGCGGCACATCAAAGAAAAAGTAGAAACGGTTGCCACTCACCGGCATCAGGGACACGCGTTTACCCTCGCCGACAAACGTCGTCCACTGGTCGGCAGGCGCGATGCTTTCATCGATTTCCACCAGGCCGTTCCAGTTAACATAACCGGCATAGCGGCGCTCCGTTGCATAACCCAGAACGTGCTGGCGGATAATGGAATGGGTGCCGTCAGCGGCAATCAGCAGATCGCCGGTCGCGGAAGTGCCGTCGTCAAACCAGGCGGTGACGCTGTCGGCAGATTCTTCAACGTGCGTCACGCGCTTGCCAAACTGCACCTGATCGCGTCCATAAGTCTCCAGCAGCATCGACTGAAGTTCCGCACGCGCCACCGGATACGGCTGTTCCCCCACGCTTTGGATCAGCGGATCCATACTGAAACGCGTCATGGTCTGGCCCTGCTGATATTCTTTGTAGGCCATAAAACGCATGTTGCCGCCGAGTTCGCGCAGCGCCTCTTTCATGCCGAGATAATTCAGGCACTTTACGCCGTTAGGCCAGATGGAAATCGCCGCGCCCACCGGTTTGATCTCTTTCACCGCCTCGTATACCGCCGTTTCGATACCAAAACGCTTCAGCGCAATCGCCGCACACGCACCGCCAATACCGCCACCAATCACGATCGCTTTCATATTTTTCTCCCCTGAGTCTCTTTAGGGAAAAGCAATTTCTGTACCAGAAAGACGATTTACCGCCAAAGCCTTGTAGTCAATCTTAAGTGAAATCATTAACTGCCGAAGCGCAGGTGAAATGCGCTAAAACGAGGCGTCGTTTTGGAGCAAGAGTGGCGTAATAGCCGCGAAGTGAATCAATCTGGTGCGAAAGGATGGGGCGGAGAGAAAGCCGGAGGAAGATTTACATCAGACAAATATTCGCAAATCACTCCCCCAGCAGAGGGAGTGATAATTTGGATCCACAAATGCCGCAGTGCGTTACTTGCACCAACCCCAGTGCAGGTTACGAGGTAGCGTTCCCCACGTTTCTATGCAGGTATTTTCCTGTTTGGTCAGTGACTGGGAATATAAAGCCCGTCCTGTTCCTGTTACGCCTTTAATTTTTACGTTCGTCGCTTCAGCAGGAATAATAACCTGCTGAGTATTACCCAGCGATAATTTATATTCTTTATTGAAATTGGCTTTAGTACTGCTGTTGGTATAAGTGAGTCTGTAATAACCTGTGTAACCGCCTTTATTACGCAGACTCAGGATGTAACTTTTCGGTACAGGTGCCATTTCCGGGACGTTGAAATTAAGTGTAAATTCCGTTCCCGGTGACATTTCATCAATTTTATCATTGCTTACCATATATGTTTTTCCTGTCTGCTTATTGTAATCAAGCTCAAGAATCAGCATATCGCCGTAATAAGCCGCCCCGCTGTTTGATGAAGAGATACCATGTGAATGGCCACCAAATCTTATCGAGCCGCCATACTCCCCCAGTATATCCCGCGTTGGAGTCTCATTTTCACTGTAACTTTCACCTCCATGCTCCAACGCTATTGTTGCTTTACCTTTTATGCCTGCATCGCGTAACTACTCACGGAACCAGCCCTCACCGTCCCTGACCTTAATATCATACCGGCGGGCAGCATCCGAATTAAACCCTGAAAATTCCTTCGTATAATGCAAATTATTATTAAGCTGAATGAAACGAATACCCGCAATATCAAAACTGTAACCGAAACTGCCAATATAGTTGGTACTGAGATGCGGGAATTTATAACCATTCATGACGTCGTAATCAACGGAAACGACATCTTTCAAACTATTAATATGATCAACTAAATTCCGGATACTACGAATTGCACAGCGATTTTCCCACAAACCACAGTCATTCACATTGCCGTCATAATCATGATTACCCAGCCCGTACCAGTAAGGTGCATTAAGTTTGCCAAAAGCTTTCTTGGCATCAGACCACTCGCCACCATGCCCCCAGTGGGTAATGTCGCCGTTAATAATCGTCCCCCTGAAGGCATCACCGTATTTGTCTTTCAGTGTGTTAATTGCATCAATCTTCTTAAAGTTACCTTTGCTGGGTACCGTGTTATATGGCGTAGATGTAGTCTCTGCCCCAAAATGCCAGTCAGACGTAATGGCATAATATTCTTTTGGATGAACAACACGCCACCAGGCATTATCTTTTTTATTTTCCGGGTAATACCAGTTTTTACTTTTCGCATTACCATTAAACTTTGCTTCAAAGAATTCAGTAGTCCCGTTAACCTGACGGCCATGTATTTCACCGACCGTCGTATCAGCGCTCCAGGCTTTTGGCGCAGCAATGGAACCATACACCGCAGAGGTTACCGCCGCGTCCGGGAAGACCTCCTGTCTCAGCTGTTCTTTCATATTTCTCAGTGCTTCGAATGTTTCTTCCGCACTGTCTGTTGAAACTTCGTAAGGACGGGAATGCTCCACCCCATTTACATCGGTGTAAACCATCTCCCCTTTTGCAACAACTGGAGAGATATTGTTATCACTGGAATCGACCGTTTTAGCTTCTAATAAACGCACGGCTTGTCCATCTGGCACAGTGATTGCTTTTATTTCATATGGACTTGAATTCTCTGAAACCTTATAGCCAGATATTTCGGTTGAGAGTTTCATCCGGGCATAGTCATTTTGATCATCAGGAATAGGTAACCCGTCCTGATGAGGGTCAGGTACCGGAACAGGTGCGGGAGGATTAGGAGAAGGAGAAGGACCCGGTGATATTTCCCGTTGCATAGAACTCATGTCGATCATCTTCATGCCATCAGGCACAGTGAGTACAACATCCGGTACATGGTAACCACCACTTTGCGTTGCCACATTGCTAATATTTATTTCTGCTGAGGTATAAAATGGCAAACAAGCAGCGATAGCCATAGCTATCCTGCCATATTTAATTTTATTTTTTGAGACGAACACACTTTCACCCTTGAGGTTAATCACTTTACTGTTAGTAAATTATCGCACCTCGATATTATAATTTGTAACAAACATTTGTTTTAAAATAAATAATTAAGTTGACTTATTTTACAACGACCATTAAACAATCGGAATACAGAAGTTAAATACATATCAACGCTAAGAATAAAACCTTAAAAGTGGTTTTTCACTGTTATCTGTGAGTCCGGAGATTCAGGAAAAAACGGAAGCTGAATAATGTTCAACCGTCAACATAAAGTACTGGCTGTAGTATTCAGAAAAAATATGTATCAGAAATTTTTCCATTTCATCGCTGATACCATTCTTAAAGGGAAAAACCGTCTCACCATAATTGGGGTCAAAGATTTTTATTTGATTGGATTCTGCCCTGAGACCTAATGAGTGTCCGCTGGAAGATTTTTTAATCGATATATGACAGCCATTGCCCTGACTGACACTTTTTAATATTGACTGCGCCATGGTAATTGCGGTATTTCCAGTCAATTTTATTTCCTCCCGAATAAAATCAACCTGATAAGATTTTAGAATGCCATGAAAAACACTTTTCATTTCTTTCATATTCCCGCTGGCACTCAGGTGTTCCTGAAAATTCATGATCCCCCGCACCACCGTCTTACCTTTTTCACTGGCAATATAGGCACTGAACCGGCTCCAGCTTTGACCTGATATCAGGTATGCGCCCACCAGCCCCTGACACACACCGTTTTCAAGACCATATTCAACCACCCGACCGGCGCGATCATAGACATTTCCGGTCCATGCGCCCTTACGTTTTTTCTCATCACAATGATCCCATTTGTTTTTCTTAATATATTCCCCCTGTCGGAATTTATTATATATCCCATTATAATTTTGTATCAGTCTAACTGAATCCATTCTCATAAAATCACTTCATTCCATTATTAAGAAAAACTTTGCAAATGATAAAGAAAAAAGACTTTCAATGTTGAACATGATTAATTCAGAAAACATAAAGGAAACCTTTTCTTCTAAGGGGTTCTCAGTCCCTGGTCTGGTGCGAGAGCGGGAAGATTGATACTCTGCTAAGTATTGATATTTCGAATGCCAAAAGCATAAACATTTAAAAAATGAATCGCTATCCGATGTTCAGCCCGCAGCAGTTGCTTAGTTTTGTCGCCGTCTGCGAAACCGGCAGTTTTACCCGTGCGGCCGACCGCGTGTACCTGTCGCAATCGACAGTCAGCCAGCAAATCCGCCGCCTGGAAGAAGCGCTGGGAAAACCTTTGCTGGAACGCACGTCTCATCAGGTGCAACTGACTGAAGAAGGTGAACGGTTGCTGGGTTATGCGCGGCGGATTATCGCCCTGAACGGTGAAGCGCACGATGCGCTGAGTGACCAGTGGCCGGACGGCGTAGTGCGTCTCGGCGTGCCTGAAGATTTTGCCGCGGCTACCACGTCCCTGCTGGCGCAATTCAGCCGCGCCCATCCGCATATTCGCCTCGATGTCACCAGCGGCCTGAGTCACGAACTGCGCCGCGCCTGGCAACAGGAGATGCTGGATATCATTCTGGTGAAACAACTCACCGGCGAAAAGGCCAACGCCTCGCGCCCCGAGCCGATGCTGTGGCTGGACAGCGCGGCGTTTCCGGCGTTTGAACGGGATCCCATCCCGCTGGTGCTGTTTCCGCTCAACGGGTTATACCGCGAAGAACTGTGTCAGGCACTGGATGCTCTCGGACGTAGCTGGCGTATCAGTTACAGCAGCGCCAGTCTCGCCGCGCTGGTCGCTGCCAGTGCGGCCGGATTGGGTGTCACCTTATTGCCCGCCGGTTGCCGCCAGCCGGAGCACCGGATTCTTGGGGCAGAAAGCGGATTGCCGCCGATTGATAACGTCGAGCTGGCGCTGTTTTACCGCCACGACGCGACGCCTGCGCAGATTGCACTGGCCGGAAAATTAAAGGATTTTTGTCAGCTTAGTTAGCCATTGCATTTTCCACTGGCAGGCAGTGGGAAAAATCGCAGCCGGAACCGGCGTCATCTTTTAAGGTGAAGGGAAAAGCAGCATCCTCCCGCATCATGATTAAGGAATTCGACGTGCAAAATCCTCAGCAACAAAGCCGCAGAAACTTTCTTTCGCATAGCGCCAAAATCACTGCCACCGGCGCGCTGTTAACCGCAGGTATGGCATCAGCCTCCCCGTTCAAACCGGGCGCGATGGACGAAAAATGTGACGATGCCAGCCAGATCAACGCAATTTCTGCGCCGCATTACCAGTTGCGCAATGTACGGCTGGAGGAGGGTTTTGAGCGCGAAGGCGATATCGTTGTTGCCACCAGAACCGGTTTGTACAATCTTGAAATCAACAACGGCAAAATCGTGGCGATCCAGCCGGCAAAAGACGCCCCGGCCAGCACCTTGCCTGCTTTTGATGCCAGAGGATTACTTCTGCTGCCCGCCACGCGCGACATGCATATTCACCTCGACAAAACCTTCTACGGTGGCAAATGGGAAGCGCCGCGCCCGCGTAAAGGCAAAACTATCATGGACATGATTGCCCGCGAACAGGTGCTGATCCCCAAACTGCTACCAACATCGGTGGAACATGCCGAAGCGATCATCGGGCTGCTGCATTCCAAAGGCACCACCGTGGCGCGCAGCCACTGCAATATCGACCCGGTCAGCGGCCTGAAAAGCCTTGAGCATCTGAAAATCGCACTGGAAAAACATCAGCAGGATTTCAGTTGTGAAATTGTGGCGTTCCCGCAACACGGCTTGCTGCATTCGAAAGTCGATGGCCTGATGCGTGAGGCGATGCAAATGGGCGCGCAATACGTCGGCGGACTGGATCCGACTAACGTGGATGACGCGATGGAAAAATCCCTCGACGCGATGTTTCAGATTGCACTGGATACGAATAAAGGCGTGGATATTCATCTGCATGAAACCACGCCGGCCGGTATCGCGGCAGTGAAATACATGATTCAGACCGTGGAGAAAAACCCGCAACTGAAAGGCAAAGTGACGCTCAGCCACGGTTTTGCGCTGGCGATGATGCAGGGCGCGGAACTCGACGACGTCATTGCAGGGCTTTCAGAGCAGCAGTTCACCGTCGCTTCCACCATTCCGCTCGGCAAACTGAATATGCCGCTGCCGCAGCTCAGCCAGAACGGCGTATTTGTCATGACCGGCACAGACAGCGTCATTGATCACTGGTCGCCGTTCGGCACCGGCAGCATGCTGGAAAAAGCCAGCCTCTACGCCCAGCTCTACGGTAACTCCGACGAATTTGGCCTGACGCGCTCCCTCGCTATCGCCACCGGCAACGTCCTGCCGCTCGACGACAGCGGCACACGCCAGTGGCCTGCGGTGAACGATAACGCCGAAATGATCCTGGTCGACGCCAGTTGCTCTGCCGAAGCGGTGGCGCGGGTGTCAGAGGTGAAAGCGACATTCCATCAGGGCAGATTAGTGTTTGGTGCGGTGGGGAAAGTGTGAGGCATTGAAAGTAGTCAACGCTGCAAAGCAAAAAGCCCCTTTCGGGGCTTTTTGTTGTTCTGAACGTTGATGCCCGAAGGCAATGAATCAGAACGGGATATCGTCGTCGAAATCCATTGGGGGTTCGTTGTTCTGTGCTGGCGCGTTGTTTTGCGCAGCCGGACGAGATTGCTGACCGCCACTGAACTGGTTGCCGCCTTGTGGCTGCTGAGGCTGACCCCAACCGCCCTGCTGGCCGCCTGCGGATGGCTGACCACCACCTGCTGGTGCGCCGCCGCTTGCACGGCCGCCGAGCATCTGCATGGTGCCGCCGACGTTAACAACGACTTCGGTGGTGTATTTTTCAACGCCAGCCTGATCGGTCCATTTACGGGTTTGCAGTGCGCCTTCGATATAAACCTGAGAACCTTTCTTCAGGTATTCGCCTGCGACTTCCGCTAATTTGCCGAACAACACTACACGGTGCCATTCGGTTTTTTCTTTCTGCTCGCCGGTGGCTTTGTCACGCCAGCTTTCAGACGTTGCCAGAGTGATGTTGGCAACCGCGCCGCCGTTAGGCATGTAGCGGACTTCCGGGTCTTGCCCCAGATTACCGACGAGAATAACTTTGTTTACGCCTCTGCTGGCCATGTGGATTCTCCTGATGATGTATGTCGTGGTTGAAACCACAGTTTGGGGTGTGAGGAAACTCACTTCGCGACATTATAACCACAAAACGTTGCCTCCGTACCACGGATGTCATGCACTGCGATTTTCTTTCCAGATTGTTCAGCAAACATTCCATTGTTACATTGAGTACTGGATATACATTCAGGTTTTGGGGTGGCACAGGCTGTGATTTGTGTCATAATTGCGCGTTACGTTCTTCTCTGTGCCCGATTCGATGGCTGGCGCGAAACTGGTTTTCACGGCGGTCACCGGCACGGTGAGCTATCAAGTTAATCCGGGAATGATGAATGGATAAGATCGAAGTTCGGGGCGCACGCACCCATAATCTCAAGAATATCAACCTGATTATCCCGCGCGACAAACTGATTGTTGTCACCGGCTTATCCGGTTCAGGCAAGTCCTCTCTGGCGTTCGATACGCTGTACGCCGAAGGCCAGCGCCGCTACGTCGAGTCGCTGTCGGCCTACGCACGCCAATTTTTATCCTTAATGGAAAAACCAGACGTCGACCATATTGAAGGTCTGTCTCCGGCGATTTCGATTGAGCAAAAATCAACGTCGCACAACCCGCGCTCTACCGTCGGGACCATCACCGAAATCCACGACTACCTGCGCCTGCTGTTTGCCCGCGTGGGCGAGCCGCGCTGCCCGGATCATAATATTCCGCTGTCAGCCCAGACCGTCAGCCAGATGGTGGATAACGTACTGGCACAGCCGGAAGGCCAGCGTCTGATGCTGCTGGCGACCATCATTAAAGATCGCAAAGGCGAGCATACCAAGACGCTGGAAAACCTGGCGTCGCAGGGCTATATCCGTGCGCGTATTGATGGTGAAGTGTGTGATTTGTCCGATCCGCCAAAATTAGAATTGCAGAAGAAACACACCATTGAAGTGGTCGTTGACCGCTTTAAAGTGCGTGACGATCTGGCGCAACGCCTGGCGGAATCGTTTGAAACCGCGCTCGAGCTTTCCGGTGGTACCGCCGTGGTCGCCGATATGGATGACCCGAAAGCCGAAGAAATGCTGTTCTCGGCCAACTTTGCCTGTCCGGTGTGCGGCTACAGCATGCGCGAGCTTGAACCGCGTATGTTCTCGTTCAACAACCCGGCGGGAGCCTGTCCGACCTGTGACGGGCTGGGTGTGCAGCAGTTCTTCGACCCTGATCGCGTGGTGCAAAACCCTGAGCTTTCACTGGCGGGTGGGGCTATCCGCGGCTGGGATCGTCGTAACTTCTATTATTTCCAGATGCTGCGCTCTCTTGGTGAGCATTATGATTTCGACGTGGAAGCGCCGTTTAACGAACTGAGCAGCGACGTGCAAAACGCCATCCTGCACGGTTCCGGCAAAACCACCATTGAATTCAAATACATTAACGATCGCGGTGATACTTCGATTCGTCGCCATCCGTTTGAAGGCGTACTGCACAATATGGAGCGCCGTTATAAAGAAACGGAATCCAGCGCAGTACGTGAAGAACTGTCGAAATACATCAGCAACCGTCCGTGTACTTCCTGCAGCGGCACCCGCCTGCGTGAAGAAGCCCGTAACGTATTTGTCGAAGAAACCACGCTGCCGGAAATCTCTGATTTCAGCATCGGCCATGCGATGGATTTCTTCCGCAATATGAAACTCAGCGGTCAGCGCGCCAAAATTGCTGAGAAAGTGCTGAAAGAGATTGGCGATCGCCTGAAATTCCTGGTGAACGTCGGCCTGAATTACCTCTCGCTGTCACGTTCTGCGGAAACGCTGTCCGGCGGCGAAGCCCAGCGTATCCGTCTGGCGAGCCAGATTGGTGCCGGTCTGGTGGGCGTGATGTACGTGCTGGATGAGCCGTCTATCGGCCTGCATCAGCGCGACAACGAGCGTCTGCTGGAAACCCTGATCCACCTGCGCGACCTCGGTAACACGGTGATTGTGGTCGAGCACGACGAAGACGCGATCCGCGCTGCCGACCATATTATTGATATTGGTCCGGGTGCAGGCGTACACGGTGGCGAAGTGGTGGCTGAAGGCACCGCTGAAGACATTATGGCGACCGAGAATTCACTGACCGGCCAGTTCCTGAGCGGTAAACGGGAAATCTCCGTACCGGCGCAGCGCGTCCCGGCGGATGCCACCAAAGTGCTGAAACTTTCCGGCGCTAAAGGCAACAACCTGAAAGATGTCACGCTGACGCTGCCGGTGGGCCTGTTTACCTGTATCACCGGCGTGTCCGGCTCCGGTAAATCGACGTTGATCAACGACACGCTGTTCCCGCTGGCACAGCGCGAGCTGAATGGCGCAACGATTGCTGAAGCTGCGCCGTACCGTGAAATCGAAGGTCTGGGCCATTTCGATAAAGTCATCGACATCGACCAGAGCCCGATTGGCCGTACGCCGCGCTCTAACCCGGCAACCTACACCGGTATTTTCACGCCGGTGCGTGAGCTGTTTGCCGGTGTGCCGGAATCACGTTCACGCGGCTACACGCCGGGGCGTTTCAGTTTCAACGTCAAAGGCGGCCGCTGCGAAGCCTGTCAGGGCGACGGCGTGATCAAAGTTGAAATGCACTTCCTGCCGGATATTTATGTGCCGTGCGATCAGTGCAAAGGCAAACGCTATAACCGCGAAACGCTGGAAATTAAATACAAAGGCAAGAGCATCCACGAAGTGCTGGAGATGACCATTGAAGAAGCGCGTGATTTCTTCGATGCCGTCCCTGCCCTTGCGCGTAAATTGCAGACGCTGATCGACGTCGGTCTGACCTACATCAGCCTCGGCCAGTCAGCGACCACGCTGTCCGGCGGTGAAGCACAGCGCGTCAAACTGGCGCGTGAGCTGTCCAAACGCGGCACCGGTCAGACGTTGTATATTCTCGACGAACCGACCACCGGCCTGCACTTTGCCGATATTCAGCAACTGTTGGAAGTGCTGCATCAGCTACGCGATCAGGGCAACACCATCGTGGTGATTGAACACAATCTGGACGTGATTAAAACCGCGGACTGGATTGTTGATCTCGGGCCAGAAGGCGGTGCGGGCGGCGGACAGATTCTGGTCGCCGGTACGCCGGAAACCGTCGCGGAATGCAAAGAATCGCATACTGCGCGCTTCCTGAAACCGTTGCTGGAACGCCACAGCCAGCAGGCGAAGAAAAGCGCTTAAGCCATAGCAAAAGGCCTTCCCAAACGGGAAGGCCTTTTGTTTGTCCTGATTACAGACCAAATCCTTCTCTGATCCTTTTAATGACATCTTCTACAGACCCCCGCTGATTCAGTGACCTGAGATCAATATTCTCATCTGACAGTTTTGTGAGAAAGCTCTCCATGTCAGCCCGAATGTTCTCGGGAATGGTGGCAGCCTTTCCTGTCAGTTGACCTGATAACCGGATCACATCATTTCTGTGCTTATTCACAACACGGGAATCCACAGGTTCTCCTGCCGCCTTGCGGGTTGACAGATCAAGCCACGCATTCATTTTTAAAGGGATTAACCTGTCTGCTCCGATATACGAGAATAATTCCGTGCGCAGGAGGCCATCCCTGAGGAAGGAATAATAATGTTCATCGAGGAGGATAGCTGAGAGGCTGGAAACACCTTCATCTTTGGGGATCGGGATAATCTGAGCATCTTCCGGAGGTTCCATTCCTTGTGGAGAACGCGAGAAAAGTTCAATCTGAAAGGGGTAACTCGTGTTTTCTGGTTTCAGAAACCGGTAAAAAATGGGCTTTCCCTCACCCGTCTGGCGGATTTCGTAGTTGCCTGACTTTATAAATTCCCAAAACAGACTGACAAAATCAGGGCTCAGCGCCTCAATAATGAGGACAATATCCAGATCTTTGGTGGCCCGAAATTCTTCCCCGGCTTCATCCATAGTGATCCAGGATGCGACACCACCGATGAGGACGTATTGATCCTGATATTTTTTGAAATACTCGCCAAACAGTTTTAGTCCCCGAATTTCATCCATGGGTATTGATCCTTAAGTTCACTGAGCGCCAGTTGGACCCGTTCATCCTGATTATCTTTCTGTGTCAGATACAGAGATATTTCATCAACGATATGTGTTGAAGCTTTGGGACTCCGGTAGC
Organism: Rahnella sp. 2050; assembly: GCF_040544515.1. Lineage (NCBI taxonomy): Bacteria > Pseudomonadati > Pseudomonadota > Gammaproteobacteria > Enterobacterales > Yersiniaceae > Rahnella > Rahnella sp. 2050. The sequence continues at coordinate 57,659 of NZ_JBEPKE010000002.1, read as the reverse complement.
TCCAGATTTCAACTGTAGCTACAGCGCTGTCGATATGAGTCACTTCATCAAATTCCCCCCTTTTCAGGAGTGAAGTGAATACTTCCCGGGTCATCGCAAACACAGGCTTAGCGCCACGGGCCAGCATCGTGTATTCCGCTAAAGCGCTGTCTCCGGCATAACAGACCCCCTCATCTAAAGGAGGTAGCTTGTTAATCCAGACGATTTTCTTCACCGGATTACGCATCAGCAGAAGAGATTTTACGAAAGTCTCTGAGCGCGAAAATCTGAGTGAATAAAATCGGGTCGAAAAATCTTTCTCATGCGTTGAAGCAAGAAGCCCGGATTTTGTCAGCTCAGAAATGGCTTTTGAGAGCGTCACGCGACTGTAATTATATAAGCCCATCAACTGCTCAGCCGTACAGGTAATACCGGATTTAGAGAATGACTCATCCCATAAAAGCTGGATGAGCATAGCCTGAGTGGCCGGAGAAAAATCGTTTTGCACGTCTTTGCCGGCGCTTTTTTTACGAATTCTGAAGGCATCGCGCAAATCCATGGCCAGTTCAGGAATAAATAACTGCTTTTTAATCGCAATAAAATTTATGTGATGGTCAATCAAGCTGCGGCGTTCCGCCAGATTCATATTTTCGCAGACGTAGACAACCACCTTATCTGTCATCCTTTCAATGAGTGACAGACGTTTCCTTATCGTGACAATGCCCGGATAGGTGTCATCCCGCTGTAAAGCCGCCAGCAGAATCAGAGGAGCGTCACCCGGCACACCAACTTCCAGTTCGAAGAAACCAAACAACTCCTGAAGACTGAATGAAACTGAGAGTTTTACTTCGGTGGCTGTAGTGCGAAAGCCTAAAACCGTTTCAAGGTAGCTAACCAGTTGCGTTATCTTCTGTGTCATTTGCAGATCCGTGTAAAGTCATTTTTTAAAGTATAAAGCAAATCACTTTATACATCGAAAAAGACTTTACACGGTGTGACCCTACTTAAATATCTTCTGCACAAACTCCGCATAGGCCGGGCGCCAGACGTCCATTTCATGGCCGAGATTCGGGTATTCGTGGTAATCGAATTTAATCTTTTTCTCTTCCAGCTCGGTTTTCAATCCGGCAATGTCCTTCCCTGTTACCACATCTTTCTCGCCGACAACCACGGTGAAATTTTTCAGTTGTGCATTGATTTTTTCCGGTTCAGCTAAGCGTTTCGCCACATCCGCATTGGGTACGGTGGTGGTGCTGACACCGCTGAGTGTCGCCAGCCAGCCAAACTGGTCGAGATGCGTCATGCCACTGACCAGTGTCTGATAACCGCCTTGTGAAAGCCCGGCCAGCGCGCGTCCGGTTGCGTCATCACGCACACGGAAGGTTTTAGAAATCAGCGGGATAATATCACCGGTCAGCTCTTTATCTGCGGCAGCGGCATTGCGCGGATAAAACTCTTTGCGGCGATCTTTGGTGACGTAATCTTCCGGCACCACGCCTTTGGCGTCGGTTTCGGTATCCGGAATGACCACCAGCATCGGCACGATTTTTTTCTCCGCCAGCAGGTTATCCATGATTTGCGGAATGCGCCCCTGATCCAGCGCCGAGCGACCGGTGTCGCCAAAGCCGTGATAGAAATACAGCACCGGCAACGGCTGTGAAGCATCGGTGTAACCCGGTGGCGTCCACACCGCGACCTGACGTTCGGAATTCAGCGCGGCGGAATGATAGGTCAGCGTACGGACTTCGCCGTGCGGCACGTTTTTCACATCAAGAATACTGCCGGGCACCAGGATCAAACTGGTATTCACCTGACGCTGTGGCTTGGGCATTGCACTGCCCGGATCGGCAATCCTCAAGCCATCCACGTTGAAGAAATATTCATAGAGATCAGGCTTCTGTGCACCCGATGTCCAGCTCCAGACACCTTTATCGTCCTTGGTCATCTGATGCGGAATGTAGGTCACCGGCGTGGCACCGGTCACCACATCGACATGTTCGGCAGTCGGCGCATACAGCCGGTAAGTGATGGTTAAATCAGGATTCACCGCCGTGATGTAATTTTTCGCAGGCACCGACGCATCAGGATCCTGCGGCAAGCTTTGCGCAGAGACGGTCAGCGGGAACGGCGCGCTGAGCGCCAGAATCAAAAGCGTGGCAAGATTCAGCCGGTTACGGGTCATCATCCTTTCCTTCTGGGTTGGCGTGAGCAAACGGACAACCTGTCCTCAAGTAACTCACTGTTTTTGCACAACTCTCAGAGTAGGTTATTTTTACCGCCAGCGAGCGTGATCGGCGTCACTGTTCCGAAGATGCATCTAAAGCATGAAGCTGCGGCAGTGCACTCAGCCGCTGATAAGCAAAATCCCAGAAAGTCCGTACCTTGCGCGGCATTTGCTGTACCTGCTGCGCCACCAGTTGTACCGGCAACGGCAAAGGTTCGAAATCCTTCAGCAGCCGCACCATACGGCCTGCCTGCACATCATCCCTGACCTGATACGACAATAACCGTGCGATCCCCTGCCCGCTGCGCACCGCCAGCAGTTGCGATTCCACATCGTTGGAAAGTAAACGTGGCGACAGCCGCACGCGCAAATCGTCCTCATTCGGCCCGAAACGCCATTCACGGATTTGGGTGCGCAGCGTGCCCATCACCGTCTGATGAGAAGCGAGTTCCGACGGATGTTGCGGTTCACCATGCTGCGCCAGATACGCCGGACTGGCGACCAGAACGCGGGTGACTTGCGCAACCTTACGGGCGACTTTGCCTGAATCTTCCTGATGACCGATGCGCACCGCCAGATCTAACCCTTCGTCAATCAGATCCAGATTACGGTCATTTAACATCATTTCGATTTGCATATCAGGATGTTGCGCCAGAAATTCCATCACCAGCGGCGCGACGTGTTTACGACCAAACTGTACCGGTGCGGTGATGCGCAGCAGGCCGCTGAGCTGGGTTTCTGCGGTATCTTCTACCGCGTTCTGATACTGGCTGAGCAGCAGTCGCGCTTTTTCCGCCAGCCGTGCGCCTGCTTCTGTCGGCGCCAGACTGCGCGTGGTGCGCTCGACCAGCCTTGCGCCGAAACGGTGTTCCAGCGAGGCAATGGCGCGGGTGATCGCCGGAGGAGAACGGTGAAGTTTACGGGCAGCTTCCGCCAGGCTGCCATACTGAAGTACAGCGACAAAAATCGCCATTTCATCTAAACGGTCCATAGATTCTTCCACCAGGTGAAACGCTCAATTTCAATCTTCGTGGATCCCAATCATTTGATGCAAGAGTAATCTTGACGCCAGACCCATAAAGGAGACATTCCATGCCAGCCATTCAACTTTACAGCACACCGCTTTCCGGCCATTGCCACCGCGTAACTCTGTTGCTGAACATGCTCAGCCTGCCCTTTGAGAACAAAGACGGCGGCAAAGACATTCGTCAAACCGCCAAATTCGCGCAGTTAAATCCGCTGCAGCAGGTGCCGGTGCTGACCGACGGCGAACTCGTTGTCACCGACAGCAATGCGATTCTGGTGTATCTGGTGAAACGTTACGCGCCCGACAGCCACTGGTTGCCGGAAGATCCGGTGCAGGCCGCTGAGGTGCAAAAATGGTTGTCCCGCGCCGCCGGTGAAGTGCGTTACGGCCCGGCATCCGCCCGCATGGTGAAACAGTTCGCGGCACCGGAATCTTATGAAAGCGCGCTGGCCGTGACGGCAAAGTTTCTGCCACAGCTTGAACAGCATCTGGAAAGCCGCGAGTTTCTGGCGACGGAGCGGGCCACCATTGCCGATCTGGCCTGTTACAGCTATGTGGCGACGGCTCCGGAAGGCGGCGTTTCGCTGGCGGATTACCCGGCGATTCGCCGCTGGCTGAAACGGGTGCAAAACCTGCCGGGCTTTACGCCACTTCCGGCGTTGCCACTGCCTGAAATTGTGGGGTAAAACGCGATGAACCATCCTTTCCATGCAGACGAAATCCTGGCACAGGACATGGCAGGGTTTGATGTTTCCGCACACGGCATCCGCGATGCGATGCCGGAACAGCACCGGCTTTTTTTCGCCGCGCTGCCGTATCTGTTTATCTCAACACTGGACGAAAACGGCTGGCCGGTGGCAACCCTGCTGACCGGCCCCGCCGGGTTTATCAGTACGCCGGATGACATCCATTTGCGGATAAATGCGCCGCGACGGGCGGACGATCCGGCCCTGGCCGCTTTACAGCCGGGGAAACAGATTGGCGGGCTGGGGATCGATTTTTCCAACCGGCGGCGTAACCGCGTGAACGGCAGGATCGGGCGCATGGATAAAAACCGCATTGAGATCGTCGTCGATCAAAGTTTTGGTAATTGTCCGCAGTATATCCAGATACGCAAACTGGCCGATGTGCCCGTCAGTTTGCCGCTGGCTGCGCGGGAAGATATGACCGAACCGGATGCTGACGCCCGCGCACTGATTGCCCGCGCCGATACGTTTTTTATCGCCAGCCACGCGCACGGCGGTGCCGATGTGTCGCATCGCGGCGGCCAGCCGGGATTTGCGCATCTGGTGGGAAACCGCTTATGGGTGCCTGATTTTCGCGGCAACCGTTATATGAATACGCTGGGGAATTTGCTGGCAGAACCGCGTGCTGCACTGCTGTTTATCGATTTCGAAAACGGTGACCTGTTGCATCTTCAGGGACACACGCAAATCCACTGGCAGCCGGAGGATATTCCCGGGCCAGCAGGCGCAGAACGTTACTGGAGTCTGGACATCACCCGCGTGTGGCGCTTTCGCGGCGCACTGCCGTGGCGGGCAGAGGTGGCGGACTTCTCTCCTGCAACCCTCAGCAGTGGCAACTGGCCGGATAATCAGCGGCCAATTTCCTGACGCACCGCCTCCGGCAGACCGGATACCACCAACTGGTAGGAATCATCAATCAGATAATAAAACTGTGAATCGGGCAGCGAGCCGTCGAGGAACACGGTATTCCAGTGCGCTTTGTTGAGATGATCTCCCGGCACAATATCCGGATGTGCTGCCCGTAATTGCTCTGCCAGTTCAGGGCTGGTTTTCAGCGAAATAGCCTCGCGGCCATCAATTTCACACACCATGGCAAACATCGCGTCGCCCACTTTTACCTGATTTGCGCCGCGCTGATTTTCAACACTTTGCTCCGCACCGGGTTTTCCCATGCAATAGGTCAGCAATTCCGAACTGGTCATGTTTGGGTTTCTCCTTGTAACGTGATGGCTACGTAGCACGAAAGTGCCCTCGGTTAACCATAGCAAACCTGAACGATTTACAGGCTTAACACAGACGTCTTTTCTTTGCCGGTGACAGGATCTGGAATCTCCCCTTTTTTGCGCGCACCGATTTCCTCAATGATTCTGGCAAAGCGTTCCTCATTGAGTTTGTAAAATACGCCCATAATGATCGCCGCACTGATAGCCAGTGCACAGGGCCAGATAAAGATCAGCTGACGCAAACCGAGTAAGGTCGCGCTGCCCTGCACCACATTCGGGATATAACCGATTTGAGTCAGCATAATTCCCGGCAGGAACCCGGCAAGCGCGGCAGATATTTTTCGTGAAAAGGTATAACCGGTATACACCGAGCCTTCGGCACGAATACCGGTTTTCCATTCGCCATAATCCACGGTATCTGGCACCAGCGCCCAGTTCAGGCTGTTGACAAATGCGGTGCCAAAAAATGCCATGCAGGAAAACAGCACAAAGCTTAACGAGCTGTTTCCCCACAGGAAATTAAGCATATCGCCGGTTGCCCACAACAGTAATCCCCCCAGGTACACCTGTTTTTTGCCAAAGCGTTTCACGCAACCCGGCACCAGAAAGACACCGACCAGAATGCAGCCCATGCTGAAAAACCCCATCCACGACAACAGATGAATATCATTAAGCACGTACTGCGTGTAATACACCTGGATCGCCAGTTTGATGTTAAACGCCGCCAGCGTACACAGATTGGCGAGGCACAGTACCAGCAACGGCGGATTACGAAATATGGCGCGAAACGACCGCAGGATGCCGGATTTATGTCCCGCAGGCGTGAGTTCAACGTAACGTTCCCTGACGCCGCGATAGCACCAGCCCATACACAGAATGCCGCAGGTGGCGAAAATCAGGGCAGCGGAGAAATACCCCACCGAAGGGGAATTGCCGAACAACGCCTGTACCGGCATAAACCCGACGGTACACAACAATAATCCGAGCGTGGCACCGCCCTGGCGCCAGGCGGCAAGCTGCGCCCGTTCATGGGGATTTTTGGTGATAGCGGGCACCATCGCGCCGTATGAACAATTCATCAGGCTGTAGAACAAGCCGAACAACATAAACAGTACGGTGGCGAGCGCCGTTTTCACCGGCAGGCCGAAATCATTCGCCATAAACTGCGCCGTCGCGATCAGCCCTACCGGCACGGAGGCATACAAAATGAACGGTCTGAACTTACCCCGCGCACCAATATGACGGCGGGAATCAAGTAACACGCCGGTCAGCATATCGGTGAAAGCGGTGAAAAACTTCGCCACCAGGAAGATGATGCCGCCATAAAACGCCGGCATGCCCAGTTCATCGGTATAAAACTTCAGGAGATACAGCGTCCCGATACATAACATCAGGTTCGAGCCAAAATCGCCCATTCCATAGGCGCACTTCTCACGCAACGTCAGCGGATCAGGGTGATGACAATCCTTCATAGGCGATCCTCAAAGCGCCCCGCAGGGCGCTGTTACAGTGAATGCATTATGCCGTCTGCTTACGCTGCTCAATTTCCGCAACGATGCGCACGTACATTTTCTCGTTGAGGTTATAGAAACAGCCCATCGTCACGATGGTGATTGCCGCCAGCGCACAGGGATAAATGAAGATCAGCTGACGCAGCCCTTCCTGCGTGCCCGCCGACTGCACCACGTTAGGCACATAGCCGATTTGCGTCAGCATCAGGCCGGGGAAGAACCCCGCCAGTGCCTGTGAAACTTTGCGAAAGAAGGTGAAACCGGTGTAGACCGTGCCTTCCGAACGCACGCCGGTGCGCCACTCGCCGTATTCCACCGTGTCGGACACCAGCGCCCAGTTCAGGCTATTGACGAACGCCGATCCGAAGAACGCCAGACAGGAGAACGCGACAAAGCTGACCGAGCCGCTGCCATAGAAGTAGTTAAGGATGTCGCCGACAATCCACAGCGCCAGACCGCCGATATACACTTTTTTCTTACCGAATCGCCGGACGGCGGCAGGCATCAGGAACACGCCAATGAAAATGCATCCCATGCTGAAAAAACCCATATAAGAGAGCAGGATCGGGTCATTCAGCACGTACTGCGTGTAATACACCTGAATCGCCAGTTTGACGTTAAACGCCCCCAGCGTGCAGAGATTGGCGATGCACAGAATGAACAGCGGACGGTTACCGGCAATCGCCCGGAATGACAGCAACAGCCCCGGTTTTTGCGTATCACTGGCGGACTGCGCCTCGACATAACGCTCTTTCACGCCGGCATAACACAGCCACATAAACAGTAACCCGACCAGCGAGAACAGCGTCGCCGCAAAGATATAACTGCGCTGCGAACTGCCTTCGAGCAGATTCATCACCGGCACAAAACCGACAGTGCACAACAGCAGTCCCAGCGTGGCACCGCCCTGCCGCCATGCCGCGAGTGACGCCCGCTCGTCCGGGTTTTTGGTGATAGCAGGCACCATCGCGCCATACGAGCAATTCATCATGCTGAAAAACAGCCCGTACAACATAAACAACAGTGTTGCCACGACGGTTTTACCGGTGATCTCAAACGGTGTGCCGACGAAATTGGCGACGGCCAGCAACGTCACCGGAAACGCGGCGTACAATACGAAGGGGCGGAATTTGCCCTTTGGCCCGATCTTACGGCGCGAATCCAGCATGATGCCGGTGCCCATATCGGTAAATGCGGTAAAGAATTTGGCGATCAAAAAGATAATGCCGCCGTAAGTCCCCGGCAGGCCGAGCACGTCAGTGTAAAATTTCAGCAGGTACAGCGTGCCAATATCGAGCAGGATATTGGAGCCTAAATCCCCCATGCCGTAGGCCAGTTTTTCCCTGAAAGGCAGGCGCAGGGTCGCGGGGTTTTCCGATGTTGTCTGACTCATTATTATTCTCCTTCACCCGCCGGGGCGATGTATTCCCCCCGGCGGGCAAGCCTTATCAGAGGTGACGTAATGCACCGAACAGCGCTGCCCACTCGCTGTCTGCACGATAAAAGACCGGCGGCTGTCCTAACGGCGCGGCCACCGTAATATCGCCGCCGTGATGCGTTTCCCCGGTCCAGGCGTTGATCCACGTATCCTGCGGCAGATACAGCGACCAGTCGCTGCGCCCTTCTTCATGCACCGGTGCCACCAGCAGATCGCGGCCAAACAGGTACTGATATTTCAGGGTATAGGTGCGGGCATCGTCTTCGTAATGCAGGAACAACGGACGCATCACCGGTAAACCGCGCTGACTGTTTTGTTGCACGGCCTGCCGGATATACGGTTTGAGATGAGTGAACACGCCGGTCATGCGGGCGAAATGCGCGATGGTTTCCGCGTCGCCGTCAAACTGCCAGTTGTCGCCCGGACGGTTGCCTTCGTGAGTGCGCATCATCGGGGTGAAGGCGCTGAAATCGCACCAGCGCAGCAGCAGTTCCTTGCTGCGTTTCATCTCGAACAGCGTGGTGTAACCGCCAATATCGCTGTGATGCAGACCGTGGCCGCTCATTGCCAGCGACAAGGCCGCCGGGATCACCGAGGCCAGCCCGTCGTCCGGGCTCCAGTCAACGTTCTGATCACCCGCCCACATCATCGTCGAATATTTCTGACTGCCGGTGTAACCGGCGCGCATAAAGAACAGCACCTCGCCGAGCTTGCCGGTTTCCTGCAAGGCTTCGTAGTTACATTTCGCCCACAGTGCGGGCCAGGCGTTATGCATGATTTCCGCGCTGACGCCGTTGTGCAGGAAGGTATCGGTTGGCAGATATTCACCGAAATCCGCCATCCAGCCGCTACATCCCAGTTCAATCAGGTTCTTTTTGATGACGTTTTTGAACCAGTCATAGGCAGCAGGATTGGTCAGATCGACCACGCCTGCGTAAAACTCGCCGAACTCGACGTGATAATCGCCCCCCGTGGCATCTTTGGTCAGATAGCCTTTTTTTGAGGCTTCGGCACACAAATCCCGATCGCTGGCGACATACGGATTGATGTAAGAAAGGAACTGCACGCCCTCTTCTTTCCACTGAGGAATACGCTGGTCGAGTTGCGGATACAGCTCACTGTTCCACTTCCAGTTCCACATCACGCGTTTGCCGAATGAGGTCATGCGGATACCGGACCAGTCCTGCGCCCAGATGCCGTTGACCTTCACGCCGCCTTCGCGCATCACGTCGAGTTTCTGCTGGCAGACTTCCGTGCCGCCCTGAGTACCCAGCGTCACGCCGTCGTATACCCAGTCCGGTAATTCCGGCTGGCGGCCCAACAGCGCAGTGAGTTTTTCCAGCAGGCTGATATAGTCGTCGGCACATTCAAAACGCAGCGTGGCGCTATCTTCCCAGAAGGCCAGTTCGTGGTAGTCCGGCGCGCTGAAATCGAAATTCATATAACCGCTGTTTTCAACATGGCAGTAAACCTTCTGCGTGCTGACAAAGGTCGGCTGGGGGAAGAACGTCCAGTAATAGTCGCCGCCTGCGTTCTCTTTGCAGTCGGCCTGCCAGGTCACATAGGTTTGTTTGTTGCGCCCGACGCCCTGCTCGCTGGTCCACAGCGGGAAAGGTTTGCCGCGCAAATCAAAGTAAGAGAATTGTTCACCGCAGCCGTAAATATGATCTTGCGGTTGCGCTGCCAGCCGCAACCAGATGCGGTTATGTGCGCGGTTATCATTTTGCAGGTTGAGCTGTAAACGCCCGCTATCATCGGTGGTGATAACCAGCGTAGCGCTGAGCGTATTACCACGGCTGAAATGTAAGTGCCATCCCGCGGGTTGCGCAGTGATCTTAACGTCTGTCAGGGCGACCTTTTCATTCAGACGATCTTTAATACTGAAATTACCGCGAAACATATCGATATCCGCTTCGCCGCCGCCAATCCACAAACAAGGCGCTTGCGCGGTATGACGTAAAATCAGACGCTGTTGATAAATCAGCGAAAATTCGTTATTACCGGCGATAAATTCAATCTGAGTATTTTTATTTTGTAGGGTACTCATGATGGTCTCCGTGATTTTTATTTTGCATTAACGTCCAGCAGACCCGCAGCCACGGCAGGCGCCAGCCCAGGTGCCAGCGGCAGACGCGGGATCACCAGGCAGTGCAGCAGATGATAAATATCCTGTTTGCCGTCCCAGACTTTGGTGGTGACGTTGTTGTCAGTGTCCAGCTCCTGCCACCACGAACCATTTTCGTAGTCCATCAGGTATTTCACGCAGTAATCCCACCAGGTCTGATACCAGGTTTCGTATTGCGCCTCGCCGGTCACGCAGTGCAGTGCATACGCGGTGCCCATTGCCTCCACAACCGGCCAGCGCACGCGTTCACGCACGATGGGTTTCCCGTCCCAGTCAACGGAATAAACAAAACCGTCTGCGCCATCCGGTGCCCAGGCATCGCGGAGGGTGGCGTGGAACAGCCCTTTGGCATCCTCCAGCAACCAGGCTGGTGGCGTTTCAAAACGGGCTTCCAGCGCGGCATGCAGATGCAGCATCAGCCGTCCCCATTCGATCCAATGCCCCGGCGTGCCGCCGTAAGCGCGGAAACGGTGCGCCGGATTATCTTTGTTGTAATCGCGGATCGGGTTCCAGTGCGTATCGAAATGTTCATTAACGCGATACTCGCCGGGCCGGGCGACGTCATGAATAATGACCGAGGCAATCCTCAATGCGCGATCCAGCCATTTGCGTTCGTGCGTGATGTCATAAACAATCAGGAAAGCTTCGACGGCGTGCATATTCGCATTGCCGCCGCGATAGGCTTCGGTTTCGCTGAAGGCTTCATCCCACGACTCGAGACACATCTGTTCGTCTTCACTCCAGAAATACTTTTCGATCACGCCGATGGCCTGATCGAGTAACGCTCTGGCCTCAGGATGGCCGGTGGTGACCGCGCTGGCGGCGCCCAGCAAAACAAAGAAATGCTGATAACCTTGTTTCGAGGCATCCACCACGCCTTCATCATTTACGCAGGCGTACCAGCCGCCGTATTGTTTATCCGCCAGCGCGCCGTTGAGGGCACGGATGCCGTGATCCACCAGCGCATACGCACCGGGACGGCCCATGCCTGCGGCAACGGAATAGACGTGCAGCATGCGGGCAGTGATCCACAAATGGGTGCCCATCTCTGCCCGGACCTGGCCGTTATTGCCCAGCCAGCCAAAGCCGGTGGCCACAGCGGCATTTTTGCCAAAATCGAAGATCCGGTCGGTTTCCTGCTCAAGCCAGCGGTGGTGGCTCAACGTGTTAAACCATTTCATTTTCCACTCCTTTCGTTAGCGGCGGCGCGCCATCATCTCGTCCACAATGTCGCCCAGGCGCTGTAATTTCGGCGCGGAAACATCCCTGAGCATGAGTTCGGTATCAGGTAAACCGACCACGGATGACCAGACCGCACGGCCTGCGAGGAAACCGGACGCGCCCGCCGTCATGGCGACGCTGACCGCGCGCGGGAAGAGTTTTTCATCAACACCGGAGGAGAGGATCACCCACGGCATATGAATATGTTCATTGAGGTGTTGCGATGCACGTAGCAGTTCAGCCTGCGTACCGCGCCCGCTGAGTGGCATTTCGACTTTATAAAGATCAGCGCCGCTGTCGCCGAGTTCTTTTGCGGCATCGATAATCGCCTGTTCGCGGTCAAATTTGTCGCCACGACGCGGCGGCCTGACCACCGGCTCGATAATGCTCAGCAGCCCGTGTGCATGGCAGCGCTGATTAAATTCCTTCACCATCGCCAGACGTTGCTGCGGATCTTCATCGCTGCGCCACAGCACCAGTAATTTCAGCGCCTTACCGCCGTTTTCCCGGACCTGTTGCGGATCCACACTTTTATCGATCACCACGCTGTCCACCGGAATGCCGTTGCCCGGAATAAATTCGTCTGCCGCGACAATCATGGCGCAGCTTTTCGCGATGGCCTGTTGCTCAACAATCTGGCGGTAACAGAACTGCTGATCGACCAGAATCGCCGAGGCGTACGGCGATAAAATCCGCGCGGCATTGACTTTAAAATCAGTCAGCACCTGATCGGCGACCGGGGCTTTCGCGCCGGCTGCCGCGAACATTAAGCGCATCGCTTCACGCTGATCGACCGCCAGCATGGCGAAGCCGCCGGACGGACGGGTGATATCGTTAAGGCTGTAATGAGTCATTTAACTTTCCTTGGTTAATGCGTTACGGATGTGTTTTCTGAGCCAGACCGGCGCTGGTGCGCACCTGCTCAAGAATGGCGGTCCAGTCCTGACGCCCGCGCCCGGCGGCACGCGCCTGGTTGTACACTTCGCGGGAAGCCGCACCGAGCGGCATCGGCACATGCAACTGATTAGCGACGTCCAGCGCGATACCGAGGTCTTTATGGGCGAGGTCAATCATGAAGGCCGGTGACAAATCACCTTTCAGCACTTTGTTCGGCCATGAGGTGGTGAAGTGGCCTTTTCCGGCCGGGGTGCCGCTCATTACCTGCAGCGCCACATCAAAAGAGAGATCCAGCGCTTCGCACAGCACGGCGGCTTCGGCGGAGAGCGCATTCAGGGCGATACTCATGTAGTTATTGATCAGCTTGACGCGGATGCCTTTGCCCGGCCCGCCCGCGTTAATCAGCTCCGAGCCCATCGCCATCAACACTGGCCTCGCGCGCTCAACCTGTTCTGCCGTGCCGCCTGCCAGTAGCAGTAAGGTACCGGCCACTGCGTGATCAGAGGTTCTGCCCACCGGCACATCCATCATGCTGAAACCTTTTTCATGCATCTGCGCAATCAGCTTGTCGGTCTGTAACGGATGGATAGTCGACATATCAATAACCAGCGCGGACGGGCTCAGGGTTTCGCAAATACCATCACGGCCAAATAAAACCTCACTTACCAGATCGCCGTTGGGCAGCATAGTAATGACAAATTCTGCGCCCGCCGCCGCTTCTGCCGCGCTCTTGCTGCCCGTTGCCCCCTGTTGTATCAGTGAGTTAACCGTCTGCGGGTTGAGATCGAACACCGCTAACCGGTGTCCCTGTTTAATCAGATTGGCCGCCATCGGAGCGCCCATTTGCCCCAGACCAATAAATGCCACGTTTGCCATCCGTCTCTCCTTTGTGCTGATCAGCCATGTCACTTTTTGATAATCAGCGGTGTCTGTGTTTGTCGTTTTTTGATCGTATTTGTAATTTAAGGTCAAAAAATTGACAGCCATCACTTTTTTAACAATTCGCTAAATTAAAATAACCCCATCAAAACACGCTTAAGGAATAGCCATGATTCGTATCGCCTGTGTCGGAATTACCGTGATGGACCGGATCTATTACGTTGAAGAACTGCCTGCGGAAGGAGGGAAGTATGTCGCTGAAAAATATCATGAAGTGGGTGGCGGTCCGGCGGCCACGGCTGCGGTGGCGGCGGCCAGACTGGGCGCACAGGTGGACTTTATTGGTCGCGTGGGCGATGACGATACCGGCAACCGGCTGCTCGCGGAGCTGGAATCCCTGGGGGTAAATACCCGCTATGTCCGTCGCGTTGAGCAGGCCCGTTCTTCGCAATCCGCCATTCTGGTGGACAACAAAGGTGAGCGGATCATCATCAATTATCCCAGCCCGGATTTACCCGTTTCCGCCGAGTGGTTACAAGCCATCGACTTTTCCCAGTGGGATGTAGTGCTGGCTGATGTGCGCTGGCATGACGGCGCGAAGCAGGCGTTTACCCTGGCGCGCCAGTCCGGTGTGCTCACCGTGCTGGATGCCGATGTGACGCCACAGGATATCGCCGAACTGGTGGCGTTAAGCGACCACAGCGCCTTTTCCGCACCCGGTTTGCAGCGGCTGACCGGAAAAACGGACGCCGGTTCTGCGTTAGTTGACGCCCAAACGCTCACAAATGGTCATGTGTATGTCACGCAGGGCGGGCAAGGTTGTCTCTGGCTGGAAAATGACCGTTTGCATCATCAGCCGGGTTTTGCCGTCAACGTAGTGGACACCACCGGCGCAGGAGATGTTTTTCACGGCGCACTGGCGGTCAGTCTGGCCCAGGGAGCGTCGCCCGCCGAAGCCGTGCGCTTTGCCAGCGGTGTTGCTGCACTGAAATGTACCCGGCCGGGTGGCCGTGCGGGGATACCTGACTGTGATCAGGCCCGGTCTTTTTTGTCACTTTCTGTATAGAATACGACTCAGACGCTCATTTTAAAGGATGTATCCATGAGTCTTACTGAACTGACCGGTAATCCGCGCCACGATCAACTGCTCGCATTGATTGCCGAGCGTGGTTACATGAACATTGAAGAACTGGCGGCGTTACTGGATGTCTCGACCCAAACCGCCCGCCGCGATATCCGCAAGCTCAGCGATCAGGGGCTGATCACGCGCCATCACGGTGGCGCGGGGCGGGCCTCAAGTGTGGTCAATACCGCCTTTGAGCAGCGCGAGATTTCCTGGACGGAAGAGAAAAAAGCCATTGCGGAATCCATCGCCGATTACATCCCCGACGGCTCAACGGTGTTTATCACCATTGGCACCACAGTCGAGCAGGTCGCGCATTCGCTGCTCAATCATAACCGGCTGCGGATTATCACCAATTGTCTGCGCGTCGCGCATATTTTGTATAAGAACCCGCGCTTTGAGGTGATGGTGCCTGGCGGCACGCTGCGCCCGCATAATGGTGGCATTATCGGCCCGGCGGCCACGGCTTTTGTCGCCGGCTTTCGTGCCGACTATCTGGTGACCAGCGTCGGCGCAATTGAAAGCGACGGCGCCCTGCTGGAGTTCGATGTCAACGAGGCCAGCGTGGTGAAAACCATGATGGCGCATTCACGCCATATCCTGCTGGCTGCTGACCATACCAAATTTCATGCCTCAGCGGCGGTCGAAATCGGCAATGTCTCACAGGCCACGGCGCTGTTCACCGACGAACTTCCGCCCGCCGGATTGCTCAAGGTGCTGAAAAACCATCAGGTCGAAGTGATAAAAGTCAGTACCGCGGAATAAAAAAGGCCGACATTTCTGTCGGCCTTAATCAACATCTTATCCCCTAAATAATTCGGGTTGCGGGAAGGCGGTAAGCTCACGCAGCCCGAAGTATGACGGGGATTTACTGAACCGCGGCGAAAGCCTCAGCCACTTGCTTCACATTGTGGTGATTCAGACCGGCCATGCAGACGCGGCCGCTGAGTATCAGGTAAACGCCAAATTCTTCACGCAGACGGACAACCTGCGCTTCGCTGAAACCGGTGTAGCTGAACATCCCGCGCTGTTGCAGCAGGTAGTCAAAATTACGGCCCGGCAAGGCGGTTTTCAGACTGTCGACCAGCGTGTGGCGCATTTCGAGAATACGGGTACGCATTTGCTCGACTTCGGCTTTCCACTGGGCATTCAGCGCGCTGTCGCTCAGGACTTTCGCCACTACTTTCGCGCCGAAGCTTGGCGGGCTGGAGTAGTTACGGCGCACGGTGGCTTTCAGTTGCCCCAGTACACGTCCCGCCGCATCGCTGTCTTCACAGACCACAGACAGGCCGCCGACGCGTTCGCCGTACAGGGAGAAGATTTTTGAGAAGGAGTTGCTGACGAAGCAGTTAACACCTGCCGCAGCCATCGCGCGGATGGCGTAAGCGTCATCGTCAATGCCCGCACCAAAGCCCTGATAAGCGATGTCGAGGAACGGGATCAGCTCACGCTGTTTGGTGATTTCAATCACCTGATCCCACTGCGCTGGCGTCAGGTCAGAACCGGTCGGGTTGTGGCAGCAAGGGTGCAGCAGCACAATGCTTTGCGCTGGCAAGGTTTTCAGGCGGTCAATCATCGCCGGGAAATTTACCCCCAGCGTCTCCGGGTCAAAGTACGGATAGGTATGCACTTTGAAGCCTGCGCCTGCAAAGATAGCCACGTGGTTTTCCCAGGTCGGGTCGCTCACGTAAACTTCTGAATTCGGGAAATAAAACTTCAGGAAATCAGCACCGACTTTCAGTGCACCGGAACCGCCGACGGTCTGAATGGTCGCAATACGCTGTTGTTTCAGCGCCGGATGATCGGCACCAAACAGCAATTCCTGAATGCCTGCGCGGTATGCGGGCAGACCTTCCATTGGCAGATAGACTGACGCGGCCTGTGGCCCGGCGTTCAGTTGTTGCTCTGCATTTTCCACCGCCGCCAGTTGCGGAATAATACCCTGCTCGTCGTAATAAAGACCGATGCTCAGGTTTACCTTATCTTGTCTCGGATCGGTCTTGAAGCTTTCCATCAGCGACAAAATCGGGTCACCGGCATAGGCATCGACATGTTGGAACACGGTATACATCTCCTTGGTTTGGTTAAGTGGCGCTGCGATCCACATCCGGCAACCCGGCGCATCGCAACTGTTTCACAGACTATCAAAGTTCGTTAAAAAAGATGACAACTATGTTGTCGATTTTCGGGCACTCATTGCGTATCAAACCGTCCGTTCGCCTGAGATGCTGATCCGCTCACATCAACTACGATCAAATGGACATCTCATTCTTCCCGGAGAAAACCAATGACAACTCAACACTCACTGCAAGGTAAAGCCGCTTTCGTTCAGGGCGGTTCACGCGGCATCGGTGCCGCCATCGTTCAGCGTCTGGCCCGCGAAGGCGCCAGCGTGGCCTTCACCTACGTTTCTTCTGAAGAAATTTCCGGCCCTGAAGCGGGGTATATCACCGGCGCAAATCTGACGATTGACGGCGGTTTCGGCGCGTAACACTTGCCGGTTCATTCATAAAAATGGCGCAGTCCCCTGCGCCATTTTTTTATCCATTTCGTCAGACGCTGTAGCGCCCCGGACGGTGATTCATCGCAATGATCAGGTTGACGATCACCGCGCCCAGCACCGAAGCAATCAGCATTTCAAGGCTGACGACAAACAGCGATGCCAGCACGATGCAGCAGTCCACACCCATTTGCAGTTTACCGGCGCGAATACCGTATTTGTCCTGCAGGAACAGCGCCAGAATGTTCACGCCGCCCAGACTGGCTTTGTGGCGGAACAGCACAATGAAGCCGATGCCCATAATCACGTTGGCAAACAGCGTGGCGTAAAACGGCTGAAGATGATCGAAATGAACAAACAGCGGATGCAAATCAGAAAACACGGAAACCAGCGCGACTGCAGCAAAAGTTTTCAGTGTGAACTGCAAACCCATGCGACGAAAAGAGAGGTAATAAAAAGGTAAGTTGATGATAAAAAAGGCCGTACCGAATGATACCTGCGTCACGTAATGCGCCAGAAACGCCATTCCCGCCGTGCCGCCGGTCAGTGCGCCGACCTGACGCAACATCACCACACCAAAAGAGACCATCAGCGTACCGATAATGATCGCCAGCGCATCTTCAACCAGCGTGTGCCCGATGCGCGGCTGCTCAACCGGCTGTTTGATGTCGTCTACACTTGCCATAATTCCCTGTACCTCAAAATAATAATACTAAAGACTGATTTTGAGATAATTAATGAGATGGAGAGTTAAGGCAATATTCACGCATAGAATTTGCATTAAAAATCGAAAATAAGATTTTATGACGCGTTAATTATTCTTTACATGCACAGATCACGCATATTAATTCAAAATATTGCACCATTAAAGTGAGTCTGCACCAAAATAAATCACCCAAACAGTGCACCTGAAATACGCCCTTATTTTTCTCAGCTAAGCGTCAATAAGCCGTTTTCTTTTAAACGGTTAAGCACTACCGATGTTTTTACGTGGGCGACACTTTTATGGACTGACAGAATTTGGCTGATCAACATGCTTAAACCGGCTAAATCTTTCACCGCAACTTTCAGCAAATAATCCGCATCGCCAGTGGTTTTATAGGCATCAATAATGGAATCGACTTCGCCCAGCATGCTGTGAAATGCATCGACCTGTGCGGGCAAATGATTGATAAGCCTGACTTCAATCAGACCAATCATGCCTAAGTCGAGGGCTTCCGGTGCCAGACGGGCATGATAACCGAGAATGAGTTGTGCCTGTTCCAGACCAATCCGGCGGCGTGAACACTGTGATGCTGACAGTCCGACCAGCTCGCTTAATTCCTGGTTAGTCAGTCTTCCGTTGGTTTGTAATAAGGTCAGAATTTTCAGATCGTAATCATCAATGCTGTACATGGCAGTGTTCCTGTCGCTTTAATTTTTATATGTGGATTCTTATTGCAAAAAACATTCCCACTATAACCAGTTATAAATACTTTTCGGCCGTTTTTTCTTATACTTGCGCATGATTTAAACGCAAGGAAAAAATAATGAAAAAAGTATTCTACTCTCTCGTTTTGCTGTCAGTTTTGCCCGGTCTCGCAAAAGCAGAGCCGGCATCTTCACGCCTTGAACGCGTATTACAGAAAGGCTCGCTGAATGTCTGCACCACCGGCGACTATAAACCGTATACATTTTTGAAAGAAAACGGTGAGTATGAAGGCATTGATATTGCAATGGCGGAATCGCTGGCGGCGAGTCTGGATGTGAAAGTGAACTGGGTACCGGTCACCTGGAAATCTCTGCCGGACGAAATGAGCGCAGGGCATTGTGATATCGCGATGGGCGGGATTTCGGTCACGCTGAAACGCCAGCAAAAAGCCTGGTTTGCCAACGTACTGGATCAGGACGGCAAAATCCCCCTGGTGCGCTGCGAAAATGTGCGTCAGTACCAGACGGTTGAGCAGTTAAACCGTGCCTCCGTGCGCCTGATTGAACCGGCAGGCGGTACCAATGAAGCCTTCGTACACAGCCATCTGCCAAAAGGCACGCTGACCCTGAGCGATAACGTGACCATCTTCCAGAAGCTGGTGGATAAGAAAGCGGATGTAATGATTACGGATGCTTCGGAAGCGCTGTTTCAGCAGAAACATTACCCGAAACTCTGTGCGGTAAACCCGAAGAAGCCGCTGCAATATGGCGAAAAGGCTTACATGCTGCCGCGTGATGACGTGAGCTGGAAGATGTATGTCGACCAGTGGCTGCACCTGAGCAAAGCCACTGGTGAATATCAGAAGATCGTCAGCCAGTGGCTGGCCGTGAAAAAGTAAGACTTAGTCGCCAATATAAACGCGGGCGACGCGCTCGCTGAGCTGGGTAATCAGCTCATAAGCACTGATACCGGTTGCCTGCGCAATGCGCTCAACCGGTAATTTTCCGCCCCAGAAAATCACTTCATCGCCGACCTTATCGGTCGCATCTGGCCCTAAATCGACAGTGATCATATCCATCGACACACGCCCGGCAACCGGCACTTCCCGACCATTGACCAAAACCGGCGTACCGTTCGGCGCACTGCGCGGATAGCCGTCGCCATACCCCATCGCTACCACGCCCAGACGGGTATCACGGTTGCTGACCCAGGTACTGCCATAACCGACCGGTTCACCGGCAGCATGCTCACGCACGGCGATCAGGCTGGAAGTCAGTGTCATTGCCGGTTGCAGCCCAAAATCGCTGGCTGTACCGGTTTCCATTGGCGACACGCCGTACAAAATAATGCCGGGGCGGACCAGGTTCATATGCGATTCCGGCCACAACAAAATACCGCCGGAAGCCGCAATAGATTTTTGTCCCGGCTTGCCTTCGGCAAATTCATTAAAACAGTTCAGCTGTTTCGGTGTGGCGTTGCTTTCCGGTTCGTCCGCGCGGCAGAAATGGCTCATCATATTGACCGGCTGAACCACGTTTTTGCAGGCACTCAGACGCTGATAAAATGCATCGGCCTGTGCCGGATGAACGCCCAAACGGTGCATCCCGGTATCGATTTTCAGCCAGACATTCAGCGGACGCGCGAGGTCAGCACTTTCCAGCGCATCAAGCTGTTCGAGGCTGTGAACAGCGGTATCAAGCTGATGTTCAATCAGCAACGGTAATTCGCTGGCGGAGAAAAAACCTTCGAGCAGGAGGATGGGTTTTACCACACCGGCTTTACGCAGCATCAGCGCTTCGCTAAGCCGGGAAACGCCGTAATAATCGGCATCCTGCAAGCTATGCACGGTCTCCAGCAGACCGTGCCCATAAGCGTTTGCTTTCACTACCGCAACCAGACGACTTTGTGGCGCCAGATGACGCACCCGTTGCAGATTGTGTCGCAGAGCGCGGCGATCAATGACAGCCGTAGCCGCTTTCATTTTAAGTCCTTTGCATGAATTTGAGAGTTTCTGACAGCAAGGCTGAGAACCAAACCCCACCTAGCCTCCCCTTGTGAAAGGGGAGGGATAAATTCAAAACCCGGGAAGTTAATCCTCGTCGTATTGCGGGCCGCCATAGTTATCAAACCGCGACCACTGACCGTTAAAGGTCAGGCGGACGGTACCGATCGGGCCGTTACGTTGTTTACCGAGGATGATTTGCGCGATGCCTTTTTCTTCACTGTTATCGTGATAGACCTCATCACGATAGATGAACATGATTAAGTCGGCGTCCTGCTCGATGGAGCCGGATTCACGTAAGTCGGAGTTGACCGGGCGTTTATCCGCACGTTGCTCCAGGCTTCGGTTAAGCTGCGACAGCGCCACCACCGGCACCTGCAATTCTTTCGCCAGCGCTTTGAGCGAGCGGGAGATTTCGGCAATTTCCAGCGTACGGTTATCAGACAACGCCGGAACGCGCATCAGCTGGAGGTAGTCGATCATGATCAGGCTCAGGCCGCCGTGCTCACGGAAGATACGTCGCGCACGCGAACGAACTTCGGTTGGCGTCAGCCCGGACGAATCATCGATATACATGTTACGTTTTTCGAGCAGAATCCCCATGGTGCTGGAAATACGTGCCCAGTCTTCATCATCGAGCTGGCCGGTACGGATTTTGGTCTGGTCGACGCGCGAAAGCGACGCCAGCATACGCATCATGATCTGGTCGCCGGGCATCTCAAGGCTGAAGATTAAGACCGGTTTATCCTGCATCATCGCGGCATTTTCTGCGAGGTTCATCGCAAAAGTGGTTTTACCCATCGACGGACGCGCCGCCACAATGATCAGGTCAGATTTTTGCAAGCCTGCGGTTTTCTTGTCGAGGTCAGCATAGCCGGTTGAAACGCCGGTTACGCCGTCATGCGGGCGCTGGAACAGCTCTTCGATACGGGAGACCGTGCTTTCCAGAATACGGTCGATACTTTTTGGACCTTCGTCTTTACTGGCGCGGCTTTCGGCAATCTGGAATACGCGGGATTCGGCTAAGTCCAGCAGGTCTTCGCTGCTGCGGCCTTGCGGATCATAGCCCGCGTCGGCAATTTCATTGGCGACGGAGATCATTTCCCGGACAACAGCACGTTCGCGCACAATGTCAGCGTAAGCGCCGATGTTCGCCGCACTAGGGGTGTTTTTAGAGAGCTCTGCCAGATACGCAAAACCGCCGACGGAATCCAGATCGCCTTTCTGTTCCAGCGATTCGGAAAGCGTGATCAGGTCGATTGGTTTGCTCATTTCCAGCAAACGCTGCATTTCGGTAAAAATCAGGCGGTGCGGGCGGCTGAAGAAGTCATTGCTGACCACCCGTTCGGCCACATTATCCCAGCGTTCGTTATCCAGCATCAGCCCGCCCAGAACGGATTGTTCAGCTTCCAGCGAATGCGGCGGAAGTTTCAACCCTTCCATCTGGCGATCGCGGTTTTCGTTCTGTTGATTGGTCGGTTTTTTTGCTGCCATCTGTGGATTATTTCCTGCTCTAAGCGCCTGTTTTATGAGCGTCGGGTTTCCAAAAATCGGAGCCTGACTCGCGCGACAGTATAAACCATTTCAAAAGGGTATTAACCCTTAGTGCCGAAAATCTGGATTGTCCCTGACATTTAGCCTAGGGTTGAAATCAGACTCCATCACGAGGAAAAAACATGGCAAAGCGCATCCAGTTTTCTGAAACAGGCACCCCGGACGTTCTGCAATACGTTGATTATCAGCCACAAGATCCGCGGGCAGACGAAGTCCAGGTCGAGAATAAAGCCATCGGTATCAACTATATCGATACTTATGTGCGCAGCGGTCTGTACGCACCGGCCAGTTTTCCGGCGGGTTTAGGCACGGAAGCGGCAGGCATAGTCAGTAAAGTCGGTAGTGGCGTAACGGACATCAAACCTGGCGATCGTGTGGTTTACGCACAATCCGCGCCCGGCGCTTACAGCGAATTCCATAACGTACCACAGGAAAAAATCGCCCTTTTGCCGGACGCGATCAGCTTTGAGCAGGCCGCAGCCTCCTTCCTTAAAGGGCTGACAGTTTATTATTTACTGCGCAAAACCCATGAAGTACAGGCCGGTGAAACCATTCTTTTCCATGCCGCAGCCGGTGGCGTAGGCCTGATTGCCTGCCAGTGGGCGAAAGCGCTGGGCGTAAAACTGATTGGCACCGTGGGCTCTGATGAAAAAGCCGAACGCGCCAGACAGGCCGGTGCATGGGAAACCATTAACTACCAGAAAGAAGATATCGCGACCCGCGTGGCGGAACTGACGAACGGCGAAAAAGTCGGTGTGGTTTACGATTCCGTCGGCAAAGATACCTTTGAAAAATCGTTAAACAGCCTGAAACGTCGCGGTTTACTGGTCAGTTTCGGCAATGCGTCCGGCCCGGTAAAAGGTGTGGATCTGGCGATACTCAATCAAAAAGGTTCGCTGTTTGTGACGCGCCCTTCCCTGAATGGTTACGTGACTAACCGTGAAGAACTGCTGGAGGCGAGCAGCGAGCTGTTCTCAATGATCGCCAGTGGCGCGATAAAAGTGGATGTCAGTGACGCGCAGAAATTCCCACTGTCCGAGGCAAAACGCGCGCATGAAACGCTGGAAAGCCGCGTGACACAGGGTTCAAGTCTGCTCATCCCATAAAAGTTTCCCTGAACCAATGCAAAAAAGGCTTTCACAGTTGTGAAAGCCTTTTTTACTGCCTGACTCAGACGACCTCTGATTTCAGACGGGTACTGCTGTAGGGTACTGCCGGGTAAATCCACAGGGCGATGTCACTTAAGCGACTATTGTGTGCCTCAGCGGACTTGATGAATTCGGTTTACAGCCTGCTGGCTGCCAATGAATTCCATCCTAACAGTCACCCATGTTAAAAAATATGATTTATGCATTTTGACCGCACATTCTGACCCAGCTTGTGATCGCTAGCACATAAGCAAAAGTTATCACTGCAACGGTTACATTTTTTTGCGCTCAGAACACAGTCAGCAATCCCCATTATTTCATGCAGTTACGAAAACCGATAAAGTGAAGCTGTTATTACGGCAAGCGACGGCGACGGTATTTTGGCTCATCAGGCCGGAAAAATGTCCGGTAAATCCAGACCGCAAGCACGGCCAAAAGCAGCCACGGCAACATTTTTACAACAATCGCCAAAAACCCACCCAACATCATCAGAGCAAATGCCACGACCAGCGCCGCAACCATACCCAGTAAAGAAATGCCGGTCAGCATCAGCATAAAGAAAAAACCAAGCACGAAGAGAATTTCCAGCATCAGGTGCTCCTTAATAAGCCATGTGCGATAAGACGTAGCGTCCAAACACGCATTAACCATTACAAGAAACATGCCAGTGTGATGGGATAAATAATTGATTGAATGATAAGGAAAAAATAATTCGCAGGCACGAATGGCCTGCGAAAAGATAGTAAATTTGACTAACAGATAGCGATTTTACTCACCCTGTTTTTATGCCTGCGCCACCACTTCCTGCGGCTGAGCAACCATCTGCAACGCCTGTTCGACCACATCAATGCCCGCGCCGGCTTTATGCGCATTCTCACTCAGATGACGACGGAACTGACGCGCGCCCGGCACCCCCTGGAACAGACCAAGAATATGGCGGGTAATGTGGCCGAGGTAAGTACCTTTGCTCAGTTCCGCTTCGATATACGGATACAGCGCGCGGATAATATCCGGCCCGGTTTTCAGCGGCGCATCAGAGCCGAACAGCTCGCGATCCACATTCAGCAACAGGCCCGGATTCTGGTAAGCCTCACGCCCCACCATCACGCCATCCATATATTGCAGGTGCGTTTTGGCTTCTTCGAGGGTTTTGATACCGCCGTTAATTGCCAGGGTCAGGTGCGGGAAATCACGCTTGAGCTGATATACGCGCGGGTAATCCAGCGGCGGAATTTCACGATTTTCTTTCGGACTGAGGCCCGAAAGCCAGGCTTTACGCGCATGAATAATGAAGGTATCGCAACCGCCGTTTTCTGAAACCTGACGGATGAAATCACACAGAAATTCGTAGCTGTCCTGATTGTCAATACCGATTCGCGTTTTAACCGTGACCGGAATTGAGACTACGTCGCGCATGGCTTTGATGCAGTCAGCCACCAGCGACGCCTGACCCATCAGACAGGCACCAAACATGCCGTTCTGCACGCGATCTGACGGGCAACCGACGTTGAGGTTAATTTCGTCATAACCACGTTCTTCCGCCCGTTTTGCGCAATGCGCCAGATCAGCCGGATTGCTGCCACCAAGCTGCAAAGACACCGGATGTTCTGCATCGCCAAACCCGAGATAATCCCCTTTGCCGTGAATAATGGCGCCGGTCGTGACCATTTCGGTATACAGCAACGTCTGGCCGGTCATCAGCCGGTGAAAATGGCGGCAGTGGCGATCGGTCCAGTCGAGCATCGGCGCAACGGAAAAACGCTGGGCGGAAAAGGGAGTGGTCTGGGGCATTACGTGTTGAGTTTCTGACATCGGCCTGACATTCGCTGAAGGGGTTCGTGACGCTCCCCCCGCTTCGCGCCAGAGGGAAGGTAATCGCTGATTATACCACAGAACAAAGATTCGGCATCTTGTGCCGCTGAGCAGGCGGATGCCGACGTTGCATCACATCTGAATGGCGCATAATTCGTCGTTTTGGTGCAAGCATGATAAAATCATCGGTGGTCGCATGATGTGGCCTATTCATTCCAATCTGCGCTCAGAGACCGTTGCTATGACCCTGAATAATCCGGAAAAATTACTTTCACAAGCTGAAGAACTTTGCCAGCAGCGCAATGTTCGCCTGACGCCGCAGCGGCTGGAAGTACTGCGCCTGATGACGCAACAACCCGGTGCGATCAGCGCCTATGACTTGCTGGATCTATTGCGCGTAAGCGAACCTCAGGCGAAACCACCGACCGTTTACCGGGCGCTGGATTTTCTGCTGGAACAGGGATTTATTCACCGTGTTGAATCCGCAAACAGCTATGTTCTCTGCCATCATTTTGAAGAGCCGAGCCATACTTCTGCGCTGTTTATCTGCGACCGCTGCGGGTTAGTTACCGAAAAAACCACCGACGGCATTGAAGAGCGTCTGGCAAAACTGTCATTAGAATCCGGATTTGAGCTTCGCCATTCCGTCGTTGAAGCGCATGGCTTATGTGCAGAATGCAAAGTAGTAGAAACCTGCGACAGCCATGACCATTGCGATCACGACCACAGTATTGTGGTGAAAAAACGCTGAATGATCGGGTTTTAAGGTTTTGAAGGTGACTCGTAAGAGGAGGATGTTTTGTACAGAGAAGAGGTTGGGTACATCCGTGTACCCGTATCCTGAAGCGTTCCGGGTAGGAGCAGCTAAATCTCAGGATACGTCACTGGCACGCGAGGGGGAGTCGCGTCTTACCAGTGATATTTGTTTTTGGTTTCCCATTCATTGAGCTCTTTCTCGGCCTGATCTTTTTGATAGCCGTAACGCTCCTGAATTTTACCGACTAACTGATCACGTTTACCTTCAACCACTGTCAGGTCGTCATCAGTCAGTTTGCCCCATTGTTCTTTCACTTTCCCTTTGAACTGCTTCCAGTTACCGTCGGCTTGGTCCTTATTCATAAAATATCTCCTGTTACCTTGGGTTTTATGAACTGCATTTCGTCTTGCAGCTCGTCCTTAACACTTTAAAGGTTAGTAGAGAATCTCGATTAATCCTCCTTAAACAGGGATAAAAACCACTATTAGGATTAATCTAAAGCATGAAATAACGACAAAGCTGCGCTTATTTCTTTGAAAATAGCTGAAAAATCAGTGCGACGGAGACGAAAACCATGTGTCATGCCGCCAGTAACGACGCCATATCCAGCCCAGTGAAATCCCGCGTAACCCGAGGAATACCGTCAGCGCCAGCCACAACGCATGATTGCCCAGCAGCGGTAAAGTGAACAATGTCAGCCCGTACCCCAGCGCCGCCACCAGCATGCTGTTTCGCATATCCCGCCCACGCGTTGCGCCGATAAACATGCCATCAAGCAAATAGCACCAGACAGCCACCAGCGGCAGTATAATTTGCCAGCCAAGATATCGGTCCGCCAGCTCACGCAATTCCGGTAATGATGTCAGCGCATCAATGATCGCCCCACCCGCCAGCGCGTAAATCAGAGCAAAAAACAGCGCAACCAGCCCGGCCTGACGACACGCGGCATGCCAGACATTCAGCAGTTTTTCGCGGTTGCGGGCACCGAATGCCTCACCGGAATGCGCTTCGATAGCATAAGCAAAACCGTCAAGTGCAAACGCGGTAAATGTCAGCAGGTTCATCAACACGGCGTTGACCGCCACAATGTGGCTGCCCAGCCGCGCGCCCAGAACGGTCAGCGATGCAAAGCAAAGCTGCAACAGTAATGAGCGCAGCATGATGTCGCGGTTAAGCCCGAGAAGACGGCGCAAATTACCACGCCACGCGGAGGTGATTTCTGCGCCGGTGATACCGCGTCGTTTCATCACCCGCCAGACGAAATACAGCCCGATGAGTAGCGTGAAATACTCGGAGCTTGCCGTCGCCATGGCTGCGCCACGCACGTTCCAGCCCAGCCCGATCACCAGCCACAGATCCAGAATGATATTCAGCAAATTCCCGGCAATCAGCAAAATCACCGGCCCGCGAACGTACTGAATGCCGAGCAACCACCCGAGGATCACCAGATTCGCCAATGAAGCCGGGGCGCTGAACCAGCGGATTTCGATAAACAGCCTCGCCTGTTCAAGCACGGGCTGGCTGCCGCCGACAATGTGAAACGCCAGCTCCATCAGCGGATGACGGAATACCACAATAATGACGCCCGCCAGTACAGCCAGAAGGAAGGGTTGTACAAAAGCACGCGCCAGAAGCTGATTATCTTTCGCGCCCAGCGCCTGAGCGGTCATGCCGGTGGTACTCATCCGCAGAAACAGTAAGAGCATAAAAAGGAAAGTGGTGATCATCGAACCCACAGCCACGCCGCCGAGATAATCCGGGCTGTCGAGATGACCGATCACTGCGGTATCCACCAGGCCGAGGAGCGGCACCGTGATATTGGAAAAAATCATCGGCAATGCCAGCATCCAGAGCGCTTTATCGGCAGGGCTTAAAAAGGTGTTTTTGAGTGTGTGTCGCAGGGAATGATGTTGCATAGAGAATCTCATGCCGGAGGTTCAGGTTATGCCTGTAAATGACATCGCCCCGAAAGGGGCGATGATGAGAGAAACGCATTTCTCTTTGAATTCACATGGATGCCAGAGGCGGCCGCCATCCATATTCAATTAGTTTTAGTCTTGTCTATCTGACACAGCAATTTCTGACTTAGTCATATCTGACCGAGTAATTCGCGTTATATCAAGGCGGCAACTAAGCGAACGCCGGGAGCATACACAAGTATGTGACCGGGGTTCGCGAAGGCAGCCAACGCAGAGATAGCTCGAAGTACGAAGGTCAGATCCAGTCGCCGTTGCGGATAACACCTACGGCTAAGCCTTCAATGCTGAAATTCTGCTCGCGCAAATCCACCACGATCGGCTGAAACTCGCTGTTCTCAGGCAATAACTGCACCACACTGCCTTGTTTTTTCAGGCGTTTCACGGTGACCTCATCATCAATACGGGCCACCACAACCTGACCATTACGCACGTCTTGCGTTTTATGCACGGCCAGCAGATCGCCGTCAAGGATACCAATATCACGCATCGACATACCGCTGACACGCAGCAGGAAATCGGCGCTCGGCTTAAACATTGCCGGATCGATCTGATAGTGCCCTTCGATATGTTGCTGCGCCAGCAGCGGTTCACCGGCGGCAACGCGGCCAATCAGCGGTAAACCTTCTTCTTCTTCCATCAGCAGACGAATGCCGCGTGATGCACCGGAAACAATCTCAATAACACCTTTACGCGCCAGCGCTTTAAGATGCTCTTCCGCCGCATTGGGAGAACGGAACCCCAGACGTGATGCAATCTCTGCGCGGGTTGGTGGCATACCGGTGGTGGAGATATGATCGCGAATAAGGTCGTAGACCTCTTGTTGTCTGGTCGTTAAAGCTTTCATTCCGCCCCCTGGTTGTTTATACAGTCTTGCTGTGAGTATATACAGCTAAACGGTCAATGAAAACCTAAGATTGAATAAAAACAGGGCATAACGTTGATTCCTGGAATGCAGATTCCAAATCAGAACCATCGCGACCAAAAGATGCTGACCCAGACAAAAATCGCCAATATGATGGTCAGAAGTACGGCAGCAGAGCCGATATCTTTTGCGCGACCAGAAAGCACATGAAACTCAGGCCCGATGCGGTCTATTGCACATTCCACCGCGCTGTTGAGCAACTCCGTGACACAGACCAGCACGACGGATCCCACCAGCAGGATACGTTCAATGGTGCTGACATCAAGCCAGAAAGATAGCAAAATTAACGGGATAGCGACGCTGGCCTCCTGGCGAAATGCCGCTTCGTTTTGCCATGCCGCTTTGAATCCTTTCCAGGAATAGCCGGCCGCTTTATAAATTCGGGTAAATCCGGTGACTTGGTTCGCCATTTCGGGTACTGATCCTTAGAGTGTTTGCAGCATTTTAGCTTTTATATGACCACAGATCTCCACGGATCTTTCTGGTATCCTTGCGGCGAAATTGCTAACAAGAGGCTTCACGTTTTTATGTCAGGTTGGCGTAGACTTTATTACACATTATTGAATTTACCACTCTCATTGCTGGTAAAGAGCAAGGTCATACCTTCAGATCCGGTTACCGAGTTGCATTTAGACCCGACGCGGCCGATTTTGTACGTATTACCTTATAATTCCAAAGCCGATTTGCTGACGTTGCGTGCGCAATGTCTGGCGCAGAATCTGCCTGATCCTCTTATTCCGCTGGAAATTGACGGCACCCTGCTACCAAGCCATGTCTTTATAGCCGAAGGCCCGCGCGTATTCTCTTATTACACGCCGAAGCAGGAATCCGTAAAGCTGTTCCACGACTACCTTGATTTGCACCGCAATAATCCGGATTTAGACATTCAGATGTTGCCGGTGTCGGTAATGTTTGGTCGTGCACCGGGCCGTGAAGGTCAGGACGACACGCCGCATCTGCGCGTGCTGAACGGTATCCAGAAATTTTTCGCTGTGCTGTGGCTGGGGCGGGACAGTTTCGTCCGTTTCTCCAATACCGTTTCCCTGCGTTATATGGCGACGGAACACGGCACAGATAAGACGATTGCTCAAAAACTGGCACGTGTGGCGCGGATGCATTTCTCCCGTCAGCGTCTGGCTGCGGTTGGTCCGCGCCTTCCGGCACGTCAGGATTTGTTCAATAAATTGCTGGCCTCAAAAGCCATTGAGAAAGCGATTGAAGACGAAGCCCGCAGCAAGAAAATTTCCCACGAAAAAGCCCAACAAAACGCCATCGCCCTGATGGAAGAGATTGCCGCTGACTTCTCTTATGAAGCCGTGCGCCTCTCTGACCGTGTGCTGAGCTGGACGTGGAACCGTTTGTACAAAGGCATCAACGTTAATAATGCCGAGCGTGTACGCCAGTTAGCGCTGGACGGTCAGGAAATTGTGTATGTGCCTTGCCACCGCAGCCACATGGACTATCTGCTGCTGTCTTACGTGCTCTATCATCAGGGTCTGGTACCGCCGCATATTGCCGCCGGTATCAACCTGAATTTCTGGCCGGCTGGCCCGATTTTCCGCCGTCTGGGTGCGTTCTTTATTCGTCGAACCTTTAAAGGCAACAAGCTCTATTCGACGGTTTTCCGTGAATATCTGGGCGAACTGTTCAGCCGCGGTTATTCGGTGGAATACTTTGTGGAAGGGGGGCGTTCGCGAACCGGGCGTCTGCTGGAGCCGAAAACGGGCACGCTGGCCATGACCATTCAGGCCATGCTGCGCGGCGGTTCACGCCCGATTACGCTGGTACCGATTTACATCGGTTATGAGCACGTCATGGAAGTGGGTACGTACGCGAAAGAATTACGCGGTGCGACCAAAGAGAAAGAAAGCCTGACACAGATGCTGAACGGGCTGCGCAAGTTGCGTAATCTCGGCCAGGGTTACGTGAACTTCGGTGAGCCGCTGCATCTGACCACTTACCTGAACCAGAACGTGCCAACCTGGCGTGAAGCCATCGACCCGATCGAAGCACAACGTCCAAGCTGGCTGACGCCGACAGTGCAGGATTTGGCAGAACAGATCATGGTGCGCATCAACAATTCAGCGGCAGCCAATGCCATGAACTTGTGTTGTACCGCGCTGCTGGCCTCCCGTCAGCGTTCACTGACACGCGAACAGCTGACCGAGCAAATCGACTGTTATCTGCAATTGCTGCGTAACGTGCCTTACAACGCGGATTCGACGGTGCCTGATCTGACCGCTGACCAGTTGCTTGATCACGCGCTGAACATGAATAAGTTCCAGGTTGAGAAAGACAACATTGGCGACATCATCGTTCTGCCTCGCGAACAGGCCGTGCTGATGACGTATTACCGCAACAACATCCATCATATGCTGGTGTTGCCATCACTGATTTCAAGCATTGTGATGCACCACCGCCAGGTCAGCCGCGCGGAATTACTGCATCAGGTCGAACTGATTTATCCGATGCTCAAAGCCGAACTGTTTATGCATTTCGATACGCCTGAGCTGCCACAAGTGCTGGATGTTCTGACGCTGGAACTGGCGCGTCAGCAAATCATTCACCTTGAAGATGATGAGCTGACACTTAATCCGGCCCGTATCCGCACCCTCCAGTTGCTGGCGGCTGGCGTACGTGAAACGCTGCAACGTTACGCGATTACCTTCTCCCTGCTCACCAATAACCCAAGCATCAACCGCGGTGCACTGGAAAAAGAGAGCCGGATTATGGCGCAGCGTTTATCCGTGCTGCACGGTATCAATGCCCCTGAATTCTTCGATAAAGCTGTGTTCTCGACGCTGGTCGGCACACTGCGCGCAGAAGGCTATATCAGTGACACCGGCGATGCCATTCAGGAACAAACGCGTGAGATTTACATCATGCTCAGCGACCTGATGACACCGGATATCAAGCTAACTATCGAGAGTGCGGGAATGCCTTCTGAGCTGCCGCAAGCAACGGAGCCACCGGCTGAACCGAAGATGGATGTACGCGATACCGATCATTAACCCGTATTAGCGCCAGACATCAGATTAAAAAAACAAAACGCCCGGACTTTTTACAGAGTCCGGGCGTTTTTAATTGTTGTCGCGCAGGCTAACTTACTTAGAAATTGAAGCCTGACAGGCTCATCAGAATACCGAGGAACAACACCAGCCCGACATAATTGTTCTGGCGGAAAGCCAGGAAACAGGCATCACGTTCACGTTTAGCAATCAGCTTTTGCTGATGCACAAACAGCGCAGCAGCCAGCAGCAACGACCAGTAAAACGGTGCACTGAGCTGGGAAAGATAACCAACAATCCCCATCAGGATCAGCGTTGCCAGTTGCAGAAGGCCGATGATCAGCGTGTCAAAACGACCAAACAGAATCGCTGTCGATTTCACGCCGATCTTCAAATCATCGTCACGATCGACCATCGCGTATTGCGTATCGTAAGCCACCGTCCAGCAGATATTTGCCACGAACATTAACCAGCAGCTAAGCGGCACACTTTCGCTCACAGCGGCATACGCCATCGGAATTGCCCAGCCAAACGCCGCGCCCAAAACCACCTGCGGCAGATGGCTGACGCGCTTCATGAACGGATAAATCCATGCCAGCGCCAGTCCGGCCAGAGACAGCCAAATGGTCATGCGGTTAAGCAGCAGAACCAGCAGGAATGACACCAGCACCAGTCCGGCAAATAATATTTTCGCCTGCTTGCCGGTGATCGCCCCGCTCGGCAATGGCCGGTGAGCGGTGCGTTTTACGTGACCATCAAACTTACGGTCAGCGTAGTCATTCACCACGCAACCGGCGGCACGCATGAAGAACACGCCCAGCACGAAGACCAGCAAAATCTTCGCAGACGGCATTCCCCCCCCCGCGACCCACAATGCCCATAACGTTGGCCACAGCAGCAGCAGTGAGCCAATCGGCTTATCAATGCGCATCAGGCGGCAGTAATCACGCCATGTGCCCTGCGTCATACTTCCTGACACTCTCTGTTCTCCTTGTTGATTAGTCTGACTCATACCTTGCTCACTTTACCCTCAGGGCGGTGAACCGGCGAATCCGGGAGGAAAATTTCGGTCAGCAGCAACGGCTTATCAGACAAACGCAGGCGGGAACGGCGCGCCCATAATTCTCCCTGCTCACTGTGTAACTGGCCTAAATGAATGTAATCGCGGGACAAGTTGTTCCCGCTAAACAGATAGCGCCCCAGCGGCACCGTGCCTAAATCGACCAGCGCCAGATCCGGCCCGGTCAGCGTTTCTTCAGGAATGACCGTGCGCCCCAGCAGCCAGGGTTCGGCATCGCCAAACAGCACGATTTCGCGGATCCAGTAACGGGCACTTTCCGGCAACTGCTGTGCTTCGCTTTCACCCAGTTCTTCGCGACTGACAAAACATTCATTTTGCGGTTTCACGGTGACGGTAACACCCTGCTTTTCAAACCGGCGGGTCATGGACCCCATTTCCATCAGCCAGTCAGCCACATCCGCAGGCACCTGCGAAGGGTCGTCAAACCAGTGGATCGGGGATGGTTCGGGGGAATGGGGATCAGACATCAACGGCTCCGTAATGAAGGCATTCATACCTCCAATGAATTATCTGCCTCGCATTCTAGCGCATCAATGCGAGGCAGTAATTGCCTGATTTATTCGCGGCGCAGACGTTCGCTATTGGCCAGAAACAGTGTCACGACCAGCACAAGGATCGCGCAGGCGTAAACCAATGTGTCATAAGGACTTTTGTGGTCGACGATGATCAGACGGATAATCGCGGTGATGCCGATGTAAATAAAATAGCGTAACGGGAAATGATAGCCCGACGAAAAATATTTAATAATCAGGGCAATAAACTCAAAATAGAGGAAGTAAATTACAATCCCTTCGATGAGCAGATATGACGAAGACTGATCGTTATTCACGAACAACACCATTGCTAAATGATAGGTTTCGCGCCCGATAAAAATCATCAGGATCGCGGCCAGTCCTAATAAGAATACGTTCAAAATTCGCTGCATAATGACGGATATCATTAATGCCCGTTTTGATCCTGCCATGTGATCTACATCCCACTTTTGTTATTAATCCCCGCAGAATACCACAGAGTCAGCACAGGAAAAGCGCCATTAAAAAAGGGCCAGCCGGTGAAGGCTAACCCTTTTATTGAGAAATATTTCGACCTGTCCCTCTAAATCATTCGGGCTGGATCAAGGCGGCAAGGGAACGAAGCCCCGGGAGCTTACATAAGTAAGTGACCGGGGTGAGTTCACGCAGCCAACGCTGAAACAGTCTGAAGGATGACGAGGGATTAGCGCCAGTTTTTGAAGCGGTTAATTAAACCGTTCGTGGAACTGTCGTGGCCTGTCACTTCTGAGCTACCTTCCAGTTCTGGCAGGATACGGTTTGCCAGCTGTTTGCCCAGTTCTACGCCCCATTGGTCGAAGGTGTAGATGTTCAGGATCACGCCCTGGGTGAAGATTTTGTGTTCATACATTGCGATCAACGCACCCAGGCTGTAAGGCGTGATTTCACGCAGCAGGATGGAGTTGGTCGGACGGTTACCTTCGAACACTTTGAACGGCGCAACGTGTTTAACGTCTTCTGGTTTTTTACCCTGATCGGCGAATTCCTTCTCGACAACATCCAGAGATTTACCGAATGCCAGCGCTTCGGTCTGGGCGAAGAAGTTAGATAACAGTTTCGCGTGGTGATCGCTCAGCGGGTTATGGCTGATGGCCGGTGCGATGAAGTCACAAGGGATGATTTTAGTCCCCTGGTGAATCAGCTGATAGAACGCGTGCTGACCGTTAGTGCCCGGTTCGCCCCAGATGATCGGGCCAGTCTGGTAATCCACCGGGTTGCCGTTACGGTCAACGAACTTACCGTTAGATTCCATGTTGCCTTGCTGGAAGTAAGCGGCAAAACGGTGCATGTACTGGTCGTATGGCAGGATAGCTTCGGTTTCGGTGCCGTAGAAATCGTTGTACCAGATGCCGATCAGCGCCAGCAGTACCGGCAGGTTTTTCTCAGCCGGCGTATTCGCGAAGTGTTTATCCATCGCGTGCGCACCGCTCAGCAGTTGTTCGAAGTTATCGAAACCTACAGACAGCGCGATAGACAGACCGATTGCGGACCACAGAGAGTAACGGCCACCGACCCAGTCCCAGAATTCGAACATGTTGTCGGTGTCGATACCAAACTCGCTCACCGCTTTACCGTTGGTGGACAGCGCCGCGAAGTGTTTCGCCACGTGTTGGTTATCGCCAGCGGTTTTCAGGAACCAGTCACGCGCGCTGTGGGCGTTGGTCATGGTTTCCTGCGTGGTGAAGGTTTTTGATGCAACCAGGAACAGCGTGGTTTCCGGAGACAAATCCTTCAGCGTTTCAGCGATATGCGTGCCGTCAACGTTGGAGACGAAATGCATATTCAGGTGGTTTTTGTACGGACGCAGCGCTTCAGTGACCATGAACGGACCGAGGTCTGAACCGCCGATACCGATGTTCACCACGTCGGTGATGGCTTTGCCGGTATAACCTTTCCATTCGCCACCGATAACACGTTCGGTGAAGCCTTTGATTTTCGCCAGAACCGCATTCACTTCCGGCATCACATCTTTGCCGTCCACGACGATTGGCGTGTTGCTGCGGTTACGCAGTGCAACGTGCAGAACAGCACGGTCTTCGGTGCGGTTGATCTTCTCGCCAGAGAACATCGATTTGATTGCGCCCTGAAGGTCAGTCTCTTTCGCCAGCGCCTGCAGCTTATCCAGCGTCTCTGCGGTGATGCGGTTTTTGGAGAAATCGACCAGCATCTGGTCTTCAAACGTGGCAGAGAATTTGGAGAAACGATCACCATCTTCAGCAAACAGATGGCTAATCTGCACATCTTTCATCTTGTC
This sequence comes from Rahnella sp. 2050, assembly GCF_040544515.1. Taxonomy (NCBI): domain Bacteria; kingdom Pseudomonadati; phylum Pseudomonadota; class Gammaproteobacteria; order Enterobacterales; family Yersiniaceae; genus Rahnella; species Rahnella sp. 2050. Next base: position 22,287 of record NZ_JBEPKE010000002.1, on the reverse strand, counting down.
GAAATGCTGCTGCAGGGCTTGCCAGGCAGCGGTCTGAGTTGGATTGATATTTTTCATAGCAATGCTCTTAGGCTGAGAATAAATATGAGGTAACTGTCCCGATTGTAGCCTGAAGTTCCCGGGAAGAGATGCCTTTTCTTGCGATAGGTTAGATCTGCTTAATCACAATGACAGAGAACAATATTAGATGAGAATCGCTCAAAATGTGGCGCATGCATTGCCTGACCGTTGACAGACGGGCGATAAACGGCTATTCCTAAGCGCCTAACTCGCGCGCTCGATGCGCGAGCCAGAAGAGGCGCGTCGCCCAGGCAGTGTATCGGAGGAGCCGAAATCCTACGAAGATACATCAGGGGGAGCGGCGCCGAGATCATAAGCCCGCGGCAGGCAAATGATCGACTACAGGGGCTGAATCCCCTGGGTTGTCACCGGAACACCCAACAGGGTGTCGGCTAGGTGGGGCGCTTCTGGGTGTATCGTAGTATCTCTACGCCTGCTCCCGTTTCCCGCTCTTCCCTTTGTGCCAATTCTTATGGAATCGATGGCCGTCATGATATGGCGACCCGGACACGAGGTTTTACATGAATCACGCAGTATCCCGCAACGCCAGCCAGCAGCCTTTGGGCAATGTCATCGTCGCCAAATTCGGCGGTACCAGCGTGGCGGATTTCGACGCAATGAACCGCAGCGCGGATATCGTGCTGTCGCGCCCTGAAGTGCGTCTGGTTGTTCTCTCCGCCTCTGCGGGCGTCACCAATTTATTAGTTGAGCTGGCAGAAGGTAAAGAAACCGAACGCCGGGTGTTCCTGCTTGATGAAATTCGCCGCATCCAGAGCGCCATTATCGATCGCCTCGATAATCCCACCGTGATCCGCGAAGAAATCGGCCGCATGCTGGAAAATATCGCCATGCTGTCAGAAGCGGCGAGCCTTGCGACCTCTACCGCGCTGACCGACGAACTGGTGAGCCATGGCGAACTGATGTCCACCCTGCTGTTTGTTGAAATCATCCGCCAGCGCAACGTGCCAGTGGAATGGTTCGACGTACGTAAAATCATGCGTACCAACGATCGCTTTGGGCGCGCGGAGCCGGATACGCAGGTATTAAGCGAGTTAACCGTTCAGCAGCTACAACCGCGCTTGCAGGACGCCCTGGTAATCACACAAGGTTTTATCGGCTCAGAAGGCAAAGGCCGCACCACGACGCTTGGCCGTGGCGGCAGCGATTACACCGCCGCATTGTTGGGTGAAGCGCTGAGCGTTTCCCGTGTGGATATCTGGACTGACGTCCCGGGGATTTATACCACCGACCCGCGTCTGGTGCCGGCGGCAAAACGTATTGACCGCATTGCGTTTGAAGAAGCCGCTGAAATGGCGACATTTGGTGCCAAAGTTCTGCATCCAGCCACTCTGCTGCCCGCGGTGCGTCGCGGTATCCCGGTGTTTGTAGGCTCGAGCAAAGACCCGTCAGGCGGCGGCACCTTAGTGTGTGATACCAGCGATAATCCGCCGCTGTTCCGCGCGATAGCCCTGCGCCGCAGACAAACGCTGGTCACGCTGCACAGCCTGAGCATGCTCCATTCACGCGGTTTCCTCGCCGAAGTGTTTGGTATTCTGGCACGCCACAGTATCTCTGTGGATCTGATCACCACATCCGAAGTCAGCGTCGCGCTGACGCTGGATACCACCGGTTCCACATCCTCAGGCGACAGCCTGCTGACCACCTCACTGCTGACAGAATTATCCTCACTGTGCCGCGTGGAAGTGGAAGAGAATCTGGCGCTGATTGCGATTATCGGCAACAAACTGTCCCAGGCCTGTGGCGTCGGCAAAGAAGTGTTCGGCGTGCTGGACCCGTTCAATATCCGCATGATTTGCTACGGCGCAAGCAGCTACAACCTGTGCTTCCTGGTGCCGGGCAACGATGCCGATCAGGTCGTTAAAACTCTACACCGCAACCTGTTCGAATAATGACGGGCGCGGTATGTGAGAAGACCGGGCCATGTGCCCGGTCTTTTTTTGTCTGTACTTTTGCAAACAACAAAGACAAGGATCACCTCAATGTTAGCCAAAATAACCCGCCTGTTCCCGTTGTGGGCCGTGCTGTTATCCGTCGCGGCCTATTACTCGCCCGGTACGTTCACGCCGATCGGCCCGCATGTTTCTACCCTGCTGATGCTGATTATGTTCGCGATGGGTGTCACTCTCGAATTCGGTGATTTCAAACGCGTGCTTTCCCGACCTGGCCCGGTTGCTGCCGCCACGTTCCTGCATTATCTGATCATGCCGCTGGCGGCGTGGGTGCTGGCAAAACTGTTCCATATGCCGGCAGATTTATCGGCGGGAATGATTCTGGTGGGCAGCGTTGCCAGCGGTACAGCCTCTAACGTGATGATTTATCTTGCGAAAGGAGATGTCGCGCTTTCCGTGACGATTTCAGCAGTTTCCACGCTGGTCGGCGTTTTCGCCACGCCACTGCTGACGCGTCTGTATGTCGATACGCATATCAAGGTAGATGTGGAAGGGATGCTGCTGAGCATTTTGCAGATCGTGGTGATCCCGATTCTGGCCGGTCTGATCATTCATCATCTGTTCACCAAAACCGTGAAACGTATCGAACCGCTGCTGCCGCTGTTCTCGATGGTCTGCATCGTGGCGATTATCAGCGCCGTGGTGGCGGGCAGTCAGGGCTTTATCGGTTCTGTGGGGCTGATCGTGATTGTGGCGGTGATCCTGCACAACGGCATCGGTCTGCTGAGCGGTTACTGGGGCGGGAAACTGTTTGGCTTTGATGAAACCACCTGCCGCACGCTGGCGATGGAAGTCGGGATGCAGAATTCAGGTTTAGCCGCGACGCTGGGGAAAATCTATTTCACCCCGCTGGCCGCACTGCCGGGCGCGTTGTTCTCGGTATGGCACAATCTGTCAGGTTCTTTGCTGGCCGGTTACTGGTCCGGTAAGCCGGTCAAAAAAGACTGATTTCCAGACTAAAAAGAAGATGAAAAGAAACGGGCGCCTTCCTCAGCGCCCGTTTTGATTCGTCCTACACCCGTTGCACATCATCATTCGGTTCGCGCTGCTCATCTTCCTGCTCATCCTGATCCAGCACGTTATAGGCCACTGCACAGAACAGTGAGTTCAGACGTTTCATATCCCCCAGCAACCCGAGGTGCAGCGAGCTGGTTTCGATACTCTGCACATTATGCTGATGCAGGCGATCGACGTGCGCATGCGCATAACGGCGGTCGAGAATGCGGAAACGGTGTTTGGAGCGGCGCAGACGGCGCGCACTGGTCAGATCGTTCGACAGGAAAACGCCCAGACTCAGGCGCAGGTTATCCTGCAATTTCTCATGTAAGGCATCCAGCTCCACCAGTCCTTCCGGCGAGAACGCGCGTCGGGTAGCGTGGGATTTGGCGGTGATATCGCCGGTCATGCGCTCGATAATGTCACCGGCCTGTTCGAGGTTCAGCGCCATTTCGATGATTTCAGCCCAGCGGCGGGAATCATCTTCGCCAAGTCCTTCCTTGTTGATTTGCGCCAGATACAGCTTGATGGCGGTATAGAGCACATCAACGTCATCGTCGAGACGCCGCACTTCGCGATCCTGTGCCAGTTTACCGTGCATCACTTCCCGGTTGAGGATCAGCATATGTTCGACCACGTCGCCCATGCGCAAGGTTTCACGGGCGGCATTGGCCAGCGCCAGCGTCGGGGTATCAATTGCGCTGACATCCAGATGGCGCGGACGCAGACGGGGATCATCTTCAGGCACATCGGCAATCATCATCTCGCAAACCTTCGCCATCGGCGCCGTCAGCGGCACCATCGCCAGACAACGGATCAGGTTGTAGAACATGTGGAAGTAGATCACCAGTTCTTCATCCGGAATGCCAAGCCGCGCCAGTTGCGTCGACAACAGTCCGACAAACGGCAGCACAATCACCAAACCAATCAGTTTAAACAGCGTACTGCCGAGCGCCACGCGGCGACCGGCGGCATTCATTTTACTGGCGTTAATCATCGCCAGCAGCCCGCTGCCGAGGTTGGCACCGATGACCAGACAAAGTGACACTTTAAGCGAAATCACGCCGGTCGCGGCAAGGGTTGCCGTCAGCAACACCGCCGCCAGACTGGAATAACTGATGATGGCAAACACTGCGCCGGTCAGGGCATCGAGCAGCACATCACCGGTCAGGGACGAGAATAAAACTTTAACGCCGGAGGCCTGCATGATCGGCGTCGCGGCGCCCACAATCAGCTCCAGCGCCAGTAAAATCAGCCCCAGCCCGATACCGACACGGCCCATTTGCCCCGCGCGGGTCTGTTTACGGCTGAGGAAGAACGCGACACCGACGAAAATCAGCAGCGGAGAAAGCCAGGAGAGATCGAAGGTCAGGATACGCGCCATCACGGCGGTCCCGACATCTGCACCGAGAATAATCACCAGTGCCGGAGCCAGGGCTACCAGCCCCTGCGATACAAACGACGTGACCAGCAGCGCGGTAGCATTACTGCTTTGCACCAGCGCAGTAACGCCAATGCCCGCCACAAACGCCAGCGGTTTTTTCTCGACACTGTTACTCAGAACACGGCGCAGATTGGCGCCAAAGACACGCATGATGCCGGTACGCACGATGTGCGTACCCCATACGAGCAGAGAAATAGCAGACAACAAATGCAAAAGGGTTAACACGAAAGAACAGCTCCATTAACGCCAGGCATAGACCGGCCATCCTGCCTGCCGGGCGTGCTGGAGCAGGATAGCGTCTGGATTCACCGCCACCGGCTGGCCCACGCGGGTCAGCAACGGCAGATCATTATGGGAATCAGAATAAAAACTGGCTGATTGCAAAAGGGATGCGTCCTGATTGATGAGCTCCAGCAACCGCGAGACTTTTCCCTCGCGATAGGTCATCGTCCCTCGTGTGGCGCCGGTAAAACGCCCGTCTTTCATTTCAACACCAATCGCCAGCGTTTCATCAACACCGAGAAAACGGGCAATCGGCTGCACCAGATGTTCACCGGACGCGGAAATAATTACCGTCCGGTCGCCCTGTGCACGGTGAGCAGCCAGACACTCACGCGCCTGCGTGTAAACACGCGGGGCAATCACATCCTGAATATAATTCGCGACCATCGCCGCGACATCACGTTGACTGCGGCCGGACAGCGGCACCAAAGTACAACGCATGTACTCCTGCATATCCATCTGACCGATAGCATATTGCTGCATCAGCGCGGCATCTTGTTGCAGAAAAGCCTGCTCATCGGCCACCCAGCCATTTGCCACCATGTAGGCTGACCACAAACTCGAACAGTCGCCGCTAATCAGGGTTTCATCGAGATCAAACAGCGCCAGTTTCATGCAACTTCCCGTAACGTAACAAGATCTAACTGTAGACCAATATCGCTGCCATCGGCGCGAAGTGAGGCCACAGAACGGTTTAAGACATCCACAGAAAGCTCAACTCCGTGTGCTAAAACGCGATAACGCACGACGTTGCCAAGCAGACTGTGGCTGATAATTTTAGCCGGAATACCTTCAATCAGCTCGCATATTGTGACCGACTCCGGACGGATGGCGACACGGCCCGTGTAAGTTATGCCGGTCAGCGCCATCGCCTGTTCAGGGCTTAGCAGGTTGTAGCTGCCGATAAAGCCCGCAGCAAACGCATCCACCGGTTCAGTATACAGGGTTTCGGCATCGGCATTTTGGACGATTTGCCCTTTGTTCATCAGCACAATCCGGTCGGACATGGTCAGCGCTTCTTCCTGATCGTGGGTCACGAAAATCGCCGTCAGATTCATTTCACGCTGAATACGGCGGATTTGCTCACGCAGATGCTTACGGATACGGGCATCGAGCGCGGAAAGGGGTTCGTCGAGCAGCAACAGGCGCGGCTGCGTAACCAGTGAACGCGCCAGTGCCACACGCTGACACTGACCACCGGAAAGCTGATGCGGATAACGTTTTGCGTAATCGTTCATTTCCACCAGTTCCAGTACTTCACCGACGCGCCGGTGCAGCTCTGACGCCGGTATCTTTTGCATTTTCAGGCCGAACGCGACATTGGCTTCAACCGTCATATTAGGAAACAGCGCATAGCTCTGGAAGACCATGCCGATGCCGCGCTGTTGTGGCGGCAGCGGCACAATATCCTGCCCCTGAATCAGAATTTTTCCGCTGTCGACGGAAGTCAGACCGGCCAGACAGCGCAGCAGCGTGGATTTTCCGCAGCCGCTTGGCCCCAGCAGTGTGACGAATTCTCCCTCTTCTGCTGAGAAATCGATGTTGTTGAAAATCTGCGTCGGACCGTAAGACTTGTTGAGTTGAGTAACCTGCAAATACGACATAATCAGCTCTTTCCTTTGTTCAGCATGTTCGCCACCCAGGTGAAAATCAGGACGACCATGAAATAGGAGATGACCAATGCGCTGGTAAAATGGCCGCTGCCATTACGCATGTTATAGAGGTAAACCTGAACCGTTTCATAACGGCTGCCCGCCAGCAGATTGGCGAACACAAACTCCCCGATCAGGAAGGAAAACGACAGCAGGACGGCAATCATTCCGCCTTTGCGTAAGTTAGGCAAAACCACCAGCAGCGCCGCTTTCCAGGTGCTGGCACCGAGCAGATGTGCAGCATCCATCAGGTCACGCAGGTTGATCGCCTGCATGTTGTTAGAAATAGCGCGATAGATAAACGGCAGCGCGATGGTGAAGTAACAGCCAATCAGGATCCACGGCGTACCGGTGAGCGCCAGCGGTTCAGCGGAATAGAGTTGCATCAGGCCCACCGATGACACCACCGGCGGCACGGCGAACGGCAGCAGGATCAGGATGTTCATCAGTGCATCGAGCTTAGGGAAATAGTAAGCAATCACAAACATTAGTGGCAGGATCAGCACCAGCGACAGAAAAAGTGTGCCGAAACACACCAGCAGCGAATGCCAGAGCGCAATCAGGAAGCGCGGATCGCTCCACAGTTCCACCAGCCATTTCAGCGTAAAGCCGCTCGGTAAAATGGTCGCCCCCCATTCCAGCACCAGCGCATAGACCAGCGTCGCCAGCAGCGGCAACATCAGGACAATCAGTAAAATCCAGATCACCACACGGTGGTAAATTGCTTCAGACCGCGACATCTTACGTTCCTTTTTCTGCCCGTCAGCTGCGCTGACTGAGATAACTTTTACGCAATAACCACTGATGGATCAGCGTGATAAAGGCCATCAGCACCACCAGCAACATCGCCAGCGCGCTGCCCATATTCGGATCGAGAGAAATATCCCCCGAGACCAACGCCGCGATACGCACCGGCACCACGTTAAAGTTACCGGTGGTCAGCGCATACACCGTGGCATACGCGCCAAGGGCATTGGCGAGCAAAATAACGAAGGTGCCGAGCAAGGCCGGGAACAGTACCGGAATACCGATATGACGCCAGTAACGCCAGCGTCCCGCGCCCAGCAAGGCCGCTGACTCGCGCCAGTCCTCCCGTAACGCATCAAATGCCGGATACATCAGCAACACGCCGAGCGGGATCTGGAAATAGGTATAGAGCACAATCAGGCCGTCTTTTGAATAGAGGTCGAAGTGTTCCATCAGGCCATATTTTTTCAGCAGCAGCGTCAGACAACCATTCAGGCCAAGCAGGATAACGAAGGCGAAGGCCAGCGGTACGCCCGCAAAGTTGCTGGTCATGTTAGTAAACGACATCACAAAGTCGTGCAGCTTTGTCGGGCCAAGCTGGCGAAGTGAGTAACTACCCACTAACGCAATAAGCAAACCGTATAAACTCGACCAGATGGAAATATCCAGTGAGAAACGCATAGCCTGTAAATAGAACGGTGATGTCAGAATGTCGGTGTAATTGCCCAGTCCCCAGGCTTCATAGGTTTCGCTGTAAAAGCTGCTCACCGCAATCCATGTCAGCGGCGCCAGCTGAAAAGCGATGAAAAACACCAGAAACGGCAGCATAAACAACGCCGCAATCCACTTAGCTTTCATCGGGTATCCTCTAAAAGTGACGGGATTCAGGCCAGTAATGCCGCGCAATGTGGCTTGTCGTGGGCAATATTGAGGATCTGACAAACAGTTCCGCATAACTCCGTCTGCAACGGTGCGGCCTCTTTGAAGCTGAACGCACTGCCGAAGACGAACAGCGGCACCTGACGCTCCTCCGGCAAAATACCGCCGTGGCTGCGGTCATCATTCATACCGTGATCCGCAGTCACGATCACCTGATAACCGGCGTCCAGCCAGTCGCCCAGATAGCGCGACAGGATGCCGTCTGCGGTGCGTGCTTTGTTGCGGTATTGGGGCGTCGACAGGCCAAATTTATGCCCGGCATCATCAATGTTCATCGGGTGGATCAGCAGGAAGTCGGGATCATGACGACGACGCAGGCTTTCGGCGTCATCGAACAGATGCGAATCAGGGTAACTATCATCGTAATAAAAATGGCCGTGCTGGATAGTCAGCGAGTCATCGCTGGTGTGGCGGTCACGCGGCGGGTCAAACGGCGTGCGGTTATACAGCTCGCTGACCCAGTGATAAGCCGCAGCAGCCGTCGTCAGGCCAGCGTCGCGGGCATAGTGGAAAATACTACGTTGAGTCGATAACCGGTCAACGTGGTTGTGAACAATGCCACTCACCACCGGCGTGATACCGGTGAGAATGCATTCATAAAGTGGCCGGGACAGCGAAGGCAATTCGCATTCCAGTTGATACAAGCGGCCGCGTCCTGCGGCACACTGGGCTTGCAGATAACCCATTGCGTCGCGGCCGACCTGATAATTCAGCCCGTCGAGTACTACCAGAATGCTCTTCATACCATGTATACCTTTCATTTCTTACAGGTGTTGTTATTAACCAATGCTTTCGCTGTCCGGTTTTTCTTATTTTTTAATCAATTACTGCTGCATGTTGATCATGACGTTTTCCTGCCACAGACGCGGCAAGGTTTTCGCGCTCTTATCCCAGGCAGCCGGATCTGCAATCGGGTGCGCATTTTTGTATTCGCTGGAAGGCAACAGTTTGGCTTTTGCATCGTCTGGCAGCGTGATGTGATCGGCACGGATTGGACGGGCATAGCCTTGTGCCAGATTGATCTGACCGGCATCAGAGAAGATGTATTCACGCGCCAGTTTGGCGGCGTTCGGATGTTTGGCGAATTTGTTGATGATCGTGGTGTAACCGGACGTGATAGTGCCATCAGATGGGATCACCACGTCGAAGCGGGTTTTGTCGATTTTGTCGCGATAGCTCAGACCGTTGAAGTCCCAGACTACGCCAACCTGCACTTCACCTTTTTCCAGAGACGCGATGACCGGGTTAGTCAGGCTCAGACGCCCTGCTTTCGCCAGTTTGCCAAAATATTCCAGACCTGGTTTCAGGTCCTTTTCATTGCCGCCCATCGCGTAAGTTGCCGCCAGCACGCCATTTGCGGCCTGCGCTGCGGTGCTCACGTCACCGATAGTCACTTTGTATTTGCTGTTTAGCAGATCAGCCCAGCTGTGTGGCTCATCTTTCACCTGCGATTTATCAATGATGAAGGCGATAGTGCCGGTATAAGCAAGTGCCCACATACCCTCTTTATCTTTTGCCCAGTCTGGTACCTGATCCCAGGTGGTCGGTTTATAGGGCTGAGTCACGCCTTTTTGCACGGCAACGGGTCCAAAAGCTGCACCCACGTCGCCAATATCAGCACTGGCATTGTCTTTTTCTGCCAGGAATTTCGCGATCTCCTGTGCCGAACTCATATCGGTATCGCTATGTTTCAGGCCATACTTGGTGCTCAGATCACTCCAGGTTCCTTTCCAGTTCGCCCAGTCATCAGGCATACCGACACTGTTTACCGTTCCTTCGGCTTGTGCCGCTTTCAGGAGTGCAGCAGGAGGTTCAGCGGCAAATGCCGATGAAGCGGAGAGGACAAGCGCGCTGGTTAACACAGAAGCGAACAACTGTTTCATAACGGATGCTCCGGATGGTAGTGTGTGTGAAGTGCTGGTCTAGTCCAGCAAGAACCAAGCCAATCTAACGCTCAATTGTGATAATTATATGTCAGCGCGAAAAAGCAGCAGTTTTAAGCTTATCGCTGTTAACAAGCGCACATTATTTACACGATGAAAGTTCAGATTGGTGCAAAAACGCACTGAAATGAGGCTTGCTGACCGATGAGTGAATCGCAGACTACCCTTGCCGTTATCTGCAAGGCATTAAGCGAAAGTATTGCGGCCGGGGCATTTTCTGCCGAGGGAAGGCTGCCTTCTGAGCGCACGTTGAGTGAACAGTTTTCCACTACCCGTATTACATTACGGGAAGCATTGAGCCAGCTTGAGGCCCAGGGTCTGATTTACCGGGAAGTACGCCGGGGCTGGTTTGTTTCCCCGCCACGCATTGTCTACAACCCGCTGCAAAGAAGTCACTTTCACGCAATGGCGAAAGATCAGGGGCGCAGCGCAAAGACCACAGTGATTAATGCGAAGCACTGTATTGCCAGCGATACGGTGTGTCAGAAGTTATTGTTGCCGTCAGAGAGTGAGGTCATTTGCATCCGGCGGTTGCGTTATATCGATAACCGCCCGGTTTTGTACGTCGAGCACTATCTTAATCCTCTGTATTTTCAGGGCATTCTTGACGCGGATCTCACGACATCGCTGACTGATTTGTACGCATCCCGCTATGACATCCATTACGGACGCGTGCGTTTCGACATGGTGCCGACATTGCTGCCTGAAGAGGCGTCACATGCACTGAAAGTGGCTCCCGGTAGCCCGGCGTTGTTTATTACGCGGACCAACCGTGACCAGCATGACCGGGTCATCGACTGCGATTTAGAATACTGGCGCTATGACGCGCTGCACATTGATGTGGAAGTGAGTTGATTTAAGTGGAAAAAAACACCGATGGGATACCCTAAATCATTCGAGATGAATTAAGGCGGCAACTGAATGAACCCCAGGAGCTTACTGAAGTAAGTGACTGGGGTTCGTGATGGCAGCCAACGCAGAGTCAACTTGAAGGATGACGGGTATTAGTCGGCGTCGTAACCTAAGTTCGGCGCCAGCCAGCGCTCCACTTCGGCGACTGGCATATTTTTACGTACCGCGTAATCTTCGACCTGATCACGCTGGATCTGTGCCACGGCGAAGTATTTGCTGTCAGGGTGGCTGAAATACCAGCCTGACACCGCAGCACCCGGCCACATCGCAAAGGATTCGGTCAGTTGCATACCGGTATTGGCTTCCACATCCAGCAGCTTCCAGATTTGCCCCTTTTCAGTGTGTTCAGGACAGGCCGGGTAACCGGGCGCCGGACGTATTCCCTGATAATTCTCGCGGATCAGCTCTTCGTTGCTCAGATTCTCGTTGGCGGCAAAACCCCAATACACCTTGCGCACTTTCTCATGCAGGTATTCCGCAAACGCTTCTGCCAGACGGTCAGCCAGCGCCTTGATCATGATTTTATTGTAATCATCATGCTGTTTGTCATACGCCTCGGCCAGCGCATCCTCCTCCAGCCCGCCGGTTACAGCAAATGCCCCCATGTAATCTTTCTTGCCGCTGGATTTCGGTGCGACAAAGTCAGCCAGGCAATAGTTGGCGAAATCGGTTTTTTCCGTTTGCTGACGCAGATGATGGCTGACCACCAGCACGTCTTCGCGGCGTTCATCGCTGTAGATTTCGATGTCATCGCCTTTGCGGTTTGCCGGGAAGAGGCCGACGACGCCGCGTGGGTTGAGCAATTTCTCAGCGCAAAGTTTATCGAGCAGGTCATTGGCATCTTTGAACAGGCGTTTCGCTTCTTCGCCGACAACTTCATCTTCAAGAATGCGCGGATATTTACCTGCCAGCGACCAGGTCATGAAGAACGGCGTCCAGTCGATGTAATTGCGCAGTGTTTCAATGCTGGCTTCGACTTTCTGGATGCCAAGACGATGGGCCACTGGTGGCGTGTAAGCTTCCCAATCGATAAAAGTAGCGTTGTCGCGGGCCACTTCAAGACTCACTGGCGGCGTGCGCGGCTTTTTACGACCATGCTGGATACGTACAGTGTCGTACTCTTTACGTGTACGTTCGATAAACGCGTCCCGCTGATCTTTTGACAGCAACGCAGACACCACGCCGACAGAACGCGAGGCGTTTTGCACGTAGCAGGTCACACCACTGTAATTTTTTTCGATTTTCACCGCAGTGTGCGCTTTCGATGTGGTTGCGCCGCCAATCAGCAACGGCATGGTAAAACCACGCCGCTCCATTTCTTTCGCGACGTTGACCATTTCATCGAGTGACGGCGTAATCAGCCCGGAAAGCCCGATGATATCGACGTTTTCTTCGATGGCGGTTTTCAGGATTTTGTCCGTCGGCACCATTACACCGAGATCGATAATCTCGTAGTTATTACATTGCAGCACCACGCCAACGATGTTTTTACCGATGTCATGGACATCGCCTTTGACCGTGGCCAGCAGGATTTTGCCGTTGGTCTGGCCCTTTTCCTTGCTGGCTTCAATGTATGGCTCCAGATAGGCCACGGCCTGTTTCATCACGCGCGCGGATTTCACCACTTGCGGCAGGAACATTTTACCGGCACCAAACAGGTCGCCGACGACGTTCATACCGTCCATCAGCGGGCCTTCGATCACTTCGATAGGACGCGCGGCCAGCTGACGGCACTCTTCGGTATCCAGTTCGATAAATTCGGTAATGCCTTTCACCAGCGAGTATTCGAGGCGTTTTTTCACGTCCCAACTGCGCCATTCCGCCTGCTGCTTATTCGCTTCTCCATCGTCCTTGCTGCCACGGTATTTTTCAGCCAGTTCAAGCAGGCGCTCAGTACCATCATCGCGGCGGTTGAGGATCACATCTTCGACGGCGTCGCGCAGTTCAGCCGGTAAATCATCATAAATCGCCAACTGACCGGCGTTGACGATGCCCATATCCATACCGTTGCGGATGGCGTGATACAGGAAGACGGCATGAATGGCTTCACGTACCGGTTCGTTACCGCGGAAAGAGAATGAAACATTGGAAACACCGCCGGAAATCAGCGCATGCGGCAGTTGTGCTTTGATATCGGCGCAGGCTTCGATGAAATCGACGGCGTAGTTGTTGTGTTCGTCAATGCCGGTCGCCACCGCAAAGATATTCGGGTCAAAAATGATGTCTTCCGGCGGGAAGCCGACTTTTTCAGTCAACAGCTTGTAGGCACGGCGGCAGATTTCAATTTTGCGGGCGCGGGTATCCGCCTGCCCGGTTTCATCGAATGCCATGACCACAACGGCCGCGCCGTACCGGCGTACCATACGGGCGTGGTGCAGGAAGGCTTCTTCGCCTTCTTTCATGGAAATGGAGTTAACAATCCCCTTGCCCTGAATGCATTTCAGGCCTTTTTCGATAACATCCCATTTGGAGGAGTCGATCATGATCGGCACACGGGCGATATCCGGTTCACCGGCAATCAGGCTGAGGAAACGCACCATTGCCGCTTCGGCGTCGAGCATCCCTTCATCCATGTTGATATCGATGATTTGCGCGCCACTTTCTACCTGCTGACGGGCTACAGCCAGCGCTTCCGCATACTTTTCTTCTTTAATCAGTCGCTTGAAACGAGCAGAACCGGTCACATTAGTACGTTCACCGACGTTCACAAACAGCGTCTGTGGATCGATGGTCAGCGGTTCCAGCCCTGCCAGACGACAGGCAACAGGAATGGTCGGTAAAGCGCGGGGCGGTACGCCTTCCACGGCTTTCACCATCGCCGCGATATGCGCAGGCGTGGTACCACAGCAGCCACCGACAATGTTCAGAAAGCCCGAGCGTGCCCATTCGGCAATATGCTCAGCCATTTCTTTGGCTTCGAGATCGTATTCACCGAAAGCATTAGGTAAACCGGCGTTCGGGTGCGCGGTAACATAACATTCTGCAATACGAGATAACTCAGCGACATACTGACGTAACTCATCCGGCCCCAGCGCGCAGTTAAGGCCAAAGGTGAGCGGTTTAACGTGACGCAGCGAGTTATAAAAAGCTTCGGTTGTCTGGCCAGATAAGGTGCGGCCGGAAGCATCAGTAATCGTGCCGGAAACCATGACAGGCAATACGATGCCCATTGCTTCGAATTCACTTTCTACTGCGAACGTCGCGGCTTTGGCGTTGAGAGTGTCAAATACGGTTTCGATCATGATCAGATCGGCACCGCCTTCGATCAGTGCCCGGGTGGATTCGCGGTAGGCTTCAACCAGCTGATCGAAAGATACGTTACGAAATGCGGGATCGTTAACATCCGGGGAAATCGACGCCGTCCGGTTGGTCGGGCCTAAAACCCCGGCAACATAACGCGGTTTATCCGGCGTACGGGCGGTCCACGCATCGGCACATTGACGCGCCAGCCGCGCAGCTTCATAGTTAATTTCAGCCGACAGCGATTCCATATGGTAGTCAGCCATTGCAATCGTGGTGGAGTTGAAGGTGTTGGTTTCGAGGATATCTGCACCAGCAGCAAGATAACCGTTATGGATCTCGACGATCACGTCGGGTTTGGAGAGCACCAGAAGATCATTATTGCCTTTAAGATCGCTTTCCCAGTCAGCAAAACGCTCACCACGGTAATCTTCTTCTTCCAGACGATAGCTTTGGATCATGGTGCCCATGCCGCCATCCAGAACCAAAATGCGCTGTGCCAGCTGCTTATGTAGCGCCTCAACTCGATTAGTCACTTTCACCTCATCACACATCACGCACACCCGGCAAATTGTTCATTCATGCGCCGGAAATCATGGTCAACATCCTAGCATACCTTCCTCAGCCAAAAGCCCGCACCGACGTGAGACTTTTTCAATTCGGGAAGACATCCCGCAAACGCAGTGCAACACATCGGATGAGCGTAAAGGCAGGTTGCGATCCATACTGTAAAAACGAAAACCAATTCCAAAAATGATTTTTCTTCGCCAGCTTTTGGCGCATCTTACAAGGAACAGGCTCATGGCAACGTCCGTAACGGCTCCGGCCAAACGTGCTAAGAAAACCAAAGCCGCGGCTGTAACCGGCAGCGCAGCGACCGGGCAGGTGCAGTCCCTGACACGTGGCCTTAAGTTGCTGGAATATATCGCTGAAGCCCAGGGCAGCGTGGCACTGACCGATCTCGCCCAGCAGGCGGGTTTACCCAATTCCACCACCCACCGCCTTCTGACCACCATGCAACAGCAGGGATTTGTCCGTCAGGTCGGCGATTTGGGCCTGTGGACCATTGGCTCACATGCTTTTATCGTAGGAAGCAGTTTCCTGCAAAGCCGGAATTTACTGGCAATGGTGCATCCGATGTTACGCCGCCTGATGGAAGAATCCGGCGAAACGGTGAATCTGGCGGTGCTGGATCACAGTGATTATCAGGCGATCATCATCGATCAGGTGCAGTGCAATGCCCTGATGAGGATGTCCGCGCCGATTGGTGGCAAATTACCGATGCATGCGTCGGGTGCCGGTAAAGCATTTCTTTCGACGTTGCCGGAAGAGCGTCTGGCAAAACTGCTGCATAAAATAGGCCTGCACAGCTATACGCCCCTGACAAAAACGTCTCCTGTGAATCTGAAGCAGGAGTTGGCGGATACCCGTAAACGCGGCTATGCCTTTGATGATGAAGAGCATGCGCTCGGACTGCGTTGTGTGGCAACCTGCATTTACGACGAACACAACGATGCCTATGCGGCGATTTCAATCTCGGGCCCGGTTTCACGAATCACCGATGACCGCGTGACGGAACTGGGTGCACTGGTGATTCATGCGGCGAAAGAAATCACGCAGGCCTACGGCGGTGGAAAACACTGAGAAAGATGCTGAAATCCCACCATTATCCGGGAGGATTTCAGCAAATTAACGCTGGCTAAAACGCCGGGAACGACGATACGCAAAAACATCTTCGACGTGCCCTTCACGGATACGCTGTTGCAAACCGCGCCAGTAACCGGCGCTAAACAAATCGTCGTGTAGCGTTTCAAAGATTTGACCAAGGCGTTTGTCGCTGCAAAGGAAATGCCGGAATTCTTCCGGGAAAACATCGCCCGGAGCAATGCTGTACCAGGGTTCGCTGGCCAGTTCATCCTCCGGGTAACGGGGTGCGGGAATATCGCGGAAATTAACTTCAGTCATGTAGCAGATTTCATCGTAGTCATAAAACACCACACGACCATGACGGGTCACGCCAAAATTCTTAAACAACATGTCGCCGGGGAAGATATTCGCCGCAGCCAGTTGTTTGATCGCATTGCCGTATTCTTCAATCACGTCATGAAGCTGCGTATCGCTGGCCTGTTCCAGATATAAATTCAGCGGCGTCATACGCCGTTCAATATACAGATGCCGGAGCGCAATGCTGTCCCCCAGATCTTCTATCTTGGCAGGTACTTCGCACTGTAGTTCAGCCATCAGTTCAGGGCTGATGTTTTTCTTCGGCAGAACAAAGTGCTCAAATTCCTGGGTATCGGCCATCCGCCCGACGCGGTCATGCTCTTTCACCAACTGATAGCAGGCTTTGACCTGTGCCTCAGTCACTTCTTTCTGCGGCGCAAAATTATCTTTTATCACCTTGAACACGCGGTCACTGCCAGGCAGGGTAAATACCAGCATGACCATGCCTTTGACCCCCGGCGCAATAATAAAAGACTCGTCGGTTTGCGCTATAAAGTGCAAATGCTCACGGTAACATTCTGTTTTTGCGTGTTTTTGACAACCGATAGCGCTGTACAGCTCAGCCGTGGTTTTGGCCGGTAAAATCTCACGTAACCATTCAACCAGCGCACCGGGCTGCGGGGCATACACCATAAAATATGAGCGGGCAAAGCCAAAGACTATGCTGGCATCGTTGCTTTCCGTCAGACAGGCATCAACAAATAACTCATTCTGATGACTGAGATGCACCGGCAATAACAGCGGGAATACCTGTGAAGCACATCTGATTTTGCCGATTATCCACGCGGCTTTATTGCGATAAAAAATCTCGGTAGCGATCTCAATATCAGCATCCGCAAGCCACTCTGCGGGGAAGCGTTGCTTTAATGCAGTGGCAATATAATCCACATCACGGTTCGCATCCTCCCACGGTAAGCGCACCGGCAGGTCATCAAGGACTTTTACCAGCGTGGCAAAGAAATTACCCTGAACCGGGTAGAGGCGTGACAAAGGACGGGCACAATGTTGCTGACGCCGGGAGGACTGCTCACTGAAAATAAAAAGTTTGTCCGCTGTCAGATCGCGATGTTTGAAAATCCGGCAATAGACTGAATTAAAAAAGCTTTCAGCGATTTCAGCCCTCGGATAATCAGGCAGTAATCCGGAGTAACATTCCTTTATGCGGATCAGAAACGCGGCATCATAAAAACGCTGGCCGGTAATGCATTTGAGCTGGGCGACAACCAGACCGACATGGTGGTCATACAAATGGATACGTTGCTTCATCGCTGCCTGTACCGCTGACCAGTCGGCATTTTCAAAGCGCTGCTGCGCCCCCGATGTCACTTCGAGAAAGCGGCCGTACTGGGCGTCGAACCCCTGTAAAATAGTCTGCGCAATCAACAGCTCTATACGCATAGTGGCGACTCCCTGAGGAAAGAGACCCGGCTTTCACCAGGTCTGATGAGCATCAGTGTGACGTCGGAGAAAACTGCTGTTCTTCGGTAGAGCCGGTGAGTGCGGTGACCGAGGAGCGACCGCCCTGAATAATGGTGGTGACTTTGTCGAAATAGCCGGTTCCGACTTCCTGCTGATGAGAAGCAAAGGTATAGCCGCGATCTATGGCCGCAAATTCCGGCTCCTGCACTTTATCCACGTAGTGCTTCATCCCCTCGCCCTGTGCATAAGCATGGGCAAGATCGAACATGTTGAACCACATGCTGTGAATGCCCGCCAGCGTAATGAACTGATACTGGTAACCCATCGCGGCCAACTGGTCCTGGAAACTGGCGATGGTTTTATCGTCGAGATTCTTCTTCCAGTTAAACGATGGCGAACAGTTATAGGCCAGCAATTTGCCCGGGAATTTAGCGTGGATGGCCTCAGCAAAACGCTGAGCCAGTTTCAGATCAGGCGTCGATGTCTCGCACCACACTACGTCGGCATAAGGTGCGTACGCCAGACCGCGACTGATGGCCTGCTCAATACCGGCGTTCGTCCGGTAGAAACCTTCATGTGTTCTTTCGCCGGTAATAAACTGGCTGTCATACGGGTCGCAGTCCGACGTCAGTAAATCTGCCGCATCGGCATCGGTACGTGCCACCAATAACGTCGGCACACCAAGAACATCGGCGGCAAGACGCGCGGAAATCAGCTTCTGTACGGCTTCCTGTGTCGGCACCAGAACTTTGCCGCCCATATGCCCGCACTTCTTCACCGCAGCAAGCTGATCTTCAAAATGAACGGCGGCAGCACCGGCTTCAATCATGGATTTCATCAGTTCAAAGGCATTGAGTACGCCACCAAAACCGGCTTCAGCGTCCGCCACAATCGGCAGGAAATAGTCGGTATAGCCAGGCTGCCCGGGCTCAATGTTATTGGCCCACTGGATCTGATCAGCGCGACGAAAAGTGTTGTTAATCCGCGCCACAACTTCAGGCACCGAATTCACAGGATACAAAGACTGGTCGGGATACATACTGGAAGCCGTATTGGCATCCGCGGCAACTTGCCATCCCGAGAGATAAATGGCTTCGATACCCGCTTTTGCCTGTTGTAAGGCCTGGCCACCTGTCAGCGCGCCGAGGCAATTCACATACCCTTTACGCGATGCGCCGTGGAGTAAATTCCACAGGCGGGCGGCTCCGTGCTGAGCCAGCGTACACTCCGGATTGACTGAACCTCGCAGGCTGATCACTTCTGCCGCCGTGTAAGGTCGGGTGATATTTTTCCAGCGTGGTTGGCTCCACGTTTCTTCAAGCTGCTGAATTTGCTGAGTACGGTTCGTTTTCATGGCAAATACTCCGGTCTTTTTATGTGTAGGGTAAGAAGGATCAGGCCAGCAGCTGATAGCCCGGCAGGGTCAGGAAGTCGATTAACTCATCTTGTGTGGTGATTTTTTCCATCAAGGCAGCCGCCTGCGTGAAACGACCGGCGCTGAAACGTTGTTCGCCCAACTCCTGCTGAATAACCAGCATTTCTTCGTTCAGCATGCGGCGGAATAACGGCTTGGTGACGGGTTGTCCGTCATTAAGCGTTTTGCCGTGGTGGATCCATTGCCAGATGGATGTGCGGGAGATTTCAGCCGTGGCAGCATCTTCCATCAACCCGTAAATCGGGACGCAGCCGTTGCCAGAAATCCAGGCTTCAATGTATTGCACTGCGACGCGAATATTGGCGCGCATTCCCTCTTCAGTACGCTCGCCGGAACAAGGTTCGAGTAATTGCTCTGCAGTAATTTCGGCATCTTCTTCACGTAGTACATCCAGCTGGTTTGAACGGTTGACCAGCGCTTTATCGAACACTTCAAGCACGGTGTCAGCCAGCCCAGGGTGTGCAATCCAGGTACCATCATGTCCGTTATTCGCTTCCAGCTCTTTATCTGTCCGGACTTTATTCAGCACCCACTCGTTACGCTTAACGTCTTTGCTGGGAATAAAGGCTGCCATTCCGCCCATCGCAAATGCTCCACGCCGGTGACAGGTTTTAATCAGCAGCCGGGAATAAGCATTTAGAAAAGGCTGAGTCATCGTTACGGACTGACGGTCAGGTAATATACGGTCAGAATGATTCTTCAACGTTTTGATATAACTGAAGATGTAATCCCAGCGACCACAGTTCAATCCGACAATGTGATCGCGCAAGTGGTAAAGGATTTCGTCCATCTGGAAAACCGCAGGCAGGGTTTCAATCAGCACCGTGGCTTTAATCGTGCCCCGCGCCAATCCCGCATAATCCTCGGCAAAACTGAAGACCTGGCTCCACCAGTCAGCCTCATGATAAGACTGCATTTTTGGCAGATAGAAATAGGGGCCACTGCCTTTTGCCAGTAATGCGCGATAGTTATGGAAAAAGTACAAAGCGAAATCGAACAACGAACCGGGAATAGCTTCACCCTGCCAGTTCACATGCTTTTCAGGTAAATGCAGGCCACGTACACGACAAATCAGAACGGCAGGATCAGGTTTGAGCTGATAAATTTTCCCGGATTCATTGGTGTAGCTGATACTCCCGTTCACCGCATCGCGTAAGTTAATCTGCCCTTCTATAACTTTCTGCCAGTCCGGTGCCAGAGAGTCCTCAAAATCCGCCATAAAGACTTTTACATTGGCGTTCAGCGCATTGATCACCATCTTGCGTTCGACAGGACCAGTGATTTCTACCCGGCGATCCAGTAAATCAGCCGGAATGCCCCGTACCTTCCAATCTGAATTTTTTATGGAATTCGTTTCCGAAATAAAATCAGGCAACACCCCCTGATCTATCTTCTGCTGTACGGCAATGCGATCGGCCAGTAATCGATTTCGCAGCGGGGTAAAACGGACAACCAGTTCGGATAAAAAATCCACGGCTTCTTCGGTCAGAATTTGCGCTTCGTTTTCACCAAAACGGCGCGTAAAACCAAGCTGACTGCGGGTAATTTGCTCAGACATCGTTTATCTCCTGATTTATCTGCTTAATCTGCCAGACCGCCTCACTGAACAGATGCTATTACGGTCGAAAACATACCCGAGATACGCTCATGATCCTGAGGTGGCTTTTCTCTGGTTATTTATTGCCCGATAGATTTAAGCGTAATCAGTAATTTCATAAAATCAAAAACGATTTCCATTTTATTTAAAAATTAAAAAAGTTCTGTTTTTAATCAATTAGATAGAATTAAATAAATTTTCCGTAAAATGGGAATGAATTTCGAATCTAAGAAAAATGTATGCAGAAGGAAGAAGATCAGAAAAAAGATCGCAGGGAGAAAAAGGGGAGAAAAACAGACGACCGATAAGATCGTCTGCTGGAAGCGGAAAGGGATTTACTCGAGTGTCGGATTCATCTGGCGCAGATCAAACGGCGTGATCTGATAAACATAGTAATTCAGCCAGTTAGTGAACAGCAGATGTCCATGGCTTCGCCAGGTCGCCTTCGGTGCCAGCTCGGCGTTATCCTGCGGGAAATAGTTGTAAGGCATTTCAGGTGATAACCCCGCCGCCACATCACGCAGATACTCTCCTGCCAACGTTCCCGCATCATATTCAGGGTGCCCGGTCACAAAAGCCATCCGCTTATCTTTTGTCGCAAAGAGATAGGCGCCGGCTTCGTCGGATTCAGCAAAGATCTCCAGATCCGTGTGCTGGCGGAGCACATCAGCCGGAAAATCTGCATAACGGGAATGGGGTGCCAGGAAGCTTTCATCAAAGCCACGGGTCAGTAATGCCAGCGGTTGCAGCGTCTGATGAGGATACACACCCGAAAGCTTCGCTTCGCGGGTCATTTTAGGTAGTCCATAAAGCACATTCAGAGCAGCCTGAACCGCCCAGCAAACAAAAAGTGTGGATGTTACATGCTTTTTCGCCCAGTGGATCACGCGCTCAATTTCCGGCCAGTATGCTACATCACAAAAATCGACCAATCCTAAAGGCGCACCGGTAACGATCAGGCCATCATAGTTGTCATGCTGAATGTCTTCAAAGTCACAATAGAAATTATTCAGATGCTCTGCAGGGGTGTTTTTAGATTCACGACTGTCAATGCGCAGCAGCTGCACATCTATCTGCAGAGGAGAGTTGGAAAGCAGCCGTAAAAACTGATTTTCGGTCTCAATTTTCTTCGGCATCAGGTTGAGAACCAGCACCTTAAGAGGACGGATCTCCTGCGTTTTCGCACGTGATGACGTCATGACAAAAACGTTCTCATTGCGCAGGAAATTCACGGCTGGTAATTCATCTGGAACCCGGATCGGCATAACAACTTCCTCACTACATCCATTTATACGTTTAGACTTCTAGATAGCCGAAGATAACGGGTTTTGATTGAGATGTCGAGCCTGCAAGCGGTAAGTGAAAATGTTTCAGCTTAAGCTACTAATTTAGACGGTCTGGTTATAAAGGAGAGCAGTTCAGGGCGCAGGAGAGATAAAAACGGCGAGTTAAGTTGTGGATCCTGACGGTTTTTAGGATAGATAATGTACAGAGCATTTCAAATTCCGCATAGCAAAAAGCCCCGTACTTTTGTACGGGGCTTTCCACTTATTTGATGCCTGGCAGTTCCCTACTCTCGCATGGGGAGACCCCACACTACCATCGGCGCTACGGCGTTTCACTTCTGAGTTCGGCATGGGGTCAGGT